>CAWETC010000030.1:0-78679 GCA_963811915.1 uncultured Alphaproteobacteria bacterium
AATCAGGCAGCGATGTCTATCTCACGGACGCGAAGTACACCTTGCGTACCGGAATCGCCGAAGGAAAAATGGTCTTTCTCGGCGTTGGCGGTTCTATTGACGGCAAGGTAAACCCCGTTCTGACCGCGGCCGAAGGACAAATCGTGCAACTCACCCTGATCAATGGGGAGGGCACCGAACACGACATCGTATTTCCCAATCAGGATGCGAAATCGCCGCGGGTGAACGGCAAGGGCGCCAGCACGACGATCGTTTTCCGCGCGACGAAATCCGGAGACTTCATCTATTTCTGCAGCGTTCCCGGTCACCAATTGGCGGGCATGCAGGGTCAGTTTCTGGTGACCCCGATACTTGCGCCGCAAACGCTGGTTGAAGCCGACATTTCCCGCGAACCGACCGACCTTCCTCCACCGATCGGCAAGCGCGATCCAAAGACTGTCAGACTTGACCTGTTCACCGTTGAACAGGAAGGCCGGCTCGCGGAAGCAACGACATTCGGTTACTGGACGTTCAACGGCAAAGTGCCCGGCCCATTCGTTCGCGTCCGCGTCGGCGACACTGTTGATGTTCATCTGAAGAATTCGGCCGACAGCAACATGATCCACTCGGTGGATTTTCACGCGGCAACCGGGCCTGGCGGCGGTGCCGCGGCTTTGCAGGTAGATCCGGGAGCGGAAAAATCGATGACATTCAAGGCCCTTATCCCCGGCCTTTACGTTTACCACTGTGCGACGCCGATGGTCGCCGAACACATTGCCAATGGCATGTATGGAATGATTTTGGTCGAGCCTGAAGCGGGTCTCCCGCAGGTCGACCACGAATTTTACATCATGCAAGGGGAAATTTATACGGAAGCCGCGTTTGGCAAGCATGGCAGTCAGGAGTTTAGCGTCGAAAAGCTGTTGAACGAGCGCCCGGAGTATTTCGTCTTCAACGGCGCCGTTGGCGCGATTTCAAAACTGCATCCTCTGCATGCCAAGGTCGGGGAAACGGTGAGACTTTTCTTCGGCGTGGGCGGTCCCAATTTTACCTCGTCTTTTCATGTGATCGGTGAGATCTTCGACAAGGTCTATAATCTTGGTGGTCTGACGAATCCGCCGCTTGAAGGCATTCAGACCGTCACCGTGGCGCCCGGTGGCGCTGTGATCACCGAGTTCAAGCTTCATGTGCCGGGAAATTATACGATCGTGGATCACGCGCTGGCTCGCGTGGAACGAGGACTTGCCGGCCTTCTGATCGTCGATGGTGCGCAAGATCCCGAAGTGTACAACGGAACCGTGATGCCCGGCATGGGACATTGAGGCGCGATTACCGGGGGACATAAATCGAATACGCTCAACCAACCGCGCGGCCGGGATTGCCGGCCTGGCTCGCGCGAGAATTCTAGGCCCCCCGGAAATCGTGAGAGCTATCAAGCCGCGACGATGCGGTCGGGAGCCTGTTGATCGCCCTGTCCTGAAATGAACAGCCGCTCGATCTCGCGTGCCGGCAGCGGCCGGCTGAACAGGAAGCCCTGCATCTCCGTGCAGCCTTCGGATGTGATGCTGTCGAGCTGTTCACGGGTTTCCACGCCTTCGGCCGTGGCCGTCATGCCCATTCCGCTTGCAAGTGCGGCGACCGCCCGCACGATATTCAGCGAGCCGGTGTTTTCCGTGATGTCCTTGACGAACGACCGGTCGATCTTGATCTTGTCGAACGGAAAACACTGCAGATAAGTGAGCGAGGAATATCCGGTGCCGAAATCATCGAGCGCGATCCGCACGCCAAGCGCGCGCAACTGATGGAGCACCGCCAGCGTCGTGTCCTTGTTCTGCAGCAGCACGGTCTCGGTAATCTCAATTTCGAGCCGGGTGGGATCGAGGCCCGAGCTCGCGAGGGCGCCAATGATGACCTGCAGCAGGCCGGGATTGCGGAATTGAACGGCGGAAATGTTGATGGCCACGCGGCTGTTGCCCGGCCATCCGGCCGCGGTCGCGCAGGCCTCGCGGATGACCCACTCTCCCATCGGGACGATGAAGCCGATTTCCTCCGCCAGCGGAATGAACGTCCCCGGGGAGACGAGCCCTCGCTGCGGATGATTCCAGCGGATCAGGGCCTCGAATCCGCTGACCGTCTGGCTCGCGAGATTGACCACCGGCTGGTAGTAGAGTTCGAACTCGCCGGCCGGCAGCGCCTTGCGCAGGTCCTGCTCCAGGATGCGGCGGGTCTGCATCTGCAGGTCCATCACCGGTTCGAAAAAGCGGAAGGTGCCACGGCCGTCGCCTTTCGCCCGGTAGAGCGCGAGGTCCGCATTCTGCAGCAGCTTGTCGGAGGTGAGGCCATCGCCGGGGCCGACCGCGATGCCGATGCTGACGCCGATCAGGACCTGCTGGCCGTCGATGTCGAACGGTTCGCCCAATAGATGGATAATGCGTTGTGCGAGCGAGGTCGCATCGGCGGGATCCGCGATGGGAGCCTGCACGATGACGAATTCATCGCCGCCCATCCGTGCGATAATGTCGGTCTCGCGGACCAGGCCGCGCAGCCGGTCCGCCACGATTTTGAGGAGCTTGTCACCGGCGGGATGGCCGAACGTGTCGTTCACTGCCTTGAACTGATCGAGATCGAGATGATGGATCGCCACCATTTCGTTCCGATGAATCTGGCCCAGTGCGAGTTCGAGCCGCTCGTTCAGCAAGACACGATTGGCGAGATCGGTCAGCGAATCGTGGTGGGCCATATATTCGATCTTCACCTCGGACCGCCGCTGCTCGGTGATGTCCTCATGCGTGGCGACCCAGCCGCAATCGGGCATCGGCCGATGACGGATCTTGAAAGTGCGCCCGCTACGCAGTTCGACGATGCTGTCGACGGGCTTGGAAGAGATTGCAATCTGGTCGCGCCAGCGCAGATATTCCTCCCTCGACATCGCGGGGACGCTTCCTGCTTCGAAACGCATGTCGACAATTTCAGTCAGCGGAGTGCCGGGACCGACGCGTTCAGGTGGAAGATCGTACATCTCGACGTAACGATCGTTGCACACGATCAATCGCTGTTCGGCGTCGAAGAAGCATAGGCCCTGCGACATATTGTTGATCGCGGTATCGAATTGCAGGTTGCGCAGCCGCAGCGCCTCTTCCTGCTGCCTGCCAAGTTCATATTGTTGTTTCAGGCGCGCGTTGACTTCCTCCCGTTCGGTGATGTCCTCATGGGTAGCCATCCCGCCGCCGTCCGGCATCGGGTAGATGGTAAAGATAATGGTACGCCCGTCGCTGAATTCCTGCATCGTCGCGGTCGGAGCGGAGGCTTCGCGAAAGCGCTCGCGGATATACGCGTCGGAATTGGAAGGCGCCTTGTGCCCCATATCCAGCCGGCGCTGGATAAGCTTGCTCAGGGGAGTTCCGGGCAGCACCTGCTCGGAGGACAACCCGTAGATATCCATGTACCGCTTGTTGCAGAACACGACCCTGCGCTGCCTGTCGAAGATAACCAGTCCCAGCGAGAGATTGTTGATGGCCTTTTCGAGTAGCCAACTCGGCGGAGCCGGTTGGGAATTGATGACGCGCTCGGTCGTATCAGTCATTTGTGGTTTCCCTACCGCATCCTGCGGTGCCCCAAGGAAGCCCTGCATTAGAAACCAAAGCTGGTGAATTGCAGGCTTGCGATGGCGGGATTTCAGGCAATTCCTGCGAGATTGCTCAACAGGAAGTTAATGGTTTTTTCGAAACCGTCCGGTAGCGGACAATCTCTCGAAGACGTCCCGTGGCAATCGGGCTTACGCCTCGTCCACCAGGATCACCCTGACATCGTTGACGTTGGTGAGCGTCGGCCCGGTCAGCAGGAGATCGCCGGTCGCGGCAAAGAAGGCGGTGGCGTCGTTGTTGTCGAGATAGGATTTCGGGGCGAGGCCGAGCGATTTCATTTTCGCGAAAGTGCTGCGATCGATCAGCGCGCCCGCCGGATCGGCGGCGCTGCCGGCGCCGCCATCCGCGCCGTCGGTGTCGCCGGCCAAGGCCGAGATGCCTGAGGTGGCGCTGAGAAGACCGGCCAGCGCCAGCGCATATTCCTGATTCGGGCCACCGCGCCCGTTGCCGCGCACGGTTACGGTGAGTTCGCCGCCGGAGACGATTGCGACGCGCTTGCCTTCGCTGCGCGCCTTGAGCGCCAGCCTTGCGTGATCGGCGGCGACATCGCGGGCCTCGCCTTCGAGGTCCGCGCCGAGATCGACGATCGCGTAGCCGGCGCTCCTTGCCACCTTGATCGCGGCGTCGAGCGACGTCTTGGGCCGCGCGATCAATTCAAACCGCGTCCGCGCAAAGGCGGAATTGCCGGGCTTGCAGCTCTCGTTGCCGGCGTCGTCGAGCGCGCGGCGGATGGCGTCGTCGACCGCGAGGCCATATTTCGCGACGATGGCGCGCGCATCCGCGAGCGTCGTTGGATCCGGCACCGTCGGGCCCGATGCGATCGCGGACGGATCGTCATGCGGCACGTCGGAGATCGCCAGCGTCACGATCTCGGCCTTTTGGCCGGCGCGCGCCAGACGGCCGCCCTTGATCCGCGACAGATGCTTGCGAACGGTGTTGACCTCGCCGATCGGCGCGCCGGAGCGCAACAGCGCCCGCGTCACCTGCTGCTTCTGTGCAAACGACACGCCCTCGGTCGGCGCGATCCAGTTCGCTGATCCGCCGCCCGACAGCAGCACCAGCAGAAGATCGTCCGCGTTGGCGCTCGCGGCCATCTGGAGGCTCTGCTCCGCGCCCCTCAGCCCGGCCTCGTCGGGCACGGGATGGCCGGCTTCAATCACCGTGATCCGGCGCGTCGGCACGCCATGGCCGTGACGGGTGGTCGCGATCCCCGCGAGCCGTTCGGGTGCCAGCCCCAATTCCTCGAGATAATGCCGTTCCGCGGCCGCGGCCATCGCCGCCGCGCCCTTGCCGGCGGCAAGGCAGATCACGCGGCCCTTCGGGATCGGGCGCAGATGCGCGGAAAGCACGACGTCGGGATGGGCGGCGGCGACGGCGGCGTCGAAGATTTGGCGCAGGAGAGGGCGTCTGTCGGTCATTGGTTCACGGGATCGGGCGTCACGGGATTAAGCGATAGCGATATCAGAGACCGGTTATCCATCCGATTGACGCAAAAGGAAACCCCAGCGGCGTGCCGCGGGGAATCCTCGTTGGCTCTTCCAGATCCTTATGCTTTTTTCGACGTTGAGGGAACTCCGGATGAACAAACCTGCTATTTGATCGGCCTGTTGCCCCGCTCTGGTAATGTAATTGATGTTCCACAAAGCGTTCTGTCATTGATCAAGTGACAGTCCTGACGAATCCGCTGGCGAAATGGCATGGCAATGGTCGGTCGCGCGCTTCTTGTGATACCTGCGGCAGCGAGAGTTAGCTTTGTTGTCCGCCACAATATTTCTTCCACATCGTCCGGTAGGCATCTTCAACCGCCAGCGTGTATGCGGCCGGGCTGCAGCGCTTCCCGATAAGAGACGGAAGTTCGTTACGGATCGTCCTCAGCCGGTCCGGAGTTGATCGCAAGGCGATGTCCACGTATTGATCATCATCGGTAGCGACCCAGTCGCTCATGTCGATCGCCGACAGAATGGCACCGCCAAGTCGACTGGACAGACCGTTGCCCAATTTAGTCACGACCGGCACGCCCATGTGCAGGGTTTCCCAGGTGGAGACGCCACCGCCATGAGGAAACGGATCGAGGCAAATGTCGACGTGCCGGTAAGCCGCGAGATGTTCCCTGCGGGAGGTTGCTCCTACCAAGCTTATCCGATCCGACGTTACTCCCTGATCCGTGAAATTTGCCAGCAGCCTGCTTTGTATGGAAATGTCGTTCAGCAGATGATCTTTAATAAGCAGTCGGGAGGTAACGTCAGACCGCAAAATTCCGGCCCAGACTTTAATGACGGCATTGGATAATCGGCTCGCCCTTGTAAAAACGCCGTATGTCAAATACCCGTTCGACATCACTGGTGGCTCGGAGGCGCGCAAATCTGCTGGCGGCGGTTCGATGATAAACGCGCACGGCAGATCATATATCTGTTCAGCGAACAGATGCCGCACCTCCGAAGGGGCCCTTACCGGATCGGAGAACAGATAGTCCATCGTCGGAAGACCGGTGCCGGTCCCATCGCCCCACGCGGTCACCTGGATCGGAGCGGGCTTGCGCGCAAATGTACGCAGCCGATTGTCACGCGTGTATCCGGACAGATCAATCAAAATATCGACTTTGTCGGCCCGGATGCAATCAGCCAACTGATCGTCGGACCACTGCTGAACGTTTCTCCACCGATCGGCAATATGCCGAAACGAGCTGGTAACCGCATCTTCGGTCGGAGAGGAGGAATAGCAAATGAGCTCGAACTGCGATTTATCGTGGTTCTCCAACACGGGCCGAAAGGCATATGCGGCCGAGTGCTGCCCGAAATCGCCCGAAACGTATCCTAGGACAATCCGTCTGGTCGTATCGAGATCGTTCTCGTGGTGCGACCAAGGCGCCGCAGAAATCTTCGAGCCGATCTGGCGCCACCACTCGTGTCGCGCCGCCTGATGCTGCGCAAAGCCGCCAGTCGTGCTGAAATCCAATGAGAATATCCGGCTCTGCAAGGCGATCTCTTCGTCCGGCTTGATGGCGAGCGAGCGATCGAAGAACGAAATGGCTGCTTCTGCGTCGCCAAGCAACGCATGACATTGACCGGTCTGCGTGAGCGCTTTTATGGCATTCGGCTCGATCGCAAGAGCGCGCTGGCAGGCTTCCAGCGCGTCGTTCACTTTTTTAGTCATCATCAGCGCATTGGCGCGACCAAGCCAGGCCATGGCGAGGCCTGAGTTGATCGATAAGACTCTGTCAAAGGTTTCGAGCGCTTCACCAAACCGCCTCAGATCGAGCAGTGTTTCGCCGCGATTGATCAAGGCCATGGTATGGTGTGGCTCAATTGCGATCGCCAGGTTGAAGTCGGCAAGGGCCTTCTCCGCCTGCAGTGAATCCTTGAAGGCGGCACCGCGATTAACAAGGGCCGGCACATGGGCGGGCTTCACAGTCAGAACCCTGTCGTAGCATACGATGGCTTCGTTGAATGTCCCGAGCTCGTGCAGCACCTGGCCTTTGTTGGTTAACGCATCCACATGCTGCGGATCGATCGTGATCGCGTTATCGTAGCTCCTGATCGCTTCCGCGAAACTTCTGAGCCTCACTAATATAACGCCGCGATTGAAGTGCGCGTCGGCGAAATCTGCCTTCAAGGCGATGAGACTGTCGGAGCATGCCAGAGCTTCATCATGCCTTTGCTGCGCGGCAAGCACGATGCCTAGAGCGCTCCACGCCTCGACAGACTGGGGTTGAACCACGAGAGCCCGCTTCAGCAATCGTTCCGCAGACTGGAAATTACCGCTTTGATACTCAGATAACCCAAGCATATGCAGAGCGTCTGACTGATTTGGACGCTTTTTTAGAACCTTTTTGTACCCGGCCTGAGCTTGAGCGATGTGGCCGAACTGATGGTACACCTTCGCTCGGGCTAGCAAGACCGCGACTTCGTCACTCTTCCGATAAGCCGGCGCCGTACCAAAACCCTTCAGTTGTTGACTCATCCGTTTAGCACTTTTCTGCCGCGCGGCGTCTGGGAGCCAGCATGGCTTACAGGGGGAAGGTTGGCGGCCGGCTGAAGCCTCGACGAGAGTCGTAAATAAAATGTTAACTATGTTTTCCGGAAGAGGTTGCGGGCGCGCTAGGCATGGAAAACGGCGTGGACGGTGTTCCGCGTGCCGAGCCGTGTTCGCAATTGCTACATCGGTTTTCGACCCTTTCAACACCATCGAGGCCAAAGGGGAGGTCACCGCACCTGCTTTTCTAAATCAGGGCTGACTTGAAATCTCTGTTGCTTCAGCGCGTTCGTATCACGGATGTCCGCGCAATCTCATTCAAGAAAATTATTGGCACAGGTCAAAACTGGTCCTGTTTCTGACTATCAGTACACCCCCGCAGCGTGCCGCGGGGGTGTCGTGATGCGTTGTGTCCGGGACCCACAGTCCCGCAGATCGTTCTCTTATGTCAGCCGCCGACGTCGGCGCTGATGACATCGCCGAACAACACCCATTTCTCGCCCTTGAACTGCATCAGTTGAAGCTGGCTGATCGGCGCGAAATCGGTCGGACTGGTGTTGATCTTGATACCGGGCAGCAGCACTTCGGTACGGAAATCCCTCAGGTTGGCTGCCTGCTTCATGACGTTTTCGCGAGTGAGGTCGTCGCCGCACTTCTTGAGCACCTCGACCAGCGTCTGGGCGACGCCGTAGCCGACCACGGTCGAGCCGTCGAGCTTGTTGCCTTCCGGATAATTCTTGGCGAGGAAATCGTAGAACTGCTTCATGCCGGGATCGTTGTCCCACTGCGGATCCGAGGCATCCTTCACATAGGCGGCGGAAATGATGCCCTGCGAGTTGTCGTAACCGGCCGGCTTGATAACGCTGCCGACCGACGCCGAGACGTTGTTGAGAATATGGAGTGGCTTCCACTCGATTTCGGCGACCTTCTTGATCGCCTGCGCCGCGAATTTCGGTGTTGCGATATCGACGAACACATCGGCGCCGCTCGATTTGAGCTTGACGATGTGATTATCGATCGTCGGCTCCGTGGTCTCGAAGCTCTCCTCGGCGATGATCATCGAGGCGGCCTTGGCGCCCAGACCGTCCTTCAGGCCCTTGAGGTAGTCCTTGCCGTAGTCGTCGTTCTGATACAGCACGGCGATCTTGGCGTTCGGCTTCTCCTTGAGAATATACTTGGCATAGATGCGCGCCTCGCTCTGGTAGCTCGGCTGCCAGCCCATGGTCCATGGAAAATCTTTGGGATCGTTCCACTTGGTGGCGCCGGTTGCGACGAACAGCTGCGGCACCTTCTTCGCATTCATGTATTTGTAAATCGCCGAATTCGGCGGTGTGCCGAGCGCGTTGAACAGCAGCAGAACTTCGTCGCTTTCCACCAGCTTGCGCGCCTGCTCCACCGTCTTCGGCGGACTATAGCCGTCGTCATAACTGATGAAATTGATCTTGCGGCCGTTGATGCCGCCGGCATCGTTGATCATCTTGAAGTAAGCGGCTTCGGTCTTGCCGATCACGCCATAAGCGGAGGCGGGACCGCTGTAGGGCATGATGTTGCCGACCTTGATTTCGGTATCGGTGGCACCGGTGTCGTATTTTTTCTGCGCGAGTGCGCCGCTGCTGGAGGCGGCAAGCACCGCGAGTGCGGCTACCGAAGCGACGGTAATTCTGTTCGCGATGACTGGCATTACGGTCTCCCTCTTTTCCAATGGCATGGATGGTGTGTCATGGCCTTCTTGATCGAAAGCTCTTTGAACCCTGTATTTTGAGTACCATTTCACCGGGTTTCTCACAACAAAAAGCCCTCCGCGCGATGCGCGAAGGGCTGCTTCTTTAGTAGTCATGCGGCCGGTGCGTCAGTCGTTAACCTCGGCTGTTAACGATGCGCCCGCTAGGCTGCGCCTCAATTGCCGAGTTCGCCGCCGATGATGTCGCCGAACAGGTCCCATTTCTTGTCCTTGAACCGCATCATCTGAAGCTGCTCGATCGGATAGAAATCGGTGGCGCTGGTGGTGATCTTGACGCCGGGCAGCAGGGTGTCGGGCGTGAAGTCCTTCAGGCTCGCCGCCTGCTTCATGATGTTTTCGCGGGTCAGATTGTCGCCGGCCTGCTTGAGAACCTGAACCACGGTTTGGGCCTGGCCATAGCCGAACACGACGGAGCCGTCGGCCCTGTTGGCGTCGGGCGCGTATTTGGCGAGGAAGGCATAGAATTTCTTCATGCCCCCATCATTGTCCCATTGCGCGTCGGCTCCGTCCTTGGCGTAAGCTGCGGAGAGAATGCCCTGGGCGTTCTCAAAGCCGGCGGGCTGCAGCACCGAGCCGACGGAAGCGCCGACGTTGCTCTGGAAATACAGCGGCTTCCATGCCAGTTCGGCGACTTTCTTGATGCTCTGTGCGGCGAACTTCGGCGTGGTCATGCTGAAATACACATCGGCGCCGGAGGCCTTCAGCTTGACGATATGCAAGTTGATAGTCGGCTCGGTAACCTCATAGCTTTCCTCGGCGACGATCATGGAGGCAGCCTTTTCGCCGAGACCGTCCTTGAGGCCTTTCAGCAGATCCTTGCCGAAATCGTCGTTCTGGAACAGAATTCCGATCTTGGCGTCCGGCTTCTGTTTCAGCAGATACTTCGCGTAGATGCGGCCTTCGCTCTGGTAGGCCGGCTGCCATCCCATGGTCCACGGAAAGTCCTTGTAGTCACCGAATTTGGTGGCGCCGGTGGCGACGAAAAGCTGCGGAACCTTCTTGGTGTTCAGGTATTTCTGGATCGCGGAATTCGAGGGCGTTCCCAGCGGCCCGAACAGGAAAAGAACCTCATCGCTCTCGACCAGCTTGCGGGCCTGCTCGACGGCTTTCGGCGGACTGTAGCCGTCGTCGTAGCTGATGAAATTGATCTTGCGGCCGTTGATGCCGCCTTGCTCGTTGATCATCTTGAAATAAGCGTCTTCGATCTTGCCGATCACGCCATAGGCCGACGCCGGGCCGCTATAGGGCATGATATTGCCGAGCTTGATTTCGGTATCGGTCGCGCCGGTGTCGTATTTCTTCTGGGCGAGCGCGCCGCCGGTGGTCGCAGCGAAAGCGATGACCGCCGTCGATAACGCGGTGCCCAGCAGTCTTCTTCTTGAACGCATGTTGTCTCCTTGGTTTTCTTGATTTTGTGGCTTTAACGTTTCTTGAATTTACCGAGCAGCTGTTGAGCAACCACGGCGACTTGCCTTGCGCCGTGCGGCACCAGGAAGATGACGAGAAACAAAAGAACGCCGAACACCGCGCCCGAAAGCCCTTTCGAGATTCCTTCCGCGATATTCGGAACGAAGATGATGAACGCTGAGCCGACGATCGAGCCCGGCAACCATCCCACGCCGCCGACGACCATGCCGAGGAACAGCGAGATCGCGAGCGTGATGGTGTAGCCGTCCGGTGCGACGAATTGCACGGCGATTGCGCCAAGGCCGCCGGCGACGCCGGTGATGCCGGCGCTGACCCCGAACGCCAGCGTCTTGTACAGCGCGACGTCGATGCCCATCGCGGCCGCCGCGATTTCGTTGTCGCGGATCGCCATGAAGGCGCGCCCGGAGCGTGATCTCAATAGATTGACGGAGCAGACATAGATCGCGACCGAGATCGCGAGCGTGAAATAATACAGCCACATGTCCTGCGACATCGGCAGGCCGAACGGCGCATCGGGCTTGGTCACCACCAGGCCCTGGACGCCGCCGGTCCAATTCTCGAATACCCCAAGCTTCAATAGCTGCGGCATCGCGGTCGCCAGCGCAAAGGTTGCCAGCGCCAGATAGACGCCGCTGAGACGCAGCGCCGGCAAGCCGAACAGAAATCCGAAGACGAAGCAGACAATGCCGGCGACCGGCAGGGTCAGGACATAATTGATATCGGCATGTTCCATCAGGATCGCCGAGGTATAGGCGCCGACCGCGTAGAAGGCGCTCTGGCCCAGCGAAAACTGGCCACTGCCGCCGGTCAGGATGTTCAGCGCCAGCACGGCGATGGCATAGATCAACAGCATCGTCAGTTGGAAGATGATAAAGTTCTTCACGAACAGCGGCGCCAGGATCAGCACCAGCAACAATGCCAATGACGTTCCGTAGCCGAGCGTCATGGCTCGCTTGGGGACGGCCTCGACGGCCGGTGCTTCGGTGACGACTTCCTGAATGGCACTCATGATCAAACTCGTTTCACGATGGGCCGTCCGAACAGGCCCGCAGGTTTGACAACCAGGACGGTGATGATCAGCGCCAGCGCGATCGGCAGTTTCAGTTCATTGCCGACGCCCGGGATATAGGTCCCGACGAGATTTTCGAAGATTCCGACCAGAAATCCGCCGATCACCGCGCCGAACGGGCTGGTCAGGCCGCCGAGCACGGCGGCGGCGAAACCGTAGATCAGCACGCCCAGCATCATGTTGGGTTCGAGAAACACGACGGGCGCGATCATCATGCCGGCGATCGAGCCGATCGCCGCCGCCATGCCCCAGCCGAGTGCGATCATCCATGAGGTATTGATGCCGACCAGCCGCGCCGATTCAGGCACCGATGCGGCCGCGCGCATCGCAAGACCGACCCGCGTGAACTGAAAGAACAGATAGAGCAGGATCAGCAGCAAGATGGTGACACCGATCATGCCGGCCTGATGGGTCGAGATCAGCTGGCTGCCGAGGAACGGCGAGGATCCGAACGGCGTCGGGTATTGCTTGATCGTGAAATCCCAGATCAGCCCGGCCACGCTGTTGATGATCGCATACAATGCAATGAAGCCGGCGACGTTGGTCAGGATCGGGGCCTTGGCCAGCGGCTTGAACAACAGCCGTTCGATCAGGATGCCGCCGGCAAACGAAAGCGCCAGCGTGAGCACGAAGGCGACCCAATAAGGGATTCCCCATTGCATCAACTGCCAGGAAATAAAGGTCGAGAACATCGCCATCTCGCCTTGGGCGAAATTGAGATGGTCGATCGCCTGGTAGATCATGACGACGGCGAGCGCCATACAGGCATAGATCGCGCCGGTGGCGATGCCGGCCAGAACTTGATTGATGAAAAGCTCCATGGCCGTGCTCCCTCAATATCCCAGATAGGATTTGCGCACATCTTCGTTGTTCGCAATCTCGGTGGCATTGCCCGACATCACGATCCGTCCGGTCTCGATGACGTAGGCCTTGTCGGCGAGTTCCAGCGCCAGTTGCGCGTTCTGCTCCACCACGAGGATCGTGACCTTGTCCTCGCGATTGATCTTGCCGAGGATCTTGAACAGGTCGCGCACGATCAGCGGCGCCAGGCCGAACGACGGCTCGTCGAGCAGCATCAGTCGAGGACGCAGCATCAGGGCGCGGGCGACCGCGAGCATCTGCTGTTCGCCGCCGGAAAGCGTGCCGGCCTGCTGCGCATAGCGCTGCTTGAGCACCGGAAAATGATCGTACATGCGCTCGATATCGGAGACGATGCCGGCCTTGTCGCTTCGTGTGATGGCGCCAAGCTGAAGGTTTTCTTCCACCGTCATGGTGGTGAAGGTGCCGCGGCCCTGCGGCACATGGGCGATGCCGAGGCGGACGATGTTTTCGGTCGAGCGGCCCGACAGCGGAGCGCCGTCGAATTCGATCGCGCCGGTGGTGCGCACCATGTTGCAGATCGCGCGCAAGGTCGTGGTCTTGCCGGCTCCGTTGGCGCCGAGCAGCGTGGTCACGCTGCCTTCATTGAGAGCAAATTCAAGACCGTGAAGCGCCTGGACCTGGCCGTAATAGGCATTGAGATCCCGGATATTGAGCATCGCCGTCATAAATCCTTGCTCCCCGAGATAAGCCTTGATGACATCCGGGTCGGACTGCACCTTGGCCGGCGTGCCCTCGGCGAGCTTGCGGCCGAAATTCAACGCGACCACATGATCGGCGATCGACATCACGAGGCCCATGTGATGTTCGACCAGCAGCACGGTCATATTGCGCTCGTCGCGAATCCGGCGGATCAGATCGCCAAGCGCGTAGACCTCTTCGTGATTGAGGCCGCCGGCCGGTTCATCGAGCAGCAGGATTTTCGGATCGGTTGCCAACGCGCGCGCCAGTTCGACGCGCTTCTGGGTCCCGAACGGCAGGCCGGAAACCGTGAGGTGCGCAACGTCATCGAGTTCAAGATAGTTCGAGAATCTCATGAACGCGTTTGTTGAGTGCGGCCTCGCTGCGGCGAACCCAGGGCAGTTTCAGCGAGTTCGCTCATGATGTCGCTGTTGGTGCGGGCGTGGGTGCCGACCCGGACGTTGTCGAGCACGGAAAGATTTGGAAACAAAGCGACGTTCTGGAAGGTGCGCCCGATGCCGATTTCGGCGATCCGGTGCGCCGGCCGCTTCAGGATGCTCTTGCCTTCCATCAGGATGTCGCCCTTGCTCGGCTGATAGAGCCGGCTCAGGCAATTGAAGAGCGTGGTCTTGCCGGCGCCGTTTGGCCCGATCAGCCCCAGGATCTGCCCCTGATGCATGTCGAACGAAATACCATTCAACGCAATGATACCGCCGAACACGACGCTGACGTCGCAAACCGCAAGCAGAGGAGATGATCCCTGCGCAACTCGTGTCTGCGTCATCTCACCCCGCCCAAATGATTGATCCGGCCGGAACGAGCACGCAAACTGGCTGGCCGCTCACAAGGATGACGGCTACCTGATCCCCTCGACCACACGTGCAACTTTCCCTCCCGATTTCAATTTTTTGCTTTCTTCTTTTTTTGATTGCGGCGCCGCGCCCCCCAGCGCGGTTTCGATGTTTCTTACCATCGCGACGAGACGAGGTCCAATATCGGTGCGCAAGCGTTCTTCCGTGAAACGGAATGCGGGTGCGCCACAGTTGAACGCGTAAGGACCAGTTCCATCATTGAGCTTCAGGGCGACGCCGACCGCGTGCACATCGTCCTGCCACTCGCCCGCGGAAATCGTAAAGCCGAGTTGCTTGACTGTTTCACCGGCGCGTTCGATGCCGTCGCGCATCCGTGGCCAACGGCTGCCATAGTGCTCGCGAAGTTCGCGCAACAGTGAAACGCGCTCTTCATCGGGCAGTGCCCAGATATAGGCCCGGCCCATTGCCGTCGTGGCGATCGGTATTCGCGATCCGACATCCAGTTGAACGCCGAGTGTCAGACCGTTGCGGCTTTGGCCGAAGTAAATCATGCTGAGGCGGTCGCGGCCGCCGACCGCGACCGCGCCGCCGGTGGCGCGCATGACTTCCTCACGATAGGCCTCAGACAAATGCCGAACGCCGAGGTTTGCAAGCGCGGCATAGCCGAGCGCCATGGCCGAGGGTGCCAGCTGGTATTTCTCGAACCGCGGAACCGGCGTAAGGTAGCCCAGTTTGGTCAGGGTATAGGTCAGCCGCGAAACGGTTGGCTTGGGCAGATTGGTGCGGGCGGCAATCTCCTGGTTACCCAAAAGCCCGTCATTGGGTTGGAATGCGCGCAACACATCGAGGCCGCGGGAAAGCGCGACGACGAAGCTGCGATCGGTCGCCACTTTCTTGCCTGGACGTTTCATTGCCTGCTGCTGTCGCGCGGACCTCGTTGACAAGGGACGTGCTTCAAAATAACCCTCGCTGTCAAGATGTGGAATTAAATTCCGCAGTGCGAAATTCAGGGAACCAGGCGATCCAAGGGAGAATATCGTGAACGAAGTAGTCCATCTCGAGCGCCGTGACGTCATCGGCATCGTCACGGTCAACAGCCCTCCCGTCAACGCCCTTAGTGCTGCGGTCCGGGGCGGTATTCTGGAGTGCATGAAGAGCGCCATCTCCGATCCGGAAATAAAGGCGATCGTCCTGACCTGCGGCGGCCGCACCTTTATTGCCGGCGCCGACATCACCGAGTTCGGCAAGCCGCCAAAGCCTCCGGGCCTGCATGAAGTGCTGAGCGAGATGGAGAATTCGCCGAAGCCGATTGTGGCCGCCATTCACGGCACGGCGCTGGGCGGAGGCCTCGAGGTCGCGCTCGCCTGCCATTTCCGCGTTGCAACCAAGGACGCCCGGTTGGGCCTGCCCGAAGTGAAGCTCGGTCTGCTGCCGGGCGCCGGCGGCACGCAGCGGCTGCCGCGCGCGGTCGGTCCCGAGCTTGCAGTCAAGATGATCGTCACCGGCGATCCGATCAGCGCTTCGGAAGCGTTGAAGAATGGCCTGATCGAGGAAATCGTTGAGGGGCCGGCCACCGGCGGCGAGGCTTTTGCCCGCAAGGTGCTGGCGGAGAAGCGTCCGCTGCGGAAATTGCGCGATGACGACAGCAAGCTGGTGGCGGCGAAGGCCGACCGCTCGATCTTCACCAATGCGGTCGCCGCCGTTACCAAGAAGGCGCGTGGGCTGGAGGCGCCGTTTGCCGCCGCCGACGCAGTCGGCGCCGCGATCGATCTGCCGTTCGATGAAGGGTTGAAGAAGGAGCGCGAAAGCTTCCTCAGGCTGGTGGCGAGCGATCAGTCCAAGGCGCAGCGTTACGCCTTCTTCTCCGAGCGCGAAGCGGCCAAGGTCGCCGGCGTTCCCGAAGGCACCAAACCGCGCAACGTCGAGCGCGTCGCCATCATCGGCGCCGGCACCATGGGCGGCGGCATCGCGATGTCGTTCGCCAATGCCGGTATTCCGGTGACGCTGATCGAGACTGGCGAAGAACAGCTCAAGCGCGGCATGGGCGTGATGCAGAAGAATTACGAGGCTACCGCGGCGCGTGGCGGCATTCCGGCGGATGCCCCCGCCAAGCGGATGGCACTGATCAACGGCGTGGTCGGACTAGAGCATGTCAAGGATGCTGACCTGGTCATCGAGGCCGTGTTCGAGACCATGGCAATCAAGAAGGAAGTTTTCACCGCACTCGACACATACGCCAAGCCCGGCGCGGTTCTCGCCAGCAACACTTCCTATCTCAACATCGACGAAATCGCCAAAGTGACAAAACGTCCGCAGGACGTGCTGGGCATGCACTTCTTTTCACCGGCGAATGTGATGAAGCTGTGCGAGATCGTGCGCGCCGACAAGACCGCGCCGGATGTGCTGACCACGGCGGTGGCAGTCGCGCGCAAGATCGCCAAGGTGCCGGCCGTGGTCGGCGTTTGCGACGGTTTTGTCGGGAACCGGATGTTGGCGCAGCGCGGCAAACAGGCCGAGAAGCTTTTGTTCGAAGGCGCGCTGCCGCAACAGGTCGATGCCGTGGTGACAAAATTCGGCATGCCCATGGGACCCTTCGCGATGGGCGATCTCGCCGGCCTCGATATCGGCTGGCGTTCGCGCAAGGACCGCGGCATCAAGTCTGAAATCGCCGACGCGCTGTGCGAAGCCGGGCGCTTCGGCCAGAAGACCGGCAAGGGCTATTACAAATACGAGGCGGGTTCGCGCGCGCCGTTGCCGGATCCGGAAGTCGAGAAGCTGATCGACGAGACCTTGCAGCGGCTCGGCCGCAAGCGCCGCGTGGTCAGCGACGACGAAATCCTCGAGCGGATGATGTATCCGATGATCAACGAAGGCGCGCGGATTCTTGAAGAGAAGATCGCGGCACGCCCGAGCGACATCGATGTGATCTGGCTCTACGGCTATGGCTGGCCGATCTATCGTGGCGGCCCGATGTTCTATGCCGACCAGGTCGGCCTCAAGCACATCGCCGACCGCCTGTCGTTCTACGCCAAGGAAACCAACGATCCCTCGCTCGAGCCGGCACCGCTGCTCAAGCGGCTGGCGGCGGAAGGCAAGACATTCGCGTCGCTGGCGCAGACGTCGAAAGCGGCTTAAATCGATGAGCCGGGTGTACTCTGGTTCGTATTTCAACGAGTCGTCCCTGCGAATGCAGGGACTGCGTGGACTTACGTTTGGGCACTTGGGGAGAGGCCTTTTTCCAATATCGAGGTCAGGGGCTATGGGTCCCTGCGTTCGCAGGGACGACCTGCGGAGAGATGTGCTTGGCTTGCAGGAGCATCCATGACCCACCCCGGCGAGCAATTCTATCCGGCAGGGATCCATTGGGACGATCCGATCGATCGCGGATCGCTGCCCGATCTGTTGTCGACAGCGGCGGCACGCTTTGACGCGCGGCCGGCGATCGAATTTCGCGACCGCGCCATCAGCTATCGCGAACTGGAATCGCTGGCCGATGTCGCAGCCTCGGCGTTCCTGCGCGCCGGCTACGGCAAGAACAGTTCGATCGCGTTGTTCCTGGGCAACTCACCGGATCATCCGGTGAATTTCTTCGGTGCGCTGAAGGCCGGCGCCCGCGTCGTGCATCTGTCGCCGCTCGACGGTGAACGTGCGCTCTCGCATAAACTCAGCGACAGCGGCGCGCGCATTCTCGTCACCAGCGATCTCGCGGCGCTGTTGCCGATGGCACTCAAATTCCTGGAAAAAGGCCTGCTCGACCGCCTGATCGTCTGCGAGGACGACCATTGGGGCGCAGTCGGCAATCCGCACACGCCGATCCCGGATCATCCCGCGATCGTGACGTTCAAGAGCTTCGTGCAGGGCGCTACAAAGCCCGCGCAATGGCCGCCGGTCTCGGCAGATGATGTCGCGCTGCTGCAATATACCGGCGGCACCACCGGATTGCCCAAGGGCGCGATGCTCAGCCACGGTAATCTGACCTCGGCGGTGTCGATCTATGAGGTCTGGGGCCGCAAGGCCGCGGCCGAGCGCAACGCCATCGAGCGCGTGATCTGCGTGCTGCCGCTGTTTCATATCTATGCGCTGACCGTGATCCTGCTGCGGTGCCTCGAACGCGGCGACCTGATTTCGCTGCATCAGCGCTTCGACGTCCAGGCCGTGATGCGCGATATCGAAGTCAAGCGCGCGACCGTGTTCCCCGGCGTGCCCACGATGTGGATCGCCATTGCGAGCCTGCCCGATCTGGAAAGCCGCGATCTGTCGTCGCTGGTCAGTTGCGGATCGGGCGGCGCGCCGTTGCCGGTCGAGGTCGCCAGGATTTTCGAGCGCAAGACCAACATGAAGCTCAAGAGCGGCTGGGGCATGACCGAGACCTGCTCGCCCGGCACCGGCCACCCGATGGAGGGGCCGGAGAAGCCGGGCTCGATCGGGCTGATGCTGCCCGGCATCGAGATGGATGTGGTGTCGCTGGAGGACTCCAAAAAAACCTTGCCGCCCGGCGAAGTCGGCGAAATCCGCATCAAGGGGCCGAACGTCACCAAAGGCTACTGGAACCGGCCCAAGGAAACCGCGGAAGCTTTCGTCGGCGACCGCTTCCTGACCGGCGATATCGGCTACATGGATAGCGACGGTTATTTCTATCTGGTCGACCGCAAGAAGGACATGATCATCTCGGGCGGCTTCAACGTCTATCCGCAGATGATCGAGCAGGCGATCTATGAACATCCCGCGGTGCAGGAAGTGATCGTGATCGGCATCCCCGATGCGTACCGCGGCGAGGCGGCGAAGGCTTTTGTCAAATTGCGCGCCGGCGCCAATTCCTTCACGCTGGAAGACCTCAAGGCGTTCCTTGCCGGCAAGCTCGGCAAGCACGAAATTCCCGCCGCGCTCGATTTCGTTGAGGAATTGCCGCGCACGTCAGTCGGCAAACTCTCGCGCCACGAATTGCGCAATCTACAGCCCTCGCAACAACCCGCGCCGCCCAAGCAACAACAACTCGCAACAGGAGGTCGTCCATGACCGACGCCGTTATCGTTTCTACCGCCCGCACGCCGATCGGCAAGGCCTATCGCGGCGCCCTCAATGCCACCGAAGGCGCGACCCTGCTCGGTCATGCCATCGGCGAAGCCGTCGCGCGCGCCAAGGTCGATCCGAAGGAAGTCGAGGACGTGGTGATGGGCGCGGCCCTTCAGCAGGGTTCGACCGGCGGCAACATCGCGCGCAAGGCATTGTTGCGCGCCGGCCTGCCGGTGACGGTCGGCGGCACCACGATCGACCGGCAATGCGCGTCGGGCCTGCAGGCGATCGCGCTGGCGGCCCGCTCGGTGATCTTCGACGGCGTCGAGATCGCGGTCGGCGGCGGCGGCGAATCCATCAGCCTCGTGCAGAACGACCACGCCAACAAGTTTCACACCCAGGACCCGGCGCTGCTCAAGATCAAGGGCGAGGTCTACATGCCGATGATCGACACCGCCGAGGTCGTCGCCAAGCGCTACGGCATTTCGCGCGAGCGGCAGGACGAGTATTCGCTGGAGAGCCAGCGCCGCGTGGCGGCCGCGCAGCAGGGCGGCAAGTTCAACGACGAACTGGCGCCGATCACCACCATGATGGGCGTCGCCGACAAGGCGACCGGCGAAATCTCCTTCAAGGAGGTCACGCTGTCGAAGGATGAAGGCCCGCGGCCCGATACGTCGGCCGAAGGGCTTGCGAGCCTGAAGCCGGTGCGCGGCGAAGGGTTCACCATCACCGCCGGCAATGCCAGCCAGTTGTCGGACGGCGCCAGCGCCTCCGTGATCATGAGCGACAAGGAAGCCTCGAGGCGCGGCCTGAAGCCGCTCGGCATCTTCCGCGGCTTCGTTGCCGCCGGCTGCGAACCGGATGAGATGGGCATCGGTCCGGTGTTTGCGGTGCCGCGCCTGCTCAAGCGCCACGGCCTCAAGATCGACGACATCGATCTGTGGGAACTGAACGAGGCCTTCGCGGTGCAGGTGATCTATTGCCGCGACAAACTGGGTATCGATCCGGAAAAGATCAATGTCGACGGCGGCGCGATCGCGGTCGGCCATCCCTACGGCATGTCCGGCGCGCGTCTTACCGGTCACGCTCTGATCGAGGGCCGCCGCCGCAAGGCCAAGCTTGCGGTCGTGACCATGTGCGTCGGCGGCGGCATGGGCGCCGCGGGTTTGTTCGAGATTTTGCAGTAGCCGTCGTCGCCGTCGGCAACAATCGTCGTCCCGGCGAACGCCGGGACCCATACCGCGAGATCTGTCGTTTGGGTGTAAAGACCTTTTTCTGATTACGACCGCCGCGGGGTATGGGTCCCCGCGTTCGCGGGGACGACGCAGAGATATATTTTCGCTTACAGGAGGATCCGATGGATCTCAGCTTCAGCAAGGAAGAAGTGGCGTTTCGCGACGAAGTGCGGACCTTCCTGCGCGACAACGTGCCGCCCTCGACGCGCCAGAAACTCCAGGAAGGCCGTCACCTCAGCAAGGACGAGATGATCGAGTGGTGGCGGATCCTCAACAAGAAGGGCTGGGGCGTCTCGCACTGGCCGAAGGAATATGGCGGCACCGGCTGGACCTCGGTTCAGCATTACATCTTCAACGAGGAACTGCAGATGGTGCCGGCGCCGGCGCCGCTGGCCTTTGGCGTCAGCATGGTCGGCCCGGTGATCTACACTTTCGGCAACGAGGCGCAGAAGAAGCATTATCTGCCGCGCATCGCCAATGTCGACGACTGGTGGTGCCAGGGCTTCTCGGAGCCAGGCTCGGGCTCCGATCTGGCCTCGCTGAAAACCAAGGCCGAACGCAAGGGCGACGTCTACGTCATCAACGGCCAGAAAACCTGGACCACGCTGGCGCAATATGCCGACTGGATCTTCTGCCTGTGCCGCACCGACCCCGCCGCCAAGAAGCAGTCCGGCATCTCGTTCATCCTGATCGACATGAAGACCAAGGGCATCACGGTGCGTCCGATCCAGACCATCGACGGCGGCCACGAGGTCAACGAGGTGTTCTTCGATGACGTCGAGGTGCCCGTCAGCAATCTTGTCGGCGAGGAGAACAAGGGCTGGGACTACGCCAAGTTCCTGCTCGGCAATGAGCGCACCGGGATCGCCCGCGTCGGCGTCTCCAAGGAACGGCTGCGCCGCATCCGGGAGCTGGCCTCGAAGGTGGAATCCGGCGGCAAGCCGGTGATGGAGGATCAGGCGTTCCGCGAAAAACTCGCCGCGGTCGAGATCGAACTCAAGGCGCTCGAACTGACGCAGCTTCGCGTGGTCGCCGACGAAGGCAAGCACGGCAAGGGCAAGCCGAACCCTGCTTCCTCGGTGTTGAAAATAAAAGGCTCGGAAATCCAGCAGGCCACCACCGAACTCCTGATGGAAGTGATCGGCCCGTTCGCCGCCCCGTTACGACGAGCACGGCGACGACGGCAGCAACGAGGCGATGGACTGGACCGCGCAGATCGCGCCGAGCTATTTCAACAACCGCAAGGTCTCGATCTACGGCGGCTCCAACGAGATCCAGCGCAACATCATCACCAAGGCTGTGCTGGGGTTGTGATCGGTAGAGCAATAACAACAGGTGTCGTCCCCCGCGAAGGCGGGGGACCCAGTACGCCGCCGCGGTTGGGCTTACGAAAAGCGCCTGCGTTTACTGGATCCCCGCTTTCGCGGGGATGACGACCGAATGTTGGGCAACGGTATTGCCCGTGTTGATTTTGTGGAGAAATAAAAATGGATTTTGATCTGTCCGAGGAGCAGCGGCTTCTCAAGGAAAGCGTCGACGGGCTGCTCGGCAATTCCTACGATTTCGACGCGCGCAAGAAATACATGGCGGAGAAGGGCGGCTGGAGCAAAGCCGTCTGGGGCAAGTTCGCCGAGCAGGGCCTCCTCGGGCTGCCGTTCGCCGAAGACGATGGCGGCTTCGGCGCCGGCGCGATCGAAACCATGATCGTGATGGAAGCGCTGGGCAAGGCGCTGCTGCTGGAGCCGTATCTGGCGACCGTGGTGATCGGCGGCGGCTTCCTGCGCCGCGGCGGCTCGGCCGAGCAGAAGGCGGCGTACATTCCCGCCATCATCGACGGCAGCAAGACCTTTGCCTTCGCGCAGCTGGAGAAGAACTCGCGCTACGATCTCGGTGACGTCTCGACCTCGGCCAAGAAAAAGGGCGACGCTTACGTCATCGACGGCGAGAAATTCGTCGTGCTCAACGGCGAGAGCGCCGATGTGCTGGTCGTGACCGCGCGCACCAAGGGCGGCCAGCGCGACGCCAACGGCATCGGCGTGTTCCTGGTGCCCGGTAATGCCAAGGGCGTGGCGAAGAAAGGCTATCCGACCCAGGACGGCCTGCATGCCGCCGACATCACCTTCACCGGCGTCGAGGTCGGCGCCGATGCCGCGATCGGCGATCCCGAAAACGGCCTGGCCCTGATCGAGCGCGTGGTCGACGACGCCCGCATCGCGCTCTGCGCCGAAGCGGTCGGCGTGATGGATGAATTGCTGAAATCCACCGTCGAATATCTGAAGACCCGCAAGCAGTTCGGCGTGCCGATCGGCAGCTTCCAGACCTTGCAGCATCGCGCCGCCGACATGTTCGTGGCCCTCGAGCAGGCCCGCAGCATGGCGATGTTCGCGGCCATGGCCGGCGATTTCGACGACGCCAAGGAGCGCGCCACCGCCGTGGCCGCCGCCAAGGTGCAGATCGGCAAGTCAGGCAAATTCGTCGGCCAGCAGTCGATCCAGCTCCATGGCGGCATCGGCATGACCATGGAGGCCAAGATCGGCCACTACTTCAAGCGGCTGACCATGATCGAAAACACCTTCGGCGACACGGACTACCATCTGCGCCGCGTCACCCAGGGCGGCGGGCTGATGTAGGTCGTCGTTGCGAGTGCGAGCGCGCATCCGCGAATCGTCCCCATCCGGGCTACGCCGGCCGATCGCGTAACGCGCCTCGCAATGACGAGAGAAAATCAGGGAGCAACACCCATGAAACACACCCCGTTCGATCTCACCGGCAAGGTCGCCGTCGTCACCGGCTCGAGCCGCGGCATCGGCCGTTCCTCGGCGGAACTGCTGGCGAAGCTCGGCGCCAAAGTTGTCATCTCCAGCCGCAAGGCCGATGCCTGCGAGGAAGTCGCCGACGGCATCCGCAACGCGGGCGGCGACGCCCATGTCATCGCCTGCAACATCTCGCGCCGGCCGGAAGTCGAGGCGCTGGTCGCGGGCACCATCAGCCATTACGGCAAGATCGACATCCTGGTCTGCAACGCCGCGGTCAATCCCTATTACGGCCCGCTGCTCGACATCAAGGACGACGCCTTCGACAAGATCATGGGCTCCAACGTCAAGAGCAACATCTGGCTGTGCTCAGTTGGCGATCCCGCAAATGGCCGAGCGCGGCAACGGTTCGGTGGTCATCATCTCCTCGATCGGCGGCCTGCGCGGCTCGACGGTTATCGGCGCCTACGGAATTTCCAAGGCGGCGGATTTTGCGCTATGCCGCAGCCTTGCCGGCGAATGGGGCCCGAAGGGCGTGCGCGTCAATTGCGTGGCGCCGGGCCTGGTCAAGACCGATTTCGCCCGCGCGCTGTGGGAAGACGAAGAGCGCCTGAAGCGCCGCTGCGCCACCACGCCGCTGCGCCGGATCGGCGAGCCCGACGAGATCGCCGGCGCCGTCGCCTATCTCGGCTCCGATGCCTCGAGCTTCATGACCGGCCAGACCATCGTGGTCGACGGCGGCGTGACGACGGCGTCGGTGTAGTTTTCCCTTACCCTCTCCCCTTGTGGGAGAGGGTGGACGCGATGCGCAGCGTCGCGGACGGGTGAGGGGTTCAGGTCCATCGATAGAGCGTAACCCCTCATCCGGCACGGACTTTGTCCGTGCCGCCTTCTCCCACAAGGGGAGAAGGAAGAAATCGTGCGCCGCTGCCATATTGACGAACCAATCCCAATCCGCTTGCCTCTGCGCAACCTTAAAAAACCCCCGGGAAGCAACGCCAGGAAACCGCCTCATGTCCTATGTGCTGGCCATCGATCAGGGCACCACATCCTCCCGCGCCATCGTGTTTCGCAGCCGACATCTCCATCGCGGCGATCGGCGCAGGCTGAATTCCCGCAGCATTTTCCCGCATCCGGGCTGGGTCGAGCACGAGCCGGAGGACATCTGGACCTCCACCATCGCCACCTGCCGCGCGGCGCTGCAAAAAGGCCGGCGTTACGCGCGAAGGATATCGCCGCGATCGGCATCACCAACCAGCGCGAAACCACCGTGGTGTGGGACCGCGCCACCGGCACCGCCGTGCACCGCGCCATCGTCTGGCAGGACCGCCGCACCGCCGACATCTGCGCGAGATTAAAGAGCTGAAGGCCATGAGCCGGCGATCTCGGCCAAAACCGGTCTCATCATCGATCCCTATTTTTCCGGCACCAAGGTCGCCTGGATCCTCGATCAAGTGCCGGGCGCGCGCGGCCGCGCCGAGCGCGGCGAACTGATGTTCGGCACCGTCGATTGCTATCTGCTGTGGCGGCTCACCGGCGGCAAGGTGCACGCCACCGACGCCACCAACGCCTCGCGCACGCTGCTGTTCAATATCCACACCGGGCAGTGGGACGACGAGTTGCTGAAAATTTTGCGCGTGCCGCGCTCGATGCTGCCCGGAGGTGAAGGATTCCTCGCACCATTTCGGCGACAGCGTGCCTGAATTGTTCGGCGGCGCCATCGCCATCTCCGGCATCGCCGGCGACCAGCAGGCCGCCACTATCGGCCAGGCCTGTTTTTCGCCCGGCATGATCAAGTCGACCTACGGCACCGGCTGTTTTGCATTACTCAACACCGGCACCACGCCGGTGGCCTCGAACAACAAGCTGCTCACCACCATCGCCTATCAGTTGGGCGGCCAGCGCACCTACGCGCTCGAAGGCTCGATCTTCGTCGCCGGCTCGTCGGTGCAATGGCTGCGCGACGGCCTCGGCATCATCAAGAACGCCGCCGAGACCGGCCCGCTCGCCGACCAGTCCGACTCGATGCAGAGCGTCTATCTGGTGCCGGCCTTTGTCGGCCTCGGCGCACCCTACTGGAATCCGCGCGTGCGCGGCGCGCTGTTCGGGCTGACCCGCAACACCGGCCCCGCCGAACTGGCGCATGCCGCGCTGGAAAGCGTCTGCTACCAGACGTTTGATCTGTGGGCCGCGATGCGCGCCGACTGGCCCGACGCCAAGCGCCATCAAGACCGTGCTGCGCGTCGACGGCGGCATGACCGCCTCCGACTGGACCATGCAGCGCCTCGCCGATCTGCTGAACGCGCCGGTCGATCGCCCGATGATCCAGGAAACCACGGCCTTGGGCGCCGCCTATCTCGCGGGGCTGGCGGCCGGCGTCTATCCCGAGCCCTCAAAATTCGCCGACAACTGGCGGCTCGAACATCGCTTCAAGCCGAAGATGAGCGAGGCGACGCGCGAGCGGAAACTGAAGGGGTGGGCGAGAGCGGTGAAGGGCGTGTTGGCGAGTGATGAGGGAGAGGGTGGGTTATGAGCGAACGTTTGTCGCACCGGATACGTCTTGCGGCCGGTCGAAGCTAGAATGCATGGCTAAATCTGATGTAGCGGCTCTCCGAAAGCACCATTACAATGGTCTTGAAGAATTTCCCTTGGGGTTTTTATGGCGATCGAAATTGTCGTTACAACTGATCGATTTCACAACGATCCCGCTTCTAGGGATTTCATAAATTATATCAGGGCGAACCAGATAAAATTAGGCTTGAGCGAAGCGGTTCTTTACTACGATTTTCCTGCTTATGTTGACTATGAGACCGAGACGACTAGACCAGATATTTTGCTTTTTTCGCCTCAACACGGTTTTGTTGCAATACGATTTTTAGTTGACACTTTATTTGTGAGGTCATCCGAACCGGCTAGTGTGCTTGATGCTGGCCTTAATGACTTTGCTAGCAATCTATATTCGAGACTATTACGCAGTCGCGAATTACGTGCGAACAGGACTCAAGCAGTCGTCGATGTGTATCCAGTAATTTTTGATGTTTCAACAAACGGTGCTCTGGCAAATGCGGGCGATCTTGAAAGTGAATCACTGAGTAGTTTTGAGCAGTTTGCTAGTTTCTTGTCTGCTCACCAAAAGGAGCCTTTGAACCATCTACTAGTTTCCGAAGTACGTTCCGTCGTTGAGGGAGCAAAGGCATTATCACGTCCACAGCGGCGAACTATCGCGTTAGCATCCGGTCAGTACCGCGGCGGGTTCACTCGCGCGGCTTATGGCGGCGCGGAAGTAGACCAGGGTCTGCTTTATGGATTTGGATGATAGCGGTGTTTTGACCGCACGTGGCTAACGAATGACGTGGATATCGACGTTGGTCGGTTGACCGCGCGCAATGTGGATGTTGGGCTTCACTCAGGACAAAGCCTGAGACTACGATGTCGACCGAATCTCAGTTGCGCGAGAAGTTGCGGAAGATCGAGGCCCTGTTCGCCGGGGCCGGGACGGCCGGCGAACGGCTCGCTGCTGAGGCCGCGCTGGAACGTGTCCGGGCGCGTCTAGGCGAACTCAGCCGGCAGGATCCGTCGATTGAGATGCAGTTCTCGATGCCTGATCAATGGTCGCGGCATTTGTTTCTTGCACTGTGCCGACGCTATGGCATGAAGCCCTACCGGTATTATCGGCAGCGGCGCAACACGGTCATGATCAGGGCGCCGAAGCGGTTTCTCGACCAAGTCCTGTGGCCCGAGTTTTCCGAACTTGACCAAGCTCTGCAAGCCTACCTTCATCAGGTGACGATGCGCGTGATCCGCGAGGAGGTCTTCGCCGATGCAAGCGAGGCGCAGGAGATTTCCGAGGCGCTGCCACCGAACTGATGGCTGATTCCGGCCATGGTCAGGCGGCCTGACCGGCCTGCGCGCTGGACGTGCGCCAATTCCACGGCAGCAGCTCGTCGAGCCTTTGAACCGGATGCTCGGCGATGCGAGCGAGAACGTCGGCGAGCCAGGCCTGCGGATCAATATCGTTCATCTTGGCCGTGACGATCAGGCTGTACATCACTGCGGCCCGCTCGCCGCCACGATCGGAGCCGCAGAACAACCACGACTTTCTGCCCAACGCGATGCCGCGCACGCCGCGCTCAGCGGCATTGTTGGACAGGCAGATGCGGCCATCGTCGAGGAAGCGCGTGAACGCGATCCAGCGCTTGAGCATGTAGTCCATGGCCTTGGCGACATCGTTGCCGCGCGAGAGTTTGGCGCGCTGCTCGCGCATCCAGGCCTCCAGGTTGGCGACCAGCGGCGCGCTGAGCTCCTGTCGAACGACCCTACGCTGTTCGGCGCTCTGTCCGTTGATCGCCCGCTCGATCTCGAACAGCTCATCGATCCGGCGGACCGCTTCCAGCGCCAGCGGCGAGATCACTGCCGGCTTCTTGCCTTGCGCCTTGCGACGGGCGTTCTCGGCCAGATCCGCCATCACGAAGAACGGACGCCGGGCATGGACCCAACAGGCGGCTTCCAGGATCGGACCAGGCGCGCGGCCGCCCTCGTAAAGCTTGCCATAGCCTTCATAGGCGTCGGCCTGGAAGATCCCGATGTAGTTGGCCAGGTGTGCCTGGGGATGCTTGCCGGCCCGGTCGCGCGAGTAATAAAACACCGCCCCCGGCGGCGCCGGGCCGCCAAAAGGTTTGTCGTCGCGTACATAGACCCAGATCCGGCCGGTGTCGGTCTTGCCTTTGGCCAGAACCGGCACCCTGGTGTCGTCGCCATGCAATCGCTCGGCACTCAGCACGTAGGCCTCGAGGCGCTTGAACAAGGGCATCAGCGCCGCCGTGCAGCCACCGACCTGGTCGGCCAGGGTCGACAGACTGACCGGCACGCCCTCCTTGGCATAGCGCTCGGCCTGCCGGTTCAGCGGCTGATGCTGGCCAAATTTCTCGAACAGCACCATCGCCAGAAGACTGGGCCCGGCCCAGCCCCTCGCGATGACGTGGAACGGCGCCGGCGCCTGGCTGATCTTCTCGCAGTCCCGGCAACTGAACTTCTCGCGGACGTGCTGGATCACCTTCCAGGACTTCGGGATGACCTCCAGCGTCTCGGTAATGTCCTCGCCGAGCCTGGACAGCCGCGCGCCGCCACAGCAGGCACAAGCCGTCGGTCCTGGCATGATCACGCGTTCGCGGGGCAGATGGTCCGGGAACGGTTTGCGGGACGGCCGCTTGCGCGTGAACGACGCCACGGTGGTGGTTGTTCGTGGTTTTGGCCGTCGCCATTTCTGCGGCAAGTTCGTCCTCGGTCGCCGCGCTCTCCAATTCCTCCAGCGTCAACTCAAGCTGATCCAGCAGCCGCGCGGTGCGCTCCGAGCGCGGGCCATAGCGATCACGGTTCAGCTTCTCGATCTGCAGCTTCAGATGGGCGATCAGCGCCTGGTCGTCGGAGGCCTGGCTTTGGCGAAGGCCGCCTCCGTCTCCGCGACAATCCGTCTGCCGCGCTCGACGACCAGGGCCGCTTTCAGCGCTTCAACGTCATCGGGCAGAGGTTCAAGGCCGGCTTCCATGACGCCGATGGAATCACAAAATCAGCGATTTGCGGCGACTTTTTTTCGGCACCCCAGAACTTTTTTTAAGCCTAGCCCGCGCTCTGCGGTCGCCAGGTGTGTTGCGGATTTCTCCAGTCGATCGCTTCCAACAGATAACTCATCTGTGCCGCGCTCAGCGCCACCACACCATCCACCGTCGCCGGCCAGACGAAGCGACCGCGGTCCAGCCGCTTGGCGTAGAGCGACAGTCCGATCCCGTCATGCCACAGGGCTTTAATCAACGAACCCGCGCGACCGCGGAACACGAAGACGTCGCCCGCGAACGGATCGCGGCCAAGGCCCTCCTGCACCAGCAACGCCAGGCCGTTCATGCCTTTCCTCATGTCGGTGTGGCCGCTGGCAATCCAGATCCGCACACCTGCCGCGACCGGGATCATCGCCGCTCCAGAATGGCAAGCACCCGCGCCAGCGCGGCCGCATCGACGCCGGCATCGACGATGACGCGACGGTCCTTTCCGATCTCGATCACCATGCGGCCGTTCGCGCGCGCGTCCGGTTCCGCTGCCACTGTCGCGGCAGTAGCAACCACCGCCCGCACGAAGCCGGTCTGCTGTACGTCAGGGCTCATGGGCTCGGGGCGGAAGGCGCGCCGCCACGTCATCAGCAATGAGCGCGAAATGCCATGGCGCCTCGCTGTCGATGATATCGCACGCGGCGTCTCCAAACTCTCCAACACGATCCGAAGCTTCTCGTCGTCGGACCAGCGCCGCCGCCGGCCCGTCTCGACGACCTCTAACCGTTCAGTCTGAGTACTGTGCTTATGGACGTCCATAAGGACTGTTACAGCGCAATCAACCTAACCCAACAAGGCGGTCCACACCGGAGGGAGACACTATCGCAGACCCGGCGACGCAGCCTCTCGCCGTCGCGATGGCGAACTTAGAAGCTGAAATTGCAAATTTCGATCAAAAGCAGCGGCACATTGCGTTAGTGGATGTTGGCGGTCCCGCGAGGATCAGGGGCCTCGCGGGCTCCGGTAAGACCGTCATACTCGCGATGAAGGTTGCACACCTCCATTTAAATAATCCCTCATCGAGGATATTGATCACTTTTTTTACAAAAAGTTTTCGGGCGACAATCAAAAATCTAATTACGCGATTTTACCGTCATTACTCGGAAAGCGACCCGGATTGGAAAGTAATACACATCCGACATGGATGGGGCGGAGTGAGTGTGCCGGGAGTTTACTCCGACGCTTGTCGAAGAGAGGGCCGTGTTCCGCTGACGTTCTCGGATGCGATGCGCCTGTCGAAAGGTAACGACAGCGCCTTCAGCGCGGTTTGTTCTCATCTATTAGCGAACGGGGGAGTGCACCCTTACTATGACCATGTCCTAATTGATGAAGGACAGGATTTTCCGGCAAGCTTCTATCAGATCTGTTTTGGGTTAGCGAAGGGTGACCGTGATCGTAAGAGCATTGTATGGGCGTACGACGAACTCCAAGACATTCTAAAAGTCAAAATACGTGAACCCGAGGAATTATTTGGCATCGACTCCGATGGCAAGCCGAGGGTTCTCCTTGATAGATCTTCCGCTTACATGCCGCCTGGAGCAACAAATGATGCGATCCTAAGCAAATGTTACCGCAATCAAAGAGATGTTCTAGTAATAGCCCACGCTATGGGCTTCGGCGTTTATGGCTCAATAGTACAACTATTGGAGAGTGCTGATCATTGGCGAGATGTTGGGTACGACGTTTTGTCGGGTGAACTCGAAACAAACAAAGAAGTCCGAGTGGTCAGACCAGATCGCAATAGCCCGGCGCACCTTCAGGCGATAGAGGGTTTCCCCCTCGTTGATTGGTTCTCTGCAAATTCGTTGGATGAAGAGGTGGGCTGGATTTCTCAGCAAATATCTGCATTTCTGCAGGCGGGTTTGAATGCGGAGGAAATTGCGGTTATTTCCCTCGATGACCGGAACGCCAAGGCTTACCTGTTGAGGGTAGGCGAACGTCTCGCTCTCGACGGCATCGCGTCCAATAACATCATTGCAGACCCTTATAACGAGCCGCCTTTTACGGTTGCCGGCAAGGTGTCACTTTCTACTGTCTATCGTGCAAAGGGAAACGAAGCCGCAGCCGTATTCGCTTTGGGTGTGGATGCCGTGGAAATTCGAGGACGGGACGGGCGTAACAAACTGTTTACGGCATTTACACGATCGAAAGCATGGCTTCGAGTAAGTGGATTAGGCGTATTGCAAGTATTTAAAGAGCTGGAATTGGCGACCAAGCTTGCCCCAGAAATGAAATTTGTTATGCCTGACTTAGCCGCAATCGAAACAATCCAACGGGGGCTGAGTTCGCAAACAGGCAAGGGCGAAAGCCGCACGAGACGAATATGTCAAAAAACTAAAGGCGGCCGGATATTCTGAAGATGAAATTGATGAAGAGATGACGTTGGGCTTAAAAAGTGAATAGGCAGACTGTTGTTGCCGGCATTGCTAAGGTGTGGACCTTCTCTAAGGCGCTGGGAGTAGAGGGGGTATTTTCTAATCCGGCTCCGTTGAAAGTAAGCGAGAAATTTCGCGAGGCGGCTCTTGATCCCGAGATAGATTATGAGAGCTCATATCTCATTGGATTGGAAAATGGCGACTACAATATCCAGCTCGGCGACTTCTCATTCTTTCAATTTGGTTGGTCTAAAGATGAGCATATAAGATTTGCGTACTATCCAAATCCGTTCCTTGGAACAGCAAGGCAGGCGGTCGCGGAGGTCAATGACCTCCGCGGATACGTTGAGGAAGGAGTGATCACTATTGAAGAATTTCTTCATCGGATCGCAGATATTCGCCACAGCCAACATCCTCCTCTTACCCGGTACGAAAACGCGCCAGAAAGCTATAAGGAACTAGTACATCCCTGTTCACATTTCCATTTTGGGCATCACTCTGGAAACCGTTGGGCGCTCCAACGCGTGTTGTCCCCGCTTGCCTTTTCACTCATCATTTTCAAGCAGTACTACTCGGAGTTCTGGGATCAGTGTGGTGATATCCAGATATTTGGCCAGGACTGCACGCCTAACGATCTCCTTTCTCGAGAAAAACTTCAGTGCAGAATTCTTCCTGTCGAGCTATTTTCAACAAATGACTCAAATCAGTTGGCATTTAGGTAGGTCGTGCAGCCGTCGATCCCGCCCGGTTGGTAAAGCGCGAGCTGATTTGCCCGACGGGCTGTCAGGTGATTTGTCTGTCCAGCCCTTCCCACAAAAATATTTCGCTTCGTCACTTGGTAGAAACACTTTTAAACCTCACGCCATCCCGCCCTCACAAGAGGGGCGCTTCGCGGTCGTCACGGACGTTGGGTGCGGGATGCGATGGACGCGGCGGTGTCACGAGACGAATGACACGGCCGCGGACGGCGAAGCCGTGTGGTCCTGACGCCCCGACGCTGGCGTCAAGTTTCGTGGAGGTATCCACGAGGTGACGGTGGCAAAAGAGCCCGGTCACCGGGGAGAGCGCGGAGGAAACCGTTAAAACCATTGCGCGGGGAATGCCGGGTGTTTCCGGTGTGACCGTGGTGACTAACGCGCGTGTTTACTACACTCCACGCGCGGCTACGGGCGCACCAGGCGCCCGGCATTCCCTGCGCCCTCTATTTTCGAGGGACACGGTTCGTGCATCACTCGGGCATAACGCGCCGCGAGGATGCGGAGGTGTGTCTGCTGTTTGAAATTTGAATCGGAAGCTAAGGTTGCATCAACGTGCCTTATGGTTCGAGACGCGCGGCGTTGCCGCGCTCCTCACCATGAGGGGTCTGAGACTTCATTCTAAGGGGACCTCAGACCTCATCCTGAGGAGCATCGCGAAGCGATGCGTCTCGAAGGATGAAGCCCGGACGATGTCCGTCAGCCCCTCGCCGCCTTCTTCCGATACGCCAGATGCACCGCGCAACTGCAGCCCGGCGGATGCGAGGCGACTTCTTTGGCATCGACGTCGTTGGCGGGCACTGTCGAGGCCGGCGCCAGGGTCGGCATCGCATCTTTGACGCGACGATCCTGGGCGGACCGGTCTTGCGTCGGGATGTAGTTCAGCACCGGCGCCAGCCAGCGTTCGGCCTCGGCGACGCTCCAGCCCTTGCGCGCGGCGTAGTCCTCGACCTGGTCGCGCTCGATCTTGCCGACGCCGAAATAGAAACTCTGGGGATGGCTGAAATAAAGCCCCGACACCGACGAGCCCGGCCACATCGCGTAGCTCTCGGTCAGCTTCACGCCGGCATTTTTCTCGGCATCGAGCAGCGCGAACAATGTTGCCTTCTCGGTGTGATCGGGCTGCGCCGGATAGCCCGGCGCGGGGCGGATGCCCTGGTATTGTTCGAGGATGAGCTGGTCGGGCGCAAGCGTCTCGTCCGGCGCGTAGCCCCAGAATTCGCGGCGCACCCGCGCATGCATGCGTTCGGCAAAGGCTTCGGCGAGACGGTCCGCCAGCGCCTTGCACAGGATCGAGGAGTAATCGTCATTGGCGTTCTTGAAGCGGTCGGCAATCACGTCCTCGCCGATCCCGGCGGTGACCACGAAGGCGCCGATGTAATCGGGCACATCAGATGCAACCGGCGCGATGAAATCCGACAGCGCCGAATTGAAACGGCCCTCGCGCTTTTCCAGTTGCTGGCGCAGCGTGTGGAAGGTCGCGATCGGTTTTTTTCTGGTGTCGTCGGCATAGACCACGATGTCGTCGCCGTCGGCATTGGCCGGCCAGAAGCCGATGGTGGCCTGCGCGGTGAACCATTTCTCCTTGATGATGCGATCGAGCATCTTGCGGGCGTCGTCATAGAGCGAGCGCGCGACCTCGCCGACCTTTTCGTCGTCGAGGATCATCGGAAAGCGCCCGGTCAATTCCCAGGTCTGGAAGAACGGCGTCCAGTCGATGTAGTCGGCGAGCTCGGCGAGGTCGTATGCCTTAAAACTCTTGATGCCGAGGAACGCCGGCTTCTTCGGCGGCGTTTTCGCAAAATCGATCTTCGCCGCATTGGCGCGGGCGTCGGCGAGCTTCAGCCGCTTCTTGTCGGCCTGGGCGCGGAAATGTGCGGCGGAAATCTTGGCGTAATCGGCGCGCACTTCGGCGGCGTAAGCCTCGCGCCGCTCCGGCGACAGCAGCGAGGAGGCGACGCCGACGGCGCGGCTGGCGTCGTTGACATGCACCACCGGCCCGCTGCGATAGTTCGGGTCGATCTTGACGGCGGTATGGACGCGGCTGGTAGTGGCGCCGCCGATCAACAGCGGCACCTTCAGGCCCTGGCGTTCCATCTCGCCGGCGAGGAAACTCATTTCGTCCAGCGACGGCGTGATCAGGCCGGACAGGCCGATGATGTCGGCGCCCTCGGCTTTCGCGGTCTCGATGATCTTGGCGGCCGGTACCATGACGCCGAGGTCGATCACCTCGAAATTGTTACATTGCAGGACGATGCCGACGATGTTCTTGCCGATGTCGTGGACATCGCCCTTCACGGTCGCGAGCACGATCTTGCCGGCGTTCTTGCGGCCGTCGCCGGCAATGCCGTTGGCGAGGTTGCGCGCCTTCTCCTCTTCCATGAACGGCATCAGATAGGCCACCGCCTGCTTCATCACGCGCGCGGATTTCACCACCTGCGGCAAGAACATTTTGCCGTCGCCGAACAGGTCGCCGACGATGTTCATGCCGGCCATCAGCGGGCCTTCGATCACATTGAGCGGACGCTCGGCGACTTTGCGCGCGTCCTCGGTATCGGTTTCGATATATTCGGTGATGCCGTGCACCAGCGCGTGGCTCAGCCTTTTGTCGACCGGCCATTCGCGCCAGGCCAGATCCTGCTCTTTGGTCTGCTTCTCCTTGCCGCGGAATTTTTCCGCAAGCGCCAGCAGCCGTTCGGACGCGCCGGGGTCGCGGTTGAGGATGACGTCTTCGCAAGTCTGGCGCAATTCCGGATCGATGTCGTCATAGACGATCATCTGCCCGGCATTGACGATGCCCATATCCATGCCGGCCTTGATGGCGTGATACAGGAACACCGAATGCATCGCCTCGCGCACCGGTTCGTTGCCGCGGAACGAGAACGACAGATTCGAGACGCCGCCGGAAATATGGGCGTGCGGCAGGTTTTGCCGGATCCAGCGCGTCGCCTCGATGAAGTCGACGCCGTAATTATTGTGTTCCTCGAGCCCGGTCGCGATCGCGAAAATATTGGGGTCGAAGATGATGTCTTCCGGCGGGAAGTTCAGTTGCCCGACCAGGATGTCATAGGCGCGCTTGCAGATCTCGGTCTTGCGCGCGAACGTATCGGCCTGTCCGGCCTCGTCGAACGCCATCACCACCACGGCAGCGCCATGACGCCGTGCGATTTTGGCCTCGTGAATGAACTTCGCCTCGCCTTCCTTCATCGAGATCGAGTTCACCACTGGCTTGCCCTGAACGCATTTCAGGCCGGCTTCGATCACGGCAAACTTCGAGGAGTCCACCATGACAGGGACGCGGGCGATGTCGGGTTCTGCGGCGACGAGGTTGAGGAACGTCACCATCGCCGCTTCAAAGTCCAGCAACCCCTCGTCCATGTTGACGTCGATGATCTGGGCGCCGTTCTCGACCTGGTCGCGCGCGACCTGAAGTGCGGCGGTGTAATCGCCGGCGGTGACCAGCTTGCGGAATTTCGCCGATCCCGTCACGTTGGTGCGCTCACCGACATTGACGAAAGGAATCGCGGGCGTCAGCTCAAACGGCTCGAGGCCCGACAGCCGCAGGCGCGGCTCGATCACGGGAATGGCGCGCGGCTTGTGCGGCGCGACGGCGGCGGCGATCGCCGCGATATGATCGGGCGTAGTGCCGCAGCAGCCGCCGACGATATTGACGAGACCGGCCGAGGCGAACTCGCCGATCAGCCGCGCCATATAGTCCGGGCTCTCGTCATACTGGCCGAATTCGTTGGGCAGGCCGGCGTTGGGGTAGGCGCACACCAGCGTATCGGCGACGCGGCCGATGTCGGCGATATGGGCGCGCAGATCCTCGGCGCCGAGCGCGCAGTTGAAGCCGATGGTGATGGGTCTCGCGTGGCGCACCGAATTCCAGAACGCTTCAGGGAGTTGCCCCGACAGCAGGCGGCCGGATTTGTCGGTGATGGTGCCGGAGATCATCACGGGCACATCGACGTTGCGCGCTTCGGCGATTTCCGCGATGGCATAGAGCGCGGCCTTGGCGTTGAGCGTGTCGAAGATGGTTTCGACCAGCAGCAGATCGGCGCCGCCATCGAGCAGGCCTTTGATCTGTTCGCCATAGGCGGTGCGCAGATCGTCGAAGGTGACGGCGCGGTAGCCGGGACTCGAAACGTCAGGCGAGATCGACGCGGTGCGGTTGGTCGGGCCGATGGCGCCGGCGACAAAACGCGGTCTGCCGTCTTCGGCGCTGACGCGCTCGGCCGCGGCGCGCGCGAGTTTCGCGCCCTCAAGATTGAGCTCGTAGGCAAAGCCCGAGAGGTCGTAATCGGCCTGCGCGATCGAGGTCGAGGAGAAGGTGTTGGTAGCGACGATATCGGCGCCGGCGCGCAAATATTGGGCGTGGATATCCTCGATTGCCTTCGGCTGCGTGAGAATCAGAAGATCATTGTTGCCGCGGAGGTCGCGGTGGAAATCCTTGAAGCGCTCGCCGCGAAACGCGGCCTCGTCATATTGAAGGCCCTGGATCATGGTGCCCATGGCGCCGTCGAGCACCAGGATACGTTCACGGGCAGCCGCTATCAGCGCGGTTCGCTTGGGAGAGACAGGTATGGTCATCGATCAGGCGGCTTTCTGTGCGCCTTGCGGGCGGATGCCCAGCAAATGGCTGATGGCGAACACGAGATCCGCGCGGTTCATGGTGTAGAAGTGAAAGGTATCGACGCCGTGCTTGGCGAGCTTTTGCACCTGGCCGGCCGCGACGGTAGCGGCCACCAGCTTGCGGGTCTCGGCGTCGTCGTCGAGGCCGTCGAATTTCTCCGCGAGCCAGTCCGGCACGCTGGTGCCGGCGCGCGTCACGAAATTCCGGGCCTGCTTGAAATTGTGCATCGGCATGATGCCGGGCACGATCGGGATATCGATGCCGCGCGCCCGAACCCGGTCGAGATAGCGAAAATACAAATCGTTGTCGAAGAACACCTGGGTGATGGCGCGGGTGGCGCCGGCATCGACCTTGGCTTTCAGGACATCGATGTCGGCATCGAAGTCGGGGCTTTCCGGATGCTTCTCGGGGTACGCGGAGACGGAGACTTCAATATCGGGATGACGCTTCTTGATGCCGGCCACGAGTTCGGCCGACGTCTGGTAGCCATCCGGATGCGTGGTATAGGCGGTGCCGATTCCGCCGGGCGGATCGCCGCGCAACGCGACGATGTGGCGGACGCCGACCTCGTGATAGCGGCCGACGATGTCGTCGATTTCGCCGCGCGCGGCGCCGACACAGGTCAGATGCGCGGCCGGCAGCAGGTCGGTTTCAGCGAGGATGCGGGTGATGGTGGAATGGGTGCGCTCGCGGGTCGACCCCCCGGCGCCGTAGGTTACCGAGACGAAATTAGGCGTCAGCGGCGCGAGGCGCTTGATGGTGTCCCACAGGCTGCGCTCCATCTCCTCGGTCTTCGGCGGGAAGAACTCAAAGGAGATCGCCGGCGATTTCGGCGCGCGGTGTCCGTCGGGCGCTGGGGACGTAACCTCGGTCATGACACCGCAAACTCCACTCTTTCGATCGGACTTCAGATCTGGTTGCAGTGCGCTAAAATAAACCACTCAAGGCCGGACAAACAGCCCATCGCGCGTGGGAATTTGCCCAATTACCGGACAAATATCGTAGTTTATACGCGAAATGGAAGGCGATGGGCAGAGGCGAAGAAATGTTTTTTGAAGGTTCCATATTGGTGTAAAGAATTGTAATATATTAGAATTCTAAGGTGTGTGCTAATCTGTTGGGAAGCGCAGTCTATGGCCCTGAAAGTGGGCAATATGAATTGTTTTTGAATTTATCAAATAACTGCCCACTTAATACAGTGTGAGTTGCGAGCGCCGCCGCCTGCCGCCGCGCGCCCGATCTTTAAAAGGCCCCTTTGTAGGCCCGAGAGAGTACATTAGTTAGACGCCATGACCCCGCTTTCCATCCTCGACCTTTCCGTCGTCACCACCGGCACCAAGCCCGCCGCGGCGCTGCGCAACAGCATCGACCTGGCCCGCCACGCCGATACGCTGGGCTATACCCGCTACTGGTTGGCCGAACACCATAATCTGGCATCCGTCGCGAGCCCGGCGCCGGAGATCATGATCGGGCAGATCGCCGCGGTGACCAAGAACATCCGGGTCGGCTCCGGTGGCGTGATGCTCCCGAACCATGCGCCGCTGATGGTAGCCGAGCGTTTCAAGATGCTGGAGGCGCTGTTTCCTGGCCGGATCGATCTCGGGCTTGGCCGGGCGCCCGGCACCGACGGCACCACCGCGTTTGCGCTGCGCAGCCGGCTCGATCGCCGCGAGGGCGACGATTTTCTCGAGCGGCTGCATGAATTGACGTTGTGGGAGACCCGTGATTTTCCGCCCAACCATCCGTTCCACAATGTGGTGGCGATGCCGGATGACACGCCGCTGCCGCCGATCTGGCTGCTCGGCTCCAGCGACTACAGTTCAGAACTCGCCGCCCAGGTCGGCATGGGTTTTGCGTTCGCGCACCATTTCGCCTCGCATGACGCGCTGGCCGCGATGACCAATTACCGCGCGCATTTCAAGCCGTCCGGCTGGCGCACCACGCCCTATGCCATTCTCGCTGTCGCGGTGGTCGCCGCCGAAACCGATGCGGAAGCCGAACAGCTCGCGTCGTCGATGGATCTCAACCGGTTGCTCCGGGATCGCGGCCAATATCGGCCGCTGCCGAGCGTCGAGGAAGCGCTGGCCTATCCCTATACAGAGAGCGAGCGGGCTTCGATCGCGCGTAATCGCTCGCGGATGTTTGTGGGCAGCCCCGCGACGGTGATGCAAAAGCTGCAGCCGATGATCGCGGCCAGCCAGGCGGACGAGTTGATGGTCATCACGGCGGTCTATGACCATGACGCGCGCAAGAAATCCTATCAACTGCTGGCGGAGGCGTTCGGGCTCGGGAAGAAAGCGGCGGCGTGATCTACTCCGCCTTCTCGCTGAAGGTCGCGCGGAACGGATGGGCGGGATAGACCCCGACAATCCGGAATTCGCGCGAGAAGAACTTCAATTCCTCCAGCGCGAAGGCGAGATTCCTGTCGTCGGGATGGCCATCGACATCGGCATAGAATTGCGTGGCGAAGAAATTGCCGTCGACCATGTAGCTTTCCAGCTTGGTCATGTTGACGCCGTTGGTGGCAAAACCGCCCATCGCCTTGTAGAGCGCGGCGGGGAGATTGCGCACCCGGAATACAAAAGTGGTGACCAGCGGTCCCGATCCCTGTTTGGCCCAGTCCGCCTCGCGGGCCAGCACCACAAAGCGCGTGGTGTTGTGGGTTTCGTCCTCGACATCCTCGGCCAGGATGTCGAGGCCATAGATATCGGCCGCCAGCCGGGAGGCGATCGAGGCGCAGCTCTTGTCGCCGCGCTCGGCGACGATGCGCGCGCTGCCGGCGGTATCGCCCGAGACGATCGGCCTGATGCCGAGCTTGCGGATGACACGGCGGCATTGCCCGAGCGCATGGACATGGCTTTCCACGGTCTTGATATCGGCGAGTTTGGCACCGCGCGGCGCCATCAGCTGGTGGTGAATCGGCAGGAACCATTCGCCGACGATGAACAGGCCCGATTGCGGCAGCAGATGATGGATATCGGCGACCCGGCCGGCGACCGAGTTTTCGATCGGGATCATGCCGAGGTCCGCCTCGCCCGAACTGATCGCGGCCAGCGCGTCCTCGAAGGTCGGGCAGGGCAGGGCTTCGGCGTCGGGATAGGCCTCGGCGATGGCGATGTGGGAATTCGCGCCCGGCTCGCCCTGGAATGCGATTTTCATGGGTTTGGTCATTGTTTGGATCATAGCGCGCCTTGTAGCAGCCGCTCAGCCTTTCGCCAGTATTTGCCGGGCGGTTTCCAGGTCGGCCGGGGTGTCGACCCCGCGCGGGACGGTGTCGACGATGGTGACATCGATCCGCATGCCGGCCTCGATGGCCCGCAATTGTTCGAGCTTTTCCCGCTGTTCCAGGGGCGACGGGGGCAGGGCGACAAAACGCTCCAGCGCCGCGCGGCGATAGGCATAGAGGCCGATGTGGTGGTAGCGCGGACCGTCGCCCCAAGGCGCCGTGGCGCGGGTGAAATAAAGCGCGCGCAGCCGCTTCGGGTTGATTGGCGGGTTCACAGGCGAGCCGATCATCTTCACCACATTCGGATTCAAGGCCTCTTCCTCGGTGTGGATTTCCGCGGCCAGCGTCGCGATATCGACCGCGGGGTCGGCCAGCGGCGCCAGCACGTCGCGGATATTGCCGGGCTCAATGGTCGGAAAGTCGCCCTGCAGGTTGACGATGATGTCCGCCGCGCCTCCAGGGTCGAGCTTGCCCACCGCCTCGTAAATCCGATCCGATCCGGAGGGGTGATCGGCGCGGGTCATCACCGCTTCAAAGCCGTGGGCGATCACGATGGCCGCGATCTCCGGCGTGTCGGTGGCCACGGCGACGCGGCCCACCCCGGCGGACTCAGCGCGGCGCAGCACGTGGACGACCATCGGCAGGCCGGCGATATCCAATAGCGGCTTGCCCGGCAGGCGTGTCGCGGCCATGCGGGCGGGAATCAGCACTAAAATACGAGGTTCGGTCATCAGGGTGAGGTCTGGGCCCCCGGGTCGATAACAAGCCGGAAATGATGGGGATTGGTCGAAAGCTCTCGCATTTATACGGGTTGCCAGAGCACGGGCAAACCGATATCTGATCGTGGCTCGGGTGCGGTGCGAAAGCCTAATTCCTGGCGCTCATCCGCGGCCGTTTCCCCCGGCCTAAGTCGACATTCCGGCCTGGAGCCTGATCCAAAATGGACTCCTTCGAACTCAATAAAATTCTTGGTGCCGTTCTGGGCACCTGCCTCGTTATGCTGGTCACGAGCTTCACCGCTGGTGCGCTTTTTGCTCCCGTGATGCCAGCAAAGCCGGGTTTCGAGATTGCGGTGAAGGAAGCGGCGCCGGGCGGCAAGGAAGCCGCGCCCGCACCGTCCGAGCCGATCGAAAAGCTGCTGCAGACCGCTTCCGTCGAGAAGGGTGAAGCCGCGGCGAAGAAATGCGGCGCCTGCCACACCTTCGAGAAGGGCGGACCCAACAAGGTGGGTCCGAATCTCTACGGCATCGTCGGCGACAAGAAGGGCGAAGGACGCGGATTCAATTTCTCGGCCGCGATGAAGGCCAAGGGCGGCACCTGGACCTATGACGACCTCAACCAGTTCATCTCCAATCCCAAGGGCTTCGTTCCCGGCACGGCGATGGGTTTTGCCGGTATCCAGAAGGATAGCGAACGCGCCGACGTGATCGACTATCTGCACACGCTTTCGGATAACCCGGTTCCCCTGCCGACGGCGGCGAAATAGACGATCCCTGGTTCCAGATGGATTTCGTTACAACGGCCGGGCTTTTGCCTGGCCGTTTTGCATTCGGTTCTGAGGTCGCGTTTTCGCCGGCAGTGCGCCCCATTGCCGGACCTTTCGCCGCAGCACCGCCGTTCACAAGCTGGTATCATGAGGAAAAAGCAACATAATCGGTCGAAACCTTGCCTTATACTGCGCCCTCAATAGCGCGCCGTACCCACAGGGATTATTCATTTGGCCATTACCCGACGAGATCTTTTGCAGAGCGCCGCCTTCGCCTCTATCGCCCCGGCCCTGGGAGTTGCAACGAGCCTTCCAGCACATGCACAGGCAGCCGGAGGGGAGCCGGGCTGGCGTCACGCGCTGTCGCTGTTCGGCGACATAAAGTACCCGGCCGATTTCAAGCGCTTCGACTACGTCAATCCCGATGCGCCGAAGGGCGGCGTCGCGCGCATGATATCGATCGGCACGTTCGATAATTTCAACATCGCGGTCGCAGGCGTCAAAGGCTCAATCGCGCCGGCCGCCAATCTGATTTACGAAACGCTGATGGCACGGTCGCAAGACGAGGTCGCTACGGAATATGGACTGCTGGCGGAAGCCGCGTCTCACCCCGACGATTTTGCCTGGGTGATCTATCGTCTTCGCAAGGAAGCCCACTGGCACGACGGCAAGCCGGTGACACCGGAAGATGTGATTTTCTCGATCGAGGTCCTGAAGAAGTACAGCCCGATGTACGCCTCGTATTATCGTCACGTCGAGAAAGTCGAAAAGATCGGCGAGCGCGATATCAAATTCACGTTCGATGCCCCCGGGAATCGCGAACTGCCGACCATCGTCGGTGAGTTGGAGGTATTGCCGAAACATTATTGGGAAGGCGCAGACGGCGAAGGCCATAAGCGCGATATCTCGGCGACTACCCTGGAGCCGCCGTTGGGCTCGGGCCCCTATCGTATCAAGGATTTCGTTGCGGGAAGGTCCGTCAGGCTGGAACGGGTGAAGGATTATTGGGGCGCGAACCTGCCGGTGCGGATCGGCCAGGAAAATTTCGACGAAATGCGCTTCGAGTTTTTCCGCGACAACCTGGTGGCGCTCGAGGCATTCAAGGCCGATCAGGCGGACTGGATCGCCGAGAACTCCGCCAAGCAATGGGCCACGGCCTACGATTTTCCTGCCGTTACTGAAAAGCGCGTGATTCTCGAGAAGTTTCCGATCAACGATTTAGGCCGCATGCAGGCCTTTGCGCTGAATGTGCGCCGCGAACAATTCAGGGACGCGCGCGTGCGCCGTGCCTTCAACTACGCTTTTGATTTCGAGGAGATGAACAAGCAACTGTTCTTTGGACAGTACACGCGCATCAACAGCTACTTCGATGGAACCGAACTGGCGTCGTCTGGTCTGCCGCAGGGGGTGGAACTCGAGATACTTGAGAAGCTGCGAGACAAGGTGCCGGCCGAAGTCTTCACGACCCCTTATGTCAATCCGGTCGGCGGCAATCCTGAAGCGGTGCGTGCGAATTTGCGCGAGGGCGCACGGCTCTTGAAGGAGGCAGGTTTCGAAGTGCGGGACCGCAAGCTGGTAGATGCCGCCGGCAAGCCGGTCACCGTCGAGATTTTGGTTCAGGATCCGTCCGCCGAACGGATCGCGCTTTTCTACAAGCCGTCGCTGGAACGCATCGGCGTGACGGCCTCGATCCGCGTCGTCGACGATGCGCAGTATCAAAACCGGCTGCGCAGTTTCGATTTCGACATGATTATCGATCAATGGGGTAAGTCACTGTCGCCCGGCAACGAGCAGCGCGAATATTGGGGGTCGCAGAGCGCCGATGTCCCCGGCTCGAGAAATACGATCGGCATCAAGAATCCCGCTATCGATGCGCTGATCGACAGAGTGATCTTCGCCAAGGACCGCTCAGAGCTGGTGGCCGCGACCAGGGCGCTCGATCGCGTGCTGCTGTGGAATTTCTACGTCGTGCCGCAGTTTACCTACGGCTTTTCGCGCTATGCGCGCTGGGACCGCTTCAGCCATGCTGATCTGCCGAAATACGCGCGCTCCGGGCTGCCGTCATTGTGGTGGTTCGACGCCGACAAGGCCGCCAGGATCGGCAAGCGCTCTTGAGGGATTTTTCGCGCATGGCGCAGTTCTCCCGCCGGCATGTGCTCGGTCTTGGCATCGGCGCTTTGGGCGCGTCATGGTTGCGGCCGGCAATGTCAGCCGATGCCGGCATTGGGGCTCACGGCATATCGGTGTTCGGCGACCTGAAATATCCGTCCGACTTTCATCACTTCGACTATGTCAACGTCGCCGCGCCGAAAGGCGGGATGTTTTCGCTCATTCCCTCGGTTCGCGCCTATAATCAGTCCTATCAGACCTTCAATTCGTTCAACGCCTACATCCTGAAAGGTGAAGGCGCCCAGGGCATGGACATGACGTTTGCGCCGCTGATGGTGCGCGCCAACGACGAGCCCGACGCGATGTATGGCCTCGTCGCCAAATCAGTGCAGATATCGGCTGACAAGCTGACCTATCGGTTCACGCTGCGGCCGGAAGCGAGATTTCACGATGGTTCAAAGCTGACGGCGCATGACGCTGCCTTCTCGCTGACCACGCTCAAGACCAAGGGGCATCCGCTGATTTTGCAGCAGATGCGCGACATGGTGAAGGCGGAAGCGACCGACGACGCCACGCTGGTCGTCACCTTCGCCGAAAAGCGCGCGCGCGATGTGCCGCTCTATGTCGCGGGCCTGCCGATTTTCTCGAAGGTCTACTATGCGATGCGGCCGTTCGATGAATCGACGCTGGATATCCCGCTGGGATGCGGGCCGTACAAAGTCGGAAAATTCGAAGTCAACCGCTACGTCGAATTCGAACGGGTCCGGGATTGGTGGGGTGCCGACCTTCCGGTGGCCCGCGGCAGTTATAATTTCGACGTCGTGCGTTACGAATTCTATCGGGATCGGGACGTCGCGTTCGAGGGGTTTACCGCACGGAGCTACCTGTATCGTGAGGAATTCACCGCGCGGGTATGGGCGACGCGTTATGATTTTCCCGCCGTGAAGGATGGCCGGGTCAAGCGCGAGACCCTGCCGGACGATACGCCGTCCGGCGCGCAGGGCTGGTTCATCAATACCCGCCGCGAGAAGTTTGGCGATGCGCGCGTGCGCGAAGCGCTGATCCAGGCATTCGATTTCGAATGGACCAACAAGACCATCATGTACGGCGCCTATGCGCGCACGCACTCGCCGTTCCAGAATTCAGACATGATGGTGAGCGGACCGCCGTCGCCGGAAGAACTCAAGCTGCTCGAGCCGTTCCGCGGCCAGGTGCCGGACGAGGTGTTCGGACCGCCGTTCGTGCCGCCGGTATCGGATGGCTCGGGGCAGGATCGCACCTTGCTGCGCAAAGCGTCTCAACTGTTGCAGGATGCCGGGCTCGTCATCAAGGACGGCAAGCGGTTGTTGCGCAATGGCGAGGTTTTCAAAATCGAATTTCTGGTCGACGAGCCCTCGCTGCAGCCGCACCATGCGCCTTACATCAAGAATCTCGGTACGCTCGGGATCGAAGCTACCTTGCGGGTTGTCGATCCCATTCAATATCGCGCCCGGGTGGAAGATTTCGACTTCGACATGACCATCGAGCGCTTCAGCATGTCGGCCACGCCGGGCGACGGCATGCGCCCGTTCTTCTCGTCGCAAGCGGCCAAGACCAAGGGGTCGTACAATCTGGCCGGCATCTCCGACCCCGTCATCGATGCGCTGATCGAAAAGATCCTCGGCGCCGATAATCGCGCCGATCTGACGGTCGCCTGCCGCGCATTCGATCGGGTGTTTCGCGCCGGACGCTATTGGGTGCCGCAATGGTATCGGACCAATCATCCGATCGCCTATTGGGATCTGTTTGGACACCCCGACAAGCCGGCGCGATATGCGCAAGGCGTCGGCGCACCGGAAAACTGGTGGTCCGATCCCGGCAAAGTGGCCAAGGCTGAGCAGGCGAAATAATTCATGAGCGCCTATATCGCCCGACGCATTCTCCTGATGATCCCGACGCTGCTCGGGATTTTGTTCGTGTCGTTTGTGGTGGTGCAATTTGCCCCGGGCGGCCCGGTCGAGCGGGTGATTGCGCAGCTCAGTGGCGCCGATACCGGCGGCAGCTCCAGGATTTCGGGCTCGTCCGGTGGCGATTTCGGCGCGCGTGGCCAGGTCGGCGCCTCGTCCGATGCCGTCAGTTCGAAATATCGCGGTGCCCAGGGGCTGGATCCCGCCTTCGTCAAGAGCCTTGAGAAGCAGTTCGGCTTCGACAAGCCGGCGCCGGAACGTTTCGCGCTGATGCTGTGGAATTTCGCACGGTTCGATTTCGGCAAGAGCTATTTCCGCGATGTCAGCGTGCTGCAGCTGATCAAGGAGAAGCTGCCGGTCTCGATGTCGCTGGGCATCTGGATGACGCTTTTGACCTATCTGATTTCGATTCCGCTGGGCATCCGCAAGGCGGTCATGGACGGATCGAATTCGATACCTGGACCTCGGCCGTGGTCATTATCGGCTTTGCGATTCCGGGATTTCTGTTCGCTATCCTGCTGATCATCCTGTTCGCCGGCGGCTCGTTCTTCAATATTTTCCCGCTGCGCGGCCTCACGTCGGACGGCTGGTCGCAATTTCCCTGGTACTGGAAAATCCTCGATTATTTCTGGCACATTACGCTGCCCCTGATCTCGATGTCGCTTGGCGCCTTCGCCACCATGACGTTGCTGACCAAGAATTCCTTCCTCGATGAAATCCGCAAGCAATATGTGATGACCGCGCGCGCCAAGGGCTGCAGCGAACGGCAGGTGCTGTACAATCACATTTTCCGCAACGCCATGCTGATCGTCATCGCCGGTTTTCCCGGCGCGTTCATCCACGCCTTCTTTTCGGGCTCGCTGTTGATCGAAACCATCTTCTCGCTGGATGGGCTTGGCCTGCTTGGCTTCGAGAGCGTGCTGAACCGCGACTATCCCGTAGTGTTCGGAACATTGTTCATCTTCTCGCTGGTCGGTCTGGTGGTGAATTTGATCTCCGACCTTGCTTATATGTGGATCGATCCACGGATCGATTTCGAGGCGCGGGAAGTCTGATGACCATCACCGCACCGCCGCCGGTTGAAACCACCACGCAGTCGCCGCTCGGCGAAGCGGTGCCGGTCACGCGCCATCGGTTCGGCCCGTCGCCGCTCAACCGCCGCCGCTGGCAGAATTTCAAATCGAACCGCCGGGGATACTGGTCGTTCTGGATCTTCCTGATCCTGTTTGTGGTCTCGTTGTTCGCAGAATTGATAGCCGATGATCGTCCGCTCCTGATCAAGTTCGATGGCCATCTGTATTTTCCGGCCTTCGTCAGCTATTCCGAGACCACCTTCGGCGGCGACTTCGAAACCGCGGCGGATTATCGCGATCCCTATCTGCAGAAGCTGATCGCTGACAAGGGCGGTACTATCGTCTGGCCCCCGATCCGCTATTCCTACGATACGCATAATCTCGATTTACCGACGCCGGCGCCATCGAAGCCGACCTGGTTGCTGACCGAAGATCAGTGCAAGGAGGTGGTGCAGAAGAAGGGCCTCAAGAGCTGCCGCGACCTCGAATATAACTGGCTCGGCACCGACGATCAGGGCCGCGACGTGGTCGCGCGCCTGATTTACGGTTTTCGCATCTCGGTGCTGTTCGGCCTCAGCCTGACCATCATCTCGTCGATCATCGGCGTCGCCGCCGGCGGCGTACAGGGCTATTTCGGCGGCTGGATCGATCTCGGATTCCAGCGTTTCATCGAGGTCTGGACGGCGATACCCTCGCTCTATCTGTTGCTGATCCTGTCGTCGGTGCTGGTGCCCGGCTTCTTTGTCCTGCTCGGCATCCTGCTGCTGTTCTCGTGGGTTTCGCTGGTCGGCCTGGTGCGCGCGGAATTTCTGCGCGGGCGTAATTTCGAATATATCCAGGCCGCCCGCGCGCTCGGCGTCTCCAATGCCGTGATCATGTTCCGGCATCTGTTGCCGAACGCCATGGTCGCGACCATGACGTTTCTGCCGTTCATCGTCTCGTCATCGGTAATGACGCTGACCGCGCTAGATTTTCTCGGCTTCGGATTGCCGCCAGGCTCGCCCTCGCTGGGCGAATTGCTGTCGCAGGGAAAGGCCAACGTCCAGGCGCCGTGGCTGGGCTTCACCGGATTCTTCGCGGTTGCGATCATGCTGTCGCTGCTGATCTTCATCGGCGAGGCTGTGCGTGACGCGTTCGATCCGCGCAAGACGTTCAGATAGGACGCAAGCATGGATGCCATCAACCAGCCCTTGCTCGACGTTCGCGACCTCTCAGTGGCGTTTCACCAGCCCAGTGGCACGTCGATTGCGGTCGATCATATTTCTTTTGCGATCAAACGCGGCGAGTGCGTGGCGCTGGTCGGCGAGTCCGGTTCCGGAAAATCCGTCAGCGCCTTGTCGATCCTCAAGCTGCTGCCGTATCCAACGGCGTCGCACCCGTCGGGCAGCATTCACTTTCGGGGCCGTGAACTGCTCGATCTGTCGGAGCGCGAGATCCGCGGCATTCGCGGCAACGACATTTCGATCATCTTCCAGGAGCCGATGACCTCGCTCAATCCGCTGCATACGATCGAGTCGCAGATTGGCGAGATCATGCAGCTTCACAGCGGCATTCGCGGCGCGAAGGCACGGCAACGAACGCTTGAACTGCTGACGCAAGTGGGCATCCCCGAACCGGAAACGCGGCTTGCGAGCTATCCGCATCAATTATCCGGCGGCCAGCGCCAGCGTGTCATGATTGCCATGGCGCTCGCCAACGAGCCGGAGCTCTTGATCGCGGATGAACCGACCACGGCGCTCGATGTCACCGTGCAGGCGCAGATCCTGACGCTGCTGGCGGAAATTCGCACGCGGCTCGGCATGAGCCTGTTGTTCATCACCCACGATCTCGGCATCGTGCGCCGCATCGCGAACGTGGTCTGCGTCATGAACAACGGCAAGATCGTCGAGCAGGGACCGGTCGAACAGGTCTTTACCGCACCGAAACACCCCTACACCCGCGCGTTGCTGGCGGCGGAGCCCAAGCCCGACCCGGCGCCGCCGCGGCCGAATTCGCCGGTGGTGATGTCGGCCGACCGCCTGAAGGTCTGGTTTCCGATCAAGCGCGGTTTGTTGCGCAAGACGGTCGGACATATCAAGGCGGTCGACGGCGTCAGCCTGAAGGTGCGCAAGGGCGAGACGCTCGGCGTTGTCGGCGAATCCGGCTCGGGCAAGACCACGCTCGGTCTGGCGCTGCTGCGGCTGATTTCGTCCGATGGGCCGATCGTGTTTTTGGGCAGCAACATCCAGGGCCTGCGTTTCAAGGCGATGCGGCCATTCCGCCGCGACATGCAGATCGTGTTTCAGGATCCGTTCGGCGCGCTGAGCCCGCGCATGTCGGTCGGTGACATCGTGGCCGAAGGCCTCAGCGTACATCAGCGCGCGCTTTCGGAAACCGAGCGCGAGACGCGGGTAATCAAGGCGCTCAGGGATGTCGGTCTCGATCCGGCCACCCGGTTTCGCTATCCGCATGAGTTCTCCGGCGGCCAGCGCCAGCGCATCAGCATTGCCCGCGCGGTGGTGCTGGAGCCGAATTTCGTCGTGCTTGATGAGCCGACCAGCGCGCTCGATATGCTGTTCCAGGCGCAGATGGTCGATCTGCTCCGCGAATTGCAGCGCAAACGCGACCTGACCTATATGTTCATCTCGCATGATCTGCGTGTGGTCGCCTCGCTCGCGAGCCACCTGATCGTGATGCGTCAGGGCAAGGTGGTGGAGGAGGGGCCGGCTGTGCAGCTGTTCAAAAATCCGAAGACCGACTACACCCGCGCGCTGTTCGCCGCCGCGTTCCGGCTGGAGACCGCGAACGGCGGGGCGAGCGCGATCTGAGCGGGTTCAAGCCAGCCGCTTGATGGCGGTGACCTCGCTGCCGGCGGCCTTGATGCGCGCGACGGCGTCACGGGTAGCCTCGATCGAGGTGGCCATGTGATGGGCGTTGGCATGAACAATGGAGGTCGCGTCCCGTGCGATCGCCACATGGCCTTTCCAGAAAATCAGGTCGCCGCGTTGCAGCTTTTTCGATTCCGCGGAATCCAGCATCCTGCCGAGGCCGTCCTGCTGCATGTCGCTGTCGCGCGGGCAGCCAATGCCGGCGGCATTCAATGACACCTGAACCAGTCCGGAACAATCGATCCCGAGGCTGCTCTTGCCGCCCCACAGATACGGCGTGCCGACAAAGCGTTCGGCGACCGCAACGAAATCGTCGGCGTGCTGGTCGATGCTGCCAACATGCTGTTGCGGCAGATACCAGCCGTCACGTGTGACGGCGAAGGCGCCGTCCTGGCGGGTCACGATTATCGTTGTCCCCATGAGGAGTGCCGTGACCGGCGGCAGCTTGATCGAGGGGCCAGGAAACGCAAATGTCCTGATCGCGGTGACCTTGTGCGTTGGTCGCCCCTGGGGTTTTGCCAGCGCGCGATCCGGAAGCCAGCCGACATAGCCATCGCTGCTCAGCTGACCCCAGGCCCAGCCTTCGGCATTGCGGTCATAGATGGTGGCGCGCTCGCCCTTCAGCGCCTGCGTCGCCAATTCAGCGTCGGGCGACGGCGCGCTACGCAAGGGCGCGATGGCGTCCGATATTTCGAATTCCTCGCCGGTGACGAAACGCGCGGCTTTAACCTTGCCTTCGAGATATTTCGCGGCAAGGTCGGGCCGTGCCGGCGTCATGCGCGGATCATCCATAACGGTCGCTCAGCAATTTGTAGATGGCACGCGCCGCCTGGCATTCGCCGCCCTCCGGGCGCGCCGGCTTGGCCGATGGCGTCCAGCCGTAAATATCGACATGCAGCCAGCTTTTGGCGGCCTCGACAAAACGTTGCAGGAACAGCGCGCAGACGATCGAGCCGGCGAACCCGCCCGATGGCGCGTTATTGAGGTCGGCGACTTTGGAATCAAGCCAGCCGTCGTAAGGCGGCCACAGCGGCAATCGCCATAACGGATCGTTCTCACGTTTCGCGGACGCGGCCAAATCCTGTGCCAGTGTCTCATCGTCGGTGTAAAACGGCGGCAACTCCGGCCCGAGCGCCACCCGCGCCGCTCCGGTCAGGGTACCGAGATCGATCAAGAGATCGGGCTTCTCTTCATCGGCGAGCGCAAGGGCATCGGCCAGCACCAGCCGGCCTTCGGCGTCGGTGTTGCCGATTTCCACGCTCAGGCCCTTGCGCGAGGGGAAGATATCGAGCGGACGGAACGCGTTGCCGGCGACCGCATTCTCGACGGCGGGAATCAGGACCCTCAGGCGCACCTTGAGCCTGGCGTCCATTATCATCAACGCCAGCGCCAGCACGTTGGCGGCGCCGCCCATATCCTTCTTCATGATAAGCATGCTGCTGGACGGCTTCAGGTCGAGGCCGCCGGTGTCGAAACAAACTCCCTTGCCGACCAACGTCACTTTGGGGTGAGCAGGGTCACCCCAGGTCATATCGATCAGCCGGGGCGCGCGCGGTGAAGCCATGCCGACCGCATGGATCAGCGGAAAATTCTGTCGCACCAGATCGTCGCCGACGACGCAGTTGAAATCTCGCACCGAACCGCTTCGCCAGATGCTGCGCCGCCTCCGCCAGTTCTTCCGGTCCCATATCGTTCGACGGCGTATTGATGAGGTCGCGGGCCAACGCGGCTGCTTCCGCCATCCGTGCGATGTCGGCGACGTCGATGCCGCCAGGGGGCACCAGTCTGACCTCCGGCACGTCTGTCTTGCGGTAGCGGCCGAAGCGATAGCTGCCGAGTGCGAAGGCAAGCGCGGCGAGGCGCGCATCATGCGGCGCATTGCCGAAGCGGTAGACGCCCGGCGGCAGCAGGCCCGGCAACAGACCGGGCCTGAACAGGTCGCGGAACTTGATGCTCTCGTTCTCCAGCCCGAACACGACCTGTGCGACTTGGCCGTTCGCGGATGGCAAGGTCAGACATGCTCCAGGTTTGGCTGCAAATCCATTGGCCAACGCGAACTGCCGCGCCGGCGCGGGAAGTTCAGCGCAGATCGCGTCCCATGTCGCCTTGGTCGCAAATGTAATGGGAATAGCGGACGTTGCGGGTTTGGTTTCGAACACTGAATGCATGCTTCACTCGGTCTGTTAACTGAATAGAGCGTAGCTCAAATGGATTGCTGTGACGCAAGCCGAAGGCCAGCGCGCCGGAGGTTGCAGATCCTTTTAGGATTCTACAATGGCTCATAACGTCAAACCAGCCTGAACCGTGCGATCGAGCCATTTCGGATATTCTGATAAGACGTTGGCTAAATGTAGCTGTCGGCATAACCGGCATTCGAGCGGCGGCAAGTATCGCGACATGACGCCGAGGTGATTTGACCGTTCGGGTGATTAAACATACGCCTCTTTTCCTTTGCGCTTTCTACGTAACCGCGCAAGGCACGTAACCGGAGAACTCGATGGCGCAGAACAAAAAAATGCACCGCAATATCCTGACCCGCGGTTTGGCGGTGATTGGCTTGTTCTGCATGTATGCTTTCGGCATGCTTGGTACGTCGGCTTTCATGTTAGGCGCGTCCAGCACAGCGGCCCAGGCTCGCGGAGGCGGGGGTCAGTGGTGGTGGTCACGGCTTTGGCGGCGGCGGCTTCCACGGCGGCGGCTTCCACGGGGGTGGCTTTCGCGGCGGCGGCGGATTCGGTTTTGGTTTTTATCCCGGCTACTACGATGGCTATTATCCCTTTTACGAAGACGAGGGTGGTTGCTATCTGGTTCGCCAGCGCGTCAAGACGCGCCATGGCTGGCGGATACGCCGCGTCGAGGTCTGCGAGTGATCGCGGTATCGGATACGCAACACTAAAATCGCCGTTTCAAGGTATTCATCTCAAAGTCGCCCGGCCTCGGCGTTTATCGTTGAGGCCGTTGCTTTGAATCAGGATGGTGCGCCAGAATAGCCGATGGTCGCAGCCTCTACACGTTCACGTGTGAGCGTGATAACCTTGATCCCTTGGTGTAGTTCTTTTGGACCACTATCCTGGGAGCGCTGGATGGCCAGGAAGGGATTGGACGGCTAGCATCGTGACACGACTGGCCGCATCGACAGGAAGCACGGCAACACACGCGTTGGCTCGCTGCGTAAAACCTATGGCGAGCATTTTGCAAAGGGCCGCCGCAAGGACATGGTGCTGAAGCCGAGACCGGCACCGAGTCGCTTCACGCCTATCTGCGTAAGCATAAATAACCCGACGGGGGTCGATCCCTGCTTCCTTGCTGGCAGGCACGATCGTTCTGGCGCGGTCTTTCTGGATTAAAGACCTCTGTCCCTCCAAACCAGGAATGGATTTTGGCTACGCCACTGCCGCCGTGGGCCGCGCGACCGGGCGAGAGTGGAGCTGGTAATGGCGCCCGTGATCGATGCGGCATGGCTGCCGTGGCAAATCTCCTGAAATGACACCCAACGGTATCAGTTCATTGCGAGCGGCGGAGTTTGTCCGGGAGCGGACGTTAACCGGCCGTTAGGGTTAACAGCCTATTGCTGGCGCACTCGGCTCGATCAAATCGCCTGATACCGTGAGTCAAAGTGCCATGCGTCTAAAGTCCAGTCTGGTCCGGCTTCTTTCTTCCGCAGCCGTGACGGCGATTTTGGCCGCTGGGCTCGGCGGTTGTCAGACCACCTCCGATATCACGGGATCGCTGTCGCCGAAAGCTGAGGCCAGCCCCGATTCCGATCCGCGCCGCGCTGTGGAAATCTACGGTGAGCGCTACCGCGCCGATCCCAAAAATGCCGATGTCGCCTTGGCCTATGGTCAGGCCCTGCGTGCCACCGGGCAGCGCAGCCAGGCCGCCGCCGTGCTCGAACAGGCCACCATTGCCCATCCCGGCAACAAGGCGTTGCTCGCCGGTTACGGCCGGGCGCTCGCCGACAACGGAAGTTTCCAGCAGGCGTTCGATGTTCTCAGCCGGGCCCACTCGCCCGATAACCCCGACTGGCGGATTCTTTCCGTGCAGGGAACGACGCTCGATCAGCTTGGCCGGCATGACGAGGCGCGCCGCTATTATGCGAGTGCGCTGAAGATCATGCCCGATGAGCCGTCGGTGCTGTCCAATCTCGGCCTTTCCTATGTTCTCTCCGGTGATTTACCGAAGGCCGAAGAGGTGCTTCGCAAAGCCTATGGCGATACCAGAGCCGACGCGCGGGTGCGGCAGAATCTCGCTCTCGTGGTGGGCCTTCAAGGACGCTTTGCCGAGGCCGAAACCATCGTGAAGGCCGATCTGCCGGCGGATGAGGCGGTCGCAAACGTCGCTTATCTGAAGCAGATGCTCAGCCACAAGGACCACCCGCACGCTGGCGCCGCCATGGTGCCGGTGGCATCTCTCGACCATCCGGACTGATCGGCTCGATCAAGCCATCGACCAAAGAGCCGCCAAGCGTGGGCCGTGCTGAAGAAAGCCGTCATCCAAGGCCGCCGTCGCCGGCCATCGGGGCGGTGTTGCGCGACACCGGTTCGTGTGAAGAAAACACATCAAAATAAAAGACCAAGGCCACGGTTTCTGCTTCAATCAGAACCGTGGCCTTGGTCGAGAAGTGTTGTAACCGAATATCCCGGAGCAGACCGCTAACTTAAGGCCCGGCCGGCGTCATTGCATCGCGGCGACCCTGATGCCAGTCGGTCCCAGAATGACGACGAACAGCACCGGCAGGAAAAACAGAATCATCGGCACTGTCAGTTTTGGCGGCAATGCCGCGGCCTTCTTTTCGGCCTCGTTCATCCGCATGTCGCGATTTTCCTGCGCCATGACGCGCAGGCTCTGACCAAGCGGCGTTCCGTAACGTTCCGACTGCTGCAACGCCAGGCAGACCGATTTGACGCCCTCAAGGCCAGTGCGTTTCGCGAGATTTTCGTAAGCCACCTTGCGGTCCTGAAGATAGGAAAGCTCGGCCGTGGTCAGCGTGAATTCTTCCGACAGCGCGACCGATTGCGTTCCGATTTCCATGCTGACCTTGCGGAACGCGGTTTCGATCGACATGCCGGACTCGATGCAGATCAGCAGCAGATCGAGGGCATCGGGAAACGCCCGCTTGATCGAGAGCTGGCGCTTTGCAATCGCATTCTTCAGGAAGAGCATCGGCGCCTGCAAACCGAGATAGGCCGCACCGATGCACATACCGATCTTGATCGGCACCGTCTTCTGCATATGCGAGATCACAAAGACATACAGCACCGCCGCCAGGAAAAGCAGGACAGGCGTCACCAGGCGGAAGAACAGGAATGTGATGTAGGGCGCCTGTCCGCGGTAGCCCGCCATCACGAGTTTTTCGCGCGCGGCTTCCTGCGCCAGCCATTTGCCGAGGTTGAAGTCTTCCACGACCCTGGAGATGAGCTGTTTCGGGGTCTGACGCAGCGATACTTTCTCGGTCTTGGTCAGACGATCGCGCTCCCGCGCCCGGATCCGCTCGCGCTCGCTGGCCACCGCCTTCATGCGCTTTTCCAGGCCTTCGCTTGCAAACAACGGCATGATCAATGTGTACGCCGTTGCGCTCACGGCGATCGCCGCGAGCAGCATGGTCATGAAATGCGCGTCGTGGATTTTATCGACTAGAAACCCGATCATGCTGCACCGTCAGAAGTCAAAGTTGATCATCTTTTTCATCACCATGATGCCGATGGACATCCAGATCGCGCAGCCGACCAGCATCAATTGACCGGTCGGATGAGTCCACAGCAACGAGATGTAGTCGGGGGTCGAGAGGTAGACGAGCAGCATGACGATGGGCGGCAGCGAGCCGATGATGCCCGCGGAAGCCTTGGCTTCCATCGACATGGCCTGAATCTTCTCGGACATTTTCTTGCGGTCGCGCAGCACCTTGGACAGATTGCCCAAAGCCTCCGAGAGATTGCCGCCGGACTTCTGCTGGATCGCGATGACGATCCCGAAGAAATTCGCTTCCGGAACCGGCATCCGTTCAAACAGGCGCCCGCAGGCTTCGCCGAGCGGCATGCCGATCGCCTGGGTTTCGATGATAGCCAGGAATTCGCTCTTGAGCGGTTCCGGCGCGTCGGCTGCGACCACCTTGATGGATTCAAACAGCGGCAGGCCGGCCTTGATGCCGCGAACGATCACGTCAACAGCATCCGGCAGCGCGCGGAGGAAATTTTTTTCCCGCCGTTTCTTGAGAAAGCTGAGCAGCCAGCGCGGCAGGCCGAAACCCGCAGCAAACGCCAGACCGATGCCTGAAAGCAGTCCGCCCCCGAACATCATCGCCATCGCAAAGCAAACGGCGGCCAGAACGCCGGAGGCGATCATGAATTTCTGAGGTGTCCAGCTCAGACCCGCCTGCGTGAGACGGGTGCTCAGCGAGATTTTCTTGTCCTTCTGGCGTCGCGCTTCGATTTCCTTCAGCGATCCTTCGACCTGCTCGCGGCGCGAGCGCTGGCTCTTGTCGGCCTGACGAGCCGATGGTTGTTCCGGCCTGGCGATGATCGCGCGGCGATTTTCGGCCTTTTTTTGCCCCGACAACAACGGATAAAGAAAGACCCATGCCAGACCGCCGATGGCGGCGGCGGCGAGAAAGGCCAGTGCGACTGTTTGCATTTTCATGGCGTACTCAGCCTTCAGCAACGACTTCAGCGGCGTCGAGGGCCGCAGCGAGCCGCTTCTCTTCGCCGTAATAGCGCGCGCGGTCCCAGAAACGAGGCCGCCCGATACCGGTTGAACGATGCCGGCCGATGATGTTCCCGTTGGCGTCCTCGCCGATCATGTCATACAGGAACAGGTCCTGGGTGATGATTGTGTCGCCCTCCATGCCCATCACCTCGGTGACGTGCGTGATGCGGCGGGAGCCGTCGCGCAGACGGGCGGCCTGGATGATGACGTCGATCGAGGCGCAGATCATCTCGCGAATGGTCCGCGACGGCAGCGAGAATCCGCCCATCGTGATCATCAATTCGCAGCGTGACAGGGCTTCGCGGGGATTGTTGGCGTGCAGCGTCCCCATCGATCCGTCGTGACCGGTGTTCATGGCTTGCAGAAGGTCGAACGCCTCCGGTCCGCGGACTTCGCCGACGATGATACGTTCGGGCCGCATACGCAGGCAGTTCCGGACCAGCTCGCGCATGGTGATCTGACCCTCGCCCTCGATGTTGGGCGGGCGGGTTTCCAGCCGCACCACATGCGGCTGCTGCAGTTGAAGCTCCGCGGCGTCTTCGCAGGTGATGATGCGTTCGTCGTCGTCGATGTAGTTGGTCAGGCAGTTGAGCAGCGTGGTCTTGCCGGAGCCAGTACCGCCTGAAATCAGCACGTTGGCGCGGCAACGTCCGATGATCTGCAGGATGCTCGCGCCTTCGGGCGAGATTGCGCCGAATTTGACAAGCTGATCGAGGGTCAGCTTGTCCTTTTTGAACTTGCGGATCGTCAATGCGGGGCCGTCGAGCGCCAGCGGCGGAACGATAGCGTTGACGCGCGAGCCGTCGGCAAGGCGCGCGTCGCAGATTGGCGAGGATTTATCGACGCGCCGGCCGACCTGGCTGACAATGCGCTGGCAGATGTTCAGCAATTGCTGATTATCGCGAAAACGAATTCCGGTGCGCTGGATCCGGCCGGCGACTTCGATGAACACCGTGCCGGCGCCGTTGACCATGATGTCGGAGATGTCATCGCGCGACAAAAGCGGCTCAAGCGGACCGTATCCGAGAACGTCGTTGCAGATGTCGTCGAGCAGTTCTTCCTGCTCGGCGATCGACATCACGATGTTCTTGATCGCGATGATCTCATTGACGATATCGCGAATTTCCTCGCGCGCCGATTCGCCGTCAAGCTTGGCGAGCTGGGCAAGGTCGATCGCCTCGATCAAGGCACCGAAGATCGTCGCCTTGACCTGATAATAGGAGTCCGAGCGGCGCGCCTCCATGGCCGGCGCGGGCGGTGCCGATCTGGCCGGCGACAGTGGGGGCGAGGAAACCGCGGGCGGAGATACACCGCGCGAAACGGCCTGCGCGCCGGAAGATGCTTCCGGCACGGCTGCGGCGGGCTTTAATGCCCGCGGATCGCCATCTGTTCCGCTACGCTTACCAAACACGACGATACTCCACGCGGGTAGACTATTTTCCCCGCAACTTGTCGATCAGGGGCGACAGGAGCGACCCCCGCGGCTTTTTGGCTTCGCTGCGGCCTGTCAACCGCTGCGCGATCTGCAGAAACATCTCGGTAGTGCGATGATTGGCGGAGATTTCCGCGATCATCTGGCCGTTGTTGGCGGCTGAGCCGAATATCTGCGGTTCGAATGGAATGGAGACAATCGGGGGACCTTCGATGGCCTTGGTGAATTCGGCGGCGTTGATTTCCGGCCGTTTCGGGACGCCGACCTGATTGAGACAATACAGCGGGGTGCGGTCGTTCGGCCGCGATACCTTCAGCAGGTCGAAAATGTTCTTGGTGTTGCGCAAGTTGGCGAGGTCGGGCGCCGCGACGATCAAAATGTCGTCTGCCCCTACCAGCGCGCGCTTGGTCCACCCCGACCATTGATGGGGAATGTCGAGCACGATGCAGGGCATTGTGGTGCGCAGCGTATCGAAGATGGAATCGAAGGCCTCGGCGCCGAAATCGTAGACCCGTTCGAGCGTGGCCGGTGCTGCCAGCAGGCTGAGATGGTCGGTGCATTTCGATAAAAGGCGGTCGATGAACGCGGTATCGACCCGATCGGGCGAAAACACCGCATCGGCGATGCCTTGTGGAGGATCCTGGTTGTAGTCGAGGCCGGCGGTGCCGAACGCGAGGTCGAGATCGGCTACCACGGAATCCAGTGCGAGATCGCGCGCGATGGCCCAGGCGACATTGTGTGCGATGGTGGAGGCGCCGACGCCGCCTTTTGCTCCGACGACAGCGATGATCCGGCCGACCGCCTTCGCTTCCGACGATGAGAACAGGCCGCAAATCGAGCGCACGACATCAATGGCGGTGACTGGCGAAATCACATAGTCGCTGACGCCACGGCGTACCAGCTCGCGATAAAGCGTGACGTCGTTGACACGGCCGATCACGACGACGCGGGTTCCGGGATCGCAGACGGTCGCCAGTTGGTCGAGGCCTGCCAGGATATCGTTGCGGCCTTCAGTCTCCAGAATGATCACGTTCGGGGTCGGCGCGGTGCGATAGGCTTCGGTGGCGGCTGCCATGCCGCCCATTTGAATCTTGAGATGCGCCTTGTCGAGGCGGCGGTCTTCGCCCGCCGACTGGACCGCGGCAGCGGTCTCCACCGTCTCGCAGAAGGCCTGCACGGACACGCGCGGCGCGGGGGCGATATGATCGTCCGCGGGCGGTGTGATGTCCGGCTGCTCTCCGGTATTTTGGCGGGCGTAGTTGATCATTTGCCTGCATCGCTGAGTTTAGCCTTGTCGGCGTCGGGATAGGTGGTCGTGGTCGGGGCGCCCTTGCGATATTTCTCAAAGGCTTCCGTGCGCCGCATCGTGTAGGCGGGGGTTTCGGTCCGCGGCTGCACCAGGTCCGACGGATTATCGATCATCGCCGCCATGTTGCGCTGATAGGCACAACCGAAATTGTAATACGGCTTGTTTTCGAAATAGCTCTTGTCCTTGACGGATGGTCCGAGATCTTCCGGCCACAATCCGCAGGGCCCGGCAACCGCCGAGATTTTCGGATAATTCAATCGTATCGCTGGCAGCTGGCGCGGGTCATCCGGATGGTAATTGCGGACGACGAGGCCGCGCGGCGGCACGCCGGCCGCTGCGAGCAGCGCCTGGATTTCGTGGATCGAATCCGCGGCCGCCCGTGCGTTGGACGTGCCGACCGGCACATCGGCGGTGATCGCGCCGGTCCCTTCCTGAAGCCAGAGCTGCGCCAGTCCCATCACGTCGGCGCGCTGCGGACCGGAAAGACCGCCACGTGCATGGCCGATAAAGATAACGACTGACCGGTCGGCTTCCTGAATCGCGATCGGATGACGCAGGCGATAGTCGTCAGGAACGCTCGCCGTCGTCGTTACGTCGTCGGTATGCGTGCAAGCGCCCAGCGCAACGGCAAGACCAACAAGCGCGCCCGCGATGCGGAAGACGCGTTTGCGATCGACGGGTAATTGGGCTGTCATCGTGTCGTCCTCGTCCCGCCTCAGTCCGTGATAAAGCCGTAGGTGCCGTGATAGTTCTGAGCCGGCTCGGTGCGGCCTGGAACGCCATAGATGCGATTGAGGCTGCCGAGCAGATCCGCTTGCGGATCCGCGGAGGCGGCAAACCCGTCATCCGGTCGCGACAGGTCCTTCTGCGCGACGGCCCGAACGATGTAGGGCGTCACGATGACCATCAGCTCGGTCTGGTTGTTGACGTAGTCCCGGCTGCGAAACAGCGCGCCCAGTACCGGCACTTGCGATAGACCGGGCAGTCCGTTGATCGCTTGTTTGGTTTGATCCTGGATCAGGCCGGCCATCGCCATCGATCCGCCCGAGGGAATTTCGAGCGTGGTTTCCGCGCGCCGAGTTCTTGATCGAGGGAATTGTCGTTCCACCCTGACCGCCGGTCAGAGCATTCTCGGTCGAGACTTCCGACACCTCGGTCATTACCCGCAGGCTGATCCGTCCCTCGGTCAGCACCACCGGCGTGAAGTTGAGCGAGATGCCGAATTTCTTGAAACTAACCGTCTGGACGCATTGTCCGATGGCGCCCGACGTTGTCGTTTGGCACGTTACTCCGGTCGGAATTGGAAATTCGCCGCCGGATATAAACGTCGCGGACTCGCCCGAAATGGCCGTCAGATTCGGTTCCGCCAGCGTCCGGACCACACCGGCGCTTTCCATCGCGCGCAGCGTAGCCTGGACCGACGGAGTGGAGCCGAACGATCCCGTGATGGCGTTGCCGGCGACGAGCGGCGAACTGTTTGCGGTGAATGGATTGCTATTGTTGAAGGTCACGACCGAGGTGCCGTAGTTCAGGCTGCCGCTGAGGTCGACCCCCAACTGCTTGATGATCGATCGCGCGACTTCGGCGACCGTCACCTTCAGCATCACCTGGTCGCGGCCGTGGACCGTGATGGAATTGACGACTTTGTCGGCGCCGCCCACGAGCCGCGCGGCAAGATCTCCCGCCTGCTGGGCCTCGATCGGACTCGCAACCGAGCCGGAAAGCATCACGCCGTCGGCAACCCCTTCGAGCTGGATATCGGCATTCGGCAGCGTCTGTTTCAGCGCGGCGCGCAGGCCGTTGAGATCTCGTTTGACGGCAATATCGTAGGCAGCGATCTGCTGGCCGGACGAATCGAAGAACACGATGTTGGTCTGACCGACTGCAGCACCGATGATGTAGGCGCGTTGCGCGGAACGTACGACGGCGTTGGCAATCTTCGGATCGGCGACAAGCACATCCTTGATGTCACGCGGTAAATCGACCACGATCGATTTGCCGACGCCGAGTGCAAGAAAACGTGCGTTCATCTGACCGTCGGCGGCGACCGGCACCGCCGTGGCGCGGATGTCGCTCGCCACGGCCGGGACCATGGCCGGGTTGAGCGTCATCGCCGCCGCAGCCGAAAACGACAGCGCGCGGACCGCGAAAGTCCGCATCGACCGCTGATTTCCTCCGCTTTTCATAATCGTAGGTCCTCTGCTCACGTCGGTGTCGTCGGGCCCAAGACGCCGTCGCGAGCCACATCGATGCTGTTATTTCGGGGGAGCACGTTGTCGGATCCATCAACGGGATGTGCGGCCATGCCGCCGGCACCGACAGCGGTGGTCAGGGCGGCAATGCGTGCGGTATTCATACGCTTCACTTTCCACATTACGCAGCGACGCTTCCGCCGCCGTGATGCGAGTTGACCAGCTATTCGTCAAAGCATGGTTAATGAGGCGTATCTAAATCGCCTTAACGGCGAGTTTACTTCGGGTTGGATCAGCGGATCGCGAAGTGCGTCAGGTCCACCGCCCTGATCCATTCCGTCTCCGGGTAGATCATCAATGCGCCGATGGCGAGCGCGATGCCGTAGGGAATGCCGTTTTCCTTGGCATGCAGCCGAAGCAGCCAGGTCTGACCAGACAGCGTATACGGCAGCGGCCATTGCCGGAACTGGAGCAGGAAGAGAGTGAGGGCGCCGCCGAACAGCGACGCATAGATCAGATAATTCATCAGATGGCCAAAGCCGAACCAAAGCGCCGCGCCGGCCGCCACCTTGGCGTCTCCGCCGCCGACCCAACCCATGGCAAAGCACCCAAAAGCCACCGCCAGTACGCAGGCCCCGGCCCCCAGATGCAGGAGGATATCGTGAAGTCCCATGCCGCTCAGGGGGGCGAGTGCGAGGAAGCCCGCCACCAGCGCCAATGACACCCGGTTCGAGATCGTCATGGTGAAAAGGTCGCTCGCCGCCGCGAATGCCATCAGGGCCGGAAATAGCAGTAGGCGTGCGATGTCGAGAATCATGGGTTTACGCGGCCCGTGCTGCCGACGCGAGGTCGAAGGATCGCTCCAGCCTAGCATTCATAGGTGAACAATCGGGAAATGGTCCGGCGTATCACCAAACCGCGGCAATCCGGCAAAGCATAACCAGGATCGCCAACGCCAGTGCCATACAAACCACCTCTGCCGAGGCTTCGCTTCGCCTGTCAGCCTGCAAAGATACAGATGAGGCCGCGTCCGACGCGGTAGGAAGGTCACGCATGTTTACGCCAAATCATCTGGCGGAAGCAAAAAAGGCCTCGGGTTGCCGAGGCCTTTAAGCTTGCCAACAGACGTTACTTACTTCAGCGAGGTGTTGACCGAGCTGAACTTGGTGCTCAGGTTGGTGCCGAGGCCGTTAACGACCGCGATGATCGCGAGCGAGATGCCGGCGGCAATCAAGCCGTATTCGATGGCGGTGGCGCCGGACTCGTCCTTTACGAAACGCGCAATCAGCTTCTTCATAGGTAACTCCATGTGTACACGTGGCTGGTCGAACTAAATTTGGTCTCGCCGGCGTTCTCAGCACCGTGACCATGGCCTTACCCTAAGGTCGGACAAATTTCAGGGCAGTTAATTCGATTGCGTAAACTCGGGCCGAACCGGCTGTTGTTGAGCAGAGTAAATATGGAATTAAGGCCATTGGTCGAAAGCGAAGCGTAGCTTCGGTCGTGTTTGCTGTGATCGATCTTGTCGTGATCACGCGAATATCAGCGGGCGCGAGAGTGTCGGATGATCTGCTTTACGGCTCCTTAAGCGCGGGGAGATATCCCTGCGATCCCTGATCAGATGAGGCGGCCATGTCCAATTTACCCCTCGAAGTCGTCGCGATGCTCGGCCAGACGATCGCCAAGGTGGTCCCCATCACGATCGTGCTGGCGCTGGTGTTCTCGGTGCTAACCCATTTCTGGGCCTGCAATCCCGGGACGCCTTGGTGGCGCAAGCGTGAACTCGTTACCGACGTCTGTTACTGGTTCTTCGTTCCGTTATTTGCACGCGTGCTGCGGATCGGGCTGCTTGTGCTCGGCGCCGGCGTGGTCTTCAAGATATATGACGCCGACGACCTGATCGCCTTTTACGACAATGGCCATGGTCCGCTGTCCGAACTGCCGCTGTGGTTCCAGGGGCTGTTGTTTCTGGTTCTGTCCGATTTCATGATGTACTGGGAGCACCGGTTGTTTCATGGCGGCGCATTCTGGAAATATCACGCGATCCATCATTCATCCGAAGAGCTGGACTGGATTTCTGCCGCGCGCTTCCATCCGGTAAACCTGTTCCTGGGAACGATTGCGGTTGATGTCATCCTGCTGATGGCCGGCATCTCGCCGAACATCATGCTCTGGGTCGGACCGTTCACGACATTCCATTCGGCATTCGTCCACGCCAACCTCAGCTGGACGCTTGGTCCATTCAAATACCTGCTCGCAACGCCGGTCTTCCATCGCTGGCATCACACCTCGCTTGAGCAGGGTGGCAATACCAACTTTGCCGGAACATTTCCGATCTGGGATATCCTTTTTGGGACCTTCCGGATGCCGGAAAACGAGCTCCCCGAGAATTATGGCGTCGACGATGCAACCATCCCGTCGGAAATTGCCGGGCAATTGGCGCATCCCTTCCGCCACCTGTGACGTTCGGAAGTTTGCACCGTGAGCGCAAACGCCGAAACCATCCATCAAGAGAGAACCTTCGGTTTCGGCCGGATCCCGGCCTGGTTCTGGTCGGGCATTGGCGTGTATCTGCTCCTGTTGATCAACGGCAGCAGGCTTTTAAATGATTCTGATACCTACTGGCATGTCGCCGTGGGAAAATGGATTCTCGACCATCAAACCTTCCCGCGCGTCGATATCTATTCCTTTACGAAGGCTGGGGCGCCGTGGATTTCAACTTCGTGGCTGGCGCAAGTTCTGTATGCCGAAACCTATCAGCTGGCCGGCTGGGCCGGGCCGGTCGTTCTTGCTGCGGCCAGTGTCGCCGTAACATTCGCGCTCCTCGCTTTCATTCTCGGCCGTCGTGTTCCCCCAATTTACGCAGCTATCATTGTACTGGTGGCTCTGGCGCTTTCGGCGGCTCACCTGCTTGCGCGTCCCCATGTGCTTGCGCTGCCGGTGATGCTGGCCTGGGTCAACGGTCTCGTGTCGGCGAGCGAGAGTTGCAAAGCGCCATCTTTCTGGCTGTTGCCGTTGATTGTGCTATGGGCAAACCTGCACGGCGGGTTCATCCTCGGGGTCGCATTGGTCGCGCCGTTGGCATGTGACGCCTTGTGGAATGCGGAGCGTTCGCAACGACAATCATTGGCATTGCGGTGGGTTGGTTTTGGCATCTGCGCGGTTGTCGCGTGTTGTGTAACGCCCTACGGATGGCAGTCAATTCTTGCCTCGCGGGAGATTCTCCAGCTCGGAGAGTTGCTGCATCTTATTTCCGAATGGATGCCTCCAGACTTCGGCAGCTCCAGTGTGTTCGAAGCATGTGTGCTGGTGCTGATAGGTGGTGCGCTTTATTGCGGCGTGAAGCTTTCACCGCCGCGGATTGTGCTGGTGCTGGGCCTGTTTCATCTGGCCCTTTCGCATGTGCGAAATATCGAGATATTTGCCCTGCTGCTGCCGCTGGTGGTGCTCACGCCTCTGTCATCGCAATTCGGCCTGCAGGCAACCCGGATTGAGAAGGCCTTCCCGGCTGCTTTAGCGACGATGCTGGCCGCCATTCTTGGCCTCTCAACATGGGCCTTCGCGGCTGACAATAGATTTGCGCCTACCGCGCTTCAGTCGCCGGCGGCCGCCGCGGACGTACTGAAGGACCACAACTCCAAACGCGTTCTCAACGATCTTCAGTTCGGAGGCTATCTCATCTCACGCGGGTTTCCGGTGTTCATCGACGGGCGGGCCGAATTGTACGGCGAGCAGTTCGGAATGGCCTATTACAACGCGCTCCAGCTTAAAAACGTGGATGCATTTATAAGCTTGCTCAGAAGCTACGATATCGATGCCGTGCTGTTGACGCCCTCGACGCCGGCGGCAAGTCTGCTTGACCATCTCGACGGCTGGGAGCGCGCCTACGCGGACGAGACCGCAGTGGTATATATTCGCGTGCCAGGTGACGGCACGGCCAGATTGAGCGGTTCGACGCAAATTGTTCACTGATCCGTTTGCAGTTCGTTCACTAATTAACGTCAGATTTGTCCCGTCAGGCGTCAGTTCCGCGCGCGTATCGGCCGGACCTGTTAGAGCGTTTTCGACGTAAAAGATGGGGGCCTTGGTTCTGGTTCAATCAGAACCGATCGGGGCTCTGGACTTTGCAGTCGGTAGAGTAGCGTAGAGAGTAAAGCGTATGAAGACCGCGCGCCTTGTCGTTCTGGGCATCGCCATCGCTGCGGGGGGCGTTGCTGCCTATCTCGCAAGTGGTTCCGACACCAAGCCCGTAGTCGCCGAGGCGCCCCCGCCATTGCCGACGGTCGACGTCCTGGTCGCGAAGTCGGATATCGGACTCGGACAGGCCGTCAGCGCCGACGACATGCAATGGCAGACCTGGCCGGCCGCGACCGCAAGCAACAACTTCATCCGCCGCAACGATCGCCCGGAAGCGACCACCCAGATCGCCGGATCGATCGCGCGCTACCCATTCATCGCGGGCGAGCCGATCCGCGAAGTGAAGCTGGTCAAGGCCAACGGTTCCGGCTTCATGGCGGCGGTATTGCCCGGCGGCATGCGCGCGGTTTCCACTGAAATTTCGCCCGAAACCGGCGCCGGTGGCTTCATCCTGCCGAACGACCGCGTCGATGTGATTCTGTCGAGGCGCGAGAAAAATCCGGATCGCACAAATCCCACCGATGTGATCGTTTCTGAAATCGTTCTAAGCAATGTCCGCGTTCTCGCCATCGATCAGGCGCCCCGGGAAAAGGACGGGCAGAATTCGGTTGTCGGCAAAACGGCGACGCTTGAGTTGAAGCCCGCGCAGGCCGAGATTCTCGCCCGGGCTCGGCAGAGCGGCACGCTCTCGCTGGCGTTGCGCAGCATGCTCGATGCCCACGCGCCTGACGCTCCGCGTGTCGACGGAGCGAGCAACCTCATCACCGTGTTTCGCGGCGAAGACCGTGATGTTTATTCCTGCACGCCGCTATGCAAGCGAGGCTCCGGCGGCGGCTAGCGGCTCCCACGCTGGTTAGTGACCGGCTAATGCGGCCAGACAGTTTGTTTTAACCGGGCGCAAGCTTTCGACAATGAACCTCCTCTCATAGTGGCGTTGGCTAATTCTGGCGTCCGAGGTTTCCTCGATGCCGTCGTCTGCCATTTTCTGATAGGGCAGGCGCAGACCGCGGGCGACACCCAGGCCCAATTTCAAACCTATGTTTGCAGTCAATTCCGGCACTGTTTACAAGTCCGCGATAGGCTATGTGATCGCGAAGAACGGGTTGATGCTTTCGACTATTGATATTCAAGGCCGCTCAGTTCAGTTGCCTGACTTATAATAGTGGTATTCCCAACATCTCCTCTGCACCCGCTCGCCCGATGCCCTGATGCTGATTGCGTGTTGTCGGCAAACAGCAAAAGGCCGCGCAGCGAGCGCGGCCTTTTTAATCGATGCAGACGGAATATCGCAGTCACTGCTTGCGCAGGTTGACCTAGCGAGATTCGCTTAGCCAGCGGCGCGCAGATTGTCGGCCGAAGACTTGCCAGAGCGGCGATCGGCTACGATCTCGTAGCTGATCTTCTGGCCTTCACGCAGTGTTCCAAGTCCGGCACGTTCTACGGCGCTGATGTGCACGAACACGTCGTTGCCACCGTCATCCGGTTGAATGAAGCCGAAGCCCTTGGTCGCGTTAAACCACTTCACGGTTCCCATGCTCACGGGGGTAGTCCCTTCTCAAGATAGATATAGTAGAAGCCCACTTTCGATAGGCTGGTGAGATCGAATTTTTGGAAGGGTCGTCAGCGTCTAAACCGGCTGTACCGGTGGATAGCTAATGTCGTCCGGCCGAAAATCGATAGTCTATATTATGCGAAGCTAGCCCCCAAAACAATCCTGACGTGCACGATTTTTTGATCGGCGCCCGGGGCTACAGTTGTAGGCTGTCCCCGTGCGCCGATACGATCTTGTCGTGCATGATTTCAGGATAGCTTCGCGCGCCCTTACCTGCGGCGAAACTGACCGCGCGGTGGTGCGCCACGTGGGGCCCCGCCACCCGGACGCTCATCCTTGTGACGGAAGATCAGCCGGCCTTTTTCCAGATCATAGGGTGACATCTCGATCGTCACCCGGTCGCCGGCCAGCGTCTTGATCCGGTTCTTTTTCATCTTGCCGGCGGTGTAGGCAACGATTTCGTGTCCGGCATCTAGCTGCACGCGGTAACGCGCATCGGGAAGGATTTCAGTCACCAGTCCTTCGAACTGGATCAGCTCTTCTTTAGCCATGGTTATCTCCAGATCGATCGAAACTTAGCGTTGGGGCCGTTGCGTGCGGTTGGGTCGGGTATTCGGACGGCTTTCGCGGTGCAAAAAAGCGACGCCCTGCATCCCTTCCGCCTTGCCGCTCGCTTGCGACGGCCGCTGCGTCTCCTGCCGACTGACCTCATGCCGGTTGGCTTGTGGAGCGGCATTATTACCACCAGGACGGCGGCGATGGCGAGGACCTTTCGATCCAGGCGCGGCATCGTTTGCCCTCGCCGCGTGCGCGCGCGGTGCGGGGCGACCGCTGCGATGTTGTTGCGAGGGTGCCGGCGCCACGTCGCGGAGACCGGGTGTGCGACGGTCTTCTCTCGGCAACGCGATGCGGATCAGTTTTTCAATGTCGCGCAGATAAGCCATCTCCTCGCCTCCGGCGACGAGCGAGATCGCGATACCCTCCGCGCCGGCGCGCGCGGTGCGGCCGATGCGATGGACATAGGTCTCGGGTATGTTTGGAAGGTCGAAATTCACCACATGACTGATGCCATCGACGTCGATGCCGCGAGCGGCAATGTCCGTAGCGACCAGGGTACGGATCTCGCCGGAACGGAAAGCCGCCAGCACCCGCTCACGGTGGTTCTGCGACTTGTTGCCATGAATGGCGTCAGCGCTGATGCCGGCCCGTTCGAGGCCCTTCACTACCTTGTCTGCGCCATGCTTGGTGCGGGTGAAGATCAGCGCGCGATTGACCGGTTCCTGCTTCAAGAGCTGTGCCAGTAGCGCGGGCTTGGCTGAATGGTCGACCTGGATGATGCGCTGGGCGATACGCTCGACCGTCGAAGCGACGGGCGTCACAGCCACGCGGGCCGGATCGCGCAGCATCTGTTCGGCCAGTTCGGCGATATCCTTCGGCATCGTCGCCGAGAAGAACAGTGTCTGCCGCTTGATCGGCATTTTGGCGACGATTTTCCGGATGTCGTTGATGAAGCCCATGTCGAGCATGCGGTCGGCCTCGTCAAGCACGAGGAATTCGACCTGACCGAGCTTCAGTCCGTTGCTCTGCACGAGATCGAGCAGGCGGCCGGGCGTGGCTACCATGACTTCGACGCCCTGCATGACCGAGCGGACCTGGCGTCCCATCGGCACGCCGCCAATCGCCAGCGCCGAGGTGAGGCGCATGTGGCGGCCATAGGCATTGAAGCTCTCGAGAATCTGTCCCGACAATTCACGCGTTGGGCTGAGGACGAGCACGCGGCAGGTCTTGGGCTGCGGCTTGATCCGGTTCTCCAGAAGGCGATGCAGGATGGGAAGTGCAAAGGACGCCGTCTTGCCGGTGCCAGTTTGTGCGATACCGACCACGTCACGGCCGGCGAGTGCAAAGGGATGGTTTGAGCCTGGATGGGGGTAGGCGTGAGATAGTTCTCTTCCTTGAGTGCACGCGAGATGGGATCGGCGAGACCGAAATCCTGAAAGGAGGTCAAAAGATAGGTTCTTTCCATTGTAAAAGGCATGCGCCCGGCGTCAACGGCCGGGAGCGCGCGAGGGTGTCAGAGACACCCGCGTGTTTGGGGCGTCGGTTTTGGTTAGCTGAAGGGGCAAGCCAGAAACCGTTAGACGGGCTCAGAACACGCGGCTCGCAGTGACCCGATGATTCCCGGGGTCGTGGCGTTCATATGGAACAGGAACACGGCGCTTTCAAGGTGAATTGTGCGCCGCTTTCGTAAGGCGGTTAAAACCGGCGCAAATGCCTTCATTTTCGACCCAACCGAGTGCTCGCGCACAGGCGGAATTGCAAAAATTGATGCCGCAAATTTAGACATGCCGCCATATTTGCTTATAAAGTAAGCATTTTGCAGCTAAAGCATGCATTTTTTGAGCCTATATATTGGGCAAAGAAATCGGCCAAAACGCTGCGGCACTCTGAATTATTCAATAATAACAAATGGTTATGTCGCCGATATGCCGTGGCATAGTTCTTGCGATTCCCTTAACGCAGACGGCCGTGGGGCCGTTTCGCAGCGTTCACACGCTTGCGTCAGGGAGATGACACCACATGCTTACTCAATCAACTCACGATATAGCAACGTCTCTGAGCCGTCGCCGCTGGTTGGCGGCGACGGCCAGCCTGGTTCTGGGCCTGGCCACATTTGCTTCGGCTCGTGCGGCGGAGGACACCATCAAGGTTGGCGTTCTTCACTCGCTCTCGGGCACCATGGCCATCAGCGAAACCACGCTGAAGGATACTGTCCTGTTCATGATCGATGAGCAGAACAAGAAGGGCGGGATCCTCGGCAAAAAGCTCGAAGCTGTGGTCGTGGATCCTGCGTCGAACTGGCCGCTGTTTGCGGAAAAGGCCCGTGAGTTGATCACCAAGGACAAGGTTTCCGTGGTGTTCGGCTGCTGGACCTCGGTGTCGCGCAAGTCCGTGCTGCCGGTATTCAAGGAACTGAACTCGATCCTGTTCTACCCCGTGCAGTACGAAGGCGAGGAGAGCGAGCGCAACGTGTTCTATACCGGCGCGGCGCCGAACCAGCAGGCGATTCCCGCCGTCGACTACCTGATGAAGGACGAAAAGGTGAAGCGCTGGGTGCTCGCGGGCACCGACTACGTCTATCCTCGCACCACCAACAAGATCCTCGAGGCCTATCTGAAGTCGAAGGGCGTCAAGGAGGAAGACATCATGATCAACTACACGCCGTTCGGTCATTCCGACTGGCAGACGATCGTGGCCGACATCAAGAAGTTCGGTTCCGCCGGCAAGAAGACCGCGGTGGTCTCGACCATCAACGGCGACGCCAACGTTCCCTTCTACAAGGAACTCGGCAACCAGGGTGTCAAGGCGACCGATATTCCGGTAGTCGCGTTCTCGGTGGGCGAAGAAGAACTCGCCGGCATCGATACCAAGCCGTTGCTCGGCCATCTCGCGGCCTGGAACTATTTCGAGTCGATCAAGACCCCGGCGAACGAGAAGTTCATCAAGGACTGGCAGGCCTACACCAAGAACCCGAAGCGCACGACCAACGATCCGATGGAAGCGACCTATATCGGCTTCAACATGTGGGTGAAGGCGGTCGAAAAGGCCAAGTCGGTCGACGCCGACAAGGTGATCGACGCGCTCCCCGGCACGAAAACGCCGAATTTGACCGGCGGCGTATCCGAGCTGCTTCCGAACCACCACATCACCAAGCCGGTGTTCATCGGCGAAATCAAAGCCAACGGCCAGTTCGACGTGGTGTGGAAGACGCCGGGTCTGGTGGCAGGCGATGCCTGGTCGAAGGAGTTGCCCGATTCCAAGGACCTGATCGGCGATTGGGTCGGCAAGAAGTGCGGCAACTACAACACCAAGACCAACAAATGCGGTGGACAGGGTTCCTGATCCAATCCTGAATTCCAGACAAACCAGGAAGGCGGCGATATCCGCCGCCTTCCTGCTGTTTTTGCCGGGGTCGTCCAGTGCTTAGCAACGTGCTTCAAAACTTCCGCGCGCTCTCTTTCGCCATTTTGCTGATTGTCGCAACGGCATTGCCAGTGCTGGCGGGGTCGTTCGAAGACGCGGTCGGCAAGTTCGCCAACGACGAATTCTCCGATACGGAAGAAGCCGTGGGCGTGATCGCGACCAGTGGCAATCCGCTCGCGTACCCCATCATCAGCGCGCTGCAGGACGGCCGGCTGATGGCCGATCCCGAGACCAAGAAAGTTTATGTCACCCAGACGGACGGCAAGGTTATCGATGCCGCGACCGGCGCGCCGGTCGCCAGCATTCCCGATAGCGCCGCTGCGGTGCGCCTCAACAACCGCCTGCGCCGCGCCGTCGAGGCCGCGCTGGGGGGGCTGACCCTGCTGTCGCCAGATCCCGCCAAGCGGATCCAGGCCGCGCAGTCGGTGTTCAAGACCCACGACGAGACCATGCTGCCGGTGATCGATGGCGCGCTGCAGAAGGAAACCAACAAGGGTGCCAAGCTGGCCTTCAGCGAAGCGCGCGCGGCGATCCTGCTGTTCAAGGCAGATGCCACCGATGCCGAGAAGCTCGAGGCCATTGCCACCATCAAGGCGCGGGGCGATCAGGAAGCGCTGGCGCTGCTGACCGGGCTGAGCGGAGACCAGCCGCCGGCGATCGCCCGCGCCGCGGCCAATGCGACATCGGCGATCCAGAGCAACCTGGCGCTCTGGTCTATGGTGCAGAATGCCTGGTACGGCCTGTCGCTCGGCTCGGTTCTGCTGCTCGCGGCGATTGGTCTTGCCATTACCTTCGGCGTGATGGGCGTCATCAACATGGCCCATGGCGAGATGGTGATGATCGGGGCCTATGTCACCTTCGTGGTGCAGGAGGTCATCCGCACCAGCTACCCCGGGTTGTTCGATTATTCGTTGCTGATGGCGGTACCGCTGGCCTTCATCGTCGCCGGCGCGATCGGAATCCTGATCGAACGCACCATCATCCGCTTTCTCTACGGCCGTCCACTGGAAACCCTGCTGGCGACCTGGGGCCTGTCGCTGGTTCTGCAACAGGCGGTGCGAACCATGTTCGGTCCAACCAACCGTGAGGTCGGCAATCCCTCCTGGATGAGCGGCGCGTTCGAACTCGGTCAGATCACCATCACCTATAACCGATTGTGGATTCTCTGCTTCACGATGGCGGTATTCGCGATCCTGCTGGCGATGCTGCGCTACACCAGTCTTGGACTTGAGATGCGCGCGGTGACGCAAAACCGCCGCATGGCGGCATCGATGGGAATCGCGACCTCGCGGGTGGATGCGCTGACATTCGGCCTCGGCTCGGGCATCGCCGGAATCGCCGGCGTGGCGCTGTCGCAGATCGACAATGTCAGTCCCAATCTCGGCCAGAGCTATATCATCAACTCCTTCATGGTGGTGGTGTTCGGTGGCGTCGGAAATTTGTGGGGTACGCTGGTCGGCGCGTTTACGCTTGGCATCGCCAACAAGTTCCTGGAACCGGTCGCCGGTGCCGTGCTCGGCAAGATCGCCATCCTGGTGCTCATCATCCTGTTCATCCAGAAACGCCCGCGCGGCCTGTTCGCGCTGAAGGGGCGGGCGGTGGAAGCATGATGCCGCACGTCCTCACGCGCTCGCTGGACCGCAGCGCGACCGTCTTTCTGCTCGTGGTGGCGGCGGTCGGGATTCTGATTCCGCTGTCGAATCTGCTGTTGCCGGATGGTTCCCCGTTCCAGGTGCCGACCTATCTGGTATCGCTGTTCGGCAAATATGTTTGCTACGCCATTCTGGCGCTCTCGATCGATCTGATCTGGGGCTATTGCGGGATTCTCTCGCTCGGCCATGGCGCGTTCTTCGCGCTCGGCGGCTACGCGATGGGGATGTATCTGATGCGCCAGATCGGCAGCCGCGGCGTCTACGGCAATCCCGTGCTGCCTGATTTCATGGTGTTCCTGAACTATCCGAAATTACCCTGGTACTGGCACGGCTTCGACATGTTCTGGTTTGCCGCGCTGATGGTACTGCTGGTTCCGGGCCTGCTGGCGTTCTGCTTCGGCTGGCTGGCCTTTCGCTCCCGCGTGACCGGCGTCTATCTGTCGATCATTACCCAGGCGATGACCTATGCGTTGCTGTTAGCGTTTTTCCGCAACGATTTTGGCTTCGGCGGCAATAACGGCCTCACCGATTTCAAGGATATTCTCGGCTTCAATGTGCAGGCCGAAAGCACGCGCGCGGCGCTGTTCGCGCTGAGCTGTCTGGCGCTGCTCGTCGGCTTCTTGTTGTGCCGCGCGGTGGTGACCTCGAAACTCGGCAAAGTGCTGATTGCGATCCGCGACGCGGAATCCCGCACGCGGTTTCTCGGCTACCGCGTCGAAAGCTACAAGCTGTTCGTGTTCACGCTGTCGGCTTGCATGGCCGGGGTTGCCGGCGCGCTCTATGTGCCGCAGGTCGGCATCATCAATCCCGGCGAATTTGCGCCGGGAAATTCCATCGAGGCGGTGATCTGGGTCGCCGTCGGCGGCCGCGGCACGCTGATCGGCGCGGCACTGGGCGCGGTGGTCGTCAATTATGCCAAGACCGTATTCACGTCCGGTCCGCTGGCGCCGTACTGGCTGTTCATGCTGGGCGCGTTGTTCATCCTGGTGACGCTGCTGTTGCCGAAGGGAATTGTCGGCACCTTCAACGCCTGGTGGGAGCCGTGGAAAGCGCAACGCCTGTCGGCAAACGCGGAGAGCGCCGCGCGCGAAGACGGCGTCAGCGAACCCAAGATGGCGGAGTAGCCGGATGAGCGTCAGGGACTCGGCGTGCCACATCCGCGCTGCTCTATCTCGACGGCGTGCACGTCTCGTTCGATGGGTTTCATGCCATCAACAATCTTTCGCTGACGCTCGCGCCCGGCGAAATGCGCGCGATCATCGGCCCGAACGGCGCCGGCAAGACCACGATGATGGACATCATCACCGGCAAGACCAAACCGGATGAGGGCGAAGTGCTGTTCGACGGCGTCACCGACCTGACCCGGCTCGACGAAACCAGAATCGCCGAACTCGGCATCGGCCGGAAATTCCAGAAGCCGACGGTGTTCGAAAGCCAGACCATCGAGGACAATCTGCTGCTGGCGCTCAATGTCGATCATCGCGTCAAAGGCACGCTGTTCTGGCGGGAAACCCGGACCGAATCCGAACGTATCGAGAAAGTTCTGGAAACCATTCGCCTGACCAATGCGCGTGACCGGCTGGCCGGAAGCCTGTCGCACGGCCAGAAGCAATGGCTCGAAATCGGAATGCTGCTGGCGCAGGACCCGAAATTGCTGCTGGTCGACGAGCCGGTCGCCGGCATGACCGATGTCGAAACCCATCAGACCGCCGAGCTGTTGAAGGAAATCAATCGTGAAAAAACGATCATGGTCGTCGAACACGATATGACCTTCGTCCGCGAACTCGGCGTCAAAGTGACCTGCCTGCATGAAGGCGCGGTGCTGGCCGAGGGAACCATCGATCAGGTTTCGTCGAACGAACGCGTGATCGAAGTGTATCTGGGGCGCTGACCGATGCTCGATGTGAAAGATATCAGCCTCTATTACGGCGCCGCGCAGGCATTGCGCGGGGTTTCGATCTCGGCCGAGCCGGGCAAGGTGACCTGCGTGCTCGGCCGCAACGGCGTCGGCAAGACCAGTCTGTTACGCGCCATGGTGGGCCAATATCCGATCGCCAGCGGCTCGATCACCTTCGACGGCGCCGAGATCTCCGGCCTCAAGCCGTATGAGCGGGCGCGACGCGGGATCGGCTTCGTGCCGCAAGGCCGCGAGATCTTTCCGTTGCTCACGGTGGAGGAAAATCTCAAAACCGGCTTTGGACCCCTGAAGCGCCAGGATCGCAACATTCCCGATGATGTGTTCTCGCTGTTTCCGGTGCTGCAATCGATGCTCGGCCGCCGCGGCGGCGATCTTTCCGGCGGCCAGCAGCAGCAGCTCGCGATCGGCCGCGCGCTCGTAATGCGGCCAAAGCTGCTGCTGCTCGACGAGCCGACCGAGGGCATCCAGCCCTCGATCATCAAGGACATCGGGCGCGCGATCACCTATCTGCGCAGCCTCGGTAGCATCGCGATCGTGCTGGTCGAACAATATCTCGACTTCGCCTGCGAACTCGGCGACAATTTCGCCGTCATGGACCGCGGCGCCGTGAAATACGCCTGCGATCGAAGCAAGCTCGATCCCGCCGAGATCAGCCGCCAGATGGCTCTGTAACGCGACCGCACAGGCCGCGCGGGTTTGAGGAGCGTTTGGGGGACGATGCGGACGGATACCACGAGCGCTGATTCCGCGATTTTCGCGGCCAACCGTGCCCGGGGCGCGGTGGCCTTCGACGTGCACTTGGTCGAGGGCGTCACCCGGCGCCGTCATCTTCATGAATCCGGCTCGCTGCGCGTGCGTTTTCCGTCGCCGGAAGCCGAAGGCCTTCGGCGGTGTTCGTCAATACCGCCGGTGGCGTTGCCGGCGGCGATCGGTTCGACACCGAGATTGCGACTGGCGAAGGTTCACGCCTTGTGGTGACAACGGCGGCCGCGGAAAAAATCTACCGCGCCGTTGGGGCGCCCTCGCAGCTCAATATCGCCTTGAAGGTTGCGGCGGGTTCGCATCTGGCCTGGCTTCCGCAGGAGACTATTTTGTTCGACCGCGCGCAGCTGTCCCGTCGAATCGATATCGATCTGGCGGACGGCGCCTCGTTATTGTTGTGCGAAATCGTGGTGTTCGGCCGCGCGGCGATGGGGGAGCGCATGTTGTCCGGTCGAATTCGTCGATCGCTGGCGGATGCGGCGCGGCGGCCGGCTGGTGTTCGCCGAAACCATCAGGCTCGACGATGACATCGGTGAAAAGCTCGGGCAATCGGCCGTCGCAAAAGGCGGTGCCGCCATCGGCACCGCGTTGATCGTGCCGGGCGACGAGGCGCTGGTCGGAACGGATTCGCGCGCTTTCCAAATCCTTCGGCGGCGAGGTCGGTATCTCCTGCTGGAATGGATTTGCAATGGCGCGCTTCTGTGCCCAAGATGCGGCGAAGCTTCGCGCCGATATGATCGCTGTACTTGGCCTTGCCAGTGACTCAGCGTTGCCGCGGCTTTGGCTCAAGCGCTAATAGAGTGCTCGCATGAATCTGTCTCCCCGCGAAAAAGACAAGCTTCTGATTTCGATGGCGGCCATGGTGGCGCGCCGGCGGCTGGAGCGTGGCGTCAAGCTCAATCATCCGGAAGCCATCGCCATCATTTCCGACTTCATCGTCGAGGGCGCGCGCGATGGCCGCACCGTTGCCGAATTGATGCAGTCCGGCGCGCAGGTCTTGAGCCGCGCCCAGGTGATGCCGGGCATTGCCGAAATGATCCACGACATCCAGGTCGAGGCGACGTTTCCCGACGGCACCAAACTTGTCACCGTTCACGAGCCGATAAGATGAGAAGCGCAAAACCTTCGTTCGTGTCATGCCCGGCCTTGTGCCGGGCATCCACGTCTTTCTTTTTGACAACCAAAAACGTCATGGCCGGGACAAGCCCGGCCATGACGCAGCAAAGCGTTGTGAGGTAACGAGATGATCCCCGGCGAACTCTTCATCAAGGACGGCGAGATCGAACTCAACGCCGGCCGCAAGACGGTGACGCTCACCGTCGCCAATACGGGCGATCGTCCGATCCAGGTCGGCTCGCATTATCATTTCTTCGAGACCAATCCGGCATTGAAGTTCGACCGCAAGAAGGCCCGCGGCATGCGGCTGGATATCGCGGCGGGCACCGCGGTTCGGTTCGAGCCGGGCCAAACCCGCGACGTGCAACTCGTGGCGCTCGCCGGCAAACGCGTCGTTTACGGCTTCCGCGGCGACGTGATGGGGAAGCTGGGAGCATGTTGAAATCGGTCGGGGCCAACTTATGTCTGTGAAAATCAAGCGTTCTGTCTATGCCGACATGTTCGGGCCCACCACCGGCGATCGGGTGCGGCTAGCCGACACTGATCTGATCATCGAGGTCGAAAAGGATTTCACGACCTACGGCGAGGAAGTGAAGTTCGGCGGCGGCAAGGTGATCCGCGACGGCATGGGCCAATCCCAGGTCACCAACAGACAGGGCGCGGCCGATACCGTCATCACCAATGCGCTGATCGTCGATCACTGGGGGATCGTGAAGGCCGACGTCGCCATCAAGGAAGGCTACATCAGCGCGATCGGCAAGGCCGGCAATCCGGATATCCAGCCTGGCGTGACCATCGTGATCGGCCCCGGCACCGATATCATTGCGGGCGAAGGGAAAATCCTGACCGCGGGCGGATTCGACAGCCACATCCATTTCATCTGTCCGCAGCAGATCGAGCACGCGCTGATGTCGGGCGTCACCTCGATGCTCGGCGGCGGCACCGGGCCGTCGCACGGCACCTATGCGACGACCTGCACGCCCGGCCCCTGGCATATGGCGCGGATGATCCAGTCGTTCGACGCGTTTCCGGTCAATCTCGGCCTTTCCGGCAAGGGTAACGCCTCGCGGCCGGCAGCGCTGGTCGAGATGATCAACGCCGGCGCCTGCGCGCTCAAGCTGCACGAGGATTGGGGCACGACGCCTGCTGCGATCAACAATTGCCTCAGCGTCGCCGACGATCACGATGTCCAGGTGATGATCCATTCCGACACGCTCAACAGTTAGGGTTTGTCGAGGATACCGTCAAAGCGTTCAAGGGCCGCACTATCCACGCGTTTCACACCGAGGGCGCCGGCGGGGGCCACGCCCCCGACATCATCAAGATCGCGGGTCTGAAGAACGTGCTGCCGTCCTCGACCAATCCGACGCGCCCCTTCACCCGCAACACCATCGACGAGCATCTGGACATGCTGATGGTGTGTCACCATCTCGATCCCTCGATCGCCGAAGATCTGGCCTTCGCCGAAAGCCGCATCCGCAAGGAAACCATTGCCGCGGAGGACATCCTGCACGATTTCGGCGCGCTCTCGATGATGTCGTCGGATTCGCAAGCCATGGGCCGGCTCGGCGAAGTCATCATCCGGACCTGGCAGACCGCCGACAAGATGAAGAAGCAGCGCGGCGCGCTGTCGCAGGATAGCGGCAATAACGACAATTTCCGCGTCAAGCGCTACATCGCAAATACACCATCAATCCCGCGATCGCCCACGGCGTATCGAAGCTGATCGGCTCGGTTGAAAAAGGCAAGCTCGCCGATCTCGTGCTGTGGTCCCGGCCTTCTTCGGCGTCAAGCCCGAATCGTCATCAAGGGCGGCTCCATTGTCGCTGCCCCGATGGGCGATCCCAATGCGTCGATCCCGACGCCGCAGCCCGTGCATTACCGGCCGATGTTCGCGGCGTTCGGCAAATCGCTAACCGCGTCCTCCGTGGTGTTTTCCTCCAAGGCCGCGGTGGCTTGGGGCTGGCAAGGAAACTTGGCATCGACAAGAAGCTGTACGCGGTAGAAAACACTCGTGGCGGCATCTCGAAGAAGAGCATGATTCACAATGGCGCCACGCCGAAAAGAGGACGATCCCGAGACCTATGAGGTGCGCGCCGACGGCGAACTCCTGACCTGCGCGCCCGCCGAGGTGCTGCCCATGGCGCAGCGCTATTTCATGTTCTAGGGTCTGTCTGGGCACCCAAAGCCAGAACAAAAGACCGGGAGGATTTAGTGATTTACGTTGTTGCCACACTGACCGTGAAGCCTGAAACGCGCGCCGAATTCATCGCCGGCGCGATGGCCTGCATCAAGGAAACCCGCAAGGAGCCCGGCAATATCGCCTACGACCTGCACGAAAGCGTCACCGACCCCTCCAAAATGGTATTCGTCGAGCAATGGGAAAACGCCTAAGCGCTGATGCCGCATCGCGCCGCCGAACACATGAAGGCGTTCGGTCGGATCGCCATGAAATGTTTTTCGGCGCCGCCGAGGATTGAGGTTATCACCCCTGAAAAGGTCGACGTTCGTTGATCAGGAAGGCCATCGTATGATCCGTGCCACGCAGGTCCGCAGCCAACATCGCTGGAGCGAGCCGCCGGCCGATACGGTTGTGCTCGATTTCGACGACCGCCACCGGCGGCGGATGGCGATGACGGGCACGCGCGGG
>CAWETC010000031.1:0-13427 GCA_963811915.1 uncultured Alphaproteobacteria bacterium
CGCGCCTACATCATCGGCCAAGACGGTCATTTCCTTGGCGCAGAAATCTTGAGCGAATGTACCGACGATGAAACGGCAGAGAAAGCCGCCCAAAAACTAGTTGGTGGTCATAGCGTCGAGCTTTGGGATCGTGACCGGCTGGTAATCAGGTTATTCAGCAGGAAAAAGTAAGGGCGCCTCAGTTGCTGCCTCTTTCATGACAGCCTTGACAACGGGCCACGCGGCGCATGGTCTTTCCCGCCCGTCAGATGATCTTCGATGTTTTCGGCGATCTCCTCGCAGACCGACGCCAATGCAAGCATTTCGGTCTTAACGAGAGGATCGTCGGCCTGCTCGACAAGTTTCCGACACATGGCCGCTTGATCCCGTAGGTAGTTAAGCCAATCCTGAATGCCGAACACTGTACCGTTGAGCTTGGAGTGGTCACAATCCATGGTGGAGCTTTCACTAGAACGCCGAATGCATGAAGCTGATGTAGGTTCGCAGGCTTCACCCATCCCAATATGGAGGCCCCATAGGTAGTTGCCGTCCACATCGGACGAACGCAGGCTGACAGCATTCGTTACGAACGACACCTCGCTGTGATCGAACGCTAACATGTTGATCTCTTGTGCAGCTGACGTAGGAATGCATCTCGTCAATTGCATGTTAGAAAAGCGGCTAATCCTTCAAGCGGGCGTGATCGCACCGCACCGCCAATGACCATCTTTTAACTTGCCCGCAGGCTCTTCTCGGCATTCTGTGCGACATGAGAAAAGCAGCACGACAGCCAACCTCTCCCCGCTGCTTAACATGCGGGGAGCAACCCAAGTTCATCACAAGCATGCTGGACCCGTCTTCTGGGCGCACCTTTCGCATGTTCGAATGCCAGTGCGGTAATAAGACTTGCAGTTCGGATGGTTTAAGCCGCCATCTGCGCACTGGGAGTCTATAATTCCCTCATGGCACATTATACATTCCGATTTCGCCAAGGCTCTTCTTCAAGCGACGTGGACGTTGATTTGCCGGATGATGACGCGGCTTGGGACGAGGCCACAGTGGTATGCTCTGACATGATCCGCGACATCATCACAAGGCTTGGCGACAGCCCTGAGTGGCGACTCGAAGTCGCAGACAAGTCGGGCATCGTCCGCCATCTTTTTCGACTGACCGCAGAGAGCTTCGATCCGTAGGACCGCCTCAGCCCTTACAATTTGGTGACACCTTCGCTGTGCAACATCGACTTTTGCAACAGTATCGGCACGAAACGGACATGCCGTAATGGTCGCTGCATGTCTGTTATCGGGGGCAAAGCGGAAGTCGCATTTTGTGCGGCGATCTGCGCCCGGAGAAGGTCGAATGGGCTCAAAACAAATCGTAACAAAAGCGGCCGACTGGGCCGCCTTTTTGTACTTAGGAGTAAACTACGTCGTCGGCGCTTTAGTATCCATAAGTACATCCGGAGTAGGCGTAATAGCCGTCGTAACAGCCACCGTACCCCAAACCTGCGCCGACTAACGAGCCTGCGATTAAGCCGCCTATAATACCGGGCCCGTAATCGGCGTAACCGTATCCGCCGTAGCCACCGTAACCATAACCGCCATATCCGCCGACGGAGCGCCGGCCGCCCCAACCGCCGTGACGATAGCCAGTGAAGCCGCGCACGCCAGCGAATCTACCGCCTTGCATGGCCGCGAAACTCCCGCGGGAGCCGCCAAAGCCTCCATGAAAGCCGCCGCCACCGTGGAAACCGCCGCCACCACCATGTCCACCCCCACCGCCACGAGCGAGTGCAGGGGATGCGACCCCAAGTGCTACTGCCAGACAGGCAACGCCTACTGACCGTATTTGATAAACTGCTCCGTATCGGTACAATCTCCTCCGTGTCGGTAGGGGAACGGCCGTAGGCCTAGGAGGTTCCAAGACTTTTGTTTTATAAACAATTCTTTAGGCGCATGGCACGTTTGAGACATCCTGCGATGTTCGCTCCGTGGTCGCCAACGGGTGGGAAGCGGACATGGCGCACCACCATGTCCACCCCCACCGCCACGAGCGAGTGCAGGGGATGCGACCCCAAGTGCTACTGCCAGACAGGCAACGCCTACTGACCGATATTTCATAAACTGTCTCCTCCGTATCGGTAACACTCTCCTCCGTATCGATCGGGGAACAGCCGTAGGCCTAGGAGGTTCCAAGACTTTTGAATTCATAAACAATTCTTTAGTCGGTGCATGGCACGTTTGAGACATCCTGCGATGTTCGCTCCGTGGTCGCTAACGGGTGGGAAGCGGACATGGCGCGACAGCCCAATTCGGTCGAGAATGAGCCAACTCTGGCCTAGCCAGGTGTCCGCCTTTGTGCTGCGGTTGGGGGCGAAGCGATCTATGCGTCTACATTGAGATATAGGACGAATGAATGCGGCGGATTCCGTTGGGAGCCAGAGGAACATCGGCATTGCGGGTGCAACCCGAACATCTTGCCAACCAATTCAAGGACGCCATATTGCCGCAAGTGCTTGCGACGCCGGTGATGATTCTAATCATGGAAAATGCCGCGCTCAATGCAATCAAACCGTTTTTGGACGCAGGTGAAAGCGCGGTCGGCACTGCAGTAGATGTAAAGCACTTCGCTGCCACGCCTGTAGGCCACGAGGTGCGGGCGACGGCCGAGGTAGTCAACGTCGAGGGAAAACGAGTTGACTTCAAAGTGTCGGCAAGCGACGGCAATGAGGAGATTGGCAGCGGAACCCACCAGCGAATTGTGATTGATCTTCGTTCGTTCAATGAGCGCCTTGCCAAAAAGAGCCGGTAGTAACGGAACGGTCGGCCTGACATTGCAGCCAGCTCTTGACACAAGGCGTGCGCTAATCTCGACCTCAAAACTCTTGCACAACGTATCGTGACGCGGCTTTGAATTTGAGGAGTGCGCCAAGCAGCGCGGTCGATTAGCCATTACCCGATTAGGCGTCGCCTGGTGCGATCGCGAACCACTTGCCCGAGTGCACTCCGACGAGGTGTGAAGAACTACCGTTAGTCCGGAATTGTGCACGAAACGGTTATGGCGCGATGTCCGACCTGAGTCCGCTTTCGGGGGTAAAGCGGAAAACATCTGCTCAAGATAACTATTTCGCATTTTGGACCCGAATTCGGACATGGGCTGATGATCATCCGAGGCCATTGTGCGTTGCGCGTAACACAGGCCCGTGGCAGGTACGGCAGAGAAACTTGGCGGGCCGCCCCAGGTTCCGCGCGGTTGCAGTGAGCCGCACTTCGTCCCAGCGCACATTCCGCGGGCGATGTTACTGCGTCAGAAATCTATATGCGACAATCAGAGCCACCATGCTCGCGAAAATCAGCAGTGCCGAAAGGGATTTTCGGATCATTGGCCTCGTCGAACGGCGCGCAGCCGATAGTCCGGGCTGAGGTTTTTGCCGTCCCTGAAGCCGCACGACTTTGCCCTCTGTCGTTGCGCTGCGAGCCTTTCGTTCCGGCGCCACGCCCGCGCCTCCCATCTCGCTGTAATAAGTGCTGTAGACCTCGCGAACGGCCAGCGCGGCGGACTCGGCCTCGCTCATCGTCTCGAGTCGGGTTCGATAGTTAGTCAGAAAGCTCTGTGCGTTTGGCGGAAGGTCATCGAAACCACCGAGCTTGGCCATCATGAGCCAAGTGGCAAAATCCGCCTCGGCTTTCGTGCGAGCTTTCCGGGCGATACCGGTGTTGGGGCTAGAGGGCATGGTGGTCCGATTGGTTCGTCCGCCCAAACTCGTCAGCGTTCATGGCGATCGTTGGACAGTTCGAGGTTCGGGTTTGGCACGAATGCGAATTACCGACTGCATTGAGTAATGTCCGAGTTTGAGGGCAAAGCCGAAAACATATGCTCGCATCGAGTTCTTCTCAGTTTGAGCCACAACGGACATGACGACCGAAATCGAACCCTTTCATCCAGTTCCAGAGCGGAGACGTTCGCCGATGATCCTGGCATAGGTGCGAAAAACGATGTCCCAAAAAGTCGTCGTCACGCCGAAATTGCAATTCTCGAAGCGATGGTGGGTGAGGTGCCGCAGCTTTGCTGAATAGAGCCAGGAGTTTGGCCCGATCGGCCAGCGGTGCACCGCATAGTGGACAGTGATGAAAGCCAGATATCCTAACAGAAGTCCGGCGAAAATCGCGGACCCATCTTCCACCCCCGCGGTAGCAATCAGCAGAAATCCAATCGGGAATGCAATGAGCGGCGTACTGAGGCTGGACCTTTCCGCGTTCGGATCGTTTGGATGGTCATGATGAAGCTGATGAAGACGCCTGCCCAGGGAAGAATAACGGTGGAAGACAAATCGGTGCACCAGGTATTCCAGCAGCGTCCAGGCCGCGAGGGCCGCCAGCACCAGATAGAGCCGATCCACGCCCGCCAGGTCGAAGAAAATCGCGCTGGCAAGCGGTACGGTGACGAAGTCGCCGAAGTGTCGAATTTGCCGCATCACCTCGACGGACACGCTCTTAATGATAATTGTTCGCTTCATTGGATCACCTCGCCGGCGTCTAGGCATGTTTATCACGCTTTGATTGCGGGCTGCGTGAAATCAATCGCACCTCCAGGTGAGCGGAGGGATTTCCGCTGCTGGGCACTTTTCCGACGTCAGACACCAACGCGGCATTGTCCGCTGTTTAGGTAAAAGCGTGCGACGAAGCGAATTCATTAAGTCGATTGGCAGAGCGGCAGCAGGTTGGCCGCTCGCCGCGTATGCGCAATAGCGGATGATATCACGTCGGAAGTCTCGCTCCTGCTTTCCGGTGAGGATGGTCGAGGCGGAACTTTTCTCACAATGTGACATTAGCAACATCGCATTGATCTGGCCAACACTAGGAGCACAGCAATGGCAACCCAAATCATCATGGACCACAACGGCGATACGCGGCATATCTTCGACGCGAAGGACGTGAAGGCCCTTTTGGAGGCCGAGCGCCGCTTCAAGGCCCTAACGGGTGCTGGCTTCACTGCGGCAACCCGTGCCGCTTCCGGAGAGCCGGTCGTGACCCGAACGTTTGATCCGACCGTAGAGGAAACTCTGTTTTTTCCGCGGCTTGTCGGCGGCTAAGGCTCGGTTCGTGTTGGTGACGCTGCTTCACGATGCGAGCGGTCATCTCCGGCGGCTCCGAGCGGCGTGCTTTCAATTGGCGCGAGCCTTTCGCGAGTGGTGTCTCCGCCCGAGTACAAGGGAGCAGCGCGGCCTCACGCTCTTGAGGGAATGGCTTTCGCAGGAGCAACTGGCGCAGTATGACGCGCATAGATATTTCGAGGTCATCGGCTGCCAAACCGGCAAGCGATACCGGATCTACCACGGCATTGGCGCGAACGTCATCGAGTTAGACGATGCGGCCCTGCCGCGAACGGGCTGGTGCTTCGTGCCTAGCGATCATCTGGTCGCGGGCGACGTTATGCTAGCCCAAAAAATTGCCCTGGAAACCGATGAGAGCGGTGCGCTGGCGTCGGCGAACGAATTTACGCCTAGATAAGTTGGCGAGCCAACCGACTAGTCGGGACTACCGGGTTGCCTTTGCAATTCGTCGTCATGGCCCCCAATCAACTTTGAAGTTTAACCCACAGCTGTCCAGTTTGCGTCTGCTACCGCGATCCGTCCGCCGTTATGGACAGCACCACCCTGTAGATATGACAGTTGTGTGTATTGACATTCTCGAAACAATTTTGATCGAGAGTCGCAAATCGAACGGACAGCGCCCCTTATCGTCGGACATGGTGGCATCCGGGCTGGATGGAAGCTCAAACAAAACTGATCGAACACGGAAGCGGGGCAACTCTCCGCCTCTACGAGCTTTCGTGACGCAAGCCAGCGTCGCGGGAATGATGTCGCTTGAAAGGGAGATGCCTCGTGAGTGAAGGTGAAGTGAAAGTCGGACTGAACGGAACGAACGGTTTCGCGATGCCGTTGTTTGGATTCCCGGGGATTGTGTTGTTCGGCGGGCTTTCCGAGCAGGGGGTCGGCCGCGCACAGCAAGGCTGCGAGAAGGTCAAGGCCGCGTCGGAGGAGATGGCGGTGGCGCTGCGTGAGAGCTATTCGAGCAGTGCTAGGAGCGCGACCGACTACGGATTTCAGGCTCATCGAGATCTCAAACGCCAATACGGCCTCCGCGATCGATTTCTTCGCCCTTCTCTTGGGCAGCAAGTCGGTGACGGATGTCTTCACCTTGTCCGCCGCGCAAGCGCGCAAAGCTTTCGACACCACATCCGCTCAGAACAAGGACTTGTGGGAACTTGCCCAGAAGCTTGCCACGGAAACGGGTGAGCCGATCAGGAAGCGCGTCGTCAAGGTTCTCCACCAAGGCAACTAAGCAAGCGGCGCTCAACTCACATCCAGGGTTCGTCCAAGAGGGCGACCCGGCCGGTTGGAACAAGCCCCGCCACGAGCATGCGACCCCGTGCTCGATCAAACAACGGGCAGGTGCGATGCCCCCCAAGTAACCGCACTGACAAGAGGCACAATCCAACCGGCCGGTTTCTTGCTTCAAACCAAATCGAGGGGAGGCTCACATGAGTATGGTCATGGTCAAATGCCCGCAAACCGGGCGCGCGATTCCCACCGGCATCAAGACCGATCGCGAGAGCTTTCGGCGCAGCCCGGTGTTTTTCGCGCGCACCAGTTGCCCGATCTGCCACATCGATCACACTTGGTTCGCGCGGGAAGCCTGGGTTGACGAGCCGAGCGCCTGGGCGCGGTGTCAAGGCCCGTACGCATCTTGATAGTACACCACTAGCGATGCGGTCGGGGCCGTGTTGGAAGTGTTGATTACCGAGCGAAGTCCCACCAAATGGGAATGGCGGGTTTGTGACCGCCACGGGACCACGATTATGGGCGGGTTTGAACGCACCCGAACCGCGGCTAGGTACAGGGGCAACCGAGCGCTATTTCTCCTGTTGGCCAGCGGCTGCAATCGACGTGAAGATCGCCGAGGAGCTTGAGGCGCTAATCGACATGGCTGATCGATCTGAGGCCACGGACGTCGACCACAATTACTCACCCGCACGGCAGGCAGCCGCGCGGAAACGGCTCACATAGCATCGCCCGATTTAGCTACTGCATTCGCCGCCACAGCCAAAACGCGAGACCGGGCCGTATTCATCGAGAAGATCTGCTCGATTTCGAGATGCATGGCGCCGTGGCATTCGCACGCCTCCGCCGCGAGGCGCGATCGGTCGACCTCGATCTGGCCTCGACGATTAGATCTGATCGCTCCGGACGTGCGCAGATTGCGCATCAGGAGCGTTACCGTCGTTCGTCGCACACCGAGTATTTGCGATAGCGCCTCCTGGGTGAGCGGGAGGACATCGTGGTCGACGTGGTCGCGAAAATGGAGCAGCCAGCGTGCCATGCGGGCTTTGACGGGATGCAGGGCGTTGCAGGCTACGCCGAGCTGAAACTGCATCAGCATCGCCCTGATGTGAATTTTGGACCGCGTGCCGGATCGCGGGGCTCCGGTTGAAAGCGGCGTGAAATCGCGATGCAGGGATCCGCGAGGCGGTGCCCGCCGCACGAACGACGGCGGTGATGACCGAAGGTGACGGCCCTAGCACGGAAAGAAGGCCGACTGCCCCCTCGCGCCCGATCGCTGCGGTCGCAACGGTCTGCCCGTTCGCCATGTTGATCATCAGCGAGATGGCGCCCCGATCAGGGAAGAGCACTTGCTCGATCTGGTCACCCGCTCGCGACAGGACCATGTCCTGATCGAGGGCGACCTTCTCTAGCTCGGGCGCCAGCAGATCGAGGTCCGCCGGCGGCAGAGCTGCCAGAAGGCGGTTACCAATACCGCCGGGACGCCTCACTGCAGGTGACCCGCTGTGAGCCATCCGCCGCTTTCTCTGGCGACGCGGAACGGCGGCCTTAACATTTGCTCAAATCTGGTTTCTCCACGGGTACCGAGATCAAACTCACTTCACACGCTCTCAATAGAGTTGCATTTATTGGCAATTAGATGCTGCGCTGCGAGAGACAATTGCAAAATGCGTATAGGTAACACCGTAGGAGTTCCACGACCGCATGAGTTCCATTTCCCCGCGCGCGACAACCGCTGCTGTGATCCCGGAAGGGTGACCCGCGCCTCAAAACCACCCAGTCCCTTCCCTGCAAGGGCGGCTGCCTTCCCGCACTTTGTCGACGTGCAGGCTCGCGGTCTGGCACGAAACGGACATGGCCGTGTTGTCACCGCAAGTCCGCTATGAGGGGGCGAACGGACCTAACTCGGTTGCGGTCCGAGGGCCGAGTTTTGACCCAAGGCGGGCATTTGACAGCTGGGCGGCGCTTTGGGGTCGTCCTGCGATTGATCCAGCGCGATGCGCCTGACGCACACCCATGCGATCCGTGTCATCGACGCGACATCGGAGGTCGTAGACAATCCCCTGGTCCTGAAGCTCGCCCGTGGGATGGGCTGCGGTAGTGCATCAATGACGGCTCTCAGATTCCTCTTTCGCATCATCCTGATCACTGTCGCATTCGCCATGATGCTGGCTGGCGGACTGTTCATCGCCATGAGCACGATCCAACTCGCCGACGTATGCCTGGCGAATTCTCGTTCACGGAAGATTCGAGCATCGGCGACTACGCCATTTTCCCCAATCGGGCGATTGCCAGGGCTGACGTGGCCTCGCCTATCGCACGGGGACCAGCGTTCGCCCCAGCCAGGTAGAGTATCCTTATGCCGGCGCAACCCGGACGGAACGTTTTGAAGCGCTGCTCGAGCGCACTGGAACGCGTGCGTTCATCGTTGTCCAGAACGATCAAGTCGTTCTGGAGAGCTACCTCCTGGGCTCGTCACGCGACGCGATAGACACGTCGTTCTCGGCCGCGAAGTCATTCGATTCCGCGATGATCGGCGCGGCGATCGCCGACGGCTTCGTCAGCTCGCTAGAAGACCGAGTGATTAAGTATGTACCCGAGATCGCCGGCCGTGGGCTCGATCCGCTGACCATCCGCGACCTGCTGATGATGAATACCGGGATCAAGTACATCCACAACGACGAGATGCCTTTCTACATGTCGCCGTTCGGGGATGATACGCGGACATATTACTCGCCTGACCTGCGCAAGCTTGCCTTTGGGGTGCAAGCCGGTAGCACGCCGATCGGTCAGGCCTTCCGCTACAACAACTATCACCCCCTGCTCGAAGGGCTTATCCCGGAGCGGGCGACGGGTATGCGGGTCGCGGAGTACCTCGCGGCGCGCATCTGGAGGCCGATGGGCGCCGAGTTCGAAGCCTCATGGAGCCTCGACAGCGAAGCAAGCGGCTTCGAGAAGATGGAGAGTGGTTTGAACGCCCGCGCCATCGACTTTGCCCGCTTCGGGCTCATCTTCCTGCACGGCGGCAAGTGGAACGGCAGTCGTATCTTGCCGGAAAGCTGGGTCTCCGAGTCAACCAAACCGCTTCGTCCGGACCCGCGGGTCTGGGAGCGCTACGCGAGATGGCCCGAGCTTGGCGGATACTACAAGTATCACTGGTGGGGCCTTAACAATCCGGACGGGACCTACGACTTCTTCGCCCGCGGCAAGTTCGAACAGGTCGTCTATGTTGCGCCTCGGAAAAACGCAGTCGTTGTCCGGCTCGGTGACGCGCCGGACGCCAACCTCAACTGGCCCCTCGTCATTCGCGGCATCATCGAACGGCTCCCGTGAACCAGAGTTGGAGGGCCCCACATTCGATTTCAGGATGGATCGACGACCCCCAAGTCCAGGCGTAACGACCGGTTCTGGGGCACTTTTCGGACCTGCCTGCCCAAGCTGACGATGTCGGTTCATTGGGGTAGAGCGGACTCTGCGGTCTAGGTGCGTGCACCTCCGAGTCTGGCACCCAACGCGGAAGCCCCCACGGTCGCAGGGCGGTTGACGGGCTTTTCCAGCGCGCATCCGCCCCTGTTCTGGCTTTCCTTCGGGAAGTCATAAACGAGAGCGTCAGCCGCCGCACTCCGTTCAGATTACCACTGACCACATCAACGCCGCGCGAGGAACAAGCCAGAACCGCGATTTCCATCGCAAACATGGCGGAGTTCTTGACGTTTGATGAGTGACAGCGCCGTTCAACGGAGTTCAGCAATGACGACGACGAACAAGGAAAAACCAAGCGGGAAGCCCCGCCAGCGCAGCCAGAAGGGATCCCGGCGGGGCCAGAAACGTGAACCACCGCAAAGCCCGAAGCTCGATCAGCAGGATGAAGATCGAATCAGCCAAATGGGCGCGTCAACTGACGCCCCCACGGACGGCGCAGCCGCGACGGCGAATGGGACTTTAGTCGGCGCGGCCGCACCGGCAAATGCCCCCTCGAATCGGCGCAGCCGCCCCCGCGGATGCCCTCTCAATCGACGCAGCCGCACCGGCGGACGATCGTCCAGTCAGTATTCAGACCATTGCGAATGCCTACCTGGACTACACCAGGAAGTCGTTGCAGGAGAACAGGTCCTTTGTAGAGAAGCTCATGGGTGTGCGGTCGTTCGACAACGCCATTGAGGTTCAGACCGAATTCGCAAGGCAGGCTCTTGCAAATTTTGTCGCTGGGTCGCTGAAGATTTGTGAACTTTACGGCAAACTTGCCACACAGATGGTCAGGCCTTGGGAAGGTCTGGCGGCCAAGCTGGCCCAAGCGGGCGCTAAATGACTTGATGGTGTACGAAGCAAATCGCTGCCTGGGCTCAGGCCGTGTGCAAGCAGACATCGAGATTTCTCCGGGACCGTTTTTGCGCCGGACGCCGCTCGAGCGTATCAAAAATTCATCCGACCATTTTCGCTTTGGCACCGAAAGGACCTGCCGACCCTACTGGGCGATGTCTGTTGTTGGAGGTAAAGCAGAAAACATTTGCTCTTAGCGAGTATTTCGCAGTTTGGATTTTGGGAACTGACCGCCCAAGCTGACGATGTCCTCTGTGGATGGCTCCCGCGTTGCAAGAGATAAATTGACGCAGTGACATTGGTCGGGTGCAGTCTTCTGTCCGGCCTGTTGATGCAGTCGGTTTGAGACTGCTGGCCCTGATGGAGTTTGCGAACAAGGTCCCATTCTGTTCATCAGGCTATGACGCCTTGGACATCGATTGGGTTGTCCCTGTTCCCGGTCTGACCGGTCTGCCATCACATCGCATCGCGCTCGCAACCTCGTGAAGCTGATCTCCTCTTCAGCTAAGCCGTATAACGCTGTTTATGCCGCCAGCGCCGGTCGGTGACCGGCATGATATGTCTCGCCACGTGTCATGATCGCCCAGATGACCCGCGCGGTCTTGTTCGCCATCGCGACGGTGGCGACCCTTGTGGGCTTTCGCGCAAGCAGATCCGCCAGCCGTGGATTTGTCGCGGGATTGTGCCTTGCACGACGCACAAGCGCCGTCATGCCGACAACGAGCAGCTTGCGCAGATATTTGTCGCCCATCTTGGTGATACGACCGAGCCGCTCTTTGCCACCGCTCGACTTCTGAACTGGCGTCAGTCCCAACCAGGCAGCGAATTGCCGCCCCGAGCGGAACTGATGCGGATCGGTAACCGATGCTGCAAGAGCCGTCGCGCCGATCGGCCCGATACCGGGGATCGTCATGAGACGACGTGCAACATCGTTGCCACGTAGCCAGACGGCCAGATCGCGGTCGATCTCGCGGAGCCGAACGTGGGTGTCGAGCGCCTGCTGCGAGAGTGTGCCGACAATCTTGGCAGCTTCAATCGGCACATCTGGTGATTTACCATCGACGATCTGTCGCGCCATCAGCAGCGCCCGTTCCAACCCCTTGGGGATATCGATGCCAAATTCGGCCAGTAGACCGCGGATCATGTTGATCGTCTGCGTGCGCTGCTTGACCAGCAGATCGCGCGTCCGGTGTATCGACAGCGCCGCCTGCTGCTCGGGCGACTTCACTGGCACGAACCGCATTGTCGGCCGCGTCACCGCCTCGCAAACCGCTTCCGCATCGGCAGCTCGGTCTTCCCTCGCTTCACATATGGCTTGACGTAGGCCGGCGGCATCAGGCGCACCTCATGGCCGAGTTTGATCAGCTCACGCGCCCAGTGATGCGACGTGCCGCAAGCCTCCATGCCGACCAGGCAAGCAGGCAATTTGGCAAAGAAAAGAATGGCAGCATCTGTGACCGTCGAAGCGACTTGCGAACAACGACCTGACCAGTCGCATCAACGCCGTGGACCTGAAAAACGCTCTTGGCCAAGTCGAGGCCGATCGTGGTAATCTGCATAGCGGATGGCTCCCATTTTGCTCGTGAACGCCTGATAGCCTTCACACCTTGGCACCTAGATGCCGTGAGCGGGAGCCATCCACCTCATCCGTTCATTGGGTAGAGCGGACTCTGCGGCTTAGGTGAGTGCACTTCAGAATCTGACCCAATCCGAACTTCGCCTGAACGACGCATTAGCTAAACTCGCCACGCTCCTGAAATTCCGAATATTTGGGACTGATTTAGATCAAGGGTTTGAGACCGTCCCTGGTCCAGCTTGGTTGGCTAACATAGTGTCCGCGCTCGCCTCCGATCAATAGCCGCGCCGTTGATTTGTTTCACGCTTGATATTGCGTTCGAGCTGTCACGCGGATGTTCAATTCATAAACGTGAATTTAATGGAGGCAACAACTAGGCTTTTCCATTTTCGGTCTATGGCGATCTCGGCATTTGTTTTGCTTGGGCACGCCAGCGTCGGACCAGGCGCCCGGTGCGGACGGCTCCGTCCATTCCGAAGGAGAAATGTCATGAGACGAGTAATGGTGGTCTTGTAGCTGCGGCGCTGGGCGGCGCCCTTCTAGCTACTGAGGCGCAGGCACGCGGAGGCGGAGGACACCGCGGCGGTGGCGTTGGTCACATCGGCGGTTTCGGCGGCGCTCAGATCAGAGCTCGCTTGGGTGGCTTCGGCGGAGTTCGCGTCGGAGGTATTGGCGGACGTAATATGGCGGCCATTTCCCGAGGTGCCGTTGGCCATGCCACGGAAATTGGCAACGGAACGCGGATTGGCAAGAGGACGGGCATTCACTACGGAACGGGCATCATCCGTGATCGCTTTGCGATTTTAGCAGCGTCTGCGTTCGCGCAAAATGCGTCAGCTAACGGGTTCACCGGTCCGAATGCGACAACTAACGGCTCCGCCGATGCTGGCTCCGCAGGTGCTAATGGGCCTGCGCCCGCAGCATCATCTGGTGCAGTCCGAAATCCGCCGGTCGCAGGCCCGTCGCAAGACACGATATCGGGTCATGGCTGACCGTCGTTGATCGCAATGACGTTTCCACAAAGACAGTGGGAATGGCGCCGGCCTCTTCCGCCTCTGCTCCGTCAAACACACAGAACCACGCCGCTCCTGCGTTTCGGAGTGGCAATCTTGTTCGGCTGCGTTCAGGAGGACCATTGATGACCGTGAAAGATATCAAGGGCGATCTGGTGAATTGCCTTAGCAATACGTAGTCGTGTCCAATACACGA
>CAWETC010000032.1:0-18375 GCA_963811915.1 uncultured Alphaproteobacteria bacterium
GTCGACGGCGCATACTGGATCAATTGCATCAATTCGTTCTGAAAGATCACCTTGCCCGGCGTCGTCGCCATGTTGACGCCCACTGCGAGATTGGTGGGATCGGACTGACGGATGCGCAGCGTACCGTGACCAGCCTCGATGTCCTCGGCCAGCATTTTCATGCCGCGAACGAGGTTGTCGCCATTGGAAGCCAGCGTTTCACGCAGCACTTCGGGATTGGTCAGCACGAAATTCGACGGCGCGAGCGCGTTGGTGATCTGCTGGACGTAGAATTCGGCTTTCTTGCGGGTGTGCGGATCGAGACCTTCGGCATTATGCACGAGGTCATGCGCCCACTGCGTCGTCAGCAGATAGAGCTGCAACACAAAATCGAAGAACTGGTTGGATTTCCACTCAGGGTCGCTGAACCGCCGGTCGCGCGGCGAGGGCGAGATCGCGGGCTTGGCGTCTTCGCCGCTCATGCGGCGCACCGCCGAACCCCACAGATCGATGTAGGCTTTGGCCAGCTTCGATTGCAGCTGGGCCGAGCGTGTTTCGTCCGAGAGCCAGAACTCCGCCACCGCGCTGAACGTCTTGATGACTTCGCTGAGTTCGCTGGGCGGCTTGTCCCTGATTTCGCCGTTCTCGCGCGGCTTGAGATAGGCGGCGAGCGCCTGGCCGCTGCTCTCCATCGCCCGTGCGAGGTTCATTGCGAACGCCTCGGGGTCGAACTTTTTTGCGCTCTGGGTTTCAGTCGTGACGTCAGCCATATCCTGACACTATAGGTTCATTTCAATTTCGTCACCGCGCAGTTCGACGGCTTTGGTGTCAATCTCTCTGCATCCGACGTGCTGCACCGCGACAAAGTATCTTGGTTCTGTCATATTCAGGCCCCAACGGCGGGGTTTGCTGTTTGGGATTTAATGGTTTTAAGGGACAATGGTTCGGCGTCGCAGCAACAACTGCCGATGATACAGACTCGGTGGTTGTAATTGGGGGCAGTCAAATTGACGTCGGTGAAGTGGGGACTTCCGGACGCATGTCGATAGTTCGAAAATCGATGGATCGAAAAAAGCGGGTATTGGTCTTGGGAGCGCTGCTGGCCTCGGCGCTTGCGCTTTGCGGTTGCTCGATATCGATCGCCGATTTGCCGCTGGTGGGCACGCCGGCGGACGCGCCCGGACGCCCGACGGAAGCCGGTGCCTATCTTCCGGTCAACGAATTGCCCCCGGATCGCGACGAAGCCGCGATGGATCCGGCTCAACGGGCCAAGATTCAGAAAGAACTGCTTGCCGCGCGGGACCACCAGGCCTCCGTAACCGCCGCCAAAGACCAAGCTGCGAACTCGGCCGCAAACTCGGGCTCGAAGTGATCGCCGAGTAACCCCCCAAGGTGATCTTGCGGCTGGCGCGACCGGTCGTCCATGGTAAAAGAACCCCCAATTCAACCGCTAATCAGGGCAAGACCGTTTTGCGCCTGAATTCGCCCTAAATCTTTGATTTAGTTCGATTTCTGGACAAAGACGAAGTCGGGTTTCGCAAGAGCAAGCCTGTCGGCGATTTGTCCTTATCGGTTGCCGGAGCATGATCCCATGGAAGATTTCTACCGCATTCGCCGTCTGCCGCCTTATGTGTTCGAGCAGGTCAACCGCGCCAAGGCGGCGGCACGCAATGCCGGAGCCGATATCATCGACCTCGGCATGGGCAATCCCGACCTGCCGACGCCGGCCCATGTCATCGAGAAACTGAAGGAAACGCTGGGCAAGCCGCGGACCGACCGCTACTCGGCGTCGCGCGGCATCACTGGCCTGCGCCGGGCGCAAGCGGCCTATTACGAGCGGCGCTTTGGCGTGAAACTCAATCCGGAAACCCAGATCGTCGCGACGCTGGGTTCGAAAGAGGGATTTGCCAATGTGGCGCAGGCAATCACCGCGCCCGGCGACGTGATTTTGTGTCCGAATCCGAGCTATCCGATCCATGCCTTTGGGTTTCTGATGGCCGGCGGCGTGATCCGCTCGGTACCGTCGGAGCCGACGCCGCAATTCTTCGAGGCGGTGGAGCGGGCGATCATCCATTCGATCCCCAAGCCGCTGGCGCTCGTCGTCTGCTATCCCTCGAATCCGACCGCCTATGTCGCAAACCTCGATTTCTACCGGGATCTGGTGGCGTTCGCGAAGAAGCACGAGATCTTCATTCTGTCCGATCTCGCCTATGCGGAAGTCTATTTCAACGACAACAATCCGCCGCCCTCGGTGCTCCAGATTCCCGGCGCGATCGATGTGACCGTGGAATTTACCTCGATGTCGAAGACGTTTTCGATGGCGGGCTGGCGCATGGGATTTGCCGTCGGCAATGAGCGGATTATCGCGGCGCTGGCGCGGGTGAAATCCTACCTCGATTATGGCGCGTTTACGCCCATTCAAGTCGCCGCGACTGCGGCGCTGAACGGTCCGGATGACTGTATCCGCGAGATGCGCGACACTTACCGCAAGCGACGCGATGCGCTGGTGGAGTCATTTGGCCGCGCTGGCTGGGATATTCCGCCGCCGGACGCCTCGATGTTCGCCTGGGCGCCGCTTCCTGAGGCTTTTCGCGGCGTCGGCAGCATGCAGTTCGCGACCCTGATGGTCGAGAAATCCGGCGTCGTGGTGTCGCCGGGCGTGGCCTTCGGCGAGCACGGCGAGGGCTATGTCCGTATCGCCATGGTGGAAAACGAGCAACGTATTCGCCAGGCCGCCCGCGGTGTGCGCCGCTTCCTTGAAAGCGGCATAGAAACGTTGCACAACGTGGTTCCTCTCGCCAATCGGCGCTAGGCGTGATCCCGCTGGATCAGGCTTGGTTCTAATCTCTCCGGCAGGTTTTTCCGTCATGGTCGCACCCCTGAAAGTGGGTATAGCGGGGCTCGGCACTGTGGGCGCCGAAGTCGTTCGCCTCATCGAGCAGCAGAGCGGCATTTTGTCGGTGCGCAGCGGGCGCGGCGTGCGTGTGGTCGCGGTGACGGCGCGTTCCAGGGCGAAAAAACGCGGCATTGATCTGCGCGGCGTTGCCTGGGCCAAAGACGCGTTGGCGCTGGCCAGCGATCCCGGCATCGATTGTTTTGTCGAATTGATGGGGGGGGCGGGTGAACCGGCTCTGTCGGCAATCGAGGCGGCGCTGAAATCCGGCAAGTCGGTGGTGACCGCCAACAAGGCGCTGATCGCCAAACACGGTCTACGGTTGGCAAAGTCAGCCGAAAAGCATGGCGGCGCGCTGAATTTCGAGGCGGCTGTCGGTGCGGCGATTCCGGTCATCAAGACCTTGCGTGAAGGACTTGCAGGGACCGATGTCAACCGCGTCTACGGCATTCTCAACGGCACCTGCAATTACATCCTGACCCGGATGGAACAGGAAGGATTGTCGTTCGCGGAATGCCTGAAGGACGCACAGCGCCTGGGGTATGCCGAGGCCAACCCGTCCTTCGATGTCGATGGCCATGATACCGCCCAGAAACTCGCCATTCTTGCCAGCCTTGCCTTCGGTACCGAGGTCGCGCAGAACGCGGTGTATGTCGAAGGCATCTCGTCGATCGCGCCGCAAGATCTGCGCGCGGCGGAAGAACTTGGTTTTCGCGTCAAGCTGCTCGGGGTCGCGGTGCGAACCGCCAAAGGCATCGAACAGCGCGTGCATCCGACCATGGTGCGGAAATCTTCCTCGATCGCGCAGGTCATGGGTGTCACCAATGCGGTGACCATCGACGGCGCGGGAATCTCGCCGATCACGCTGATTGGTCCAGGCGCCGGTGGTGCTGCGACGGCGTCGGCCGTGGTCGCTGACATCGCCGATGTGGCGCGCGGGATCCGCGCCATGCCGTTCGGACGGCCGGTGGCGCGGTTGCGTGCGACCAAAAAGGCGCCGATGGAGCGCCATGAAGGCGGCTATTATATTCGCCTGATGGCGCGGGATTTGGCAGGTACTGCGGCAACCATCGCCACCCGGCTCGCCGAGCAGAAAATTTCCATTGAATCGATCGTACAGCGCCATCCCAATGGCGTTGACGCCGGCGGCGCGGCGGGGAAAGCTGTGCCGGTGCCGGTCATTCTGATTACCTATGCGACCAGCGAAGACGCGGTCCACCGTGCGCTAAAGGCGGTGCAGCGCGACAAAGTGATCAGCGGCCGGCCGCAGGTAATACGGATCGAAAAAAACTAGCGCATGATCTGGAAAAGTGGGGACCGGTTTTCCGAAAAAGATCATGCTCAAATAAAAAACATTTGGTCCGAACGAACGATGCGAGAAACGATTATATGCGGGCCTAAAGATCCGCAGTGAAGGTTTAAAAGGAGTTCGCCGATGTCGACCCATATTTCCGTTCCTCCGCAGTTGTTGCTGGAGCGCGTGCTGACGCTCGAGATCGTGCGGGTCACGGAGCGCGCGGCGGTATCCGCAGCCAGGTTGCGCGGCCATGGCAACGAGAAAGCCGCCGACCAGGCCGCCGTTGACGCGATGCGCCGCGAACTCAACAAGCTGCCGATCGAAGGCACTGTGGTGATCGGGGAGGGCGAACGCGACGAGGCGCCGATGCTGTTTATCGGCGAGAAGGTCGGCATCAATGCCGGCCCGCGCGTTGATATCGCGGTCGATCCGCTCGAAGGCACCACGCTGTGCGCCAAGAACATGCCGGGCTCGATCGCCACCATGGCGATGGCGGACGGCGGCACGCTGCTGCACGCCCCCGACGTTTACATGCAGAAGATCGCGGTCGGGCCTGGTTACGCCAAGGGCGTCGTCGAACTCGATGCCTCGCCGGTCGACAATGTTCGCCGGCTGGCTAAGGCCAAAGGCGTCGATCCCTCGGCGATCACGGTGCTGGTGCTCGATCGCCCGCGCCACTCCGATATCATCAATGGCGTGCGCTCGACGGGGGCGGCGGTCCGCCTCATCACCGATGGCGACGTCGCGGGCGTGATCCATTGCGCCGATCCTGACAATACCGGCGTCGACATGTACATCGGCACTGGCGGCGCACCCGAAGGCGTGCTGGCGGCGGTGGCGCTGCGCTGCATCGGCGGCCAGATGCAGTGCCGGCTGATCCTCGACACCGAGGAGAAGCGCGAGCGCGCCAGAAAAATGGGCGTCACCGATCCGCGCATGATTTACGGCATCGAAGACATGGCCAAGGGCGACTGCCTGTTCGCCGCAACCGGCGTCACCGACGGCTCGCTGCTCTCGGGCGTCAAGTTTCGCAAGGATGTGATCCAGACCGAGACCGTAGTGATGCGCTCGGTGACCGGCACCGTGCGCTACATCAAGGCCGAGCACCGTCAGCTTGAGAAATTCCACCTCGATTGAGGGGGGACCTTGTCATTCCGGGTCGATACGCAGCATCGAACCATGATGGCCAATTGCACAGCTGAGAATCTCGACGATTCCGAGTCTGGTCCTTCGGACCATCCCGGAATGACAAATACAAGCCCCGGGAGTGACCATGTCCGATATTTCGGCGGTAAAGGCGCTGGTGTTCGATGTGTTCGGCACCGTGGTCGACTGGCGCACCAGCCTGATCAATGATTTCACCAAATGGTCGGAAACACGCGGCATCAAGGCCGACTGGACCGCGTTGGTCGACGGTTGGCGCGCCGTCTATGCCGCCTCGATGGACGAAGTGCGAAAGCATCCGGAACGCGGCTACGTGATCCTGGACAAACTGCACCGGCAATCGCTGGAAAAACTGGTTGCGCAATTGTCGATCAAGGGATTGACCGACGCGGACTTGCACCATCTCACCATGGGTTGGCATCGGCTGCATGCCTGGCCGGACAGCGTCGCCGGCCTGACGCGGCTGAAGACGAAATACATCATCAGTCCGCTTTCGAACGGCAACGTGGCGCTCCTCACCAACATGGCGAAATTCGCCGGCCTGCCGTGGGACCTCGTGATGTCGGCGGAATTGTTCGAACACTACAAGCCCGATCCGGAGACCTATCTCGGCGCCGCGCGGTTGCTGTGTCTGCCGCCGGAGCAGGTGATGATGGTCGCCGCACATAACCACGATCTTAAGGCCGCCCAGAAGCTGGGACTGAAAACCGCCTTCGTCGCACGTCCCACCGAATACGGCCCGTTGCAGAAATACGATTTCGAGGCCAAGGGCGATTGGGACATCGTCGCCAAGGATTTTGGTGAGGTTGCCAACCGGATGGGGTGCTGAGGCCACGATCCCCAATGTAGAATGTAGCCCGGATGAGCGAAGCGATATCCGGGGTCTTTCTGCTTATCCCGCATATCGCGGAGCCTGTCATCGGGCGGCGCTTCGCGCCGATCTGTTGGCTCATGCGACTACATGATACTCCATGCTGCCGGTGGGTATAAATCGGGACTGCCGGGCACGAATCATTTGCACCCGGGGCCATCTCGCCTATCTTCCGCCCCGTCATGACGCTTCCCGCATCCGCATTGCCTGTCGAAGCACCGCCGGCTTTTCTGGGCGTCGCGCATTCTGCGACCGGAAAGCTGTGGCGCGACCGGCTTGATGCGCGGGGGGCGGCGCGGGCGCTGGCGATTGCGCAGCGTTATCAATTGCCGGAAATGCTGGCGCGGGTACTGGCGGGACGCGATGTCGGGATCGACGCTGTCGAGGACTTTCTCGATCCCACCATCCGCAAGCTGCTGCCCGATCCCTACACCGTGACGCAGATGGAAGCCGCCGCCAAGCGCATCGCGGATGCGGCCACCCGAAGCGAAAAGGTCGCGATCTTCGGCGACTACGATGTCGACGGCGCCACCTCGTCGGCCTTGTTGGCCTGGCATCTGCGTCACTGCGGGCTGGATCCGCTGATTCATATTCCCGACCGGATTTTCGAGGGCTACGGGCCCAATGTCGAAGCGGTGCGCATGCTGGCGGGCAAGGGCGCCACGCTGCTGGTGACGGTGGATTGCGGCACCACCAGTCTTGAGCCGCTCGCGGAAGCGCGGCGGCTGGGAATGTCGGTGGTCGTGATCGATCATCATCAAAGCGGCGACGAATTGCCCGACGTCGATGCGTTGGTGAATCCGAACCGGCCCGACGACCTCTCAGGTCTCGGCCATCTCGCCGCCGTCGGTCTCGTGCTGGTGACGCTGGTTGCGGTCAATCGCGAACTGCGCAGCCGCGGATTCTGGATGCAGCGAGAGGCCGGAGCCGGATCTGCTGGGCATGCTGCATCACGTCGCGCTCGGCACCGTCGCCGATGTCGCGCCGCTGATCGGCCTGAACCGCGCTTTTGTTGCAAAAGGCCTGATCGCGATGCGGCGGCGCGATCATGTTGGCCATACCGCGCTGATGGATGTGGCGAGGCTGAACGGACCGCCTGAGGCCTGGCATCTCGGCTTCATGCTGGGGCCGCGCATCAATGCCGGTGGCCGGATCGGGCGTGCCGATCTCGGGGTGCGGCTGTTGCTGGAAGGCGATGTCTCGGAAGCCGCGCGGATCGCCGCCGAACTCGATCGCCTCAATACCGAACGCCGCGTCATCGAACAGATGGCGGAGGCGCAGGCGGAAGCAGAGGCGCTGGCTTCGCTCGGGCTTGAAGACAAGGGCTCGGTGATCGTGACGGCGTCGGAAGGCTGGCATCCCGGCGTCGTCGGCCTTGTCGCCTCGCGGCTGAAGGAAAAATTCTCGCGGCCAGCATTTGCCATTGCGCTGGAGCCCGGCGGCATCGGCACCGGTTCGGGCCGCTCGATATCGGGCGTCGATCTCGGCAAGGCCGTGCGCCAGGCGGTGAAAGACGGGTTGCTGATGAAGGGCGGCGGTCACGCCATGGCGGCCGGCGTGACCTTGCGCAAGGAAAGACTGGCGGAATTCCGCGCCGCGATGGAAAGCGCGCTGGCGCATGACGTGGCGCAGTCGCGGCATACCAACGAACTCTTCATCGACGGCGCGGTCAGCGCGCGCGGGGTGACGACGGAACTGGCCGCCACGCTCAATCGCGCCGGGCCGTTCGGCAGCGGCAATCCGGAGCCGGTGGTGGCGCTGCCATCGCATCAACTGGTGTATGCCGACGAAGTCGGGCAGGCGCATCTGCGGGTGCGGTTCAAATCCGGTGACGGCTCGATCGTCAACGGCATCGCGTTTCGCGCGATCGGCCAAAAGCTCGGCAACGCGCTGGCCGCAGCATCGCGGCCAGCCGCTGCATGTGGCGGGATCGCTCGCGGTCGATCGCTGGCAGGGCACCGAGCGCGTGCAGTTGCGCGTGCTCGATGTGGCCGTGCCGGATCAGGGGCCGGCGGTGATCAGGTAGGAGTTCAGCATGACGGCGGAAGATGAAAGATATGTCCGGCCATCGTTTCTCGGCCCCACGAAGGTCGTGAACTTGAACTCATGCTCGCCGGCAAAAAACGTCTCAGCATGTTTTCTTTTGAGGTAGGCATCGAACGCGAAATTTTTCCGGCGACGTCAATTTGATTTCCATGTAGCAGAAGGGCCTTTTGTAAAGGATGTTCAGGGATGCAACGTTCGTCTTGGAAGGCGTCGAAAATAGCGCGCAAAATATTTTGTATGCGACCGCCAGCGAGGCATGGCGGATTTCGGCGATGCGGATGATCCAGGATATCTACTATTCGATGGGACCGGGCTGGCGGCCGGACCTGGAGAGGGTTATCGGATCGCTACTTGGATACAACCGCAATGACGTGGAGTCATTCATTGAGCGACTGGCCAGCAGAGAGAAAATATCCACGACCCTGCCTCAACCTCGCCAGCACCTTCAGCCCGCCGTAACCGTCGGCCGGCTTTAATCCCATCTTGGCCTGGTAATCCCGGATCGCCTGCATGGTGTCGTTGCCGACGCGGCCGTCAGTGCCGCCGGTGTCGAAGCCGGCCTTGGTCAGGCGGACCTGCATTTCCTGTACTTCGCTGAGCGTCAGCGCGCGCTCGGAGCCGGGGAACGGCTGAATGAACGGCGGCGCGCCCAGAATGCGGTCGCCGAGATGGCAGATCGCCAGTGCGTAGTTCATCGAGGGATTGTAGCTGCGCACCGCATAGAAATTCGGTCCCAGCAGGAAGGCCGGGCCGCCTGGCACCGGCACCCACATCTTCGCGCTGGCATTCGGCTGCGAGAAGGGCTGGCCGTCGGCGCGCTGACGCCCGCGCTCGCCCATGCCGCGTAGGTTCGGCTGCCGCTGGACGACGCGCCGGGCGCGCGAACCTCATAGCCCCAATGTTCGCCGCGGTGATATTTGCCGCGATTGACCAGAAAGCGCGCGGTGGAACCGAGCGCATCGTCGGGCTTGCCGAACGGCGACACCCGGCCGTCGCCGTCATAGTCCATCCCGACATTGAGCCAGACTTCCGGCATCCACTGGGTATGTCCCATCGCGCCGGCCCACGATCCCCGCATCTCCGCCGGCGTGCTCCAGCCGCGATCGACGATCTTCAGCGCATTGATCAGTTCGGTTTCCCAATAGGCGCGGCGGCGCGGCTCGTTCCAGGCCAGCGCCGCAAGCGATGGAAACACCGGCCGCATATGGTTCTGCTGCACCTGCGGATCGCCGTAGGCGGATTCGACGCCCCATAGCGCCAGCAACGTGCCGCGCTCGACGCCGAAATCCCGTTCGAGCCGCGCAAACAGCGCCTCATGCTTCCGCAGCGCTTCCTTGCCGGCGATGATGCGCCAGTCCGAGACGCGGCGGTTGATGTATTGCCAGATCTCCTCATTGAATTCCGGTTGCCGCTGCATCTGCTTGAATACGGACATGTCGGGCTCGATGTGGCCCATCACGCGGGTCTAAGTCGCGTCAGAGACGCCTTTCGCCAGTGCGCGCGCACGAAAGCGGTCGCGCCATTTGTCGAAACCAGGCGGGGCGGCGGCAAACGCCGCGACCGGATCGACGAGCAGGGCGCCGGCGCCAAGGCCCGATCGCAGCAGCGCGCGACGTGTCGGGGCTTGCAGGGAATCAGCCTGTTTCATCGCCGCAGTCTACCGCTGGGAGGGGCGCGGCCAAAGTCGCAGCACCTTCGGACCTAACCTTCCTGCTGCAGGTCTGCGGCAATTTTGGACAACCAGCGCCGGATCGTGACCTCCGACTTGGCGCCGAGCCCGGCCACCAGCCGCCGTTCCAGTGCTGTGGCGCGCCGCCGGCATTTGTCGAGCAGGGTTCCACCGCGCCGGGTCAGGCTCCATTGCAACACCCGGCCAAGCACCGGATGCGGCGTTTTCCGGATGGCGCCGCCGCGTTCGAGGTTACGGATGATGACTCCGACGGTCTGCGGAGTCAGCAGCGCCACCCGGGCCAGCTCGGCGCCGGACAGGCCTGGATAGGCCCGCAGCATCGTCAGCACGGCGAATTGCGGCGGCGTGATGCCGAGGTCGGCCAGCGCCCGTTCCAGGGTCAGCCGCGTTGCGGCCTGGGCCTGGCGCAAGAGATAGGCGATGTGGCCTTGTTCGCCGCGTTTGCCGTGGCCGGGCGGCGGCGGGCGGACGCCGACGATTTTAGGGTTTTGGGAAGATTTTTTATTTCGAACGATTTTTTTCGCGGCGGCCGGTTTTCGCTTTTTGGGTGTTTTTCGGCTTTGCGATTTTCGAGTTTGCGTTTTTTGAGAGCGGCGCAGTTTTGCCGTCGTTCCGATCTTGCGTATCATATAAGTGCTCTTATAATTAATCAGCACACTGATAACATAAGGGAAAAAATGTCACATGCTCGCAGTGAATTAAAAGATTTTAAGGCGCAGGCGCCGGATGCCTACGATATCGTCGCGGCCCTCGGGCAGGCCGCAGCCAAGGCCGGGATCGAAAAGCCGTTGCTCGAACTGGTCAAGCTGCGCGCGTCGGAGATCAACGGCTGCGCCTTCTGCGTGCAGTTTCACATCCTGCAAAGCGAGGGCCTCGGCATTCCCGTCGACAAGCTCAACCTCGTCGTGGTCTGGCGCGAGACGCCGCTGTTTTCATCACGCGAACGCGCCGCACTGGCGTGGACCGAAGCCCTGACGCTGCTGACGGAGGGCGTCAGTGACGAGGTCTATGCGCAGGCGAGGGCGGAATTTTCCGAAAAAGAATTGACGTATCTGACTTCCGCGATCGCTTCGATCAACGTCTGGAACAGGTTCGGCGTCGCCTTCCGTTGGACTCCACCGGCGCGGCAGACTGCGTTGGGCGCAGCGGCGTCATAGCTCTTTTGAACGCTGCGATTATAAGGGCGTGAAACCCATAAATTCAGAAATGGTCGGCGGACAGGCACTTCCGAAATCTGTCAAAGGGTGACATCGCCGCTCCAAGTATGTGGCGAAGAGCGCTATAGCCGCATACCGGCGGCTCGAATATTTGATCTAACGCAAGGATTAGATTGATCCGCCCTGCCAAGCTTTCTCTTAGGTTTGGAGGAGGTGGCAAATGATACGCATTGCAATCCAATTTGCGCTCGTATCATGCAGTTTCATGGGTTCGTGCGCGTTGGCATACGGACAGGGTACGAAACCCAACATTGTTGTCATCTTGGCGGATGATCTCGGCAATGCCGATCTCGGCTATCGCGGTAGCGATATCAAGACGCCCAACATCGACCAGCTTGCGAAGGGCGGCGTGCGGGCAGAGTCATTTTACGGAATGCCGGTCTGCACACCGGCGCGGGCGGAACTCATGACCGGCCGCTATGCCATGCGCTATGGCTTGCAGACACTCGTTATATTCCCCAGCCATGCCTACGGGCTGCCGACGGACGAGCGCACGCTTCCACAGGCACTCAAGGAAGCCGGATACCAAACGGCTATGGTCGGCAAGTGGCACCTTGGTCATGCCGACAGGAAATTCTGGCCACAGAACCGTGGCTTCGACCATTTCTATGGCAATCTCGTCGGCGAGGTGGATTATTTCACCAAAGAGCGGGGCGGACTGCTTGATTGGCAGCGGGATGGCGTTTTCCTCAAGGAGGATGGCTACTTTACAACCCTGATCGGCAATGAGGCTGTACACATCATCGACACTCACGATACGTCCAGGCCGCTATTCCTTTATGTGGCGTCTCTCGCACCGCACGCACCATATCAAGCCCCGAAGCAGGACATCGAAGCCTATGAGAATGCGGCCGGAGATGTGCATCGGCACACTTACGCGGCCATGATCACCGACCTGGATACTCAAGTCGGGCGGATAGTTACTGCACTGAAACAGAAGAACATGCTCGACAACACACTCATCGTATTCAGCAGCGACAACGGCGGCGCTACGAGCGCTCTGTTTGCAACTGGCGCGCGGTCACCAGAAGAGCGTGCGGAAAGCGGAGGCGTAGAGCTTGGTGCGAAGACCCCAGCCTCGAACGGTGATTTCCGTGGTGGCAAAGGGTCTCTTCACGAAGGTGGCGTACGGGTGCCTACCATCTTCTATTGGCCCACCAAGCTCAAACCGAGCATCGTCGATGAACCATTGGACATGGTAGATGTGATGCCAACGGTGCTGGCGCTCGCCGGAGCGAAGGGCAGCACGGACCATCCCTTTGATGGCAAGGACATCTGGCCAACTTTGGCAGAGAACCAGCCCTCGCCTCATGAAAACCTGCTAATCAACGTCGAAGCCTTCCGCGGCGCGATCCGCAAAGGCAACTGGAAGCTGGTGAAGATTGCGCTGCTGCCGGGCAAGACCGAGCTATTCGATCTCGCAAAGGATCCAGGGGAGAAGAATAACGTCGCCGGTCAATTTCCTGAGATCGTCAGCGATCTGGAAGGGCGCCTATTGAAATACGCTGAAGAAATGAAGCCGAGCTTGTGGATCAAGGCCCAGCCAACCTTCCTCGGCGCGCAAGGCAAGACGCTCTTCGATCCCGACTTCGATATCGATGATAGCGGGCTACCTCACGAGAAGGCCATGCTTCCAAGGTGACGGCGATAGCGGTCTGATGCAAAGCCGATCTGGATCTGTTGCGGCTCATTCGCGTCGGTTTGTATGTCTGCGTCATGCCCGGTGAGAGGTAATCTCGGAAATGCCGGTCAATCCGCATTTGGTCACGCGCTAATTAGTCCGCACCCTAGTTCTCGCTGCCTTCCTGCGGGTCCGGATGGTTCACCTCCTGCGGCAATGCATGTGCCACGGCAGGCGACGGCGTGGGTTCAGGCCCAATCTCTCGTCCGCGTCCGCGGATCAACCGTTCATAGGCGGAAACCAGCGTGACGTAGGGATTAACCCAGAGCCAGCCGTCGCGCGTGAATACCTGGATATCGAAGTGTAGATGGCGGGTGGTGCCGTTGGGATGGTCCAGATAGTTCGAAACCACGCCGATCTTCTCGCCCTCGCCAACGTAACGCCCGTTCAGAATGCCGTCAGCGTCCATACTCGTCGGGTTCATATGCATGTAGCGAAAGCGGATATGTTCGTTGTGGTTATTGATCTGCAATGTGGCGGCCTGTTGCTGGAGCGAGCGGATCAGGACGCCGTCGCGAACCGCGACGACCGCCTGCTGCCTGGGGTCGCAGTGATCGGCCTCTTCGCTGCTGTGAGGCGGGCACGGCGCCGGGCGAATATCCTGCCCCTGGTGGCCAAATCCGCTGGCGCATTGTCCCACGCTAAAACTGCGGGCCTCGCAAAAATTATCCTGCCAGGGATAGCTGGTGGGTCCGCCGGCCGACTCGTCTAGACGATCGCTTGGTCGGCGAACCCCGAACGATTGCGAGTGGGCGTAGGCCGGCGCTTTTTCCAGCGGAAATCGAATTTGGGCATAGGCGGTGAAGTCGGCACGGCCGTTCTGTTTGCGCGAGCCGCTGTTGGCGATGATGTCGCCCGCCGGACGATAGGTGAAATCCGGGGAAACGGCGAACGGCCGCTCGACGATGTCGGAGGGGACATCCATGCGCGGCCGCGAGGGCAGGCCACCGGCGACGCGCAGCGCCTTCAGGAAACGCTCGGCGACGGGATAGGCCTCGCGGCAGGCCAGGCGCTGCGCGCGCGGGGAACTGTCGAGACACTGGATCGACACCACATAGGGAACACCGAACCGCGTGAAGGCGTAACGGACATATCCTTCCCGGATGAAACGGCGCAGGTCTGGAAATTGCGCGGCCAGTGACTTGACCGGTTCGCCCTTGCCGCCAAGGGGATCGCTGATGTCGTAGATCAGGATCGAACCGGTGATCTGCACCTCGACCGGTTTGGCAAACACCCGTTCCGGCATGCCGTCGCCAGCGCCGGGTTCGAGCGAAAACATCGCGTCGTAACCCGCAGGACCGGCGTCGAACAGGTCGACCGGGCGGAAGTCGGCCTGATAGTGCGACAGCGAAAGGCTGGGCGGCACATCGTTCAATTGGGCGGAGAGAAATGCCGCGGTATCGAACGGCAGCAATACCGGGACCGGACTGCGCCCGATTCCGGTAAAAATCTGGGAGGTCGCCGCGTTCAGTTGCACCAGCGCCGGCATCGACCGCGGATCGAACGCCGGCAGTCGGCGCTGGCCGGAAAAAGTGAACGCTGGTGCGACCGCGGGCTGGGTGCCTATCTCGGAACGGAGCTGATCGAGAGCGCCATGCCATTCGACGCGAACGGCCGTGAGCGCGGGGGTGTGAAATTCATCGGCTGTCAGGGCCGCTGTGCCGGCCGAGATTAAAAAGAAAGATGCCAGCAAATGCGAGACGAACCGGGCAGCTTTCGTAACCAATGAGTAGCCCCCCGGCCGATGTGCCTAGATCATAATCCGATTGAATTGGATCATGATCTCATCTCCTCGTTTGAGCATGATCTCCGGGCAAACGCTTGCGATTGTCCTGAGGGAAAATCGCTACCGCTTTTCCGGATCATGCCCTAATCCTTGGCGCGTTCCACGTATGAGCCATCCTCGATCATGACCACGATTCGCGTTCCCGTGCCGATGTGCGGAGGTACCGCGGTGCGAACGCCGTTTGACAGGATGGCCGGCTTATAGGACGAAGATGCAGTCTGACCCTTGGTGACCGGTTCGGTTTCCACCACTTCCAGGGTGGCCCGCTGCGGCATCTGGATCGCCACCGGAACAAGGCCGTGCAGCGAAAGCTTCACGGTCATGTTTTCCTGGAGATAAGGCGCGGCAGAGCCAATGATGTCCTCGGGCACCTGGACCTGATCGTAATTGTCATTGTTCATGAAGTGGAAGCCGTCGGCGTCCTTGTAGAGGTAATTGAAATTCTGATCCTCAATCGTCGCCTTCTCGACCTGGTCGGTGGTCTTGTAGCGCTCGGAAATCTTTACGCCGTCGCTGATTCGGCGCATTTCGATCTGGCTGACCGGTGTTCCCTTGCCGGGGTGGATGTTCTCGGCGGTCAGAACCACGTAAAGCTTGCCGTCTTGCTCGATGACGTTGCCCTTGCGAATAGAACTGGCGATGACTTTCAAAGTTGTGTTTCCTGATATTCTGGCCCGGAACCCGTCCGGACAAGGGCGTCCCGGGGCCTCTGGGGCGGTTTCGGGCTGCAACATACTGATTTTGCCGGTGGATGCTAGTGCCGCCGATTTGAAGATCCTGTACCAATTGCGGCAAATACCGGCCGGGGCCGCCTCCAAACCGGGCATTTACGGGGCGGCGCGTTGACGGCCGAAAACCAGCATTTTTCGCCGTGGTGGTCCGCCGCCCGGCACGCCGACGTCAGGCCGTTTTTGCTGGCGCGGAACGCCATTGGCAAGGCTGTTCGCGCCTGGTTCGACGAGCAGGGGTTTACCGAGGTCGAGACCGCCATTTTGCAGGTTTCGCCGGGGAACGAGACCCATCTGCATGCGCCGCGCACCGAACTTGTCGGCGCCGACGGCACGCGCGCGACACGCTATCTGCGGACGTCGCCGGAATTCGCCTGCAAGAAATTGCTCGCCGCGGGCGAACCCAGGATTTTCGAGTTTGCGCGGGTGTTTCGCGACCGGGAGCGTGGCCCGCTCCATTTGCCTGAATTCACCATGCTGGAATGGTACCGCGCCGAAGCGACCTATGATGCCGTCATGGCCGACACCATCGTCATCATCGCTCATGCTGCACAGGCGACCGGCATCGGGCAGTTTTCGTTTCGTGGCCGGATCGCCGATCCGTTTGCCGAACCCGAGTTGTTGACCGTGGCTGCGGCATTCGAGCGCTTTGCCGCTATCGATCTGCTCGCCACCATCGCGAACGGCGAGGGTGACCGCGCGCATCTGGCAGCCGCAGCGAAAGAAAAAGTGCGGATTACCGACGATGACACCTGGTCGGACATCTTCAGCAAGGTGCTGGTTGAGCATATCGAGCCCAATCTGGGGCAGGGGCGTCTGACGGTGCTGTTTGAGTATCCGGTTCCCGAAGCGGCGCTGGCGCGCGCAAAGGCGTCCGATCCGCGTATCGCCGAGCGCTTCGAGATCTACGCTTGCGGCGTCGAACTCGCGAACGGGTTTGGCGAATTGACCGACGCGCCGGAGCAACGCCGCCGGTTCACGCAAGCCATGGACGAGAAACAACGCCGCTACGGCGAGCGCTACCCGCTCGACGAAGATTTTCTCGACGCGGTCGGTCATATGCCCGCCGCCAGCGGCGTCGCGCTCGGCTTCGACCGGATGGTGATGCTGGCCAGCGGCGCGTTGAAAATCGATCAGGTGGTGTGGACGCCGCCGGCAGGTGACGCATGAGCAAGGTCAATCTCGCATTAACTGCGACATTACGCACATCGGCCGATCTCATCGCCCATGGCTTGGCGTCCGCCACTGATCTGCCAGATCTGGAAAAAGTTGCCGCGCGTTATGCGGTGGCCGTCACGGCGGACATGGCGGCGCTGATCGATCCTGGCGATCCCGACGACCCGATCGCGCGACAATTCATTCCGAGCGCCCTGGAGTTGGTGACCGGCGAAAACGAGAATGCCGATCCGATCGGCGATCACGTGCATTCGCCGGTCGCCGGCATCGTGCATCGCTATCCCGACCGGGTCTTGTTCAAGCTGGTCCACGTCTGCGCAGTTTATTGCCGTTTTTGTTTTCGCCGCGAAATGGTCGGGCCGGGCAAGGCGAGCGCGCTTCCGCAAACGGCCTACGAGACCGCAATCGATTATATCCGCGCGCATCCGGAAATCTGGGAGGTCATCCTGAGCGGCGGCGATCCCTTGATGCTGTCGCCTCGCCGCCTTGCGGAGGTGATGGCCGATCTGGCCGCCATCGATCACGTCCGGATCATCCGCATCCACACCCGCGTGCCGGTCGCTGACTCCGAACGGATCACGCCCGAACTGATCTCAGCGCTGAAAGTCACCGGGGCGACGACATGGGTCGCCTTGCACGCCAATCATGTCAGGGAACTGACCGGCAAGGCCCGCGCGGCCTGCGCTGAGATTATCGATGCCGGGATTCCGATGGTCAGCCAGTCGGTACTGCTGTGCGGCGTCAATGATGACGCCGCCACACTGGAAGCGCTGATGCGCGGCTTCGTCGAATGCCGGATCAAGCCTTATTATCTGCATCACGGCGACCTTGCCCCAGGCACCGCGCATTTGCGAACGACGCTGGAACATGGCCAGGAACTAATGCGGGCCTTGCGAGGGCGAGTATCCGGATTATGTCAACCGGCTTACGTGATCGATATCCCCGGCGGTTATGGCAAGGCCCCGGTCGGCCCGAATTATCTGTCGCCGGCAAGCCGATCTGCGCAAGTAAATTCTCTCGCCGGCGAAGGTGAAGAACAGGCGGAAAACCGCTATCGTGTCACCGATTATTGTGGTGACGTTCACTTCTATCCCCCGAAGTGATATTGACGGGTGGACAGGTGCAATACATGCATTTCTCTGAGATGGGAGAAGCAAGATGCGAAAACTATTGGTGACGATGACGCTTGCGGCCCTGGTCGCCAGTCCGACGGCGATCGCGCAGACCGGAAGCCGCGGCTCGGCAACTTCGTCGCAGAAGCAAATGCCGTGGCCGGCGCCGGTCGGTCACCGCCAACCGCGCATCGATGAAGTGCCGCCGGAGAAAAATCTGAGCGATCCGAACAATCCCGTCAACCGCGAAGACGCCGCGCTCGACCGTTCGATCAAAAGCATCTGCCGTGGATGCTGAGCGCCGGTCCTAAAGCGCGGTATTTCGATCAGCCGGCGTGCGACGAGTTTTGGCGCGCCGCAAGCGCTATTCCGATCATCGAAGCGCCGCCGAACAGCAGGTTGATGCCGACCAGCAGGCCGATGGCCCAGACCGCCGACCCCGGCAATCCCGCGATGATGATGAATGCGATGAGTATATCCATCAGGCCGGCGACCAATAGCCAGGACCAACGCTGCAACAATTCGCGGCGATGTTCCAGCGCGTACATGATGGTCGCTACCCCCTCGGCAAGGAAATAGGCGCCGACGACAATAGTCAGCGTCAGCGTCCCCCGCACCGGCTGCGCTAGCAAGATAATGCCGGCGCCCAGCGCCAGCACCGCTGATATCAGCGACCACCAGAAACCCGGCATCTGCCGGGCCCAGAACGTCAGCGCAAGGCCGGCGATGCCGCTG
>CAWETC010000033.1:0-189542 GCA_963811915.1 uncultured Alphaproteobacteria bacterium
GACGTATTGCTGCTTCAGCCAGCCACAGGAGGCGCAACCAGTTCCCTGGTGATCAACTGCTCGACGTATTGCGTTACTTCCTGTCCGGCGGGGCCGGTTTCATTCGGTCCGGATTCGGCGTCTGGGGAAGGGAAATCGTCAAGGTCATGTCGTTGCTCCCGGTTTGAGTATAGCACGCTGCTCGTCAGGTTATAGGGGCGACGGCTGACGGCTTGCACGCTTCCGTGGTTGCCACCACCGTTCTGACGCTGGAACCAGCCGGTTTGAGTGCTTTCGGCCTGCTTCTTCTCCCGCATCCCGATCAAAACGCCTTGTCCGGGGTGAGGAGTTACGCGCGTTGGCTTTTTGTACGGGAATTCGTCGTTCACCGCCGACACCTTCACCTTCGCGCTTGCCAGCACGCCCTCATCAACGCCAGCGGCGACTGCATGACCGCCGCCCGCCGCGTCTTTCGCGGCTCTCGCGCGATGATCCCGGGGGGAAATGCCGACCCCAGCCTTCTCGTATTCTCTTTTGCGTTCTTGCGTTTTTTTGCGGGCAATCCTCCTTTGCGTCTTCAGCAAATACTCACTGTGATCGGAACCGCGATGATGGTGATCCTGCGGTCGTGGCACCGCCTTGAGTGGCGATAATCTCCAGCCGTCGTCCCGATCGGCGGGAATAAAGGCCTCAAAAAAACGCAAAAACGCAAAAAAGTGTCCTTCATGGTAGGCTGCGCCGACGGGAAGTTCACGCGTAATGCCCATCCAGCGTGCTCGTATTACCTTTGCGTTTTTTGGTGTTTTTTTGTGGGGGATCCTCCTTCGCCTCTTCACCAAATAGCTCCGCGTACGGGTACCTCGGGCGCCTGTGCCATCGCTTCGAGTGGCGATTCCAGCCGTCTTCCCAACCGGCTTGCGGTAATAACCGAGACCGGAAATGCCGGATAGAACTGACGGTATAATGCCAGTGGCCCACCCCGTGTACACATGCGCCAATCGTGCGCCTTGCCCACCGCGCCTGACAGCGTGGCGCCCATTCGCGGTTGTGCCACCGCCTCGGGTCGTGGTCGAGCTGTTCGGCAAGATCTCGCGGGGGAAAGAGGGTCGGGGGATGACCGGCTCTCCAACCGACTCGCTCTGCGCGTCCCCGCATCCCCGCATCCCCGCGTCCCCGCGTCCCGCTTCGTCAGCCCGTACCACGTGCGGATCGTCGTCATCATCCAAGGGAAGTTGCGCGATGTGCGGCTGAACACCGACCTTCGGGAGTGGATCGAAGACCTTGGAGAGACGTGGGGCATGGATTCTGGTAGCTTCGGCCACGATGGCGGGGCCAACCTACATCCTCGTGGATTACGCCAGCCCGCGGCCGCAGGGGCGATATCGGCTGCCTTCCGTCAGCCCGGCTGAGGCGGAGCGCGACCGGGACGGCATGGTCGTGACCGAAACGCTCCGCGGCAAGGGACAAGGCGATCCGGCCCATCGTCGGGCTGGCTGCCCTGTTCGCGCGGTTTCCCGCCTGGCCCGATATTCCCAACTCGCACTACCTCAGAAGGATGCTGCAAGACTCCGATGGATGGTTCATTCTGTTTCAAATCGCATCTGGGCGCGTTCTGGGTGGCCATCGCCGTTGTCATGCTGCTGGTGATCACATATACTGCGCGCAATACGTCATCTTGAAGTGCGTGATGGCTCATTGACGCTGGCATTCATCGCTGTCGCTGGGCAGCGTAGCACATCGCTGGCCGTTCGATACTCTGGAATTGGGAGTAGACCACACGCTCGAAATCCAATTCGTGGACCCGCGCCTTCAGCTGTTACTCTGCGCCCACGGCGGTAACTGGCCATCCACCTCTTTGCCGACCACAGCAAGCTGAAGCCTGCCACCGCCGCTCAAGGAGACGATGATTTCCCGTTGAGTGCGCGGGCAAGCGATCTCAGAGCATGTTTCCGGTTGGTGTCGGGTTTCTCACGGAGCCGCGACCGTCAGGGAGCGGTAGGTCACCGCTCGCTCACGCTCGCGGCTCGTTAACGCTAACACCAGCCTGGCAACGTCTTAAATGACCGTGTGGATCACGGGAAGGTCATCACGTTTAGCCGCTGCCCCCCGGGCAGCGTTACAGTAGTGGTGCGTAATCGTGCGCATCAATTCCACAGCTTCCCCGCGCCACTCGGTTGACCCAATCCATCGGCTCGGTCGAAGGGATGATGTAAATTGCCTGGTCGACGTGTGCGGCGGCGGGGTCGGTGACCAGAATGTGTAGCCGCGTAGTCGGTGTAAATCCGGATCTGCACGTCGGGCCTTCCCCATGGGCGGGCCGTCCTTCTCGCCGCCGCCGCCGCCTGAGCCCGGCGGGTAAACTCAATCCCCAGGTTCGGCGAGACTCGGAACGGCACTTCGCCTGGCCGGACGCGCGACACGACCTGAATGCCCTTCACCAGGTCGGCAGGGCCTTGCGCAATTTGCTTCGGGCCGGAGCTGTCCAGTATGCCGTCGAGTCCGTGGTCATTGAACACTTCGATCAGGCGAGTCTTGTCCTTGAGGATGGTCTGCACGTAGGCCAGGCATTCCTGCGGCGGCGGCAACGCCGGCTCGCCCGGGTCTTGCGACGCAGACGTGGTCGGCACGGCGGCGGCAGCGTTGGCGCCGCCGCAGCCGCCCAGGGCCATCGCCAGTGCGCCGATGAAACCGATCAGCACCGATGGTAATCGCATAGTTCACATGGCGGAGTGTTTAAGGGCTTCCCGCCGCTTGAATTCCGGTGCTGCGACACCGAGAGGATCTTCGACCACCAGCGCATGAGCAAGACCGAAAGGTATGCTACCGGCAGCAGCAGAAGGACACCCAGGGCGAACCGAGTGGACATAGATCGCGACGAAGCAGGCATCGCAGAGGATGAGCCAGAGCAGGCCGTACAGCATCAGTTTCTGCCCCGACTCGCGCCGGGAGCGGCTGGGCGCGGAACCGCCAGGCGAGCACCATGAAAACCGCCGACGCCGCGGCCGGGAGCAACAGCCCGGGCGTCACGCGGAAATCGCCCCGCGGACTGGCGGGTCCCTGCCGGGTGATGACCGCCAGGACCAGCGTGTCGATCACGCACTGCCCCCAGCACCCCGAACCAGTGCCGTTTGGCGAGCGGCTGGTGTTTCTGTTCCCAGGCATAAGCGAGGCCGACAGGATCACGACATGGTTCAGCAGCCATAGCGGGTGGAGATCGCCGCCACATGCGGCTCGGGCCAGAAGTCGCAATGATCCTGCCGGGCCGCGGGCAATCGCGAAGATATTCAGCGGAAGCCCCGGAATAATGTTATGCGGGGCGATAGAGCCGGCAGGCGGGGATCAGCGCATGGAAGAAACGGACCATACCGAGGGTCGCCAGACCCGGCGTGACCAGGTATTTCCCGGCCACGCCATAAACATAATCAGCACCAGGGTGGTACCGACTAGGATCAGGCCGGCGTCGCCGCCGCTCGAAGGGGTCGCGCCGTAGCCACGGAAGACGACCCGGCCACAACCGCGGCGACCGCCAGCAGGATGCAGATCACATGGGCGGTGGCGAGCCCCACCCGTCCGTGGGCAGCGGCCGGCCAGGCGACATCGCGGTCCCGGCGCCGGTCGATGATATCGTTAAGGCTCATCCCGAAGCCGTAGAACCCGACCGAGATGACAGTGACCGTCACCATCCGCCACGGGCTGGAGCAGCGACGCCAGTTCGCCAGCGATACTCCCCATTCCCCGCGACCGGGCGTCGCCGGCGATCAACAACCCGGCCTGCGTGTCGGCGATGGCCGTAAAGACCAGCGCCATCTGGGTCAGTTGCAGCAGCGTGAGCAGACGTCTGACAAGCCGGTAAGCATGGCGGGGCCGGAAGGTAAGACGGGAGAAGGAAAGGGAAGTCGACGGGCGGTGACTCGGAACGTTGCAATGCACGGCTAGCCGGATCGTAAAGGCCAAGCACGGCCACCAATCACGTCCAATCCGAGAAAATCCGCATTCGCTTAACTGCCCGAGCCGCCGCGAGAACCTTGCGGTCGATATCGAGCGAACTTGAAAGGTGTCGGCAGCCGAAGCCTTGCTCAACCCATTCCCCGAGTCGGGATCCAGCCGAATCAACCAATCGGCCACGTGGAACTTTGGCTGCCAAGCCGTGATCGGCACTACGACGCTCAATGAAGAACACCGACGGCATCACGGTTCACGATCGACCGCGGGGCGTTGCCGCTGCATTTCGTCTCCGACCGACGGGTCCAGATTCGACGAACCAGACTTCACCCCGGGAAGGTGTCGTCATAGATTCCCTCTCCGTCCAACGCCGTCCATTCGTAGTCAGTTCGCCGCCCGGGCTCATAGAGATCCTTTTCTCAGCGCCTCGGCAGCGGGGCGTAGACGCATGTCCTGTCCGTGGCGTTGTTCACTTTTTGCGGTGGCCACTCGCAGGTCATCCTGAATCAGACGAAAGGTCGCGGCCTCGATCACTTCCAGCCTCTCGGCATTCAGCTCAGTGCCTTTCAATTCCGCAACCAATCTCCGCAGTACCCATAAGATTATCCTCAATACCCCGAAGAACGCTTGGCATCCACCGGCAGCGATTGCGGCATTCTGAATGCAGCTACCGTCCCGTATTCGTACCTTTCTATCTAATTCCAAAGAATGCACTCCGCTCACCGCATCTACCATTTCCCCGGCTCGACCGTGCGGCGCCTCCGGGGCCGGGTTCAGCACCGGCAAGCTTGGCAGCGTCGAATGCGGAGTCCCCTCGAGCGCCGGCTGACTCTCGCCTCGGCCGCTTGCCGCTTTGCGCTCTCCGCCGGTCCGGGCGGACGGCGACCCTGCTTCACATCCTCCTCCAGCTGCGCTTTCCGCCGCAGGATGTGGTGATAATGCTGGCGCGAAGCGGTGGGCCTCATCGCGGATATATTGCAACAACTTCAAGCCCAGCATTGTTCCGCGCCAATCGGATCGGCTCGCTGCTGGCCTGCACGTAAACCAGCTCTTCCTTCTTGGCCAGCGAGATCACCATCGGCGGCTTGACGTCCATTGTCTTGAAAACATCCATCGCCGCATGGAGCTGCCCCAGCCCGCCGTCGATGAGGATCACGTCGGGATACAGTTCATTGTTCGCCCCCGCCTCGCGGTATCGCCGGCTGACGACTTCCTGGATCGAAAGATAATCGTTGTTCCCCTGGCCGTGCTTGATCTTGTATCGGCGATAGCGCGTCCTTGAACGGCACGCCGTCGATGAAGCAGACCTTGCTGCCGACCATCTCGCCGCCCTGCAAATGGGCGATGTCGATCCCCTCGATAATCCGCGGCGGCTCGGGCAGACCCAGCGCGTCCTGAAGCTCGCCGACGCCTTCCTTCGGATCGGTGACAAACGCCTCGGGCTGCCAGAATTCCTGCTCGCCCTTTGCCCGCGCTCGCCCAGCGCCTTGCAGCGCCTTGATCTCGTCGCGCAGACTGCGCCGCCTGCTCGAAATTGCATGATCCTTCGACGCCTCGACCATCTCCTTTTCCATGCCGGCGAGGATCGTCTGCTTGTCGCCATCGAGAAATCGGATCAGCCGGTTGATGTCCTCGCGATACGTCTCCTTGGAGATCTTCGCCGCGCACGGCGCGGTGCATTGCTTGATCGGATAGAGCAGGCACGGCCGGAAAAACCGCCGGTTGTCGATCGTCCTCGCGAATATCCAGATGACACGTGCGGAACTTGAACGCCTTCTGCAGCAGCGTCACCGCTTCCTTGCAGCGCATACACGCTGGTGAACGGGCCATAGAGTTTCACCCCGTTGCTTCGCGGCTCGCGGGTGACGTACACGCCCGGGAAATTCCTCGCCGGTGGTGATCATCAGATACGGGAACGTCTTGTCATCCAGCAGCCGAGCGTTGTACCGCGGCTGGATGTCCTTGATGAGCCGATTCTCGGCCAGCAGGGCTTCGACCTCGCTGTCGGTCTGGATGATCTCGAAATCGACGACCATGATCCAGCAGCCCGGATTTTCTTGTGTTCGAGCTTGGTGGACGGCCTGAAAATAACTGCCGACCCGATCGCGCAGGCTGGCCGACTTGCCGACGTAAATCACCCGCCCCTTGTCATCCTTCATCAGATAGACGCCGGGCGCCTTGGGCAGGCCTGGCTTTTTCGGCGAGTTTTTCGATTCGATCGTCCATTTCGCTCCGTGAGCCGCTAAGCCTGTAGAACAATGTTACGCCGGTCGGTCGGGAATGGTTGGAGTAGCGTTCAAACCAGGAATGGTGCTCCCTTGTCACGGTTCATATTTAGTAGGGTTTTTACTCCATTAAAATGCAGATTGTCCGGCGAATCTTCTTTTAATTTCAGTTCGGGTGATTACACTGTCGGATGACATTTCGCGGATTTCCGTATTTGCGAGGTAGGTTGACTCACATCACAACGGTCCCAGGCGACCTTGTCGCCTGCCTCGGAACCAGTGGGAGTGTTGATGACATCCGAATAGATTGATCAGTTGGAAGCCGGTCGTGACGCGGACGCGCGCGGCCTCACCGATTCTCCTGCCAACGAGGCCTTACCTAACCATGTTCGATCGGAACCGCTCAGGCGGCAACCGTATTGTGCGATATCGAGGCGGGTTTCGCGAAAGTTGCCCACCACGATCCGCCGCCGCGGCCCTCGTTCTTCAGTGGCTGCAGGCCAACGACCCAGCCGATGACTGGGATGACGAAGAGCCTGGCGGAAGCGTCGGAACTGGAGATCTGCAAGGCGGCCCTGCTTGCGGTGGCAAAAGCGCTGTTCCCGCGGGACACGGAAAAAGAGTACTCGCTGACCATGAAGTCGCCAGCTTCATCGAGGGGATTGGGAAAATCACGAATTCCAGAACTTGGGCAGCCGGTGGAAAAACAAACTCGCCGGCGGCGGAAAGCCGCTGGTAAGTGCGGGCGGCGGCGTCTTCTTCCGCCCAAAAGCAGGTAGCCGATGGTCTGCGTGCCCAGCACAAACAGCCGCACCGGCATGTCCAGGGTGATCATCGCCTTATACAGCCGCCCCGTGGAGCGGCGGGCGCTGGCGAGGTAGCGGGCGTAGCCCGCACTCATACCCTGTATAGACGAAGCCGCGGTTCTTGCGCGTAGCTGATCGGGCCAAGATGGTGGATCTGAGCATCGGCCAGATAGTAAATCGGCCCGATGCCTCCCAGGCGAAGGCACAGGTTGACGTTCCTGACACCAAACTCGAATTGTTCGTCCCACCGTCCGGCGGCGACATCCAGCCAGCCCCGCCCCCGCACGATTCAGGGCGGCGGCGGCGAGCTGGCGGGCCTGACCGCCTTTTTCGGGGTCGAAACCCGCCGTAGCGGTACGCCTGGTATTCTTCCCTGCAGTCTGGTTCATCGAGGATGCATCTGGCTGTGGGTAAGCAACACCCCAGGGTAGGCAGATTGCGGCCGGATTGCTGCGGCTTCGCCCGCTTCCTATCAGCTCTCGGCCTCACCGCCGAATAGTGCGGGTTCTGATCCATGAAGGCCACCAGCCTTTTCAGCCTGCACCGGGCGGGACAAGGGTAATCGTCGTCGAGAAACAGCAGATAACATGCTCGCGGCCAGTTCGGCGGCTGTTGTTGGCCACCGAAAAGCCGAGGTTCCGCGGGTTGAGCTTCAGCAGGACTTCCGGAAACTCACCGGCAATCATTTCCGCCGAGCCATCGGAACTGGCGTTGTCCACGACAATCGTTTGCAGGCGCATGTCCGGCTCGGCATCTCGCGCAGTGACGCCAGCGTAGGTCTGCGCAGCAGGTTCCGACAACTGATCCAGTTAACGATACAGATCGAGACGTCGGGGCGGTCGGGCATCCGTGGCGAGGGTTGTATCGTCTGTCGCCGGGTTCTGCAAAGGGAGGCCGCCGTGGTGCGGGCATGGCTGCCGTCGAACTGCGGGAGCCGTCTCGGGCACCACGGCATATTCCGGGACTTCGCCGATGAACGTCTCGCCGGTGTCGCGATCGACGATCTTGGTGGAAGCGCCGAGGAACACGCCCATCGCCAGCACCGCGCCTTTGCGCACGATGACGCCCTCGGCGACCTCGGAGCGCGCCCCGATGAAGCAATCGTCCTCGACGATCACGGGTTCGGCCTGCAGCGGCTCCAGCACGCCGCCGATGCCGACGCCGCCGGAAATATGCACGCGCTTGCCGATCTGCGCGCAGGAACCGACCGTGGACCAGGTGTCGATCATGGTGCTTTCATCGACATACGCGCCGAGATTGACGAAGGACGGCATCAGCACGACGTTCCGCGCGATGAAGGCCGAGCGGCGCACGATGGCGCCGGGCACGGCGCGAAAACCGGCATCGCGAAAGCGATTTTCGCCCCAGCCTTCGAACTTCGACGGCACCTTGTCCCACCACGAGGCCTTGCCGGGGCCGCCGGCAATTGCGCTCATGTCGTTGAGGCGAAATGACAGCAGCACGGCTTTCTTCAGCCATTGGTTGACCTTCCATTTGCCGCTGCTCTCGCGCTCGGCTACGCGCGCCTCGCCCTTGTCGAGCAAATCGAGCGCATGATCCACAGCGTCACGGACTTCACCCTTGGTCGCAGCCGATATGCCCTCGCGGGCGTCGAATGCAGCGTTGACGGTGGATTCGAGGGAAGCGAGAGACATTGAGATTTCCTTGGAGCGGTACTGTTGATCAGGCAAAGGGCTTTTTCGGGATTTGGGGAGGGAGAGTCAACTGCCGTAGCGTCCTATTAGGTTGTCATCACCCGCGAAAGTGGGTGATGCAGTATTCCGCAGCGCCAGAGCTTTATTTCAGAGGGCCCGGCATTTCAGAGCGCCCGGCGTACTGGATGCCCCGCCTTCGCGGGGCATGACGGCAAGGGGATCGCATCGCCTTACCCTGCCAGCCCCTGCAAAAACCCGGTCAGGTCGTCCGTGACATGGTCGACATGATCGGCGCCGCGGCCTTCCAGTTCCCAGTCCTCGCGCACGACTTCCCGGGTGCCGTCGGGCACCACCAGCACCGTGGTCATGCCTAGTTGGTGCGGCACGACGAGGTTGCGCGCCAGATCCTCGAACATCGCCGAGGTCGCGGGATTGACACGGTGATCCCTGAGGAATTTTTGGTAGGTCTGCGGCGCGGGTTTCGGTTCGAGCTCCGCGGCGATGATGTCGAACACCGCTTCGAAATGTGCGCCGATGCCGAGCCGCGCCAGCACCTTGTCGACGTGATCGATCGAGCCGTTGGTCAGGATCAGCTTGCGGCCGGGGAGTTTGGCGATCGCGGCACCCATCGCCGGATTCGGCTCTAGCGGCGAATGATCGATCTGATGCACATAGGCGAGATAATCGTCGGCGCGCACGCCATGCTCGGTCATCATGCCGCGCATCGTGGTGCCGTAGCGCCGATAATAGTCCTTCTGAATCCGGCGCGCTTCTTCCGCGGATACTTTCAGCCACGTGCTGACGAACTCGCCGATCCGCTGGTCGACCTGCTGCCACAGATTGACGTGATGCGGATAGAGCGTGTTGTCGAGATCGAACACCCAGGTGTCGATATGGGCGAAGGGGCGGGGAGCCTTTTGCATTGCCGTCACCGCTCTCTCAACCCGTCGTCCCTGCGAAAGCAGGACCCATACCGCGGAATTCGCCGATAAGGTAGTGTGGTAGACGCCTTCCGTAAAACTGGCGCCGGTGGTTATGGGGCCCTGCGTTCGCAGGGACGACGAGGGAGATGTTCCTCACGGCAGCGCGAAACGAAGCGTCTTGCCGCCGGTGCTCATATCGACCGCGGCAAAGCCGATCGGGGCGAAGCCGCGGGTGCCGCAGTCGCCCTGCTCGTTGATCTCGAACTTGTTCTCGCGCGTGCAGATTTTCGTTGTGCCGCCCCAGTTCAGCGGCTTGTCCTTAAATCGGATGGTGCGGTTTTCGGCGTCGACCGCTTCGGCGAAGGAGAAAATCTGCTTCGGTTGGCCGGTCACATCCGGATGCAGGCATTTGCCGGGCTCGATGCGATACCAGCCGCGGCTCGTCACCGCCTTGCCGTCGTCGGTGGCGACGGCGGCCATGATCTTGTGCGGGGTGTCGTTGCACCAGGTCAGGCCGGTGGAAGACGGCGACTGCACCGCATCGATCATCGCCGCAAAAAAATTTGGCGCCTGTACAATATCCGACGCCAGCCCGTGAGCCTTGAGGAACGCCGCCAAAGCGGCCTGCGTTTTCGGGCCATCGACACCGTCGATCGGTGCCGCGTCGTAGCCCGCGATTACCAGCAGCCGCTGAACGCCGGCGAGCCGCGCCTGTTCGTCGTCATATTCGCTGTCCTCGGCGAGATAGGCCACCAGATTGCCATCGTCGGTTTGAGTCGGCGTGATCTGGGTAAAGGGCGCCGGGGTTTGCCCGGGGCGGCACTGGCGGGCGGCCGCGATCACGAAATTGTCGGGCGCGACGCAAAGCGTGTCGCCGCCGCTTTGCGGGATCGGCGAGGCGCCGTAGACGCCGAGCGCACGGGCGTTCAGCAAAATGCGGTCGGCGGTCAGCGTGCCCTGCACCACGACGCGGCACGCCGCTGGATCGATGCGAAACCATCCGCGCGTCGCGGTGGCCGCCTTGTCGTCGATGCCGATGGCGGCCTCGACCACATAGCTCATGCGATTGCAGAGTTTTAAATCGGCATGGGCAGGCGCGACACTCGCGAGCAACGCGAAAACGGTAAAGAGGAAGGACACTTTGCGAACGGACGATCTTTTCCCGCCGTCATGCCCGGACTTGTCCCGGGCATCCGCGTCTTTTTTCCAATTCGCAGCCAAGACGTGGATGGCCGGGAGCGCAGACAAGTGTACGTAGTCTACGCAAGGCAGACTACTGTGCCCGGCCATGACGACGGGAGACGTTTTGGTGGCCTGCATCTTCACTTGTGTATCAGCGTGCCCGTGCCCTGATTGGTGAACAGTTCGAGCAGGACCGCGTGCGGCTGCTTGCCGTCGATGATGACGACGCCCTGAACGCCCTGCTCGAGCGCGTAGATGCAGGTTTCGACCTTGGGGATCATGCCGCCGGAAATGGTGCCGTCGGCGATCAACTTGCGCGCGTCCTTGATCGATAGTTCCGGGATCAACTTCTTCGACTTGTCGAGCACGCCGGGAACGTCGGTCAGGAGCAGCAGCCGCTTGGCCTTCAGCGCGCCCGCGACCGCACCGGCGAAGGTGTCGGCGTTGACGTTGAAGGTCTGCCCGGTTCCCGACGTCGCCAGCGGCGCCAGCACCGGGATCAGCTCATAACCGATCAATTGGTTCAGCAGCGTCAGATCGACCTTCTCGGGCTCGCCGACAAAGCCGAGATCGACCACCTTTTCGATGTGCGAATCCGGATCGACCATGGTCCGCGTCGCCTTCGACGCCGTCACCATGTTGCCGTCCTTGCCGCACAGGCCGACCGCCTTGCCGCCGGCCTCGTTGATGTAGCCGACCAGTTGCTTGTTGATCGACCCCGCCAGCACCATTTCGACGATCTCGATGGTCGCGGCATCGGTGATGCGCAGGCCGGCGGCAAATTCCGACTGGATGCCGAGCCGCTTCAGCATGGTTGCGATCTGCGGCCCGCCGCCATGCACCACCACCGGATTGATCGCGGTCTGCTCCAGCAGGACGATATCGCGCGCGAAGGCCTTGGCGACATCTTCGGCGCCCATGGCATGGCCGCCATACTTGATGACGATGGTTTCCTCGTCATATTCCTGCATATGCGGCAGCGCCTCGGACAGGATGCGGGCCTGATCGAGCGGACTGATATTTGGCGCGTCGGTCATGAAGCGGGTCTCTGTGTCAGCGGGGTCGGGCGGTTTCTATCCGATTGGCGGGCACGGCGCAAAGTACCGTGGGTTTCTTTACCTCTCGGTGACAACAGGTTGCCGCTTCAACTCTGCCGCGGCCATGCCGCCGCGACCGCGAGCGCGAGCCAGCTCACGATCAGAAGCGTGCCGCCAGTCGGCGCGGCCATCGGGAACAGGCTGTGGCCGGCATATTGGCGCATCGTCAGGTCGCCGGCGAACAAGCCGGCGGCGACAACGAAGCCAAACGCAGCCGCGATCCCGATCCGGACGTGAATAACGCCGCGTTCGGCCAGCGCCACCGCGGCGAGTACGGCAGTGGCGTGAAACAGCAGCATCGATGATGCCGGCAACAGCCGCGCCGCATCGCCTTGATGCGCCGATGCGGCGGCCAGGATGACGCCATCGGCGCCCATGATACCGGCCAGGATGATCAATATCCGAAACAGGCGGGATTCCATCGTCAGCGGCGCTCCCTGAGCAGGCGGACCATGGCGGCGCGCAGTTCCGCCATCCCGGCGCCGGTGCGGGAGGATGTCATGATGACTTCCGGAAACGCGGCCGGATGTTTGGCGAGCACAGCCAGGGTGGCCGCGCGACAGGCTTCCAGTTCGGCTGGCTTTACCTGATCGGCCTTGGTGAGGACGACCTGATAGCTTACGGCTGACTTGTCGAGTGTTTTCAGCACATCGAGATCGACTTCCTTGAGGCCATGCCGGGCATCGATCAGCACATAGACCCGAGCCAGGCTGCTGCGCCCTTGCAGGAATTTGTGAATCAGCGCGGTCCATGACGCGATCTTGGCCTTCGGCGCGGAGGCGTAACCGTAGCCGGGCATGTCGACCAGCCGGAAGCCGGCTCTGTCGGGACCTTCGAAGAAGATCAGTTCCTGGGTGCGGCCCGGCGTATGCGAGGTCCGCGCCAGCGCGTTGCGGCCGGTCAGCGCATTGATCAGGCTTGATTTGCCGACATTGGAGCGGCCGGCAAAAGCGATCTCCATGCCCGCCATCGGGGGCAGCGACTTGATCGAGGGCGAAGCCCAGAAGAACTGCCAGTCGCCGGCGAACAGTTTTCGCCCTTGTTCGATCAGGTCGGCCTCGATGTCGGCGCTCATGCGAAGGCTTTCTGTCCACGTCATGGCCGGGCTTGTCCCCGGCCATCCACGTCTTTCTGTTCGGTAACATCGCAAGACGTGGATGCCCGGCACAAGGCCGGGCATGACGCGTTGGGTGTTTCTGCTCCCTTCGACGGGCTCAACAGGAGGAGTTCGTCACGTCTTCGACGTGGCCTTCTTCGAAGCGAAGGTGGTCTTGAGATTGTCGAACAGCTCAACCTTCACGCCATTGCGGTGCATGATGAAGCTCTGCTGCAATACCGACAGCGTATTGTTCCACGCCCAGTAGATCACCAGACCCGCCGGGAAGCCGGCGAGCATGAAGGTGAAGATCACCGGCATCCAGCTGAAGATCATCTTCTGGGTCGGATCCGGCGGCGTCGGATTGAGCTTGAACTGGAACCACATCGTGATGCCCATGATGATCGGCCATATCCCGAGCGCAAGGTAGTGACCGAACACCGGCAAGTGCGTCGGATCGTAGTGAAACAGGCCGAACAGGGTAAACACGTTGGTCGGATCGGGCGCCGACAGATCCTTGATCCAGCCATAGAAAGGTGCGTGCCGCATTTCGATGGTGACGAACAGCACCTTGTAGAGCGAGAAGAACACCGGAATCTGCAAGGCGACGGGAAGACAACCGGCGATCGGGTTGATCTTCTCCTTCTTGTAGATTTCCATCATCTCCTGCTGCTGCTTCATCTTGTCGTCGGGATAGCGCTCCTTCAGCGCGGCCAGTTGCGGCTGTACCGATTTCATCTTCGCCATCGACGCGTAGGATTTGTTGGCCAGCGGGAAGAACAGCAGTTTTACCAGCACCGTTACCAGCAGGATGGCGATGCCGAAATTGCCGACCACGTGATAGAAGAAGTCCAGCGCCAGGAACATCGGCTTGGTGATGAAATAGAACCAGCCCCAGTCGATCAGAAGATCGAAATGGTTGAGTTCAAGCTGCCTGTTGTAGCCGCCGAGGCCGCCGATCGGAAAATTGATGCCGACGACGCTGGCTTCCTTGGCGCCGGCGAACAGCCGCGCATTGGCGCTGCCGGTGCCGCCGATCGCGATGGTCTGCGCATCCTCCAGATAGTCGGTCTGATAGGTCCGCACCGTGCCCACGAGATTCGACGACATCCGCGCCTGCAACTGGGCACTGGTGTCCGGCAGCAGCGCCGACGCCCAGTATTTGTCGGTGATGCCGAGCCAGCCATTGGTGACCTTGAAGTTGACCGCCTTGGCTTCGTCGATCTTCTTGTAGGAATACTCCTGCAGGCCCTGATCGCCGAGATAGCCGATCAGGCCTTCGTGCAGAATGTAGTAGCCCGAGACCTTCGGGGTGCCATGCCGCGAGATCAGCGCGAACGGATAGAGCGTGATCGGCGCATTGCCGACATTGGTAACCTCGTCCTTGATCGTGAACAGATAGCGGTCGTCGATTGCAATGGTGCGGTGGAAGGTGAGCCCCTCGCCATTGTCATATTTCAGCGTGATCGGGGTCGACGGCGTCAGGATGCCGGTGCCTTCCTGCTGCCACAGCGTATTCTGGTCGGGAAGCTTCACCGCCGGACCGCTGGCCGCGACCCAGCCGAACTCCGCATAATAAGGAGCGGCGGTTCCCGAGGGCGAATACAGCACGATTGCGGGCGATGTCGGGTCGACGGTTTCGCGGAACTGCACCAGCGACAAATCGTCGATGCGGGCACCCTTCAGCGAAATGCTGCCGATAAGGCGCGGGGTGTCGATCTTGACGCGGGGCGCCGAGGCGATGGCGGTGTCACGGTCAACCGCCGGCGCCGTCGAAGCGGGTTGCGTCATTGCCGGCGAATTGGCCGAGGGTGTCGGCGCCGCGCCGGCCTGCGGGGTCGTGCTGTCGTTCCGCGGGGTCTGCTTCGCTATCTCGGCCTGGATATGGCTCTGCGCGCGCTGCTTTTCCATCTGCGGAAGGTTGAAGAAATATTGCCAGCCAAGCAGCACGAGGCCGGACAGAATGACGGCGAGGATGGTGTTGCGATTGTCGGTCATCGTTCAGGTCTCGTCATTCAATTCGGTTGCGAGCCCGCTCGGTTCCAGCGGAAGTTGGAACCGAGGGCCTGTGTTGTTTTGACGCGGTTTCTTCCCGTGAGCCTGCATCCACTTCGCCCGAAGACGCTTTCGCGTCGCGCGCTTTCAACGGCTGCCGGTCGAGGCGATGGAGCGCCGAGCGGAGATCGTCGAGCATGGTCGCAAAGTCACGGTTCAATGCGGCGCGACGGCCGACTAGCACATAATCACTGTGCGGTCGCATGGATAGGACGTCCAGTCGCTTCACCAATTCGCGAAGCCTGCGCCGGATGCGATTGCGCTCGGTTGCGGTACCGTTTTTTTTGGTAACGGTGAATCCCACCCGGACCGGGCCATCATCGTCGCGGCGGCGGCTTTGCACCACGAACGCGGCGGCGTTGATCCGTACGCCATTGGCAACGGCGAGGAAGTCCGCCCGCTGCCTTAGCCGATCCATAATGAAATCTCTTTGGGAGGGCCCGTTCAGGCGCTCAGACGCTTGCGGCCCCGCGCGCGGCGCGCGGCGAGGACCTTGCGGCCGCCGGTCGTGGCGAGGCGGGCACGGAAGCCGTGACGGCGCTTGCGCACCAGTTTGCTGGGTTGATAAGTCCGCTTCACGGGTCGTTCTCCGCTGACAATCCGTTGCCGGTCAAACCGACAACTTGCCTGATATTGAGATAAGTCCGCCGACGCTGGCAGGCCAAAAGCAGGCCGTTTCCGGCCCAAATCGAGCCGCTCCGGTGAAAACCGGATCATCGCGGACAGTTGGCGCGGCTTATACGGGAGCGACCAGTTTTCGTCAATGTTGCCGGGTGCCTCAATCGCGGTTCTTCGAAACGGCGCAATTTACCCGAATAAATCACTTTTGCCGGGGTTTTTGCCTGTGAGGACAATGATGTCCTCCCGGGCCGGCGACGGCCGATTTGGGCGATGATTATCACCGAATTTAGTCAACCCAGGCTCGGGGACATGGCAGACCCGTAAGCATATCCATAAAATGACAGATACATCTGTTATCAAACTGTCATTTGACCGGTTGCACCGCACAAAGCATTGTTTGAGCATGAGGCCTCGAAACCACGAGGCCCAGAACGCAAGGCCCTTGAGGCAGTTATGGTGTCAGGGAACGATCAGTCGCTGACTACGGAAAGGCCGCGGCCTAGGCCGTCGCGCCGGCTTGGCCTGTCCGGCAAGCTGCTGCTGCTCACCATTCCGCTGATCATGATTGCGGAAATTCTGATCTATGTGCCCGCGATCGCGAACTTCCGGATGAACCGGCTGAACGACCGGCTGGCGGCGGCGAACACCGCGGCGCTGGTGCTGGATGCCGCCCCGTCCGGGCTGGTTCCGGATTCGCTGGCCCGGCAAATCCTCGGCAGCATCGGCGCGCGGGCGGTGGCAATCAAGATGGGGCAGCAGCGCCGGCTCCTGGCCAGCGCCGGTTTGCCGCAGGCGATCGACCACGATGTCGATATGCGCTCAATGACCGTGTGGTCGGCGATCGTCGATTCCTTCGAGACCATGCTCGAAAGCGGCAATGAGACGATCCGCGTCATCGGCCCGACGCCGGGCCGCGGCCAGTTCATCGAGGTCGTGATCGACGAGGCGCCGCTGCGCCTGGCAATGTACCGGTTTTCCCGCAACGTGCTGCTGGTTGCGCTGGTGATCGCGATCATGACCGCGGCGCTGGTTTATCTCGCGCTGCATTTCCTGTTCGTGCGGCCGATGCGGCGCCTGACCGCGAGCCTTGTCGAATTTCATGAAAATCCGGAAAGCTCGGCGCGCATCATCGTGCCATCGCATCGCGGCGATGAGATCGGCGTCGCCGAGCGCGAATTGTCCGACATGCAGCGCGATCTGGTGTCGATGCTGCATCAGAAGAGCCGGCTTGCCGCCCTTGGTCTTGCGGTGTCCAAGATCAACCACGACCTGCGCAACCTGCTGGCCTCCTCGCAACTGCTGTCGGACCAGCTCTCCAGCGTGCCCGATCCGCGGGTGCAGCGCTTTGCGCCGAAACTGATGCGCTCGCTGGAGCGCGCCATCGCGTTCTGCCAGTCGACGCTGTCTTATGGCCGCGCGCAGGAGGCCGCGCCGGACCGCCGGATGATGCTGATCGAGCCTGTCGTGGCCGAGGTGCGTGAATCCGCAGGGCTCGCTTCGGATGCCTCCATCACCTGGATCAGCGCGATCGAGCGCGGCCTGACCATCGACGCCGATCCCGATCAGCTGTTTCGCGTGCTGCTCAATCTGGTGCGCAACGCGGCGCAGGCGCTCGAAGGCCGCCCCCGCAGCGATGCCGGGAGCATGCAGATTCGCATCACCGGCCGCCGCGAGGGGGCGGTCGCGATTGTCGAGGTTTCCGACACCGGCCCCGGCGTCCCCCAGAAGACGCGCGATCATCTGTTCGAGGCGTTCCAGACCTCGGGAAGGCCCGGCGGCAGCGGGCTAGGGCTTACGATCGCCGCCGAACTGGTCCGCGCCCATGGCGGCGAAATCCATCTGGTGGAGGGGACCATCGGCGCCACCTTCCGGATCGTGATTCCGGACCGGCCGGTGGAACTGCTGAGCATCCGCAACGAACGGGCGCGGGCGTAAGGCCCGGTCAGGGCCTGTAGAAGCCGCTTTCCGGAGCTTGCCAAGCCGGGCCGGAGCCGCTAGCTATGGCGCGCTTTCGCGACCTGCAGAAAATGTATCCCGAATGCATGCGGCATCGGCGGGCCTTGCGCCCTGAAATGTCAGCGAAAAACGCGCCCGTAGCTCAGCTGGATAGAGCACCAGACTACGAATCTGGGGGTCAGGAGTTCGAATCTCTTCGGGCGCGCCACCACTTAGCAGCAGATTAGGCCCCGCCTTTTGCTGGCCGTTTTGCAAAATCTGTTTCCACGATGTTCTCAAATTTCGCGATAGCGCTGTCGGCAAGCCTGCTCGTCCGCGCGCGATACTTGTCGAGAATCTCTTGGGCGCGCCGGAGCGTGTGTCCCGTGATGGAGACAATCTCTGGGACAGTGCGGCCCGCCTCGGCAAGCATCGTGACCGTGGTGCCGCGTAAATCGTGGAAGTGCAGGCCAGCGATCTCGGCGGCCTCACAGGTTTTCGCCCATTGTTCCGCAAAGTATCGCTTCTGAAACGCGAGCCCGGTTTTCGTGGTCAACATCACTGCCGCCCTTCGCGGTGCCGCGTCCAGCGTGCCCTTCAATGCCTTCGTGCATGGCACCCGAACCACCGGAGCCGCGCGGCCGATGCGCCGCGCCTTGCTTTGCCGCAACGTGATGGAATGGCCGTCGTATGTGGTCCACGCGAAACGGCGGATGGTTCGAATGTCAGAAGATTGCGTACATGCCGCTGCGGATTAATGGCATTACCGGCCGGTCCGTTTCGTGGCGACATCCGCGCGGGCTTGAACCTGATATGAAAGAGGCAGCCAACTGGGGCGGCCTAAAGCGGTTTTTGGTGGCGATGGCTGCGCGCCTCTGCGCGATGACGGCGCGATACCATTGCCCTTGCGCCGTATCCAAGGGCAAAACCGCTCAGAAAAATTGCTAGAATGATGATCAGTTCAAGCATGCGGTGCACTTAGGTAGCTGCGCGCATCGCGCCAAGTCCGACTCGTGGTGGCCCCCCAAGATGCTATAGCACGAACTCATTCATCAGCGCCGCCCGCCACAGGCCAGCGCGGCGATGACGGTAAGGGCCCACAATCCAGCGCCACCTACAGCGCCCCAGAACAGCCCATCGCCGTGAAGCCAGCCCAATACGGCACCGGAGCCGACAAGCGCCACGGCCATTTCAGCGCAAAGGCGAGTGTCGTCTTTGGTCCACTTCGGTCTCTGACCCGGCTCCATTTGAGAACAGTAGCAAAACAGGCTGCGTCGACCGACAACCTACAAGGTGTGTTTGCTACCTAATGCCGCGATTTGAGATATGGCGGCGTAATGCGCCACATAATTAGGACACTCCCGGATTAAAATCAGGACACAAGGGCTTAAATACGGACAGTACCCCGCGCTCACGCATCATCGCCAACAGAGCCGCGAGGGACGATTATTCAAATTTCTTGGGGAATTTTTCGGAGAGCTTTTCCAGCTTTCGCAAAACCCGGCGGAGGGAGATGGGGTAGGGCCGGGGGTGGCCTGATTGTGCTCGTTGCGGAATTGCCGTCGTTCACGTTGGCGGCGTCGATGGCTACTCGATATCAATCTTCCCACAGCGGCTTCTAAGGAGCCGGGTCTGGAAACTCTTGCTGGTAGTTCGCTAGAACTCTGTCCATTGGAGTTGAGCGCACCACTGTCCGTCTCGCGATGTGGGAATGGGATCGACGCGCTACCCTGAAGCTGTGGACCAGGATCACATCGAACGCCGGCGGCTTGACCGTCGCTGCGTCGATCATGCGTTGGAACTCCGGCCGCCGATCGTCGGTCGCGGACGCACCCGGTTCGACATAGTCGGCGACAATCTCCCACCCGCGCGACGCGCAGTAACCCTTCGCTTGGCGGCGCTGATCCGGGATTGATAGATCGCTCTCGGCCTGCCGTCCCGTCGAGACTCGCAGGTACAGCGCCGCCCGAACCGTTGCAGCCATGGTGATGTCCTCTCGGCCTTTCCCAAACAACTCGTCGAACAGATCACCGAACCAGGCTTCGAAGACAGCGATCTCGGCTTCGGTCACCGGCACGTCCTTCGGCCAGTCGTCCGTCACGGCCCATGTTATCGAAACGCGCTTCGCTCGTCGTCGGCCAGGACGCGCGGGCGCACGCGCGTAGTCATACAGATCGTCAAGTGGCACGCGGGTCGGCGGACGCCGTAGCCGCGATTTGTGAGCGGGAGCCATGGCGCCACTGTGGCAAGCCAGGCCGATCCATAGAACGGCCGATGTCTACGCCACGTTACGCTGGGGTGCCGCGAAAAAGGCCAGCCGCTCAAAGGCAGGATAAAAGCGCGCAAGGTGCGCGCGGTCGGTTGGGGCAGGAGACACCAGCAAATTCCAATGACGCGGCAAACATTGCGAGATACCGGCACAACCTGCCGTTCTCACCAATGCGCCGCCGCTACAAAGCTTTAGGACACCTTGCGGTAAGCAAGATGACTCAGCGGCAAATTTCCACACGGATCCTGGTCGCTCTCTTCGACACCAGCACAGATGCGCTCGCGCTAAGCGAGTAGCCATGATCGCTTGGCGGCAAAGTCGCCGGCTCAGCGTCAGCCCGTCAAGGCTCGCGCTTCTCGCGACCGGCTCCGCCGGCTTGCGGCCTTGACCGGCTGCCGACGAACCGGCTGAGCTCGCCCCGAGCACGCAGCTCTCGGTCGGTAGTGTCGGGTATTTTCGATAGCGGACCAGTGAGCGGAAGCGGCAATCTCGACGCGAATGACCCGAAGCGGTCCATACCCCTGCTGAGTTTTTTTGCGGCAGTTCTGGAGTAGCGGTTAAAAATTTGACTATCTTCAACTTTGAAGCGAGATTCCCATTCGACGAACTTTGGCAGGGGCACGGCCTGCACTTCAAGTGAGTGTCCTGATTTCCGCGAGTTTTCACCTATGAAGTTGAATAGTGGTGGCCTTAAGCTCAGCGCGGCCTACATTTTGTATGCTGCGGTGGTAATAACACTCGCTTACTTCACGGATGACCCGAAGGGACGATTTGTTCTTGGCTCCCTCGCGTGGGCGCCAGCGGGGGTGACTTTTGGAATCTTGCACTTGTTTCCAGTCATGTATCGTCACGCTTGGACGAACACACCGTACTTTCTTTTCCCTGCATGCCTCGTGATCGTGTACCTGATTGGCTGGGCGATCAGTACCGCTAATCGCAGACTGTTCTATCCTAGGCGATATCTGACGACACGCTTTGTTCTCTGTCTTGCGGTTATCCCAATTATAGCTGAATTGGTAGCGGGCGCTTTGTATGCAGTCGTGGATGGAGGTGATCCAATCAACGGCGCGTTACAGTCGCCCAGCTATTTCCTGTTGTTGACGTATTCTGACTTGCTCGTGCCAGGTCTCGCCTGCGCGACAGCGGACTGGACGCTCCGGTCTGGCAAATGGCTGCGTCTCGGGACGATTGCGGGAGTGGGCTTCGTTTCGACGCTCCTGTACCTTTACGGCCTATTTCCGAGGGGTGGCTGGCAGTGGCCAATTTTAAGGCCGGGTCTCGCCGTCGCGATCGCCGCCCTCGCTTTCTGCTGGTTGCTAGATCAATTGACCAAAGAACGGTTAGGCAATTTGGGTCCAACCGTCCACACCACCGCAAAGCTCTCCGGCGACGAGGCGAACTGAAGAATTAGGATTTCCGTTTCTGGCCCATTCACGTCGATCCCGCGACTGGTCGAAAGGCCCGCCATAGAAACGTAACCGAACCACCAGCGAAATCGGGAAGACGGCCACCCATAGGCGTAGCGCAAGATCGTAGTCCGTCGCTGGTTATCCGGCAGGATCGTCTTGGCGGCCGCAGCATCATAGTGCCACCGCGAAGCAATAGTGCCCATCTTCATCGGCCGTGGCGCGCCATTTGCCTACTAAACCACGAACATTTCCGTTCGTGGTCTGTTTCCCGGCAGCCGCCGCCTGCGACATATTCGTGTTGCCGATGATCCGGATTGCGTTGTCATCAACTATCATCCAACTCGACGATGCCATCTGCGATCAAGCGATAGATGCGTTTGAGGCGTTGATCCGAATCAACAACTCCACGCTGGCTCTTGCGTTAATGGATCGTGACAAGCGAACCCACGTCAGTCAAAGGCAAAGATGCGCTTCCAGTCCTTCTTCATGTCGACCACGGTCCACTTATTGACGGCCGCGGCGTCCAGCGCCACGCCGAGTTTCCCGAAATGCGATTGGCGGTCGTAGGCATATTCGCGTTCCGCGTCTGTATGGTGGACGATCAGCCCAAACCGCGCCCCACTGACGCCGAGCGTTGTCCATTGCAGCATTTCGAGATCGCCGTCGGAATTGCCGAAGGCTGCAATCGGACGGCGGCCGATGTGCTGGTTGATGCCGATCGGCTTGCCGGTCTTGTCGTCGATGAAGTTGATGTCGGGCAGCCGGAAGAGCGTTGGCGCGCCGTCCTTCATCTCAAAACGGGTCTTGATCGACGATCCGATCACCTGCTCGGGGGGTATTCCGTAGATCCGCTCGGTCCAGGGCCGCATGAACTCGATACCGCCGCCTGACGCGATGAAGGTCTTGAAACCACTGGCGCGCAGGTAGGCGAGCAATTCCAGCATCGGCTGGTAGACCAGTTCGGTATAGGGCCGCTTGAAGCGGTGATCACGCGCGGTCGCGAGCCAGTCGGTGACGATTTTCTCGAAATCCGCCGTGGTCATGCCAGCATGCGTCACTGCGATCAGTTCGACCAATCCCTTTTCGCCGGAAGCCATCAACGCCGTCAGATCACCGTCAAGCACCGCTGCGAACGGCTGCTTGGTCTTCCATTCCGGGTGCATTGGCGCCATGGCCCTCACGCGATCAAGTACAAAGGCCAGTTGCACATACATCGGCTGCTCGACCCAGAGCGTGCCGTCATTGTCGAAGGTGGCGATGCGCTGATCGACCGGAACGAAGAAAGGCCCGCCTTGCGTCGTGACGCGCGCGACAAAGTCGAGAATCGAAGCCTTGGCGGCCCCCTCGTTCCAGGACGGCAGCGGGTCGCCTTGCGCTTGCGCCACCGCCGAGGTCAAGCGGAGCGAGGCAGACAGTAATGGAAGCATCGCAAGGGACGAGAGCAGGGCCCGACGGTTTAAGGGGGGAAATCGCACGATCGGTTTCATGGTCATCTCCCTCACCATTGCGGGTGGCGTTCAATTAGAGCGTTTTCGAGCGAAGCGGACGCCGGTTCGCGTGAAGAAAACGCGTCAAAATAAAAATTAGAGCCCGGTTCTGATGCAATCAGAACCGATAAGGCTTTAGTTGGTCGACGGTGGCAGCCTCAGCATCTCCATCGCCTGCTCAACCGAGAAAGAACCCGGCCTTTGCCGCGGAGGAAATTGCGCAAAGCTCGCCAGATGCTGCCCCACGATCCCTTGCGCTGGAACGACCACGAACGCGTGCTCAATGAACCATCGCACGTAATCGCCGGACTCATGCTGCGCCCGCTCGAACGGATCGGAGCGCAGATTGAACAACATCGGCAGCCGCAATTGTATCATCGGCTGTTGCCACACAGCGAGCCCTTCGGCCTTCTGTTCGAGGAAAACAGCCTTCCACTGATCGTAGCGCAGCCCTGCCAGGTTGCCGTCGTCGGTCCAGTAGAAAAACTCGCGGCGCTTGTCCGGCCCTTTGCGACCCAGAAGGTCACGCTGGTCATAACCATCCAGGTGTACTTTGAACGTCTGGCCCGCAGCGCTGTAGCCCTGCAGCAGCTTCTCCTTGACGTCGGGCTCACCGGCCGCGGCGACCAGCGTCGTCGCCCAGTCCTCCGCCGAGAAGACGTCGTTGATTTCCGTATGTGCGGGCACCAATCCGGGCCAGCGCACCATTGCCGGGACCCGATAGCCGCCCTCCCAGTTGGTGTTTTTCTCGCCCTTGAAGGGCGTCGTGCCGCCGTCCGGCCATGAGAACGTCTCGGCACCATTGTCGGTGGTGTAGATCACGATCGTGTTGTTGGCGATGCCGAGATCGTCGAGCTTCTTTAATATCTGCCCGACCTGCCCGTCATGCTCCACCATGCCGTCGGGATAGATACCCAAACCGGTCTTGCCCTGAGACTTCGGGTTTGAGTCGGGTCCAGATATGCATCCGGCTTGGATTGAACCACACAAAGAATGGTTTCTTGTCGCGATTTGCGCGGTCGATGAAGTCGGTTGAGGCGTTGAGGAATTCCTCATCGATCGTCTCCATGCGCTTCTTGGTAAGCGGTCCGGTATCCTCGCACTTTTGTTTACCCCATGGGCCGAAGCGGGGATCGTCGCCCGGTGTCTCGATGGTGGTCGCAACGCATTTCATGACGCCGCGTGGACCGAACTGCGCCCTGAACGCAGGATTTTTCGGATAGTCCTGATGTTCCGGTTCATCTTCGGCATTGAGATGGTAGAGGTTGCCAAAGAACTCGTCGAAGCCGTGCACGGTCGGCAGGAATTCGTTTCGGTCGCCGAGATGGTTCTTGCCGAATTGTCCGGTCGCATATCCCTGCGGCTTGAGAAGCTCAGCGATAGTTGGATCCTTTGCGGATAACCCTTCCTTCGCTCCAGGGAGACCCACCTTCAGAAGTCCCGTCCGCAACGGACTCTGGCCAGTGATGAACGCGGCGCGTCCAGCGGTGCAGGATTGCTGGCCATAATAATCGGTGAAGATCGCGCCTTCATTCGCAATGCGATCGATGTTGGGCGTGTGGTAGCCCATCATGCCACGGTTGTAGGCGCTGATGTTCCAGTAGCCGATGTCGTCGGCCATGATGACCAGGATATTGGGCTTTTGCGGCTGTTGCGCGAGAGCTGGCGCATTGGCGGTCGTCGCGGCCGCGGCCAAAGCGAGCAGGCCCGGCCAGATGTTCTGTCGAAAGCCCATTAGACGCTCCTTTGTACGCAGTGCCGGGAGGCACTGATTTGAAAGGACGAGTTCTTCGTCCGGGAGATAAATCAAGGCTGGACATCATTGTCCACGCCGGCAATCCACCTCGTGGATCCTGGCACCGGCTTAAAAATGATACGGGTCCGTGACCGGGTGTTTTTTTGCGCTCGCGGGCGCCAGAATATGGCGCCCGCCTCAGCTGAAAGTCGTCGCAACCGGCTAGTCGCTCGCGTGACTGGCGTTCGCCTTCTTGACCTGCTCCAGGATCCCACTGAGGTTGTAGGTTTCGGGAGCCTGCAGCGGCGGATATTTTTCGTAACTCTGCAGATGTTCCAGCCACAGCTGCTGTCCGATCGGCAACATGTTCCAGTCATACTGGAAGGCCGTGACCGGTCCGCCAAGCGCACCGCCCAGGCTCATGGCGGTCTTCTGGTCGATGCCGACTGCCTGCTCGAAGGGATCGCGCTTGAGGTTGTTGACCAAGGTAAAGTGGAACGGAATGAGCGGCAGGATCCAGCCGGCCGGCCCGGGCTGCGACATCGTGTAGTACATCTTCCAGTTCTTGTAGCGAACGGCCGATGGGGTCGCGCCCGAGAAATAGAAGAAGAAGTCGCGCGCTGACTTGTCGCTGGTGCCTTCAAGGTACGCGCGCTGGTCGAAACCGTCGAGCGTCGTCTTGACGATGCCGGGGTACGAACCGGCCTCGATCTGCGTCTTCAGCCCGTCGCCCTTGGGGCCGCCGGCGATATCAACCAAGGTGGGCACCCAGTCGAGCGCGGCAAATAGCTGGTTCTTGACCGTGCCGGGCTTGATGTGGCCCGGCCAGCGCACGACCATCGGAGCACGGTAGCCGCCCTCCCACGCCTCACCCTTTTGTCCCTTGAACGGGGTGACGCCGCCGTCCGGGAAGCTGATTGCCTCGGCGCCGTTGTCGGTCGTGAAAACGACGATGGTGTTGTCGAGCTGCCCGATGTCTTCCAGCTTCTTGAGAACGACGCCGATGTTGTCATCCAGCTGCTTCATGCCGGCTTCGTTGACCCCCCAGTCTTTACCACCGGGTTGTCCGACCATGTCCATGTACTTCTGCGACAACACGGTCGTGACGTGCATACGCGCCGGGTTGTACCAGACGAAGAAGGGCTTGTTGGTCTTCTTCGGGTCGTTGCGATCAATGAAGTCGACGACCTTGGCCGAGATTTCCTCGTCCACCGTCTTCGACCGCTCCAGCGTCAGCGGGCCCTCGTCCTTGCACATCTGGTTCTTCTCCGAGCCGTCTGAGGACTTGCACGCGAGCATCGGGCGCGGTGGTGTCAGGCATATCGTTGTCTGGGGATCCACCGCGCCGGGAACTTCGGCGACACCTGGGATCGGGGTGTTCTTGCACGGCGGAGCGACGCCCTGCACCAGCGGGGTCTGGTTGATGTCGGGAAAGCTCACCTGCTGCATCGCGTCGAGGTGATAGAGGTAGCCCCAGTATTCCTGGAAGCCATGCGCGGTCGGCAGGGCGGCGGTATGGTCACCCAGGTGGTTCTTGCCGAATTCGCCGGTCGTATAGCCGAGATCGTACAGGAATTGTGCGAGAGCCGGTGTGCCGGGCCGCAGGTAGGACGGGCTGCCGGGAAGCTGCGGAGGGATCATGCCCGTGCGCAGCGGATACATGCCGGTAAAGAAGGCGTTGCGGCCGGAGGTGCAGCTCTGCATGGCAACGTAGTCCATGAAGATCGCGCCCTCGTTTCCGATGCGGTCGATGTTCGGCGTTTCGCCCACCATCAAGCCGCGATGGTAAATGCTCGGCTGCATCCAGCCGATATCGTCGCCCATGATGAAAAGGATGTTGGGCTTCTGTGACGTCCCCTGCGCCATCGCCGGCGTGCTCACCAGTCCGGACAGCGGCATCAATATCGATGCGCTCAACAGGACCGCACAGGATCGCTTGAGACAACCGGACGCCTTGCCCGGCGTCGTTGCAGCAGAAGGCGGCTTGTCATTGAATATGGAATCCAACATGGCGTCGCTCTCCCTTTTTATGATGCGTCAGTGGCTCGTCTGATGCATCGAAAGCCAAGATGACTTGTGGATGTGTCGACCGGCTCCGCATGGCGCGCTGCCGGCCGGTAGCGTCGGCAGTAGTTCGGCGCGCACAAATGCGAGCCGCCTTTGATGACCTTTTGTGGAATCTTGACGTTGGTCGTTCGGGGGTCGTAGCTATCGGTTTCTCGCCCGCCGCGCGGGTTCTGCGGGATGCAGCAGGCTTTTGGTGCATCGGCTTCGTGTCGCGGCGAATACCAGTCAGCCGTCCATTCCCAGACGTTGCCGATCATGTCGTGCAGACCGTAACCGTTCGGCGGGAATGCGGTGACCGGCGACGTGCGTTCAAAACCGTCCGCATTGGCGTTCTGGCGAGGGAATTCACCCTGCCAGGTATTGGCCATGTGACGGCCGGCCGGCGTGAATTCATCGCCCCACGCAAATTCGGCGCCGTCGAGCCCGCCACGCGCCGCAAATTCCCATTCCGCTTCAGTCGGTAAATCCTTGCCAGCCCATTTCGCGTAGGCGAGCGCATCGCTGAAGGCCACGTGCACAACGGGATGATCGTCCAGCCCACGGATGTTGCTTCCGGGTCCGTAGGGATGCCGCCATTGCGCGCCCCTGGCGAACGTCCACCACTGGCTGAAGTCGCGCAGGTTGACCGGATGGTTGGGCGGCAAGAACATCAGCGAGCCCGCATAGACCATATGCGGGAGCATTCCAGGATAGTCCTTCGGATCTGGCGTGATCTCGGCAACGGTGACGTGCCTGGTAGCCCTTACGAATTCCCTGAATTGCCGGTTCGTCACCGGATAGCGGTCCATCCAGAAACCGTCCACCGTGACGCGGTGCGCCGGGGCTTCTTCCGGATAATGCCTGTCCGATCCCATGCGAAAGGTGCCACCGGGTATCCAGACCATTTTATCGATGTCTGAAGGACCATCACAGCTGGTGACGTCGGGCGTAAGCTCGGACGCAGGGTGCATTGTCATCAAAGCGTCACCTCCCAACCGATGCATGCGGCGTGCATCTGAGTGAGCGTACGCTACGTAGGAGAAGCCTTCCCCGCTATTGGACCGTGGTCCAACATTGGGCGGGGATTTGCATGGTACCCATCGGTCGTCTTCGCGTTCGCGGAGGTCGAAGCGCCATCAAGGGCTAGCCCTCAGGGTCAATGTCGCGGCGTTGATTTTGCTGACAGAATGCGATCGAGCTTGGTATCATCACCCGAACGTGAAACCGTCGAGCCGCGGCTCGCAGCACGGGAAGGTCAGGGCATGATCAGCTTGTCCATTCGGCGGAAGATCATGGGGATTGCGGTCGCATTGATCGTGCTGATGGCTATTACCGCCCTTTTTTCGATGACGTCCGTCATACGGGTGGGCGGCCAGTTGGATGAACTTACCCGGAGTTACATTCCTGCTTATGGCAACCTTGCGCGAGCCAATATTCGTTCGTTGCAGCGCGCGCTTGACCTCCGGCGAATGCTTATCGCTAAACTCAAGTCACCCTCGAATGACGTTACTGCAATCCGGGCCAGCTTCGACGCAACGGGTGGTGAATTCGACAACGAGGTAGAGGCGGCGCGCAAGCTTATCGGCGGGCTGATAGAAAAGAATGCTGCCTCGGCCGATATCCGTTCACTGGTGCGGCTTCAGACCCGTCTCGATGCGGTCGTTGATGATTCCCGGCGACATCTGAACGATGAAATCGGCCGCCTGCTGAATTTGCTGGAAGCAGGCAACGCTTCCGCGATTGACGAGGGCGTGACCCGCGTGGATGCGCTCCGCGATGAACTCGACGGCAAGCTGGAAGGGATCCGGGCAGACATGCTGGTGCTCCTGCGAGGGGATGCGGATCTCACTACGCAAAAGCAACGTCGTGTGACGTTGATAGCCGCATTCCTGACACTGCTTGCGGCGGTTCTCGGACTGGTGTTCTCGCTGTTGGTCAGCGCGGGGATCACACGCCCCGTCAGGCGGCTACTCGAAGGTGCAAAGGCGGTCGAAGTCGGCCACCTCGATGAAATGGTGCCGATTACGTCGCAAGACGAAATTGGGCATTTGACGACGGCCTTCAATCAGATGATAGAGCAACTACGCCTCAAGGAGCGAATCCGGGAGACTTTTGGAAAGTACATTGATCCGCGCATCGTCGAGGGATTGATCGACCGGCCCACGCTGGCGGCGGAAGGACAGCGGCGCGTCATGACCGTGCTGTTTTGCGACGTCAGGGGATTTACCAGCACCAGCGAGGGGATGACTCCGCAGGGTCTTGTGAAGGTCATGAATCGCTACTTCTCGACGATGTCTGCTGCAATCCGCGATCATGAGGGAATCATCGACAAATATATTGGCGATGCCATCATGGCGTATTGGGGCCCTCCATTTACGGACGATGCCGCGCAGGCACGGCTCGCCTGCCTTGCCGCTCTGAAAATGCTCGAGCTGGTTCCGCAGCTCAGAACCGAGCTTCCTGAGCTTCTCGGCGTTCGCAATCTTCCCAATTCATTCGATTTGCGGATAGGCATAGCTACCGGCGAGGTACTCGTTGGCAGCATCGGCTCCGAGCTGATGATGAACTACACCGTGATGGGCGACACCGTTAATCTCGCCTCCCGTCTGGAGGGCGCCAACAAGGAATATGGCGGTTGCATTCTTGTGTCGGAGGCAACCATCGCCGCCGCCTCCGACGCGGTGGAGGCGCGCGAGATCGATCGAGTTGCCGTGCTGGGCCAAAATCGGCCGCAAGCGGTGTTTGAGATCATGGGGCGCAAGGGCGAACTCTCGCCGGCGCAGCTCGAGCTGCGTGATCGTTTCGCGGAAGGCTTGGCCTGCTACAGGCGTCGACAATGGAACGAAGCGCGCCGCGCGTTTGAGGCGGCGCTTGCTATCGTCCCCAATGATGGCCCGTCGATAACCTTCATCAATCGCCTTGATAAATTGACCCTGCATCCGCCCGGCGAGGATTGGGACGGTTCCTGGCGGCTTGAGCAGAAGTAACGTACGAGCATGTCACTCCATCAAACACTTGATCGGAGAAAAAGCCATGCACCCGTTCGCCATCGTCGGCCTTTCATTGTTCATCAACCCCGCGTTGGCGCAGACGCAGCTTCCCCCGCTAACGTCAGTGCCGACCGCAACGGAATTTGCTGACGATGCGTCTACGATCAGGTCGTGATGAAGCCCAAGTTCGAGGTTCTCTTCGTCCGCTCCAAATCGTGACGCCGCGGGTGATCGTCAGGCAGCGGCCGTTTGCCTGCTATTTTATGGAGCGGTCACTATCCGCTATGCGCGGCCGGCAAGATCGAGCCGGGTCCCTCGTTTAAAAATTTCTCATTGATCTTGCTCATAAATTGCCTGTCGCCAGATGGAGCGCGCGCTGCCAAAATATGGTAGGTTACATTCGATCATTCGAACGGCATACCTTCGGGGCGCCAGTTTTTTGCGAATTTCTGATGGCGTATTTTTGGCGTAGCGGCCTTTACCGGAATGGCAAGGACACGAATAGTTTGGTGGAGCTTGGTGCTCCTTTTTCTGTTCGCGGCGGAATCGTACGCCGCTGAGCCGCGCCGCGTGCTGATGTTGCACGCTTTTGGTCACGCCTACTCGCCGTGGAGCGATATGGCAGCGAGTTTTCGGGCCGAGATCATCAAGAGGTCTCCGCAGCCGATAGACCTCTATGAAGTTTCGCTTGATACAGCCCGAGTCCAGGATGCCAAGCAGGACGCACCGTTCGTTGAATACATCAAGGCGTTGCTTTCCGGACGTCGACCCGATCTGATCGTGCCGGTTGGCGCTCCGGCGGCGTTCTTCCTGCAGCGGAATCGGCCACAGCTGTTTCCAAGGACACCCATGATGACCCTTGGAGCTGATATCCGTCGCATTCCCGGCGCGACACGCACTGAGTACGATACCGCCGTGCTGCTCGATCTCGATCTTCCAGCCTATCTGACGAACGTTCTGCAACTGCTGCCTGAAACGACGGATATAGCCGTGGTGGTGGGAAATTCTCCGGTCGAAAGATACTGGACTTCGGAACTGCACCGTGCCTTTCAACAGTTTGCGGATCGCGTGAACATCACCTGGTTCAACGATTTGACGTTGGGCGAAATGCAGGAACGGGCCGCTAGAATGCCGGCGAAATCCGTAATTTTCTGGTTTTTGCTTTCGGAAGATGCGGCCGGGGTTCCATATTCGGAAGACCGCGCATTGGAGACGATGCGGGAAGTGTCTGCCGTGCCAATTTTTGGGATGGGTGATTATCAAATGGGTCGAGGCATCGTTGGTGGGCCCTTGATGCAGACCAAGGCTCTGGGCCAGCAAGGGGCGGACGCCGCGTTGCAAATCCTGAAGGGGGAGATGCCAAGCACCGTCGATCCGCCATCGGTGTTGTTCGGGCCGCCGGCTTATGACAGCCGGGAACTACAGCGTTGGGGTGTCAGCGAAGCCCGGCTGCCAGCGGGCAGCATCGTGCACTTTCGTCAACCGACCATCTGGGATCAGTATCGCTGGCCCATCGTTGCCGTCGCGACGACCATTCCACTGCAGTTTATCCTTATTGGTTACGTTCTTTTTCAGGGCCGACGTCGCCGAGAGGCCGAGGCTGAGACTGCCCTTCAGCGCAAGGAGGTCGAGCATCTGATGCGGGTGTCGGTGCTTGGTGAACTTTCCGGCTCGATTGCGCACGAAATCAATCAGCCGCTCACCGCAATACTGTCGAATGCGCAAGCAGCCCTCCATCTGCTGGCGCAGAAGTCGCCGGACCTGGTCGAAATTCATGATGCGCTCGAGGAGATTGTTCATGAAGACAATCGGGCCGGCGAGGTTATCCACCGTCTCCGCGATCTCCTGAAGAAGGGCGAGCGGAAAGTGGAAAACGTCAATATCAATGACCTTGTCCGGTCGACAATCAGCTTGCTGAACAGCGAACTGGTTGGCCGCGATATCAAAGTCAAACTTGATTTGGGAAATAGCGCATTTCTGGTGCGCGGCGATCCCGTTCAACTGCAGCAAGTCCTGCTCAATCTTGTCATGAACGCGATGGATGCCATGGCCTCGACCCCGATGGATCGGCGGCTTGTCCTGATCTCAACCCGCGGGGCGCATAATGGAATGGTCGACGTTCTCGTGAAGGATCGCGGGCACGGCATCCGTGCGAAGGAAAACGGTCATTTGTTTGAGCCGTTTTACACCACCAAGGACCGCGGCCTTGGTCTTGGTCTGGCCCTCTGTTCGACGATCATACGGGCGCATCAGGGAAAGCTGACTCTGGTCAACGACCGGGCCGGTGGTGCCATTGCAGGATTTTCGTTGCCAATCCAGGAGCCGGCAATCGGTGCTGCATGACGGGCAAATTCACAGTCTATCTTGTCGACGATGACCCCGGGGTCCTCAAGGCGCTGTCGCGGCTGCTCCGCGCCAGGGGATATGAGGTCAAGCCGTATTTTTCGCCGCAGCTATTCCTCGAAGAGCACGACGCGGCGGTTCCCGGCTGCGCCATTCTGGATGTGTCGATGCCTGGTCTCGATGGCTTGGAGCTTCAGCGCGCGCTGACCGCCACTGGTGGCTCTCATCGTCCCGTCCTGTTCGTCACCGGCAAGGGTGACATTCCGACGAGCGTGCGCGCCATGAAAGCCGGGGCGATCGACTTCCTGACCAAACCGGTGAAGGACGAGGATTTGTTCAAAGCCGTATCCAATGCTGAAGCCCTCGACGTCGAGTCGCGGCGCCTTCATTCCGAACTGGAATTGATGCAGGCGAAGGTCAGGACCTTGACCCCCCGCGAACGCGAAGTGCTTACGCATGTCGTGGCGGGGCGGCTCAACAAGCAGATTGCCGGCGACCTGGGTACGGCTGAAAAGACCATCAAGGTCCACCGCAGCCGGATGATGGAGAAGCTGGGCATTCGCATGGTCGCCGATCTCGTTCGCATGGCCGAAAAGCTCAATCTTTCGAAGCAGTGAAAGCACTATTGGCCCAACGGCCAACTCGACGCGCGCACGGGCAACCGCAATAATCATTCATGGTGGAAGCTTGCCAATGGATTGCTGTGGTGGACGATGATCCAGCCGTGCTCAAGGCCTTGAGCCGGTTGTTGCGTTCGCACGCTTTTCATGCCCGGACGTACGGATCGGGACAGGACTTTCTCGCGGCACTGCCCGGGGATCTTCCTGCATGCCTGATTGTCGATCTGCAGATGCCGGAGATGAACGGCTTGGAGCTCCAACAGCAACTCCTGCGTAACGGTATAAAAATTCCAACCATTCTGATCACAGCGCATAGCGACGCCGCGTTGCGCGAACACGAAGGTGAGCTTGTTGCCAGCCTCAGGAAACCCTTGCAGAAGGACGCCTTGTTTGCGGCTATCGATCGAGCTTTCGGCGGCTCGCGGAACGGCGGCTAGAGCCCCATCGGTTCTGATTGAATCAGAACCGGGCTCTAGTCTTGTGTTTCGACGCGTTTTCTTCACCCGAACCGGTGTCCACTTCGTTCGAAAACGCTCTAAATCGCGCCAAGGCACGCGCCGGAACCCCATCGCCACCTGCCCAATGTATAATCGCTTATGAGGGAATGGCGGAGTTTCGCCCTTTCATTCCAGGCCGGCGCGACGGAAACCTTCCAGGTAGCGCTCTCGATCCGCGTCCTGCTTCATCGGTACCTGGTTCGCGATCCAGGCAAGCGAAATATTGGGCTGCACGCGGCGAAGCTCCTGCAGCGCGGCCATTGCGACCTCGATTTGACCGTCCATGCCGGCGGCAGCGGTGAGGACACGGTGGGCACCGGCGTAGTCGTCGCGCAAGCGGATGGCGATGCGCGCCAGCCGTATCGCCTCATCGTAATTTTGCCCGACGAACTGGGCCAGCGAGGCCGAGCCGTAAAAAAGTGCCGAGAACGGATCGCGCGGGCTTAGCCGCAGCGCGCGGCGGACGGCCTCGTCGCCTTCTTGCCATCGCCCGCAAAAGGTCAGTGCGGTAGCGTAATAGTTCTGGGCTTGAAGGAAATTGGGATTGAGACGTAATGCCAACTTGAACTCGGCCAGGGAACTCTCGAAGCGTCGCGTGATCAGATAGACGCCACCAAGCGCATGATGCGCCCATGGGTCTTCACTGTCGGCAACGACTGCGGCCAGTGCAGCGCGTTCGGCGATCTGCACCGCCTTCGTCAAATCCGTCCAGCCCATATGAGCACCGAAAGTATTGCTGTCGGCAAGCAGACTGAGCGCCTGGCAGTAGTTCGGATCGATGGCGGTGGCTTTTTCCAATAACGCCTGTGCGACGGTGTTGTCCTGCCGCGTCACCCGCCAGTAGTGCGACAGCGCTCGCATCACCAGGTCCCAGGCGTCAAGGCTGCCGGGCGGTTTGCGTTGGGCGCGAAAATTTTCCGCTGCATAGAGTTGCGGCTCAATCGCCGCGACGATCAATTCGGTGATATCGTCCTGCACGACGAAAACATCGGCAAGATCGCGGTCGTAGCGCTCCGCCCAGATATGGCTGCCGGTCGAGACATCGTTAAGCTGCGCCGTGATGCGGACGCGCTCGCCGCTCTTGCGCACGCTGCCCTCGAGCACGTAGCCGACGCCGAGTTCCTCGGCAATTTGCTTCATGTGCACGGCCTTGCCCTTGTAGGTAAAGGACGAATTGCGCGCGATCACGAAGAACCAGCGCAGCTTGGACAGTGCGGTAATGATGTCCTCGGTGATTCCGTCGGAAAAATATTCCTGCTCCCGATCGCCGCTCATGTTGGTGAAAGGCAGCACGGCAATCGCCGGCCGGTCCGGCTGCAGCAGGCCCTGCTGCGACGATCCGACATGATCTGAAGCTCCCGCGGCAGTGTCCTCGGCGCCGGCGCTTGTCAACTGCGTCTCTACCGAGCCAACGAATCGAAAGCCTTTGCGAGGGACCGTCCTGATCAGCTTTTGGCCAGAGCCGCTGTCACCGATCGCCTTGCGCGCGGCGTTGATGCGGCTTGTCAGCGTCGATTCCGAGACAATCCGGCCACTCCAGATTTTATCGAGAAGGTCGTCCTTGCTGACCACACGATCACAATTCTCGAGCAGGTATACCAGGAGGTCAAAAACCTGCGGCTCGACCGGCACCCCCCGCCGGTCACGACTAAGTTCGCGTCGATCTATATCGAGTACATTATTTGAAAAGATAAATCGCACGTCAAACTCTGGAGCTGGCGAAATAAAAAAGCTGAGCTAAAGCCAAAATCAGGTCGGCATCGGATATTTTAAATCAGCCGACAGGCATATTCGGTTCATCGCAACCGCCCAAGCGAGGCTGCACTTCGAAGCGGGAAAACAACGCCACAATGAACAACGCAAGCGGTGCCATGACAATACGATCATAAGGTGGCGACGGCAGTCCGAACTCGCATCTTGCGGTAGCGGACCTCAATGATTTCAATGGTCCGGTCCGGTCCGGACTACGGACCTGCGGGGCAGCAGTTCGAATCTTTTCCGGTGCGCGATCAACTTATTGAAATGAAATCTGTATTTCAGCTTTTAAATCTTGGCTCTAGCTCAATCCCGCGCGGCGCAGCCCTTCCAGATAGTGCTCCTTGTCAACCTCGCGGCCCATCGGCATCTCGGTTGCGATCCAGGCCAGCGATATATTCGGCTGGGCCCGGCGGAGCTCTTGCAGGGCAATGGAGCTTGCTCCTGTCTGCCCGGCCATTCCCGTGGCGGCCGTCAGCACCCGGTGGGCGCCGACGAAATCGCAGCGCTGCCGGAGGGCTTCGCGGGAAAAACGTATCGCCTCGTCGTAGTTGCGCCCGACGAACTGAGCATAGGCGGCGATGCCGCAATAGATCGCTGAAAACGGATCGCGCGGGCTCAATCGCAGCGCACGCTGAGCGGCGAGGTAGGCTTGTTCCCAGTGCCCGCAATACGACAGCGCCAATCCGTAGTAACCCCGCGCCAGGGAAAAACTCGGATTTAGCTGCAGTGCCAATTCAAATTCGGCCAGCGAATCGTCAAAGCGCCGCGTGAACAGATAAACGCAGCCCAATGCGTTATGCGCCCAGGGGTCCTCGCTGTCAGCCAATATCGCGGCCAGCGCCGCACGCTCGGCAATCGGGGTCGTCGTCGCCATTTCCGCCCAACCCATATGGGCGCCAAAGGTCTGGCTGGTGGCGAGAACGCCGAGCGCCTGGCCGTAATTCGGGTCGATCGCGATCGCTTTCTCAAGCAAGGCCTGCGCAACGACATTGTCCTGCCGTGTCACGCGCCAGTAATACGACAATGCCCGCATCACCAGATCCCAGGCATCCATGCTATCCGGCGGTTTGCGCCGCGCGCGAAAGCTTTCCGCGGCATAGAGCTGCGGCTCGATCGCGGCAACGATGGACTCGGTTATATCGTCTTGTACGGCAAACACATCCGTGAGGTTGCGGTCGTAGTGCTCGGCCCAGATGTGGCTGCCGGTCCTGACGTCGTTGAGCTGCGCCGTAATACGCACGTGCTCACCGCTCCTGCGCACGCTGCCCTCGACCACATAGCAGACGCCAAGCTCCTCGGCGACCTGCTTCAGGTGGACGGCATTGCCCTTGTAGACAAAAGAAGAGTTGCGCGCGATCACCATGAACCAGCGCAACTTGGAAAGCGCGGTAATGATGTCCTCGCTGATGCCGTCGGAGAAGTATTCCTGCTCCGGATCGTCGCTCATGTTGGTGAAGGGGAGCACCGCGATGGCCGGCCGTTCGCCCAGCGGCAATGAGATTGGCTGGGGCTGGACTCCATCAGGCGGATCGCGGAGCCGCACCGTTTCAACGCCGGTTGAATCCTCTCGCACGATTCCGACGAAGCGAAGGCCCTTGCGCGCAACGGTGCGGATCAGCTTCTGGTCCTTGCCGTTGTCACCGATCGCCGTTCGCGTGGCGTTAATACGGCTGGTCAGTGTTGATTCCGATACGATGCGCCCCTTCCACACCGAAGCAATGAGATCATCCTTGCTGACGACGCGGTCGCGATTCTGCACAAGATAGACCAATAGGTCGAATACCTGCGGTTCGACGGCGACGGCCTGCAAGCCGCGGCGCAGCTCACGCCGGTCGATATCGAGCGTGTGGTCAGCAAAGAGGAATTGCACGTCGTGCCTCAAATCCGTGCTGCCAGCCCCAAGGAATAATCAAGGCTGTCTCAAGCCCAAGTCAAGCGCAGGACAAAGTCATTTGGTCGCGGCTCCGGCATCATCTGCCACCCGATGCACTCAAACAGGAGCGGAACATGGCCACCACAACATATGCCGCAGCCAAGCCCATGGCGCCGGATACCGGCACGATCAGCCCCCTCGCGGAACTCAAGACCAGGCAACATGCCGCCTGGTCGTCAGGAGACTATGCCATCGTCGGTACGACATTGCAGATTGTCGGCGAAGAGCTGTGCGAAGCGCTCGACATAAGGCCAGGACAGAAGGTCTTGGATGTCGCCGCCGGAAATGGAAATGCTACCTTGGCCGCGGCGCGTCGCTGGTGCGATGTCGTGTCGACGGACTACGTGCCGAGCCTTCTTGAACGCGGACAACTTCGTGCGAAGGCCGAAGGTCTGCCGGTTGAGTTCAAGGTGGCGGATGCAGAGGCTTTGCCCTTTGCTGATGCCACTTTCGACATCGTGGTATCGACCTTCGGCGTCATGTTCACGCCTGACCAGGATAAAGCCGCCACCGAACTGCTGCGGGTTTGCAAGAGCGGCGGCAAGATAGGCCTGGCCAACTGGACGCCGGAAGGCTTCATCGGTCAGCTCTTCAAGACGCTGGGCAAGTACCTGCCGCCGCCAGCGGGCGCGAAGTCACCCGCGCTGTGGGGAACGCCGTCGCGCATCACCGAGATGTTTGGAGCAACTGCCGCATCGATCAAGGCCGAGCGTCGCCATTTCACGTTCCGCTATCGCTCGCCCGAGCATTTCCTGGAGGTATTCAGGAATTATTACGGCCCGATGCTGAAGGCCTTCGCGGCGCTCGACGAAACGAACCGGCAGGGGCTCCGCCACGATCTGCTGACTTTGATCGGCCGCATGAATGCCGCGGCCGACGGCACAATGATCGTTCCAGGCGAATATCTGGAAATCGTCATCACCAAACGCTGAACGCATTCATCTCGCCAAAGCGAACGACGCGGATGGTTGATCGCCGGGTGGCTGGTCAGCCATCCGGCTGTCGCCTCTGACGAGGCGATCGACGCTAAAGATTGAAAACATCATGATCGAAGACATGCGCGGAAATATCGACTACGACGAGAGCGGCCAGGGGCCAACCGTCGTGCTTGTGGCGGGATCCTGCAGCACCGGCGCAGCATGGCGGCCGATCATCTCCCGGTGGCGGAGCCGCTTCCGATGCGTGACCACGAGTCTGCTTGGCTACGGCGGGACAGCCGAGCGCCGTACGCTTGTCGATAGCGATATCAGCCATGAAGCCGAAATTCTCGAGTTGGTCATTCGGCGCGCGGCTTGTCCGGTGCATCTCGTCGGCCACTCATTCGGCGGCCTCGGTGCGCTTGCCGTCGCGCTCCGGAACAAGGTGCCGTTGCTGAGTCTGGCGATCCTTGAGGCTCCCGCGCCGGAAATACTGCGGCAGTTGGGAGAGTACTCGCAGTATCGGTCTTTTCGCGAAATGACCGACATCTATTTCAGCATGTTTCAGGCGGGGGACCGCAACGCGATCCAGCAGATGGTTGATTTCTACGGCGGCGCGGGCACGTTTGCCGGTTGGCCGCAGCGCGTTCGCGACTACGCCATTGAGACCACGGCGGCAAACATTCTGGATTGGGCAAGCGCGTACGGCTTCCAGCTAACGCGGTCTTTGCTCGCAAAAATCGACATCCCCATCCTTGTGCTGTGGGGCGGGAACAGCCATCCGGCCGTTCAGCGAACGAACCAGCTGCTGGCTCAATGTACCAAAGCCTCGGCCATCACCATCGACGGAGCAGCCCATTTCATGATTTCGACTCACGCGGAAGAGGTGGCGCGAACGCTGGCGCGACATGTGTCCGCAGCAACAAGGCCGCACCTGCAATCAGCAGCATGCGGCTGCCACTTCGCGGATCTGCATGGATGACGCTCCACCGTCCACCAAGGCGCGTTCGTCTCAAGAACATCTCAAGAGCATTTGGATAATAAATCGCAAATCCCTCAAAGTCTTGGTCCGCCGCAATCGCTAGGGATAGGCAAGCAATTAAACCCAATTTATTGAAGGATCCTGACATGACGATGTTGAGCAATATCCCCCGCTACCCGCTGGCCACGGCACGAAACCGGAGCAGCGTTGGCGGCTTTCTGGTGCTGCTGGGCCGTCTCGTTGATCGCCTGGTTGCCGCGGCGATTGTGCGTCACCAGCGTCAGGCGGAGCGCGCTGCGCTGCACCGGTTCAGCGACCGCGAACTGAAGGACATCGGCATCTGCCGCGGTGAGATCGACTACGCTCTGGACGAGGCTGCGAAAACACGCGCGCGGCTGCAGCCACTCGGTCGATGACCGCGCTGACCTGAGATTAGTTCAAGCCCGCCCGGCGGAAGGCCTCCAGATAATGCTCGCGGTCGGAGTCCAGCTTCCATGGCAACTGGCTGGCGATCCAGGCGAGCGAGATATTCGGTTGCGTGCGGCGAAGTTCTTTCAGTGCAGCCGCCGATGGCAATCGCCTTTTCGAGCGGTGCCTGCGCCACCATATTATCCTGCCGGGTTACTCGCCAGAAATGCGACATCGCCCGCATCACCAGATCCCACGCATCCAGGCTATTCGGCGGCTTGCGCCTGGCGTGGAAATTTTCCGCGACATAGATCTTTGGCTCGATCGTGGCGACGATGGCATCGGTGATTTCGTCCTGAACCGCAAAAACGTCAGTGATATCTCTGTCATAGTGGTCCGCCCAGATGTGGCTTCCCGTCGTCGCGTCGTTGAGCTGTGCCGTGATGCGCACGAGGTCGCCGTCCTTCCTCACGCTGCCCTCGACGACATAGCGCACGCCCAGTTCCTCGGCGATCTGCTTCAAGTGAACGGCCTTGTCCTTGTAGATGAAGGAAGAGTTGCGTGCGATCACGAAGAACCAGCGCAGCTTGGACAGAGCGATGATGATGTCCTCGCTGATGCCGATGAGATCATCCTTGCTGACGACGCGATCCCGGTTCTGCAGCAGATAGACCAACAGGTCGAACACTTGCGGCTTCACGGCAATCGCCGCCCCGCGGCGGAACAATTCGTGGCGCTCGGTATCGAGCGTGTGATCACCGAATATGAACTGCACGTTTGCTCCGACCCGCGGGTCTCAAACAACGACGTCTCAAGGAATGCTGTCTCAAGGAATAATCAAGTTCATCTCAGGGATAAATCAAGCGTCGGGCAAAGTCTCGCCGCCGCGTTCCGGGCATCCTTTGGGCGTCGCGATCCCTTTTGCCGCGATCCCCTTATTGTCCGAACGGAGACGATTATGACCGAGACTCAAGCCATTAGCCCAGGCGTATCGGGAAATCGAATATTCAGATTCGCCGCATTTCTTTACGGGCTTGTCGCCTATTTGGTGTTTTTCGCCGTATTTCTCTATGCCGTCGGCTTCACGACAGGTCTCGTGGTGCCAAAGACGATCGACGACGGTCCGGCCTCGTCGATCCCTGGAGTGCTCACCATCAATCTGTCGCTCATGACCCTGTTCGCCGTGCAGCACAGTGTGATGGCGCGCAAGCAATTCAAGCAATGGTGGACGCAATATGTGCCCAAGCCGATCGAGCGCAGCACCTATGTGCTGTTTGCGAGCCTGATGCTCATCCTGCTGTTCTGGCAGTGGCGTCCGATGCCTGAAATTGTTTGGCACGTCGAGGAGCCGGAAATGGCGGCGACGATCACAGCTCTGTCATTCGTGGGCTGGCTGATCGCGTTGAGCAGCTCTTTCCTGATCAACCATTTCGAGCTGTTTGGATTGCACCAGGTCGCCAACAATTTATCCGGCATCGAAACGCCGACGCCGCGTTTCCGGACGCCGCTGTGGTACAAATTCGTCCGACATCCGCTCTATCTGGGCTTTGTCATCGCGTTTTGGGCGGCGCCCACGATGAGCGCAGGACATTTGCTGTTCGCCGCAGTGACCACGGCCTACATCTTTGTCGGCATTTTTCTGGAAGAACGCGATCTGGTCGAGACATTCGGAGACGAATACCGCCGCTACAAGGAGCGCGTGTCGATGTTGTTGCCCTGGCGTTACCTGACAAAGCGATGAAACCGTCGTAATCAATGCTTTCGGCTGCCGAAATGGCGGATGTGAATCACGCCAACCAGGTTCGACGCCGTTGCCGCCGGACCTGTTCAGAATTAGCTTGGTGGCCGATGCCGACAATCCTGAAAGGGCAAAACATGTCTTACCTGGGAAATTGCTTCTGCGGCGCCGTCAAACTGGAGGTCACGGGATCACCGGAGGCCATGGGCTACTGTCATTGCAGTTCCTGCCGTTCCTGGTCCGGAGGGCCCGTGAACGCCTTCAGCCTCTGGAGGCCGGAGGCGGTGCGGATCACGGCGGGAGCCGAGCATATCGCGACATTTCAGAAGACGGAGTTGAGCCAGCGCAAATATTGCGCGAAATGCGGCGGCCACCTGATGACCAGTCATCCGCCGATCGGCCTCGTCGATGTCTTCGCGTCGACCATTCCGACGCTTGAGTTCACGCCGGGCGTTCACGTCAATTATGCCGAAACCGTGCTGCCGATGCGGGATGGTCTGCCGAAGTTGAAGGACTTTCCGGCCGAGCTCGGCGGTTCCGGCCAGATGGTCCCTGAGTAGTCGCTTGTCGGCCGCGACCTCGATGTCGCGCGAGAACAGTCACCGGCCGCTACGCCGGCGGCGTTCTCCGATCGGCATGCAACTATCGGGAATGTCGATAATAATGCAATAATTTCAATTATATGGCGGTCCAATTTTTGTTCTGGATTGGCGCGCCTTTGCAGCCTCCCTGGAGCGGCTCCCGCAAGATCCCGCCGATCTTGCCTGCGGGCCATGGCGTTTCGGCCTGTCTTGGCCTAAAGCATCCGTCAAATCCGCCATCCACGCCATTGTGCATCTGCCGGGCATGCAAGCTTCAACCATCGGGGTTCGAGGCCCTGTTTTGATGTTTGCGTCAACGCCAACCAAGGTCTGCCATCTCGTGACATTTTCGACCATCAGCCCGCCGCTCGCCCGTGCCTTGACGGCGCGCAACTACGAAAAGCCTACCCCTGTCCAGACCGCGGTGCTCGCGGATGCCGCCGTCGATCGCGACCTGCTTGTTTCGGCGCAAACCGGCTCGGGCAAAACCGTCGCCTACGGCCTGGCCATCGCAAAGGACCTGTTGGGTGATGCCGAGCGGTTCGAGCGGGCGGCCGCGCCGCTGGCCCTGATCGTGGCGCCCACGCGCGAACTCGCCTTGCAGGTCCATCGCGAGCTGGCATGGCTCTATCAGTATGCGGATGCGCGCGTGGTTTCCTGCGTCGGCGGCATGGACCCGCGCCGCGAACAGCGCGAACTGGCCGAGGGCGCTCACATCGTGGTCGGCACGCCGGGGCGGCTGTGCGACCATCTGCGGCGCGGCCGCCTCGATGTCTCGGAATTGAAGGCCGTCGTGCTCGACGAGGCCGACGAAATGCTCGATCTGGGTTTTCGCGAGGATATGGAATTCATCCTCAAGACCACCCCGGATACAAGACGAACTCTATTGTTCTCGGCGACGTTGCCGCGCGGCATTGTCGCGTTGGCAAAACAGTATCAGCAGCAGGCGTTTCGCGTCGAGGTCGCGGGCGACGAAGGCGGCCATTCCGATATCGAGTACCGCACGATCCGGATCGCCGCCGGCGATGTCGAGCATGCGGTCGTCAATGTATTGCGCTTTTTCGAGTCGCCGGGCGCGCTGGTGTTTTGCAATACCAGAGAGGCGGTCCGGCATTTGCAGGCGACACTGCTGGAGCGCGGGTTCTCCGTGGTCGCGCTTTCGGGCGAATTGACGCAGAACGAACGCACCCAGGCGCTGCAAGCCTTGCGCGACGGACGCGCTCGCGTCTGCGTCGCCACCGACGTGGCGGCCCGCGGCATCGATCTGCCGAACCTTGATCTCGTCATTCACGCCGATCTTCCGAATGACGCTGAGGTCATGCAGCATCGCTCCGGCCGCACCGGCCGGGCCGGCCGCAAGGGTGTCAGCATCCTGCTGGTGCCTCCGGCGCGAAGGCGGCGCGCGGAGTTGCTGCTGAATCTGGCCGGAATCGAGGCCATCTCGGGGACGGCGCCGACCGCGGATGAAATTCGCAAGCTCGATCAGGAACGGATGCTGCAGGATTCCTTGTTCGCCCAGGAGACCACCGCCGAAGATCTGGTGCTGGCGCGGGCCTTGCTCGCCGAGCGCTCGCCCGAGGATATCGCCGCCGCGCTGGCGCGGCTGTACCGGGCGCGGCTTCCTTCGCCCGAAGACATTCTCGATCCCGGCCAGGGCGCCGCCCGGTCGCGCGACGGTCGCGGCCGCGACGGAGACGGCCGCACGCCGCGCGGCGAGGCTCACGCCGGCGGGTCGCGACCGAAGAACGGAAAATCCTCGCCGCGTCACGCCATGGCCGAAGGCAGCGTGTGGTTTCGCGCCGCCATCGGACGACGAAAGAACGCGGAAGCGCGCTGGCTGTTGCCGATGATCTGCCGCCGTGGCGGCATCGACAAGCAGGACATCGGCGCCATCCGCATCATGGATACCACCACCGAGTTCGAAATTTCCGGACGCATGGCCGAATCCTTCGCGGTCAAAATCCGGCGTCCTGACAAGGAAGACAATATCCGCATCGAGCCGCTGACAGCTGCGCCACAGGGGCAGGCCGCTCCGGAGCAGCAATCGCACGCGCACCGGCACAAAGGCGAGAAGACCGATCACGGCCCGCATCACGACAGCGCGTCACGTGATGAGGGAAAGCCGAAGCACCACGGCAAGCCCCGCGCAGATGGCGGCCCGAGGTTTGACAAGGACGCGCCTCATAAGAAGAAAAAGCGCCATGGGAACAACCCGGCCTGTGCTGGCCACCCGCAGCCTGCCAGCGCGCCCGCGAAGCCTGGTTTCGGAAAGAAGGCCAAGAAGAATCGTCGCGGCTAGAGCCTCATCGGTTCTGATTGTATCAGAACCGGGCTCCGGTCTTTTGTTTTGACGCGGTTTCTTGATGTGAACCGGTGTCCACTTTGCGCGAGAACGCTCTGATGCCCGCGTCGGTTCAGCCAAAGAAATCCCGCAGCATCTTGTTGACAGTCTCGGGGAGTTCGACCTCGGGAAGGTGCCCGGCGCCGTCGAGGACCTCCAGTCTGCCCTGCGGTAATGCCTTGACCAGAACCGCGGCGTTCTGATCGACCGGGTTGACGCGGTCCTCGCGGCCGGAAATCAGCAGCACCGGAAAGTCCAGCTTCGGCGCGACCTCTTCGGGGCTGTAGCCGTCGGCCAGACCGAGCTTGACGCCGTGCATGAAGCCACGCGCGTTGGTGGCGCGCACGACATTGCTCACCAGCTCGATGGTCTGCGGCGAGGCGCTGGCGGCGAGCAGCGCGTTGACGCGCATGCCGAAGGCATATCCGCCCTTGGCGATCTGTGCTTCGCGGGTGGCGATGATCTTGCTCTTTTTATCCTCGCTCATGTTGTGCGGTCCGATACCGGTTCCGGTCATCGCGAGTTTGATGATGCGGCCGGGATAATGCACGGCGAAGCACTGTGCGACCCGACTGCCGAAAGAATTGCCGACCAGGTTGATGCGATCGAGCTTTACCGCGGCGAGGAAATCATTGAGCGCGTTTGCAAACGTCTCGCAGTCGGGGTTGTCGGTCTTCAGGGCATCGGAGAGGATATATCCCGGCGCATTCCAGGCGACGACGTGATAGCGGTCCGACAATCCGGCGAACTGATAGCGCCAATGCGTGGAATTGGCGCCGACCCCATGGAGCAGCACGAGAGCGGGCGCGTCGGAACGTCCCGCTTCCATATAGCTCCAGCGGTCGCCGAGATAATTCGCGCGCGAAGCCGCGGGGATTTCCGCGAATTTCAATTCGGGCAACGGCGGAAGCGAAGGCGTTTGCGCCCGGACAGGCGCAATCGATAACAGCGCCAGGATCAGAAATGCAGCCAGCTTCCGCGCAGACATGAAAACTCCGAACTTGTGGGGTGACGGATGACGGTGTCGTGATTCGCCAGTTTCCTGGATGAACTGTACTTGCGTGAACGATAGGGGCCTTCCAGACCGCGCACAATCGGGCGGATATGTCCAACGGCGCGTACCAAAACAACCGATATCGCTTGGCTCGTCCCGCGGATGATTTGCCTGGCGGGTAAAAGTTCCCTTGTCCTTGGTAAATATTGTTCGCCCGATACCGTGCAACCGAATGCCCGCTCGGAATTTGGTTAGCAGGAGGACTAAAGTTGAAACATATCCTCAAACCCTTTGTATTCCTGCTCGCCGCCATCTATTTCCTGGTGGACGCGGTATTTTTGACCATCGCCAGGCCGATCGCCCGCTGGCTCGCGGAGCTTTGGATTTTTGATCGCCTGCGCACATGGATCGTGTCCCTGCGCCCTTACCCCACACTCGCGCTGTTTATGGTGCCAGTCCTTATCCTCGAGCCTGTCAAGCCCGTTGCCGCCTATCTGACAGCGACAGGTCACATTGTGAGCGGGCTAACGGTGCTTCTCGTTGGCGAGCTTCTCAAGCTTATCCTGATCGAACGTCTGTTTTGCATCAGCCGCGACAAGCTGATGTCGATTGCTGCGTTCGCGTGGTGTTACGACAAATTTCGCCAGGCCCGGGATTGGTTCGAATCCTCCAGGGCATGGCGATTGGCGCGACGTTTACGTCTCCTTGCCGGCTATCTTGTTCGCAGGCATGTCCACGAACTGAAGACATTCTCGCGGAAGCAGCATCGTCTTTCCTGGCAAGGGCGTTGATCCCGCAGGGTTCTCTCAAGCAACCGATGTTTCAGCGGAGCACCGACACGTTGCGGGAGTGTTGGGCCTGTTGATCGCGTTCAGTAACCGCTCTCAACGGGTGTCCTTAGGGGGCGCTTTTTGCTCCATTAGCTGCACCTCGACAGCGCCGATTTGCTCAAGGTCAAATCGATAACTGGCGTCTTCTGTGGGAAATACGGTTTTCATGACGCTTCCGGTCATCACGACTTGACCGGCTTTCAGCCCCGCGCCCCTCGAAGCCAGTTGCGCAGCCAGCCATGCGACCGAATTTAAGGGATGTCCGAGGATGTCGCGTCCGTATCCTTCGCCGATCGCAACACCATCCTTCGTTGCGCGCCCCAATACGCTCGCCAGATCAGGCCATGTCGTCGCAAATTCCGACAGCACGATGCCGCCGTTCCAGGAATTGTCGGCGACAAGCGAAAGAACGTCGAGATTGGCATAGTCCGCGTTGCGATCGTCGACGAGTTCGACGGCTGCGCAAATGCCATCGATGTGAGGTTCGATCAAATCGGCGGTAAACGGCCCGCTCGCGGCCGGGACGTCCGACTTGATGCGAACGGCGATTTCAAATTCCAGGCCGAGTCGTCCGTAATCCGAACGCCGGACTATCGCTCCCGATCGATGGACGCGTTTGGCGAGCACGGCACCCGCGATAGGATGGTCAATCCCACAAAATGCCTGCATCGTCGCCGATGTAAGTCCAACCTTATAGCCCACGGTGGCGCCGTGCTCGCTGTGGAGCAGCGCCACATATTTGTCCTGGATATCATAGGCGTCCGAGATCGTCGCGGGCGCGCCCTGCGGGCCAAGCGTGTTGAAGCGCAAATTGGCCTTGTGTTCGGCGAGCAGCGCTTCGGCTGCTCGCCCGGCAGCGATGTTCTCCACGGAGCTTCTCCCTTTTCGTAAATCCTAGCGTGCTATGGGCTGCGGTCAAACAGGTTCCGCGAAAGCAATGACGCTGACCGCTGCGGTCCGCTCGCGCCCGCACATCATCGCCCGCCGGGCAAATCAATCATCTGCTCGGTGTGCTCTGTGTTGGCCTGTCCAGCCCAACCTCAAAAAATATTCTGCTTCGCGGATCGGTAGAAACAGCAATACATCAGGCAAATCCCGTCCCGATCAGAGGGGCGTTTCGCGATCGTCACGGACGCGGGGCGGGATGCGATGGACGTGATGGCGCCTTTGACGAGCGGCACCAAAGCGGACGGTGAAGTCGTGTGGTCCTGACGCCCCGACGCTGGCGTCAAGTTGGTGGAGGCAACTCCGCTAATGATGGTGGCAAACAAAGCCCGGTCACCAGGGAGAGCACGAAGGAAACCGTTAAAACCATTGCGCAGGGAAGGCCGGGTGTCCCGGTGAACCTGTGGTGACTAACGCGCGTGTTTACTACACTCCACGCGCGGCCGCGGGTGCAACGGGCACCCGGCTTTCCCTGCGCCCTCTGTTTTCGAGGGCAGAGGTTTTTGCAAAACTCGGGCGGATTGCGCCGCGGGATGGCGGAAGTGTGTGGAATTAGCCACTTTGTTTCGCTTCGTCGCTGCGGACGCAGGGACGCCGTTGAGAGGAGATCACGCTTTTCATCGCCTCGAGTTGATCGACCGGCCCAACCGTGCAAGATGACCGTCATCCTCATCCAGACTCGCCATCCATGACCATACCCTCCGTCACGCCTTCGCAAATCCGCCGCGCGCTGTTGTTGCGCGATGAAATCGCGCTGCTTGATCTGCGGCACGAGGCCGACTTTGCCAGCGGTCACCCATTGTTCGCCGCCAACATGGCGGCCGATCGGATCGTGCTCGAATCCGAGATGCGGCTGCCTCGCAGGGACGTGCCTGTCGTTGTCTACGACGCCGGCGAAGGTCTCGTGGCGCAGGCGGCGGATCGGCTTGGGGCACTGGGATATACCGATGTGCGCCAGCTCGGCGGCGGGGTCCAGGCCTGGAAGAATGCGGGTTATGAACTTTTCCAGGACGTAAATTCCTATGCCAAGGCGTTCGGCGAACTGGTGGAGTCACGCCGGCATACGCCTTTCCTGCGCGCAGAAGAAGTCGCCGCGCTGATCGCGAACGAGGCAAACATCGCCATTCTCGATGTCCGGCGGTTCGACGAATATGAGACCATGAACATACCCGGCTCCGTCAGCGTGCCCGGCGCGGAATTGGTGCTCCGCGCGGGCCGCGTCGCGCCCGATCCCGAGACCACCATCATCGTGAATTGCGCGGGCCGCACCCGCTCGATCGTCGGCGCCCAGTCGCTCATTAATGCCGGCATCTCCAACAAGGTGGTCGCGCTACGCAACGGCACGATCGGCTGGACGCTCGCCAAACAAGAGCTTGAGCATGGTGCTGACCGGCGCGGCGGGATCGGCCTGTTCGAGGGCGCGCGAACCAATGCCCGTGAGGTCGCCTATCGCGCCGGCGTCAAGCATGTCGGCCCGGAAGAGGTCGCCGCGCTCCAGGCGCAGGCCCATCGCACGCTCTATCGCTTCGACGTTCGCGACGCTGAAGATTATGCCGCCGGGCATATCGCAGGTTTTCGCCACTACCCGGGCGGGCAATTGGTTCAGGAGATCGACATGGCCGCGCCGGTGCGTGGCGCGCGCATCCTTCTCACCGACGACAGGGGGGTGCGTGCCGACATGACGGCGTCCTGGCTCGCGCAAATGGGATGGGAGACCTACGTGCTCGAGGGCGGCTACGATCGCGTCTTGGACGTGGGGCCGCCGCAGGTTTTGCCAAAGCCCGACCCGGCCCACCGCTACCGGCGTCCCTATGAGGGCACCAATGTCGCTGATGGCGCGATGCAGGCCTATCTCGATTGGGAATACGGCCTCGTCGAACAACTCAGGCGTGATGCCATCCACGGGTTCTTCGTGATTTGATATAGGTTCTTCGTCATTTCACGTCGGACGCCAGTGATGACGCGTTATGCAATCTCTCATTGATGACCAATCCGGATCGACGGGGTAGTGTGCGCGCCGCGGCTCGTTTTGGAGCCGCGAATGCGAAGGAAATGTTGAACTATGACGATCGAGAAAATTCAGCCGGAAGCCCTGTTCAAGCGCAATGTCGGCGGGCACCTGCTGTATTCCCATGTGGTTGTCGCCTCCGGCGAAAAGATGGTTTTCATCTCCGGGCAACTGGCGCGCAACAAGAATGGCGACATCGTCGGGGCCGGCGATATGCGCGCCCAGATCAGGCAGGTCGGTGAAAACCTCAAGAACGCGCTGGAGGCCGCCGGCGCCACGCTGGACGATCTGGTCAGGACCACGACCTTCGTGACCGACATCGACGAATTTTTCAGGCATGTCGATATCCGGCATGACTATCTCGGCGTCAGCCTGCCGGCCAGTACAACCGTTGAAGTGCGCCGGTTGTCGCACCCCGATCTCGTGGTTGAAATCGAGGCCATGGCTGTTCTCAAGGGCTGAGAAAGGTCCGATGATCCCGAGCCCTCACATAAAGGAAAACTGATGAAGCCGTCCTTCGAGAGAATTTCGCGCCGCGCGTGGATGATGGGCGCGGCCGGCGCCGCGATCGCGTCTCCCTTTATTTCCCGGTCGCCGGCCTCCGCTGCTGATATCCCCCATATCCGCTATGCGACCGGCGGCGGTATTGGTCCGAACGAGATGGAGACCATCATCTTTCTGGACCACCTCAAGCAGAACGTGCTCAAGAACTACGGCAAGTCCTATACCCTGGACATCACCTTCACGCGCGGGACGCCCGAAGCGGCGGCACTGCTGGCGGCGGGGCAGGCCGATCTGGCGACGCTGTCCGGGCCAGCCTTTGCCACCATCATCGTCAAGGACGCCGTGCCAAGCGGGCTCACGATCATCTCGGACAATTACCAGGACGGGCACCCCGGCAATGCGACCAACAGCTTCATGGTGTTGAAGGACTCGCCGATCAAGAGCGTGACCGATCTGAAAGGCAAGAAAATCGGCGTCAACGCCTTTGCCTCGGCGGTCGATCTGGCCTTGCGGGTGATGCTCAAGAAGAACGGCATCGATCCCCGGCGCGACGTCGAAATCGTCGAGATCGCGTTTCCGAATATTGCCTCGGCCATTCGCGAGAAGCGCATCGATTGCGGTGTGCTCGTAATTCCTTTCCTGGCTGTGGAGAGCCCCAAGGGAGACCTGCGGCCAGTGTTCACCGGTGGCGATGCGTTCGGGCCGTCCTCGGTGATCTTTCAGGTCACGACCAACACCTTCCTGAAAGAGCATCCCGATGCCGTGCGCGGTTTCCTGGCCGATTACGTCGATGGCCTCGGCTGGTATTACGATCGCGCCAACCGCGAGCAGGCGATCCAGATTGTGTCGGACTTCACCAAATCGCCCAAGGAAGTCCTGAATTCGTACTTCGCGACCGACCGCGACTATTATCGCGATCCCGGCGGGTGCGTTTCAGCGTCGACAATCCAAAAGCCGCTCGATGCCATGTTCGAAGAGAAACTGATCGGCCGCAGCATCGACGTCTCAAAATATCTCAATCTCAGTTTGCTGCCGAAACCATGCGCGCTGTGACCGACAACAAGGCCGAGATTTCGCGAACCGTAATTCCGAAGGTTCAGATCCAGGGGGTTTCCAAATCCTATCCGGGCGATAAAAGTCCGGTACTGGCGCTCAGGGCGGTCGATATCTCGATCGCGGAGGGTGAGTTCGTGTCGATCGTCGGACCTTCCGGCTGCGGCAAGAGCACCTTGCTGTACGTGCTGGGTGGTTTTCTGAAGGCCGACGGGAAGGTTCTCGTCGACGGCAAGGCGATCGAGGGTCCCGGCACCGACCGCGGCGTCGTCTTTCAGGAATATGCGCTGTTTCCCTGGCTTACGGTGCGCAACAACATCCTCTATGGCCTGGAACGCGGGCCGCTGCCGCCGGACGCGCGCGCGCGCTTAACGGACCGGCTGATCGGCGTCATCGGACTAAAGGGGTTTGAGGACCGGTATCCCCGTGAATTGTCCGGCGGCATGAAGCAGCGCGTCGCCATCGCGCGCACGCTGGCCTGTGACCCCGCCATCCTCCTGCTTGACGAACCTTTCGGGGCGCTCGACGCGCAGACCCGCGAGGTGATGCAGGACGAATTGCTCCGGATCTGGCTCGAGACCCGGAAAACGGTATTGATGATCACGCATGATGTCAGCGAGGCGGTCTATCTCTCTAATCGGATCTGTGTGATGTCGGCCCGGCCGGGACAGATCGTCGACGAATTCAAGATCGATCTCGACCGGACTATCCCGCGCGAGCAGCTCTTCACGTCCGATGCCTTCAACAAGACCCGCAACGAAGTCTGGATTTCGGTCCGGCGCGAGGCGCTTGCCGCGGAAAAGCTGAATGCAAAGGTCTGATCCTTATTCGGTTTTTTGGTCGCCGGCGGGGCGGATTGTTCCGCTGGTTGTGATCGCTTTGATATGGCAGGCGGTCAGCGCCGCCAAGCTGATCGACCCGTCTTTCCTGCCGTCGCCGGTGCGCGTGGGTTACGCCATGTACGATCTTCTGGCGGGCCGGGAGATCAGGGACAATCTTCTGGTCACGCTGGCGCGGGCAGCCATCGGTCTCGTTCTGGGCTCCGCGGCCGGCATATGGCTCGGGCTGATGATGGCGCGCTCCGAGAGGTTTCGCGCCTATGCGGCGCCGATCGTCGGCGGCACTTATTCGCTGCCGAAGTCGGCACTGATTCCGCTGTTCATTCTGTGGTTCGGAATCGGCACCGCGACGACGGTGTGCGCGGTGTTCCTCGCCTGCCTGCTGCCGATGGTCGTGAATACGTTCCAGGGCGTCGCCTCGACGCCTCGTGTACTGGTCTGGGGCGCAGAAGCGCTCGGCACGCGGCCGCGCGAGATGTTGCTGCGGGTATTCCTGCCACACGCGCTTCCGGATATTTTTACCGGGCTGCGGGTGGCGCTGGGATTCTCGTTTGTGCTGGCGATTTCTTCGGAAATGATCGCCGCGACCAATGGCATCGGAAAATTGATCTTCATGTACGGCGAGAACGGTGCCTACGATTACATGTTTGCCGCCATCGGCTGCGTGGTCGTGGTGGCGTTCCTGGCCGATCGCCTGTTGCTGGTTCTGACCGGAAAATGCCTGCGCTGGCACGAGTCGATGATCTCGCAAAAGGCAACATGAGCAACGCCGTCAAGAGCAGGGTCCGATAATGGAGAAGACAGCAAGCAAGCGGGCGTTGCAGATCCGCTCCGTGATCTCGGTCCTGACCATCGTCGTGCTGTGGGAGGTGGTCGCGCGGGCAGGGCTGTCATCGCCGTTGTTTTTGCCGGCGTTCACGAGCGTGGTGGCGGAATGGTGGACGGTGTGTGCCGACGGCTCGTTGCCGAGCGATCTCCTCACCAGCCTTTTTCGCGCATTTGCGGGGCTGTTCGGCGCGACGGTCGTCGGCGTGCTGCTGGGCATTGCGATGGCACGCAGCCGATTGGTTCACTGGATGTTCGATCCGGTGATCGCGCTGGCGTTTCCATCGCCGAAGATCGCGTTCCTGCCGATCTTCATTCTGTGGTTCGGCATCTACAGTATTTCCAAAATACTGCTGGTTGCCTTTGCCTGCGTTTTTCCAATCGTGATCGGAACCTATGCCGCGGCTTCCGCGGTCAATCGGGTCTGGATCTGGTCGGCCTATTCGCTGGGGACATCGAACCTGGCTTTATTGCTCCGTGTCGTGCTGCCGGCGGCGTGGCCGCGGATCTTCGCGGCCCTTCGGGTCGCGCTGCCGGTCGCGCTAATCACGACCTTCACCGCGGAGATGGTCGGCGGGGGCGGCGGCATGGGCGCAACGCTGATGTATTCGCAGCGATTTTTCGAAAGCCCGACAGTGTTCGCCTATATCCTGACCATGCTGGTCGTCGGTCTCGTGCTCGACGCGATGATGCAGAAGATCCAGCAGGCCTTCCCGGCCTGGCATGGAAATGTGTGATGAAAGGCTTGAGGGAAGTCGTCAGGGAAGTCTTAAGTCTTCAAGAAAGTTTTGGGCGATGTCCGATCTTGCGACGATCGCGAGGGCGCGCCAGCTATTCCGCCTTGATCTTTGCCGCCTCGATCACCTTGGCCCATTTCTTCATCTCGAGCTTCATTTGCGTGGTGAACTCCTCGGGCGTGCTGCCGACCGGATCGAGGCCAAGGGTTGCCAATCGCTCCTTCACATCCGGCAACGCAAGGATGTCGACGATTTCGCGCTGGAGCAGTGCGACGATTTCCTTCGGCGTGCCGGTTGGAACGAGAGCGCCGATCCAGGCGTCGCCGTCCAGCTCAGGATAGCCGGCTTCTCCGATGGTGGGCAGGTCGGGCAGCGCCTGCGAGCGGTTTTTGCTCATGACCGCAAGCGCGCGCAGCCTGCCGTCATTGATCTGCGGCACGGCGGCCGACAAAGCGGCGAAGGCGATGGGGGTGTCGCCCGCGACCGCCGACATCATGGCCGGCCCGCTTCCGCCGTAAGGCACATGCACGAGGTCGAGGCCGAGCACGACACGGAATTGTTCGCCCAGCAGATGAGACGGCGTTCCAAATCCCGGCGACGCGAAGCTGTATTTGTTGGGGTTCTGCTTGATGAGCGCGACCAGTTCCTTGACGGTGGTGGCGGGCACCGAAGGGTTGACCAGCATGGCCGACGGAAAGTCGACGGCAAGCGTGACGGAATCGAAGTCTTGCAGCACGCGATAGGGAACCTTGGCGTAAAGGGTCGGATTGATGACGTAGCTGTTCACGGTGAGGAGGATCGAATATCCGTCCGCCGCCGTTCGCGCCGCCTGCCCGGTACCGATATTGCCGCCCGCACCCGCAATGTTCTCGATATAGAACTGCTGTCCCAGCCGCTCCGACAATTTCTGCATGATGAGGCGGGCGCAAACATCGGTGGGGCCGCCCGGCGAAAACGGAACGATCACCCGGACCGGCCGTGCCGGATAGGATTGCGCCCTGGCAATCGCCGAGAGAAATGGAAGGGTGGCAGCACCCGCTGCCCGGCGCAGAAATTGACGACGCGGAAGTCTGATCATGTCCCGTCAGGTAGCACAAACTATGCCAATGTTTGTGCTCCTGAAGGGGTGAGTGCCGCTATGCCGCACTCCGTTCGGGCTCGTTGTGCCGTTCCAGCGCGAACGCGACCGCGGCATCGGCATGCAGCAGTGTTGAGTCGAATGTCGGCAGGTCGAGATGCTGGGGGCCGATCAGCAGCCCTATTTCCGTGCACCCAAGGATTACGCTGTCGGCGCCGGCCGCCTTGGCGGTTGCAATGATGTCGAGGTAGCGCTGCCGTGAATTTTCACGGACCACGCCGCAGCATAATTCATTGAAGATGATGTCGTGCACGGCGGTTCGGTCCTCCGCATCCGGCACCAATGGCGAAAGCCCATGCTTGCCGCGTAATTGCGAGAGGTAGAAATCCTGCTCCATCGTGTAGCGCGTCGCCAGCAGCAGCGGCCGGCGGCAGCCGGCGGACGCCACCGCCTGTCCGGTCACATCAGTGATGTGCAGCAGCGGTATCGATACTGCGCGTTGCACCGTGTCGGCCAGCTTGTGCATGGTGTTGGTGCAGATCAGGACGCAATCGGCGCCGGCGTTCTCAAGGCTGCGCGCCAGCGTGGCGAGCACGGCCCCGGCCTGGTCCCAGGCATCGGCTTTCTGCAATTCGACGATGCTTTCGAAATCGACGGAATGCATGATTACCTTGGCGGAACGCAAACCGCCCAAGCGATCGCGGACGTTCTCGTTGATGCGCCGGTAATAGACCGCGGTGCTTTCCCAACTCATCCCGCCCAATAGTCCGATCGTCCGCATGTCTTTCGCCCTTCTGCATTCCGAGTGGCCGGACGATATCAAACTTATCCGTAAATGCTATAAAAAATTTCTCATTTCTCCAATTTGTGAGCAAATTATTGCTCATATTTCGATTTATGTGGTTCATTATCGTGATTTGAGGGATTTTTAGGCAATGTACGTCCAATTTAGCGGCGATTCACGGGGGCAAAGCCCGGCGAAGCTTGCGAACAGCGCTTCCGATGGAATATCCACAAAGAGGTCTGGCCGGGTACTATCGCTGCGTCCGTCCCGGCTCGGGCGCGGCGATGGCGGGGGTATGCTCTGTTAAGGAATGCCGGCGCGATTCGGCGTCGATTTTGTGGTACTCCACCGATGTGCCACGCGATTATTTACAGGGACTGGATCGTTTCCGATGAATTCATCTCCGCGACGATTGATCGTCGGAATAACCGGTGCTTCCGGCGCCATCTACGGCGTCCGGTTGTTGCGTATGCTGCATCCGACCGACATCGAAACGCATCTTGTCATCAGCCGGTCGGCACGGATCGCGCTGACCCAGGAACTGGACGTCGCTATCGCTGACGTGACGGCCCTGGCCGATGTCGTTCACCAGATCGACAATATCGGCGCCTCCATTTCCAGCGGATCGTTTCGGACGCTCGGCATGGTGATCGCGCCCTGTTCGATGCGAAGCCTCTCCGAGATCGCGACGGGCGTGACATCGTCATTGCTTACGCGCGCGGCAGATGTCGTCCTCAAGGAGCGGCGGCGGCTGGTCCTGATGGTCCGCGAAGCCCCGCTCCATCTCGGTCACCTGCGCTCGATGACGGCGGCTACCGAAATGGGTGCGATCGTCTATCCGCCGGTGCCGGCGTTCTATGCCCGTCCGGAAAGCCTGGAGCAGATGGTCGACCACACCTTGGGGCGGGTGCTCGACCTGTTCGATATCGAGACGACGGCAGTCAGCCGTTGGGGTGGACTTAATTCGATCAAAAACGCGGGATTCATGAATCAGTCCCGGTCCGACCTTGAGGCTGACGGCTGGGCATTCGCCCTGCACCTCTACGCCCAGCCCGGAGTCGCCGATGCCTGCCTAAGGCTGCAGGACGAGGCCGGCGTCGATGTCATGATGTTTCTTATGACCATTTTCGCGGCAGTCAGGCATCGCGTCTTGCTGACCCCTGCCGAGATCGGGGAACTGGACGAGGTTTGCCGGCCATGGCGTGAACAAATCGTCCAGCCGCTCCGTGCCCTTCGCACGCGATTGAAAACCGGACCGCTGCCCGCTCCGAGCAGTGCAACAGAGCCATTTAGATCGACGATCAAGGCCGCCGAACTGGCGGCGGAGCGGCTGCAAAATCAGCTATTGGCGGAACGCTTGCCGCTGAAGGCGCCGGAGCGCGATACTCTCGCTCCCGAGGATCTGCGTTCCGTTCTCCGCAGCGTGTTGACACTCGCTCTTGAGAAGCGTCCGGACAAACAACTCTCAGATCTTCTGTCCGTGGTCGACACGATCGTCGACGCGGCGATGCAAGATACGCGTTGAACGGCCAGCGCGCCGGCGCCGTTTTCCTCTCACGATTTGTTCTCTTTGGCGGATCGTGCTGCCGCCTCGCTGCGCATCGCGAACTGCAAGGGCAATGCGGTGGTGAACTTGATCTGTTCCATCGCGAAGCTTGAGCTCACGTCCCCCAGCTCAATTTTCTCAATCAGTCGTTTGTACACCGCATCGTAGCCGGCGATATCAGGCACCACGGCACGAAGAAGATAATCGACGTCGCCGCTCATCCGGTAGAATTCGACGATTTCTGGAATCGACATCACGATCGCGGAAAACTTCTTAACCCATGCGGCATTATGCTGATTGGTGCGCACGGCGATGAAAACGGTCACGCCGACTTGCAGCTTCACCGGATCCAGCAAGGCGACGCGCTTGCGAATGACGCCTTCTTCCTCAAGTTTCTGGATACGGCGCCAGCACGGGGTCGGAGAAAGCCCCACCTGTTCGGCTATTTCAGCCACTTTCAGTGTCGCATCCTCCTGCAGGATTTGCAGAAGAGTAAAGTCGAGATCATCCATGCGTCGTCCCCGTCTACTAAAACCCGGCGCCAGAAGATTTGGTAACACAAATGCGAGATTTGACATATCAGGCTCGCCGCGGCGCGGAAGCAAAACGCGCCGAGCCCACCGGATCAGTCGTCGCGTATGCGCGACACGGCTTTAGGCTCGGGCACCTTGAGAGCCTTGTCCATGACGGGAGAAAGTTAGCGATGTTTGGCGAGCAATTCCCGCGCGGAAGGAATGCAAGGCCAGCCGGCAACGACGAGTAGGTAGTTCCGGCAAAGCGAGGCCGCGTCTTGTTCCGGTCGCAACCGCACTGCACAAAGCTCATTTCTTGGAAAGATATTGCTTAAATAACTAATATTGCGCGATTTTATGCCTTAATTTTACGCATACGCAGAAATAGATCTTGATATTATGTTGCCGTCTCAGCAAATATGTTGCGCTGGGGATTTCCAAAAGTTTGCCGGTTTTGTGGCAGATCGGTCGCGCCACTGGCAAAGGCCTAGTTGTGAAGTCATCCAGCGATGGGAAGAGCATAAGTTGGCTCGACGACATGCGGTTGCGCTGCTAACTGGCGTCTAACGGAGCACTTGGGAATCGCCTACACGCCTGTCTGACGATTGTGGGTATGGTTGCAATTGAACGGGAACATGAAATGTCAGAAACGATGAGAGCGCTGGTACTGCGCCAACATGGTGGGTTGGAAAATCTTCAGGTGGTGCAGGATCACCCTAAACCAAAGGCGAAAGCCGGGGCGGTGGTCATCCGCGTGCGCGCTTCCTCGTTCAACTATCACGACGTGTTCACGGTGCAGGGCATGCCGGGCATCAAGGTGCCGCTGCCGGTTGTTATCGGTCTCGATATGGCCGGCGAGATCGTCGAAATTGGCGACGGGGTTTCCGGCTGGAAAATCGGCAGCCGCGTTCTGGTTAATCCCTTGAACAAGAAAAAGGGCCTGATGGGCGAAATGCTCGACGGCGGCATGGCGGAGTATTGCCTGGTCGAGGCCGATCAGCTCATCGCCATGCCCGACGGCGTCACCTTCGAGGAGGCGGCGTCTTTGCCGGTGGCGTACGGCACCGCGCATCGCATGCTGATTACCCACAACACCATCCGCAAGGGCGACCGGGTCCTCATCCTGGGCGCCAGCGGCGGGGTCGGCACCGGCTGCGTGATCCTGAGCAAGCTGCTCGGCGCCGAAGTGATTGCGTGCGCCAGCAGCGCCGAGAAGATGGAAAAGCTCAAGGCGATGGGCGCCGACGAGGCGATCAATTACAAGGAAGTCGACTTTTCGAAATGGGCCATCGAAAAGTATGGCAAGCCGCAGCGGCGCAGCCATGAAGGCGGCGTCGATGTCGTGATCAATTTCACCGGTGGCGACACCTGGGTGCCGTCGCTGCGCTGCCTCAAGCGAGGCGGAAGCCTGCTGGTATGCGGCGCCACCGCGGGGCATGATCCGAAGGAGGATCTGCGCTATGTATGGAGCTTCGAACTGAAGATAATCGGCTCGAACAGCTTTTATGAGGAAAACCTGACCGACCTCATGAGGATGATCGTTGAAAAGAAGATCAAGCCGGTCATCGATGAGGTTCTGACCCTTGATCAGGCGGCGGAAGGTTTGCGTCTCATCAAGGACCGTGAAGTCATCGGCAAGGTCGTCGTGGTGCCCTGACTTATCCGACCTCCCCGACGCATTCGGGCGCGGGGAGGGCGGCGGAATGAGTTTTTGATTCCCGTCCTGCGAACCTGTTCGCCCAGTACAGGAGACGCGGACCAAGAAAAGGTTTGGTTTGATGAGTGAAGTCCCCAGCGTCGAAGACGTACAGAAGCTGATATCGCGCGGCCCTTTTCATCAATGGCTCGGATTGAAAGTCGTCGCGGTCGGCAGCGGCACGATCGAACTGACGGCGACCTGGCGCGACGAGTGGGTGGTGAATCCCGATCGCGGCTATACCCATGGCGGCATCCTGGCGACGTTGGTCGATCTCACGGCGGACTGGGCCATGGTTTCCAAGACCGGGCGCGGAGTTCCGACGATAGATCTGCGCGTCGACTATCATCGCGCCGCGATGCCCGGCGTATTGACGGTCCGCGGTGAGATCGTGAATTTCGGCCGGCAGTTCTCGGTCGCGGAAGCCAAGGTCTTCGATCATGAGGGGCGTTTGCTGGCCAGCGGGCGCGGCACCTATCTGACAGCTCCGCCGGCCTGATAGAGGTCGCCGTGGTGTCTAAAGCTCCTGCGTTCACAAATCTGGGTTCGCTGACCTCCGCGGGAAGCGATCTCGACAAGATCGCGATCATCGACTTGGGCACTGGTCACGAACGCCGCTTCAGCTACAGGGATTTCGAGGATCAGGCCAACGCGGTCGCCCGGGCGCTTACCGCGCGCGGTCTGATGCGTGGCGATCGGGTTGCCATCCTGTCGGCCAACCGCTTCGAGTACCTCACGACGGTTCACGGCATCATGCGGGCCGGATTCGTGGCGGTCCCGGTCAATTTCAAATTCCCGGTCTCCACGATCGACTACATCATCCGTGATTCGGGCGCCAAGCTGGTCTTCTGCGACGCCCTGCGTTTCGACAGCGCGCCCAAGGATCTGCCTCACATTCGATTTGACGGCGACAACAGCGATTTCGCCGATTTCATCAAACCGGGTCCATTCACGCCGCTCGTGGCTGAACTTGGCGAGTCCGCGATGTTTCTCTACACGTCAGGTTCGACAGGCCGTCCCAAGGGCGTCGTGCTCTCGCACCAGAGCCATATCTGGGTGGTCGAGCAACGAATGGCTGCCCAGGACACGTCGCGCCATCGCTTTCTCGTCGCAGCGCCGCTCTATCACATGAACGCGCTTGCCATGAGCCAATTGGCACATGCCGGCCACGCGACCGTGATCCTGCTGCCGCAGTTTACCGCACAACTCTATTTGCATGCCATCGAGACGTATCGCTGCACATGGCTCACGGCGGTGCCACCGATGATCGCCATGATGCTGAACGACAAGGAGCGACTCGCGGCGACGGATCTGTCCAGTGTCGAATTCCTGCGCATGGGATCGGCGCCGGTCAGTCAGAGCCTGCTGGAAGCCATTCACCGTGCGCTGCCATCCGCGGCTGTTACCAATGCTTATGGTACGACTGAAGCCGGCCCTGTCGTTTTCGGGCCTCACCCGAAGGGATTGCCGCAACCGGAAATGTCGGTCGGCTATCCTCGCCCCAGCGTGCTGGTGCAACTCATCGGAGAGGATGGGAAACCCGCGGATACCGGTGTGCTGGAGATGAAATGCCCGGCGATCATGACCGGCTATCATAACCGCCCGGATCTTGTACCTCCCATTACCGCTGATGGCTTCTACATTACCGGCGACGTGTTCCGCCATGACGAACACGGTTTCTATTTCTTCGTCGGGCGCACCGATGACATGTTCGTGAGCGGCGGCGAAAATATCTTTCCGGGTGAAGTGGAAAAAATGCTGGAAACGCATCCTGATGTGATCCAGGCCTGCGTCATGCCCGTTCCTGACGATATCAAGGGCACCAAACCGGTGGCCTTCGTGGTGGCACGCAAAGGAAGTAACATCTCGGAAAGCAGTCTGAAGGCGTTTGCTCTGGCAAATGCGCCCGCCTACCAGCATCCGCGCTCGATCTGGTTTCTCGACAGCCTGCCTTTGGCCTCGACCAACAAGGTCGATCGCAACGCGTTGCGCGAACTCGCTGCCGCAAATTTGATGCGTGGCACCGCATCGGTGGCACAGTCCTTGAATGGTCGCCACAACAATACGGCACGGAGATAGAACTGGATGGACGAGACGTTTCGCGGATTCCTCGACCAATTACGCCAGGCTGGCGAGTTGGTCGATTTTCATCAACCGATCGACATCCGTCATATCGCGACCCTGGTCGACCAGTCCGACAAGGCTTTGTTCTTCCACAAGGTCATCGGCTACGACATGCCTGTCGTGTCGGGCATTATCCGCACCCGCGAACGCGCCATGATGGCGATGGGCGCAACCGAATATCTCCAGATCGAGGAACGGCTCAAGAAGGGGCTCAATAATCCGATTCCGCCCGAGCGCGTGGCGAGTTCGCCGACGCGCGAGATCGTCATGAAGGGCGACGACGTCGATCTCTACAAGCTGCCGATTCCGATGTCGTCGATCTATGACGGCGGTCCGATGATCACCGCTGGTGTCGTCATTGCCCGCGATCCCGAATACGGGATGAACACCGGCATTTACCAATTCATGGTCAAGGAAAAGAACCTGACCGGTATCGATATCGTCACGCCCAACAACATGCGGCTGTTCGTTCAGCGGGCATTGGAGGCGAAGCGGCCTTTGCCGATTTCGATCAGCATCGGAACCCATCCGATCGAGTTGCTGGGCGCCGGTTTCAAGGCGCCGCTCGGCACCGACGAAATGGCGATCGCCGGCGGCATTCGCGGCCGGCCGGTCCAATTGGCGGCCTGCGAGACCGTTGATGTTCCCTATCTGGCGGATGCTGAAATCGTTCTGGAGGCCGAGGTGCTTCCGACGGGCTGGACTCAGCCTGAGGGTCGCTTCGGCGAATTCACCTGGCTGATGGGTGGCCTGCACTGGAATCCGATCGTCCGTGTCAAGGCCGTCTCGATGCGCCGCGACGCGGTCTATTACTCATTGCATATGCCGTGGGAAAATACCTGGCTGATGGCGCCGACCCGCTATGCCGCGATCCGGCAGGCGTTGCGCACCGCGAGCGTCGTGGTCAAGGACATCAATATGACGATGGGCGGCGTCACCTTCTGGCACGCTGTCATCTCGATCAAGAAGCAGGCCGGCGACGGCAAGAACGCACTTCTGGCCGCTCTATCGGTGATGGATATCAAGCACGTCGTCGTTGTCGATGACGATATCGACGTCTTCAATCCTGTCGAAGTCGAATGGGCGATTGCGACCCGGGTCCAGGGCGACCGCGACATCATGATCGTCAGCAACGCCCGCGGCAAACCTTTGGATCCCAGTCTCGCGCCGACGCCGCATGGCATCGTGCCGACTACCGCCAAGGTAGGCATCGATGCGACGATCTCCGAGGGAATTCCCAAGGAGCGCTTTGAGCGCATCACCTACGCCTACGCCGACACCGCCAAGATATCAGACTATATTGGCGGCAAGGCCGATCGCGAGGCGAAGAAGGCATCCTCTGAGGTCATCGGTAAACTTGCCGAAGAGATCGCCGCCGTCCTCGAGAAGACGCCGCTGTACTTCACCGACGTCGCCGAGCGTTTCTCAAATTATGAGTTCAATGCGGTAGCGCGGGCGATCGGCCTTTTGCATGAAAAGGAAAGATTATGGCAGGATCCCAAGGGCTGTCTCTGCCTTCGCAATTCGGCCTTCGCCGCCAAGCTACCGAACTGACGCTGGTGTGGGCATGAAAGGATTGCAGGGCCGCCTGAACTTCCGTCTTGCCTCTCTCGTGATTTGTGCGTGGAGCATGATGGCGTCGTATGCGGTGCCGGCATCCGCGGAGACGATGCTTCACATCGCCTCGGCCCAGCTATCGATTGCGTCAATCCCCGTCGTGGTCGCGATCCAGCAAAAGCTGTTCCAGGCTGAGGGGATTAACGCCGAGATCGTCGATTTCGACGGAGGCGGACCCGCCGTGCAAGCTTTGGCAGGGGGCGGCGTCGATCTGTGCATCTGTGCCGGCGATCATGCGATGCGGCTGGCCAGTCGCGGGCTTGGCGGTGCGGTTTTGGTGGCCCTGCTCGACAAGCATCCCTATTCGCTGCTGGCGCCGATCGGATCGCCGGCGACCGATCTGAAAAGCCTGCGCGGCAAACCGGTTGGCATCACGTCGCCCGGCAGCCTCACCGACAATACGCTTCGCTTCACGATACGGAAGCTTGGCCTCAATCCGGACAGCGATTACGAGATCATTGCCGCTGGAACCGGAGGGGCCATGCGCGCCGCGCTCGACACCGGCTCTGTCGCCGCCGGCATGTTCACGACACCAGATGTTCAAGCCTATATGGCCACGGGAAAATACAAGTTCGTCGCGGATTTCCGCGACCTCGATTATATGGCGCTCGATCTTGTCGTCGTCGGCAGCTGGCTGAAGGCCAATGATGCCACCGCGCATGCCGTGGCGCGTGCCATCGTCAAGGCCGAGAAGCTCATTCAGACGGACCAGAAGGTCGTGCAGGCCGCCGTCCATGAACGGTTTCCCACGCTATCGCCGGACCTCGTCGTGACGGTCGCCAGGGATGCGGCCGAGCGCAGCCTGTCGCATGACGGGCACGCGCAGGAGGCGGGATTCAAGACCGCGCTGGAGATGCTGCGGGTGGCCGACCCGACCGTGAAAGAACTCAACTATCGGGACGTCGTCGCGTTGCGCTACCTGCCTTGAACCGAATGACCCTATGACCGATCCCGTCATTGCCGATGAAATTCTTGCGCCGGGCAGACCGGTGCGTGACGGCATTGACGTTTCAGCCTTTATCTGGCGCTTGGTCACTGGTCATAGGTTTGCTGCTGATCTGGGAATTTGCCGCAGGACATCTGTTCAACGAATTCTGGAGCAGCCGGCCAAGCCTGATTGGCGCAGAAGATCCTCGCGATGTTGAAAAGCGGCGAGATATGGCGGCATGTCGGCGCCACGGTTTCGGAGGCCTTGCTCGGACTTTTCCTGGGCGCCATCGTCGGGACGCCGATCGGCATCGCGCTGGCGCATTACCGGCGCGCCGCCAAGATCGTCGATCCCTTCGTGATGGGTCTTTACGGGCTGCCGCGTGTGGCGCTCGCGCCGATGTTCATCCTGTGGTTCGGCATCAGCCTCTTTTCCAAGGTCATGATGTCGTTTTCCATGGTGGTGTTCGTTTTCATTCTCAATGTCACCGAGGGCATTCGCACCGTCGATCCGGATATGGTCGACCTGATGCGCACGATGCGTGCGCCGCGGTCCTACATCATGCGCAAGGTGACGATCCCTTCCATCGTGCCGTGGCTCATTGCATCCTTTCGCATCGGCATCGGGCTGTCGCTGGTGGGCGCGGTGGTCGGCGAACTGATCGGCGCCAATCGCGGGCTCGGCTGGTACGTGGTGCGGGCCGGGGGCCAGCTCGATACCACCGGCGTGTTCGCGGGCCTGTTTCTCCTGATGCTGCTTGCGATGATCGCCAACCAGATCATCTTCATGATCGAACAAAGGGCGCTGCACTGGCGTCGCGGGACACGATGATGACCGCGACCAACGCGCCGCGCATTCTGCTGGATAATGTCTCGGTTTCCTACGAGACCTCGCGTGGCCGCTTGCGGGTCGTCGATCGCGTCAGCCTCGCGGTCGACAAGGCCGAATTCGTTGTGCTGGTCGGACCGAGCGGCAGCGGCAAGTCGACCATCCTGCGTGCGATCGCGGGTCTCAACGCCGCCGAGAGCGGGACCATCACCGTCGACGGCAAAATAGTCGATGGACCGCCCGAGCATATCGGCTTCATGTTCCAAAAGGATACGCTGCTGCCCTGGCAGACGGTGCGTGAAAATATCGAAGTCGGGCTTGCTTTGGCGGGCGTTCCCGCCGCGCAGTGGACACAACGCATTGCTGATTTGCTGGCGCTATTGCGCCTTTCCGAATTTCGCGACGCCTATCCGGCCCAATTATCCGGCGGCATGCGCCATCGCGTTTCGCTGGGGCGTATGCTGGCCTATCAGCCCGCCGTGATGCTGATGGATGAACCATTTGGCGCGCTTGATTTCCAGACCAAGGCGGTGATGGGACGCGAGTTGCTGCGCATCTGGGAAGCGGAGCGGCGCAGCATCCTGTTCGTCACCCACGACATCGAGGAGGCGGTTGCCCTTGCGGATCGGGTTCTGGTGTTTTCGCCACGGCCGGCCCGCATCGTTGCCGAACACCGGATTGATCTGCCGCGGCCCCGAAACCTGCGCGCGTTGCGCGGAAGTCCGGATTTTAGCGCCTATACGCGCGAGATTTGGGAAGCGCTTGGCGACGGCGACTAAACCCGAGCCTTGCCGGTTCTGACTGAATCAGAACCGAGGCTCTAATCTTTTGTTTTGACGCGTTTTCTTCACGCGAACCGGTATCCACTTCGCTCGAAAACGCTCTAGCGGTCGCCATGAAACTCAAACAGAGTGTTGAGAAACGGCACCCGCAAAGCCATGGAATGCTCGCCCGCACTCGAACGTAGTTCGGGCAGAGGTGCTGCGAGATCGCGGATGCGACCGATGTCGGTCGTCTTGAACCCGATCGCGCCGAAGAAGCTGTTGCGGCCATCGGCCTCGACGCAGAGTTCGCCGTAGCGTTCGAGATATCGCGCGGGCGAAAGCAGCGTGATGCGAAAGGCGTCAACGAGATCAATCGTCCAGACGTCGCTGGCTCGTTTTTCCGCGGGCGCCTGGGCGGCCTTGGCATACCGCGAAACGTCGGTCTCCATCGCGGCAGTCACCACCACCAGTTCGCTGAGACCATTGCAACCATTGGCGTGCGTCATCCATTCGCGGCGCCAGACCAGTTCCGGGGTGTAGTGCTGGCAGTAATAGACCCGTCCCGCCTCGAAAAGCTCCGGCGCGGTCCGGGTCGTCCGGAACCGCGCGAGTTGCTCGACGCCGTCGATGGTCACCGGTCGCGAGAAACTCTGCGGCTCCAGCATGGTGAGGCCGCTATCCCGCAACTGGCGGATACAGGCGTCAATGTCACTTGCCTGAAAAACCAGTCCGTTCAGACCGCGCGGGCTTTCAAGGACGTCGCGGCGCAAGACGTCCGTCTGCAACGGCAGGCCGACCAGTTCCAGATAGTGACCTTCGAACACCATCAAATGGTTGATCGAGCCAAGCGAGTGATAGCCGCGCGGTGTCAGCGTGAACCCAAGTTGCGACATCAGCGCCGCGGCGCGGTCCGTGTCGAACAGCGCGTTGATCACCACATGGTCAAGTGCGAAGGTCATCGGGGTCGATCCCGTGTAATTTCATGAATGAGATCATCCTGCTCCGCGCGCTTCAATCAGTCTTTCGAGGAGAGCACGACAGACAACAAGGTTGAGGCGTACCGGGCGGCGGCGTGCGGATCCATATGCGGCGCTGTCGCGAGATATTCCTTGACTGCTGCAAGAGCCGGTCGGCCGCGATCCGTCAGCCTCGCCAGCGTGGCAGCGACCGCAGAATCGAGCTTTTCCGCCGGGACCACTTCGCTGAGGAAGCCCAGTTCCAGGGCTTCAGCCGCTCCGATTTTTGCCCTGGTGTAGATCAGGTGCATGAGACGCTTGGGTGGCACCTTGCCGAGGACGGCCGAGATGGCGAGGGTTGGTGGCAGGTTCGTGTCCATTTCTGGCAGCGAAAACAGCGCCGTCGCGGCTGCAATCGATAGATCGCATTGGCCGACCATCGCACAGCCGAACCCCCGTGCCTCGCCCTGCACGACGGCTATAACGGGGACCGGTGTTGCGCGGATATCGGCGTAAAGGTCCAGAATAGGTTGCGTGACGCCGGTTCTCATTGCCAGCGCGCTCTTGGGTTTCGCCGAAGCGGGGCCCGGGTCCCTGCCGAGACAAAAATGCTCTCCTTGCGCACGAAGAATAAGGGCCTTGACGGTCGGATCGGCGCCGCTCTCGCGAATGGCTTGTCCCAGCGCGGCGACATCTTCCGTCATGAGGCGATTGCCTTGATCCGGGCGGCTCAGCGTTATGGTGATTGTGAAGTTGGTTTCGTCGCGGCTTACGAAAAACGGGGCGCTTTCCATCGTCGTCCTTTCGGGGGATGTGGCTTTGAGCAGGAATGCCTTAGGCAGCATTGCGCAGTCGCGCAATCAGCTCTTGATTGTGTTGCGGACGCCATGAAGCAGGACCTTGAGACCGGAGATCGGTTTCACGGAATCCTGCGCTTCGCTTTCGTCCTGAGGTCCGAGCTGGGCCGCGAAGTTGCGGGCAAACTCGTTCATGATCACCTGGGCAGTGTTCTGGATCAACGCCGCTCCGCGCCCGTATTGGGCGATCGAACCGGCCAATTGGACATCGGTGTCGACAAGCACGCGGGTGCCTTCAGGAGCGCTCGCAAGAGCGAACGCTACGTTCGCCTGCGCGGTTCCTCTCGCCTTGGTTTCGGAGCCGCTCGCTTCCGCCATGACGCGATGATTAGCCTCATCGACTTCCTTGTAAATCAGCTTGCCCTTGAAGTTGAGGAGCACGGGGCCAAGCCGGACCGAGATCGTGCCGACATAGGCGCCATTCTCGCCTTGTTCCAGCAACTGCGCGCCAGGCGCGCAGCGCGCAATGCGCGGAACATCGTTTAACATCGTCCAAGCCTCGGCAGGCGGAACAGGGACGGTAAACTCGTTATGAATTTTCATGATGGATCCTTTTTTTGCCCGGTGCTCCGAAGCTATGCGACGTGCTCTTCATACGCGCCGGCGCGTTGAAGCGCCTGGACGACGCGGTCGGGCATCAGCGGCGTTTCGGTGAAGCGAACGCCGAACGATGACAGCGCATTCTCGGCCGCAGCGATAATGGCGGCGGCAGCGGGAATGGTCCCGCCTTCGCCCGCGCCCTTCACGCCAATTGGATTCAACGGCGAGGGCGTCTCGACGTGAGCAATGGCACAGATCGGGACGTCGGTGGCCATCGGGAGCAGATAGTCTGCGAAAGTCGTGGTGAGCGGCTGGGCATTCTCGTCATACTGCATCCATTCGAGCAGTGCGTTGCCGATGCCGTGAGCGACACCGCCTTGCACCTGTCCATCGACGATCATCGGGTTGATGACGTTGCCGCAATCGTGCGCGACCGAGTAGTTGAGGATTTTGATGGCTCCGGTGCCGACGTCCACTTCAACCTCCACCACATGCGTTCCGCTGCAGTAGGAAGCCTGTGTCGGCGTGAAATACGCGGTATGTTCGAGGCCGACCGGATGATCGGCATCCATGGAAAATCCAGGCATCCCCTGCGCGGCGCGCGAGAGGTCTCCGAAGGACACGGTCGGACGATTGCCGCCGCGCCCTATCGCTTTGCCGTCCTCCAGATCGATTTCGCTTTCGGGTACCCCAAGCGCCCGCGATGCCATCTTCAATATTGAAGCGCGCACATGGTCGCCCGCGATGGACGCCGAAGAGCCTGCGTTTACCGCGAGGCGGCTCGCGAAAGCGCCGACGCCATTGGCAATTCCTGCCGTATCGCCGATCGTGACCACCACATCCTCGATCCGGCAGCCGACGCGATCGGCAACGATTTGTGCAAGCGTGGTCCGTGTCCCCTGTCCCTGGCTCGTCGCCCCTGACGTAACCCGCACCCTGCCGTCCGGCAGGATACGTACGGTCACGCCCTCGAACGGGCCCAGGCCGGTTCCCTCGACATAGGAGGCGACGCCGATGCCGATGAAGCGCCCGTTGGCCTTCGCGGCAGCCTGTCGCGCCGGAAAATCCGCATAACCGGCGAGTTTCAACGCGGCATCATGTCCGCGCGGATAGTCGCCGCTGTCATAGATCAGCGGCTTTCCATCGCGGAAGATCAGGCCGACGGAGTAGGGCATCTGTTCAGGGCGGATGTAGTTGCGACGGCGCAGATCGGCGGGATCGAGCCGGAGTTCACGCGCCACCCGGTCCATCAGCCGTTCCATGGCGAAGACAGCCTGCGGCCGGCCGGCGCCGCGCACTGGCGTCGTCGCCACCTTGTTGGTGAACGCGACGGTGCAGGCGAGATGATAGGCCGGAACGACGTAGGGGCCCGGCATCGTTGCGCCCGCGATGTAGGGCATGATGATGCCCCAGGGGACGAAGGCGCCGGTATCGTGCAGCATGTCTCCGCGGACGCCGAGGATGTTGCCGTCATTGTCCACCGCGATCTCTACGGTCCAGTACTGGTCGCGTTCCTGGGTAGCGCAGAGGAAATGTTCGCGTCGGTCCTCGATGAACTTGACGGGACGGCTGAGTGCGCGGGCAGCATGCGCGACGACCGCGTCTTCCGGATAAAAGATCGCCTTGGGTCCGAAGCCGCCGCCGACATCGGGGGCGATGATGCGAATGCTCTCGAGGTCGACGTCCAGGACTTCGGCGAGCATCCGCCGCGCAATGTGCGGCGTCTGAGTGGAAGACCAGAGTGTCAGGCCGTCCGTGGCGGCGTTGGCCTGGGCGAGCACGCCGCGCGTTTCCATGGCCATGCCGCCACCGCGATGTTGCCAGAGCTCTTCGCGAAATACATGCGGTGCCGATGCAAACGCCGCCTCGACGTCGCCGTAATTCATCACGAACTGAGAGACGACATTGCTGTCGAGATCGAGGTGCGCACGTGGAGCGTCGTCGGCGAGCGCCGCGCGAACATCACTCACCGCCCCAAGCACTTCATAATCGACTTCGATCGCAGCCAAAGCGTCCTCAGCCAGATAGCGGCTGTCGGCAACGACGATCGCGAGTGCCTGCCCGACATAGCAGACTTCATCGACGGCCAGGCTGTGCTGTGTTCGCAGCGTCGCCATCGTTGCATTGGGAAGCAGCAGCGGCATTCTCTGCCTGCGCATCCGCTCCGGCAGATCCGCCGCGGTCAGAACAGCGTGAACGCCCTTGCAGCGCAGCGCCCCGGAACTGTCGATCGACTTGATTTGGGCGTGCCCGTGTGGGCTGCGCAGGAACGCCGCATGCAAGGTGCCGGCAATATGGATGTCGTCAACATATTGGCCCTTGCCAGATACGAGGGCGACGTCCTCGAAGCGGGTGACGCGGGCTCCGAAGTTTTTCGATCCCATCACGCGGCTCCCTTGATACTCTTGAGATGTTCCGCGGTAGCCAGCGCCGCCCGCACCGGGCCGGCGTATCCAGTGCACCGGCACAGATGCCCGGTGAGAATTTCGCGCACTTCCTGCTCTGTGGGATCGGGATTGTCCGACAGCAGTTCGGTCAGACTAATGAGAATGCCCGATGTGCAGAATCCGCATTGCAGGCCGTGATGCTCCTGAAATGCCTGCTGCAGCGGGTTGAGCCCGCCGGCGACGCTCAATCCCTCCACCGTGGTCAGGCTTCGGCCGTTCATCTGAACCGCGAAAGTCAGGCAGGATCGGGCGGAGCGGCCATCGATCAGCACGGTGCAGGCACCGCAGACCCCGTGTTCGCAGCCGAGATGCGTCCCGGTCAGGCCGATTTCATGTCGAAGAAAATCAGCCAGCGTCATGCGGGCTTCGACGTCGCGGCTGTACGTCTTGCCGTTGATATTGACGGAAATCGAATGGGTTGTCGTCACGCCGTTTCTCTCTTCTTTGTCTTCATTCTCGACGATGCCTCATGCAGGGCGCGTGTCGTCAGAACGCGGGCAAGATGCCGCCGGTACGTCGCGTCGGCATGGATGTCCGCAGTCGCCTCGACGTCTCCCGCCAGGCTGGCCGCGCGCGCGATGGCGTTGTCGTCCAGATGCCGCCCCACCAGTGACGCTTCGGCTTCATCGCGCCGGATCGGACGGTCGGTAACCCCGCAAAGTGCAACAGCAGCGCGTTCGATGACGCCATCATTGTTCGCATCGAGCAGGACCGCCGCGCCGGCCACGGCAAAGTCGCCGTGCCGCCGCGCATACTCCTGGAATGAATAGCCGTGTCCCTCCGCCCAGGGCCGGATGTGGACGGCGAGAAGGATCTCGTCAAATCCCAGCGCGGTCGTCATGAAGCCGGCGGAGAATTCGCGCATCGGAACGACGCGGGTGCCGTTGGCTCCCGCGATTTCGATCTCGGCATCAAGCGCAAGGCAAGCGGTGGGCAACTCGGCAGCCGGGTCCGCATGGGCCAGACTGCCGCCCAGGGTCCCGCGATTGCGCGTCTGCCGGTGTCCGACATGGGCCAGGGCTGCCTTGAGGAGCGGGACCTTGTTCGCAAGAGGAACCGAGAATTCGAGTTCTCGCTGCCGCGTCATCGCACCGATACGCAGGGTCTGAGCTTCGAAATGCAATCCCGACAGACCTGCGATATTTCCGAGATCGATGAGATGATCCGGCATGGCGTAACGAAAATTCATCATCGCCACGAGGGACTGGCCCCCTGCGATAACCTTTGCATTGTCCAGACTGGACATCAGGGCGACGGCTTCGTCGAGGCTCGTCGGCGCATGGTAGTCAAATGGCGCGGGCTTCATTGCGGCCCCGCCATTCGGGCCAGAAACGTGGGCATCGAGACCTCCCAATCTCAATTTTCGATTACGGCCTGCGTCGGCCGATCCCGCCTGACTTACAATCGGGACACATTTGTTGTTCTCTTGAAAAGAACATCTGTTCCGCCGAGAGCCTATCTGGTCTAGGTCTGCTGTCAACCGTCGCACAAGCTAACAGTTGCTGTTGACGGGAGAGTAGCTCCCATGTTCCACTATAGAACGGCTGTTTCACTATAGGGAACACATGGATCGGAATCCGATAACCAAAGTCCTGCGGGCCTTGAGCTGGCTGATTGAGGAGCCGTCCGGTTCTACCGGGGTGCGCGAGATGGCAACGGCTCTGGGCTTGTCGCCCAGTAGCGCCCACCGTCTTTTGACCGCGCTGGCCGACGAAAGATTCGTTCGCCAGGACGCCGTTTCCTCGAGATATCATCTGGGTGTGGAATTTTATCGCCTGGCCAACATCGCGGCGGCAAAGGCCCCCATTCGCCTGGCGGCGCTGAAGCACATGCAGCGTCTGGTCGAGGCCTGCAACGAGACCGCGCTGCTAGGCATCTACGACGACCTTAGACAGGAAATGATCTTCGCCGCGCGGGTCGAGTCCAAGCATGCCCTGCGCTATGCCGTTGAACTCAATCAGTGGATACCGGTTCATCTCGGCGCCAGTGGACTGGCCATCATGGCTTTCCTGTCCGCCGCCGAAATTGAATCGATCATTGCCCGTACCCGGCTCGCGCCCGTGACCGACTTGTCGATTACGGAGCCATACCGCCTTCAGATGGAATTGCAGACGATCAGGATTCGCGGAGCCGCCGTTTCACGAGGCCATCGCGTGCCGGGGGCGGTCGGTCTGGCTGCGCCCATTTTTGGGCCGAGCGGTAAAGTGGTCGGCGATGTCTGTCTCACCATTCCGGAGCAACGCTTCGACGCGAGAGCGGAAGATCAGATCCTTGATCTGCTGCGGGCGTGCGCCCAGTCCATCACCGAGGAAATAGGCGGTCGCGTCACAGACAAGCAGGCGGCCTGAAACTCACCCGGCAAGTGGAGCGAACCATCAATCCAAAAACCGAAACGGCCAAAAAGAGCCGCGATCACAAGGGGCGCATTATGCGTCAGGGAAACGCAACATGGCATACGTAACGACAGCGAACGTCGCTGAAGAATCCAAGATCACCTCTTATCAGTGGCTCTGCTTGTTATCTGCCTTTGCGGGCTGGATGTTCGATTCGATGGATCTGAACTTGTTTACGCTCGTGCTGTTTCCAAGCGTAGCCAGTCTGACGAAACTCACCAATCCCGCCGAAATAGCCCGCTACGGCGGTTACATCATGGCCATCAAGCTATTGTGCTGGGGCGTGGGCGGCATCCTCTTCGGTGTCGTTGCCGATCGCTTCGGGCGTTCTCGCACGATGGTGATCACGATCGTGATCTACGCTGTATTTACCGGCCTGAGCGGTCTGGCGCAGAACTGGATTCAGTTGGCGGCGTTGCAGGCGATTGCCGGATTCGGTATCGGGGGAGAATGGGCCGCGGGCGCTTCGCTCATCGCCGAGAGCTGGCCGGAGAAGCACAGGGCGCGCGCCATGCAGATCATGCAGATGGCGTTTGCGTTCGGCTTTTTCGCGGCCGCACTCGACAATCTTCTGCTTGGTCCGATCAGCTGGCGCTGGGTGCTGGCTGCGGGTGCGCTGCCGGCCGCATTGAGCCTCCTGATTCGTTTTTTCGTTCGTGAGCCGGACCGCTGGGTCGCGGTACGAAAACGCGATGCGGGCGTCACGACTGCCGGACAGACCTTTGCCGCGATCTTCAAGCCGAATATGCGCCGCCGAACCATCGTTGGGGCGATCGTCGCATCTTCGGTGATGATCGGCTGTTGGGGCGGCCTGACCCTGCTCCCGAGCTGGATACAACAGCTCGTGCGAGCCACCGGTGGCACCAACGGCGTATCGACGATCAGTTATGCCTTCATGCTGATGATGGTCGGGGCCGTGCTCGGCTATGCGAGTCTGATCTGGATAACAGACGCGCTTGGCCGGCGGGGAGCATATTTCATCTTTAATATCTGCTCGCTTGCCTCATCGCTCTATCTGTTCTGGTTTGTAAAGGACCTTCCGACGCTGCTCTGGTTCATGCTGGTTTACGGATATTTCGTGATCGGCGGTTTCGGGACCTTTGCCGTGTACCTGCCCGAACTTTTTCCGACCCGTGTCAGGGCCACGGGGCAGGGCTTTTGCTGGAACGCCGCGCGCTCCGCCACCGCGATCGGACCACTTATTGCCGGATCGCTCGTCGCGGAATTCGGTTCGTTCCCTGCCGCGGCTGCGGCGATCTCATTCGCCTATGTGGTAGGTGCGGTTGTGATCTGGTTCGGGCCGGAAACGCGTGGGATCCCGCTTGAGGATTGATCCGGGGAAACGGCGTGACCCGCGGCGTTGACGACGGCCGTGGGTCAAATGCACGTGGTGCGCGCGACCTCGATGAAGTTGCGCACCAAGGCGGACGAATTGTCGCGCCGATACACCAGTGTCAGCGGCATCGGCGGCAGCGAGCCGCGAACCAGTCGGCGGTAGACGACGCTGTCATTATGCAGCGCGCGCATCAACTCCGGCACCAGTGAGATTCCCTGTCCGGCGGCGACCATGTTGATCGCGGTAATGATGCGGGGAACCTGCTCCGCCACCTGCGGCTCGAAGCCGGCACGGTGCAACGCGCTCATCAGTACCTCGAAGATTCCGAAACCATCGGGACGCCGATAGAGCACGAGGCGTTCCTGCATCAGCACCGAAAGCGCGACTGGCGCGGCCGACCGGGCGAGCCGGTGATCTCTCGGCAGCGCCGCCATGAACGCTTCCTCATGCAGGACATGACTCCCCAGGGCGGGCAGGCCTGAGCCGGTGATGCGGACGAACGCCATGTCGAGGCGCTTTTCATCGACGCCCGAAAGCAGTTCAAACGTCTCGCGTTCCTCCACGTCAAATGTCGCCAGCGGATAGGCTTCGCGGAACGCGCGGAGCAGCTTTGGTGCCAGGTGATGCAGCGACGCGGAACTGGTGAAGCCGCAGGCGACATGGCCCTGTTCGCCGCGATCAAAGCGCCGTACCCGCACAATAGCGGCGGCGGCGCTCTCGAGCGTGTGGCGGGCATCTTCGAGGAATTGCCTGCCGGCCGCATTGAGAACGACGCGCTTGGCGACGCGATCGAACAGCCGCACGCCGAGTTCGGTCTCCAGGCTGCGGATTTGTTGGCTCAGCGGCGGTTGCTCCATGTTGAGCCGGCGAGCCGCCCGGGTGACCGAGCCGTCCTCGGCGACAGCCACGAAATAGCGCAAATGCCTGAGCTCCAAAGCGTTCCTCCCTCGCAAAATGCATACTTATAAAATATCAACTTGGTAGCAAAGATATATTTTACATACCTAGTGGCAGGGTCAATGTTGAGGGCGGATGGAGACTTGCGACGGTCTCCCGCGTTTTCCACGATGAGGAGCAGCAGGATCATGGCCACCCCCAAAGTTGCAATCGTTGGTGCCGGCATGGGCGGCATGGCCGCGGCCGGTACGCTTCGGCAGGCAGGCATCGAGGTCCAGATCTACGAACAGGCGCATCAATTCGGTCGGATCGGCGCCGGCATCCAGATGTTGCCGAACTCGATGAAGGTGCTGCGCGGCATCGGTGTCGAGGATGTGCTGCGCGCGCACGCCTTCGCGCCGTACTCGCATCTCAACCGCGTCGGCGATACCGGCGAAATCAAGCGCGAACTGCCGATGCCGGAAGACCTTTACGGGGCGCCCTTCCTTTGCATGCATCGCGCCGACCTGCACGAGGCGCTGACCTCGATCGTGCCGGGCGAAATCATTCACCTGAACAAAAAGCTGGTCGGGCTGGAGCAAAATGGCGGACCGGTGACGCTTTCCTTCGCCGACGGCACCACCGCCAAGGCCGATGCCGTGATCGGTGCGGACGGCGTGCATTCGGTAGTGCGCGACATCATCATCGGGCCCGACAAGCCGATCCATCGCGGCCGCATCGCGTACCGCTCCGTGTTCAAATCCAATCTGATGCCAAAGGAGATATCCCGCTCCCGCACCAAATGGTGGGGCGAGGATCGCCACATCGTGATCTATTACACGACCAAGGACCGCAGCGATCTCTATTTCGTCACCAGTGTGCCGGAGCCGGCGGACTGGGTGACCAGGGAATCATGGTCGGCCAAGGGCGATGTCAAGGAATTGCGCGCGGCCTATGCGGGCTTCCATCCCGAAGTTCGGATGGTGCTCGATGCCTGCCCCGACTGCCACAAATGGGCGATCCTGGAACGCGAGCCGCTGCCGACCTGGAGTCAGGGCAGGGTCGTCCTGATCGGTGACGCCTGCCACCCGATGACACCTTATATGGCGCAGGGTGCTGCAACGTCGATCGAGGATGCCGCGGTGTTGGCGCGCTGCCTGAAGGACGTCTCGATCGATGGAATCGAGGCGGCATTCAAGCGCTTCGAAGCGCACCGCAAGCCGCGTACTTCCAAGATTCAGCAGATTTCCAGCGCCAATACCTGGATGAGCGGCGGCAATGACGATCCGAGCTGGCTCTATGGCTACGACGCCTGGAACATCTCGCTGGACGAACCCGCTCCGACACCGGGCGCCGCCGAGAAGCCGGTGGCAGCGTGAGCGGCGCGATGACGTCTTCCCAAGCAAGTTTCACGACACCGGATGGTGTTTCGATCGCCTACACTGTGCACGTCAGGTCGGCGGGCAATGGATCGTCGATCCGGCAGCGGATCGCGCTGATCCATTCCCTGGCGCTCGACCAGGGCATTTGGGACGGCGTGGTGCCGCTGCTGACAGAGCATGCAGATGTGCTGACCTATGATTGCCGCGGCCATGGCAAATCCGGGCGCCCGAAGATGAAGTTCACGCCCGAACTGTTCGCAGCCGACCTCGCGGGTCTGCTCGACCATGTGAACTGGACTTCCATCGCGCTCGCCGGTTGCTCGATGGGCGGATGCGTCGCGCAGGCGTTTGCGGGGATGTATCCCGACCGGGTGCGGGCGTTGGCCTTGATCGACACCACGGCCTGGTATGGACCAACCGCGCCAAAGGACTGGCGCGAGCGCGCCGCGACCGCGGCCAGCAAGGGTTTCCAGGCGCTGTCGGCTTTTCAGGCGACCCGCTGGGTAAGCGATGCGTTTCGCGAGGCGCATCCGGAGTCGATCCGCCCAAACATGGATGTGTTTCTCGCCAACGACGTCGATTGCTACCGAGCCACCTGCGAGATGCTGGGTGATGCCGATTTGCGACACTATCAATCCACTCTGCGCATGCCGACCCGGGTGATTGTCGGCGAGGAAGATTATGCCACGCCGGTCGCGATGTCAGAGCAGATGCAAAAGGCCATGCCGGACGCGACGTTGTCGGTGTTGCGCAAGGTTCGCCATCTGACGCCGATCGAATGTCCCGCGATCATCGTGGAAGAAATTCTGGCGTTGATGAAGCGCATCTGATCCAGCATATCCGGCATGTCCAACGTTTGATGAGTATCAGGTTAGCTTGCATGTGACGCGTATTGACCGATAGGGTCGGACCGAAAATTAGAATAAGCGGGAGCAAACCTTTGTCAGTCGCCAACGCGGAGCCGTGGTCCGACGCTCCCGCCGTTTCCTCCTCCGCGTCATTTGCTTCCGAGGATGCCGCCGCTGCCCTGATCGTGCGTATGGAGCAGGTGCCGACGTCGCGCTGGTACGTCGTCGCCCAAATCGTCATGGGCAGCGCAACGTTTTTTGACGCTTTCAATGCGTTGTCGATCGCCTTCGTGCTGCCGATATTGGTGCCGCTGTGGCATATCACGGCGCCCGAAATCGGCTTTTTGATCGGCGCCAGCTATGTCGGCCAGGTTATCGGAGCCTTGGCGTTCAGTTGGGCGGCGGAGCGTTATGGCCGGGTGCCTTGTGCGGCGGCAGCGACCGCCATTTACGCGGTGATGAGTTTCGCCTGCGCCGGCGCCTGGAGCCTCAGCGCTTTGCTCATTTGCCGATTCATTCAGGGCATCGGGGTCGGCGGCGAGATGCCGGTCGCCGCGACCTATATCAGCGAGCTTTCCAAAGCCCGCGGTCGCGGCCGGTTCTTCATGCTGTACGAGATGATCTTCCCGATCGGCCTGATGGTGACAGGCCAGATCGGTGCCGTGCTGGTGCCGTTGTTGGGATGGCACATCATGTTCCTGATCGGCGGCGTTCCCGGGCTTATCATTGCCTTTCTGTTGTTGCGATTGCCGGAATCCCCGCGCTGGCTGATCGGCAAGGGCCGTCTGGCCGAAGCCGAGGCGGTGGTGATGCGGCTGGAGGCCGCCGCCAGCAAAGCCGGTGAGGTATCACCCGCCACGCCGCCGGTCGTGACGATGCCGGTGCAGATCCCCGTTCCGCCGCGCTCGCGAGGCAATTGGAGCGAGTTGCTTTCCCCCGCCTATCGCGGCCGTACGCTGATCGTCTGGGTGCTGTGGGCCGCGGCGTATCTGATCGCCAACAGCCTCAACAACTGGATGCCGACGCTTTACACGACGGTCTATCATCTCGGGCTGCCCCAGGCGCTGCGTGCCGCCTCGATGACCAATGTCGCCCAGGTGGTGCTGGTTTTGATTTGCGCGATGGTGATTGATCGGACCGGCCGCAAATACTGGATGATGGGAGCCTTCGGGTCTGGCGCTGTTTTATTGAGCGTGTTGGCGTTCGGTGGGACGCAGGACGTCTCCTGGGTCATTGTCTTTAGCACACTCAGTTATGGATTGGTCGGGTCGATCGCTGCCGTGGTCTATCTCTATACACCCGAGATATATCCGACCCGGATGCGGGCGATCGGAACTGGCGTCGCGACCTCGTGGCTGCGGGTCGCCTCCGCGATCGGACCCACACTGGTCGGATTTATGCTCGGCAGGGGCGGCGTCAACTCGGTCTTCCTGATGTTCGCCGGCGTCGCTGTGCTGGGATTGGTGGCCGCGACCCGGATGATCGAGACGCGCAACCTTCGCCTCGAGGATATCGCCCGCTGACGCTCCGTTATTCATCGCGGCTTTGCGGCGATCTCGGCAACGACCGCAACCCTCGGCACGCTGTTAGGGCTGATGCCGCCGGGTGATCGCGACCTGTGCGGCCTGAGCGTAGAGACTCGAGATCAGATCGAACTGGATGCTGGTGGTCTCGGATTTCGCGGCCCAGCCGTCCAGCGCGTCGAGCATCGGCGGCAGCGTCGCGGCGCGTAACGCGGCATAGGCTTCGGTGACGGAGTGCCCGGTCGCGGTGGCGCGGTAGCGGGTTTCCTTGCGTGACGAACTGCCTTCGGTTTCGATCAGGCCCGAGCGGACCAGCTTGCGCGTGGCGTATTGAAGGTTGGGGACGTCGACGCGGTTGAGCAATTGCCCGATCTCGGAAAGCCGCTTCGGCTCATCGCCCATCCGGACGACATTGAGCACGGCGACGTCGTCGCCGGTGAGCGGCACGTCGCAGACCGCGGCGAGGCACGCGGCCTTCCAGCGATAATAGGCTTGCGCCAGCCGCTCCAGTCCGAATTCAAAATCGGATAACCGCCGTTCCGTTTCAGTTCGCGCGAGGTGCCAAGAGCCCGCCCGTTCAACGACGGTGGGTTGAGTTTTCGGCCTGGCGGTCCTGCCGTTTTTTTTCAGCGCGGTGTTGGTGGTCCTCTTCAAAACAGTCTCCCGATGTCGCGTGCGCTCAAGGCGTAGGCAACCCTGCTCAATCTATGCTATTTACAATTGGGAATCTTACATTAAAAATTCAATTAAGAAAGCACGATGAAGTGGCACCGCCGAAGGCGGGCGTTTCGAGTGGGAAGTCGACACAATGGCAGGACAATGGATTGATATCGCGGCTGCCGATGGCGGCAGCTTCAAGGGATATCTTGCCGTCCCGTCCTCGGGATCGGGTCCCGGCATGCTGCTGTTGCAGGAGATTTTCGGCGTCAACGCCTCGATGCGCGAAACCGCCGATTACTATGCCGAGGAAGGTTATGTGGTGCTGGCGCCGGATTTGTTCTGGCGGCTCGAGCCGGGCGTTGACCTCGGCTATACCGAAGCCGATTTCAACAAAGCGTTCGGCTATTATCAGCGCTTCGATGCCAATCAGTCGATCAAGGATTCCGCCGATGCACTGAAGGTGCTGCGCGCGCGCCCGGAATGTATCGGCAAGGTCGGTGCGCTCGGCTTCTGCCTCGGCGGCAAGCTCGCTTATCTTGTCGCGGCCCGCACCGATGTCGATTGCGCCGTCAGCTATTACGGGGTCGGCATCGAGGCCGATATCGGCGAGGCCGCGCAGGTCAAGTGCCCGATGGTGTTTCATTTCGCCGAACTCGACAAATACGCGCCGGTGGAAGTGCGTGAGCAGATCAAGGCTGCGTTCGCCAAGCGACCTGATGTCGAATTTTATCTTTATCCCGGCTGCGACCACGCCTTCGCGGCGGCCGAGCGCGCGAGCTTCAATAAGCCGGCGACCTTGATGGCGCATTCGCGCTCGATTGCGCTGTTCCGCAAGGTGCTCGGCCCGCATTACGATCTCTCTGCGCTGTGGGATCGTCATACCGAATTGGAATTCGCGGTTCGTTCGGCTGAAGAGACCATGAAAACGATGGTCGCCGAACCCTACGTCAATCACATTCCGACCATGACCGGTGGTGTCGGCTACCGCGATCTCCTGCGCTTCTACAAGAACCATTTCATTCCGAAGACGCCACAGGACACCAAGCTGATTCCGATCTCGCGCACCATCGGTGCGGATCGCATCGTCGACGAGATGCTGTTCTGCTTTACCCACGATATCGAGATCGACTGGATGCTGCCCGGCGTGGCTCCGACGGGCAAATATGTGGAAGTTCCCCTGATCGCGATCGTCCGGTTCCGCGGCGACAAACTCTACAACGAACACATCTACTGGGATCAGGCTTCGGTGCTGGTGCAGATCGGGCTTCTCGATCCCGCTCTGCTTCCCGTAGCCGGCATAGCGACGGCGAAAAAGCTCGTCGACGAGACGCTACCCTCGAACACGCTGATGGCGCGATGGGCTGAGAGCGCATCGCAAGCCGCTGAGTAAATCGCCTTCGATGTACGGCGCCCGTCCCGGGCGCCGTTTCGCTCTGTGGAGTAGATTGTCATGAATTCTTCCACGCTTTCTCGCCGCACAATCCTGCAACTGGCCGGCGCCGCCGCATTGCCTCTCTCTTCCGGCCTTCTGTCAGGTTCGGCGCAAGCCGCCGCTCCGGGCACGTTGACCATTGCCTACAATGTCAATTTGCCGTCGTTCGATCCGACCATCGGACAATCTGCGGTCAATCCGACGATCCAGTCGATCTATCAGGCGGTCTTCGATCCCTATATCGGTCAGGCGCCCGACCTGTCGTTCAAGCCCGGCCTGCTGACGAAATGGGGTTGGAATCCGGACCGTACCAAGGTCATTCTGGAACTGCGGAAGGGCGCGACCTGGCACGACGGCTCGCCAGTGACGCCGGAAGACGTGGTCTGGTCGCTGACGCGCGCCGCCGACAAGAATGGCGGCAATCCGATCCAGTTCGTCTGGTCCAAGATCGGCAACTACAAGGTCGACGGCAATACCATCACCGCCGACGTGCTGGAATTCGAGCCGACCCTGTTCAAGTGGATGGCCTTTCTCACCGGCTATGTGCTGCCGAAGGCCTATTTTGAGAAGGTCGGCGCGGAAGGTTTCGAGAAGGCGCCGATCGGCTCCGGTCCGTACAAGGTCGATGCCTTCGAGCGCAATTCGTTCCTGCGGCTCAAGGCGCATCCGGGCTACTGGGGTTCCAAGCCCGCGTTCGATACCGTGGTATTCAAATTCGTCACCGACCCCACCAGCCGCGTCGCCGAAATCGAATCGGGCGGGTCGGACGTAACGTTCGAAATTCCCTATGAGGAATTCGACCGCCTGAAGTCGAAATCCGGACTTGTCGGTGTGACCAAGCCGGTGTCCGACATCGCGATGATCTTCATCACCGATATCCCTCCGATGCTCGACCGCAACGTCCGCCTCGCAGCCAATCATGCGATCGACAAGAAGGCGATCGTGGACCGGCTTCTCAAGGGCTACGGCGTTCCGATCTCGACCCTGGAAGCGCCCGGCTATGCGGCCTACGATCCCTCGATCAAGGTGTCCTACGATCCCGAGTTGGCGAAGAGCCTGCTGGCCAAGAGCGGCTTCTCGCCGGACAAGCCGGTCAAGTTCACCATCCAGACCACGCGCGGCTTCAAGCCGAAGGATTACGAGATGATCCAGGCGATCGTCGGGATGTGGCGCAAGGTCGGCATTGAGGCCAACATTGAGGTCTACGAAATCGCGCAGCATTTCGAATTGCGCGCGCGTCATGCGCTGGCGCCGGCTGCGTTCTACAATTGGGGCAATGCGATCGGCGATCCCTCCACTTCGACCGGCTTTGCGATGTTCGGTCCGTCGCCGCATTGCGCGTGGAAGGGCAAGGATCTGGTCGAACGGATCGGCCCGCTATGGGGCGAAAAGGACGAAGCCAAGCGCATCGCCGGCTATAAGGCCGTCGACAAATACATCGCCGAGGAAGGTGAGGTGATCCCGCTGTTCCAGTATGTGCAGCCGATCATCCACAAAAAGGGACTTAAGGTCGTGGCGCAGGCCAACGGCATGATTCTTCCGCAACTGATCACGTCTGCTTAAGGCGCAAGGCAAGGCGAGACGCTTATGAGATGGGGCGAGATCATCAGGCGACTCGTCCTCGTACCGCCCACGTTGTTTGGCGTGTGCGTCATCGTATTCGTTTTGCTGCGCGTGGTTCCCGGCGATCCGATCGCCATGATGATTCCGCCGGGAGCCTCAGCCGCCGATATCGACCGGTTGCGGGCGTTTTACGGACTTGACCAGTCGATCCCGCAGCAATTCGTTACCTGGCTCGGTCAGGCATTGACCGGGGATTTCGGCCGCTCGATCAGCCTGCACCAGAGCGTCTTCGAACTGGTGCTGGCGCGGTTGCCGGCAACGCTTGAATTGTCGGGGATGGCGACGCTGATCGCCGTTGCGCTGGGCACGGTGGTTGCGTTGATCGGCGTCTATGTGCGCGGCCGCGGCGCTGAATGGGCCATCGATGGCGGCATCGGCGTCTTTCTCGCGATTCCCGATTTCCTGTGGGCGCTGATCCTGTTGCTGCTGTTCGGCGTGCTGATACCGCTGCTGCCGATCACCGGCCGGATCGATCCGCAACTCGACGTCACCTTCCAGACCAATTTCTATCTGGTCGAAAGCCTCTTGACCGGCCGGTTCGATGTAGCCTCAGCGCTGTTCCAGCACATGATCCTTCCCGCAACGGCGCTGGCGCTGCCGTTCGCCGCATTGGTGGCGCGCATCCTCAAAGCCTCGTTGTCGGAAGCCGAGGATCAGGACTACGCGCAGATCGCCCGTGCCCGCGGCTTCTCGCGTTCGGCCATCCTGCTGCGCGAGGTGTTTCCCAACGCCCTGATCCCGACGGTCGCGCTGGGTGGCGTTCAGATCACGCTGCTGCTGGGTGGCACCGTGCTGGTGGAACGCATCTTCTCCTATGAGGGGATCGGCAACATGGCGATCGATGCGGTGATCAATCGCGATTTTCCGCTGATCCAGGGCTTGATCCTGACCTTTGCCATCCTTTTCATCGCCCTCAACTTCGCGGTCGATCTACTGGTGACGTTGCTGGACCCGAGGTTGCGTCATGGTTGATCTCGTCGTCAGCGGTCCGGCTCAGCGCCCGTCGCGGTGGCTGGCGGGATTCGCGCGTGGCGGGCAACGGCTCTGGCTCGGCGGCGCACTGGTGGTTCTGCTTTTCCTGGTCGCGCTATTGGCGCCGCTGCTCGCCCCGCATGATCCGATCGAACAGGATCTGCTGTCGGCACAATTGCCGCCGGCCTGGATGCAGGGCGGCGAAGTAACGTTCCCGCTCGGCACCGACAGCCTTGGCCGCTGCGTGCTGTCACGCCTGATGTATGCGGCGAGAACCGCGGTTGCGGTGGCGCTGATCGCGGCCTCGCTCGCTGCGATCATCGGGATCGCTTTCGGCCTTATCGCCGGCATGTTCGGCGGCTGGATCGACCAGGGCGTCTCGCGCCTGATCGATGTCTGGATGGCGTTTCCCCCGGTGCTGCTGTCGATCGTGCTGGCCGCGGTAATCGGCGCCGGGCTGACCTCCGTGATCGCCGCCATCGTTGTCGTCGACTGGACGCGGTTTGCGCGGGTGGTGCGCGCCGAGACCATGGTGCAATTGCAACGCGATTATGCTTCCGCCGCGCGCGCGCTCGGATTGAGCCGCGGCCAGATCCTGCGGCTTGAAATCCTGCCCAATCTCATCCCCTTGATCGTCACTTTATTCGCTGTCGAGATGGGAATTGCGATTCTTGTCGAGGTAATCTTGTCCTTTGTCGGCATCTCTGTCGCCGGCGACGTCGCGACCTGGGGCGGGATGATTGTCGAGGGACGCCAGGTCGTCTATCAGGCGCCCTGGATCATGGCGCTTCCGATCGGCTGTGTCGATTCTCAGCGTGATCGCATTCAATTTGCTCGGCGACGGCCTGCGCGCCGCGCTCGACCCGGTGCAACGCCGATGACCGCCGTGCTCGCCGTCCACGATCTGCATGTCGCGATCGGACCGCCGGGTAGCGCGGCCAATGTACTGCGCGGTGCCGGTCTCGAAGTCCAGGCCGGCGAGGTGAGGGGACTGGTTGGCGAATCCGGTGCTGGCAAGTCGATGCTCGGGCGCGCGGTGCTTGGTCTGCTGCCGGCGAACGCCGTCATTGCTGGTGGTACGATCCAGTTCGAGGGACGCGATCTCCTGGCGATGCCGGAACCAGAGCGACGAAGCCTGCTGGGCCGCCGCATCGCGCTGATCCCGCAGGATCCCCTGACCTCGCTCAATCCGGTCAAGCGCGTCGGCGCACAAATATCGATCATGCTGCGGCATCACCTCGCCTTGTCGAAGCGCGATGCGCTGGCGCGCGCGACGGAGCTTCTCACGGAGGTTGCGATCCGTGAACCGCGGCGCGTTCTGGAGCTCTATCCGCACGAAATCTCCGGGGGAATGCGCCAGCGCGTATTGATTGCGATGGCGTTCGCCTGCGATCCCAGCCTGGTGATCGCGGACGAGCCGACCACGGCGTTGGACGTCACCGTGCAGCGCCAGGTGCTGCAACTGGTCGAGCGTCTCAGGCAGCGCCATGGCGCCGCGGTCCTGTTCGTGACGCATGACCTCGGCGTGGTTGCGAAAATCTGCCGCACCATGACCGTGCTGCATGCCGGGCGGGTGCTTGAAGAAGGAGAGACCGCCGACGTGCTGGCCAAGCCGCGCCATCCCTATACGCGGGCGCTGCTGGCGGCGACGCCGCGCGCCGACCGGCCGGCCGAAGCGCTTCGCCCGGTGCCGCCGGCCCTGATCGAGAGCCTGTGGTCGGAAGCGCACCGGCTCGACGGACTTGCCGCCGCGGGGCCGACATGACCGAGATCCTGCTGCGAACCAGCCAATTGAGCTTCGCCTATCCGGACCGCTCGTCGTCGTTGTTCCGGCGGCCGGCGATGCGCGAGGTGGTGAAGCGGGTCGATCTTGCGGTCCCGCGCGGCTCCGTGCTCGGCTTGGTTGGTGAGTCCGGCTCGGGCAAGACCACGCTCGGCCGGCTTTTAGTGCGGCTGCTGCAGCCGACTTCAGGCAGCATCCAGTTCGACGGCATCGAAATCGGCGGCCTCAGCGAGGCTGAGCTGCGGCCGTTGCGCGCGCGGATCCAGATGATTTTCCAGGATCCCCAATCGTCGCTCAATCCACGATTGCGGCTGGGCGTGACGTTGACACGTCCGTTGCAGGTTTATGGACGTTTGAAGGGACGACAGGACCAGCGTGATCGCGCGGCGGCCCTGCTCGATCTTGTTGGATTGCCAAAAAGCTTTGTCGACCGCTATCCGCACGAATTGTCGGGGGGCCAGCGCCAGCGCGCAGGGATCGCCCGCGCTTTGGCGCTGGAGCCGGACTTCATCGTCGCCGACGAGATCGTGTCGGGCCTCGATGTGTCCACGCAGGCACATATCCTGCTGCTGCTCAGGGAACTGCGCACCAGGCTCGGTCTCACCATGGTGTTTATCAGCCACGATCTGTCCGTCGTCCGAGTGCTGTGCGACGACGTTGCGATCCTTCAGAATGGTGAGGTCGTCGAATACGGACCGGTCGCCCGGATTTTCAATTTGCCGCAGCATCCCTACACGCGCCAACTGCTCGCGGCGATTCCCTTACCTGACGTCGAGCCGGGCTGGTTGGACGATACCAGCCCGATTGTTACCTCTCACCAGCAAGGATCAGCCGCATGACCAAGACCATCAAAGGTTCTGTCGTTCTCATTACCGGGGCCAGCGGCGCGATTGCGCAGGCGCTGATCGCAGAGCTTACGGCACGAGGCGCCACCAAGATCTACGCCGCCGCGCGCGATATTTCCGGGCTTGCAGCGTCCGACCGTCTGGTGCCGCTCAAGATGGACGTCAACAGCGACGACGACGTCAAGAAGGCCGCCGCGGTTGCCACCGACGTGACGCTGTTGATCAACAATGCCGGCATCAACCACAATACCAGCTTCATGACCGCCCCCGATCTCACCATCGCGAGCCGGGAGATCGAGGCCAACTATCTGGCGCCGCTCCGCGTCACGCGGGCCTTCGCGCCCGCGCTGATCGCCAATCACGGCGCGGTGCTCAATCTGCTGACGATACTCGCGCGGGTGAACCTGCCGCTCATGGGATCCTACTGTGCCTCCAAGGCGGCGGCGCTGAGCCTGACCCAGGGATTGCGCGGCGAATTGGGACCGCAGGGGGTCCACGTCGCCGGAGCACTGCCCGGCGCGGTCGACACCCGGATGACGGAGGGACTCCCGATCCCGAAGATGACGACGGCCGACGCCGCAAAGGAGATCCTCGATGGCTTCGCGTCCGGCGAGGAAGACATCTATGTCGGCGAAATGGCGCGCGGCATCGCTCAAGGTCTCGCGCACGATCCGAAGGCGGTCGAACGCCAGTTGGCATCGCCGGGTTAAGCCTGCCGCCAAATGCAGGATTCACGACAAATCAAATGCGACAAAGGAGGAAGATCATGAAGACATCCAGATTTCTGATTGCTGCACTTGCTACCTTCACCATCGGCGTGTCTCCGCAACCGGCGGCGGCGGATTCGATTCCGGGCCTGCGCGGCCACGATCACACCGGCGTCACCGTGCCTGATGTGAAGGCGGCCACCGCGTTCTTTACCGACGTGATCGGTTGTACACATGCCATGTCGTTCGGGCCGTTCTCGGATGACAAGGGAACGTTCATGCAGGACGTCGTCAACGTCAATCCGCGCGCCGTCATCGACGAGATCAGCATGGTCCGTTGCGGTTATGGTTCCAACATCGAGCTGTTTCAGTACGAGTTGCCCGACCAGGCCAAGACGTTGCCGAAGAATAGCGACATCGGCGGGCATCACATTGCGCTTTATGTCGACGACATCGATAAGGCCGCAGCATACCTGAAGGCAAAGAACGTCAGGACGCTACAGGGGCCGATCCCGATCAAGGAGGGTCCCGCGGCCGGGCAGTCGATCCTGTACTTCTTTACGCCATGGGGCCTGCAGATGGAGTTGATCAGCTATCCCAAGGGCATGGCTTACGAGAAAGATGCCAAATCGGTGCTGTGGTCGACCACAGAACCCGCGAAATAGTTCGCGATTGGCCGGCGGGCAATTTCAATCGAAGCCACGTGAAACCGCCCTCCGATCGCCTCGTACCTTGACGATAGCCTGGCGCGTCGGCAGGAATAGCCGGCGTGTCGCGTAAACCTTGCCCGATGATAAATTCCGCGTGTTCCGCGGTTTCTATCGCGCGCTGCGACATTAATTACAAACAACGCACGCGAAAAATCCGCTACAATTGAAGTTAAACAACGTCAGGCCGAATTTTCATGAACGCACACGAACGCACTGTCTCGGCACCGATCGATCCGGTTAAACTCGATCGTCTCGCCGAAGTCGCCATCAAGGTCGGGTTGCAGCTCAAACCGGGACAGGATCTGCTGGTGACGGCGCCGACGACGGCGCTGCCTTTGGTGCGCAGGATCGCCGAACATGCGTATAAGGCCGGTGCGGGCCTCGTCACCCCTATCCTGTCCGATGAGGCGATTACGCTGTCGCGCTACCGCTTCGGACACGACGATGGCTTCGATCGCGCGGCCGACTGGCTCTATGACGGGATGTCGAAAGCTTTCGCCGGCAATACCGCGCGGCTTGCGATCGTCGGCGACAATCCGATGCTGCTGGCCGGTGAGGATCCGGCCAGGGTCGCACGCGCCAGCAAGGCCAATTCCATTGCCTACAGGCCGGCACTGGAGCGCATTGTCAATTTCGACATCAACTGGAACATCGTGGCCTATCCATCTCCATCATGGGCGAAGCTGGTCTTTCCCGAAGACGAAGAGGATGTTGCCGTCACAAAACTTGCGGACGCAATCTTCGCGGCCTCGCGGGTGGACAATGATGATCCGATCACGGCGTGGCAGAAGCACAATGCGACATTGCGCAACCGGACCGAATGGCTGAACGGGCAGCGTTTCGATGCCTTGCATTATTCCGGACCCGGCACCGACCTGACGATCGGGCTGGCCCATGGCCACGAATGGCAGGGCGGCGCTTCCACCGCCAAAAACGGGATCACCTGCAATGCGAATATCCCGACCGAGGAGGTTTTCACGACGCCGCACGCCCGTCGCGTCAGCGGGCATGTTATCAGCTCGAAGCCGCTATCCTACCAAGGCTCGCTGATCGACGGCATCGCAGTGCGTTTCGAAGAAGGACGCATCGTCGAAGCCAAAGCCACGCGCGGCGAGGAAGTCCTGAACAAAGTGCTCGATACCGACGAGGGCGCCCGGCGACTAGGCGAAGTGGCGCTGGTGCCGCATTCCTCGCCGATCTCGAAGAGCGGGTTGTTGTTCTTCAACACGCTGTTCGACGAAAACGCCGCCTGTCATATCGCGCTCGGCCAATGCTATTCGAAATGCTTCGTCGACGGCACGAATCTGTCGCCGGAGCAGATCGCGGCGCAGGGCGGCAACAAGAGCCTGATCCATATCGATTGGATGATCGGCTCGGACCAGATCGATATCGACGGCCTTTACGCCGACGGCAGGAGAGTGCCGGTATTCCGCAAGGGCGAGTGGGCCTGACGCGTTCGCGCGGCTTTCTCAACTGCCCTGCAGCGAGTTGCCGATTCGGCCGACGAGCAGGCCGTAGCTGGCCTTCAGCTTGGCGGGATAGGTGACGACAACGGCGTGAATTGTCTTGCCGCCGGCGCCGAGCAGGTATTTTTCGCAAAAGACCTGCTCGCGCCCCTCGATCGACCGCAGGCCTGATAGCACGAACCAGTTGGGGCCGCGCGCCTTGTAGGTTACCCGCTGATAGCCTTCACTTTTGATCAACGACGCAAGATCGGCACCAGCATTTCCCGTGACCGCGCGGCATCAATTTCTCGCAAGCTGAACACCCCCGATCAGGCGTAATCCGAGGTTCAATTCGTTGCTCATGAAGTCGCTTTGGCGCCGTCCAAGGTTCAACTGATCCGGGTGGTTTGGGAGCGCAGGCTGCAAGAGCGCCGCGCATACGGAATCTTCCCGGATCGCAAAGCAGCGACTTTGATCGGCATTTTCGTGAGTTAGTTTACGCTTTTTGAAGCGATCGCCGTAAGGAAAGCTTAAAAGATTATTATTAGCTTGGCAGCGAACTTCGCCAAGCTGCAAACTTTTGCATCTTAGGCCGATTTTTGAATATTTTGTTGAGGTCCGTAATGTCCCGCGCGCTGATTGAAACCACCAATCTCGTTGTCAACCTGACGCCTAGACCGATCGAGCCGTCCTGGATCATCGAAGGCAATCCGGTTGCGCAATGGTGCGTGCTGTCAAAAAGCGCGGACGGCCTTGCTTCCACCATGGTCTGGGAGTGCACAGAAGGGAAGTTCAACTGGTACTATGATTTTGACGAGACGATTGTTATTCTCGAGGGATCGATCGTCCTTGAAAACGATACGATGAAGCCTACCCGTTACAGCACGGGCGACGTTATCTTCTTCAAGGATGGCGCGCATGCCAGATGGCATGTCGAAGGTCGTGTGCGAAAGCTTGCATTCTGCCGCACGACCCAACCGATGCTGCTCGGTTTCGCGTTGCGGGGGTTCAACAAGCTCAAACGCACCCTGCTGTCAGCCGGAAAGCGGCAGACGGCGAGCCTGATGCTCTCCGGCTAGTCTCAAGATCCGAGCCGGAATCAGCCGAGCTTCAGCCTGTAAAAATCCGTCGCCGTTTTCGAAAAAACCGCGGTCTCCTCGGCCCCGCTGTAGTTGCGGCGTACGCTTGAAGGTGTCGAAGATCAGCTGATAGCTTCTCTTCGATGCGGCCGGCTGCGGATGGTCATAGATCGTTGCTCCCTTTTTAATTTTTATCGAGACCATTCGAAGCGGGCTTCAAACACCCTGAAGAATAATCACCGTCGGCATGGCCGGCAGGGAATCCCTTGAAATCATCAGGGTTCGCTCGGTCCGTTCCTCGATCGCGAATTGCTGGCCGATCCGGCGCATGAATTCGTCGAGCGGCGTCATGAAGCGATGCATCGGCAGCACAACGGAGGCGCGCAGCCGCCGCGTGATATCCGAGATGCCGTCGAGCGACATCGTATAGGTACCGTCGATCGGCACCATTACGACGTCGAGCCGGCCAATCGCGGCGAAGTGACTCTCGTCGAGCTTGTGGTGCAAATGTCCGAGATGGCCGATGCAGAGGCCGGCGACCTCGAAGATGAAGATGGAGTTGCCGTCCTTGATCATGTCGGCGCTGGAACCGTCGCCGAAATATCTGCGAATGTCGGTCGTCACGTTGCGGATGAACACATCGCCGATGCGCTCCGAGATTTGCGCAGGCGTTCCGTCATCGTTCCAGCCGTGCAGCACGTGTTGAATGCGCGAATCCGGAAACAGCGTGTAATGCGTGCTGTGCGCGCGGTTCATGGTGACGACGTCGGGCAGCCGGCCCGTCGTGTAGACGCCGTTATAGTCGGTTGCGATCCGCACGCCGCCAGGCGTGTCGATGTAATAGGTCGAATGGCCGGCATAGGTGATCGCGACCTCGTCCGCTTTGGCGGCGGCCAGGCGAAGGCTGACCGGCATGGCGGACGGCTGTGCCTCGGACATTGCCAGGCACTCGCTGCTGCGCGGGACATCCTGCGCGACTGCCGGCGCGATCATCGGGCCCAGCAAACCAAGGACAACAGTCAGGAATCGCAACATCGCAGGCCTGCTTCCGAAGACGCCAGGAGTTATACTGTACTGCCGAATTGGGCGGCCGTCATGATGGCGAGCATGCATACCCGTGTTGAAGGCGCGGATTGGAATGACTTCGCAGTTGAAGCGATCCATTCCCGGGATTTCGTTATACAATCGCCACAGACCACTTTCGCGATCTTCGTTTCATCGGTCGACCTGTACAAATTGGACGATTAGCCCCGGAGCATTGATGCCGGAGCCAATCGATCGCCAGCGTCGCCTCCTTCTCGGAACGGCCATATCGGGAGTTGCAGCCATGGAGTTTACATCAACGCGAACGGTTTTTGCCGAGGCCGGGCAGGCTGTGGGACCCACGCGTGCCCCCTCGTCGCGTCGGTTGGAGCCGCTGCGTCATGTCGATGCCGGCGTTCTCAACATCGCCTATTATGAGGAAGGTCCGCCGGGCGGCCCGGTCGTGATGCTCATGCACGGCTTCCCGTTCGATATTCATTCCTATGTCGATGTCGCCCCGCGGCTTGCCGCCGCAGGTTGCCGCACCATCGTGCCATATTTGCGCGGCTATGGTCCGACCCGCTTTCTAGACAAGGCGACACCGCGATCGGGCGAACAGGCCGCGATGGGCGCGGACCTGATCGCGCTGATGGACGCACTTTCCATCAAGCGCGCGGTTTTCGCCGGCTATGACTGGGGCGGACGCGCGGCCTGCGTCGCGGCGGCGCTGTGGCCGGATAGATGTATGGGTCTGGTGTCGGTGAACGGCTATCTGATCCAGAACATCGCCAAGGCGATGGTTCCGGTGAAGCCGGAGCACGAAGCCCCGCTCTGGTATCAATATTATTTCCAACTGGAGCGCGGACGGGCCGGTCTTGCCGCCAACCGGCACGAGATCGCAAAACTGTTATGGAAGCAGTGGTCACCGAATTGGCATTTCGACGATGCGGCCTTCGAACGGACGGCAGTAGCGCATGACAATCCGGACTATGTCGATGTCGTGATCCACAGCTACCGCCATCGGTTCGGTCTGGCCGACGGCGATCCGCATTATGCCGATCTGCAACGCCGATTAGCCGCGCTGCCTGTCGTTATCGTGCCCGTCATCACGCTGGACGGAGACGCCGATGGCGTTGTGCCCGCGACCGACGGCACGGCAAGCGCTTCCAAATTTACCGGCCGCCGCTCCCATCATGTCATCCCGCATGCCGGACATAATCTTCCACAGGAAGAACCCGAAGCGTTTGCCAATGCGGTGATGGAGTTGATCAAGGCCTAGGGCAGGACGGGGTTACTCCCGCCGCGGACTGATCTTCCAGGTCACGGCGACGATGGCCGCCGTCAACAGGCCACTGATGAGCGCGGCGAGGGGAAGCGCGAGCGTCAGTGCCGCGGTCGCAGCCCATCCGATCGATGAAAAGGCCTCCGCGAATGTCGCCAGCCGTGACGACGTCTGGCGGCGGCGAAACTGGCTGCGCCGTGCCTGCACACGAAACCAGAGCTGGATCGCGGTTGCCGACGCTGCCGCGGTGATAACGCCGGCCGCGGTGACTGCCGCTTGCAGCGGCGAAGCGAAGAGCAGCGCGATGACCAGTGGCGCGAACAGGATGCCGATCGCGATCAAAACCACTTCGATCTTGGCGCGGATCACGCGCGAGGATGGCAGCGGCGCGGTCGCCACCAGATCGGCCGCGTCTTCGCCGGAGATCGTCAGCCATGCGAGACCGCCGGCGAGTTGACCCGCGGCCATCACGATAACGGGCGTGATCAGCACGATGGCGGCGGAACTATCGGCATAGCTTCGCCACAGCATCAGCGCCGGCGGCACCAGGTAGAGCAGTTGCATCAGACTTTGTGACACCAGCCAGGGGTCGCGCCGCAGCAGCACGAACTCCTTGCGCCGCAGCGCCTGCTGCCGCGAGCCGGCACGGAATGTCCTGGTGCGGGAATCCTGATGGGCCGGGGTAGCGCTTGCGGAAACGCTGACGGCCGTGTCGGCGAACCTGGCCGAGAAGATCGCCATCACAGCGCCGAGCAGCACGAGGCCACCGGCCAGCAGAAGCAGCAGCGCCTCGCCGTCACCGAGCGCGGCGCGGGCCGGCCACCAGACCACGCTGTCTGTATCAGGGGCAAACGCCGCGGCGGAGTCCGATGTCAGAACCGCGAACCGCGATAGCGTGCCGTAAGACAGGATCGCGGCGATTTGCAGGGCGATCACGAAGCCGGCGCCGATGATCGCGGCCAGAATTTGCGCGACCAGCCGGGTCCGGCGCGGGCCGATCGACCGAAACAGCATGATGGTCACCGCGATCGCAATCGCCGCGGCGCTCAGGCCGATCGCGATGACCACACCATAAGCCGCAAACCACCTGACGCCGCCGCCGATCACGAGAACGTCGACAAACGGTGTCGATAGCAGCAGCGCCATCGCGGTGACCGAGAGCGCGATCGCGGCGATGCGCACCGAAAACACATTGGCCAGCGCGACCGGCGAGGACATGATCAAATCAAGATCGGCGCGGGCGTAGAACACCCGCGTCACGGATTCGATCGCCTGCGACAGCATCAGGGCCCAAGCCAGGAAGATGGTTGCTGTGATGACAATGAGGCTGGATTTGTCGAGCGGCGCCTGGAGGTCCGCGAACCGACCGATCACCGCATAGGCCGGCAGATGCAGGAAGGCGGCAAGAGCAATCAAGCCGATGATGGCGGCGCGCGTTCGTCCGCGCCGGCCGGCCGTCATCATCGCGAGCCATTCGCGCCATGCCAGCCGGATTTCGTGCCGGGCAAACCAGCTCAGCGAGGTTGTCGTCATGCCGCGGCGGCTTCGGTATCGACCAGCGCGATGAACATGTCTTCGAGGCTGGTGTCGTTTCTGCCATTCTGCTGGCGCAATTCCGCGAGCGTGCCTTCGGCGATAAGCCGTCCGGAGGCGATGACGCCGATGCGGTCGGCCATGCGCTCGGCCACTTCGAGAATATGCGTGGTCATGATCACGGTGCAGCCGGCCTGGACCCGTTCTCCTAGCAATCCTTTGACGTGACGGGCGGACACGGCGTCGAGGCCGGTGAGAGGTTCGTCCAGGATAATCAGGCGGGGGTTATGGACCAGCGCTCCCGCAAGCGCGACTTTCTGGCGCATGCCTTTGGAAAAGCCCTCGCAACGCTCGTGCAGATGAGGCTCCAGACCAAGCGACGCGAGCAGATCGCGTGCCGATGGTTCGGAAACCGACGGCTCAATGCCCCAGAGGCCGGCGACGAATTCGAGATACTCCAGAGGCGAAAGCTTGTCGTAGATCATCGGCTCGTCCGATACCCATGCCGTGATCTGCTTGGCGGCAACGGGATCCCTTAGCGCATCGATGCCGAGCACCGAGACCGTGCCGGCATCGGGCCGCAACAGGCCGGCCACCATGCGCAAGGTCGTGGTCTTGCCGGCGCCGTTTGGCCCGAGCAGGGCATAGAATTCGCCCGTACGGACGGTGAGATCGAGTGCGTCGACCGCAAGGCGGTCAAAACGTTTTGTTAACCCTCGCACCTGCAGGGCTGATTCATCTGAGTTCATGATGCCGGACGATCCAGGTTTGCAGCCGGTGCGAACCATGGACGCAAGATATTTCGGCGCGGTGAATCGAAGGCTGCAAATCCCGCCAATGCGCACAGATTGCCGGGGCTGGCCGCGGTGACGCGCGGTTTCTCGTTACTTCTGAAGTACCTGCTGCCACACGTCACCAAGAATTATCGGCTCACGGGGCGGCAGATAGGTCAGGCCGACCGCCTGGCCTAGTTGAGCCAAGGTTCCGGCAGCCTGCAGATCGGTCAGCGCCTTGTTGACCGCGACCAGGAGGTCCGGGTCGCTGGCGAGGCCGACATAGCCGCGATTGGCGCCAATCGGGTAAAAGTATCCGGAGCCCGTGAGCTTGGTGTCCGGATGGGCGGCGCGGTAAGCATCAAGCCGGCGCAAATCGAGCAGCGTTGCGTCGAGGTCGCCGCGGTCGAGCGTACCGAGCAGATCATCGCGCCCGGGAACCAGATGCGTGATGTTGTCGATCAGCCGACCATTGTCGAACCGCATCAGGATCGCGTCGGCCAGCGTTCCGCTTTCAATGCCGATGCGAAGTCCGGCGAGGTCACCGACACCGGTGATGCGGCGGTCGCGGGCCTTGGGGCCAAGCGCGATCGTCAACGGCGAATAGATATAGGCCTGGCTTGGCACCAGCACGCCGAGCGGCACACGGCGCCTGCGATCATCGCGCGTGGCGCCGTCGAAATCAGGCAGCTTGGCGGTCTTGACGCCGGGAACAACAAGAGAATCCTTGGTCAGGGCGTAGCCGCCGACCAGCGAGCAGCGGCCGTCAGAGAGCAGGGCATTGGCTTCGAGGGCCGGGCTCGAATCTTCGTCGAGCTTGCTTTCGAACCACTGGATCTTGAATGACCGGCCAAGCCGCTCCGCGACGGCCTGGGCCAGCGTGACGTCGAAGCCCCGGTCCGGCGCGCCGCGATGATGCACCGAGAGCGGCGGCAGGTTCTCGTCGAGGCAGATTTTCAGAACATCGTCAGCGCGGGCTAGCGTCATCGTGGCCATCGCCACCAGCAGAGCTGCCGCACCGGATGTCGCTGGCCAGGTCCTCATCGATCTCTCCGGCTCGATATGTAGGCCCAAAGGCTGGCGATCTCATCGTCGCTCAAGAGGTCGCCCCAGGGCGGCATCTTGCCGTTCTTGCCCAACTTCACCGTGGTGAAGAAGCGCGCTTTGTCATCGGGAAAACGGCGCAGGTCGGGCGTGATGGCGCCGCCATTGACCATATTGGGCCCGTGGCAATGCGAGCATTTCTGCGCGTAGGTTTTCGTGCCCAGGTCGATTTGTGCTTGATCGCCACCACCGGCTGGTCGCTGTGCGGCGACCGGTATCGTCATATCCGCGATGGAAGCTGCCACGACGGCGGCGTAAAACGCCGCCGTCCACAAGTATGCTTTCTTCGTCACGTGCGATCCGTGATCAGTTCTTAACCGCAAACACCCACAGTGAACCACCGGCCGGCACCTTCGCGAGCCGCTCATCGCCGGAGAAGATCGAGTAGACGCCGCCATAGCCGCTATTGACGGCGACATACTGGACGCCGTCCTGCTGCCAGGTCACCGGCTGTCCCTCGATGCCCGAGCCGGTTTGGAAGCTCCACAGCTTCTTGCCGTCGTTGGCGTCGAACGCTTCGAACTCGCCGGTCAACTGCCCGGAGAACACGACGCCGCCGGCCGTCGACAGTACGCCAGAGAAGCGCGGGATATCGCTCGGCACTTCCCATTTCGTCTTTCCGGTCATGGGATCAATCGCCTTGAGGTGGCCGCGCGGTCCGTCACCCCAGTCCCACACGTCGGTCAGATCCATGCCGACATACCACTCGCCGGCCTTGTAGGTTGCCGGCTCGCTCTTGTAGTGGCCGCCGAAGGCAAGCGTATTGGCGTAAGCAAGCCCGGTCTGCGGATTGAACGACATCGGCTCCCAGTTCTTGCCGCCGAGGATGGACGGATAGATGGTGACCTTCTTGCCATCGCGTGCGTCCTTGACAACATCCGTCTCAATCGGGCGGCCGGTCTTCATGTCGATGCCGGAAGCCCAGTTGACCTTCACGTAAGGATTGGCCGCGAGCAGTTTGCCGTCGGTCCGATCGAGGACATAGAAGAAGCCGTTACGATTGGCGTCCATCAGGACCTTGGTCGGTTTGCCGTTGACGTTGAGATCGGCGAGCACCATCTCCGCGACCGAGTCATAGTCGAACGGATTGTTCGGCGAGAACTGATAATGCCACTTGATCTTGCCGGTCTTCGGGTCAAGGGCTAGCACCGAACAGGTGTAGAGATTGTCGCCGGGGCGGACGGCCGAGTTGAACGGACCCGGGTTGCCGATGCCCCAATAGACTGTGTTCAGCTCCGGATCATAGGAGCCGGTGATCCATGTCGATCCGCCACCCAGCTTCCAGGTGTCGCCCTTCCACGTATCGCCGCCGGGCTCATCCGGACTGGGTATCGTATGGGTTCGCCACAGGTGCTTGCCGGTCGCCGGGTCCCATCCGTCGATGAAGCCGCGGGTGCCGAACTCGGCCCCGGAGATGCCGGTCAAGACAACCCCGTCAGCGACGAGCGGCGCCACTGTCATCGAATAACCCTCTTTGATGTCAGCGGCCTTCTGACGCCAGAGCTCCTTGCCTGTCGCGGCATCGAGCGCAATCACATTGGCGTCGAGCGTGGTGCGGAACAGCTTGCCTTCATGAATCGCGGCGCCGCGATTGATGATGCCACAGCACACGATCCGGGGCGTTTCGGCTGGATACTCGACCTTGGTCTTCCAGATCTGTTTGCCGGTTTTGGCGTCGATCGCCATCGTGGCGGCGTGGGTGGTGACGTAAATGACGCCCTTGTAGACGAGAGGCTGTGATTCCTCACTGCGATCATCGGCGAGGCTGTAATTCCACACCGGTACCAGATTTTTGGCATTGTCTTTGTTGATCTGGGTCAGCGGGCTGAACCGCTGCAGGTTATAGCCCATACCGTAATTGAGTACGTTAGACGTGTCAGTCGCACCCTTGACTAATTGATCAGTTGTCTGAGCACTCGCACCACCGAACGGAACGAGCATAGCAAAGCTTATGACAAGCGCGATGCGTATCATGCGATCCCTCCCAATGTATGCGCGTCGATTTTTTTCTGACGCTGCGTCTCCAACAATCTTCCTGAAATCCGAAAGCGTCAATACGAAAACATGGGCAGCGTGCGCGCATCTTGACGCAATGGCCCGATCGCAGAAGGACACCAAAACAAAACTTGCGCTGTCTTTATTTCCGTCAAATGAAAATACAGCGCGCGGCCTAACGCGGTGCAACATCGGAAAACGACTCCGATGGCGCCGGCGAACGGATCGCCGGTCATGCCATGGGGCATTCAAGGTCGCGGATGTGCCGCGTGCCCGAATAATCGAGCCTCGGGATTCTTCTAGGGACCGCTTGTCGCGACCCCGACTTCCACCGGCGGCAGTGCCGGCGAATTACAGCGCCAGCCGCTGTCGGTTTTCTGGAACGCGAATGCTTTTTCAATCCTCAATCGGTGCGCCACCGAGAAAACATCCCGGCTTCCGGGCACCGGCTTCGCCTTGCCCGATCTGATATCCCAGCACGTGCCGGTGCAATTCGAAGCAATCGGGCTGCAGACCGCAAATGGCGAGAGCACGATCATTTCCACCGCGGCGATCACAGTGGCGTTTTGCTCGGCGACCTCGCTGCCGATTTGAAAGACACGGCTCACGGTCAGGAAATTTTCACATGCATTGGCCGAATGAATTTGCGCGACACACAAGTCGACGGCGTCGGCATCCGGGGAGGGCGAGAGCTGATGCCGCCCAAAAACCCGCCTGGGGTCACCTTTGGCTGCGACGACCTCGGCTAATTTCCGGGTGAAGTAGTCCGTCAGGCAGTCCTCTGATGGCGACAATTCCTGCAGCGGCACGTTATCCTTGTTCGCCAGGCCGCATTTCCGATCGCGCTCCCTGCTCCATCGTTCGAATTCGGCGAACGCCTCTTGCGCCTCGCTTTCCTTCAACCTGGCGATCAGTCCCAACACATGACTATTGAGTTCCATCTTCGCCAGGGCCAATGCGGGATCGCTGCAGATCAGCGTTCCGGCGGTCGTATTGGTGGCAAGGCAATCGAAATTCGGGTCGGCCAATATTTCGATTCTCTCCTCGGTTTCCCTCAACAGGCAGTCCCTGACGGATTTGATATCGCGGCTCGAAACGCTTTGCCTGCCAAAGATACCGCAGCTTGAATTGCGAGCCCGGATCCATTCCGCGTTTTCCTCGATCGCAAGACGGCGGTTCGGAATCCTGTCCAACCGTTCCTGGATCGCGCTGTTCATCCTGACGGCTGCGCTGTTGAGTTCGGAATCGCCGCAGAACAATTGCTCGGCGGGGTCTCTTGTTTGCTCACAATGATTTTTGCCAAACAACGGCAGAATATCGCTGATTGATTGGTCGGAATTCGCCGGGTTTTCTGCACGCGCAACGGGGGCCAGCCCGATCTGGATGACAACGATCGCCAGCACAATTGCCCGCATCCCAACCCCCGCTTTAAGAAAAAAAGCAAAATAATCGTTGGCCCATGGTAGCTTCTCGAACGCTAGGGTGAAACGAAATTATTGCCCGGGAGCCGGTCGGGTTACGCCGCTTGCCAGTCGCTGTTTGATGCCGCCTTCAGCTGTGATATCATGGCAATATTGCAGAGACATCGAACATTGGGTGTCCATGTTGGCGGAATCCGATGTGTATAATGACGAGAATTTCCGGAGTCGCCGTGTTTGTTCGTAGATGGTCTGTCAGATCCGCCTTTGCCCTTGGCATGGTGACGATTTTCGCCGGATGGCCCGGTGTCAGCGCTGCTGAAAAGCTTGTCGATCCGAACACTGTCGCGCCTGAATATCGTGCCGTCGCTGAAAAGCGCCGGGCAGAGCAAATCAAGCTATTCGAATGCTCAAGGAAGGCCGACGCGGCCAAGGTCTTACGCAGGGACCGCGCCGCATTCGTCAGCGAATGTCTCGACAAGTGATGGCGGGCCGAATTGTACGTGATCGTGCCGTGATCCCGTCTTGCCCCACCTTGGCTTTGCGGTCCCGAGGGTTCGTGGATCGCGTCGGAGCCTGTTCTCTTCGGGCACCGGCCCTGCAAAGAGGCCGGGTCCCAGACCTTACCGTGTTCGAGCGAAAGCCTGCCCGGACTTGATCCGGGGCAGGTATCGGTTCGCGAGGAAAACGCATCAAAGTAAAAGAGCAATGCCTCGGTTCTGATTCGATCAGAACCGGCAAAGTTCTAGTTGGACGACGAGATCAGGCCAGACTGCGGGGCATAATTCAGCACCATCGCTGGGGCCGTATCGACATATTTCATGACGTCGTTGTCATCGATGACAAATAACGGTCGGATGTTTCTGACATCGCTGTCCTCAACCATTGCCATGCGGCGGTTGTCCAGCGTGAGCCAGCGCTGGTCCAGCCGTGCCATTGCCACGGCGTGGCCCTCGCCGTTGATGGTATCACGCAGAACGACGATCCGCAGGTCGTCGGCTGACATGCCGGCCAGACGCAGCGCCACGAACTTGGCGATCGCATAGTCTTCGCAGTCCCCGGCGCCGGTGGTGAAGGTGACGAGCGGCGAACTCCACACGTCGATCTGGCCATATTGAGCCATATCGGTCATCGGCTTGATCGCCAGGTTGATCGCGCGATTGATCTCTCCGAGGCGTGCACGTCCGTCCCGGGCTCTTGCGCTGTCCACAATGGCCAGGAGTTGCAGGGCGGCCGGCGACACGCAGCGCTCGCGGTCTCCGTCGCAAAGCGCCAATTGTACCCTTTCGTCGTCGAGCTTGCGCTCCACGCCGAGCCATTTCTCGCGCAGCGCCCCCGCCGACACTTTCGAAACGAACAGTCCGAACGGTTCGACGGATTTCCGAATCGACTCCATCGCGCCTGGCGAAATCAGTGTGCCGGCGGTGAGATCGGCTGCCGGTCCGAACCAGACCATGCCCCATACCAGTAAGACGACACGCCACGCGTGCGAACGACCGAAAATTCCCATCTGACGCCCCATCGTCCGTACGTCGGCAAGGCTCGTTTGCCTGCTCGCGACCGGATCGTTTCGCTGGGAAGGATGGGCGGCGGGGCTTTTATTTTGCTTAAAGTCGGCCAAAGCTGGCGGAATACTGCCAAACAGGCTGAAATCCGCCTAGCCGGTTTGCCGACAATTTTATCGATGCTACCGTCCAGAGGACGAAACTCTCCCGAAACTCGTGCCTTGGTTGTGGTTGGCGGCAAATTCCGCAGGATATGGATAATTCATTACAAGTCGTTTGTTTTTGTTATCTAGATCACAGTCTTAGCCCGGAAATCAGTGCAGTGTTCCGCGACCGCGTGCCGTCCAAAGCTAAAGAAAGTATAGGTTTTGGATTTTATGCGGAGAAATACAGCAGAGTGACCGATTTTGAATATCAAGTCATCTGTATGTCTGCAGAACCGGCAATGAATACTTTCAGTTTTCGATAGACATTCAGAATAAATATTTAACAACGGCGGCGGGAGCATCCATTCATAGTCTTGCGCAAGCAAGGGATGGTTTCGCGCCGAAGTTCCCGGTGATATGCAAGCCTTAGATCTTTGAAATTATATAAATATTAACCATTTGCGGTGGTCCATTGAATTATTCGGGCAAATTCGACGCCACGGTTCCCGTCGATTCGGGTCTGCATTCCAATGGCCACGTCCACGTCGATACATTTTCCGCGCATGCGACGCATGCTCCGGCGGATGCGATTGTCGTCCCGGATGCGCATTTACTTTTCAACGGCGATTTCAAGCGGTCCGGCGTCGATCTGGTCCTTTCCAAGGACGATGAAGAGCTGGTCCTGCACGACTACTTCAAGGGCGAGAAGCGGGCAGCGCTGGCATCACCGGATGGTGCCCATCTCACCGGAGACATCGTCAACGCGCTGACCGGCCACGTCGAATATGCCCAGGCCGATGGCAGCGCCAGTGTCAGCAAGGTTATCGGCCATGTAACCAAGCTGGTCGGCACCGCGACTGCTGTTCGCAATGGCGTCTCGATCATCCTGAACCAAGGCGACAACGTCGAAAAGGGTGACGTGGTCCAGTCGGGGTCGGGGTCGACGCTCGGCATTACCTTCATCGACGGCACCGTGTTCGGCCTCTCGTCAAACGCGAGAATGGTGCTCAACGAGATGGTCTACGACCCCAACGGGTCGAACAATTCGTCGCTGCTCAGCTTGGTGGCCGGGACCATCACCTTTGTCGCTGGCGAGACCGCCAAGCACGGCGATATGAAGATCGACACGCCGGTGGCGACCATGGGCATCCGCGGCACCGCGGTGCTGGTCGAGATCGACTTCGACGTGCCCGGGCAGGCCGGCTTGCCCGACGCCAAGTTCCAGGTGCTGGTCGAACCGGACGGCACCACGGGTTCGTACATTCTATTCGACAAGACCACGCTTACGCCGCTTGCGGTCGTCGACAAGGCCGGCCAGCAGATCAACATCAGCAATGGAACTCTCACCCTCTCATCGACGGGGCTGTCGTCCGAAGATTCAAAAGCTCATCACCGATGTATTCTCGATAAAATTCAGCGACACCAACACCAAGACGTTCGATCACCATACCGATACACCGATCCCGGACTCATTGTCGCCGTTCAAGATAGGTCTAATTACCGCGCTCCCGATCGTTTTGCAGCTACCCACACCCGTCGATACGGCGCCTTCAAATTCAGTTGTGCTGCCTAATCCCAACGTGCACATCAACCAGGCGCCGACTGCCATTATCCTCGATGGCAGCGGCCAGGCTGCCACCACTTTCCAGATCACCGAACTTCCCGCGGTGACCCATAGTTCGGCGCCCGATACCGCGTCCGGTAAGGTCAGTTTCGTCGATATCAATGTCGGCGATGCGCCGACGGTATCGACCAAGTTCGATTCGTTCGCCTACCAGAATGCCGCGCACACTGACGTCACCGCGACGTTGAGCGCGCAGCAGCTCGCGGACATCGCGGCGGTGGAAGCCAAGCTCGCCGTGGTCCCCGACTCCCGGCAACAGCTACTTCGGCTCGGCAACCTGGACCTACAGCGTCGCCGACGGTGCCTTCGACTTCCTCGCCAAGGGCGAGACGCTGACGCTGACCTACGACGCGGTAGTCAATAACAATTACCTGCCGAGCGATCTGGTCACCGAACTCAAGTTTACGATAACGATCACCGGCACCAACGACGTTCCGGTCATTACCAGCCCGCAGCAAAACATCAATTTCGTCTCCGCCGGCACGGATACGAAAGGCGGCGAACTGATCCCAAACACCGCGACTGCGGGAAAGCTGACCTTCACGGATCCCGATCTGACCGATACTCACACGGTCGCTGTAAAAATGACGAGCGCGCTGCTTGACGGACAGAGCTTCGCGACAACGGTCGGGTCGGTTGTGATCGATGAACTTGCAGCGGCTCTCACTGCCAAGATCACGACAGCGGACGATGCCACGGGGACCGGCGCCGGAACGATCGAATGGGCGCTTGCGAATCTTCAGGTTTACTTGGCGGACCTCGTTCCCGCCAACGAGTTGCTGGTCCTCACTTATGCCGTCACTGTGACGGATTTGCAGAATGCGACCTCCACCCAGGACATCGTTGTCACGATTAGCGGCAACAACGGGGCAGCGGTCGTCTGGACCGATACCAACCCAATACCGCCGGGCGGTGCGCTGTGGAGCGTCGCTTCGAATTGGGAAGGCGACAGGACTCCGAACAGCAACGGTTTCAGCGATGATGTGTTCATTGGCACGGATCAGGTGCTGCCAGCAACGCCAACGTTTCCGGTAACGGTCGATGCCACGGCAGCGGCCAAATCGCTGACCATGGATTACTTCACTGACTTCGGGACTGCGATCCCGGAGTTGGATGTCGAATTGACAGGCACGCTGACGATTTCCGGCGCGCTTAACCTGGACACGAGTACGGATCCTCTCTCCCCCCTGACCGCTGAATTGATTATCAAGAATTTCGGAAATATCAGCGTTGGTGGCATTGCCACGCTCTTGAAGCATAGTGTTCTGGACAACTACGGCACGATCACTCTCGCTCAAGGCGGCGTTTTTGGTGATCAGAGCAGCATCACCAATTCCGGGACCATCGAACTCACCGGCGGCACGCTCAATGTCGAGGTCGCCGTCGCCAATTCCGGCGGTATTATTCAGGTCAATAACAGCGCCCTACTGAAGCTGAACGGCGCTGCCATTGATGGGGGCACCATCACCGACAATGGCGCGATCGACGTCACCGGTAACAGCTCGATCAATGGCACTACTACCGTCGGTCCGTCGCCGGTCATCACCAATGCCATCCTCAACAATGGCGGAGTGACGATCGAGAGTGGCGTCACGCTGACATTGGACAACGTCACGGTGACCGGCACGACCTTCAATGACACAGCGAGTGGTGCGATTTTGTCGGTGGATGCCTCCGACACGCTGAGACTGTCCGGCGTCACCATCAATGGCGGTACCATCGATGATGGTACCGCCACCACCCTCGCGACCAGCGGCAAGATCGAGATCAGCGGCTCCAGCACGATCAGTGGCGCCAGCCTGAACCATGGCGGCGTGACGATCGATGCCAACCAGACGCTGATGCTGGATAACGACACGGTAACGGGCACGACCTTCACCGATACCGCAAGCGGTGCGCTCATTCAGGTCGATGACGGCACGACATTGACATTGTCCGGCGTCACCATCGATGGCGGCACCGTCAACGACGGCACGGCCGACGGCACCGGTAGTCCGGCTGTGTTCGGCAGCATCGACGTCACCGGCAGCAGCAAGATCGACGGTCATGCGGCGCTCAACAATGGTGGCGTGACGATCGAGAGCGGCGTGACGTTGACGCTGGACAACATCGCGGTTTTCGCAACCACCCTCACCGATAAGGGCACGATCGTGCTCGACGACACGGTGAAGCTGACCGGTGGCGCCACGCTCCAGGGCGCCTCGATCAGCGTTCTGGGTTCGATCACCAACAGCGGCACGCTGGAAGTGGCCGGGGCGACCGAGTTGCTCGACGATACGCTGACCAACGCCGCCGGCAGCATCATCCAGGTCGACGCGCTCCAGACGCTGACGCTGTCGGGCGCCGAGATCATCGGCGGCACCATCAACGATACCGGCACGATTGACGTCACCGGCAGCAGCAAGATCGACAGCAATGCAACTCTGAACAACGGTGCGGTGACGATCGAGAGTGGCAAGATCCTGACGCTGGACAAGGTCGCGGTAACCGGCACCAGCATTGAGGTGGACGGCGCAGTAAATACGCTGGTCGGCCAGCTGATTGCTCAGGACGGAACCACGATCAGCGGCAGCCACCTGACGATCGACGCCGGCGACCAGATGGTGCTGAACAGCGCCACCATCACCGGCGGCACTATCACCGACAATGGTAAGATCGACGTCACCGGCAACAGTCTAATCAACGGCGTGACTACCGGTCTGGTCACTACCGACGTCATCCTGAACAATGGCGGGGTGACCGTCGAAAGCGGAGTGATCGTGACGCTGGACAACGTCACGGTGAATGGAGCGGTCTTTACCGATATTGCCACCAGCAGCACTATCCGGGTCGACAGCGGCGACACGCTGGCGTTCAACGGGGCTACCATCAACGGCGGCACGCTCGACGTCCTCGGTGAGATGGATTTCAGCGGCATCAGCTTCATCACCGGAGCCACGATCGTCAACGTCAACAATATCATTGTCGTCGGCGGCACGCTGACGATCGATCCCACGCCGGTCACCAACACCGGGACCATCGAGGTGATGGGCGGCGGCACCCTGAAGCTGAGCGACGACATCATCACCAATGCTGACGACACTACGAATGGTATTATCCAGGTCGACGCCGGTCCGATCAACCCCGCGACGCTCGACCTGGACGCGTCCACGATCAGCGGCGGCACGGTCAACATCTCCGGCGTGCTTGATTCAAGCGGCGACAGCTTCGTCACCGGTGCGAAGATTACCAACACCGGCACGATCGACGTCACCAGCGGAACCTTGGTCATCGACGCGACCAGCACGCTCGACAATACCGGTGGCACGCTAAAATCGGATGGCGGCAACCTGATCGTCGACACCGCGTTCTCGGGTAACCTCGAGATCAAGGGCGGAGCAGTGCTCGAGCTAGGTGCCAATTCGCCGATATTCGTCCGTCACCGTCACGTTCGATCCCGATGCGACCGGCACCCTGAAGCTCGACCATTCGGAGGCATTCGGCGGAACGGTTACCGGCCTCGACGACAATAAGATCGATCTCCTCGACATCAGCTCGCTTAATGGTGTCGGTACGATTGTGCTGCCCACGGTCACCTTTGACAGCAAGACCGACATCCTCACGATCACCAGCAATGTCGACCTTACGCAGGTCGCACACATCCAGCTCACGGGCGATTACACCGGCGTCTCCTGGTCTGTGACCGGCGATGGCAATGGCGGGACCGACGTCACCGAGGTGCCTGGAGTGATTGCGGGGCTCGATTCGAACGGAAATGCAACCGAGGGCAGCTCCATTAAGGCCTCGATTACGGATGGAGGCGCCGCCGTCACTGCCACTTACACGTGGCAGATATTCGAAAACGGCGCATGGGTCCCCGGATCCGGTACTGCAGACGCCAACGGCAATTACATTCCGGGTGAGGCCGACGAAGGCCATGCCCTACGCGTTTCTATCTCGTACATCGATGCGCTTGATCATAGCGAGACCGCGACCGTATCGGCTGGAACCGTTATCGGGGTCCCCGAAACGCCGGTGGTTTCCACGCCGGACGCGCAGATCACGACCGAGAACCATGCGGCGATTGCGCTCACCGGTCTGAACGTGGCGCCGGCCGATGCCAGCGCCAACGACGCCGCCGACACATTCAATGTGACGCTGAGCGTCAACGACGGCTCACTGGCGCTCGCGGGCGACAGCGGCCTGAGCGGCACCTTCAGCGGCGCCAGCATCACGTTCTCAGGCTCGCTCGCCGCGGTGAAAGCGGCGCTCGGCGGCGTCAGCTACACGCCGACCACCGAGTTCGAAGGGCAGGACACGTTGACCTTCACCTCCTCGACCACCGAGGAATTCAACGCTGGCGGCGGCACCAGCGCCGCTGCCACCGAAGCCGCCACCATCACCGTCAATCCGGTTGCGGAAGCCGGTACGGCGAGCGCGCCGGCGACGCTGACGCTGACCGAGAATGCCACCAGTGTTGCGATCATGGGCGTGATCGTCGGTCCTCTGGCGGAAGACAGCGACGACACCGTGAGCGCGGCGCTGACGGTTGCGCACGGCACGGTGCATGTCAACGACACCGGCCTGCCTGCCGGTGTGACGGTGACGGGCGACGACAGTGGCTCGCTGACGATTTCCGGCAACGCAGCCGCGGTCAACACGCTGCTTCAGGGGCTGACCTATACGCCGACCACGGAATTTAATGGTTCCGATACGCTGTACGTGAGGGTGACCTCGAATGATGGTAGCGATACTTCTGCAACACAAGGCACCGCCTCGACGGCGATCACGGTGAGCGACGGCCCGAACGATCTGGTTGCGACGCTCGACCACACGACCGCGCAGCAAGGCGTGACAATGGACATCCTCGGGGTCAAGGATGGCGGCATCACCGTCACGACAGGAACTCAGTTACCAATGGCAGGATTCCGCGAACAACGGCCAAAGCTGGCAGACCGTCGGCACTGGCTCGAGCTATACGCCCGGCGAGTCCGACGAAGGCAAGTTGATGCAGCTTGTCGTGACCTATGTCGACGCGGGGGGCAGCGAGAGCAGCATCTACAGTCTCGGCATGCCAAACGATCTGACTGCGACGGTCGACAGCACGACCGCGCAGCAGGGTTTGGCGATCCACGTTACCGGGGTTGAGGACGGCGGCACACCTGAATCGAGGGGTCTTAGTTATGCCTGGCAGGTTTCCAGCGACGGCGGCGTCGATTGGACTGCCGTCGGCACAAACAGCTCCGGGTATATGCCCACGGCGACCGACGACAACAAGATGCTGGAAGTGGTCGTTACGTATACAGACTCTCGACGAAACTGAATCTGCGACCGTTTCCTTCGGTGCCGTCGCGCCGGCATCGGAACGGTTGGGCGGCAGCCATGATTGGCAAACCTCAGATCATTGGAGCCCTTCCGGAGTTCCTACGTCCAGCGACAACGCGCTCGTCGACGTCAGGGGGACCTACACGGTCAAGATCGACCAGGCTGCCTTTGCGGATTCCCTGGTCGTGCACGACTCCGGTGCCACCGTTGAAATCCTCCGAAACAACACACTTACCCTCGGGGGTAACCTGACGATCGAAGCTGGACATGTTCACGTCGACACCGGCGGGACGCTGGAGGACACTGCAACCTTCGCAACGATTACGGGAGCGTTCACCGACAACGGCACGATCGAGGCTGCGGGGGGTAATGGCAGCGCGCTCGAAATCGCAAGCGGTAGCAGCGACATTTCCGGTGGAGGGAAGTTCAAGATCGACGCCGGGGCGACCCTGCAGCTGGATCACGGCGACGGGCTTGACGTGGCATTTACCGGCTCCGGCGAGTTGATCCTCAAGGATCCAACCAATTTCCATGGAACAATTTTTGAAAGCGGCGGTAGTATGACCGCTGCCGATGTGGTGGATGTGGCCGGCTTCGACGCCAACGCCAAAGTCCACCTATTCCGGTAATCATTCAGGTGGCACGGTTACAATCGAAAGAGTCCGGTCACACGGCAGTGCACCTGACTGTGGGCGCGAATTCAACCCACTGGAGTGCGCCGGTTAGCGATGATAACGGCGGAATTCTGATCGCACGATCCACCAAGTCTGGCAGTGGGCAGGCTGTGGACGGTGTCGTTGCGCAGAATCCCGGCCCAGCCGCCAGCAGCACGATAGTCGCCAGCGCTCCGAACCAGACGCTGACCGGTAATGCCGCCAGCGACACCTTTGTGTTCAACTTTGCCAATGTCGGGCAGGCCACCGTGACCGACTTCCATACCGAGACGGATACGCTCCAGTTCAATAGCCAGCTCTTTGCGAACATACAGGCCGCCTTGAACGCAACGCATGATGACGGTCACGGCAACACGGTCGTCGCCCTCGACGCTCATGACACGATCACCCTGAGCGGAGTTCTCAAGGCGCAGTTGCACGCCAGCGATTTCCATTTCGTTTAAGGCGCCTTCGGCGAAGGCCGGGGTGGAAATCCATGGGATTGCGGCCCGATGCGCTACGGCATCCATGGAATTCCGAGGCATTCGACTTCGGCGAGCGGGCCTTGATGACTGGTGTCCGGCGACCGACATGGCTGTTCTGGTTGCTGGTTTCGCCGAATTTGAAATGCCCCGGCGCTGGTAATTGCGGACTTGACCTGGACCTGTTCAAATTAGTTCAACCTGATATGCACCCGACATGAAGCGGCTCAAGATATTACGGCGGTGGTTCGGGCGGAAATTCGGCTATGCGAGGGTGCTGTGCCTGGCGCTGCTGATCGGCTTTGCCGCGATGCGCATCGCCGATCCAGCGCCGATCGAGGAGCTTCGCGTCAGGACCTTCGACACTTTCCAGGCCATCAAACCCCGTGTGAAGACCGCAAGGCCGGTCACCATTGTCGATATCGACGAGAAGAGCCTGGCGAAACTCGGGCAGTGGCCATGGCCGCGGACCAATATCGCGGACATAATCACCAACCTGACCCGGCTTGGCGCCGTTGTCATCGCCTTCGACATTGTGTTCGCGGAGCCTGACCGGCTCAACCCCGACGCCGCGGCTAAAACGATGCGGGATCTCGATGAAGAGACCCGAAACAAGCTGCGTGAATTGCCCAGCAACGATCAGATTTTCGCCGATGCCATCCGGCGCTCGCGTGTGGTTCTGGGCGAAACAGGACTGGCTCAGGTCATCGGGGAGTTCAACCAGACGCTTCCGATGACGGGATTTGCGACGCTGGGCGAAGATCCCCAGCCTTTCCTGTTCGATTTTCCCGGTCTGCTCCGCAACGTTCACGTGCTGGAAGAAGCGGCGGCCGGGCGCGGCCTGTTCACGATCAGGGTCGAGCGCGACGGCATTGTCCGGCGGGTGCCGATGATGATGCGGGCTCAGGGCGCGACCATGCCGTCCCTGAGTTTTGAAATATTGCGGGTGGCGACCGGCACTCCCACAATCATCATCAAATCCGACAAGGCCGGCCTCAAGAGCGTCGGCGTCAGGGGTCTCGAGATTCCGACCGACCGCAACGGTCAGCTTTGGGTTCATTTCGCGCGTCAGGACCCATCGATCTATGTTTCCGCCGCCGACGTGATCGATGGCAGCGTCGCCCATGAGAAAATCGCGGGCAAGCTGGTGCTGATCGGAACATCCGCGGTCGCGCTTAACGACATCAAGACCACGCCGGTTTCGCCGGCTATTCCGGGCGTCGAAATTCATGCCCAGGTGCTGGAAGCCGCGCTGACCAAGCAGCTCTTGTCGCAGCCGCCTTATGGCCCGTTGGTCGAATTCGGTGCGGCGTTATTGCTCGGAATTCTCGTGATCGTGTTCGCGCCGCAGCTTGGACCGGTTACCCTCGTCGGCATCGGCGCGCTGTTTGCGACCGTGCTGGTCGGAACCTCCTGGTATTTCTACACGCAACATTTGCTACTGATCGATTTTACATATCCCTTGCTGTCGACCACGGCGATCTACCTGACGTTAATCTTCACGAGCTTCGTCCGGGAACAGGCGCAGCGGCGGCAGATCCGCTCGGCATTCGGCCAGTACCTTTCGCCGGCGCTGGTCGAGCAGCTGGCGAATTCGCCGGAAAAACTCAAGCTCGGCGGCGAAGAGCGCGAGATGACCATCATGTTCTCCGACGTCCGGGGTTTCACCTCCATCTCGGAATCCTACAAGCATGATCCGCAAGGCCTGACCGCGCTGATGAACCGGTTCCTGACCCCGCTGACCAATGCGATCCTGGCGCGGAAGGGCACTATCGACAAATACATGGGCGACGCCATCATGGCGTTCTGGAATGCGCCGCTCGACGACAACGAACATCAGCTCAACGCGTGCGAGGCCGCGCTGGACATGCTGGAGCGGATCGACCTTCTCAACAAGGAGCGGGAGATCGAGGCCCAGAACGGGGGACATGCCTATATTCCGATCAATGTCGGGGTCGGTTTGAATACCGGGACCTGCGTCGTCGGCAATATGGGATCCGATTTGCGCTTCGACTATTCGGTGCTCGGCGATAGCGTCAATCTGGCATCGCGGCTGGAGGGACAGTCCAAGGAATATGGATTCCCGATCATCGTCGGCTCCAAGACCGCGCTCGCGGTTAAGGACAAGTTTGCCATCCTTGAACTCGATTTCATCATGGTCAAGGGCAAGAAGGAGCCCGAGGTCATCTACGCCATCGCTGGTCGCGAGGATACCGCGCGGTCCGGTCGCTTTCAGCGCTTGCGCAACCTGACCATCGAGATGTTGGCCTGCTATCGCAGCCGCAACTGGGAGGGCGCGCTCGCGGCGATCGAGCGCGGCCGTACCACCGATGAGGCGCGTAGCCTCGAGCTCTTGTACGATCTCTACGAGACGCGGTTGCATGCGTATCAGCAGAACCCACCGCCGCCGGATTGGGATGGCGCTTTCGCATTGCTGACGAAATAGCTACGACGATCGGTCCGCTTCGGCTTTTTTGCATTTCCGCAATAACGGTGCTCTCTCTCTCTCCACAGGGCAACGGCATACCTCTCCCAAAGGGAGAAGGTATGCCGAGTATACGACCAAGCTCTCGATTCTCTACTCCACGCCGATCGTGGTCAGGTCCTGAAACCAGTGCTGTGCCTGCACGAATTTCTTGATCCTGGGCGAGAGCGCGTGCGGATTGGTGTCGTGCACCACCCAGACCAGCGCGGCGTCGTCGACGATCAGCGCATGCGCCTGCGCGATCAGGTCGTCCTGCTTGGCAGTATCGAACGTCTGCTTGGCCTCGGCGATCAGCGCATCGACCTTCGGGTTCTTGTAGCCGCCCCAGTTCACCCCGACTGGCGCGATCTGGTCGGAGGCAAAAAAGCGAACAATCGCGTAAAGCGGGTCGGAGGTCACATACGCAATGTTGTTGGCGGTAATGCCGGCATTCATTTCGTCCGCGGCGCCCTTGCGCCAGTGCGTATAGAGCGTCTCCAACTCGACTACCTTGAAATCGACGTCGATGCCGATTTCCTTGAAACTCTGCTGCAGGAATTCGTTCATCGGCAGCGACAGCATCTGGCCCGTGCCGCCCTGCGCTATGATGAAGGTCGTCTTCAGCGGCTTTTCTTTTGAATACCCGGCCTCCTCGACCAGTTTCTTCGCGGCGGCGAGGTCGTATTTGAGGTCGAAGCTGGGCTTGCCGAACCAGGGGCTGGAGGGATCGACCTGACCCTTGGCCGGCTTGGCCAATCCGTTCATCAGTCCGACCACCGCTTCCCGATCGATGGCAAGATTGAGCGCCTTGCGCAAACGCACATCAGTCCAGGGCGAACCGGGCAACACGCTGAGATGATAATTCCATATGTGCGGCGTGATGTTATCGACAATCCGCATGCCCGCGGCTTTGAGCTGCGGTACCGCGTCCGGTGCGGGCGTCTCAATCAGGTCGACTTGCCCGGACAGCAGCGCATTGGTGCGGGCCAGCGCGTCCGGCATCGGAATCAGGATCAGCTTGTCGACCTTCGCAAGCCGCTTCTTGTTCCAGTAGTCTTCGTTCCTTGATAATTCGGCGAGTTCGCGCGGCACAAGTTTGGTCAGCTTGAAAGGCCCGGTGCCCGACGGCTGGCTGGCGAATTTGTCCCAGTCCTTGCCGAGCTTCTCATATTGTGCGGGGCTGGAGACCAGGAACCAGAGCATCTGGTAGGGGAAGAACAAGTCGACGGTCTTGGTGGTGATCTCCACGGTGGAGTCGTCGATCTTGGCGTAACTTGCAACCGAAGGCAGGCGGGTTTTCACCTGCGCGCTCTGGCGCTTGTCGAATTGCGGCGCCTTGTCGTTGAGAACCTTGTCCAGGTTCCAGATCACCGCATCGGCATTGAATTCGCTGCCGTCGTGAAATTTGACGCCCTTGCGGAGCGTAAATCGCCACTTGGTCTTGTCCTTGTCGTCGACTTTCCATTCGGTGGCGAGGCCCGGCACCAGCTTGCCCGGCCGATCCGACACATCCATCTCCCAGGCCACCAGCGGATCGTAGATCGTGTAAGCGCTGAACTGATAGGCGCCGGCGCCGCGATCCGGCTGGCCCGTGGTCAACGGAATGTCCGCCATTGAGATCCCGTAGCGCACCACGGTCTCGGCCTGCGCGGAAAGCGCGGGCAGGCCGCCGCCGATGCCGAGCGCCAAGGCTACAACCAGGATCGAATTTCGGACGCGCATGAACTAAACTCCGTTAGACAGACATAAGGACCTGTTTCTGCGCTGTTGTTGCAAGGTTGGTGCCAGATTAGGCATTTGCACCTATTTGGCCTGCCGACTTACAAAGAGCTGTAACGGCAATCGCCATCAGACAGGCGATTAAACGCCATTGGCACAGCCGTTGCATGGATTGCATAAGAAATAGCCATCGAAAATTGGAGAAGGGGTTGGTTGCGATGCGTGTGAAAAATTCTGGAAAAAGCCGGACCGTGGCGGCGGTGCTGGCGATCGCCGCCGTGGTTGCGCTGCCGCAAACCGCTGGCGCCGAGACTGTTTTGCGCATCGGCATGACCGCGGCCGACATTCCGCGCACGCTAGGCCAGCCCGATCAGGGCTTTGAGGGCAACCGCTTCACCGGCCTCACCATGTATGACGGCTTGACGATGTGGGACCTGTCGTCCGCCGACAAGGCCAGCATCATGATTCCCGGACTTGCGACCGAATGGGCGGTGGACGCCACTGACAAGACCAAGTGGGTATTCAAGCTTCGGCCCGGTGTCACCTTCCACGACGGTTCGCCGTTCAATGCCGACGCCGTGGTCTGGAATGTCGATAAGGTTCTCAGGCAGGACGCGCCGCAATTCGATCCGAGCCAGGTCGGCGTCACGGCGTCGCGGATGCCGACGCTGGTCTCGGCCCGCAAGATCGACGACATGACGGTGGAACTAACCACGAAAGAGCCGGACAGCTTTCTGCCGATCAATCTCACCAACCTGTTCATGGTCAGTCCGGCGAAATGGCAGAAGCTGTTCGACGCCGCCGCGGGCGCCGACACCAAGGCGAAGTCGCAGGCCGCCTGGGCCGCGTTCGCGAAGGACGCTTCCGGTACCGGTCCGTGGAAAATGTCGAGCTTCACGCCGCGCGAGCGGCTCGAACTGGTGAAGAACGAAAACTACTGGGACAAGGCACGCATCCCCAAGGTCGACAAGATGCTGCTGCTGCCGATGCCCGAGGCCAATGCCCGCACTGCGGCGTTGCTCTCCGGCCAGGTCGACTGGATAGAGGCGCCGGCGCCGGACGCCATCCCGGAAATCAAGCAGCGCGGCTTTGTAATCAAGAGTAATGAAGAACCGCATGTCTGGCCATGGCAGTTCTCGCGCGTTGAAGGTTCGCCGTGGAATGACATCCGGGTTCGCAAGGCGGCAAATCTCTGCATCGATCGCGAGGGCCTGAAGGACGGCCTGCTCGGCGGCCTGATGGTGCCGGCCACCGGCACCTTCGAGCCGGGTCACCCCTGGCGCGGCAAGCCGACTTTCGAAATCAAGTACGACAAGCCTGCGGCGCAGAAGCTGATGCAGGAGGCTGGGTTTGGCCCGAACAAGAAATTGACGGTCAAGGTCCAGACGTCGGCGTCAGGCTCCGGCCAGATGCTGCCTTTGCCGATGAACGAGTATCTGCAGCAGGCGCTGGCCGAATGTTATTTCGACGTCCAGCTCGACGTCATCGAGTGGAATACGCTGTTCACGAACTGGCGGCGCGGCGCCAAGGATCCGTCCGCCAACGGCGCCAACGCCACCAACGTCACTTACGCGGCGATGGATCCGTTCTTTGCGATGGTCCGCTTCCTGCAATCGTCGATGGCGCCGCCGGTGTCGAACAATTGGGGCTTTATCAATAATCCAAAATTCGATGAACTGGTCACCAAGGCGCGGCGGACCTTTGATCCGGCCGCGCGTGACGCGGCGCTGGCTGAACTGCATGCGGCGTCCGTCGACGATGCCGCGTTCCTGTATGTCGCGCACGACGTCGCGCCCCGCGCGATTAGTCCGAAGATCAAGGGGTTCGTGCAACCAAAAAGCTGGTTCGTGGACTTCTCGCCGATCTCCATGACTCCGTGAGGCTTTTCTCTTCACCTCTCCCCTCGTGGGAGAGGTCGCCTTCGATGCGCAGCATTGAAGGCGGGTGAGGGGGCTGGACTATCGATAGACCGGAACCCCTGATCCGGCGCGGACTTCGCATAGCGGATGCAAAGCATCGGCGTCCCAACTAAAGAACGGCGGCCGAAGGCCGCCTGTGGCCACCCTCTCCCCCAAGGGGACAAGGGAAGATGAAGCAGAGAAAAGGGTGATTGTGTTCGTTTATATCCTCAGGCGTATCGTCTATGTGATCCCGATAGTCATCAGCGTCGCGCTGGTGTGCTTTCTACTGGTGCACATCACGCCTGGCGATCCCTTGGTTGCGATTTTGCCGGCCGATGCCTCGCAGGAACTCGCCGATCAGATGCGCATCGCCTACGGCTTCGACCGGCCGCTGCCGGTCCAGTTCGGCCTCTGGCTATGGAAGGCGGTCAATGGCGATCTCGGTCATTCCATCGCGACCGGCCGCCCCGTGCTGTCGGAAGTCATGCGCGCGGTCGGCAACACCGTGACATTGGCGATCGCGGCGGCGTCGATCGGATTTACGCTGGGGTTGTTCTTCGGCCTGATTGCCGGCTATTTCCGCGACACCTGGATCGACAAGGTGGCGACCTCGATCGCGATCGCCGGCGTCTCGGTGCCGCATTACTGGCTCGGGATGGTCTTGGTGATCGTTTTCTCGGTGCAGCTCAACTGGCTGCCCGCCGTCGGCGCCGGTCCCGGCGGCTCCGGCGCCTGGGGATGGGACTGGGAGCACATCCGTTATCTGATCCTGCCCGCGGTCACCACGTCGGTGATACCGATGGGGATCGTGACGCGCACGGTGCGGGCGCTGACCGGCGATATCCTCAGTCAGGATTTCGTCGAGGCGCTGCGCGCCAAGGGCCTGCGCGAAACCCAGGTGTTTCGTCACGTCATCAAGAACGCCGCGCCGACCGCGATGGCAGTGATGGGCCTTCAATTGGGCTACATGCTTGGCGGTTCCATCCTGATCGAGACGGTGTTCTCGTGGCCGGGATCGGGCCTGTTGCTCAATTCGGCGATATTCCAGCGCGATCTGCCGCTGCTGCAAGGCACGATCCTGGTGCTGGCCTTGTTCTTCGTGTTTCTGAATCTCGTGGTCGATATCGCGCAGGCCTCGATCGATCCGCGCATCAAGCGGAGCTGACGCCAATGAGGTTCTACCGATGAGCGCGATCACGGACACGGCCCTCCAGGCTGCACCCGCCACCAAGGCGCGCGGCTACTGGGCGACAGTCGGGCGACGTATCCTGCGCGACAAGGTCAGCATGATCTGCGCCTTGATTCTGATCGCGATTTTCCTGTCGGCGATTTGTGCGCCATGGCTGGGGCTTGCCGACCCGTATCAGGGTTCGATGATCCGCCGGCTTCGGCATATCGGCACGCCGAACTATCCGCTCGGTACCGACGAACTCGGCCGCGACATGCTGGCGCGGCTGATCTATGGCGGGCGGCTGTCATTGATCGTCGGCATTCTTCCCGTCATCTTTGCCTTTGTGTTCGGCACCTCGCTCGGTCTGGTCGCCGGCTATGTCGGCGGCAAGATCAACACCGCGATCATGCGCACGGTCGATGTGTTCTACGCATTCCCCTCGGTGCTGTTGGCGATCGCGATTTCGGGGGCGCTCGGCGCGGGTATCGTCAACTCCATCGTCTCGCTCACGATTATATTCGTGCCGCAGATCACCCGTGTCGCCGAGAGCGTCACCACCGGCGTGCGCAACATGGATTTTGTCGAGGCGGCGCGGGCCTCCGGCGCCGGTCCTTTCACCATCATGCGCGTGCACATGCTCGGCAATGTGCTGGGATCGATTTTCGTTTACGCCACCGGCCTGATCTCGGTGTCGATGATTTTGGCGGCGGGCCTGTCATTCCTTGGCCTGGGGACAAAGCCACCGGAGCCGGAATGGGGCCTGATGCTCAATACGCTGCGCACCGCGATCTATATCAATCCATGGGTGGCGGCATTGCCGGGCGCCATGATCTTCGCCGTGTCGATCTGCTTCAACCTGCTCAGCGACGGGATGCGCAGTGCCATGGACATCCGGAACTGATACGATGAATGAAGTCACCCCCTTGCCCGACATGCTGGCGCCGATCGAAGATCGCGGCGGCGCCGCGCAGCCGCTGCTGCAGGTCAGTGGACTGACAAAACACTTCCCGGTGCGGGGCGATCTGTTCAGCGCGCGCAAGACGGTGCGCGCCGTCGATGATGTCTCGTTCTCGATCGCCAAGGGCGAAACGGTCGGAATCGTCGGTAAATCCGGCTGCGGCAAGTCGACCACCGCGCGGCTGCTGATGCACCTGATGACCCGCGACGCCGGGGATATCATCTATGACGGCATGCAGGTCGGGCGTGCGCTATCGCTTCGCGAGCTTCGCCGCGGCATGCAGATGGTGTTTCAGGACAGCTATGCCTCGCTCAATCCGCGCCTGACGATCGAGGAATCGATCGCTTTTGGCCCGAAGGTTCACGGCATGGCCGACGCGGCCGCGCGCGTACTGGCCCGCGAACTGCTCGGCAAGGTGGGCTTGCGGCCGGAAAATTTTGCCAATCGCTATCCGCACGAGATTTCCGGCGGCCAACGCCAGCGCGTCAATATTGCACGCGCGCTGGCCTTGTCGCCGCGTCTGGTGATCCTCGACGAGGCCGTCTCGGCGCTGGACAAGTCGGTCGAGGCCCAGGTGCTCAATCTGCTGGTCGATCTCAAGCGCGAGTTCGGGCTGACATATCTCTTCATCAGCCACGATCTCAATGTCGTGCGCTACATTTCCGACCGCGTCCTGGTGATGTATCTCGGCGAAGTGGTCGAGCTGGGTCCGGTGGACCGGGTGTGGGATGCCCCGGCGCATCCCTACACGCGGGCGCTGCTGGCGGCGATGCCATCTTCCGACCCCGATCATCGGACGGAGACGCCGCCGATATCGGGCGATCCGCCCAATCCGATCGATCCGCCGTCGGGGTGCCGGTTTCACACCCGTTGTCCGTTCGCGGAGCCGCTCTGCGCAAATGCCACACCAAAACTCACCGCGCTCGATAAGACGGGGCACCAGGCAGCGTGTTACATGGCCATACCTGGCTCAGGCCATAGCCGCGCGCCATCAAAGGGAGTAGACGCCGCATGACAAGACCCACCCCCAAGGAAATCAGCGCGATCGCCGCGGTTGCCGGCGTTCCCGTCAATGCCGAGGTCGCCGCGCGCATCGCCAATTCCATCGGACCGGCGTTCGAAGGCTTTGCCGCCGTCGCCGGCACGCTGCCGTTCGATCTGGAACCGGCGACATTTGTCGTCGTGCAAGCCGGGAAGGCTTCGAAATGACCGCTGAACCGGCCCTGATGTCGTTGACCTCGGTCGCCCAGGCGATCGCGCAGAAGCAACTCTCGTCGCGCGAAGCGACGCAATCCTGTCTCGATCGGATCGCGGAGTGGCAGCCCCGCCTCAATGCGTTCATGACGATCGAAGCCGAGGCAGCCCTGGCGGCAGCCGGTGCCGCCGATGCCGATCTCGCCAAGGGCAACAACCGCGGTCCGCTGCACGGCGTGCCGCTGGCGCACAAGGACATGTATTACGAGGCGGGCAAAGTGGTCACCTGCGGCTCGCGCATTCGCCGCGATTTCGTCGCCACGACCACCTCGACTGCGCTACAGCGCCTGAAGGATGCCGGCACGGTTCGGCTGGGCTCGCTTCAGATGGCCGAGTTCGCTTACGGGCCGACCGGCCATAACGCGCATTATGGTCCTGTGCACAACCCGTGGGGCCTCGACCATATCACCGGCGGTTCGTCGTCGGGATCGGGGTCCGCGGTCGCCGCAAGGCTGACATTTGCGGCGCTGGGCTCGGATACCGGCGGCTCGATCCGGATGCCGGCGCATTTCTGCGGTGTCACCGGGCTCAAGACCACCGTCGGCCGGATCAGCCGCGCCGGCGCGATGCCGCTGTCGCAATCACTCGACACTATCGGGCCGCTGGCGCGCAGCGTTGAAGATTGCGCGTTGCTGCTGGGCCTGATGGCGGGCGCAGACCCCGACGATCCAACCGCGGTCACAGGACCAATGCCGGATTACAGCGCCGCGACCACGGGATCGATCAAGGGCCTCACTATCGGCGTCCCCTCCGCCTTTTACGTCGACGATCTCGATTCCGAAGTCGCTGCAATCCTCGACGCAACGATGGCTGTGCTCAAGCGCGAGGGCGCAAAAACCGTTCAGGTCGAACTGCCGGACCAAGGCCAGCTCACCGCCGCCTGCCAATTGGTGCTCGCCGTCGAAGCCGCGGCGTTTCACAAGCGATGGTTGATCGAGCGTCCGCAGGATTACAGTCCGCAGGTACTGATGCGGCTCCAGAACGGGTTGGCGATACCCGCCGTGTCTTATCTGGAAGCGATGCGTTGGCGCGGACCAGCTTTGGCGACGCATCTCGCGGCGGTCGCTGGCGTCGATGCGGTGATCGCACCGGTGGCGCCGGTCGCGGCGCCGACCATCGCGGAAAGCGACGTCGGCAACAGCCCCGACGCCGAAGCCGTGATCCAGCGGCTGACGCGATTTACCCGCCCGATCAATTACCTTGGACTTCCGTCGCTGGCGATACCCTCTGGCTTTACCCGCGGCGGTCTTCCGGTCGCAATGCAATTGATCGGCCGCTCGTTCGACGAGGCCACGTTGCTGCGGATCGGCGCCGCCTTCCAGCGCGCCACGGACTTCCACGACCGGGTACCGAAACTCGCATGACCCGGCTCGTCGACATCCGCGACCTCAACATTCGCTTCAGCGGCGAGCGCACCGTTCATGCCGTGAACGACCTCAACCTTTCGCTTGGCGAAGGCGAAGTGCTGGGCTTGCTCGGCGAATCCGGTTCGGGCAAGAGCGTGACGTTGCGCGCGCTGATGCGGCTCTTGCCGAAGACGCGAACGCAGATTTCGGGCAGCGTTCGGGTGCTGGGACGCGATGTGCTGACGCTCGATGACGAGGAACTGTCGGCGTTTCGCGGCCAGACCGTCTCGATGATCTTCCAGGAACCGGCGCTGGCGCTCGATCCGGTTTATACTATCGGCCACCAGATCGCGGAGAGCGTGATGCGCCACGAAGGCAAAAGCCACAGCGAGGCGATGGCGCGCGCGCTGGAAATGCTGGAGGTGGTGCGCATTCCCTCCGCAAAGCGCCGGCTCGACGCCTATCCGCACGAGATGTCCGGTGGCATGCGGCAGCGCGCGATGATCGCGCTGGCACTGGCCTGCAAGCCCAAAATCCTGCTCGCCGACGAGCCGACCACGGCGCTCGACGCCACCGTGCAGATCCAGATCCTGCTGCTGCTGCGCGAACTCCAACGCGAGTTCGGCATGTCCGTCATCTTCGTTACCCACGATATCGGCGTCGCCATCGAAATCTGCGATCGCGTCGCGGTGATGTATGCCGGCCAGATCGTCGAGCAGGGTACGCTCAGCCAGATCGTGCGTTCGCCGGTCCATCCCTATGCGCGCGGTCTCCTGGCCTCGACGGTTCATGGCGCCAAACGGGGCCAGCGGCTGGAAACGATTCCGGGGACACCGCCCTCGCTCGACAAGGCGCCGAGCAATTGCTCTTTTGCGCCGCGCTGCGGATTTGCGGAAGCCCGCTGCTTTGAGCAGCTGCCGCCCAATGTGCCGATCGGGCCCGACCGGCTTGCAAGGTGCATCCTGGCGGAACGTGCCGAGGTCCTCGCGACGAAGTAGTCCGGTCCAATCGACATCGATTGCGCCAAGCTTGGTCGCGCCGGGATTTCCAAAGCCGCATCGCGGAAATTGGAGTCGTCACCTCCGGCAATTGTGTATAGGTTCAAGCTCAGCGCGCGGGGTCGCGTCAGGGGGGATTTCCTATGCACGGCGAAGGTCTTCTTGTTACTTTATTTGTAGGGTTGGTCGCGGGCTGGCTAGCCGGAAAGGTCGTGCGCGGCACCGGCTTTGGAATCATCGGCGATATCATCGTCGGTATTTTGGGCGCGTTTATCGCCGGTTGGCTGTTTCCGAGACTTGGCTTTCATATCGGTGGCGGCATTGTATCGGAGATCATTTATTCCGCGATCGGCGCCGTCTTGCTGTTACTGATCGTGCGGCTCATCCGAAGCGGCGGCCGTTTCTGACGCTGCCGTACGCGCGTTGCAGTCAGCGTAACGTGTGAAATTCGGCAAAATGGCTTTATAAAATGATGGAGGCCGCCCTGACGGACGGCCTCCATTTGTTATTGTTACGCTACGGTCGCCTTACTCGACGACTTCGACGATCCGGCGGGTGCGCGGATCGACCAGAACGGTGCGGTTGTTCACCACCGTGTAGCGATAATCCCGCACGCCATATTCCTGCGGCACGTCATAATAAGTGACGCCTTCCTCGGGCAGAACCGCGCCGATCCGGACGTCCTCGCGATATTGATAGGACGGGCGATGCTGCTCGACCACGTAACTGCGAAAGCGCGGACGCTCGTCGACGCCGAGAACCCCGTTTACGCCACCGACCACACCGCCAACGACGCCGCCAACAACCGCTCCGAGCGGGCCCGCAGCTCTTTCGCCGTCCCGGGAGCCTCGCTCAACGCCCTCGGGGACGCCTTGGGCCTGCGCCATAACGGGAAGGGCCACGGTGGCGGCAAGGGCAACAATTCCGATAAAACGGCGGATCATGATATCTCCTGAGGGGCTGGATAAGGTGGCATGACAACTCATCGGGTGCGCATAGGTTCCGAGACAAGCCGGCGGCATCGGGCGCCGACCGGTTTCGACCTGTTTTTCCACCTTCGGAAGCGCGGCCCCCGGTTTAGGTTAATGCGACTTCAATAGACGCTGGCGGCAAAAATCGGTTATATCGAAAGTGCGCACCCATTTTTTTTGAATCAGGGGCCGCCCCCTCGTGAAGAGATCAGGATTGATGGCAGCCGCTGCCGGTGTCCGGCGTTCCGAACTCGGTGATGCGCTGCGCACCTGCCGCGATGCGTTCATCGGCGTTGGCATCATGAGTTGCATGATCAACCTGCTGTATCTGACCGGGTCGCTGTTCATGCTGGAGGTCTACGACCGGGTGCTTCCAAGCCGAAGCGTCCCGACCCTCGTCGGGCTGGCCATTCTCGCCGGCGGATTGTACATCGCCCAGGGCGTGCTCGACCTGATCCGCGGGCGAATCTTGGGCGTATCGGCACCGCGCTCGATGAGGCGCTCAATGCCCGCGTCTTCGATACCGTGGTGCGCCTGCCGCTGATCGTGGGCGGGCGCAATGAGGGCCTTCAGCCGCTGCGCGATCTGGACAATGTCCGCTCGTTCCTCGGTAGCATGGGACCCGGCGCGTTCTTCGATCTGCCGTGGTTGCCGTTCTATCTGGCAATCTGTTTTGCCTTCCATGTGATGATCGGCCTGACGGCGCTGGTTGGCGCCATCATTCTGGTGACCCTCACCGTCGTGACGGAATTCCTGTCGCGCGCGCCGGCGCGTGAAGCCATGGGTCTGGCGGCGCGGCGCAACGATTTGGCCGCCACCAGCCGGCGAAACGCCGAAGTGCTGGTCGCGATGGGGATGGCGGGACGCCTGACCAAGCGCTGGAGCGAAGCCAACCAGAATTATCTCGCAGGCAATCAGCGCGCCAGCGACGTGACGGGAGGACTTGGCGCGATCGCCAAGGTGCTGCGGATGACGCTGCAATCGGCGGTGCTCGCAGTCGGCGCCTATCTGGTGATTTATCAGGAGGCCACCGCCGGCATTATCATCGCCGGATCGATCCTGAGCGCGCGGGCACTGGCGCCGGTCGATCTGGCCATCGCGCATTGGAAGGGTTTCGTGGCCGCGCGGCAGAGCTGGCACCGCCTCAACCGGCTGCTTAAATCATTGCCTGCCCGCGCCGTGCCGACCTTGCTGCAAAGCCCATCGAGCCGCCTGTCGGTCGAGGCCGTCAGCATCGTGCCGCCGGGCGATCAGAAGGTCATCGTCCAGGACGTGACGTTCGCGCTGACGGCCGGCAACGGACTGGGCGTTATCGGACCGAGCGGGTCCGGCAAGTCTTCGCTGGTGCGTGCGCTGGTCGGGGTATGGCAGCCCGCGCGCGGAAAAGTCCGGATCGATGGCGCTGCGCTCGATCAATGGTCGTCCGATGTGCTTGGCCGTTATGTCGGTTATCTGCCACAGGATGTCGAACTGTTCGCCGGCTCGGTCGCCCAGAATATTTGCCGGTTCGATCCCGAAGCCACTTCGCAGGCGATCATCGCGGCGGCGAAGGAAGCCGGCGTCCATGAGATGATCATCAAGATGCGCGAGGGCTACGACACCCAGATCGGCGAGCAGGGGACGGCACTTTCGGCCGGTCAGGCACAACGTGTAGGGTTGGCGAGGGCGTTGTACGGCAATCCGTTCCTCATTGTCCTCGACGAGCCGAACTCCAATCTCGATACCGAGGGAGACGAGGCGCTGACGCGGGCGATTCGCGCGGCGCGCGAGCGCGGCTCCATCGTGGTGGTGGTGGCACACCGCCCGATCGGGATTGAGGCGGTCGATCAGCTTCTTGTGCTCAAGGATGGCCGTGTGCAGGCCTTCGGGCCCAAGGAAACCGTGCTGGGGCAGGTGTTGCAGCGGGTCGCGCCGCCTTCTCCGATCAAGATCGTCTCCGAGGGGGGAGTCGCCAAATCATGAGCGACAACAAGATGGAAGGTGCGCGGTCCTCGATACGGCTGCATTTGATCATCGGGCTCGCGGTGGTCGTCATTCTCGCCGGCGGCCTTGGCGGCTGGGCGTCGACGGCCGAGATCTCGGGCGCGCTGATCGCGCCGGGCTCGATCGTCGTCGAATCCAACGTCAAGAAGGTGCAGCATCCGACTGGCGGCGTCGTTGGCGAAGTGCTCGCGCGCGATGGTGACATCGTCAAGGCCGGCGATGTGGTGGTGCGGCTCGACGACACCGTGACCAAAGCCAGTCTCGCGATCGTCACCAAGAACCTCGACGGGTTGTTGGCGCGGGCTGCGCGGCTCCAGGCCGAACAGCAGGGTCTCGACAAGATCGTGTTTCCTGCGACGCTGCTTGATCGCGCCGATCCCGACGTCAAGAATATCATCGCCAGTGAGACAAAGCTGTTCGAAGTTCGTACCAACGGGCGGATCGGACAAAAGGCGCAATTGCGCGAGCGGATCACGCAATTGAACGAGGAAATCGCCGGCCTGACGGCGCAGGAGACGGCGAAAGACCAGGAAATTGTCCTGGTCGACAAGGAATTGCAGGGCGTCCGCACGCTCTATGACCAGCATCTGGTGCAGATTTCGCGCATGACCACGCTTGAGCGCGACGCGGCCCGCCTCCACGGCGAACGGGCGCAATTCATCGCTTCGATAGCACAGGCCAAGGGAAAGATCACTGAAACCGAACTACAGATCATCCAGGTCGACAAGGATCTGGTCAGCGACGTCTCGAAGGATTTGCGCGAGACCAACGACAAGATCGGCGAGTTCGTCGAGCGAAAGGTGACGGCAGAAGACCAGTTGCGGCGGACCGACATCCGCGCGCCGCAGGACGGCATGGTGCTGCAATCGACGGTTCACACGGTCGGCGGCGTGATTACCGCCGGCGATGCAATCATGATGATCGTTCCGCAGGCCGACGCCTTGTCGGTGGAGGCCAAGGTCAACCCGCAGGACATCGACAAATTGCAGATCGGCCAGAAGACCTTGCTGCGGCTCTCGGCCTTCAACCAGCGCACCACGCCGGAATTAAACGGCGTCGTCACCCGCGTTTCGCCCGACGTCACCACCGATCAACGCACCGGGCAATCCTACTACACGATCCGCGTTTCGATGCCGCCGGAAGAGGTCGCACGTCTTGGCGAAGTCAAACTGATACCTGGCATGCCGGTGGAAGCCTTTGTGCAGACCGGCGACCGCACCATGATGTCCTACCTCGTCAAGCCGCTGCGCGACCAGTTGATGCGCGCGTTCCGGGAGAAGTAAGGCTCGTTTCCGCAAACCTCGTCGTCCCGGCCTTGAGCCGGTACCCATAACCATAGTCCTTAGAGCATGATCCGGAAAAATGGGCATCGCTTTCCGAAAAGATCATGCTCCTGTGTGCGAAGCTCGTTAGACAGCATCACTTAACAAATCAGCCGCACGGCCTATGGATCCCGGCTCAAGGCCGGGACGACGACGCTGGATGCGTGGGATCACTGCGACAAATTCTGCAACAGGAAATTCAGCGCTGTCGTGGCGAAGACGTGCATGTTGGCGAGCCGGTCGGCGCTGCCGGTCTCCAGCGTCATCGCCGCGGATCCCAAGCCGGCTATTCCCATACAGCTGTGGCCGGCAGCGTCGCCGTAGCGGTTGCCGGTCGGTCCGGCTGCGCCGGTTTCAGACAGGCCCCAATCGGTGGAGAAGCGCTGGCGGATCTGGCTCGCCAGCAGTTTTGCGTAGGGCTCCGAAGCTGAGCGGATTCCATTCATCGCCTCATCGGGAATATCCGCCAGAATCCGTCGTGCGTCGCGGGTATAGACCACAGCTCCGCCGAGAAAATAGGCGGAGGCGCCAGGCACTGCGAGCAGGCTCGCCGAAATCAGACCGCCGGTCGAGGATTCCGCGACCGCGATGGTCTGGCGCCGCTCGATCAGCCTGGCGGCAATCTTTTCGGCAATCGCAACGAGGTCTTTCATCAGGCGCCTTTCTTCTTATCGTTGTTGTCCGCAAGCGAGTGGCCGCGACGACGGCTATGCAGTCCGAACCACAAAATATCCTTCGTGCGCTCAATTTCGGTTTTTTTGTAGCACAAGGTCATAGTGCTTGCCGAGTTGCGAGCCGCAGGCCAGCCTGCTTCAATGCGACAGGGAAACAAAGCTGCGCGGTTGACAAGATGCCGTGATTGAGTGCTCCCGGCGCAAGAAGAGACAGGCAAGAGGAAACCAGTGTCATGACGTCACCGATCGCGGGCGGCGTGGATTGCGATCTGCATCCTGCCGTTCCTCATTTGACGAGCCTGCTGCCCTACCTCAACGATTATTGGCGCGATCAGGTGACCACCCGGGGAATGACCGATCTGGTGTCGCAATCCTATCCGCCGAACTCGCCGATCAGCGCACGGCCGGACTGGCGGCCGGCCAAGGGCAAGCCGGGGTCGAGCCTTGAAGATATGAAAGCGCAGGCGCTCGATCCGTTCGGTGTCAGCTACGGCATCTGCAATCCGCTGTTCGGCGTGCAGATGGTGTTCAGCGAGGACATGGCGGACGCGTTTTGCCGGGCGCTGAACGACTGGCTGGCCAAGGAATGGCTCGACCGGGATGCGCGGCTGCGCGGCTCGATCGTAATCCCGGTCCAGAACATCGAGAAATCGGTGGTGGAGATCGAGCGCTGCGCCAAAGACACGCGCTTCGTTCAGGTCCTGATGCTGGTGATGGGCGACATGCCCCTGGGCAAACGCGCCTACTGGCCGATTTACGCGACGGCGGAACGGTTGGGCCTGCCGATCGGAATCCATGCCGGCAGCAATTATCATAATCCGCCGACTTCGGTCGGCTGGGGTTCCTATCACATCGAGGACTATGTCGCGCAGGCACAGGCTTTCCAGACGCAACTGACCAGCCTGATCGTCGAAGGTGTGTTCGCGCGGCATCCGAAGCTGAAAATGGTGATGCTGGAATCCGGCTTCACCTGGCTGCCCTCCTATTTATGGCGGCTGCATAAATTCTGGCGCGGCATCCGCATGGAAACGCCGTGGGTTGATCGCGCTCCTCTGGAAATTGTGCGAAGCAACATCCGCTTTTCACTGCAGCCGATCGACGCGCCGCCGGATCCCGTGACGTTAAATCGCCTGTTTGACCATATGCAGTCGGACGAATTGCTCCTATTCTCAACCGACTATCCGCATTGGCAGTTCGAAGGCGATCAGGTGCTGCCAGAGGGGATGTCATCTGATCTTGTGCGCAGGATCATGATCGACAATCCGTACGCGACCTACGGCCGGCTGGAACAGCCGGTCAATCAGGAGATAACGCCATGAACATGCAGTTCCGCAGCGGCGTTCAGCAGGACCCATCGGGCCAAACCAGAACCGCGATTGCCGATTGCGACATTCATCCGGCGCGTGCGACCAAGACGGAACTGTATCCGTATCTCGCCAGGCGCTGGCACGAACATCTCGAGACCTACGACCGGCATCCCTATCAGGGCATGATGGAAGGTCCGCCTTATCCGAAGGCGCAACCCAATGCGTCGCGCCGTGACGCCTATCCGCCGGAGGGTGGCCCGCAGGGCTCGTCGCTGTCGTTCATGCAGCGACAGCATCTCGATCCGAACAATGTCGTGCTTGGCGTGCTCAACCCATTGGCGACCGGGCAGGGCATCCGCAATCAAGATCTTGCCGCGGCGATCTGCACAGCAATCAATGACTGGCAGATTGAAAAATGGACCAGCAAGGATAGCCGCCTGAAGGCTTCCGTCGTGGTCGCCAATGAGGACGGTCCGGCCGCGGCCGCCGAAATCCGCAAGCGCGGTGGCGACAGGAACTTTGTCCAGGTGTTGCTGCTCAGCCGCAATGTCGAGCCGCTCGGTCAGCGGCGCTATTGGCCAATCTATGAAGCAGCGGCGGAGGTGGGTCTTCCCGTCGGCGTGCATGCCTTTGGTTTCGGCGGCAATCCGATCACCGCGTCGGGCTGGCCGAGCTTCTACATCGAGGAGATGGTCGGCCATTCGCAGTGTCAGCAGACCGCGCTCGCGAGCATTGTGCTGGAAGGCGTGTTCGAGCGGCATCCGACACTCAAGATGATCATGATCGAGGCCGGCTTCGGCTGGGCGCCGTCGCTGTCGTGGCGGCTGGACAAGAGCTGGCTGCGTTTGCGCAGTGAGGTGCCGCATCTCAAGCGCGCGCCTTCGGAATATATTCGCGACCACATCTTCTGGACCACACAGCCGATGGAGGACCCCGAGAGGCGCGATCATCTGTTCGACGTGATCGACTGGGTCGGCTGGGACAAATTGCTGTTTGCCACCGACTATCCGCACTGGGATTTCGACGAACCGTCGCGGGTATTGCCGGCGGGCGTCAGCGACGCCAACCGTGAGGCGTTTTATCTCAACAACGCGCGAAAGCTGTATGGCTTGACGTAGCATGATCCGAAAAAGTGGGAACCGGTTTTTCCTCGCGACAAACGCCAGAGGCGTTTGCGCGGAGATCATGCGTCAGAAATCAACATGACCCGTCACGTCATTGCTACGGTGGATGAGCTGCCGCCGGGCACACGCAAATTCCTGACCATCGACCAGCGGCCGATCGCGATCTTCAACATCAAGGGCGAGTTCTTCGGCCTTCTGAACCGCTGCCCGCATCAGGGCGCGGCTTTATGTGAAGGACCGCTGATCGGGCTTGCGCAGTCATCCGATCCCGGCGAGATCGAATACACCCGACTGGGTGAGATCATCCGCTGCCCGTGGCACGGCTGGGAATTCGATATCCGAACCGGACAATCCTATTGCGACCCGAAGCGCTTCCGCGCCAAAGCCTATCCGGTCAACATCGAGCCGGGCACCAGCGTGATGAAGGGGCCCTATGTGGCGGAGACCATCGCGGTATCGATCGAGCGCGACTACGTGGTGGTGGATTTGTAGATCTGGGCCGTCCTCATCCGATGAGGAGCGCGCTCCTGCGCGCGTGTAAGGAGGAGAGCCTTTTGCCCTTCGAGACGCGGCCCAGAGGGCCGCTTCTTAGAGTAAGAACACCTATTCTGCCGCCATCATCTCCCGTTCCCGCGCATAGCGCACCAGCGCGACAAAGCGATAGATGCCGTGTACGAACTTGCCGTAGGGCATCGTGATGAACAGCGAGAACACAACACCGAGATGCAGGGCCAATAGCGGCCCCATCGCCGGCGTATCCCGGAGCAGCAGCAAAGCGATGCCTGTCAAACTGGTCAGGAACAGCATGGCGATGAATGCGACATCCATGCCGGTGCGGGCCTGATCGACCAGCGCGCGATCACGTTTCAATTTCTCCGCCAAAAGTCCGGCGGGTCCGATCAGCAGCCCGATTCCGCCCAGCGTACCCAGCACCACCGGCAGGTCCCACCACGGGTACGGTGCTTCGCGCGCCAGCAGATAGTGATACAGGGTCGCCACCGATGTCGCGGCAAAGCACAGCAAAAAGCCGTAGAAGGTCAGGTGATGATAGATCTTGCGCCAGTCGCCCGGGCGCTCGTCCTCGTTGACGCAGCCGACACCGCCACCATCCAGATAGCGCAGTTGCGTGGCGTCTTTCATGGCCTGCCAGAGCGACCTTGGCTCAACGCGCATGCCGACCGGCTCGCCGATGTCGCGCCAGAAGGCTCGAACGCCCATCACAAGTGCCACAATGGCGTACACAAACGCCGCGGTGAACAGCACCGCCATCGCGTTGTGCGGCATCAATGCGTAGAACGCGCCGGGTCCGGCATGAACGCCAAACAGAATTTGGTGGTCGTTGAAGGCGGCAAAGCCGAAAACGAACGCCGCGACGCTCGACGCTGCGATGACGCTGATGGCCAGACCATTGCGCGCAAACAGTCCCGAAAATGCCGCGGGCCACGCATAGGCGGCATAGGATTCGGCGCGCGCAATTGCCAGCGTCTTGGGGACATTGACGTTGAATTCATGCGGCGGCGAGAACTGGCAGTCGGTGTAGCAGGCGCCGCAGCTATGGCAGAGATTGGCAAGGTAATTGAGGTCGCCGTCGGAAAACGAGCGGCGCATTTCCATCGCCGGAAATACCGCGCAAAGGCCCTCGCAATAGCGGCACGAATTGCAGACCGTCATCAGACGGTCGGCCTCCTCGCAGGATTCTTAGTTCCGTGCATTTTCCTTCCTTTTTGCGCCGCTTCCCGTCCTGCGATGCGTCCGAACACGCTGCCGATGGTCATGCCGATCCCGGCCGCGTAGCCTTTGCCGAGCACATTGCCGGCCATGATCTCGCCGGCCGCGAACATGTTGGCGGAAGGCTTGCCATCCTTCATGAGCATTCGCGCCTGCCGGTTCACGCGGGTGCCCAGATAGGTGAAGGTGATGCCGGGCCGCACCGGATAGGCATAATAGGGCGGCGTTTCGAGGCGCCGCGCCCAATGGGTCTTCGGCGGGGTCAGTCCTTCGGTGCGGCAATCATCGAGGATGGTGTGATCGAAAGTGCCGGGCCTGACCGCCGCGTTGAACCCGGCGACTGTTTTTTCCAGCGCGGCCGGACCGAGCTCGAGCTTTCCGGCCAGCTCAGTAAAGCTTCCTGCTTCAATCGGCGGAAACAGTGTCGGCATGAAGCTGTTGCGTGAGCTGGCATCGAAGATGATGTAGGCGATCTGGTCCGGCTGCGCGGCGACCAGCCGGCCCCAGATCGCATAGCGTTTCGGCCAGATATCCTCGCCCTCGTCGTAAAAACGCGCGGCGTTCTTGTTGACGACGATGCCGAACACCACGGAATCATGCCGGGTGATGATGCCGCCGTCGAATTTCGGCGCGCGGGCGTCGATCGCGACCGCGTGGCATTGGGTGGGATCGCCGATCTCCTGTACGCCATTGGCCAGCAGCATTTTCAAGATCGAACCGCGGTTGTAGGGCGTGCCGCGGATCAGGAAATTGTCGGCGGCCTCGCCCCAATATTGCTTGAGCCACTCGATGTTGGCCTCGAAACCCCCGGCAGCAGCGACCAGTGCCGAGGCGCGGACCTGGATGCGCCCGTCACGTTGTTTGAGCGCAGCGGAGAGAAACATGCCGTCGGCGATTTCAAGCTCAAGCACTTCAGCGTCGTACAGAACATCGACGCCGAGCTGTTCGGCGGTGAGGTAGAGCGCGTTGAGCATCGCGCGGCCGCCGCCGAGGAAGAACGAATTGGTGCGGCCGAGGCTGAGCGTGCCGCCCAACGACGGTTGCCAGCGCACGCCCTGTTCGACGATCCAGTCCAGGATGTCCTTCGACTCCCGGATCATCAGGCGCGCGAGATCCTCGTCGGTCTGTCCGTCAGTCACGCGCTGGAGGTCTTCCCAGAATTCCTGCTCGGTATACGGACCGGTGAGGATATCGGTCGCGGCATCATGGGCGCAACGCATGTTGCGGGTATGGCGGGTGTTGCCGCCCCGGTAGAATTTCGGTGCGCCTTCCAGCACCAGCACTGAGGCGCCGGCACGCCGCGCGCTGATTGCGGCGCACAGCGCGGCATTGCCGCCACCGATCACCAGCACATCGTATTTACGAGCTAAATCGACCATGCGGTGTTGTTATCTTGTTTGCATGGAAATCGAAACCGTCACCGAAGCAAGGCGATCTGCTTGCTCCGGCATGACTTAGCCTGATGTCGCGACGGCCTCCTGGACAGCAATGGTCTTGCCGTCGCGATAGACCACGAGGGTGGCGATGATGCCAAGGACAGCGGCACACATCAGCCAGAATCCGGGAGAGGCGTGATCGCCGGTATGATTGATCAGCCACGTCGATGCGAACGGCGTGAATGTTCCAAACAGGCCTGCGGCCAGTGCAAAAGCCATCGAGAAGCAGGTGGTGCGGACATGCGTCGGCACGACTTCGACCAGCGCGCCCAGCATGGTCCCGCTGTAGACGCCGAAATAGAACGAGAACATCATTTCGACGGTCAGCATCTTGCCGAAAGTTGGCGCGGCCGTGAGCCAGTGCAGGGCGGGATAGGCGGTTACCAGCGACAGGCCCGCCATCGTCAGCAGTACTGGCTTGCGGCCGAGACGGTCGGACACCGCGCCTCCGACCGGATTCCAGATGAAGTTGGTCACCGCCACCAGAAGGGTGACCAGAAGAGCGTCCTGCGAGGTCAGTTTCAGCACGTTCCTGCCGAAGGTCGGCGTGTAAACAGTGACAAAATAGAAGGTTGTGGTGGTCAGCACCGCGATCATCATCCCCAGCACGATGATCTTCCAGTTCACCGCAGCGGATCGGAAGACCTCGGATGTGGACGGATGTTTCTTCATCGCCAGGAATTCCGGCGTCTCTTCCAGCGTTTGGCGAAGGAAGAAGATAAAGGGAATGATGAGGCAGCCGATGAAGAACGGAATTCGCCACTTGGCGAATTCGATCCCTCCGAGGAAAGCAACCGTATTGCCGGTCACGAATTCATTCAGTGCAAATCCGATGGTGGCGGCGACGAAGATCGCGACTTGCTGGCTCGCGGACTGGAAAGAGGTGTAGAAGCCCTTGTTGCCGGGTGTGGCGATCTCGGAGAGATAGACCGATACACCGCCGAGTTCGACCCCGGCGGAAAAGCCCTGCAGCAGGCGGCCGACCAGAACGATGATCGGTGCGGCAACGCCGATGCTGGCATAGTCCGGACAGACCGCAATCGTCACCGTGCCCATCGCCATGATCGCCAGCGTGACGATCAGACCCTTGCGGCGACCGATCCGGTCGATATAGGAGCCGAGCACGATCGCGCCGACCGGGCGCATCAAGGCGCCCAGCCAGAACACCCCGAAGGCGTTGAGCAATGCGGCGGTTTCGTCATGGGAGGGAAAGAACGCCTTGGCGATGTAGGGCGCATAAAAGCCGAACAGGAAGAAATCGAACTGTTCGAGAAAATTGCCGCTGGTCGATCGAAGAATGGCGCCGATGCGTGATTTGATTTGCGGCGGTTGCGAACTGGCCGGTGACGATACCACTCGAATTCTCCCCATTGTCGCTTGCCCGGCGCGAGCACCTGCGCCGGCCGAGACAGTTACCCTGTCTTCTCGCGGCAATCTGCCACGTCGGAGCGGCATGACCAACCGGAAAACGCCGGAAAATGCTAAGGCACTCCATGCCAGAACAACTGCGGCATGACTACGGCTGTACGCGTTTAATTAATTCCGGCGCTGCCCCGGACGGAGGCCCTCAGCCATTGGCGGAACGCCGATAGTTTCTGCGAATTGGCTCTGGCTTCGGGTGAGACGAGATAGAAGCCGGCATTTGCCGGCAACGTGATCTTGAACGGCACCACCAGGCGACCTTTGGCGATGTCGGCTTCGACGTAGGAGGTTCGGCCGATGGCGACGCCAATCCCGTCGATCGCGGCTTGCACGGTCATCAAGGTCAGATCGAAAGTCAGTCCCGGCTGGGTCGAAAGGTTGGTCGGCATGCCGGCGGCGGTCAGCCAAAGCCGCCAATCGTCGCTGGCTGCGGCGCTGGTGTGAAGCAGCACATGATTGGCCAGATCCTCCGGGCACCGCAGGGGCCGGGGGCCTGCAAGCAACGCCGGACTACAGACCGGGAATAATTGGTCGGCCGTCAGCCAATCGGCGCGCAGCCCCGGCCATTGCCCACGGCCGTAACGGATGGCGGCATCGACGTTGTCGCGCTGGAAGTCAACCAGGCTGGTCGACGTGGTGATGCGGACATCGATGCCGGGATGGGCTTCCTGAAATGCGGAAAGCCTTGGCAGCAACCATTTTGCCGCCAGCGAGGCCAGCGTACTGATCGTAAGCACACGATCGTTTTCGTTGCGCAACAGCCGATCGGTCGCGAGCCGCAGATCGTTGAACGCGGCGCGGATCCCGGGAAGGTAATCCTGGGCTTCCGGCGTCAGCGTCAGGGCGCGGTTCTTCCGCACGAACAGGCGAACCCCAAGTTCCTCCTCGAGCCGCCGGATTTGATGACTGATCGCGGTCTGGGTGACGTTCAGTTCGGACGCCGCGACCGTAAAGCTGAGATGCCGGGCGGCGGCCTCGAACGCGCGCAATCCATTCAGCGACGGCAGTCGAGCAGACATCCCGATATTCTCCATTTACATGAGTTTATATCATCTGAAGCGGCACAAAGTGTCGTTTGTCGGAATCGCCAATAACGCCAATATTGCGTGAAATAAACTAGCTTCAGGAGATTTATATGTCCAGTTGCTCACACCAAACGATGATAAATCATCATGAGTTGGGTCTTTTTGGCCAGCTCGGTGAAACCCTGCATGTCTGGGCCGAGCGCCGCCGCCAGCGGTTTGAGCTGGCGCGGTGGAATGACCGTGACTTGCATGACGTCGGACTGTCGTGGAGCGACATCGCTCGCGAAGCCGAAAAGCCGTTTTGGCGGGCGTAAAGCCGCCAGGGCTGGCGCTGCCTCTTGGGGGACGCCAGCCCAAAACGTCTTTTGAAACCAAAGGAAGCCTGCCATGACCACGCTTCGCATCGAGGACCTCCGGCAACATCAGGACATTCTGCGTCTGCGTACCGGCGAGGCTTTGGCGGTGCGTTTTGTCGAGCCGCGCGACGCGGAAGCCTTGCAGAATTATTTCCGGTCGCTTTCGGTTCGCTCTCGTTACAACCGCTTCCTCGGCGCGATGAGCGAACTGCCGCCCACTGAGCTCGATCATTTCATCCATGTCGGCGAAAGCGGCCGCTTTAGCGTGATCGCGGTGATGATGACCGGCGGCGTGGAAACCATCGTCGGCGAAGCCCGGTACGGGTTCGAGGCCGGCGCGGCAAGTTTCGAGTTCGGCATATCGATCGACGATCGCTGGCAGGGCCGTGGCATCGGTACGGCGCTGCTGCGGAATTTGGAATGCCGCGCGGCTGCATTCGGTGCCACGCGGTTGTTCGGCGACACGTTGCGCTCCAACGACGTCATGATTGGTCTCGCGCGCAAGTCCGGCTTTGATTTCATGGCGAGCCCCGGCGACTGGAAATTGGTGCGTTTCGAAAAACACATCGACGCTGCGCCTGAGAAAATTCCTTGCGCAAGCTGGCGGATCGCGGCCGCCTCCCGCCAGCTTGCAGCCGCTTCGTTGGCGGGCTGAATTATTCGGTTCTGATCGCGTTAGACTGCAATGTTACCAGTCTGTTTCTGCTGACACGACCTGCGAACGATCAGCGGGATCGTTCGCAGGCCTGATAGCAGGGGGCGGTTAGGCCTCCGCCGTTTGACGTTGCTCTACCTTGTAACGGGGGGCCGGTGCAGTGCTCGAGAGGCGAGTGGACATTGCGCGGCGTGCGGCCTCGAACTGATCCCATTCGGCCTGGTCGGGCAGCGACGGAATGGTGACGATTTCGCCCTGATCGAGACCGGCGAGTGCCGCGTCCACCATGTCCGCGGCGGTCATCACGATGGCCGCAGGTAAATTTTGTATCGGCAGGCCGGCGGTGTCCCAGAAGTCCGTCGCCGTCGCCCCCGGCAAGACCGCCTGGATTCGTATGCCCTTCGGGCCGAGCTCATGTTGCAGCGATTGGCTGAAGGCCAGCACGAAAGCCTTGCTGCCGCCGTAGACGCCGTTGAGCGTCTCCGGCGAAACCGCAACGCTCGAAGCAATGTTGATGATGGTGCCGTCGCCGCGCGCGACGAAGCCGGGCGCTGCGGCATACGTCAGCCGGGTGAGCGCGCCGACATTGAGACGGATCATCTCATCCATTTTCTCGACGTCAGAGCCGAGTAGCGGGGCCGCTGCGCCAACGCCAGCGTTGTTCACCAGAAGTGTAATGTTCCCACTGGTGCGTAGCGTGGTCTCGATCCGGGCCAGATCCGCTTTGTCGTTGAGGTCGGCCGTGATGGTTTCAACCGACTGGCCCGTCTCGTTTTTCAGGCGTTGGGCCAACGATGTGAGCCGGCTACCGTTGCGGGCAACCAGGATCAGGTCGTAGCCGCGTTTGGCCAGGCGGTCTGCGTAGATCGCGCCGATCCCGGCGGAAGCACCGGTGATCAGTGCCGTTCCCTTGGTTTTGGTGGTGCTCATGACTTCTTCTCCGCTGTGCGCCGACGCTCGTCGGACCTCCCAGAGATAGGCTTGCAGATGTATGTCTCAAATGTCATATAAACGACGTTTTAGGACATTGTGGAGCGACCCGTGCAACGCATCGGTTTTATCGTCTTTCCGGGTTTTCAGGTGATGAGTTTCGCGGTGATCTCCGTGTTCGAATTTGCGAATCTGGAGATCGGCAAGCCGGTTTATGACGTCCATCTGGTGTCCGAAACCGGCGGCGCCACTCGCTCGTCGATTGGCATGGGCATCGTCGCGGAGCCTTTCGACGATACCAGTTTCGACACGCTGATCGTCGGCGGCGGCACCGCGATCGAACCATCGACACCGCGGCTGATCGAATTCGTACGGCAGGGTTTGGAACGGTACCGGCGGGTTGCCGCCACCTGCACCGGCGCGTTCATCCTGGCGGAAGCAGGTCTGCTCGATGGCCGGCGCGCGACGACGCATTGGTATCACGCGCGCGCGTTGCAGGCGCGTTACCCGAAAGTGAAAATGGAAGAAGATCGGATCTTCGTCGTCGACGGGCCGATATGGACCTCGGCCGGAATGACCGCGGGTATCGACCTCGCGCTGGCGATGGTCGAGAAGGACCACGGCACCGATGTCGCGCGGGCCGTGGCCAGGAAATTGGTGGTCTATCACCGGCGTGCCGGCGGCCAGTCGCAGTTTTCGGCGCTGCTGGAACTGGAGCCCAAATCGGATCGCATCCAGAGCGCGCTGGCCTATGCCAAGGGCCATCTCGCGTCTCCGTTGACGGTTGTCGAACTCGCCAAAGCGGCGCATCTCAGTCCGCGCCAGTTCAGCCGCGCGTTCCGTGCAGAGACCGGCCAATCGCCGGCCAAGGCGGTGGAAAATCTGCGCCTCGAAGCTGCCCGGTTAATGATGGAACAGAGCCGGCATCCGATCGACATCATCGCCCGGCAGACAGGCTTCGCCGATCGCGACCGCATGCGCCGCGCCTTCCTGCGTGCCTTCGGTCAGCCGCCGCAGGCGATCCGGCGCAACGCGCGCACAGAAGCAGCCGCGTGAACCGTCATCGCGCTACTTACCCTTGAACACCGGTTTGCGTTTTTCGATGAATGCCTGCACCGCCTCCCGGTGATCGGCGGTCATGGTCGTGCGGATCAACCGCTCGGCTTCCTGATCGCGTGCGGTGGCGAAATCGAACATTTGGGCTTCGTCGAGATTGTCCTTCATGCAGCGTAACGCCACGGCCGGACCCTCGGCCATCGACTTCGCCAGCGCAAAGGCCTCGTCCTGCAAATTCGCATCCGCCACCACGCGGTTGACGAGGCCGATCGCGGCGCACCTTGCGGCATCGACCTTGTCGGAAGTGAACATCAATTCGCGTGCCCGTGCGGTCCCGACCAGCCGCGTCAACAACCATGCGATGCCATAGTCGCCGCTTAGTCCCACCCGTAAATAACCGGTGGAAACGAAGGCGGATTCGGCGGCTATCCGGATGTCGCAAGCCATCGCGATGGCCAATCCGGCGCCGACCGCGGGGCCCGGCAACGCCGCGACAGTCGGCTTGCGCACCGAGGCCAGCGCGCCAGTCAAGAGCCGCTGCCGCTCCTGCAAGTCCGCGACCTTGTCGTCAAAGGACATCTCCAGCTTGTTCTGATCACGATGGGCGCCCATGCCCTTGATGTTACCGCCCGCGCAAAAAGCAGTGCCGGCGCCGGTGATCAGGAGCGCGCCGACGCCAGGATTGTGGCCGCAACTCCTGATCATGGTCCGCAATGCCGGCGTCAAAGTATCGGACAGGGCATTGCGCACTTCCGGCCGGTTCAGTGTGATGATGGCGACGCGGTCGCGGATCACGCAGAGCAGTTCGTCGGTGCCGGTGTCGATGGTGGTTTCGGTCGCTGTCATATTGAATTCCCCCGCTTTTTTCCGTCGTCATTGCGAGCAAAGCGAAGCAATCCATTGCCGAAGAAAGCTGGATTGCTTCGTCGCTTTGCTCCTCGCAAAGACGGCAATTTAATGCGTTATCGCCGTCAAAACTTCTCGACCCAGGGCCGCAATTCCAGCTCCCAGGTCCAGGCGCTGCGCGGTTGCTGCAACACGTTCCAGTAATTCAGAGCAATGGCGTCGGGATCGAGCATCGAATCCGGCTTGTCGGTGTGCTCAGTGCGTGTGGCGCTACGAATGCCGCCATCGATCACGAAATGCGCAATGTGAATTCCCTGTGGCGACAATTCACGCGCCATGCTCTGCGCCAGACCGCGCAACGCGAATTTGCCCATCGCGAAGGGCGCGGACTGCGGATAGCCCTTGACGCTCGCGGACGCGCCGGTGAACAGGATCGCGCCGTGTTTGTTGGGCAGCATCCGCTTCACCGCCTGCTGGGCCACCAGGAAACCCCCGAACGCGCTCACGGCGATCGCTTGTGCCACCTCAGCAGGTACGAGATCGACGAAGCTGCCACGTGCTCGCGCGCTGGCATTATAAACGACCACATCCGGCACGCCCATTTCGCGCTCGACCAGGCCGAACAGACGTTCGACCTCGGCGGGATCGGTGGCATTGCAGGCAAAGGCGCGCGCGCCGGTCTCGGTGCAGAGCGCGCCAAGCTTTTCGATCTTTCGTGCCGCCAGCGCGACGCGGATACCTTCGCGGGCGAACAACCGCGCCAGCGATGCGCTGAGGCCTTCGCCGACACCGACAATCAGGGCGGTCTTGTACTTCGGGGTTTCCATGTGCGGTTTCCTTGGTTCCCTTGATCCACTGGAGCAGGCTTAGCTTTGTCAGGTGGCTTTTGTAGGTGCGCCTTCTAGGTGGTCCTTCCAAGTGGTTCCCGGAAGGTGGGTTTGCAACCAAAATGGCGTTGGGGCCTTGATCGGGTAGGGCGACAGTCCGGCATCTGATGTGCGATAGTTCCGACCAAACAGATGAGGAAACCAACAAGAGATTTCAATGCAGCTACTCAAGCATGATCGCATTTCAAACTCAGCCGACCAGCCGGGGTTGCTGGCGCCGGATACGTCGGGGATGAATTTCTACCGCGCCGATCCGGCGCTGACCGATCTGCTGCGCATTCATCTTCCCGACCCGCTGTTTCGCCATATCGAGCCGCATCTCGACCGGTTGGGGGCGCTCGCCGGCGGTCATCTCGACGAATGTGCGCGGCTCGCTGACCGTCACCTGCCGGTGCTGCATCAGCGCGACCGCTTCGGCCGTGACGCGCAGTGGATCGAGTATCATCCGGCCTACCGTGAACTGGAGCGCCATGCCTTCGGCGAATTCGGCATTCATGCGATGTCGCTGCGCAAGGGCGTCCTGGGTTGGCCGGAGAAATACCCTGTGGTGGCCAAGCACGCCTTTACGTTCCTGTTCAACCAGGCCGAGTTCGGCCTGGGGTGTCCGATCAATGTCACCGATGGCTGCGCCAGGCTGCTGGCGAATTTCGGCGATGAGGCGCTGAAGGCCCGCTATCTCGACGGCCTCACCCAAACCGACATGAGCAAGCTGACCCAAGGCGGCCAGTTCATGACCGAGAAGGAAGGCGGTTCCGATGTCGGCAAGCTCACGACGACAGCGGTGCCGGAAGGCGATCACTGGCGTCTGTCGGGCGAGAAATGGTTCTGCTCCAATGCTGACGCCGAGGTGGTGATGCTGCTGGCGCGGCCGCAGGGGGCGGTCGGCGGCACACGCGGCGTCGGTTTGTTTCTGATGCCGCGCAGGCTTGATGATGGCTCGCCAAACCACTACCGGATCGTCCGGCTCAAGGACAAGCTCGGCACCCGTTCGATGGCGTCGGGCGAGATCAAGCTGGAGGGCGCGATCGCCTACGCCGTCGGAAAGCTCGATCGCGGTTTTGTGCAGATGGCCGAGATGGTCAATTCATCGCGGCTTTCCAACGGCGTCAAATCCACCGCGCTGATGCGGCGCGCGCATCATGACGCAATGACGGTGGCGCAGAATCGCGTGGTGTTCGGTAGCCGCATCCTCGATCTGCCGCTGGCGCGCCGGCAATTGATGAAGATCATGCTCGCCACCGAGCAGGCGCTGTCGATGAGTTTTCTTACCGCCGACGCGCTCGACCGCGCCGAGGCCGGCAGCCAGGACGCGGCGGCGCTGTTGCGCATTTTGACGCCGACGCTGAAATACCGCGCCACCCGCGACGCGCGCAAGGTCTGCGGCGACGCATTGGAGATGCGTGGCGGCATCGGTTACATCGAGGAATTCGCCACCGCGCGGTTGTTGCGCGATGCCCATCTCGGCTCGATCTGGGAAGGCACCGGCAACATCGTCGCGCTCGATGCATTGAAGCGGGCGGTCGGCCGCCATGGCGCCGATGCCGCCCTGGCCGCGGATCTGCATGCCCGGCTCGACGACAGCGCCAACATGCCGCAAGCCTGGGGCGATCGCTTGCGCGGGCTGACCGATCGCGCGGTCAGCTTCGCCCACGAAGTGGCCGGGCGGGCCGACCACGAAGCCGAGGCGCGGCGCGCCACGAGCCTGCTCTATCACGTCGCCAGCGCGGTGGCGCTGGCCTGGGAAGGCGGGCGCATTCACGAAATGCGCGGCGATGCCCGCCGGCTATTGCTGTCGCGGATGGTGATCGATCACCGGGTCACGGCCAACGATCCATTCCGGCTCACGGAAAATGCGCAGCAGCGCGCGATAACGGAACACCTGCTCGGCGAGCGCGCGATCGGCATGGCCGAGGTTGGCGAATTACTCGTCGCGGCGTAGGCTCAACGCCGCAACACGCCCTGATTTTCAAAAACACTGCAAAATAACGGGAGGATTCGATGAAGGCCGCCGTCCTGCACGAAGTCAACCGGCCGCTCGCGATCGAGGACGTCAGCCTGCAGAAGCCCGGACCGCGCGAGGTTCTGATCCGCACCAGCGTCGCCGGGCTGTGTCATTCCGATCTGCATTTCATGGAAGGGCTCTATCCGCATCCGCTGCCGGCCGTGCTCGGTCACGAATCCGCAGGCGTCGTCGAGCAGGTCGGCGCTGACGTCACCTATGTGAAGCCCGGCGATCATGTAGTGACCTGTCTGTCGGTGTTTTGTGGGACCTGCGACAATTGCTCGACCGGGCGGCCGGTACTGTGCACCGACACGACCGTGAAGATGCTGCCGGGCGTATCCAACAGGCTGTCCTGGGCACGCCCGGAGAAACTGAATCAGTTTCTCAATCTGTCGTCATTCGCCGAGCAGATGCTGGTGCACGAGAATGCCATCGTGAAAATCCGCCAGGATATGCCGCTCGATTTGGCGGCGCTGATCGGTTGCGGCGTCATCACCGGCTACGGTGCGGTAGTGAACACCGCAAAAGTGGCGCCCGGCGAAACCGTTGTCGTGATCGGCTGCGGCGGCGTCGGCATGGCCGCGATCAACGGCGCGCAGATCGCCGGTGCCGGCCGCGTGATCGCGGTCGATACCAATCCGGCCAAACTGCAATTGGCCACCAAGTTAGGGGCGACCGATATCGTCGACCCCGCCAATGGCGATGTGGTCAAGCAGGTGCGCGATCTCACCAATGGTGGGGTGCATCATTCGTTCGAGGTGCTTGGACGCAAGGAGACCGCCGAGCAGGCATTTGCGATGTTGGCGCCCGGCGGCACCGCGACCATTGTCGGGATGATCCCGTTCGGCCAGAAGATCGAGCTGCACGGCTTCGATTTCCTGCGCGAGCGCAAGATCCAGGGTTCGTCGATGGGCTCGAACCATTTCCGTGTCGACATGCCGCGGCTGGTCGAGTTCTACATGCGCGGCAAGCTGCATCTCGAAGACTGGATCTCGGCGAAGCTGAAGCTGTCGGAGATCAACGAGGGATTTGCGGCGATGAAGGCCGGCAAGACGGTGCGCAGCATCATCACGTTCGATGCGTAGGTGTGTGTGTCGTCCCGGCGAACGCCGGGGCCCATACCGCGTGATCTATCGAGAATGCAAAGAGGCAGACGCTCTTCGCAAAACCAAAGCCGGTGACTATGGGTCCCGGCGTTCGCCGGGACGACGCGCTCTAATTTTCACCGCGCAACATGCGCCGACACCGCGAGCCAGCGGCCGTTTTGTTTCGCCCAGCAATCGGTATAGCGGCCATAGGCCTGCTTTCCGTCCGATGTGATGTAGCTGGTCCGTCCATGGATGATGGCGAAGTCGCCCAGCACGCGAATTTTCACATCATCGGCGATGAGATTGCGGATCGTGACCGGTATTGCCGTCTGCTTGAGGAATCCAGCGCGATCGACCAGCGATTTATCCGGATTAGTGCAGTAAAAATCCTGCGCCAGAATCTCGTCGAAACGCTTGACGTCGCAATTCTGCACCGAAGCGACATAGTCACGATTGAGGGTCGTCAGTTCGTCGATGTCCTGGCTCATTGCTTTTTCCTCCGTTACTTCATCCTCATGGTGAGGAGGCGCACTTGCGCCGTCTCGAATCATGAGAGCGCGAGCCTCTCATCCTTCGAGAAGGCGCTGACGCGCCTCCTCAGGAGGAGGCGGTCTTAATCATCAAACTGTGGCGGCGGAACGAAGCCGCCGAATTCGCGCTCGATCAGTTCAGCCAGTTTCAAGGGCGTGCGGTCTTCCAGCATGGGGCCGACGATCTGGACGCCGACCGGCAGGCCGTCCGGCGCAAGGCCGATCGGTATCGCGGTCGCCGGCAGGCCGGGCAGCGTGGCGATCCCAGGCCATGCTAGCTGGTCGGGATAGGCAAAGTCCTTGCCGTCAATGTTGATGTAGCGCTCTTCCTGCTCCGCCGAATGATCATGCGGATAGGCCGGTGTCGGCAATACCGGACAGATCACTGCATCGAAGCTTCCAAACAAGGCGCGCCATTGCGCCTTCAGGACCGCGCGATCGCGGTCGGCGATCAGCCAGTCGCGATGGCTGAGCGCGGCGCCGCGCAGGCGCTCTGCCGCCAGACTCATATCCTCGGTCGGGAGATTTTCCGCCGCGGCCTTGCGCACCCGCATAGACATCGGGAGCGAATGATGCGGCGAGGAGTGAAATCAGAAGCCGCATGTAGAGCCGCGAGGAGACGGCGAAGTCCGGCAACAGCGGGCTTTCGCGTTCCACCCTGACGCCGGCTCTGTCGAGGTTCGTGGCGAACGTATCGATCGCCGCGCGCACCGCTGCATTGGTCGGCAGCACAGGGTGGCTATCGATCAGCAGCACGCGGAAATTCTTCAATTCACTCTGACGCGGTGCCGGCAGCGCCAGCGTATAGGCGGTGCCGGTTTCCACCGGGTCCGGCCCCGCGATCACGTCGAGCAGCAGCGAAAGGTCGGCGGCCGAGCGCGCCATCGGTCCGATCACCGCGAGATCGCGATCGGACGGCAGCGGCGGAAATGGCGGCGGCAAGTGGCCGCGGGAAGGCACCAGCGCGAAGGTCGGCTTGTGCGCGTAGATGCCGCAGTGAAATGCCGGTACCCGCAACGAACCGCCAAGATCTGAGCCGAGCGAAAGCGCGCCATACCCGGCCGCAAGCGCCGCCGCCGATCCGCCGGAGGAACCTCCGGGCGTGCGGCCGAGGTCGTACGGATTGTTGGTGGTGCCGTAGATATCGTTGTAGCTCTGCCAGTCGCCGAGCCCGAGCGGCACGTTGGTCTTGCCGAGCAGGACGGCGCCGGCGGCCTTGACGCGCGAAACCGCCAGCGCGTCTTCCGGCGCAATGAAATCCTTTTGCGCCGGAAAGCCCCAGGTCGTGGGCAGCCCCGCGACGTTGTAGGATTCTTTCACCGTCATGGGAATGCCGAGCAACGGGCCTGAACTCGCCGCGCGCACGGGCGGCGTCGGCGGCGCGGGCAGAATCGAGGCCGCGTGCGAAATCGCGCACGCAAATGGCGTTGATTTTGCGGTCGTGACGCTCGATGCGGCCGATTGTGTCCTGCGCCAATTCCACCGCGGAAACTTTCTTGGCGGCGAGCGCCGCCGACAATTCGACGGCGGTCTTGAAGCTCCATTGCGCTGTCGTCACGTCGTTCTCCCGATGCTGTTTCCGGCTCCCGTCGGAAATAATGCCGGGTTTGAATGGCGGCCGCTAGGGAGCTATTGCGGTCCCGAGGATAGCTGCCCTGGCAGCATCCGTTGCAGGATACGGTCGCGGTAGATGAAGATGTGAGCCATCGCCGCCGCCACATGAATGCCGATGAATACCAGCAGCGTCCATTCCATCGTCTGATGCCAGCCATCGATGGCTTTGCCCGCCGCCGCATTGTCAGAGGCCAGCATCGGCAGCGGGAAGAGATAAAAAAATGACAGGGACCAGCCGCGAAACGACGCGAACAGCCAGCCGGTGATGGTGGTCGCCAATACCAGCGCATAGAGCGCCCAATGCACGGCTTCGGAGGTCAAGCGTTGCCAGGGTGGTAGCGAACTTTCCGGCGCCACCGGATGGGTCAGCCGCCAGGCGAAGCGCAGAACGATGAGCGCCAGAATAACGATGCCGAGCGAAACATGGAACGTCATGGGGGCGCCGGGACTCATTCCCCGATGAATGTCGGGCATCAGCCAGCCGATCGGATATTGCACGAGCAGGAGCGCGACCACGAGCCAGTGAAATACCTTCGCGGTGGTGCCGTATTGCAAACGATCGGTCATGAGTTGCCTTAGTCGTCGACGTCTGTAATAGTTTCGTCTAATCGCGAACCTGGTATGACGCACCAAAATGTCTGCGCCTACGCCGCCCCGATCAGGATGCCGACCGCAAGCACGATGACGCCGCCTAGCACGATCTGGAACACCGCTTGCAGGAACGGCGTGTCCATGTAGCGCGCGCGAATATAGGCGATGGCCCACAGTTCGAAGAACACCACGACTCCGGCGATCGCGGTCGCGATCCAGAAGGCGTTGGCCCATGAATCCGGAACCAGATAGGGCATGGAGTGGCCGAGGCCGCCAAGCGCCGTCATCACGCCGCTGGCCGCGCCGCGCAGCCATGGCGAACCGCGACCGGTCAACGATCCGTCATCGGACAGCGCTTCCGCAAAGCCCATGCTGATGCCGGCACCGATCGAGGCGGCGAGGCCAACCAGAAATGTCTGCCAGTTCTGATGGGTCGCAAAGGCCGCGGCGAACAACGGGGCCAGCGTCGACACTGATCCGTCCATCAATCCGGCAAGACCGGGCTGCACGTATTGCAGCACGAAAATCCGCCGGCGGGTTTTGTCTTCTTCCGCGCGAACGTCCGGCGATAGGATCTGGTCGGTCAGTTGCGCCGCAACTTTCTCGTGGCCCTTCTCCGCTTCCGCGAGATCGCCAAGCAGCCGGCGAACACCGATGTCCCGGGTCTGTTCGGCGGCCTTGATGTAAAATCGTTCCGCTTCGAATTCCATCGTCCCGACTTCCTTGCGGATGGTGTCGAGCGACAGGTTCTTGGTCAGCCAGATCGGACGGCGGCGCAAAAATCCCCGGACGTTATCTCTTCGGATCGGCGGCAGATTTTTGCCGAAACGCTGCTCGTATAGTTCCAGCAGTCTATGGCGGTGGCCTTTTTCCTCCTCCGCCATCTCCTCGAATAACTTGGCCGATTCCGGATAACGTTCCGCCAGATCCTCGGCGAAGGTCATGTAGATGCGGCTGTCTTCCTCCTCCGCGGAGATCGCAACCGCCAGCACTTCCCGCTCTCGTCAAATCAGCGAAATTCTTCACGACAGCGCCGCCTTTTCCCCATTTAGAATAATTCTAAATCGTTTATAGGTGGACGCCGCTGCAGTCAAATATTTAACGGAGCCGCCGCGCACATTTCCGCGGCCGCGATCGGGAACCGTTGCCGTTTGTGTCCGTTCGAGTTCCTGTTGCCGGATGCACCGGCGTGGAGCTCTCATGGATAAGGTCAAATACCGTTTGAACGACCCGCGGCTAGCGCCGCGTCGCACCAAGCTTGAGATTCCCGGATGGGCCGGCAAGCGCGAACCTCGTGCGAACGGATCGCACGAACAGGTCTGGCATTGCGTGCCGTTTTCGGAAGGCGCGCAATACGGAATTGAACTGTTTTACCCGTACGACAATGAACTGCGCGTCAGCACCAGAGACGGCCGGTTGATACTGGAAGCAGATTGGGGCCCGGCGCCGGACGGCGGCGTGCAGTGGCCGCCCTTTCGAAATTTCGGCGACAATTTTTATACCTATCAGATCCTGTTGGATATCAAGGTCGAAAAAGGTCTCGCGATCAGGACCGAGCCGCATCCGCGGTTCTATACCGACCGCAGCGACACCGTGCCGATCGCGGTGCCGGCGTTGGTGCGGAATTGGTGGCCGATGATGTTCTTCACGGTCTTCAAGGCGCCGGCCGAGGGCCGTACCCACATTTTCAGGCCGAACGAACCCTTCGCGCAGATCATCGTGATTCCCGAGGAAGCCAACTTTGAGCTTGAGAAGATGAACGAGGAAGAATTGGCTGAACGCGAGCTTCAGGCGCGGCGCATCTATGCCAATCGGCCGAAGCTGTCGGCCGGAACCGAATGGACTTCATCGACCGATATCGTATTCGACGGGACCTATCGGCATCTTCATCGTGCGGCGAAGGAAAAAGGCCGCCAGGCGTAAACAGCAGAAAGCGTAAACAGCAAAAAGGCAGAGCCGGCGGCCCTGCCTTTTCGCCCAGTCAAGCGCGATGAGAATGGTCGCGTTGATCAGTAGTAATGATGGTGATGATGATGGTGGTGGTGATGATAATGCCGATGGCGAGGCACGACCAAGACGGGCCCATACCGGCGCCAACCATGATGATGGTGGTGGTGATGATGATGGTGATATTGTGCAAGCTGGACATTTTCGTCGGCCGAGGATGCCGACCCTGATTTGTCGACCGCCTGTAGCAACGCCGCAGCATTCGGAATCGGATCAAGAAGCTCCGCAAATGAATTGGCTCTCAAAACATCCGACGGTGCCGGACTCGGCATTGGTGCTGCCTGCGGCAGCATTAAACGCTCCGAGCGCCGCCATCGCTCCAAGAAGTCCAGCGATCTTTCTTTCCATATTTTCTTCTCCAACAGATATGACCCGGCGCAATGCCGACAGTCGGCAACGCGGCCATAAAGCAATGGTTCCTCGGGCCATACCGCGTCGATTTCAGTTGATGGTGCGGCTACTGGCCTGCGCGCCGTGTGATCTGCGCCAGGAACTGCCGCAGCAGCCGGCTCACTTCCGCGGGCTGTTCCTGCTGCACCCAATGGCCGGCGCCGTCGACCAGATGACAGCCGAGCATGTGCGTGCAAGCGGTTGACTGCATGGTCTCGAATACGCCGGGGCGCTGATAAGTGCCCCAGTCCTGCTTGCCCGAGATGAAGCAGGACGGCACGTCGATGCCGCGGCCGGAAAACGTTTCAAGTTCAGAGGTGAATGCTTCAGAGGTGCCGCAGCGATACCATTGCAGTCCGCCCTGGAATCCGGTGCGTCCATATTCGGCGCTGTAGAAAGCGAGTTCGCGCTCGGGCAGCCATGTATTCTCAGCGATGGCCTCCGCCGAGGGCATTTCCGCAGCGACGGTCTGCGCCATGGTCCTGGCAAGGTCCATCACGTAATAGGTCGGCAGTTTTGCCAGCTCATGCGCGGTCCAGCCCTTCAGCGGATATGGCGTGTTGTCTTTCCAGTCCGCGCTCTTGTGATGATAATAGGCACGCAGAAAATCATGCACGCCTTGCGGGGCGTGGTGCATGTCGGCATTGGCTTCGCGGGTCGAGTAGTACCATTGATAGTGCTTGCGCGGCCGCGGCAGCGCCGCGAGGTCGCGATGCACGGGGTCCTCCGGCTTTGGCGTCGCGGGCGTGCCGGCGGTATCGAAGGCGAGCCGTGGCGGGCCCGCGAATGGCGCGCTCATCAGCACGACCGATCGAAACACGTCGGGGCGCACCAGCGCGCACCATGCCGCGACCGAACTGCCGAAATCATGCCCGACCACGGCGGCGACCGAACGATAGCCGAACGCGAAGACGAGGCCCGAGCGCGTCGCGCACCAGATTGAGCAGCCGGAACGAATGGAGGTCGCCGTCGTAATTCGCATCCCAACCGGTGGTGCGGCCATAGCCGCGCTGGTCCGGCGCGATGACGTGATAGCCGGCCTCCGCCAGATCAGGCATCACCTTGCGCCAGCTGAAGCTCAGTTCCGGAAAGCCGTGCAGCAGCAATATGCAAGGCCGGCCACGGGTCTCGTAGCCTGCTTCCAGCACATGCATGCGCAGGCCGTTGATATCGTCGACGAAGCGCGAGCGGATACCGGGAGGAAGCGGGATGTCGGGGAGGGTGGGCATTTGGGTCATCGGTTGTGGCGAATGGCGAGTGGCGAAGAAAAGCGATGCTCTTACTATTCACTACTCGCTATTCGCCACTCACCCTCTTCTCACAGCCGCTCCACGATCGTCACATTGGCCATGCCGCCGCCCTCGCACATGGTCTGCAGGCCGTAGCGCTGGTTGCGCTGCTGGAGGGCGTTGACCAGCGTGGTCATCAGCTTGGTGCCGGAGCCGCCGAGCGGATGGCCGAGCGCGATGGCGCCGCCATTGACGTTGAGTTTGGCGGGATCCGCGCCGGTGGTTTTCAGCCAGGCCGTCGGCACCGAGGCGAAGGCCTCGTTCACCTCATAGAGGTCGATGTCGTCGATGGACATGCCGGCCTTCTTCAGTGCGCGCTCGGTGGCGTGCAGCGGCGCGTCCAGCATGATCACGGGATCGCCGCCCATCATGGTCATGTGATGGACTCGCGCCATCGGCTTGATGCCGAGCGATCTCAGGCCCTTTTCGTTGACCACCATCACGCCGGAGGCGCCGTCGCAGATCTGGCTGGCGCTGGCGGCCGTGAGCTTGCCGTTCTCCGCGATCAGCTTGACGCCCTTGATACCCTCAAGGCTGGCATCGAAACGAATGCCTTCGTCGATGGCGTGGATATCGGTCGAACCATCGGGCCGCGTGATCTGCAGCGGAATGATCTCGTCCTTGAACTTGCCGGCCTGCGTCGCCGCGATCGCGCGCTGGTGGCTCTCATAGGCGTAAGCGTCGAGTTCGTCTTTGGAGAGGCCATATTTCTCCGCCATCATTTCCGCGCCGGTGAATTGGCTGAACTGGATATGCGGATAGCGCTTCTCGATGTTCGGGCTCTTGTAATGGCCAAAGCCGTTCTTGGCCGGCAGCGAAGAGGTCAGGCCCATCGGCACCCGCGTCATTGCCTCGACCCCGGCGGCGATCACGATATCCATGGTGCCTGACATCACTGCCTGCGCGGCAAAATGCAGCGCCTGCTGCGACGAGCCGCACTGGCGATCGACCGACGTGCCGGGCACGCTCTCCGGCAGTTTTGATGCCATGATGGCGTTGCGCGCAATGTTGTTGGACTGTTCGCCGGCCTGCATCACGCAGCCCATGATCACGTCCTCGATCTGGTCGGGCGCCGCCCCCGAACGCTCCACCAGCGAATCCAGCACCGCGGCCGCGAGATCCGCCGGATGCCAGCCCGCGAGACGGCCCCCCTTGCGGCCGCCGGCGGTGCGTGCGGCAGCGACGATATAAGCCTCGGCCATCTGTGTTCTCCCTGATTGCTATGGGTCGAGTTGTTCGAAGGATGGGCCGGATTTAAGTGGCACGGAGAGATTTAGTCAATCGTTCAATTAACTCTTGAGTGCGGCGAGATCATCGGGTTATCTGCGAGCCCTATTCTCCGGCAAGCAGGCCATCCAGGCAGATCATGGCATCACAGCTGAATACCGACGCGTTGGCGAGGCTTCCGCTGACAAAGAACACCACCGCGGAAAAACTGCTGGTCGCGGCGAGCGAACTGATGATCGAGCGTTCCGCGATTGAAATCTCCTTGAGCGACATCGCGCAGAAGTCCGGCGTCAACGCCGCGCTGGTGAAATACCATTTCGGCAACAAGGACGGCCTGCTGCTGGCGCTGTTGGCGCGCGACGCCGCGACCGAAATGGCGCAACTCGATTACCTCTGGGCGCAGCCGATTACGCCAACTGCGAAACTGAAGCTTCACATCGCGGGCATCATCCGGGCCTATCATCAGTTCCCCTATATGAACCGGCTGATTCATTACCTGTTGCACGAAAGCAGCGGGACCGCCGCCGAAGAGGTCTCGAAATTCTTTGTCGCACCTCTCCTGGACTTTCATCGCCGGTTGCTGGCGGAAGGCATCAAGGCCGGCGAGTTCCGCAATGTCGATCCGGTGCTATTCTACACCAGCCTGATCGGCGCCTGCGACCATCTGTTTTTCGGACGGCACGCGATGTCGCGCGCCACCGGCGTCGGGCCGGTTACCGACGAAGTCTGCCGTCAATACATCCGGCACATGGAAGCGCTGATCTGCGGCGGCATGCTGACGACCAATATGGAGAAAGCGGCCACGCCTTCCGGGTGACGGTCGCTTTGCTTCAAGACGACAAGAACACCAAGACAAAAGAAACGCCCAAGGAAAGGTTTTACCGATGCAGTTGAAAGACGTTGCCGTTCTCATCACCGGCGGTGGCTCGGGTCTCGGCGCCGCTACCGCTCGCGCCATGGCCGCCAAGGGCGCGAAAATTGCGGTGCTCGATCAGAGCAAGGAGAATGCGGAGAAGGTCGCCACTGAGGTGAAAGGCGTCGCTGTCGTCGCCGACGTCACTGACGAGGATGGCGTCAAGGCGGCAATTGCCAGGGCTGAAGCCGCCCATGGCATCGCCCGCGTGCTGATGAATTGCGCCGGGATCGGCGGCTCGCAGCGCATCGTCGGCAAAGACGGCGTCTATCCGCTGGCCAAGTTCGCCCGCATCATCAACGTCAATCTGATCGGCACCTTCAACGTGCTGCGGCTGTTCTCGGAACGGCTGCTGACTGAAGCCCCTATCGGTGAAGAGCGCGGCGTCATCATCAATACCGCCAGCGTTGCAGCTTACGAAGGCCAGATCGGCCAGATCGCCTATTCGGCTTCCAAGGGTGGCGTGGTCGGTCTCACGTTGCCGGCGGCGCGCGATCTCGCCCAGCACAAGATCCGCGTCAACACCATCGCGCCGGGGCTGTTCCTGACGCCGCTGTTGATGGGGCTGAGCGAGGAGGCGCGCACCAGTCTGGGGGCGCAGGTGCCGCATCCGGCGCGGCTCGGCGATGCCTCTGAATACGGCAACCTCGCTGTGCATATCGTGGAGAACGCCATGCTGAACGGCGAGACCATCCGCCTCGACGGCGCCATCCGCATGGCACCGCGGTAGCTTTTTTCCCCTCCCCCCTGTGGGAGAGGGTGGCTCGAATGAGCGCAGCGAATTCGAGACGGGTGAGGGTTGCGGTCTATTGATGGAAAGTGACCCCTCACCCAACCAAATCCACGGCTAGCGCCGGTTGTTTCTTCTCCCACAAGGGGAGAGGGTACAACAATTGACAACGGACTCTCTGGTGCAGAAGCGAGTTAACGCTGACCCGATAGACAAAGGCAGTACCCGCCATGAATTTCGATTTCTCCGACGAACAGAAACAACTCCGCAACGAAGCGCGAAAGTTTCTCGCCGAGCACTGTTCGCCCAAGGCGGTGCGCGCGGTGCTCGACGGCAAGGAGCCGTATGACCGCAAGCTCTGGAAGGGCCTTGCCGGCATGGGTTTCCTCGGCGTCGCAATCCCGGAAGAATTCGGCGGCGCGGGGGCGGGGCATCTCGAGCTTTGCGTGATCGCCGAAGAGATGGGCCGCGCGCTGGCGCCGGTGCCGTTTTCGTCGACGGTCTATCTGGCGGCGGAAGCTATTCTGATGGCTGGCGATGAGGCGCAAAAGCAGAAGTGGCTTCCCTTGCTGGCATCGGGCGGCGCGATCGGCACGCTGGCGTTGTTCGAAGGCAAGGGCAATCCTTCGCCGCAGGCGATCAGGTTATCGGCGTCCGGCGGCACCCTGAACGGGGTGAAGAAACCGGTGCCGGACGGGGCCATCGCTGACGTCGCCGTCGTTGCCGCGCACACCGGCTCGAGCGGGCGCGAAACCGACATTTCGTTGTTCCTGGTCGACATGAAGGCCGAAGGCGTCGAAGCCAAATCGCTGACCAACATCGATCCGTCGCGCGGCCAGGCCGAACTCACCTTTCGGAATTGCAAGGCCGAGCCGCTCGGTGCTGCCGGCGAAGGCTGGAGCACCATTTCGCAGGTACTCGATCGCGCCGCGGTGCTGATGGCGTTCGAGCAGGTCGGCGGCGCCGACCGCGCGCTGGAAATGGGCCGCGACTATGCGCTCGATCGCATTGCCTTCGGCCGGCCGATCGGTTCGTTCCAGGCGGTGAAGCACATGCTCGCCGATATGTATGTCTCGGCAACGCTGGCGCGATCGAATTGCTACTACGGCGCCTGGGCGCTTTCGACCAATGCGTCGGAACTGCCGGAGGCGGCCGCCGCGGCGCGCATCAGCGCAACCCAGGCGTTCCAGCATTGCGCCAAGAACAACATCCAGGTTCATGGCGGCATGGGTTTCACCTGGGAGTTCGACTGCCACATGTATTACCGCCGCGCCAATGCGACCGCGTTGGGGCTCGGGAGTCTTTCCTATTGGGAAGACGCGCTGATCGACCGGATGCGCAAGCGGAATGCGGCTTGAGTTTTGGGCGATAACTACGAAATAGGTACGGGATCGAGAAATGAACTTCGATGACACCCCGCAGGAAGCCGCGTTCCGCGCCGAAGCCAAAGCGTGGATATCCGCCAACGCGCCGAAACAATATGAAGCGGAACTGAAAAAATCCTCGCTCGGCCGCACGGAACTCAGGGGCGCGAACCTGCTCGATGTCGCGAAAGCGTGGCAGAAGAAGAAAGCCGATGCCGGCTGGGCCTGTCTGCACTGGCCAAAGGAATATGGCGGCCGCGGTTCGACGCCGATCGAGCGCGTGATCTGGCAACAGGAAGAAGGCGCGTTCGGAAAACTCAGCTACCTGTTCATCATCGGCCACGGCATGTGCGGCCCGACCATGATGGCGTTTGCCGGAGAAGACCAGAAACGACAATATCTGCCGCCGCTGGCATCAGGCGAAAAGATCTGGTGCCAGTTGTTTTCCGAGCCCGCCGGGGGATCCGACGTCGCCGGCCTGCGCACGCGCGCGGAAAAACGCGGCGATGACTGGATCATCAACGGCCAGAAGATCTGGACGTCGGGCGCGCACTATTCTGATTATGGCATCCTTCTCACCCGCACCGATCCCGATGCACCCAAGCACAAGGGCCTCACCATGTTCTTCCTGGACATGAAGAGTAAGGGCGTCAGATCAAGCCGATCAAGCAGGCGAATGGCCAGTCGGATTTCAACGAGGTGTATTTCACCGATGTGAAAATCCCGGATGCGCAGCGGCTGGGTGCCGTCAACGACGGCTGGAATGTGTCGCTGACCACGCTGATGAACGAGCGGATGTCGATCGGCGCCGGAGTCGCGACCGGATTTCCGGAACTGTTCGAGTTTTGCAGCAACCTGATGCTGGAAGACGGCCTCGCGATCGACGACCGCAATGTGCGCTCGAAGCTCGCTTATTGGGCGGTGCGCGCCAGCGGATTGAAATACACCAGCATGCGCGCGGTCTCGGCGCTGTCGAAAGGCGAACGTCCGGGACCTGAGAACTCGATCGGCAAACTGGTCGCGGGATCGATGATCCAGGATGTCGCGGCCTATGCTATGGATCTGCAGGGCGCGGCGGGCGTGCTGAGCGGACCCGATGATACCGAGGCCGCCGGCAAATTCCAGGCAATGCTGCTGCGCGCGCCCGGCACCCGGGTCGAGGGCGGCACCGACGAGATCATGCGCAACATCATCGCCGAGCGCGTGCTCGGATTGCCCGGCGATATCCGGGTCGACAAGGATGTGCCGTTCAACAAGATACCGACCAGGGGCAGGAGTTAACCTCGTCATTCCGGGATACGCCGTTAAGGCGCAGACCCGGAATCCAGAAGTTTTGATCGAGATTCCGGGTTCGTGCGTTTCACGCCCGCCCCGGAATGACGGGAAAGGAAGTCACCATGAATTTCGATGACACCCCGCAGGAAGCCGCGTTCCGCGCCAAGGCCAAAGCGTGGATCGATGCCAACGCGCCGAAGCAATTTGAGGTCGAACTGTCGAAGGCCTCGCTCGGCCGGATCAGGCTGGAGAAGGCTGACATCGTCGAGGTCGGCAAGGCCTGGCAGAAAAAGAAGGCCGAGGGCGGCTGGGCCTGCCTGCAATGGCCCAGGGAATATGGCGGGCGCGGCGCGACCCCGATCGAGCGTGTGATCTGGCAGCAGGAGGAAGGCGTCTACGGCAAGTTGACGCAAGCGTTCCAGATCGGCGAGGGCATGTGCGGGCCGACCATGATGGCCTATGGCAGCGAGGAACATAAGCGCCATTATTTGCCGAAACTCGCCGCTGGCGAGCAGATCTGGTGCCAGTTGTTTTCGGAGCCGGCCGGCGGATCGGATGTCGCCGGCTTGCGTACGCGTGCCGAGAAACAGGGCGACAACTGGATCGTCAACGGCCAGAAGATCTGGACCTCGGGCGCGCATTATTCCGACTACGGGCTTTTGATCACCCGCACCGATCCTAACGTGCCCAAGCACAAGGGATTGACGATGTTCTTCCTGGACATGAAGAGCAAGGGTGTCGAAGTGAAGCCGATCAAGCAGGCCAATGGCATGCAGGAATTCAATGAAGTGTTCTTTACCGATGTGGTCATCCCCGACCATCAGCGGCTCGGCGCAGTCGGCGACGGCTGGAACGTGTCGCTGACCACGCTTATGAACGAGCGGATGTCGATCGGCGCGCGGCTGGCGACCGGCTTTCCCGAGATCTTCGAGTTATGCTCAATCTGATGACGGAGAACGGCCTTGCGATCGACGATCGCGCCACGCGCTCGAAACTCGCCGGCTGGGCGGTGAAGGCGAGCGGGCTGAAATACACGAGCTACCGCGCGGTCTCGGCGCTGTCCAAGGGCGAGCGCCCGGGCCCGGAAAACTCGATCGGCAAGCTGGTCACGGGCTCGATGCTGCAGGACATCGCAATGTACGCGATGGACCTTGAGGGCGCCGCGGGCGTTTTTACCGGAGCCGCGGAGGAAGAGGCGCGCGGCCAGTTCCAGCAGATGCTGCTGAGTTCGCCGTCGGTGCGCATTGCCGGCGGCACCGATGAGATCCTGCGCAACATCATTGCCGAGCGCGTGCTGGGCCTGCCGGGCGATATCCGTGTCGACAAGGATGTGCCGTTCAACAAGATCCCGACCAAGGGGCGGTGAGCATGGATGCACCTGTAAAGTTGCCGGTGCCCGGCACAGCGTTGAAGAGCGGATCGGCGTATTGGAAGAATTGCTCCGCGAACGCTATTCCTGCCGCGCGTTCCGGCCGGAGCCGGTGCCGCGTCCGATCATCGAGCGCATCTTGACGGCGGCACAGCGCACGGCGTCGTGGTGTAACAGCCAGCCGTGGCAGCTCGTGATCGCGAGCGGTGCGGCCAGGGAACGCTTTCGCGCGGCGATCTACGCCGCGGCCAGTTTCGGCGCGCCTGACGATGGCGACTTTTCGTTTCCGCGCGAATATCGCGGTGTCTATCTTGAGCGCCGCCGCGAAAGCGGCTTCCAGCTTTACAATACGCTCGGCATCCCGCGCGGCGACAAGGCGGCCTATGCCAGGCAGGCGCTCGAGAATTTCAATTTCTTCGGTGCGCCGCACGTCGCCATCATTCACACCGATGAGGCGCTCGGCATTGATGGTGCGATCGACTGCGGAGCCTATGTCGGCAATTTTCTACTGGCCGCTCAAGCACTGGGTCTCGGCACCGTCCCGCAGGCGGCGCTGGCGCATCATTCCGGATTGATCCGGCGTCATTTCGGGTCGGCGACGACCGGCGGGTGGTGTGCGGGATTTCGTTCGGTTTCCCGGACCGCGACCACAAGATCAACAGCTATCGCACCTCCCGCGCCAGCATTCCGGATACTACGACGTTTGTGGATGAATAGGCCACGTCCAGCTCCGTCCTCATCCTGAAGGAGCGCGTCCTTACGCGCGTCTCGAAGGCTGAAAGAGGGAACTCTGTGTAGCGATCCTTCCAGACGCGGCCAAAAGGCGGCTCCCCAGGATGAGCGCTGGAGCGATGGCGCCGCCCCTCTCAAAACTTCGGCGGCCGTTTTTCCGCGAACGCCTTGATGCCTTCCTTGATTTCGGCGCCGCGCATGCTGTCGCGGGCACGCTGGTCGGCGGCTTTTTCGTCGAGCTCGCCGCGCGCGAAATCGTTGATGGCGCGCTTCATGCCGCGCATCGCGACCGCGCATTGCCGGCGAGAATGGTCGCGAGCCCGCCGACTTCCTCGTCCAGCGCCGCGGCCGGTACCATGGCGGTGAGATAGCCGATCCGCAGCATCTCGGCGGCGCCTGATTTTTTCCGCGGTCAGGAACAGCTTCCTGGCGTTGTCGGCGCCAAGCCGCGACACGTAGCGTCGGATTCCGCTCTTGTAATAATGTAGCCCGAGCCGCGCCGCTGGCATGAACATCTCGCAGCTATCGACGCCGATGCGGAAATCGCAGGCCAACGCCAGATCGGTCGAGCCGCCATAGACACCGCCATTGAGCCGGCAGATCGTGGGAACGCCGATATCCTCAAGCCGGTTGACCATGAGTTCGAACGCCGATCCGCCGCTGGTCTCTTCCGCTGCGCCGGTCGCGCCTTCCGCGACCGAATTGAGATCATAGCCGGCGCTGAAGGCGCGGCCGGTGCCGGTGAGCACCAGCACCCGGATCGCGGAGTCAGCTTCGATCCGGTCGAAAAGTTTGAGCAGCGCATCGAGGTCGTCCGGCTGAAGCCGGTTCAGATGCCTTGGCCGGTTGAGGCGGATGGTGGCGCGGGCGCCTTCGATATCGAGCAGCGGCGTACTTGCCGTCTCGGCGGCTTCGGACATCTTTTTCTCCATTGGATTCGAGCACCGCAGCCTGCGACAGCTTTCCGGATTATGCTCCATTTATTTTCCAGAGCGCGCCGCGCGGCTTCGGCATCGATGGTTTCGGCAAGATCCGGATGCCGTGCCATTAGCAGCACGGAAGTCCACGAGATCCAGCACCAGCAGCTTCGATACCCGCGTGGCGGCGATATCGGCGGAACGCAGATTATTGCCGAGCAGCGCCATCTCGCCGAAGAAGGCACCCTCGCCGAGCAGCACCTTCTTGCCCGGCAAATCGACCTCGACCTCGCCCTCGGCGATGAAATACATGCAGTCGCCGGCCTGGCCCTTGCGGATGATCATGGTTCGCGCCGCAGGTCCATGGTGCGCAGCATGTGGGTGACATCGGCAATCGCCGCCGGGCCGAGGGCGGCAAAGAACGGCACCTTGTTCACCGACTCCCAGGTTTTGAGGAAATTGTCGCGGCGGGTTTCCGCAGCAAAGCCGGTGGCGAGAATACCGGTCCAGAGCCCGAACACGCCAAGACCGCAGATCATCACGACCGCTGCCACCATTCGGCCGAGTGGGGTGACCGGCACCACATCGCCATACCCTGTGGTGGTCAGGGTCGCGACCGCCCACCACAGGGCCGCGGGCACGCTGCCGAAGGCGTTTGGCTGAAATTCGCGTTCCAGAAAATATTCGGCGACCGAGGCCAGGAACAGCACCATCAGGAAGATCACCAGCACGCTCAAGATCGGTCCGGATTCTACCACCAGCACCCGCCGCAATGCCGCAAGCCCGGAATTCCCGGCACCACCTTGAGCAGCCATAACACGCTGAGAAGCCACGCCGTTTTTGGGTTGGTGCCCAGCATCAGGGCAAGCGGCACCGCAAGCGCGCCGACGGCGTCCACCAGCCCGCGGCCCGATAGCGCGTAGTTCCATCCGCGCTGCGCCAGAAAGCCGTGGCGTAGCCGGACCACCCACTCGAACACGAAGAAGGCGAGGCAGACCCATAGCGCGGCCTCGACCCAATGATGCGCCGCGTCGTAGGCGGGTTCGACCGTCAGCAAAATCATCATGGCGATGCCGGTGAGATCGCGACATAGGCCGCTTTGGTCATGTCGCGGCCGGCGGTTGCGGCCACAAATTGCTCAAGCGGTTTGGACATTGGAAGGCGGCGCCGGTGGATGGAATGAAGCTGATCGGCCATGCTGCACGTGACCGGTCTACAAGGTGCCCGGGCCCGGGGAAACCGTCAACGCTGGCCCAAAAACAGCGTTATCGCCGGGCCGGGGATGGTATCTTGGGGGTGCGTCCACCGCGCAGTCTGGCCACCGTGCCTCGAAGCATGGTTTCGATTTCGTGCCGCAACGCGTCAAACTTAACGTCACCAACGATCCACTCGCCAATATCGAGAATGACCCTGGCGCAGTCGCTGACAGCTATAGGGTATCGCTGCAGCGCTTCGCGCGGATGGCAAATCAGGCGCCCGGGTAATTTTTACCGCCCGCAGAAGTTGTGCCGACACCATGCGTAGCGCCGTTAGGCCACACCTCGCGTTTTTCGAGTCGCGCGCAGGTGCATTCTGCGCCCGGAGATGTCATAAATGGCAAATACCGGTGTCGATTGCCCGGGTTTGAGAAGAAGTGGCGCCAACGTCACCAGTCCAACTCGTGTTGTGCCATGTCGATCCACCGAGGGCGTCAGCTTTCTCGTTTCCCCCCATGTCGTCGTCGGTCCCGGTAGGTGTGTTGATCGGATGGATGTTGGTGCTGACGGTCAAGCACGTCATCGCCGATTTTGTCCTGCAGACTTCCTGGATGGCCATCGGCAAGGACCAGAAGACGGATCGGCGATGCCGCTGCTGGCGCACTGTCTGGTGCACCTGGCCGTTGCGACCGCGCTGATCCTTATTATCGCGCCGCGGTTCTGGTTCGTCGCTTTGATCGATTTCGCCATTCACATCACGGTCGACCGCGCCAAGGGATTATGCGCCTCAACGTTAGGCGTGACGCTGAAGTCAGGGCAGCCGGTTCTGGACGCTGATCGGCGTCGATCAGGCGCTGCATCACCTGACCGGCTTCGGCCTGTCGATTTTCATGGCGGCGAACGGTTGATCCCATCGGTTTTCGAATCCCGGATAAATACGATCATGCGATGTGGTCCGACATTTCGTTCGGTCGCAATCCAACCCAGTCCTTCGTAAAGCGCTGACCGCTGTGGCCGCGCACATAGATAGACGCGGCCAAATCCCAACGCGAAGCAGTCCTGTGTGGCGCGGTTGACCAATGCGCCGCCGACGCCGCGCTGGCGCGCCTGCGGCTCGACCCACACGGCGGCGACCCCGGCTCAATTGCGGACGCTCCGCGAGATCGGACGCGATCACGGAAGCTGTCCAAGAAACGCTTCGCCGTGATGAGCAACCAGCGCCAGTGGAATCGGGGTGTCGGTCATGTTTTCCCGCAGAAAGCCGGTAATATGGCCGAGCGGATAATTGTTCGGCTTCCACCACGCCTGCCAGATTAGCCGGCCACCGTATCGAAGAATTCCGGGCGCTGCCGCAGGTCGGAAATCGTGAAGGGAAGGGGCATCATCGAGGCCATTGACGGCCTTTCACCGGCAGAGCAAGCGTAACCTTGGTTTGCGTTAAATCCAATCGCGCGGCATACTCTCCGGTTGCTCTGACGATCGAGGGACCCCCATGACAGAAACCCCGCTCGCAAAAAAGACCGTTGATGTGCTCGGCGCGCTATGGCTTACCATGAGCGCGGCGAGGGCGGGCGGGTGTTGTTTCTGCCGGCAATCCGACCTCGTCCTATCTCTCGCGCGACGTCATCCGTGAACTCGACGGGCTGGCGGCGGATCGGGGCCGATCTGATGGGCATGGGCATCGGCCAGCGCCCAATCCCGGCCCGGACACCTATCGGTTCACGACCCACCGCGACCATCTCGGGGCCCTCATCGATGCGGTGATCGGACCTGCTGAATCTCTCGTGCTCGTGATGCCGACTGGGGTTAGGCGCTCGGCTTCGATTGGGCCAACCGTCACCGCGACCAATTCCGAGGCATCGCCTATATGGAAGCCATCGTGCGGCCCGTTGCCTCATGGAACGAATGGAGTGCATCGAAAACGCCGATCTTCCAGGGCTTCCGCTCCGACAAGGGCGAAACGATGATCCTCGAGCGCAATATGTTCGTCGAGCGGGTATTGCCGGGGTCGGTGTTGCACAAACTGACCGAGGCCGAGATGACGGAATACCGGCGGCCGATTCTGAAAGCGGAGGACCGCTGGCCGACGCTGACCTGGCCGCGGCAATTCCATCGCTGGTGAACCGGCCATGTGGTGCAGATATCCGCCGCCTATTCGCAATGGATGGCGGAGAACGATACTCCAAAGCTGTTCGTCAATGCCGAGCCCGGCGCCATTCTGATCGGTGCGCCGCGGGATTTCTGCCGAAGCTGGAAAAACCAGACCGAGGTGACGGTACCGGGCTCGCATTTCATTCAGGGGATTCCGCTCTGGCCATCGGCCGGGCGGTGGCCAATTGATCAGGCCAACGCACTGTAGCGTACCAAATAGCCGCGGCGCCTGTCCTGTCCGGCGGTTCCCTTCAAGCCGCCCCGTACGGCTACTGGGTCCGTTGAATACCTTCGTTAGAGAATTGCATTGCATCCTCCCCGTCGGGAGATATTGCAAATGTTTTCAAGCCAGGAACATTGGAGATACTTTTGCCCCGTTAGGGACGAATTGCTCGGCGAGATGTATCGCGCCAACGAAAACGGCCTCGCCCAACTGGTGCACAGCGTTTCTTCCGATGTCCGGGCCATGCTGGCGGTGTTCTGTTATCGCAGAAGCCACCTGCACGCGCTGGCGCTTTCGATCGCCGCGAGTTGCAGCGAGCGCGAACTGATGCAGTTCGGCGGCCGCGCCGGCTCCGCCCTTTATGCGCAGTCGCGCCAAACGCCGGCAACGCGCCTGGCGCCGTCGTTCTACGGCCACCGCAAGCCGATCACGCTCTCGACCAAGCCGCTCAGCACGTTCTCGCCGGTTGATGACGAGCTTGACGAAGATTTCGCAGAAGCCGTTACGGCCTGATCCCCACGTCGTCGTCCCCGCGGACGCGGGGCCCACAATCCCTGCAGCCAATTGTGATGGAAGGTGGCCACTACGCCGCTTTGCCGATAGATCACGCGGTATGGGTGCTGGCTTCTGCTTCGCTTGGCCGGGACGACCAGTAACATCTATGCCAGCGCCGGCAGGCCGTGCCGTTTTCGCGCCATCGCGCATTCGGGATCGCCGGGCATGCAGGTCCGGCAGACCTCGGGTCGCACCGCGTAAATCACGCACGAGGTCGCCGCCCCGACCTTGCCTGACAGCGCCGTGCAGCGTTCGCCGTCGCAACGCATGCCCGACAGCCTTTCATTGACGAACTTTTCCGGATCAAATCGAGCGCCGCGTCGTCCTCGGTGGTGAAGCGGGGCCAGTTCGAGGAATACGAACAGCACGCACCACAGGTCTGGCACGGGCTTTCGGCAGCCATGGCGGGATCGCTCTCCATGTCGCCGGTTTAGAGCATCATCGGGACGATGGAAACGGCAGGCGCGCGGGATCAGGTGTCGCTCGGCGGTTCCCAGACCATGCTTCGGCGCCATCTTGCCTTGAGCAGGTCGGCGCCGACCGGATATTTCTCGTCAAGATGCTCGGCACCGATGACGCGGTCAGTCCGGAAACTGCCGAAAATCCTGCCGGAGTTCGCACCAAGCTGCCAGCAGCCGGACATTTTCGTAATAGCCGATAATGATCGACCAGATCCGTGCGGTCGCTGCCGCGGCCGTGCTCATCGCAATAGCGTTATGCTGATTTTCTTGCGGCCTGGTTGCAAATCTACACTCTCGTCCGCGCCATGTCGATGCGATCGGGCTACAGATGCCAGCAGGGCCGGGCGCGGCTGACAGGCTCGAGCACAATGATCGGTCGGAGCCGCTCCGGGAACGGTGTAGGTGATCTTGGCGATCAGGTCTTGCGGCGGCTCTTGCCAGCACAGCATCGCCATGGCCGGCCACCCATTGCGCACCGAGCACGGCCGCTTCGATTTCATCGGGGGTGAGCATCAGCGCCGGCAGGTCAAATGTCTTCTCGAGAACATAACCGAAGCCGAGTTCGCCGCGGATCGGCACACGCTGGCGGTTCAGGATCGGCGATGTCGCGGTAGATCGGTCCGCACCGAGACCTGAAAGATTTCGGCCGCCATCGCAGCCGCGGTCAGGAGGTTTCCGGGTTCGCCGGAGAATCTGAATGATCTGGAACAATCGGTCGGCACGCCTCATGGCAGGTTCTCTATCAGGGCAGCCTCACCACTGCTGACAGCATGTTGGCAGCAGACGGCAAGTATAACGGGACAACACTCCAACCGAAGAGGACTTTGTCCATGATCATTATCTTCGGCCTCGACCTCTGGACGGCGATGTCGCCGCTGCTGACACCACGGTGGCAGCAGGGGATGGCTCCTTAGAGCGCTTGCTCAAGAAATCGGGAGCGCTCTGCATGATCATTCTCTATGGTTTCGGCGAGGGCTTTGGCTTGCCGGAAATCAGCCCCTTTGTGACCAAGACCGAAGTCCAGCTCAGGATGGCTGGTCTTGCCTATCGCAAGGAGAAGGCCAGGCCTCCGGCCTCTCCCAAGGGGCAACTGCCCTATATTGATGACGAAGCGGAGAGCATCGCCAATTCCACCTTCATTCGCGCGCATATCGAAGGCAAATACGGCTTCGATTTCGATGCGCCGCTTAATTTGCAGCAGCGCGCGCAGGCCTGGGCGTTCGAACGCATGATCGAACATCATGTCTATTGGGCATTAGTCGGCGCGCGCTGGGTCGATCCTGACAATTTTGCCAAGGGTCCCGCGCATTTCTTCGATGCGGTGCCGGAGCATTCGCGCGAAAAACTGCGCGAGGACGCGCAATTCCGTGTCGCCGAGAATTATCTGCTTAGCGGCCTTGGCCGCCACGCCCCCGAGGCGGACATCGATCTTGCGCTACGCTCGCTGTTTGCGCTGTCGGTTCAACTTGGCGAAAAGCCGTATTTGATGGGCGACACGCCCTGCGGCACCGACGCTACCGCCTTCGGTGCGCTGGCCGGAATTCTGACGCCGTTCTTTGTTTCGACGCTGCGCGAAGAAACCGAAAAATTCCGCAACCTCACCGCGTATGTCGATCGGATGATGCTGCCGGTGTTCTCCGGATTTTTCCTGGATGCCGCTGAGGCAAGCCGCCTGTGATCCTTAATGCGCCGAGGTGGGATCGCCCTTCAATGCGGCGAGTTCCGCTTCCAGTTCGGCGATCCGTGCGTCGCGCGCGGCCAGTGCGGCCGCCGCGTCGGCTGCGTCGAATTTCTGCGGGATGTGTTGCGGGCAATTGGTGTCCCACGCCACGATTCGAAACACGATCACCTGTTCGGGCCGCGCTTTGTAACCCTTCGGCATCAGCGATGACAGGAGCGCCGGGTCGTCGTCGACCACCCGAGCCTCGCCCCAGATTTTCACCCGGCGGCGATGGGCGTAGTCCGTTATAAAGATATGCGCTTTCGGATTTTCCGACAGATTTCCCTGGGTGATATATTGCCTGTTACCTCTGTAATCGGCGAAGGCGAGCGTGGTCTTGTCGAGGATTTTGACAAAACCTTTCGGGCCGCCGCGATGCTGAATATAAGGCTGGCCATTGGCGCTGGCGGTTGAGAAATAAAGACTGTTGGTCTCGCCCAGGAATGCCGCAAGATTTTCATCGATTTCGGTACGCCACCCGCCGCGTTGCTCGACATCGAGCATAGGCGTCGCGCGATCCCTTGCGGGTCTGGATTTCCTTCACCGCGGGGGTGAATGCAACGTCGCTGGAAAAAGTACGTGAAGCTCCGGCGTGGAATCTCTCCTCATTAAGGCAGTGAAAAGCAGCCCCGTCACGCATAAAATGGGGCTTCTCTGGAATTTAAGCAATCCGGGTGATTGACACTTCATAATTGCATTATATGAAATAATGCGATGGATCGTATCGACGCCATGCAGGCTTTTGTTGCGGTGGCCGACCTCCGGGGCTTTGCACCGGCAGCGCGCAAGCTTGGACTTTCGCCATCAGGGGTGACACGACTGATCGCGGCGCTGGAGGACCGGCTTGGCGCACGGTTGCTGCAACGGACCACGCGGTCGGTGGCGCTCACCGATGTCGGTTCGCGTTATCTCGAGCGTGCGCGCCGCATTCTCGCCGATGTCGAGGAAGCCGAAGGCTCGGCGCGGGACGAGCGAACGCGGCCGGGCGGACGGCTGATAGTCTCGGCGCCCGTCGGTTTCGGCCGTCTCCACGTCAGTCCCATCATGTCGGAATATCTCAAACGCCACGCCGAGGTCTCCGGCGATCTGCGGCTGTCGGATCGCTTCGTCAATCTGGTGGAAGACGGCATCGATTGTGCGGTTCGAAATCGGCCACCTTGCCAATTCCAGTCTGGTGGCGCGCCATGTCGGCGAGATGCGGCGGATAGTGGTCGCCTCATCGGCCTATCTTCGGCGGCGCAGCGAGCCCGACGCGCCGGAGGCGATCGCGTCACATCAAACCATTCAGTTCGGCGCCACGACGGCGGTGCCAGACTGGCATTTTGAGCGGGATGGCAACGAAATTCGCGTCGTCGTTACGCCGCGCCTGACCACCAACAGCGCCGACGCCGCGATCCAGTATGCCGAGCAGGGTGGCGGCCTGACCCGGGTGCTGGCCTATCAGGCAGCGGAGGCGATCAAGCGCGGCCGGTTGAAAATCGTGCTGGCGAAATTCGAGCAGCCGCCACTGCCGATACACATCGTCTACCCCAACGTCGCGGCTGCTATCGGCGAAGGTGCGTACCTTCATCGATCTCGTGACCGAAATCAGCAACTGGCATTTCGGGTAGGGGAGGTGGTCCCCCTGGCGGTGCGTTCCACGTTCACTGTCATGCCCCGCGAAAGCGGGTGATCCAGTAAACTCTGGCGTTTCAATTCTTACAAATGTCCCGGAATACTGGATGCTCCGCCTTCGCGGGGCATGACGGCAGAAAGGAATGCGTCCTCAAATATGCTTTCACTCTCTCCTTCTTCACCACCCGGAACGTGCCATTGGCGCGCGCGATGGGGGCGCCGTCAGCGGTGACAAGGCATTGTGCGAAGCAAAGCGTGCTGCCGGTCTTGATCACATCGGACTCAATGGCAAGCCATTGTCCGACTTGCGCTGAGCCGACGAAATCAATGGGCAAGGCTGACGGTCAACAGTACCGTGCACCGTCCAGCCTGACGCCGCAGCTCAGTCCCATCGCGTTATCTGCTAGCGAGGTGATCAGGCCGCCATGGATCAGTTGCGTGAATTAGTGTGTGGCTTCGCCAGCCGCAATCCGATGACGACGGCGTCCGCCGTCCGCTTTGAAAAAATGGGTTCCCAGGGATCGGTGAGCGGGCTCTGCCGGAAGTGCCGTTCGAAGCCCTCGGGGAGGTGGGGGTCGCTCATGCGATGGTCTCGCGCCGGAAATGCCGTTCGGCATTGAACGCGATCGCGGTGTGAATTGCACCGCCTACAAAGTTTAAAACGTGATTTTCAGCTACCGCTTGAAACGAGATGTCACGGGCCTTATGCGAACCCGCGCGGCAAATTCCGCTAATACGGCAAACCGACGTAATTCTCAGCGAGCGACGTCATCGCGGCCTGCGAAATGCACCAGATAGTCCAGCTCGGCCACCTGGATCCGCTGCGCCAAATCCGCCGTTGTCGGGAAAGCGATGCAGCATCGGGGTCATCCACCACGAGAAGCGCACCGCCTTCCACACCCGCGCCAGCGCCTGTCGCCGAATAGGCGTCAATGCCGGCCGTCGACTTGCTCGTGGTAATATTCGCGCAAGCGCCTGCGAGCAGATAATGCACGTCGCTGGCGGCGAGGTTCAGCCCTTTGGCGCCGGTCGGCGGCACGATGTGCGCGGCGTCGCCGGCCAGCAACAGGCGGCCGAAGCGCATCGGCTCGGCCACGAAACTGCGCAACGGCGCGATGCTCTTTTCGATCGAGGGTCCGGTGACGAGCTGCGTCCGGCGGCCTCGCGGATCAAGGCGGCTGCTTCAAGCTCCTCCCAGAAACGCTCGTCCGGCCAGTCCTCGAGGTTCTCGTCGAGCCTGCACTGGATGTAGTAGCGGCTGCAGCTGCATCGAGCGCATGGTAGCACAGCGCGAAGCCCCGTGCATGGTTGGCATAGATCAGTTCATGGCTGCCACCGGCGGCGTCTGCGCCAGGATGCCGAGCCAGCCGAAGGGATAGACCCGCTCAAAGGTCCGGATCGCCGCAGGGCTTCACGCTGGGGCGGCTGACGCCATGGAAGCCGTCGCAACCGGCGATGAAATCGCAGACGATCTCGTGGCTGACGCCGTCCTTGAGATAGCGACACGCTAGGACGATCGGCCTGTCGAAATCGCTCAGCGCTGGACGTCCTCGGCCTCGTAGACTGTCGGTCAGACCGGCCGCGTTGCGCGCTTGTCCATCAGGTCGTGCGTCACTTCGGTCTGGCCGTAGACCATGACACGATTTGCCGGTCGGCGGCCGCAGGTCGATGCGATGGCGCCCGCCGCCGAAGCGCAAGCTCGATGCCCTTATGCACCAGGCCCTCGCGATGCTGCCGCGCTGCGACACCAGCACCGACTCCATCGAGCAGCGCGACCGTGCCCTGCCTCGAGCAGGCCGGCGCGAATGCGGCCGAGCACATAGTCCGGCGTGTGACGTTCCAGGATGATGTTGTCGATGCCGTACAACCGTGCAGCAACTGGCCCAGCAGCAATCCCGCCGGTCCCGCGCCAATGATGGCTACCTTAGTCCGCACTATTTGCTCCCTTGACTTTTATAGCCTTTAACGCGGTCATCGCGGCTGGCGCCGCCGCACTGCTTGCAATGATAATTATATCATATAACAATATCGACAAAAGGGTTTTAAGCCCGGACGTTACGAGGGAGATGATGTCGATGAGGAAAACGCTCCTGGTACCTCTGTTGGTGCCACTCCTGGCGCTGCTGTCGACGGCCGGCGTGACGCCTGCGCTGGCGCAGGACAAGACCGTCAACATGAAGGTGTCGCTCTGGGTGCCACCGGCGCATCCGCTGGTGCCGGCGACGCAGGCCTGGGCCGCCGACATCGAGAAAGCCTCCGGCGGTACGATCAAGATCTCGGTGTTCCCCTCCGAGCAGCTCGGCAAGGCGTTCGATCATTACGACATGGCGCGCGACGGTATTGCCGACATCACCTATGTCAATCCCGGCTATCAACCCGGCCGCTTCCCGATTGCGGCGGCGGGGCAACTCCCCTTCACCTTCTCCGACGGCAAGAAGGGCACGCTGGCGCTGAACGAATGGTACCACAAATATGCGCCGACCGAGATGAAGGACACCAAGCTTTGCTTTGCCTTCATCCATGATCCCGGCGCGCTGCACGGCAAAGTATGGTAGCTTGCCGAGCGACCTCAGCGGTTTGAAAGTGCGGCCGGCGCAGAGCACGATCGGCGAGATGGTGAAGATGTTCGGCGGCACCAACGTGCAGGCCTCGGCGCCGGAGGCGCGCGACGCGCTCGAGCGCGGCGTTGCGGACGAGATCACCTTCCCCTGGGGTTCGATCTTTCTGTTCGGCATCGACAAGGTCGTGAAATATCACATGGACGTGCCGCTCTACACCACGGTGTTCACCTTACAAGGACATTCAATCTCGATAAGTATAATTCGATGTCGCCAGCGCAGAAAAAAATAATCGATGATCACTGCACGCCGGAATGGGCATCGAAAGTCACCGACCCCTGGACCGAATTTGAAGCCAATGGCCGCGTCAAGATGAAGGCGCTTGCGGGCCACGAGGTCTATACGCTGACGCCGGAACAACTCGCGCAGTGGAAGCAGGCCGTCAAGCCGCTGCACGACAACTGGGCCGCGGCGGTGAAGAAGACCGGCGGAGATCCCGTCGCCATCGACGCCGATCTGCAGGCGACGCTGAAGAAGTACGAGGCGGGGCTATAAAGCGACGTGAAGGCGCGCAGGCAGATTTCGTCATGCCCGACCTTGTGCCGGGCATCCACCTCGTGAAGCCTGCAAAGAAGACGTGGATGGCCGGGCATAGGCGAGCGGAAGCGACGCCGTCCTTCGAACGGCTTTGCCCGGCCATGATGGGAGTTAGGTAACTCGGCCATGACCGCCACTGCGCGGAGTTGTTCCAAGAAGGCGTCAGCGTATAGACGCTCGGGCTGGCCCGCAAGCGCCTTCATCTTGACGCGGCCATTGGCTTCAAATTCGGTCCAGTGGGTCGGTGATTTTTGTCGCATGCCGCATTCAACGGCGTCTGCAGTGATCATGCGGATTATTTTTTTCTGCGGTGGCGATCATCGACTATTATACTTATCGAGATTGATGTTGTAGGTGAACACCGTGGTGTAGAGCGGCACGTCCATGTGATATTTCACGACCTTGTCGATGCCGAACAGAAAGATCGAACCCCAGGGGAAGGTGATCTCGTCCGCAACGCCGCGCTCGAGCGCGTCGCGCGCCTCCGGCGCCGAGGCCTGCACGTTGGTGCCGCCGAACATCTTCACCATCTCGCCGATCGTGCTCTGCGCCGGCCGCACTTTCAAACCGCTGAGGTCGCTCGGCAAAAGGACCTTTTTCTTGCCGTGCAGCGCGCCGGGATCATGGATGAAGGCAAAGCAAAGCTTGGTGTCCTTCATCTCGGTCGGCGCATATTTGTGGTACCATTCGTTCAGCGCCAGCGTGCCCTTCTTGCCGTCGGAGAAGGTGAAGGGGAGTTGCCCCGCCGCCGCAATCGGGAAGCGGCCGGGTTGATAGCCGGGATTGACATAGGTGATGTCGGCAATACCGTCGCGCGCCATGTCGTAATGATCGAACGCCTTGCCGAGCTGCTCGGAGGGGAACACCGAGATCTTGATCGTACCGCCGGAGGCTTTCTCGATGTCGGCGGCCCAGGCCTGCGTCGCCGGCACCAGCGGATGCGCCGGTGGCACCCAGAGCGACACCTTCATGTTGACGGTCTTGTCCTGCGCCAGCGCAGGCGTCACGCCGGCCGTCGACAGCAGCGCCAGGAGTGGCACCAACAGAGGTACCAGGAGCGTTTTCCTCATCGACATCATCTCCCTCGTAACGTCCGGGCTTAAAACCCTTTTGTCGATATTGTTATATGATATAATTATCATTGCAAGCAGTGCGGCGGCGCCAGCCGCGATGACCGCGTTAAAGGCTATAAAAGTCAAGGGAGCAAATAGTGCGGACTAAGGTAGCCATCATTGGCGCGGGACCGGCGGGATTGCTGCTGGGCCAGTTGCTGCACGCTTACGGCATCGACAACATCATCCTGGAACGTCACACGCCGGACTATGTGCTCGGCCGCATCCGCGCCGGCCTGCTCGAGGAAGGAACGGTGGCGCTGCTCGATGAAGTCGGTGCTGGCGCGCGCGCACACCGCGAGGGCCTGGTCCATAACGGCATCGAGCTGAGCTTCGGCGGCGCGCGCCATCGCATCGACATGAAGGCCGCCACCGGCAAAACGGTGATGATCTACGGCCAGACCGAAGTGACGCTCGACCTGATGAACGCGCGTCACGCGGCCGGTCTGACCACGGTCTATGAAGCTGCCGACGTCAAAGCGCTGGATTTCGACAGCGATCATCCCAGGGTGTCCTATCTGAAGGACGGCGTCAGCCACGATATCACCTGCGACTTCATCGCCGGGTGCGATGGGTTCCATGGCGTCAGCCGCGCCAGCGTGAAGCCCTCGGCGGTCGAGACCTTTGAGCGGGTGTATCCGTTCGGCTGGCTCGGGATTCTGTCGGAGACGCCACCGGTCAGCCACGAACTGATCTACTCCAACCATGCCCGGGGATTTGCCCTTTGCACCATGCGCTCGACGCATCGCAGCCGCTACTACGTCCAGTGCAGTCTCGACGATCACATCGATCAATGGCCGGATGATCGTTTCTGGGATGAATTGAAACGGCGCCTGGATCAGGAGGCGGCGGACCATCTCATCACCGGACCCTCGATCGAAAAGAGCATCGCGCCGCTGCGCAGTTTCGTAGCCGAGCCGATGCGGTTCGGGCGCATGTTCCTCGCCGGCGACGCTGCGCACATCGTGCCGCCGACCGGCGCCAAAGGGCTCAACCTCGCCGCCAGCGACGTGCATTATCTGTCAGGCGCGTTGCGCGAATATTACGACGAGAAATCATCGGCCGGAATCGACGGCTATTCCGCGACAGCGCTGGCGCGGGTCTGGAAGGCGGTTCGCTTCTCGTGGTGGATGACCTCGATGATGCATCGCTTTCCCGACACCGAAGGATTCGGGGCGCGGATCCAGCTGGCGGAACTGAATTATCTGATCGGCTCGCAGGCCGCGATGACGTCGCTGTCGGAGAATTACGTCGGCTTGCCGTATTAGGAATTTGCCGCGCGGGTTCGCATAAGGCCCGTGACATCTCGTTTCAAGCGGTAGCTGAAATCACGTTTTAAACTTTGTAGGCGGTGCAATTCACACCGCGATCGCGTTCAATGCCGAACGGCATTTCCGGCGCGAGACCATCGCATGAGCGACCCCCACCTCCCCGAGGGCTTCGAACGGCACTTCCGGCAGAGCCCGCTCACCGATCCCTGGGAACCCATTTTTTCAAAGCGGACGGCGGACGCCGTCGTCATCGGATTGCGGCTGGCGAAGCCACACACTAATTCACGCGGTCTGATCCATGGCGGCCTGATCACCTCGCTAGCAGATAACGCGATGGGACTGAGCTGCGGCGTCAGGCTGGACGGTGCACGGTCGTTGACCGTCAGCCTTGCCATTGATTTCGTCGGCTCAGCGCAAGTCGGACAATGGCTTGCCATTGAGTCCGATGTGATCAAGACCGGCAGCACGCTTTGCTTCGCACAATGCCTTGTCACCGCTGACGGCGCCCCCATCGCGCGCGCCAATGGCACGTTCCGGGTGGTGAAGAAGGAAGAGTAGCGGGCATATTTGAGGACGCATTCCTTTCTGCCGTCATGCCCCGCGAAGGCGGAGCATCCAGTATTCCGGGACATTTGTAAGAATCGAAACGCCAGAGTTTACTGGATCACCCGCTTTCGCGGGGCATGACAGTGAACGTGGAACGCACCGCCAGGGGGACCACCTCCCCTACCCGAAATGCCAGTTGCTGATTTCGGTCACGAGATCGATGAAGGTACGCACCTTCGCCGATAGCAGCCGCGACGTCGGGTAGACGATGTGTATCGGCAGTGGCGGCTGCTCGAATTTCGCCAGCACGATTTTCAACCGGCCGCGCTTGATCGCCTCCGCTGCCTGATAGGCCAGCACCCGGGTCAGGCCGCCACCCTGCTCGGCATACTGGATCGCGGCGTCGGCGCTGTTGGTGGTCAGGCGCGGCGTAACGACGACGCGAATTTCGTTGCCATCCCGCTCAAAATGCCAGTCTGGCACCGCCGTCGTGGCGCCGAACTGAATGGTTTGATGTGACGCGATCGCCTCCGGCGCGTCGGGCTCGCTGCGCCGCCGAAGATAGGCCGATGAGGCGACCACGATCCGCCGCATCTCGCCGACATGGCGCGCCACCAGACTGGAATCGGCAAGGTGGCCAATTCGAACCGCACAATCGATGCCGTCTTCCACCAGATTGACGAAGCGATCCGACAGCCGCAGATCGCCGGAGACCTCGGCGTGGCGTTTGAGATATTCCGACATGATGGGACTGACGTGGAGACGGCCGAAACCGACGGGCGCCGAGACTATCAGCCGTCCGCCCGGCCGCGTTCGCTCGTCCCGCGCCGAGCCTTCGGCTTCCTCGACATCGGCGAGAATGCGGCGCGCACGCTCGAGATAACGCGAACCGACATCGGTGAGCGCCACCGACCGCGTGGTCCGTTGCAGCAACCGTGCGCCAAGCCGGTCCTCCAGCGCCGCGATCAGTCGTGTCACCCCTGATGGCGAAAGTCCAAGCTTGCGCGCTGCCGGTGCAAAGCCCCGGAGGTCGGCCACCGCAACAAAAGCCTGCATGGCGTCGATACGATCCATCGCATTATTTCATATAATGCAATTATGAAGTGTCAATCACCCGGATTGCTTAAATTCCAGAGAAGCCCATTTTATGCGTGACGGGGCTGCTTTTCCGGCCTCGAGGAGAAAATTCCAATGCCGGAGCTTCGTACTTTTTCCAGCGACGTCGCATTCACCCCCGCGGTGAAGGAAATCCAGACCCGCAAGGGATCGCGCGACGCCTATGCTGATGTCGAGCAACGCGGCGGGTGGCGTACCGAAATCGATGAAAATCTTGCGGCATTCCTGGGCGAGACCAACAGTCTTTATTTCTCAACCGCCAGCGCCAATGGCCAGCCTTATATTCAGCATCGCGGCGGCCCGAAAGGTTTTGTCAAAATCCTCGACAAGACCACGCTCGCCTTCGCCGATTACAGAGGTAACAGGCAATATATCACCCAGGGAAATCTGTCGGAAAATCCGAAAGCGCATATCTTTATAACGGACTACGCCCATCGCCGCCGGGTGAAAATCTGGGGCGAGGCTCGGGTGGTCGACGACGACCCGGCGCTCCTGTCATCGCTGATGCCGAAGGGTTACAAAGCGCGGCCCGAACAGGTGATCGTGTTTCGAATCGTGGCGTGGGACACCAATTGCCCGCAACACATCCCGCAGAAATTCGACGCAGCCGACGTGGCGGCCGCACTGGCCGCGCGCGACGCACGGATCGCCGAACTGGAAGCGGAACTCGCCGCATTGAAGGGCGATCCCACCTCGGCGCATTAAGGATCAGGCGGCTTGCCTCAGCGGCATCCAGGAAAAATCCGGATAATACTGCAGCATCATCCGATCGACATACGCGGTGAGGTTGCGGAATTTTTCGGTTTCTTCGCGCAGCGTCGAAACAAAGAACGGCGTCAGAATTCCGGCCAGCGCACCGAAGGCGGTAGCGTCGGTGCCGCAGGGCGTGTCGCCCATCAAATACGGCTTTTCGCCAAGTTGAACCGACAGCGCAAACAGCGAGCGTAGCGCAAGATCGATGTCCGCCTCGGGGGCGTGGCGGCCAAGGCCGCTAAGCAGATAATTCTCGGCGACACGGAATTGCGCGTCCTCGCGCAGTTTTTCGCGCGAATGCTCCGGCACCGCATCGAAGAAATGCGCGGGACCCTTGGCAAAATTGTCAGGATCGACCCAGCGCGCGCCGACTAATGCCCAATAGACATGATGTTCGATCATGCGTTCGAACGCCCAGGCCTGCGCGCGCTGCTGCAAATTAAGCGGCGCATCGAAATCGAAGCCGTATTTGCCTTCGATATGCGCGCGAATGAAGGTGGAATCGGCGATGCTCTCCGCTTCGTCATCAATATAGGGCAGTTGCCCCTTGGGAGAGGCCGGAGGCCTGGCCTTCTCCTTGCGATAGGCAAGACCAGCCATCCTGAGCTGGACTTCGGTCTTGGTCACAAAGGGGCTGATTTCCGGCAAGCCAAAGCCCTCGCCGAAACCATAGAGAATGATCATGAGAGCGCTCCCGATTTCTTGAGCAAGCGCTTCAGGCTAGCCATCCCCTGCTGCCACCGTGGTGTCAGCAGCGGCGACATCGCCGTCCAGAGGTCGAGGCCGAAGAGAATGATCATGGACAAAGTCCTCTTGGTTAGAGTGTTGTCCCGTTATACTTGCCGTCTGCTGCCAACATGCTGTCAGCAGTGGTGAGGCTGCCCTGAATAGAGACCTGCCATGAGACGTGCCGACCGATTGTTCCAGATCATTCAGGTGCTCCGGCGTACCCGGAAACCCCTGACGGCGGATGCGATCGCCGCCGAACTCGAGACCTCTAAGCGGACGATCTACCGCGACATCGCCACCCTGATCGGGCAGCGCGTGCCGATCCGCGGCGAGGCGGGCATGGGTTACATTCTGGAGAAGGGATTCGACCTGCCGCCGCTGATGCTCACCCCCGATGAGATCGAGGCGGCCGTGCTCGGCGCACAATGGGTGGCCGGACATGCCGATGCGGTGCTGGCAAGAGCCGCCGAAGATCTGATGGCCAAGATCGCCGACACCGTTCCCGAACGGCTCAGGCCGTTTGTGCTCGAGCCTGCCAGCCGCGCCCGTCCCGGCTGGCGCCGGGAGCCCGATCGCATCGACATGGCGCGGACGCGTGCGCAGATTCACGAGGGCAAGAAAATCGCACTGCGCTATCGCGATGAACACGGCCGCGACAGCGAACGCACGATCTGGCCGATCGCCATCGGCTATCACGAAGCCGTCCGGCTGCTGGCGGCTTGGTGCGAACTGCGCAAGGATTTTCGCAGTTTCCGGACTGACCGCGTGATCGATGCCGAGCATCTTGACGAGAAATATCCGGAACGGCGCGACCTGCTCAAGGCAAGATGGCGCCGAAGCATGGTCTGGGAACCGCCGAGCGACACCTGACCCCGCGCGCCTGCCGTTTCCATTGTCCCGATGATGCTCTAAACCGGCGACATGGAGAGCGATCCCGCCATGGCTGCCGAAAGCCCGTGCCAGACCTGTGGTGCGTGCTGTTCGTATTCCTCGAACTGGCCCCGCTTCACCACCGAGGACGACGCGGCGCTCGATTTGATCCCGGGAAAGTTCGTCAATGAAAGGCTGTCGGGCATGCGTTGCGACGGCGAACGCTGCGCGGCGCTGTCAGGCAAGGTCGGGGCGGCGACCTCGTGCGTGATTTACGCGGTGCGACCCGAGGTCTGCCGGACCTGCATGCCCGGCGATCCCGAATGCGCGATGGCGCGAAAACGGCACGGCCTGCCGGCGCTGGCATAGATGTTACTGGTCGTCCCGGCCAGGCGAAGCAGAAGCCAGCACCCATACCGCGTGATCTATCGGCAAAGCGGCGTAGTGGCCACCTTCCATCACAATTGGCTGCAGGGATTGTGGGCCCCGCGTCCGCGGGGACGACGACGTGGGGATCAGGCCGTAACGGCTTCTGCGAAATCTTCGTCAAGCTCGTCATCAACCGGCGAGAACGTGCTGAGCGGCTTGGTCGAGAGCGTGATCGGCTTGCGGTGGCCGTAGAACGACGGCGCCAGGCGCGTTGCCGGCGTTTGGCGCGACTGCGCATAAAGGGCGGAGCCGGCGCGGCCGCCGAACTGCATCAGTTCGCGCTCGCTGCAACTCGCGGCGATCGAAAGCGCCAGCGCGTGCAGGTGGCTTCTGCGATAACAGAACAGCGCCAGCATGGCCCGGACATCGGAAGAAACGCTGTGCACCAGTTGGGCGAGGCCGTTTTCGTTGGCGCGATACATCTCGCCGAGCAATTCGTCCCTAACGGGGCAAAAGTCATTCTCGAAGGCTTCCTGGCTTGAAAACATTTGCAATATCTCCCGACGGGAGGATGCAATGCAATTCTCTAACGAAGGGTTAACCACCGGACCCAGTAGTCGTACGGGACGGCTTGAAGGGAACCGCCGAACAGGACAGGCGCCGCGGTGATTCGGTAGCGCTACAGTGCGTTTGCCTTGATCCAATCGGCCACCGCCCGGCCGATGGCCGGACCGGAATCTTCCTGAATGAAATGCGAGCCCGGTACCGTCACCTCGGTCTGGTTTTTCCAGCTTCGGCAGAAATCCCGCGGCGCACCGATCAGAATGGCGCCGGGCTCGGCATTGACGAACAGCTTTGGAATATCGTTCTCCGCCATCCATTGCGAATAGGCGGCGGATATCTGCACCACATCGGCTGGTTCACCAGCGATCGGAATCTGCCGCGGCCAGGTCAGCGTCGGCCAGCGGTCCTCCGCTTGCAGAAACGGCCGCCGGTATTCCGTCATCTCGGCCTCGGTCAGTTTGCGCAACACCGACCCCGGCAATACCCGCTCGACGAACATATTGCGCTCGAGGATCATCGTTTCGCCCTTGTCGGAGCGGAAGCCCTGGAAGATCGGCGTTGCCGATGCACTCCATTCGTTCCATGAGGCAACGGGCCGCACGATGGCTTCCATATAGGCGATGCCTCGGACTCGGTCGCGGTGACGGTTGGCCCAATCGAAGCCGAGCGCCGAACCCCAGTCGTGCACCACGAGCACGAGAGATTCAGCAGGTCCGATCACCGCATCGATGAGGGCCCCGAGATGGTCGCGGTGGGTCGTGAAACGATAGGTGTCCGGGCCGGGATTTGGCAGCTTGGCCGAATCGCCCATGCCGATCAGATCCGGCGCGATCAGCCGGCCAAGCCCGTCGAGTTCAGGAATGACGTCGCGCCAGAGATAGGACGAGGTCGGATTGCCGTGCAGAAACAACACCGGCGCGCCCTCGCCGCGCTCATGGTAAGCCATACGCGCGCCGAGCACATCAACGGTCTTTTTTGCGAGCGGGGTTTCTGTCATGGGGGTCCCTCGATCGTCAGAGCAACCCGGAGAGGATGCCGCGCGATTGGATTTAACGCAAACCAAGGTTACGCTTGCTCTGCCGGTGAAAGGCCGTCAATGGTCTCGATGATGCCCCTTCCCTTCACGATTTCCGACCTGCGGCAGCGCCCGGAATTCTTCGATACGGTGGCCGAGCGAATCTGGCAGGCGTGGTGGAAGCCGAACAATTATCCGCTCGGCCATATTACCGGCTTTCTGCGGGAAAACATGACCGACACCCCGATTCCACTGGCGCTGGTTGCCCATCACGGCGAAGCGTTTCTTGGGACAGCTTCCGTGATCGCGTCCGATCTCGCGGAGCGTCCGCAATTGACGCCGTGGGTCGCCGCCGTGTGGGTCGAGCCGCAGGCGCGCCAGCGCGGCGTCGGCGGCGCATTGGTCAACCGCGCCACACAGGACTGCTTCGCGTTGGGATTTGGCCGCGTCTATCTATGTGCGCGGCCACAGCGGTCAGCGCTTTACGAAGGACTGGGTTGGATTGCGACCGAACGAAATGTCGGACCACATCGCATGATCGTATTTATCCGGGATTCGAAAACCGATGGGATCAACCGTTCGCCGCCATGAAAATCGACAGGCCGAAGCCGGTCAGGTGATGCAGCGCCTGATCGACGCCGATCAGCGTCCAGAACCATGGATGCCCGGACTCCAGCGTCACGCCTAACGTCGAGGCGCATAATCCCTTGGCGCGGTCGACCGTGATGTGAATGGCGAAATCGATCAAAGCGACGAACCAGAACCGCGGCGCGATAATAAGGATCAGCGCGGTCGCAACGGCCAGGTGCACCAGACAGTGCGCCAGCAGCGGCATCGCCCATCCCGTCTTCTGGTCCTTGCCGATGGCCATCCAGGAAGTCTGCAGGACAAAATCGGCGATGACGTGCTTGACCGTCAGCACCAACATCCATCCGATCAACACACCTACCGGGACCGACGACGACATGGGGGGAAACGACAAAGCTGACGCCCTCGGTGGATTGACATGGCACAACACGAGTTGGACTGGTGACGTTGGCGCCACTTCTTCTCAAACCCGGGCAATTCGACACCGGTATTTGCCATTTATGACATCTCCGGGCGCAGAATGCACCTGCGCGCAAACTCGAAAAACGCGAGGTGTGGCCTAACGGCGCTACGCATGGTGTCGGCACAACTTCTGCGGGCGGTAAAAATTACCCGGGCGCCTGATTTGCCATCCGCGCGAAGCGCTGCAGCGATACCCTATAGCTGTCAGCGACTGCGCGAGGGTCATTCTCGATATTGGCGAGTGGATCGTTGGTGACGTCAAGTTTGACGCGTTGCGGCACGAAATCGAAACCATGCTTCGAGGCACGGTGGCCAGACTGCGCGGTGGACGCACCCCCAAGATACCATCCCCGGCCCGGCGATAACGCTGTTTTTGGGCCAGCGTTGACGGTTTCCCCGGGCCCGGGCACCTTGTAGACCGGTCACGTGCAGCATGGCCGATCAGCTTCATTCCATCGACGGGCGCCGCCTTCCAATGTCCAAACCGCTTGAGCAATTTGTGGCCGCAACCGCCGGCCGCAACATGACCAAAGCGGCCTATGTCGCGATCTCGACCGGCATCGCCATGATGATTTTGCTGACGGTCGAACCCGCCTACGACGCGGCGCATCATTGGGTCGAGGCCGCGCTATGGGTCTGCCTCGCCTTCTTCGTGTTCGAGTGGGTGGTCCGGCTACGCCACGGCTTTCTGGCGCAGCGCGGATGGAACTACGCGCTATCGGGCCGCGGGCTGGTGGACGCCGTCGGCGCGCTTGCGGTGCCGCTTGCCCTGATGCTGGGCACCGACCCAAAAACGGCGTGGCTACTCAGCGTGTTATGGCTGCTCAAGGTGGTGCCGGGAATTCCGGGCTTGCGGCAATTGCGGCGGGTGCTGGTGGTAGAATCCGGACCGATCCTGAGCGTGCTGGTGATCTTCCTGATGGTGCTGTTCCTGGCCTCGGTCGCCGAATATTTTCTGGAACGCGAATTTCAGCCAAACGCCTTCGGCAGCGTGCCCGCGGCCCTGTGGTGGGCGGTCGCGACCCTGACCACCACAGGGTATGGCGATGTGGTGCCGGTCACCCCACTCGGCCGAATGGTGGCAGCGGTCGTGATGATCTGCGGTCTTGGCGTGTTCGGGCTCTGGACCGGTATTCTCGCCACCGGCTTTGCTGCGGAAACCCGCCGCGACAATTTCCTCAAAACCTGGGAGTCGGTGAGCAAGGTGCCGTTCTTTGCCGCCCTCGGCCCGGCGGCGATTGCCGATGTCACCCACATGCTGCGCACCATGGACCTGCCGGCGCGAACCATGATCATCCGCAAGGGCCAGGCCGGCGACTGCATGTATTTCATCGCCGAGGGCGAGGTCGAGGTCGATTTGCCGGGCAAGAAGGTGCTGCTCGGCGAGGGTGCCTTCTTCGGCGAGATGGCGCTGCTCGGCAATAATCTGCGTTCCGCCAATATCACCACCACGCGGGTATCGAAGCTGCTGGTGCTCGATCTCGTGGACTTCCGTGTGCTAATGGCACGGCATCCGGATCTTGCCGAAACCATCGATGCCGAAGCCGCGCGGCGCGCTCTGGAAAATAAATAGAGCATAATCCGGAAAGCTGTCGCGGGCTGCGGTGCTCGAATCCAATGGAGAAAAAAATGTCCGAAGCCGCCGAGACGGCAAGTACGCCGCTGCTCGATATCGAAGGCGCCCGCGCCACCATCCGCCTCAACCGGCCAAGGCATCTGAACCGGCTGCAGCCGGACGACCTCGATGCGCTGCTCAAACTGTTCGACCGGATCGAAGCTGACTCCGCGATCCGGGTGCTGGTGCTCACCGGCACCGGCCGCGCCTTCAGCGCCGGCTATGATCTCAATTCGGTCGCGGAAGGCGCAACCGGCGCCGCGGAAGAGACCAGCGGCGGATCGGCGTTCGAACTCATGGTCAACCGGCTTGAGGATATCGGCGTTCCCACGATCTGCCGGCTCAATGGCGGTGTCTATGGCGGCTCGACCGATCTGGCGCTGGCCTGCGATTTCCGCATCGGCGTCGATAGCTGCGAGATGTTCATGCCAGCGGCGCGGCTCGGGCTACATTATTACAAGAGCGGGATCCGACGCTACGTGTCGCGGCTTGGCGCCGACAACGCCAGGAAGCTGTTCCTGACCGCGGAAAAAATCGGCGCCGCCGAGATGCTGCGGATCGGCTATCTCACCGCCATGGTACCGGCCGCGGCGCTGGACGAGGAAGTCGGCGGGCTCGCGACCATTCTCGCCGGCAATGCGCCGGTCGCGATGCGCGGCATGAAACGCGCCATCAACGAATTCGCGCGCGGCGAGCTCGACGAAAAAGCCGCCGACCAGCGTGCCCGCGACAGCATGCGCGGCGCCGAAATCAAGGAAGGCATCAAGGCGTTCGCGGAAAAACGGCCGCCGAAGTTTTGAGAGGGGCGGCGCCATCGCTCCGGCGTCATCCTGAGGAGCCGCCTTTTGGCCGCGTCTCGAAGGATGGCTACACAGAGCTCCCTCTTTCAGCCTTCGAGACGCGCGTAAGGACGCGCTCCTTCAGGATGAGGACGGAGCTGGACGCGGCCTATTCATCCACAAACGTCGTAGTATCCGGAATGCTGGCGCGGGAGGTGCGATAGCTGTTGATCTTGTGGTCGCGGTCCGGGAAACCGAACGAAATCCCGCACACCACCCGCCGGTCGTCGCCGAGCCCGAAATGACGCCGGATCAATCCGGAATGATGCGCCAGCGCCGCCTGCGGGACGGTGCCGAGACCCAGTGCTTGAGCGGCCAGCAGAAAATTACCGACATAGGCTCCGCAGTCGATCGCACCATAAATGCCGAGCGCCTCATCGGTGTGAATGATGGCGACGTGCGGCGCACCGAAGAAATTGAAATTCTCGAGCGCCTGCCTGGCATAGGCCGCCTTGTCGCCGCGCGGGATGCCGAGCGTATTGTAAAGCTGGAAGCCGCTTTCGCGGCGGCGCTCAAGATAGACACCGCGATATTCGCGCGGAAACGAAAAGTCGCCATCGTCAGGCGCGCCTAAACTGGCCGCGGCGTAGATCGCCGCGCGAAAGCGTTCCCTGGCCGCACCACTCGCGATCACGAGCTGCCACGGCTGGCTGTTACACCACGACGCCGTGCGCTGTGCCGCCGTCAAGATGCGCTCGATGATCGGACGCGGCACCGGCTCCGGCCGGAACGCGCGGCAGGAATAGCGTTCGCGGAGCAATTCTTCCAATACGCCGATCCGCTCTTCAACGCTGTGCCGGGCACCCGGCAACTTTACAGGTGCATCCATGCTCACCGCCCCTTGGTCGGGATCTTGTTGAACGGCACATCCTTGTCGACACGGATATCGCCCGGCAGGCCCAGCACGCGCTCGGCAATGATGTTGCGCAGGATCTCATCGGTGCCGCCGGCAATGCGCACCGACGGCGAACTCAGCAGCATCTGCTGGAACTGGCCGCGCGCCTCTTCCTCCGCGGCTCCGGTAAAAACGCCCGCGGCGCCCTCAAGGTCCATCGCGTACATTGCGATGTCCTGCAGCATCGAGCCCGTGACAAGCTTGCCGATCGAGTTTTCCGGGCCCGGGCGCTCGCCCTTGGACAGCGCCGAGACCGCGCGGTAGCTCGTGTATTTCAGCCCGCTCGCCTTCACCGCCCAGCCGGCGAGTTTCGAGCGCGTGGCGCGATCGTCGATGGCAAGGCCGTTCTCCGTCATCAGATTGGAGCATAACTCGAAGATCTCGGGAAAGCCGGTCGCCAGCCGCGCGCCGATCGACATCCGCTCGTTCATAAGCGTGGTCAGCGACACGTTCCAGCCGTCGCCGACTGCGCCGAGCCGCTGATGGTCGGGGATGACCACATCGGTAAAGAACACTTCATTGAATTCCTGCATGCCATTGGCCTGCTTGATCGGCTTCACTTCGACACCCTTGCTCTTCATGTCCAGGAAGAACATCGTCAATCCCTTGTGCTTGGGCACGTTAGGATCGGTGCGGGTGATCAAAAGCCCGTAGTCGGAATAATGCGCGCCCGAGGTCCAGATCTTCTGGCCGTTGACGATCCAGTTGTCGCCCTGTTTCTCGGCACGCGTACGCAAGCCGGCGACATCCGATCCGCCGGCCGGCTCCGAAAACAACTGGCACCAGATCTGCTCGCCAGCGGCGAGTTTCGGCAAATAATGGCGCTTATGTTCCTCGCTGCCATAGGCCATCATGGTCGGCCCGCACATGCCCTCGCCGATCTGGAACGCTTGCGTCAACTTGCCGTAGACGCCTTCCTCCTGCTGCCAGATCACACGCTCGATCGGGGTCGCGCCGCGCCCGCCATATTCCCTGGGCCATTGCAGGCAGGCCCAGCCGCCCTCGGCCTTCTTTTTCTGCCAGGCCTTGCCGACCTCGACGATGTCAGCCTTCTCCAGCCTGATCCGGCCGAGCGAGGCCTTCGACAGTTCGACCTCAAATTGCTTCGGCGCGTTGGCATCGATCCACGCTTTGGCCTTGGCGCGGAACGCGGCTTCCTGCGGGGTGTCATCGAAATTCATGGTGACTTCCTTTCCCGTCATTCCGGGGCGGGCGTGAAACGCACGAACCCGGAATCTCGATCAAAACTTCTGGATTCCGGGTCTGCGCCTTAACGGCGTATCCCGGAATGACGAGGTTAACTCCTGCCCCTGGTCGGTATCTTGTTGAACGGCACATCCTTGTCGACCCGGATATCGCCGGGCAATCCGAGCACGCGCTCGGCGATGATGTTGCGCATGATCTCGTCGGTGCCGCCCTCGACCCGGGTGCCGGGCGCGCGCAGCAGCATTGCCTGGAATTTGCCGGCGGCCTCGGTATCATCGGGTCCGCTCAGCACGCCCGCCGCGCCCTGCAGATCCATAGCATAGGCCGCGACATCCTGGATCATCGATCCCGCGACCAGTTTGCCGATCGAGTTCTCAGGTCCCGGACGTTCGCCTTTCGACAGCGCCGAGACCGCGCGCATGCTGGTGTATTTCAATCCGCTGGCGCGCACCGCCCAATAAGCGAGCTTCGAGCGCACATTGCGGTCGTCGATCGCGAGGCCGTCTTCCAGCATCAGGTTGCTGCAAAACTCGAACAGTTCCGGAAATCCGGTCGCAACTTCGGCGCCGATCGACATCCGCTCGTTCATCAGCGTGGTCAGCGACACATTCCAGCCGTCGTTGACGGCACCCAGCCGCTGCGCATCCGGGATTTTCACATCGGTGAAATACACCTCGTTGAAATCCGACTGGCCATTCGCCTGCTTGATCGGCTTGATCTCGACGCCCTTACTCTTCATGTCCAGGAAGAACATGGTGAGGCCCTTGTGCTTGGGTGCATCGGGATCGGTGCGGGTGAGAAGGATGCCATAATCAGAATAGTGCGCGCCCGACGTCCAGATCTTCTGGCCGTTGATGATCCAGTCATCGCCGCGTTTTTCCGCGCGCGTGCGCAGGCCGGCGACGTCGGATCCCCCGGCGGGCTCGGAAAACAACTGGCACCAGATCTTTTCGCCTGATGCCAGCGGCGGCAGATATTGTCGTTTCTGGTCTTCTCCGGCAAACGCCATCATGGTCGGGCCGCACATGCCGTGGCCGATGATGAACAGGTAGCTGAGTTTTCCGAACGCGCCTTCTTCCTGTTGCCAGATCACGCGCTCGATCGGCGTCGAACCGCGGCCGCCATATTCCTTTGGCCAGTGCAGACAGGCCCAGCCGGCATCGGCTTTCTTCTTCTGCCACGCTTTCGCGACATCGAGCAGGTTCGCGCCCCTGAGTTCCGTGCGGCCGAGCGAGGATTTTTTCAGTTCCGCTTCATATTGTTTCGGCGCGTTGGCGGATATCCACGCTTTGGCTTCGGCGCGGAACGCGGCTTCCTGCGGGGTGTCATCGAAGTTCATTTCTCGATCCCGTACCTATTTCGTAGTTATCTCCCAAAACTCAAGCCGCATTCCGCTTGCGCATCCGGTCGATCAGCGCGTCTTCCCAATAGGAAAGACTCCCCGAGCCCCAACGCGGTCGCATTGGCGCGGCGGTAATACATGTGGCAGTCGAACTCCCAGGTGAAACCCATGCCGCCATGAACCTGGATGTTGTTCTTGGCGCAATGCTGGAACGCCTGGGTTGCGCTGATGCGAGCCGCGGCAGCCGCCTCCGGCAGTTCCGACGCATTGGTCGAAAGCGCCCAGGCCCCGTAGTAGCAATTCGATCGCGCCAGCGTTGCCGAGACATACATATCGGCGAGCATGTGCTTCACCGCCTGGAACGAACCGATCGGCCGGCCGAAGGCAATGCGATCGAGCGCATAGTCGCGGCCCATTTCCAGCGCGCGGTCGGCGCCGCCGACCTGCTCGAACGCCATCAGCACCGCGGCGCGATCGAGTACCTGCGAAATGGTGCTCCAGCCTTCGCCGGCAGCACCGAGCGGCTCGGCCTTGCAATTCCGAAAGGTGAGTTCGGCCTGGCCGCGCGACGGATCGATGTTGGTCAGCGATTTGGCTTCGACGCCTTCGGCCTTCATGTCGACCAGGAACAACGAAATGTCGGTTTCGCGCCCGCTCGAGCCGGTGTGCGCGGCAACGACGGCGACGTCAGCGATGGCCCCGTCCGGCACCGGTTTCTTCACCCCGTTCAGGGTGCCGCCGGACGCCGATAACCTGATCGCCTGCGGCGAAGGATTGCCCTTGCCTTCGAACAACGCCAGCGTGCCGATCGCGCCGCCCGATGCCAGCAAGGGAAGCCACTTCTGCTTTTGCGCCTCATCGCCAGCCATCAGAATAGCTTCCGCCGCCAGATAGACCGTCGACGAAAACGGCACCGGCGCCAGCGCGCGGCCCATCTCTTCGGCGATCACGCAAAGCTCGAGATGCCCCGCCCCCGCGCCGCCGAATTTTTCCGGGATTGCGACGCCGAGGAAACCCATGCCGGCGAGGCCCTTCCAGAGCTTGCGGTCATACGGCTCCTTGCCGTCGAGCACCGCGCGCACCGCCTTGGGCGAGCAGTGCTCGGCGAGAAACTTTCGCGCTTCGTTGCGGAGTTGTTTCTGTTCGTCGGAGAAATCGAAATTCATGGCGGGTACTGCCTTTGTCTATCGGGTCAGCGTTGACTCGCTTCTGCACCAGAGAGTCCGTTGTCAATTGTTGTGCCCTCTCCCCTTGTGGAAGAGGGCACAACCGGCGCTAGCCGTGGATTCGGTTGGGTGAGGGGTCACTTTCCATCAATAGACCGCAACCCTCACCCGTCTCGAATTCGCTGCGCTCATTCGAGCCACCCTCTCCCACAGGGGGAGGGGAAAAAAAGCTACCGCGGTGCCATGCGGATGGCGCCGTCGAGGCGGATGGTCTCGCCGTTCAGCATGGCGTTCTCCACGATATGCACAGCGAGGTTGCCGTATTCAGAGGCATCGCCGAGCCGCGCCGGATGCGGCACCTGCGCCCCCAGACTGGTGCGCGCCTCCTCGCTCAGCCCCATCAACAGCGGCGTCAGGAACAGCCCCGGCGCGATGGTGTTGACGCGGATCTTGTGCTGGGCGAGATCGCGCGCCGCCGGCAACGTGAGACCGACCACGCCACCCTTGGAAGCCGAATAGGCGATCTGGCCGATCTGGCCTTCGTAAGCTGCAACGCTGGCGGTATTGATGATGACGCCGCGCTCTTCACCGATAGGGGGTTCAGTCAGCAGCCGTTCGGAGAACAGCCGCAGCACGTTGAAGGTGCCGATCAGATTGACGTTGATGATGCGGGCGAACTTGGCCAGCGGATAGACGCCGTCTTTGCCGACGATGCGTTGCGAGCCGCCGATCCCGGCGCAATTCATCAGCACGCGGGCGACGCCATGGGCGGCTTCAGCCTTGGCAATTGCCGCCTTGACGCCATCCTCGTCAGTGACGTCGGCGACGACAGCGACGCCTTTCACCTCAGTGGCGACCTTCTCCGCATTCTCCTTGCTCTGATCGAGCACCGCAATTTTCGCACCCTTGGCGGCCATGGCGCGAGCGGTAGCGGCGCCGAGACCCGAGCCACCGCCGGTGATGAGAACGGCAACGTCTTTCAACTGCATCGGTAAAACCTTTCCTTGGGCGTTTCTTTTGTCTTGGTGTTCTTGTCGTCTCGAAGCAAAGCGACCGTCACCCGGAAGGCGTGGCCGCTTTCTCCATATTGGTCGTCAGCATGCCGCCGCAGATCAGCGCTTCCATGTGCCGGATGTATTGACGGCAGACTTCGTCGGTCACCGGCCCGACGCCGGTGGCGCGCGACATCGCGTGCCGTCCGAAAAACAGATGGTCGCAGGCGCCGATCAGGCTGGTGTAGAACAGCACCGGATCGACATTGCGGAACTCGCCGGCCTTGATGCCTTCCGCCAGCAGCCGGCGATGAAAGTCCAGGAGAGGCGCGACAAAGAATTTCGAGACCTCTTCGGCCGCGGTCCCGCTGCTTTCGTGCAGCAGGTAATAAATCAGCCGGTTCATATAGGGGAACTGATGATAGGCCCGGATGATGCCCGCGATGTGAAGCTTCAGTTTCGCAGTTGGCGTAATCGGCTGCGCCCAGAGGTAATCGAGTTGCGCCATTTCGGTCGCGGCGTCGCGCGCCAACAGCGCCAGCAGCAGGCCGTCCTTGTTGCCGAAATGGTATTTCACCAGCGCGGCGTTGACGCCGGACTTCTGCGCGATGTCGCTCAAGGAGATTTCGATCGCGGAACGCTCGATCATCAGTTCGCTCGCCGCGACCAGCAGTTTTTCCGCGGTGGTGTTCTTTGTCAGCGGAAGCCTCGCCAACGTGTCGGTATTCAGCTGTGATGCCATGATCTGCCTGGATGGCCTGCTTGCCGGAGAATAGTGCTCGCAGATAACCCGATGATCTCGCCGCACTCAAGAGTTAATTGAACGATTGACTAAATCTCTCCGTGCCACTTAAATCCGGCCCATCCTTCGAACAACCCGACCCATAGCAATCAGGGAGAACACAGATGGCCGAGGCTTATATCGTCGCTGCCGCACGCACCGCCGGCGGCCGCAAGGGGGGCCGTCTCGCGGGCTGGCATCCGGCGGATCTCGCGGCCGCGGTGCTGGAATTCGCTGGTGGAGCGTTCGGGGGCGGCGCCCGACCAAATCGAGGACGTGATCATGGGCTGCGTGATGCAGGCCGGCGAACAGTCCAACAACATTGCGCGCAACGCCATCATGGCATCAAAACTGCCGGAGAGCGTGCCCGGCACGTCGGTCGATCGCCAGTGCGGCTCGTCGCAGCAGGCGCTGCATTTTGCCGCGCAGGCAGTGATGTCAGGCACCATGGATATCGTGATCGCCGCCGGGGTCGAGGCAATGACGCGGGTGCCGATGGGCCTGACCTCTTCGCTGCCGGCCAAGAACGGCTTTGGCCATTACAAGAGCCCGAACATCGAGAAGCGCTATCCGCATATCCAGTTCAGCCAATTCACCGGCGCGGAAATGATGGCGGAGAAATATGGCCTCTCCAAAGACGAACTCGACACTTACGCCTATGAGAGCCACCAGCGCGCGATCGCGGCGACGCAGGCCGGCAAGTTCAAGGACGAGATCATTCCGCTGCAGATCACGCGGCCCGATGGTTCGACCGATATCCACGCCATCGACGAAGGCATTCGTTTCGATGCCAGCCTTGAGGGTATCAAGGGCGTCAAGCTGATCGCGGAGAACGGCAAGCTCACGGCCGCCAGCGCCAGCCAGATCTGCGACGGTGCCTCCGGCGTGATGGTGGTCAACGAAAAGGGCCTGAGATCGCTCGGCATCAAGCCGATGGCGCGAGTCCATCACATGACCATGATGGGCGGCGATCCCGTGATCATGCTGGACGCGCCGCTGCACGCCACCGAGCGCGCACTGAAGAAGGCCGGCATGTCCATCGACGACATCGACCTCTATGAGGTGAACGAGGCCTTCGCCTCGGTGCCGACGGCCTGGCTGAAAACCACCGGCGCGGATCCCGCCAAACTCAACGTCAATGGCGGCGCCATCGCGCTCGGCCATCCGCTCGGCGGCTCCGGCACCAAGCTGATGACCACGCTGGTCAACGCCCTCCAGCAGCGCAACCAGCGCTACGGCCTGCAGACCATGTGCGAGGGCGGCGGCATGGCCAATGTGACGATCGTGGAGCGGCTGTGAGAAGAGGGTGAGTGGCGAATAGCGAGTAGTGAATAGTAAGAGCATCGCTTTTCTTCGCCACTCGCCATTCGCCATTCGCCACAACCGATGACCCAAATGCCCACCCTCCCCGACATCCCGCTTCCTCCCGGTATCCGCTCGCGCTTCGTCGACGATATCAACGGCCTGCGCATGCATGTGCTGGAAGCAGGCTACGAGACCCGTGGCCGGCCTTGCATATTGCTGCTGCACGGCTTTCCGGAACTGAGCTTCAGCTGGCGCAAGGTGATGCCTGATCTGGCGGAGGCCGGCTATCACGTCATCGCGCCGGACCAGCGCGGCTATGGCCGCACCACCGGTTGGGATGCGAACTACGATGGCGACCTCCATTCGTTCCGGCTGCTCAATCTGGTGCGCGACGCGCTGGGCCTCGTCTTCGCGTTCGGCTATCGTTCGGTCGCCGCCGTGGTCGGGCATGATTTCGGCAGTTCGGTCGCGGCATGGTGCGCGCTGGTGCGCCCCGACGTGTTTCGATCGGTCGTGCTGATGAGCGCGCCATTCGCGGGCCCGCCACGGCTCGCCTTCGATACCGCCGGCACGCCCGCGACGCCGAAGCCGGAGGACCCCGTGCATCGCGACCTCGCGGCGCTGCCGCGGCCGCGCAAGCACTATCAATGGTACTACTCGACCCGCGAAGCCAATGCCGACATGCACCACGCCCCGCAAGGCGTGCATGATTTTCTGCGTGCCTATTATCATCACAAGAGCGCGGACTGGAAAGACAACACGCCATATCCGCTGAAGGGCTGGACCGCGCATGAGCTGGCAAAACTGCCGACCTATTACGTGATGGACCTTGCCAGGACCATGGCGCAGACCGTCGCTGCGGAAATGCCCTCGGCGGAGGCCATCGCTGAGAATACATGGCTGCCCGAGCGCGAACTCGCTTTCTACAGCGCCGAATATGGACGCACCGGATTCCAGGGCGGACTGCAATGGTATCGCTGCGGCACCTCTGAAGCATTCACCGCTGAACTTGAAACGTTTTCCGGCCGCAGCATCGACGTGCCGTCCTGCTTCATCTCGGGCAAGCAGGACTGGGGCACTTATCAGCGCCCCGGCGTATTCGAGACCATGCAGTCAACCGCCTGCACGCACATGCTCGGCTGTCATCTGGTCGACAGCGCCGGCCATTGGGTGCAGCAGGAACAGCCCGCGGAAGTGAGCCGGCTGCTGCGGCAGTTCCTGGCGCAGATCACACGGCGCGCAGGCCAGTAGCCGCACCATCAACTGAAATCGACGCGGTATGGCCCGAGGAACCATTGCTTTATGGCCGCGTTGCCGACTGTCGGCATTGCGCCGGGTCATACCTGTTGGAGAAGAAAATATGGAAAGAAAGATCGCTGGACTTCTTGGAGCGATGGCGGCGCTCGGAGCGTTTAATGCTGCCGAGGCAGCACCAATGCCGAGTCCGGCACCGTCGGATGTTTTGAGAGCCAATTCATTTGCGGAGCTTCTTGATCCGATTCCGAATGCTGCGGCGTTGCTACAGGCGGTGGACAAATCAGGGTCGGCATCCTCGGCCGACGAAAATGTCCAGCTTGCACAATATCACCACCATCATCACCACCACCATCATCATGGTTGGCGCCGGTATGGGCCCGTCTTGGTGGTGCCTCGCCATCGGCATTATCATCACCACCACCATCATCATCACCATCATTACTACTGATCAACGCGACCATTCTCATCGCGCTTGACTGGGCGAAAAGGCAGGGCCGCCGGCTCTGCCTTTTTGCTGTTTACACTTTCTGCTGTTTACGCCTGGCGGCCTTTTTCCTTCGCCGCACGATGAAGATGCCGATAGGTCCCGTCGAATACGATATCGGTCGATGAAGTCCATTCGGTTCCGGCCGACAGCTTCGGCCGATTGGCATAGATGCGCCGCGCCTGAAGCTCGCGTTCAGCCAATTCTTCCTCGTTCATCTTCTCAAGCTCAAAGTTGGCTTCCTCGGGAATCACGATGATCTGCGCGAAGGGTTCGTTCGGCCTGAAAATGTGGGTACGGCCCTCGGCCGGCGCCTTGAAGACCGTGAAGAACATCATCGGCCACCAATTCCGCACCAACGCCGGCACCGCGATCGGCACGGTGTCGCTGCGGTCGGTATAGAACCGCGGATGCGGCTCGGTCCTGATCGCAAGACCTTTTTCGACCTTGATATCCAACAGGATCTGATAGGTATAAAAATTGTCGCCGAAATTTCGAAAGGGCGGCCACTGCACGCCGCCGTCCGGCGCCGGGCCCCAATCTGCTTCCAGTATCAACCGGCCGTCTCTGGTGCTGACGCGCAATTCATTGTCGTACGGGTAAAACAGTTCAATTCCGTATTGCGCGCCTTCCGAAAACGGCACGCAATGCCAGACCTGTTCGTGCGATCCGTTCGCACGAGGTTCGCGCTTGCCGGCCCATCCGGGAATCTCAAGCTTGGTGCGACGCGGCGCTAGCCGCGGGTCGTTCAAACGGTATTTGACCTTATCCATGAGAGCTCCACGCCGGTGCATCCGGCAACAGGAACTCGAACGGACACAAACGGCAACGGTTCCCGATCGCGGCCGGGAAATGTGCGCGGCGGCTCCGTTAAATATTTGACTGCAGCGGCGTCCACCTATAAACGATTTAGAATTATTCTAAATTGGGAAAAGGCGGCGCTGTCGTGAAGAATTTCGCTGATTTGACGGAGCGGGAAGTGCTGGCGGTTGCGATCTCCGCGGAGGAGGAAGACAGCCGCATCTACATGACCTTCGCCGAGGATCTGGCGGAGCGTTATCCGGAATCGGCCAAGTTATTCGAGGAGATGGCGGAGGAGGAAAAAGGCCACCGCCATAGACTGCTGGAACTATACGAGCAGCGTTTCGGCAAAAATCTGCCGCCGATCCGAAGAGATAACGTCCGAGGATTTTTGCGCCGCCGTCCGATCTGGCTGACCAAGAACCTGTCGCTCGACACCATCCGCAAGGAAGTCGGGACGATGGAATTCGAAGCGGAACGATTTTACATCAAGGCCGCCGAACAGACCCGGGACATCGGTGTTCGCCGGCTGCTTGGCGATCTCGCGGAAGCGGAGAAGGGCCACGAGAAAGTTGCGGCGCAACTGACCGACCAGATCCTATCGCCGGACGTTCGCGCGGAAGAAGACAAAACCCGCCGGCGGATTTTCGTGCTGCAATACGTGCAGCCCGGTCTTGCCGGATTGATGGACGGATCAGTGTCGACGCTGGCCCCGTTGTTCGCCGCAGCCTTTGCGACCCATCAGAACTGGCAGACATTTCTGGTTGGCCTCGCCGCCTCGATCGGTGCCGGCATCAGCATGGGCTTTGCGGAAGCGCTGTCCGATGACGGATCGTTGACCGGTCGCGGTTCGCCATGGCTGCGTGGCGCGGCCAGCGGCGTGATGACGGCGCTTGGCGGCCTCGGCCACTCCATGCCCTATCTGGTTCCGGATTCATGGGCCAACGCCTTCTGGATCGCGACCGCGATCGCCGGAGTCTGGTGTTCTTCGAACTGTGGGCCATCGCCTATATTCGCGCGCGCTACATGGACACACCGTTCCTGCAAGCGGTGTTCCAGATCGTGCTAGGAGGCGTCATCGTGCTTGCGGTCGGCATCCTGATCGGGGCGGCGTAGGCGCAGACATTTTGGTGCGTCATAGCAGGTTCGCGATTAGACGAAACATTACAGACGTCGACGACAAGGAAACTCATGACCGATCGTTTGCAATACGGCACCACCGCGAAGGTATTTCACTGGCTCGTGGTCGCGCTCCTGCTCGTGCAATATCCGATCGGCTGGCTGATGCCCGACATTCATCGGGGAACCAGCCCCGGCGCCCCCATGACGTTCCATGTTTCGCTCGGCATCGTTATTCTGGCGCTCATCATTCTGCGCTTC
>CAWETC010000034.1:0-232473 GCA_963811915.1 uncultured Alphaproteobacteria bacterium
GCCCGCTTTCACCGCAAAATATAATGGAGATGTCTGTGCGCGGAGTTTTTGTCGATGCCAACGGATCGCTGGCGGATATTTTCGAACGCCAGAATAAGCCCAATGATCCGCCGGTGCGCATCAACCGCAACGCCGACATCTCGGGCCGACCAGGTGCCCGGCACTGCTCGACGGCGCCGAGATCGTGATCATCGACCACACCCCGTTGCCGACCGAATCGCCCGGCAATGCGCCGGCCTGAAGCACGTCGTGTTCCTCGGCACCGGCGCGCGCAGCTACATGAATCCGGAAGAGCTCGCCGAACTCGGCATCAGGTCCACATCATCAAGGGCTATGGCGATACAGCGGTGGCCGAATGCGCGATCGCGCTGATGTGGCGGCGGCCCGGCATCGGCCGGATGGACCGCGAGATGCGCGCCGGCAACTGGCTGCGCCGACGGCTGCAACTAACCGGCAAGACGCTCGGCCTGATCGGCTTTGGCGGCATCGCCGCGGAAGTTGCACGCATCGCGCCGGCTGCGGCATGAAGGTGCTGGCCTGGAACCGTCCGCCGAAAACGCATCCCGGCGTCGAATTCGTCGCCACTCGACACCTTGCTAACCGAGAGCCATGTCATCTCGCTGCATCTCTTGCTGAACGACGAACCCGAGAACTTCCTCTCCCGCGAGCGCATCGCCGCGATGCGGCCGGGCGTCATCCTGATCAATACCGCGCGCGGCGCCGTGGTCGACGAAGACTGCGATGGTCGATGCGCTACGTCGGGCCACATCCGGCACATGCCGGCCTCGACGTCTTCAACGTCGAACCGCTGCCGGCCGATCACGTGCTGACCACGCTGCCGAACGTGACGCTGTCGGCGCATTCGGCGTTCCGCACGCCCGAGGCGAGCGACAACCTGATCGGGCGGCGCGGGCGCACTGCCGAAGGATAGCGGGAGGGAAGGTAACACGGCGCGCTGTCCACTTCCCCTCTCCCCTTGTGGGAGAGGGTGGATCGAATGAGCGTAGCGAATGTAATCAGAGAACGGGGGTGAGGGATCTTTCGGTCTATCGATCCAAGAAAGAGAACCCCTCTATCCGGCGCGCTTCGCGCACCACCTTCTCCTAACAGGGACAAGAAAAGGAGAAGCGCGCGTCCCTACTCCACCATATCAGCCACAGCCTTGCCGCACGCCGTGGTGTCGGCGTTGCCACCGAGGTCCCTGGTGCGCAGCGTGCGTTCGCCGAGCGTGCGCTCGATCGCCGTGACGATGGAGGCCGCGGCGGTCTTCTCGCCCAGGTGATCCAGCATCATCGCGCCCGACCAGATCATGCCGATCGGATTGGCGATGCCCTGCCCCGCGATATCGGGCGCCGAACCGTGCACCGGCTCAAACACCGAGGGGAAATTGCCTTCCGGGTTGATGTTGCCCGACGGCGCGATGCCGATGGTACCGGTGCAGGCCGGGCCCGAAATCGGAGAGGATGTCGCCGAACAGGTTGGAGCCAACGACGACGTCGAACCAGTCCGGATGCAGCACGAAATTCGCGGTGAGAATATCGATGTGAAACTTGTCCCATTTCACCTTGGGATAGTGCTTGCGCCATCGCCTCGACGCGTTCATCCCAATACGGCATGGTGATCGAAATGCCGTTGGATTTCGTCGCCGATGTCAGGTGCTTCTTGGGCCGCGATTGCGCGAGGTCAAATGCGAATTTCAGGATGCGATCGACGCCGACGCGCGTCATGACGGTCTGCTGCGTAACGAATTCGCGCTCGGTATCCGGGAACATCCGGCCGCCGACCGAGGAATATTCACCTTCGGTATTTTCCCGCACCACCCAGAAATCGATATCGCCGGGCTTGCGGTTGGCCAGCGGTGACGGCACGCCGGGCATCAGCCGCACCGGGCGAAGGTTGACGTACTGGTCAAATTCCCTGCGAAACTTGATCAGCGATCCCCACAACGAAATGTGATCGGGAATTCGGCGGGCCAGCCGACCGCGCCGAAATAGATCGCATCGTGCTTGCCGATTTTCGCCTTCCAGTCCTCCGGCATCATCTCGCCGTGCTTTTCATAATAATCCCAGGAGGCGAAGTCGAAATGATCGAAATGGACGGCGACGCCGTGCTTCTTCGCAGCTGCCTCCAGCACCCGCAGCCCTTCCGGAACCACTTCCTTGCCCATTTCGTCGCCGGGAATGACCGCTATCCGATATTGCTTTTTTTCGTTGCTCATAGAGAGATCCTGTGGCTCGCCGCACCGGGACCGCCGTTTTTTGATGGGATTGCAATGGACCAAACTTCGTCAAGGTGCAACGCTGCAGTGCAATGTTGACCGTTTCCGTGACGACGGCCTAACAGTTGGAATTGCCAACACCCTGAAAAACTCTCCCATCCGAAAGAGTAATCCCATGGATCTTCATTTACGCGGCAAACGTGTCCTGATCACCGGCGCCTCGAAGGGCATTGGCGCGGCCGCGGCCGAGGCTTTTGCCGAAGAAGGCTGTCATCTCATGCTGGCGGCCCGCAGCGGCGACCAATTGAAGACGCAGACGGAACGGCTGCGCTCGGCCCATCAAATCGACGCCAGCGCCCATGTCGTCGACCTGCGTAACCCTGCGGACATTACCAGACTGGTCAAGGACGCGTCCGACATCGACATCCTCGTCAACAATGCCGGGGATATTCCAGGCGGCTCGGTCGACAAGATTGACGAGCCGACATGGCGTCACGCCTGGGAGCTCAAGGTATTCGGCTATATCAACCTCACCCGCGCGATCTATGCGCAGATGAAAGCGCGCGGCCATGGCGTGATCGTCAACGACATCGGGGTCGCCGGCGAAAAATTCGACGCCAATTATATCTGCGGCAGCGCCGGCAACGCCGCGCTGATGGGATTCACCCGCGCGCTCGGCGGCAAGAGCCTCGCCGACAATATCCGCGTGGTCGGGATCAACCCGGGTCCGGTCGGCACCGACCGTCACATCACGCTGCTGAAAACCCGCGCCAAGAACCAGTTCGGCGACGAAAGCCGCTACAGGGAATTCCAAAAGGGCCTTCCGCTCGGCCGCCCCGCGCATGCCCGCGAAATCGGTGACCTCATGGCATTCCTCGCCTCCGACCGCTCCGGCTATACATCGGGCGTGATCTACACGGTCGACGGCGGCATCAGTGCGGGATGGGGTTAGGCTGCGCAGCAGTTTACCTCGGGCAAGTGTATCGCCGCATGCACGGTCCTCTTCCTGAGGAGCCGCGAAGCGGCGTCTCGAAGGATGACAACATGCTTGTGGCCATCCTGCGAGACGCCATGCTCCGCATGGCTCCCCAGATGAGGTTAACTTGTCTTCCGCTCAAACATCTGCCGGATCATCGCCGTGATCCGGCCGGTCGGTGACGCCAGTTCGTCCATCACACTGAAATGGTCGGCGCCGGGGATTTCTTCATAGCTGACCGGCAGTCCGTGTTCGGCGCGATGACAGGCAAAATCCGCGGTTTGCTTGCGCAGCAGCGGCAATTCGGCGCTGCCGACCACCAGCGCCAGCGGCTTCATCGGACCAGCGGCCTGCTTCATCGGTGAGTTGCGATGAGACATCGCTTCATCGAGGCCCAGTTTGACGTTGAGATAACTGTGGCGGATCGGCTCAAGATCGTAGATGCCGCTGATGCCGACGGCGCCTCTGACTTTGGGGTGCGAAAGCGCCATCGCCGTGAGATGCCCGCCGGCCGACCATCCGGAAACGATGATCCGGTTAGCGTCGCCGCCGCGCGCCGGCAGTTGTTCAGCCAGGAAGTCGATGCCCGCATGGATTTCGGCGACGATCTCATCGAGCGTCGCCTCTGGGGCAAGCGTATAGCCGAACATGGCGACGTTGATGCCGAACATCATGGGACCGCCGGCAAATAGCGAAAAGACCTCCTTGGCCCGCGTCTGCCAATAGCCGCCATGGATGAACACCAGCGTCGGCGCTTTCTCGGCAACCTTGAAGAAGTCGATGCGATTGCGTTCGCGCGGGCCGTATCGGAGGTCAAGATGCTCGGAATGCCGCGCGCGCATTTCGGCGGAACGCCGGTCCCAGCCGGCGACTATGTCACTACTCCCGGCCACGGCCGCGCCGTTGTTGAGACCGCTGTCGCGATCCTGCTGGCTCATGGCGCGCCAGTCAGGCGCATCGAACGGCGTGCTCATCCCCAAATCTCCAAATCGTTGCCTGATTTCCACTTTGCTGGAAAATGTTTTACAGGGTTACGCAATCCGCCATCGAACGGCGGAACGGAGGGAGATGTAAGTGGCATCCGATCAAAAGCTAGTGCAGGCGACGGCATGTGCGATCATCGATAAACTCAATTCAGGCGAGGTCACCCCGCTCGATCTGCTCGACGTGCTCGAGCAACGCATCGCCGAGGTTGACAGCCAGGTAAACGCTTTGCCTACCCTGTGCTTCGATCGCGCCCGGGATCGCGCCAAGGCGCTCATGAAAAAGCCGGTCGGAGATCGCGGCCTGCTCGCGGGCATGCCGATGCCGATCAAGGATCTCACGAATGTCGAGGGCGTGCTGACCACGCAGGGCTCTCCGATTTACAAAGACACCGTCCCTGCGCGCTCCGATATTCTGGTCGAACATCTCGAAAACAATGGCGCTTTGGTTTACGCCAAATCGAACGTGCCGGAATTCGGCGCCGGCGCCAACACGTTCAACGAAGTATTCGGCCCCACGCTAAACCCCTGGGATCTGTCGCGCTCGGCTGCAGGCTCCTCGGGCGGCGCCGCGGTCGCACTCGCCACCGGAATGGCATGGCTGGCCCACGGCTCCGACATGGGCGGCTCGCTGCGCAATCCCGCCAGCTTCTGCGGCGTTGTCGGCATGCGGCCAAGCATCGGCCGTGTCGCGCACACGCCCGCGGCAAAGATCGATCGCAATCTCACGGTGCAAGGCCCGATGGCGCGCAACGTCGAAGACCTGGCGCTGCTGCTGGACGCCATGAGCGGCGAGCATCCGGCCGATCCGCTATCGCTACCCATGCTGCCGACGTCGTTCCTGTCCGCCGTGCGCTCCGGCAAACGGCCAAAGCGCGTCGCCTATTCGCCCGATCTTGGAATTACCCCTGTTGATCCCGAAGTCGCCGCGATTACACGAAAGGCGGCCTCGCGTTTCGCCGAAGCCGGAGCGACCGTCGAAGAAGCCCATCCCGACCTGCGCGAAGCTCATGAATGCTTCCAAGTGCTGCGCGCGTTCGACTTCGCGATCAGCAAGGCGGCGCTGCTGCGTACTAAGCGCGATCAGTTGAAGCCGGAAGTGATCTGGAACATCGAGCAAGGCCTCAAGCTCACCGTCGAGCAGCTCGAGCGCGCCGAAGCGCAACGCGTCGCGATGACCGCGCGCACGCTCGAGTTTTTCCAAACCTACGATTTACTGCTGACGCCGGCGACCATCGTTGCGCCGTTTCCGATCGAGCACCGCTATGTCGCCGAATGCGCCGGCAAGAAATTCGAAAATTATGTCGAGTGGCTCGGCATCGTCTATGCCATTACGCTGGTTTGCTGCCCGGCTCTGTCGCTGCCGTGCGGGTTCACCGCGTCAGGCCTGCCGGTCGGGTTGCAAATGGTGGCGGCGCCGCGCGGCGAAGCGCAGCTTCTCGCCGGCGCCAGGGTGCTGGAGGATATTCTGGGCCTGCGCGCCACGACGCCGATTGATCCACGAGGCAGCAGCCTGAGGCCAAACAAGTGATCGACAGCCGCATCTGGCGAGAAAGCGCGATTGGCGCTGGTGAATAACACGAGCCCCACTATATAATTGCCCCCGGGGAACATAAAATGCGCAACGACAGGGGAACGCTCGCGATGTCCGGAAAGTTGAAAATACACGTCGATCAGGACAAATGTCAGGGACACGCCCGCTGCAAATCGCTGGCGCCCGAACTGTTCGAACTCGACGAATTCGGCAATGCGCATGAGATCGGCGACGGCACGGTGCCCGCAGGACTCGAGGACAAAGCGTGGCTGGCCCAGGCCAATTGCCCTGAAATTGCGATCGACGTGATCGAAGAGTGAAATACTTCGCCCGAATTTCAAACCCCGATTATGCAAAAATAATTCAACACGCAAAAACAGGACGAAATTAAGAGGAAATTGTTCTGATGTCCGATCACGCCCCCGTCACGGATTGGGTTCACGATTTCGACCACACCGATCCGCGCTGGACTGAAAACCCGTTTCCGATCTGGGACGAACTGCGGGCGGAATGCCCGGTAGTTCACACCAAACGTTTCCTCGGCTGCTACCTGCCGACCACCTATGAAGCCGTCAAGCAGATCGCCTACGATACCGACCATTTTTCCTCGCGCCGTATCATCGTGCGCGACGTGCGGCCCGAGATCACCAACTCGGCGCCGCCGATCACCTCCGATCCGCCGGCACACAAGCCCGCCAAGCAATTGCTGCTGCCGCCGTTCACGCCCGACGCCGTGAAGAAACTCGAGCCCCGGCTTCGCTCGATCTGCGACGAATTGATCGATCAGTTCATCGCCGAAGGAAAATGCGATGCCGCGGCCCACTACAGCAAGCATATTCCGGTTCGCACCATCGCCCACATGCTTGGCATCCCGGATAAGGACGGCGAACTTTTCATCCGATGGATCCACCAAATTCTTGAACTCGGCATCAAGGACGATGCTATCCTGATGCAGGCGGTTCACGAAATGACCGGGTATTTCACTGCCCAGATCGAGCAGCGTCGCACGCATCCGACCGACGATCTGATTTCCACGCTGATGAACGCGCGGGACAGCAACGGCCAGCCGCTGTCCGACATGCATGTGCTCGGCTCGCTGCGGCTGATACTCATCGCCGGCATCGATACCACCTGGAGCGCGATCGGCGCTTCGCTCTGGCATCTGGCGAAAACGCCTGAGGATCGTCACCGTCTGGTGGCGGAGCCTGAGCTGTTACCGACCGCGGTCGAGGAATTCTTGCGCGCCTATTCGCCGGTGACGATGGCGCGCGAGGTCATCAAGGAGACCGTGGTCAGCGGTTGTCCGGTCAAGCCCGGCAATATGGTCCTGCTGTCGTTTCCCGCCGCCAACCGCGACCCCGCGGTTTTCCCGATGCCGACAAGGTGGTGATCGACCGCAAGGAGAACCGCCATGCGGCTTTCGGACTTGGCATTCACCGCTGCATCGGCTCTAACCTCGCCCGCATGGAAATGACGGTCGCGATCGAGCAATGGCTCAAACGCATTCCGGATTTCAGGCTCGATCCAGCCGGTCAGGTCACCTGGTCGGAGGGCACGGTGCGCGGCCCGCGGCAATTGCCGATGCTGTTCAATAAGGCGGCCTGAGCCATTCGTCCCAGTCTTTCATCCCATTATTTCTGAGGAATCAAACGTGACAGATCATGCTGTAAACCCGGCCGTTGACGACCGCCTCGACATCCGCGACGTGGAACGCCGGGTCAAGGCGATCTTCATCGGCTCGGTCGGCAATCTCGTCGAATGGTATGATTTCTACGCCTACACCGCATTTGCGCTGTACTTCGCGCCGGCGTTCTTTCCGCAAAGCGATCCGGTGGTGCAGCAGCTCAACGCGGCCGTGCTGTTCGCCGCGACCTTCCTGATGCGGCCGCTTGGCGGCTGGCTGTTCGGTTACATCGCCGATCGCTACGGCCGGCGGCTGTCGCTGACGCTGTCGGTGGTCTGCATGTGCTTCGGTTCGCTGATCATCGCGGTGACGCCGACCTATGCCTCGATCGGGGTCGCCGCGCCGGCGATTTTGGCGCTCGCGCGCGTCATCGAGGGCTTAAGCCTCGGCGGCGAATATGGTGCGAGCGCGACCTATCTGAGCGAAGTCGCCGACGCCAAGCATCGCGGCTTTTATTCGAGCTTTCAATACGTCACCTTGATCGGCGGCCAGCTCACCGCCATCATCGTGCTGTTGCTGCTACAGAAGGTGTTTCTGACACCGCAGGAATTGAAGGACTGGGGCTGGCGGATCCCGTTCGTGATCGGCGCCATCCTGGCCATTTTCGCCGCGGTGATGCGACGTAATCTGCACGAGACCGAGGCGTTCGAAGCAGCGAAAAAGCTCGCCAAGCCGACCGGCTCGATCCGCGGCCTGCTGAAATATCCGCGGGAGCTGTTGCTGGTGGTCGGCCTCACCGCCGGCGGCACTGCCGCCTTCTATACTTTCACGACCTATATGCAGACCTTCGTCAAATTGTCGGTTGGTCTCACGTCTGACCAGACCACTTTCGTGATTTTCGGGTCGCTGATTTTCGCCACGCTGCTGCAACCGATTTACGGCGCGCTCTCGGACCGGATCGGCCGCAAACCGCTGCTGATCTTTTTCGGCATCGCGGGCACCCTGTCGACGATCCCGATCCTGAGCACGTTGAAGGAGACCAAGTCGCCCTTGATGGCGTTCCTGTTGATTTGCGCGGCCTGGATCTTCGTCGCCGGCTATACTTCCATCAACGCCGTCGTGAAGGCCGAGTTGTTTCCGACCAGAATTCGTGCGCTCGGCGTCGGCCTGCCCTATGCCATTACAGTGTCGATATTCGGCGGCACTGCACCGGCGATCGCGCTGTATTTCAAGAGTGTCGGCCACGAAGACTGGTTTTATTACTATCTCAGCGGTATCATCTGTCTCTCGTTGCTTATCTACGCGACCATGCGCGACACCAAGCATAAATCGGCGATGCATCGCCACGAGTAGCGACACATACAAACAATGATGGCATGAGATATGGCCGACGAGCACGCCCACCGCCGATATCCAAGCTCACGCGCAGCAAGGAGCGCTGGGCGCGGGAGGGACGTTTCCTCACCGGCGAGACCTCGCGTCCGGAAGAGCAACGCTTGCCGCCGGGCCAGCATCTGACCAGAGACTGGCCCGTCCTGGACCTCGGCGTTGCGCCGCGGATTTCCCGCGAGCGCTGGCGCCTGGATGTGTACGGCGCGGTCGAACATCCGATCTTCTGGGATTTCGCACAGTTCACGGCGCAGCCGCAGGCGAAATTCACCTCCGACATCCACTGCGTGACCACATGGTCGCGTTACGACAATCAATGGGAGGGACTGGCGACCCGCGACCTGCTGATGGCCTGCCAGCCGCGCGACGAGGCGCGGCATGTCGTGCTGCATTCTCACGACGGCTACACCACCAACCTGACGCTGGAAGATTTTGCCGCCGAAGACGCCTTGCTTGCGCATAGCTGGTCCGGCGCACCGCTGGAACAGGAACATGGCGGCCCGGTGCGGCTGGTGGTGCCGCATCTCTATTTCTGGAAAAGTGCGAAATGGCTGCAAAGCATCGAATTCCTTGAGCACGATGCGCCGGGCTATTGGGAAGTTCGCGGCTATCACAACCGCGGCGACCCGTGGCAGGAGCAGCGCTATTCCGGTGACTGATGCGACTGATAACCAGAGCCATGGAGACCAAACGTGCCGACTGAACGCTTCCAATTCACCGGCTCGGAAGGCCAGCAATTGGCCGCCGCGCTCGATCTGCCGGAGCGCGAGCCACTGGCTTACGCACTGTTCGCGCATTGCTTCACCTGCGGCAAGGATGTACTGGCGGCCAAGCGGATCGCGGTAGCGCTGGCGGCCAAGGGCATCGCGGTGCTGCGGTTCGACTTTACCGGCCTCGGCTCCAGCGAAGGCGATTTCGCCAATTCGACGTTCTCCTCGAATGTCACCGATCTGGTAAGGGCCGCCGACCATCTGCGCGAAACCCGCAAAGCTCCCGCGATCCTGATCGGCCACAGCCTCGGCGGCTCTGCTATTCTCGCCGCCGCCGGCCAAATTCCGGAGGCCAGGGCCGTTGTCACCATCGCCGCCCCCTCCGATCCCGCGCATGTCACCGGTCTCTTTGCCGATCACGTCGAGGACATCCGCCAGAATGGTGAGAGCGAAGTCTCGCTGGCGGGCCGGCCGTTCCGCATCCGACGTGAATTTCTCGACGACATCGCCGAGCACAGCCTGATGGCGCATGTCGCCAAATTGCACAAAGCTTTGCTGGTGATGCATGCGCCGACCGACGATACCGTCGGGATCGACAACGCGACCCGCATTTTCGTGACCGCCAAACATCCCAAGAGTTTTGTGTCGCTGGCAGACGCAGATCACCTGTTGACCAACAAGAACGACGCCGCCTATGTCGCCGATGTTATCGCGGCCTGGGCCACCCGCTATCTCGATCCGGCTGTACCGGAGCAGGCCGCCGTTGCAGGCGAAGCGCCGCGCAACGTCATGGTTCGCGAGACCCGCAACAGTAAGTTCCAGCAGGCCATCGCGACCGGGCCGCATCGCCTGCTCGCCGACGAGCCGGTCGCCGCCGGCGGCGAGGACACTGGGCCCGGACCTTACGATTTCCTGCTGGCCAGCCTCGGGGCCTGCACGTCGATGACCATGCGGATGTATGCCGACCGCAAGTCGCTGCCGCTGGAGCGCGTCACGGTGACGCTGAGGCATCAAAAGATCCACGCCGAAGACTGCGCCGAATGCGAAACCAAGGCTGGCATGCTCGACCAGATCGACCGGGTGATCGCCATGGAAGGGGCGCTGGACGCCGAACAGCGCAAGAAACTGATGGAGATCGCCGACAAGTGCCCGGTGCACCGCACCCTGACCTCGGAGATCCGCATCGTGACCCGGGCGGCCGATTGACGAACCGTCCGGCGGGCGTATCATTCGTGTTAAAGATAACGGGCCTCATGGTTCGAGACGCGCGGCGTCGCCGCGCTCCTCACCATGAGTGTCTGGGGACCTCATCCTGAAGAGGCCGCAACGGGTCGCCCGAATGCGCGCCCGACGATAAACTCCGCGCCGTCTCGAAGGATGGCGCCAACGAACTTGAAAAATCACTGAAGGAATCGCCTATGCCGGCCGTGGCACGCGTCGATCCCAAGACGGTTTTTTCAGCCGAGGAATGGCGCCGGCTGACGTCACGCAGTTCGCTGCGCGGCCTGTGGCTGGTGGCCCATGCCTGGGGCACGATCGCCGCCGCGATCGCGCTGGTCGCGCTGTGGCCGAACCCGCTGACATGGCTGATCGCGGTAATGGTGGTCGGGACGCGTCAGCTTGGGCTGGCGATCCTGATGCATGAAGCCGCCCATGGCGGGCTTCACGGCAACAAGGCCGTCAATGAATGGATTGGGCAATGGCTGTGCGCGGTGCCGGTCGGCGCCGACCTTGCCAGCTACCGGTCATATCATCTCCAGCATCACAAGTTCACCCAGCAGCCCGAGGACCCCGATCTGTCACTCTCGGCGCCATTTCCGGTCACGAAAGAGAGCTATACCCGCAAGGCGATCCGCGATCTTACCGGCCAGACCTTTATCAAACAGCGCCTGCCCCTGTTCCTGTCGCTGTTTCGGCGCGGCAATGCCGACGATGAACTATCGCATGAGAGCTTCGTATCCAGCGGCGCCGACAAGATGGCGCGCTTTCTTGGCGTGAACGCCGTCTTGTTCGGCCTGTTCTGGCTGGCGGGCGTGGGCATCTGGTATTGGGGCGTCTGGGTGTTGGCGATGGCGACCTGGCTGTCGCTGGTGACGCGCATCCGCAACATCGCCGAACACGCCTGCACCTCGACCGGCGAAGACCCGTTCAGCCACGCCCGTACCACCCATGCCAATCCAATCGAGCGGCTGTTGATCGCCCCCTATTGGGTGAACTATCACGCCGAGCATCATCTGTTCATGTATCTGCCATGCTATCGGCTTCCCGAGGCGCATCGGCTGCTGATCGAGAAGGGTTTTATCAAGCGGATGGAAGTCCGCCCCGGCTATCTCGAGGTGATGCGGCTCGCGACCTCAAGCCAGCGAATCTGATTGCGCGTTGCGCACATCTCTCGCGGCGGCCAATGGCTGCACGCGAAACCCGCCGCGCAGGCCGGCGGCCGCGCCCAGCAAAATCCCGGCGACGGCGACGAAGGACGCCAGCGCCAGGGTCGAGAGCCCCGTCAGGCCCTGGCCGATCGAGCAGCCAAGGGCCATCGTTCCACCTGCTCCCATCAGCGCCGCGCCGCTGATCGAGCGCAGCATGTGGCGCGGCGAGGAGTAGCCCTCCCAATGAAAGCGTCGCGTGACCAGCGCCGTCAGCAGGCTTCCGGCGATCACGCCAGCCACCACCGCGATGCCGAAATTCAATGTCAATCCGGTCGACAACATCGCGTATTGCAGCGCGTCCGCAATGGGCGAGATGAAAGCAAGCGACGTGACCGCGGCCGGATTGAAATCGTCGGCGCCGAGGTAGCCGGTCGCGGACCATCCCGCAGCAATCAGCAGTCCAACAATGACGCCCGCCGCGATCTGCCCCCACGCGCGCTGAAACGGCCGGTGCGCGAACGCAAAGATGATCAGCGCTCCTCCTGTCACGGCGGCCGCCGACATTCGCGCCAATGCTTCGCTGACGCCAAACGTCGACATCAGCGCGGGCAACGAAATGATCGCGGGGGCGCTCTGCGACGCCTGCAGCAGGACCACCCGCGCCGGCGCGATCAGACCTTTCAAGGTCATCTGCGCGGCAATACCGAGCACGATCACCACCACAAGCGAGCGCAGATTGCCGCGGCCCAGCAGCACCAGCGCGCGCGAGCCGCAGCCGTTCGCGAGCACCATGCCGTAACCGAATAACAAACCGCCAAAGAACATCAGCGGCACCGAAAATGACCGCTGCAGATAGATCGATTTGGTGAGATCAACCATGCCGCCGCCCGCCAACAATTGCGTCGCCACGATCCCCACGCCAAGCGCCAGCGCATAGCTCCGGACTAGGCGGCTGTCGCCCTGCGCCCACCAGCCGCGCAGGCTGCTCATCAGGCAAAATCCGCTCAACAGCCCAACCGCGCCATAGACGAGGCCAATCAGGAGACCGGCATAGACAACGATGTTGGAGCCTGAATCCATGGATTCATTTCCTTAGAGGCTGGCTTAAACCGATAATCTGCCCTTGCTCCCGTCAGCGCCTGCGAAAAGCGCGAAGCGTTTGCGCACGCGAGCCAGGCGACGCAGCAATCCAGCTTTCTGCTGCTATGGATTGCTTCGCTTCGCTTGCAATGACGATCTAAATTTTAATATTGCCACCCGTCAGGGCCGCAGGATGACACGATCACGCGATGAACCGGCGACGGCGACAAAAGCAGCCTTGGCATCCTCCAGCGGATAGATCGCACTTGGCTTGATCGGATAGGTCTTGAGATAGCCGCCGGCGAAGCCGGGACCGAGTTCGCGCAGCACCGCCCCGGTCACGACCGACGACAGGCCGAGCAAATCGATGCCGACATAAGTGTGCTGGCCGCGATAGAATTCCAGAATATTGAACTGCACGATCCGGTCGATCGCCGAGATCAGGATCTGACGGCCTCGCAAGGCCAGCGCCTTGTGCGCCGCCTGGAAATAGGGATCGCCGACCGTGTTGAACACGATGTCGGCGCCCTTGCCATCGGTGAGTTCACGCACGCGCGCCGCCACGTCGGTCTGCGATGCGTCGACGACCTCGACGCTGGAATTGGCATGACCTTCGTAAGGCTCGCTCTTGCGGACCACGCCGATCACGCGTGCGCCATGCCAGGTCGCGATCTGCACCGCGGCCTGCCCGACCTTGCCGTTGACGCCCATCACCAGCACCGTCTCGCCTTTTTTCGGCATCCCGGCACGGCGAAAACCTTCCATCGCCGTGACAAAGGGGACGCCGATGCCGGCGGCCTCTTCCCACGACAAATTCTTCGGTTTCTCCACCACGGCCTCGGCTTCGACGGCAAGATGCGTGGCATGGGTGCCATCGCGCCGGATTCCGAGATCGCCCGACGAGCCGAATACTTCGCGGCCGATCGTACCTGGCGGCCCGTCGATCACGACCCCGGCGTAGTCGCGGCCGGACGTACGCGGAAACACCGCATAGGCCATCAGGCCGGTCGCTGCTTTGATGTCGGAGGGATTTACCGCCGCCGCCCTGACCTCGATCAGCACCTCATTCGCGGCCCGCGACAATGCGCGGCGTTCGATGACGGGGGCCAGCGCAGCGGCATCGGCGGCTTTGGCCAGCAGGCGCACGCAACGCGCCTCCACGGTAACGGATTGAGCATCTGGCTTTTGGGCAGGCGGCATTACCAATATTTCCAACTTCTCATATTACTCGGTTCATGAGAGGCAGGAGTTACCCTTTTGGCCGCCTGTCGTAAACACGCTTGGCCTTGCCGAGCGAGCGTTCCAGCGTTTCCGGGGCGACAATCCCGACGCGCGCCGTGATTCCGATGGTATTCTTGATAAAGACCGACACCTTTTCGGCATGGGTCACGAGACCGCTGCCGTCCCAATGCTCCGGGCGCGCTTCTGCCAGCACCGTCATCTCGTCCAGCCGTCCCTGGCGCGTCAGTTCGATGATGAAATGACCGCCGCACCAATCGGTGGCCAGCAGGGCTTCCTCGATCTGGGTCGGGAACACATTGACGCCGCGCAGGATGATCATGTCATCGGACCGCCCGGTGACTTTCTCCATGCGCCGCATGCCCGGACGCGCCGTGCCGGGCAACAGCCGCGTCAGGTCGCGGGTTCGATAGCGGATAATCGGAAACGCCTGCTTGGTCAGCGAGGTGAAAACAAGCTCGCCCTTTTCGCCGTCGCGCAGCACCTGGCCGGTTTCGGGATCGATCACTTCGGGGTAGAAATGATCTTCCCAGACATGCAGGCCATCCTTGGTCTCGACGCATTCCTGCGCGACGCCCGGACCGATCACCTCGGACAGGCCGTAAATATCGGTCGCATCCATATCGAACGCCGCCTCGATCTCGGCGCGCATCGCATTGGTCCACGGCTCGGCGCCGAAGATGCCGAACTTCAATGACGATTTGCGCGGATCGATCTTCTGGCGTTTGAATTCGTCAAGTATGGCCAGCATGTAGCTCGGCGTCACGGTGATGATGTCGGGCCTGAAATCGTTGATGAGCTGCACCTGCCGCTCGGTCATGCCACCGGACACCGGCACCACCGTACAGCCCAGCCGCTCGGCGCCGTAATGCGCGCCGAGGCCGCCGGTGAACAGGCCGTAGCCATAGGCATTGTGCAAGATCATGCCGGTGCGCCCGCCGGCGGCGCGGATCGAACGCGCCATCACCTCCGACCATATATCGATATCAGCCTGGGTATAGCCCACCACGATTGGCTTGCCCGTGGTGCCCGATGAAGCGTGAATACGGACCAGTTTTTCGCGGGGAACCGCGAACATGTTGAAGGGATAATTATCGCGCAAGTCGGTTTTGACGGTGAACGGGAATTTGGCGATATCAGACAACTGCCTGAAATCCGACGGATGCACGCCGGCCTTGTCGAACGCCTGCTTGTAATGCCCGACATTGTCATAGGCATGCGCCAGCGACCACGCCATTCGCCTGATTTGCAACGCCGTGATCTCGTCGCGCGAGGCGCGCTCGGCGTCGTCCATCTCGGCGCGGTAGCCACCCGGCTCGATCTTTTTCGAAGACATCGTGCGTTTCCCTGGTCAGTTATTTTGGTTTGATGTCGGTCTCTGATGTCGGCAGCCATGTGCCGGCGATGACGCGGGAATGACCGCGAAACTCGGCGATCACGGTGCCATCCTCCGTGGCGACGCGCACATCGTAGATGCCTGATCTGCCGCTGCGAGAGACCTCGCGCGCGGTCGCGACCAGCCGATCGCCGAGTTTGCCCGGCCTGATGAAGGTGATGTTGCCCTGCGCCGCGACGACCCGCTCATTGTGAGAATTGCAGGCAAAGGCGAAGGCGGAATCCGCCAGCGTAAAGATAAAGCCGCCGTGGGCGATCCGCTGGCCGTTGACCATATTCGGCTTGATCGTCATCGTCAGCGTGGCCTGGCCGGGCTTGACCTCGATCAGTTCCATGCCGAGCCCACGGCTGGCGTCGTCTTGCCGCCACATCGCATCAGCACAGGCGCGCGCGATATCATCGGGCGAAGGCGGGGCCTTGACGTTCACTGCGGTCTCCCTGTCGTCGTCGGGCTTGTTGAAACAAGCTTCTTGAGCTGCGTTAGTCTTGAGCGGCGCCTTTACGGAGTCAACGCCGCTTGACGCTCCAAAAATCCCGTCGGCTAGACATGATCGTAATCCACCACGACCTTGTCCGAGATCGGCCGCGCCTGGCAGGTCAGGATGAACCCCGCCGCCAGCTCCCATGGCTCCAGCGAATAATTCAACTCCATGGGCGCCTCGCCCTCGACCAGCTTGGCGCGGCAGGTCGAGCACATGCCGCCCTTGCAGGCGAACGGCAAATCCATGCCCGCGCGCAGGGCCGCATCGAGAATGGCCTCTCCCTCGGCCACCGGCACCTCGCGGCGTTTGCCGTCGATGATCAGCGACGCCATCGCCTTCGGTGGCGCGCTTTCCACGATCACGGCTTTCGGCCGCGGCTTGCCGCCGAACTCCGAGACAAAACGCTCGACGTGGATGCGGCCAGCGGCAATGCCGATATCCCGGCAGGTCGCCTCGATCTCCTCACTCATGCCGGCGGGACCGCAGATGAAGACATGATCGACACTGGTGGCGGGAACCAATGAGCGCAGCAGCACCCGCACTTTTTCGCCGTCGAGCCGGCCATGCAGGATCGGGATGTCCTGCTCTTCGCCGGAGATCACGTGAAACACCGAGAGCCGCTGCATGAAGCGGTCTTTGAGGTCTTCCAGCGCCTCGCGAAACAGCATTCCGCCGGTCGAGCGGTTGCCGTAAAACAAAAAGAAGCGGCTGTCAGGCTCGCGCGCCAGCACGCCCTTCACGATCGACAGGATCGGCGTAATGCCGGAGCCGGCGGCGAAGCCGACAAGGACCCGCGCCTCACCAGGCGCGTGCGCGATGCCGAAGCGGCCCGTCGGCGTCATGACGTCGAGTTCGTCGCCGGGTCTCAACTCGTCGGCGGCCCAGCTCGAAAACGCGCCACCGTCAACTTTCTTGACCGCAATGCGCAATTCATCATCATCCGGGCCGGAGCAGATCGAATAGGAGCGGCGCACTTCCTCGCCGTCCATCGTGGTGCGCAACGTCAGATATTGCCCTGGGACAAAATGATAATCGTCCGCCAACTCGGCAGGAATCGCAAAGGTCAGCGACACCGCGTCGGGAGATTCGCGGCGCAGATCGCTGACGGCGAGGCGGTGAAAACGTGGGATCGAAGACGACATAATCAATGACATCTAAAATAGTCGAACGGTTCGCGGCAGCTCTTGCAGCGCCATAGCGCCTTGCAGGAGGTCGAGCCGAACTCGGAAAGCACTTCGGTATCCGCCGAGCCGCATTGCGGGCACGCAACCTCTTGCACGCCGAACAGCGCACGACGGCCACTGGCCGCCTGCGGCGGCGCGATGCCATATTCCCTGAGCTTGCGGCGGCCCTCCTCGCTCATCCAGTCGGTGGTCCAGGCCGGCGACAGCACGGTGCGAACTTTTGAATTGCGAAAGCCCTCGCGCTCCAGCGCCAGCTCGATCTCGAGCTGGATCATGTTCATCGCAGGACACCCGGAATAGGTCGGCGTGATCGCGACCTCGACACGGCCATCGGTCACCGCGACGTCGCGGAGCACGCCGAGATCGGCAATGGTGAGCACGGGGATTTCGGGATCGACCACGCCGGCCGCGATATCCCAGGCCTGCTGCCGCAACTCGGCATCGCTGTGGACGGCAGTCACCATGTGGCCCCCGGAAAAGTCCGTTGCATCGATTGCAGCTCGCTCAGGAGATGACCGAGATGTTCGCTGTGCCGGCCGTTGCGGCCGCCCTGCTGCATCCAGTCGCTGTTGGGCAAACTCAACGTCGCTTCGCCAACGACCTCGGACACCGTCGCGAGCCATTGCGCGTGCAACGTCGCGGGATCGACCGCGATGCCGGTCTCGATTAAGGCGCGCTCGCTGTCATCAACCTCGAACATCTCGCCGGTATAGGCCCAGAGGTCGTCGATCGCGAGTTGGGCGCGGCGATGGCTTTCCGCGGTGCCGTCGCCGAGCCGCACGATCCATTCCGAAGAATGTCTGACATGATAAGCGCTTTCCTTCTCCGATTTCGCCGCGATCGCCGCCAGCGTCGCGTCAGCTGACTTCATCATCGCGCGCCAATAAAGATCAGCGAAAGCCGAATAAAAGAATTGCCGCACCATGGTGCGGGCGAAATCGCCGTTCGGCTGTTCCAGCAGCAGGAGATTGCGGTACTGCCTGACGTCGCGCAGATATGCGAATGTGTCTTCGTCGTTGCCGTTGTCTTCGACTTTGGCCGCGTAAGAATACAGCTCGCGCGCCTGTCCGAGCAGATCGAGGCCGAGATTCGCCAGCGCCATGTCCTCTTCCAGCATCGGCGCGTGGCCGCACCATTCCGACAGCCGATGCCCCAGAATCAGCGCGTCGTCGGCCCGGCGCAACGCGTACAGCACCAGTGGCGTTTCGGAGACCTGGATCGAGGCGATAGCCATGTTTTAAGAACCTGTTCCTGCGTTCCCCGCCTCATCCTGAGGAGCGCGCCCTTGCGCGCGTCTCGAAGGATGGCCGCGGGCCTCATCGGTTCGAGACGGCGCTACGCGCCTCCTCACCATGAGGATCAAAAATCACATGTGCCCGACTTCATCCGGCACGTCGTAAAACGTCGGATGGCGGTAGATCTTGGATTCCGCCGGTTCGAACATCATGCCCTTGTCGGACGGATCGGAAGCGGTGATGGCGTTCGACGGCACCACCCAGATCGACAACCCCTCGCCGCGCCGGGTGTAGATATCGCGCGCGGCCTGTAGCGCCAGCGTCGCATCGGCGGCATGCAGCGATCCGACGTGTTTGTGCGCGAGGCCGTTGCGGCTGCGAATAAAGACTTCCCACAACGGCGTATTCGGCGTGGTCATTGCGGAACTCCCTGAAATTTTTTGACGGCTTACGCCGCGGCCTTGCGACCTTGGCGTTTTTCGGCATAGGCCTGCGCGGCCTCGCGCACCCATGCGCCTTCGTCATGCGCCTTGCGCCGCGCCGCGAGCCGATCGCGGTTGCACGGGCCATTGCCGGCCAGCACCGCATTGAATTCGTTCCAGTCGATCGCACTGTATTGCCAATTACCGGCTTCGTTCTGCTTCATGCCGGGATCGGGAATGGTCAAACCGAGATACTGCGCCTGCGGCACCGTGGCATCGACGAATTTCTGCCGCAACTCGTCATTGGAGAAGCGCTTGATTTTCCATTTGGTCGATGTGTCGCTATGCTGGCTCGCTTTGTCGGGCGGCCCGAACATCATCAGCACCGGCCACCACCAGCGATCGAGCGCGCTCTGCGCCATCGTCTTCTGTTCTTCAGAGCCGCGTGCCAGCGTCAGCATGATCTCAAAGCCCTGCCGCTGATGAAAGGATTCCTCCTTGCAGACGCGGATCATCGCGCGCGCATAGGGGCCGTACGAACAACGGCACAGCGGAATCTGGTTCATGATCGCGGCGCCATCGACCAGCCAGCCGATCACGCCGATATCCGCCCAGGTCAGCGTCGGGTAGTTGAAGATCGAGGAATACTTGGCTTTGCCAGCCAACATCAGATCGACCAGCTCTTCTCTCGATGTCCCGAGCGTCTCGGCGGCCGCATAGAGATAGAGGCCGTGGCCGCATTCGTCCTGCACTTTGGCCAGCAGTGCCGCCTTGCGGCGCAGCGATGGTGCGCGGGTTATCCAGTTGCCTTCCGGCAGCATGCCGACAATTTCAGAATGCGCGTGCTGCGAGATCTGCCGCGTCAGTGTCTTGCGATAGGCCGCCGGCATCCAGTCGTTGGGCTCGATGCGATCATCGACATCGATGCGCGCCTGAAACCGCGCCGCGCGATCGGCGTCCTCGGGTTGGCGGTCTTCGGCGTCGGACGTGTTGAGCGCCTGGGTATACATTGCCGATCTCCCGGAAAACGAGATCCAATATATAACATTAAATTTGGAACTCAAGATAATTTCGTAACATAAATGATTAATCCCCGAACCGGCGCGCCAGTTCCCCGCCCGCCGCGGGCAGTGGGCCCTTTTCGTTGCTCGCATGGCGCTCTAGCCACTGTTCCGACGCGGGAAGCAGCCCGCGATAGATTTCGCCGCAAAGCTGCGCGCGCTGCCCGCCCCGGCCAATCCGCCGGAAGCAGCGGCGGCGGCAACAGTGGGTCGCGCAGCACCACCCGACGATAATGGTGGATCAGCAAAATGCGCGCGGTGAAGGCATCGATGTCCGCCAGGTTTTCGCCGCGGCCGATCCAGTTGCGCAACGGCTCGAACGTTTTCATGAATTTCAGATAGGCATCGGCGGTGCGATCGAGCGGCCAGCTCTCGCTGAGCAGGCGCCGCCCGCTGTCGTCTTCGGCGGAAACTTCCAGCCGGATCGCGGAGGCGGCTTCCTCCGGAATCGGAGCGCCCGAAGGCGCCACCCACACGCCCGGCAATGGCGTGCCGAAGCCGGCATTTTTCAGCGCCTCGCGCGCCGCGTCGCGATCCTCGGCTTTTCCGATCAGCAGCAATTCAAAGCGCCCGGTCCAGTCGGACGGCTGCGGATCATAGATATGCCTCGTCGCGGCATCGAAGGTTTGCCGTCCCTTCGTGACCAGCCGATAGAAACTGTTACGGCCGACCTTGTGGCGTTCGAGCCAACCGTCCGCCGCCAGCCGCGACATCGCCGTGCGCACCACGCCGCTGTCGATGTCGATGGTCGCAAAAAACTCCAGCAGCGTCCCGAGCCAGACCGAACCGCCGCGCGGCACGATGGCATCGCCGAACACCGTGATCACGATGGAGCCGGTACGCGAGGGCTCTCGCTTGAGCTGGTCAATGATGCGGGCGAGCGGATGCGCCATGGTCAACGCATAGCGCGTTTTGCGAATTCTCGACAACGCGAATTCCACTCGGTGAGAGATACCCTCATCCGAAGCCTTCGGCTTCAACCTCTCCCCGCAAGCGCCGCAAGCGGGGCGAGGTAAGCAAATGCGCGTCGCTTCTACCTACTAGGATCCGGATACACGATGCTGCGCCAGCCGCTGCGGTTGAACGGTGCCCATTGGCCTTCGGGCTGGGCCAGACGATCGGCCACGGCGTAGACCACGGCAGGATGGTGGCCCATGCCGCAATGGCTGCTTTCGACTTCGATATTCTCTGACTGAGCCGACGGCTTTTCCATGCAGCCCTGCCACGCGCAGATGCCGTCGGTGCGGCTGAAGATCGCGGTGGTCGGCACCGGCGGGGTTTCCGCGAGCGATCCGCCGAACCGGGCATCTTCTTCGTCGGCACGGCGGCCGCTCGCCATCTCATAGACGCGCCAGGCGTTGGTCGCCTTGGGGTTACCCGCAAACGGACTGCCGAGCGTGATCACGGAACGCACGCGGTCCGGCATCATCTTGGCGAGCTGGCGCGCATAGAGACCGCCAAGGCTCCAGCCCACGAGGCTGATCTTGCGGCCATGGCCGTCGCTCAACTCACGAACCAGATCGACCATCGCGTGCTGCACGCCGTCGCGCAGGCCGAGATTGCGGCCCTGCCGCCAACCGCTGACGACATAGCCACGGGTCTCCAAAAAGCTGCGCAGCGGGCGCGTCGAGGTGTCCGATGCGACCAGCCCAGGCAGCACCAGCACGGGATGACCATCACCTCTCGGCGCCAGACTGAGCAGCGGCAAGACCCCGAGAAACGCGCCGAGTTCATGGATCGCCCGCCCCTCCAGAAACATCAGGGTCCTGGACGGTGGACGCAGCGTCTGGGCGGTGGCGGCCATCAGATTTCCCCTTCAAAGCCGGCCTCGAGCAGGCGGCTCAATCGATCCATATGAATACGCAGGTCTCGTCTAATCGTTCCGCAACGCAACAATCTCTGAGTCAAGTTAAGGCGCTGATTCCACCATTCAAGCGGGTGACGCCGAATGGGACAATAGCTGTCCACACTTAAAAAGGACTGAGTGATGTAAAAGTCACAGCCATCGCAGCAGGAATTCACCGGTGTAAAGCCCTAGTCCGGCGAGCCCGCCGATCAATGCGCCGTTGAAACGGATGTATTGCAGATCCTTGCCGATGTTGATTTCGATCAGCGAAATCAGTTGTCCCATATTCCACGCCTTGACCTGATCGGCGATGAAGCCGGAGACGCCGCTTTTCTGGTCGGCGATAAAACTACCGAGCACGGTGACGAGACCCTTGTTGATCTCGGAGCGCAACTCGGAATCGCCGGCGAGCGCCTCACCCGCTTCCACGAACATTCGCGCGAGGTAATGCTGCAGCACCTGCGTTTCACCGCTGGCGCTGCGTTCGATGAAGACCCGCGTGTTCGACCAGACGTGGCGCGCGAGGTCGCCGAGTTCGGGACGCGCCAACAGATCGCGCTTCAAGCCGTCGATGCGATCGGCATAGGTTGGGTCGCTGCCAAGCCGGTCCACGAACGACAACACCATGTGATCGAATTCGTCGCGGAACGGATGCTTGGGATCGTTGCGGACTTCTTCGAAGAAAGAGGTCGCGGATGCGATGATCTTGTTCACCAGGAATTTGTCGGCGCGATAGAGTTTCAACAGCGTCGGCAGTTCGGCGCGGATCTTCTCGCGGATCATCGCCATGGTTTCCGCTTTGGTCAGCGATTGATGCACCGCGTTCAGGATGTCGTCGAGCAGGCCCTGGTGCCGGCCCTCGGCCACGAACGCGCGCAACGTGCCGGCGGCCAATGGCGCAAGGTCGATCGATTGCAGTTGGGTGGTAATACGCCGCGTGATGAAGGTCATCAGGCCGGACGTTTCCGTCGCCGACACCGCCTCGGGCAACAACCGCAACGTGAAGCGGGCCAGATCGGTGCTGCGCTTGCGGTCGCGCAGCCAGTCGGCAATGAAGGAGCCGAAATCGATCTGGCGCAGCTTGGCATCGACGGGCGCGGCTTCGAGAAAATGCACCTCGATGAATTCGCCGAGCTTGTTGGCAATGCGATGCTGGTTGCTCTGGATGATCGCAGTATGCGGGATCGGCAATCCCAAAGGCCTGCGAAACAGTGCCACCACGGCATACCAGTCGGCCAGTCCGCCGATGGTCGCGGCTTCCGCGAACGCCGCGACGAAGCCGAACGCCGGATGCATCGGCAGCAACAGCTTCGCCGTCACGAACAGCGCCAGCGTGCCCGCCAGCACCGAAGTGGCCAGCAGCTTGACGCGCCGCAGTTCGGCCGCGCGCGCGGCATCGCCGGGCGCGTCGAACGAGAATGTGGCGGGGACGGTCATCGCGGCTTTTCCGACGAGCGAAAGTCCTCATCCCTGCGTAACGGGCTCGTCGTTATCGCTGGAGAAGCGGCCGTTGGGCCGCGTCTCGAAGGATGATGGGGCGCAGCATGGTTCGAGACGGCGCCACCGGACAGCGCAAGTGCGCCGCCGGGAGAGCGCCTCCTCATCATGAGGGACAACACCTGTTTGCCCAAAAAAAGGCCCGCATCAAGCGGGCCTTCGAACGAGTGGCCTTCGGCTAATCGCGCGATCAGGCGGTCCTGGTGTAGACCTTGGAGAAGTTGTCCTGCGCCGTTTTGGCACCGTCGGCGACGAGCTTCCCGAGATATTCGGTGCTCGACTTTGCCCGCGACACGAACGTCTCGCCACTGGCACGGACCAGATCGGACTGGATCTGAACCGCTTCGTTGATCGACTTGGCGGACGCCAGCCTGTCGATGCCTGCGAAGAAGGCTTCGGTGTCCTGATAGATCGCCTGCTGAATGTTGCGGCTGATCTTGGCGGCCTCGCTGACCGAACCGGTGACAGCGGTCTCAATCGCGGCAGTCACCTTCTCGGAGCCGGCGTGAAAGTCGGCGGCGCGCTCCTTGGCGGTGCCGGCGGTCTTCTTGACGAACTCACGAGCAGCCTCGGGAACTTCCATGTTCTGGATGTTCTTGAACGCTTCGGTCACGGGCGCGAAAGCTTCCTTGACGGTGTTCAGTACGGAGTTGGTTTGGGTTTCAGTGGTCATTGGGTCTCTCCATCCTCAGGGTTTGAGCTATGGGCTCACCCCGTCCGCTTTGGCCCGGGGCGGGATGGTTGTGTCATAGTTAATGGTGCGGCGCAACATCTATGTTGCAATGCAATATCACAAATTGGTGATTAATTAAGCGATTAAGCGACTGCCCGGTACGCCGGCGCCGGGTGTGTCTCAATGCTGGACCGCCCCCGGCAGCCCATAGGCTTCCATCTGGGCCCGGACCTGCGCCACATTATGCCCGAGCACGACGATATCGTGCTGCTTGCCCGCCTTATCCTTCACATGGTCGCGCAACAGCGCCTCCGCCTTGAATCCCAGGCCTTCGAAAATCGCGATGGCGCCGGTCTGATCGACGGTCATCTGCACCACCAGCTTTTCGAGCCCGGCGCCCAAAGCGAGGGCAAAGATTTCCTGTGTCAACGCCCGCCCTACTCCCCGGCCCCGCACATCCGTCGAGACCACGTTGCGGATTTCGCCGACATGCGGCGACCACGAGAGGGGATCGCGCACCAGCGTCCCGCATCCCACCACCCTGCCCGCCTTCACTGCCAATAGGCTGGTGATCGCGCCGCGCTCGATCTCCTTGATCCAGGCCGCCAGCACCTTCGGCTCGCTGATGTCGCGCGGCAGGAACAAGAGATCGTGGACCGGGAGTTGTCGCGCGAAATCGAGCACGGCGGCTTCGTCGGCCGGCGACATCAACCGGAATTCGATCTCACCGGCCTCGGTCGTGACGCGCCGCGGGTAGGAACGGGGTTCGCTGCTCATGTCGATCTCTCACCCAGCCATGAATCCAGTTTCGGCCATAGCCGCTTGATGGCATTGGCGCCGGCGACCAGGCTGACATGGCCGCCCTTGAGGATCACTTCCTGCTTGTCGGCCGAGCCGATCTTCTGGATCAAGGGCTTGGCGGCGTCATAAGGCACGATGTGGTCGTGCTCGGCCACCGCGTGCAGGATCGGAACCCTGATCTTTGAAATATTCGCCTGGCGGCCGCCGACCGACATCACGTCATTGTAGAGCTTGTTGTCCCACATCAAGTCGCGGGTGATGGTGCGGAAATACTCGCCGGCGAGCGGCAGCGTATCGGTCGCCCAGCGATCGAACATCCGGTACGATTTGACATATTCGTCGTTCCAGATGTTTTCCCACAATTGCACCTGGCTCGCCGCACGCGAGGCCGGCCGCAACATCTCGAAGGATGACAGGATCATCTCGGGCGGCACGTTGCCGACGCTGTCGATCAGACGGTCGACATCGAAATAGCGCCGGTCAGCGAAATTCTGGAACAGCTTCATCTCGCGAAAATCAATCGGCGTGGTGAAACAGATCAGGTTCTTCATCGGTCCATCGGGGAAGATCGAGCCGTAAAGCAGCGAGAGTACCCCGCCGAAGCAATAGCCAATCACGCTGACATCGGTTTCACCGGAATCGCGTTGCACATGGCGGACGCAATCCGGAATGAAGTCGAGAACATAGTCCTCCATCCGCAGCGATTTCTCTTCGGGTTTGGGCGCGGTCCAGTCCAGCATGTAGACGTCGTAGCCGCGCTTGAGGAGAAATTCGATGAAGCTCTGACCGGGCACCAGGTCGAGAATGTAGCCGCGGTTGGTGGTCGCCATCACGATCAGGATCGGCACGCGGTAGATTTCGTCCACGACCGGCCGGTAGTGATACAGGTTCATCGTGCCGCGCACATGCAGGATGTCTTTCGGCGTCGCGCCGAGCGACGGACCCGACGATGACAGATATTCGACGCCCTTGATGCTGCGCTGGATTGCACGCTGCACCTCGGACTGAATCCGCTCGGGGATCGATGCCAGATCGAGGCCGGCGGCGGCGCTCATTTTTGCTCCCCGCCCGCCGATGGCGGCCGCTTGGTGCGCGGCGGTCTTGGTGCGCCGGCATATCCGCTTTCCACTGCACTGGAATTGCCATGCACCTGGTGCAGCAGCGCCTTGATCTCGTTCAACTGCCCTTCGATCGACTGCAGCCGCTCGGCCATGCCGACCATCTGCGCCCGGCTCGGCAGGTTCATGCTGACGAGATATTTTTCCATGAGATCGCCGAGCTGCTTCTGCGCGCCCGCCGCGGTCCCGCCGACTTGATTGACGGCCTTGCTGAATTGTGGCGACGCCATCGCCTGATTGGCGAAGGCATTGAAGCCCTTCTCGATCTCACCGATCATGGTTTGCCACAGCACGACCGGATCGTTGCTCTTATCGGCCATCGGCGCGTCCCCTCGATTGGATTGACGGCGATTGCGTCGCCTGTTTTCGATCATTCCATACCGTTGCGGTTGGCCGGTCAACCTGGCGGGGCCAGGTTTCCGGGGCTCAGAGAGCCTTCTGCGCCGCGACAAACCGTGTCATAGAGTCCTCATCGCCATACCCTCTCGGAGGAGCTGCCAAGGTGAACCCGTCAGCCCATCAGCCGCCGCAAATGGCCCGCGCCAACGGCATCGAGCTTTGTTACGAGATCTTCGGTGATGCCGATGCCGATCCCCTGCTGTTGATCATGGGGCTGGGCGCCCAGATGATCCATTGGGACGATGATTTCTGCCGGCAGCTTGCGGCGCGCGGCTTTCGCGTCATCCGGTTTGACAATCGCGATATCGGCCAATCCAGCAAGATGACTGGCGGCAAGCGCCTGGGCGCGGTCGAAATGCTCAAGCTGCGTTTGCTGAAAATCCCGGTCGCCGCGCCGTACAAACTGTCCGACATGGCGCTGGACGTCATCGGTCTGATGGATACGCTCGGCATCCAGTCGGCCCATCTGGTGGGCGCGTCGATGGGCGGCATGATCGCCCAGGAACTCGCGATCTCGTTTCCGCCGCGGGTGCGCTCGCTGACCTCGATCATGTCGACGACGGGCAATCCAAAGGTGCCGCCACCGACCCGCGAGGCCATGGCTGTCCTGATGGCGCCGCCGCCGGCCACCAAGGAAGAGTATTTCGTCCGCTTCGCGCAAACCTGGAAAACCCTGCGCGTCGGCAGTTTTCCGGAAGATGAGGCGCTCGATCGCTCCCGCGCCGAACGCACCTATGCGCGGGGACTTAATCCCGCCGGCGTCGGGCGGCAGCTTCGCGCCGTCCTCGCCTCAGGCAGCCGCAAGGAGCGGCTTGCATCGGTCAGGATCCCAACCCTGGTCATTCACGGCACTGTAGACCCGCTGGTTCGCCCCGAGGGAGGCCGTGATACCGCGGCCTCAATTCCTGGCGCGAAACTTCTGATGATCGAAGGCATGGGTCATGCACTGCCGATCCCGATGTGGCCACAGATCATCGACGCCATCGACAAGCACGCCCATGCAGCGTCATCCAAGACTCTACAAAAGGCGATGCCCTGACACGCCCCCTAACAAGACGAGCACCAAAGACGATGCCTTAACAAGACAGGGAGAAGGTCATGAAACTCGAAGGTGGATGCTATTGCGGCCAGGTGCGTTATATCGCCGAGGGCAAGCCGATGTTGAAGGCGCAGTGCCACTGCCGTGAATGCCAGTATATCAGTGGCGGCGCTCCCAATATGTTCGCTCTGATGCCGATCGACGGCTTCCGCTATACCAAGGGAACGCCAAAGCAGTTCTCACGCAGCGATCTTGAAGGCGCGGTGACCCGGGATTTCTGCGCTGAGTGCGGCACCCATCTGATCACACGGCGGCCCGGATTGCCTGCCGCGGTCCTGAAAATCGGCACACTCGACGATCCCAGCCTGTTCGGCAGCCCGCAGATGGCGATCTACACCATCGACAAACAGGATTTTCATATGATCCCGGAGGGATTGCCGACCTTCGAGCGGTTGCCGCAGCGGTAAAGTAAGGCACACTCTCTCGTCCTCGTCGTCCCGGCGAACGCTAGGCGAACGCCGGGACCCAACCGCCGATGTTGGTGGTTAAAGGCAGATTTTTCAACGCGACATAAAACGAGGCTGCACGGAGTATGGGTCCCGGCGTTCGCCGGGACGACGCATTGATATACGACATCTCAGCCACCCGCCCAGACGTCCAGAACATAACGGTTCTTCGCACCGAGATCGTCGATCCAGCGTTGTGCGGCCGCTGCATCCGCACCGGCGCGCTCGCGATAGATCGCAACCAATGTCGCCTTGACGTCCGGCTCCATTTTTCCGCCGTCGCCGCAGACATAAATGATCGCGCCCTGTTCGATCAGGCTCCAGACCCGCTCCTGCTGTGCCGCGATCAGATTCTGCACATAAGTCTTCGGCGCTTCCGCGCGCGAGAATGCGGTGTGCAGTTCGGTAATGCCGGCGGCCGCGAACGCCTTCAATTCGTCCGCATAGAGATAATCCTGCTCGGGATGCCGGCAGCCGAAAAACAGCATCGCCGGGCCGAGCGTTGCGCCCTTGGCCTTGCTGCGCAGCGCGCTCCTGCAGGAAGCCGCGGAAGGGTGCCAGACCTGTTCCGGGGCCGACCATGATGATCGGCACCGACGCATCGTCGGGCAACCTAAACCCGGCCTTGGTTTCGCGCACCGTGGCGTGGACCGTCTCGCCGGCGTGGCGGCCGGCGAGGTAATTCGAGCAGATGCCTTTATAGACGCCACGCCCCGAACTGGTGGGCCCTTGGACTACGGCCACGGTGACGCTGCACCGCGCGGGATCGCCTGATGGCGACGAGGAGATCGAATAATAGCGCGGTGCCAGCAGCGACAGCATTTCCAGATAAGCATGAAACGGCAGCTCGCAGGCCGGATGCTCTTCCAAAAGGTCGAACACCGATTTGCGCTTGCCGAGAATATCCGCCCGATAGCGATCGGTGGAAGCCGCATCGTCGCCGACATAGGCCAGCAATTTCGGCTTCGTTACCGGACAGCGGGTGTTCTCCGACATGATCTGGATCTGCTTGCGGGTCGCGACCTGCTGCAATTCGACAAACTCGCTGAGCAACCGCCCGACCGAAACACTATCGCCGACCGGCAGTTGCGCGCGCCGGCCTTCGGCGACCTGCAACCGGATCTGGTCTGAAGGAAGAAATCCGAAGCGACGCGCCACGGCATCGACCAGCGCCGGATCGTTGCGCGGCACCACGCTGAGATGATCGCCGACGCGGTAGGTGACGCCGGGCGGCAATTGCACCTCGATGTGCCGGGTCGATCGTTCCGAGGCCTGGGCGCCGATTTTATTTTGCAACTCGGTATTGACCAGCACCTTCATCGGCACGATGCCGCCAAGCGCCACGATAGTGTTGACCGCCGAAGGCGCCACCGGCTCGATCCGGTAAAGCGGCTCGTCATCGGCGCTGCGGCTGAAACTGGAGTCGATGCCGAATTCCTTCATCGCCAGCGGCGCCAGCGCCGCGAACCAGCTTTCGAACTGGCCATCGAGATCGCTGCGGGCGTCGCCCTCGCCCCGGGCGTACACGCTGCGCGCCCCATGCGCCGCCAGTTGGCGGTCGATGACGCGTGGAATCCACTGATAGGTCGCGGCCCAGTCGCTGTTGCCGCAGCCAAACACCGCGTAGCGGACTTTCGCAAAAGCATCCTTCGGCAGATCGCTTTCGAGCCATTTGACGAATTGCGTGGCGTTGTCGGGCGGCGCGCCATTGTAGGATGCGCAGAAAATCAAGACGCCACCCTGCTCCGGCAGCTTGCCGACGAAATCATCCAGCGCCGCGAGCTTGGTGGCGAAACCGTTGACCTCGGCCAAATCCGCGACGCGGGTGGCGAGTTCCTCGGCGGTGCCGAGGTTCGATCCATAGAGCACCAATAACGGCGTGTTATGTCCGGGGCGCGTCCGGGCGCGGGCAACTGGCGCAACGCTCGATGCGGCCACCGTCGCCGTGGCCGGCCCCGCGAAAGCGCCACGGTCCTTCTCGGTGCGCGGGCGCACCTTGATCTTGAATCCATCAGGCTTGATGGTCAGCGTTTCCTTCAGCACCATCTGGTAACGATGGATGTCGAGCAGCTTGAAACGCTGCAGGATCATGCCGATCGCCAGTGCGGCCTCATGCATGGCAAAGCCACGGCCGATGCAGGCGCGTTGGCCGTTGCCGAACGGCTTCCAGGCATTGACGGGCCGTGCCGCCTCGGCCTCGCGGCTGAAATTTTCCGGGTCGAACGCATCGGGATTGGGCCCCCAGACGCTGGGATCGCGATGCAGCGCCATCACCAGCACGGTAATGAAGGTGTTCTTCCGAAGCTTGTACTTGCCGCCGATGGTTTCATCGCTGAGCGGCGAGATGCCATAGGCGGGCGCCGGCGGCCACAACCGCAAGGCCTCCTTCAGTATCTGCGTGATGTAGGTGAGTTGCGTAACCTGCTGATATGTTGGCCGTGCATCGAGATCGGGACCGAGAACGCGGTCAACTTCCTCATAAGCCTTCCTGAGCACCTCGGGGTGCTTGAGCAGCGCGTAGATCGTGCATGACAACAGTCCGCTGGTGGTTTCATGCCCGGCGATCAGAAACGTATTGATCTGGTAACGGATGTTGACGTCGTCAAGCTGTTCGCCGGTGGCGCGGTCGATGCCGGTCATCATGGCGCCGAGCATGTCCTTTTTGCCTTCGGCGGCCTCGGCGTTCTTGCGGCGCTCGGCAACGATTTCGTCGACCATCTTGTTCATGAACACGACGTCTTCGGCGAGTTCATGCTGGCGCTTTCTCAGCCAGATACCCTCGAGCGGAATGCCGCGGGTCATCATGATGGTTTCGAGCGAGCGCACCAGCGATTCCACGAACGGGTGATAATCCCGGCGGTAGAATGAATTGAAGCGATAGTCGAAACCGCACAGCCCGATCGTATCCAGCGTCAGCGCGGTCATATCGTGGACGACGTCGATCTCCTCATCGCCGTTGAGGCGTTCCCATTTCTTCACCAGCTGTTCAGCAATATCGACCATGCTCGGGTGATAGGACTGCATGGCGCGATTGCCGAACGGCTGCATCAGAATGTTGTGCGCCTTGCTCCAGTTCGATTCCCGGGTGTCGGCGGTGAACAACCCGTCGCCGCCGACCGCGCGTACCCGGCGCAGCGAGCCGCGAACCGCCTTGTCGAAACGTTTTTCGTCGCTGAGTTCATCGACAAGATCGTGGCCGGAGACGATGACGATCGGCGCGCCCATCATGTCGAGCCAGAAGATCGGCCCCAGTTCCTTGGTCAACCGCACCAGATGCTGGACCGGCGCCTTGGCATCCAGCGACAGCATGTTGCCGACCACCGGCTTTTTCGGCGGATGCGGAATCGGGCTCAGTTTGTTGGTGGACGCCATTGCGTTAGTAACCCCCTGCCTAATCAACCCGTCATTGCGAGCGAAACAAAGCAATCCATGGCTGCGAACTGGATTGCTTCGTCGCGTCGCTCCCTTGCGCAAAACGCTTCGCGTTTGTCGCTGGCAATGACGATAAGCCAGCTCCGCTAGCCGAATCGCTTCCGACGCCATTCGATCAGCTTGGCGCTGACCTCGCCCGGCTTTTCCTGCTGCGTCCAGTGCCCGCTGCCGCGAACCAGGTATTTCTCGAGATCCGGGACCAGCTTCTCCATGCCGTCGGCGGCGGATGGCGGCAGCACCGCGTCGTTCTCGGCCATGATCATCAGCGACGGTACGCGCACCGTATGGTCGATGCCTTCCGAACGTCGCCAGTTGCGCGACATGTTGCGGTACCAGTTGATGCCGCCGGTGAAGCCGGTCCGGGTGAAGGTGTCGACGAACACCTTTTTCTCCTCGGCAGACAGGATCGGCGTGCGCGGATCATGCCTGGCGTCGTAACCGGCGATCATCTGCGGAAACGCCAGATTAATTCGCGGGGAAGCGCCGACGCCGGCAACGACCTTTTCCTCCGGCGCGGTGTCGGGACGGGGCACGGGCTTGCGCATGAAAGCATCAAACGTCTGCTCCACGCGGCTGCCGAATATCCGGTCGGGTTCACGTGCGGGGTCCTGGAACTGCACGATATACATCTGCTCGCCGAACCGGGCACGCAGCAATTCGATCGGATCGGCCAAGGCCCGATTGGTGTGCGGTGTGTTGACACCCACCACCCCGGCGACGCGATCGATGTGTCGGAGCGGCATTTGCCAGACGATAAAACCGCCCCAGTCGTGACCGACGAAAATAGCCTTGTCGATCTTGAGATGATCCATCAGACCGACGAGATCGCCGGTCAGGTGTTCGATGTCATAGGCTTCGACGGGTTCCGGCCGGTCGGTGGCGCCGTAGCCGCGTTGATCCGGCGCAATCACCCGAATGCCGGCGGCCGCCAGCGCCTTGATCTGGTGACGCCATGAAAATGCGATCTCGGGCCAGCCATGGCAGAGAATGACCGGCGGCGTATCGGTTTTCGGGCCGGCTTCATAGTAGCCCATGCGAATCCCGTTGGTCGGGGCGAACTGTAGCGGCGGCATTTCAATCATCGTCATGCTCCACTTGCTCTCGCGTTAGCTCGCCGCACTTTTGAGATCGGCCGGCGGGGCGAAGGCGGCTTCGAGGGCCTCGAATTCTCCCGGCAGCATGTCGCACAGCACCTGGACGTGCGGAATGATGTTAGCGCCGGCGATGAAGCCGAAATCCAATTGATCGCGATAACTCTGCACGGTGATGTTCAGCGCCAACCCATGTGTCGAGATCGACACCGGGAAAATGTGCAACAACTCGGCACCCGCCGCGTACAGCGTCTGGCGCGGCCCCGGCACGTTGGACACCGTGATGTTCGCCGCCGGCGGCAGCACATCCGACAGGCTGGAACGGCTGTACAAGAGCGCCAGGATCTGGACCAGGATCGGCGCGCCCAGCATCGAGACATTAGACATCTGCGGCATCAAGGCTCGCAGCGGATGCGACATTTCCTTGGACTTGGTGGATTGCGCGATGATCGCCTCCAGCCGCGCTTTGGGATCGTCGATGTTGGACGCGATCGAGCAGATCATGCCGAACACCTGGTTGTTGGCATCGGTGTTGCCCTCCTCGCGCAGTGAGATCGGCACCGCCGCCGTCATCGATTTTGCCGGCAACGCGCCCTTCTCCAGCAGATAGCGCCTGACCACGCCGGACGAGACCGCCAGCACCACGTCGTTAAGCTTGCCGCCGGCCTGCTTGGCCAGCGCCTTGGCCCGGCTCAGCGAAATCGATACACCGGCAAAGCTGCGCTCCGACGAAATTGACTTGTTGAGGATCGTCGACGGCGACACCATGCTGGCGAGGCTGTCGCGCGATTTCGGATCGGAAATCTTTCCGACCACATCGGAGACGCTTTTGAGCATGGTCGGAACGCTGCCGGCAAACTTCACCGCGGATTCGATCTGGAACATCGCATTGTCGAACAGGATCGAACCGAGATCGCTTTTGCCGGTGCGCGGCAGATCGATGGCTTTGGCAGCCGCGGAGGCGTCAAAGGGCTGACGCCAGAGCTGCTGATAGGAATCGATGAAATTGGCGGCGATGTCGCGCGGCTCCTGTCCGACTTTCGGCGGCGTTACCGGTGTCTCGATCTGCCTTGGCACCGGCGTGATATCGTAGATCATGCTGGTGAGGGCCGCGCCCGCGCCGCCATCGATGCAGGCGTGATGCATCTTGGAATAAAGCCCGATCTCGTTGTCCTTCATGCCTTCGAAGACATAGAACTCCCACAGCGGACGGGCACGGTTGAGCAGCTTGGCATGCATCCAGCCGACGATGCGCTCCAGCGTCGCACGATCGTGCGGCGCCGGAAGGCTGCCGCGGAAGATATGGCGGTCGATGTCGAACTGGTCGTCCTCGACCCAGGACGGATGATCGATGTCGAGCGGCGCCTTTTCCAGGCGCGCTTTGAGGATCGGCGCGATGTGCAGCCGCGAGGCGATCATCGCCTTGAATTCCTCGAAGAAGTCGCCCTTGTAATCGTCGGGCAAACGGAAGATCGCCATGCTTCCGACATGCATCGGCATTTCCGGCGTTTCCAGATACAGAAACGACGCGTCCATCGAGGACAGCTTTTTGGCGTCACTCATGCATTCCTCCCTCGAAATTCACGCGGCGCGTTGCTGGCGCTTCTGGCGTTCAGACGGCCCCTATCCGGGGATGTCGTTCAGGATTGTGCCTGTTCCGGAGGCGCATATGCAATGGCAAACGGCCCTGATCGGTCAAATTGACTGAATTGGCCTTCGGCTTGCGCCAAACGGTCGGCGACTGCCCACAAAGCGGCCGCGTTGACACCCAGCCCGGAATGGCTGGCGAGGCGCACCTCGAGATTCTCGGCGGTATTGGAGGGACGCTGGAGGCAGGTTCGCCAATTAACGACGCCGTCGGCGCGTGAATAGATCGACGTCGCCGGCACTGGCAAATCGCCCGCGATCGCCTTTCGAAGTTCGGAATCCTCTCCGACCACTTCGCCGGACAGCGCCTCGTAAAGCCGCGTGGCGTTGGTCGCCCTCACATCGTTCGCGAACGGGCTTCCCAGCGTCACGACACATCGAACCTGGTCCGGCGCCTGCAGCGCCAGATCGCGGGCATAGACGCCGCCCAAACTCCATCCGACGATGCTGACCTTGCGGCCGGTATTGCCGTGGATTTCGGCGAGCCGATCGCGTAGCGCGGCCCGTATGCGCGAAACGCCACCGATGTTGCGGCCCATCTTCCAGGCATAGGCGTCGTAGCCGAGTTCGCTGAGGTATCTGCGCATCGGCGCCATCGACAGATCGCTGGCGAGGAAACCCGGCAATGTCAGCACCGGATGACCGTCACCCTTTGGCGCGCGCATCAGAAGCGGCGACAGCAACAGGCTGGTGTTGAACTCCAATATGCCCCGCATCTCGGCCAGCAGCAGGCCGAGACCGGGCGGACGAAGCCGGCCCGGTGGCGATTTGCTGCGGTCACCCGGCAGCATTATTTTTTATCGGCGGCGCGCGTGCCGCCGAGGCCCGCCATGGTCACAAACATGTCCGAGAATCGCTCGGCGATCTTCGGATCGAAGGTCAGCCAGCTCTGCATCAGCGCTTCCGGGGAAACCTTCTGGATGTTGGCCATCATCTGTTGCTGGAGTTTTTCCATGACCGCCGTCTGCATCGGCTGCACATCCGGAAGTCCGAAAAACTGCCGGGCTTCAAGCGGCGTGCAATCTATTTCAACGTTTACCTTCATGTGCACTCCCGATAGCATCTAGAGCATAATCCGGAAAAGCTTGGAGCCGTTTTTCCGAAAAGATCATGCTCAAAACAAGATCGACGACGAACATGATTCAACCAGGTTGAATCATGTTCTGACAACTTGGGAGCAGTATCGCCGCGAGAGGCCACCGGACGCAAGCGGCCTGACGGGAGGACGGCTTGAACCTTCGTTTGGTCCCTGGTTAGCCAAAGCGCGCCGCGGCAAAGGGCGCGGGATCCGCGAATGGCGTCTCGCCAGTCATCATTTCCGCCAGCAGACGGCCGGTCGCAGGACCAAGCGTCAGCCCGTGATGCTGGTGTCCGAAATCAAACCACAGCCCGGCATGGCGTGGCGCCTTGCCGATCACCGGCACCATATCGGGCAGACACGGCCGGGCCCCCTTCCAGGGCTTTGCGTCGACCGCCTCGCCCAGCGGAAACAGGGCGTGCGCCCGTGGCAATGCCTGCTCGATCTGGATCGGGTTCGGCGGCGCGTCGCGACGGGCAAATTCCACACCTGTGGTAAGGCGAATGCCACGGTTCATCGGCGCCAGCAGATAACCGAGATCGGAATCGAGCACGGGGTGACTGAGCACGGCGTTGCCGCGCGGCGCCAGATGCAGATGGTAACCGCGTTTGACGCCGAGCGGAATGGAGTATCCGAGCGGACGAAACACCAGATCGGACCATGGTCCGAGCGCCACCACGACCTCGCGCGCGCTCGCCCCACCCTCGGATCCGCTCACCCGCCATCGGCCGTCGGTTTGTTGGAGTGTGCGCGCATCGCCGACAAGAAAGCGGCCACCCTTGCGCGTGAAAAGCGCCGCATAGGCTTTGGCCAAAGCACCGGGATCGGGAACGAAGCCCGGCGCCGGATAATAGACTGCGCCGGCGAATTCGCCGGTCAGATTGGGCTCGCGGGCCATAATAGCCTTGCCGTCGAGAACCTCGCCGGCGACGCCATACTGTCTGGCGCGTTCGAAATCGCGCACCCCGTTTGCCAGCGTGGCATCGGAGCGAAACAGCTTGATCCAGCCGGTCCGCCGCAGCAGGTCCGGAACCCCGGCCTCTGTCATCAGCGCTTCGTGCTCGAGGAGGCTACGCTGGATCAAGGGCAATTCCGCCATCGCGCTACGCAGCGCGCGCTCCGGTGAGGAGGCCAGAAAGTAGCGCAGCAGCCACGGCAGCGAGGTCGGCAAATCGGAAAGGCTGTAGCGCACGTGCGGTGAGCGGTTCAGCGCGTATTGGAGGATCAGCCCGAAATCCCGCGGAAACATCAGAGGAAAGACCGAGGCGCTTTCGATAATGCCGGCGTTGCCAAAACTGGTTTCCTCGCCGGCGAGTTCGTGCCTGTCGACCAGGATGACGTCCCGTCCCCGCTGCTGCAGGTGCAAGGCGGCGCTGACGCCGACCATGCCTGCACCCAGGACAAGAACATCGGCCTTGAATTCCGCCATCCGGCACTCCCGTTGAATGTGATGCGCTTGCTGCTGCCTGCCGTGAAACTAGTTATTGGCGCATCGCGCGCAAACCGGGGGCTTGCGTGGCAGCCAAACTCTGGCAACATGGATCGGCCACGGCTGTCGATACTGCAGAACTGCACGGCGTGCCACAGCGGAGAACGTCATGTCGGTACGTCAAGCCTTGTTTGCAGCGACCAGTGTTTTCATCGCCGCTTTTGCCGTGACGGCGACTGCGATGACACCCGCATCGGCCCAGACCCTGCGCTACGCCAATCAAGGCGAGCTCAAATCACTTGACCCCTATACGCTGAAGGAAACCACGACCATTGCCCATCACGCCCACGTCTACGAGGGCCTGGTCACCCGCGACAGGGATTTGAAGATCGTTCCGGCGCTCGCCGAAAGCTGGGAAACTCCTGAGCCGACGCGCTGGCGCTTTCATCTGCGCAAGAACGTCAAATTCCACAACGGAGACCCCTTCACCGCCGACGATGTGCTCTTTTCCGCCGATCGCGTGCGGGCCAAGGGCTCCAACTTCCTGACCAACGTTCCGGCCGATGCCAAGTTCGTCAAGGTCGACGACTACACGGTCGATGTGAAGCTCGACTCGCCCAATCCCATTCTGATTTCACAATGGGACGGCTGGTTCATCATGGACAAGAAATGGTGTGAGGAAAACAACGCGGTCGCGCCGACGCCGGCTTCCGCAACCACGCCAAGCTATGCGTCATTGCACGAGAACGGCACCGGCCCCTTCACGATCGAGAGCCATCAGCCAGGCGTAAAGACCGTCTTCAAGGCCTATCCGGGTTGGTGGAAAAAGCCCGAGCACAATCTCAAGGAGATCATCTTCACGCCAATCGGTTCGGCCGCCACGCGGGTCGCTGCCCTGCTGTCCGGTGAAGTCGACGTCATCGAGCCGGTTCCGACCCAGGATATCCAGAGGGTCAATGCGGGCGGCAACGCCACGGTCCTGACCGGACCGGAAATCCGGACCATCTTTCTGGGCATGGACCAGACGCGCGACGAGCTGCTTTATTCCAATATCAAGGGCAAGAACCCGTTCAAGGACATCCGCGTCCGCGAAGCCTTCTACAAGGCGATCGATGTCGACCTGATCAAGAACCGCGTGATGCGCGGCCTGTCGACGCCGTCGGCGCTGATGGTGGCACCGCAATTATTCGCTTTGTCGAAAGACTTCACCCGGCCGAAAGCCGATCCGGAGGGTGCCAAGAAGCTGATGGCCGAGGCGGGCTATCCCGACGGATTCGAAGTCACCATGGATTGCCCCAACGACCGCTACGTCAACGACGCCGATATCTGTCAGGCGGTGGTCGGGATGCTGGCGCGGATCGGTGTGAAGGTGAATTTGCTGGCGCAACCCAAGGCGCAATATTTCGGCAAGGTGTTGAAGCCCGGAGGCTACCAGACCTCGTTCTATCTGTTGGGCTGGACGCCGGCCTCCATGGATTCCCAGAACGTGCTGCACGACATCCTGGGCTGCCGCAACGACCCCAAGGACCCGACCCGCGGCGAAGCCAATCTCGCCGGCTATTGCAACAAGGACATGGATGCGCTCGCCGACAAGGTTCTGGTCGAGACCGACACGGCCAAGCGCGACCAATTGATCAAGCAGGCTTTCGAGATCGTGATCAAGGACTACGGCTATATCCCGCTGCACCAGCAGGCGCTGGCATGGGGCGTTTCGAAAAAAGTGAAATTGACCCAGCGCGCGGACAACCAGGTCCTGTTCTACTGGGCGACGAAACAGGAATAAGAGTTTTATCGGCCTGAGCTCCCGGAGGTATTGGCTTCCGGGATTTGTCGTTTCGGGCCGGGTGACGCCGCGCGCCGCCCCTTGAAAAGAAGTGAAAGGAAGAAATGCTCGCTTTCACTCTTCGCCGGGCAATCCAGGCCATCGGCGTCATGATCGCCGTCGGGATCATCTCGTTCTCGATGTTCCGGTTCGCGGGCGATCCGGTCAGCCAGATCGTCTCGATCGATACATCGGCTGCCGAGCGCGCCCAAATCCGCAAATCGCTTGGTCTTGACGATCCGGTGCCGGTGCAGTTCGCGCGATATCTCGGCAATGCGATGCAGTTCAAGTTCGGCGTCTCGTATCAGTTTCGCCAGCCGGTTGCGAACCTGCTGATGGAACGGATGCCGGCGACGCTGGAGCTTGCGACCTGCGCCACCATTCTGGCGATGGTATTCGGCATCCTGATGGGGGTCTATTCGGCGCTGAAACGCGACACGCTGTTGGCGAAAATATTCCAGGCGGTATCATTGATCGGAATTTCGCTGCCGACTTTCCTGATCGGCATTCTCCTGATCTATCTGTTCGCGGTGACCTTGGGCTGGCTGCCGTCGTTCGGCCGCGGCGATGTGGTGCGGATCGGCTGGTGGACCACCGGGCTGCTCACGGTCTCCGGCCTCAAGGCCCTGATCATGCCCTCGATCACGCTCGGCCTGTTCCAGATGACGCTGATCATGCGGCTGGTGCGGGCCGAGATGCTCGAAGTGCTGCGCACCGACTATATCAGGTTCGCGCGGGCGCGCGGATTGACGACCCGCGCGATCCATTTCGGGCACGCCCTCAAGAATACGCTGGTGCCCGTCATCACCGTCGCTGGGCTGCAATTTGGCTCGGTTATTGCATTTGCGATCATTACCGAGACCGTTTTCCAGTGGCCAGGCATGGGATTGCTGTTTCTGCAAGCGGTGCAAAACGTCGATATCCCGATCATGGCGGCCTATCTGCTGATGGTGTCGCTGATCTTCGTCACCATCAACCTCATCGTCGATATTCTCTACACTGTGGTCGATCCGCGCCTGCGCTCGACCATCGGCCGCCCGGCCTGATCGCGAGAGATTGCATGTCAGACACCACCGTCCCCAATAAAGCCGATTCGAAAGCGCCGGATGCGCGTTGGCTGCGGGGTCATTGGTTTCGGCGTGCGCTGGCGAGCGACGTTTTCTATTCATTTCGCCGCTCCCGGCTCACCATGGTCGCAGCCGCCGTGACGCTGTTGTTTTTCCTGCTCGCGATCGCGGCACCGCTTCTGGCGGTGCAGAACCCGTTCGATCCGGCGCAGCTTCAACTGATGAATTCGCGGATCGAACCGCTATGGCTGCCGACGGCCAGAGCCCGTTCCTGCTCGGCACCGATGAGCAAGGCCGCGATGTGTTTTCCGCCATTCTTTATGGCTTGCGCATTTCGCTCACCGTCGGCGTCCTCGGTGTCCTGTTCTCCGGCACGCTTGGCATCATCCTGGGACTGATCGCCGGTTATTTCGGCGGCGCCATCGACGGCCTGGTCATGCGTATTGCCGATGTGCAACTGACTTTCCCCGCCATTCTGATCGCGCTGCTCGTCAATGGCGTGGTCAAGTCGGTGTTCGGCAATCGCCTCGACGCCATGAGCATGCTCGCGGTATTGGTGTTTGCGATCGGATTGAGTTTCTGGGTGCAATATGCGCGCACCGTGCGCGGCTCGGTCATGGTGGAGAAGAACAGGGATTATGTCGCGGCGGCGCAACTGATCGGCCTTCCCGCTCCCGTGATCATGTTGCGGCACATCCTGCCCAACACGATGGGGCCGATTCTGGTGATCGCCACCATCAATCTTGCGCTCGCCATCATCACTGAGGCAACCCTGTCGTTTCTCGGCGCCGGCATGCCCGACACCATGCCATCGCTGGGCACGCTGATCCGGATCGGCAACAATTATCTGTTTTCGGGTGAATGGTGGATCGTCGCCTTTCCGGGCGTCGCGCTCGCGGCGTTGATCCTCTCGATCAATCTGCTCGGCGATTGGCTGCGCGACGCGCTCAATCCGAAACTCCGATGAAACGCGACGCAATTCCGGGATATCGGACCACATGACCGAACCTGTCCTTTCCGTGCGTAACCTTCGGGTAGAATTCGTCACCCGCCACAGCGTGCTGCGCGCGATCGACGGCATTTCCTTCGACATCGCCAAGGGCGAGGTGCTGGGCGTGGTCGGCGAATCCGGCGCCGGGAAATCGGTCACCGGCCTCGCAGTGATCGGCCTGATCGATCCACCCGGACGCCTTTGTGACGGCGAGATCTATCTGTCTGGTCTGCGGATCGACAATCTTCCGCCGGAAGAACTGCGACGGATCCGGGGCAAGCGGATCGGGATGATCTTTCAGGATCCGCTGACCAGCCTGAATCCGCTGTACCGGATCGGCGATCAGCTGATCGAGACCATCAGGACACACATCAATCTTTCCGAATCGGCCGCGCGCCGGCGCGCCATCGATCTGTTGGCCGAAGTCGGCATTCCCGCGCCGGACAAGCGCATCGACGGCTATCCGCATGAGTTCTCCGGCGGCATGCGCCAGCGCGTCGTGATTGCGCTGGCGATTTGTGCCGAACCGGAACTGATCATCGCCGATGAGCCCACCACCGCGCTCGACGTCTCAGTGCAGGCGCAGATCATCGCGCTGATCAAGCGTCTCGGGCGCGATCACGGCACCGCAGTGATGCTGGTGACCCACGACATGGGGGTGATCGCCGAGACCTCGGACCGCGTCGCAGTGATGTATTCCGGCCGGATCGCCGAGATCGGCCCGGTCAGGGATGTCGTGCAGAACCCGCTACATCCCTACGCCAAGGGCCTGATGGGGGCGATCCCGACGCTGGCCAGCGACGCCGAGCGGCTGGTCCAGATACCCGGTTCGATGCCGCGGCTCTCCGCCATTCCGCCGGGCTGTTCGTTCAACCCGCGCTGCGCGTTCGCGTTCGATCGCTGCCGGACCGAGCGCCCGGAGCCGATCACCCACGGCGCGCAGGCCGTGGCCTGCCATCTCTACGACGCGGCAGCGAAAGTATCGGCGGCATGACGTCAACGCCCTTTATCGAAGCGAACAATCTTCGTCGCGTGTTTGATGTTTCAAAACCGTGGCTCAACCGGATGCTTGAAGGCGGTCATCTGGAATTCCTCAAGGCGGTCGACGGCGTCACCTTCGACATCGCCAAAGGCGAGACGTTTGCCCTCGTCGGCGAATCCGGCTCGGGCAAAACCACGGTTGCGCGGATGGTCGTTGGCCTGCTGCCGCCGACCTCGGGCGAAGTCATCATCGACGGGATTTCCATGAGCGACGCGAGACAGTCGCACGCACGCCAGCAGTTGCGCCGCCGGATCCAGATGATTTTCCAGGATCCCTATGCGAGCCTCAACCCGCGGCTTCGGGTCGATGCCATCGTCGCCGAGCCGATCCGCGCGTTCGATCTGATCCAGGGCGAGCGCAACATTCAGGCGCGGGTCGGTGAATTGCTTGGTCTGGTCGGGCTTCACGCCGATGACGGCTGGAAATATCCGCATGAGTTTTCCGGCGGACAGCGGCAACGGATCGCGATCGCCCGTGCGCTGGCGTCCGAAGCCGAATTCATCGTGTGCGACGAGCCGACCTCGGCGCTCGATGTTTCCGTGCAGGCGCAGATTCTCAATCTGATGCGCGACCTCCAGGACAAGTTCGGCCTGACCTATCTCTTCATCAGCCACAATTTGGCGGTGGTCCGGCACATGGCGAGGCGGATCGGCGTGATGTATCTCGGCCGCATTGTCGAGATCGCGGAAGGGCGCGAACTGTTCAGCCATCCGCGCATGCCCTACACCAAAATGCTGCTGGGCGCGGTGCCGGATCTCGCGATGTCCGGCCGCCAGCGGATTCCCGTGAAGGGCGAAATCCCGAACCCGATCGATCCGCCGCCCGGATGCGCCTTCAATCCGCGCTGTCCGCTGGCGTTCGATCTCTGCCGCCGTCAGGCACCCGCGTTGATCGATGGCGTTGCCTGCCACGCCGTCAACAATCCCGCAGACGCCGCCGTGTGATCACAAGGATGGGAGCAAGACGTGGCACCGGCCCGGTTGGCAGGCCGCCCCGGCTGTGGTCAAGTGCGCCCCCCGCAAGACCCTGCCACAACGATGGATTCCCATGAGCAAGATCAATCCCGACCCGTTCACCACCAGGCCCGAGATCGAGGGCACTTTCGGGGTCGTGACCTCTACCCACTGGATCGCTACTGCGGTTGGGATGGGTATCCTGGAAAAAGGCGGTAATGCGTTCGACGCCGCCGTCGCCACCGCGTTCACGCTGCAGGTTGTGGAACCGCATTTGAACGGCCCCGGCGGCGACGTGCCTATTATCGTGCACGATACCAAGCGCGGCCGTACCGAGGTAATTTGCGGCCAGGGCCCGGCTCCCCAGGGCGCCACCATCGCGCATTACCGTAGCGAAGGCCTGGAGATGGTGCCCGGAACGGGCCTGCTGGCCGCCTGCGTTCCCGGCACGTTCGAATCCTGGATGCTGCTGCTGCGCGACTACGGCACGTTGCGACTGCGCGACGTCCTTGAACCCGCGATTGCCTATGCCCGCGACGGCTACCCGCTGGTGGAACGCGCTTCCGCGACGATTGCCACCGTCGAGCAGTTGTTCCGGAAGTACTGGACGACCTCGGCCGCGGTCTATCTGCCGAACAATGAGGTGCCGAAACCCGGCACGCTCTTCACCAACAAGACGCTGTCGGAAACCTATGCCCGCATCCTGACCGAGGCGGAAAGCGCCGGCGCCGACCGCGTCGCGCAGATCGAACGCGCGCGCCAGGCCTGGTCGCGTGGCTTCGTCGCCGAAGCGATCGACAATTTCTGCCGCACACAAGAAATTATGGACGTCAGCGGCTCGCCGCATCGCGGCGTGCTCCGCGCCGACGACATGGCGCGCTGGCAACCCACCATCGAAGCACCGCTGACCTACGATTATGGCCGCTACACCGTCTGCAAGCCGGGCGTCTGGAGCCAGGGCCCGGTGATGCTCCAGCAGCTTGCGCTCTTGAAGGGATTCGAGCTCGACGGGCTTGATCCCGCCGGCCCGGAATTCATTCATCTGCAGATCGAATGCGCCAAGCTCGCTTTTGCCGATCGCGAGAAGTTCTACGGCGATCCGAAATTTAACGAGATCCCGATTACGACGCTGTTGTCCGATGCCTACAATGACGAGCGGCGCAAGCTGATCTCGGAAAAAGCTTCGCTCGATTTCATCCCCGGCTCGATCGAGGGCTTTGGGTCCGTGGTCAAACTGCGCCATCAGGAAGGTCAACGCGAGGCGGTGGGCGCCATGGGCGCCGGCGAACCCACCGTCGGCCGCTTCGGTGAAGTGCGCGGCGACACCGTCCATTTCGACATCATCGATCAGGCCGGCAACATGATTTCGGCGACGCCCTCCGGCGGCTGGCTGCAATCGTCGCCGGTGATTCCGGAACTCGGCTTCTGCCTCGGCAGCCGGGCACAGATGTTCTGGCTGGAGGAAAATCATCCCGCGGCACTGGCGCCGGGCAAGCGCCCGCGCACCACATTGAGCCCGACCATGGCGCTGCGCGACGGCGAGCCGTATCTGGCATGGGGTTCGCCCGGCGGCGATCAGCAGGACCAGTGGACCACGCAATTCTTTTTGCGGCATGTCCATGCCAAATTGAATTTGCAGGAAGCGATCGACGCGCCGGCATGGCATTCGGAACACTTCCCGATCTCGTTCTGGCCGCGCACCGCTCGGCCCGGCGTGTTGGTGGTCGAAAACCGCGTGCCGAAGGCGAGCGTCGATGCATTGAAAAGCCGCGGCCATATCGTCGAGATCGGTCCCGACTGGTCGGAGGGCCGCCTGACCGCCGCCTCGAAAGTCGGACGCCGCCGGCGTGCCGCCGCCAATCCCCGCGGCATGCAAGGATACGCGGCGGGGAGATAGTTCCGAGAGCCCGGAAGATCAGATCACCGTCTCGCGTAAAACCCGCCGGCAATCCATCTCGTATTCCAGATCGATCACCGGCGGCCGCGCGAAATGCCAGGTCAAGCCGGAACGGGTGGCGCCGCGGCGGACCAGTTCCTGCGTCATGACCGGATGAAAATCGTGGACCGTATAGGCCTGCACGCCGGTTGTGTCCTTCCAGCCGAAGCCGAACGCATCAAGCCGGCTTTCCATTTCGCGGACGGTGAATGCGACCTTCTCCTTTAGCCCGTCCGCGCTGAGATCGCGGTAACCCACGATCCGTTCGGGATAGCTGCCGCTGCCGCCACGCGCCTCGGCCCCACCGGCGATGACGAAGGTTGGCGTGGTGCCTTGGCTCGGGCGGGTGAAGGAAAAGGCGTAAAACGAGGGCTCGGCCGGAGGTTCGATCTCCGGGCAAACGTTACTTCGTGCCACCGGATTGATCGATTCATCGAACAGCCCCCATTCGGCGAGCGTCTTCACGTAGTGCTGGTTGAAGGCGAGAAATCCGGCCTCGGTGAAAGCCGCCGGCGAACGCAGCTCGCAGGCACAGAACGAGGTCAACGGCCGCCCCGCGCTCCGAATATATTGCGCGGCTCGCGCAAAGCCTTCGGCGAGCGGCAGCAAGCGATCAAAACGCACGCGCTCGATCTCAAAACCGGGACCGGCCGCCGCGCCGCTCGAATACTGAAACACCGCAGGAATGAAACGGTAATTGCCGGCCGGAAAATCACGCGTCATGTCTGGCGTCCCCTTGAGAGGGCCTAATCCTAGCGCATTTTCCGCTTCAGTGGTGTCATCCTTCGAGACGGGATGCTCCTCAGGATGAGGTCCGAGCCAGGATGAGGTCTCAGACCCTCATGGTAAGGAGCGCGTCTGCGCGCGTCTCGAACAATTGATGTGGCAAGAAAACGCGTCAAAAAAGAGCCTCGGTTCTGATTTCGAACCGAGGCTCCAGCTGGACTTGCAAGATCAGGCCGGCGTTTACGTCGGCTTAAGCGCCGTCGGAGCGTGTTCGAAGTCCGCAATTTCCTTGGCTCGCTGCGATTCCGCACCGGCCCGGTGATCGGTGGCAATCGCCACATAGACGGCAGGCAGCACGAACAGTGTGAACAGGGTTCCGATGGTCATGCCGGCAACGACCACCAGCCCGATCGAAAACCGGCTCGCCGCTCCCGCCCCGCTGGCCGTGAGCAGCGGCAACAGGCCGGTGACCATCGCCGCGGTTGTCATCAGGATCGGCCGCAGCCGGACCCGGGCCGCCATTTCGATGGCCGAGCGGCGATCAAGGCCTTCCTTGAGCTGCAACTCGTTGGCGAACTCCACCATCAGAATGCCGTGCTTGCTGATGAGGCCGACCAGCGTCAGCAATCCGACCTGGGTGTAGATGTTCATCGTCGCCACGCCGAAGAACAACGGGATCAACGCGCCGACGATCGCCATCGGAACGCTGATCATGATCACCAGGGGATCGCGCAGGCTTTCGAACTGCGCCGCGAGCACCAGGAAGATGATGATGATGGCGAAACCAAAGGTGACCGCGAGCTGGTTACCCTCCTGCACGTATTGCCGGGAGTCGGCGAGATAGTCGTGGCTAAAACCGGCCGGCAGCTTTTTCGCTTCGCCTTCGAGGAAATCCACCGCCTGCCCAACCGTAACGCCGGGCATCGGCACCGCCTGGAAGGTAGCAGAGTTCAACTGGTTATAGTGGGTCAACGCGTTCGGGTCGGTCGCCGTTTCGATCGAGACAAGGGTCGAGAGCGGCACCTGCTGGCCCGTCGGGGTCGGCACGTAATATTTGCCGAGCGCTTCGGGCGACAGCCGATCCTCGCGCGGCACTTGCGGAATGACCTGATACGAACGGCCCTCCAGATTGAACCGGTTCACGTAGTTTCCGCCCAGCAGTATCGCCAGCGTATTGCCGATGCTCTGCATATTAATGCCGAGATCCATGGCCTTCGAGCGGTCGACCTTGATCCGCACCACCGGCTGGTTGAAGTCCAGATCGCTGTCCGTGACGATAAACAATCCGCTCTTGCGCGCGGCGTCCTTCAGCTTCTGCATTTGCTCATAGACAGCCTGGAAGCCGTTCGTCGAATTGATCACCATCTGGACCGGCAAGCCGCCGGGACCACCGGGCAATGGCGGCAGGTTGAACGCGAAGGCAGCGACGCCTTCGATCTTGCTCAGCTCCGCCTGCACCAGAGGTTTCAACTTGATCGACGAACGCTTCCTCTCGTCCCAGGGCTTGAGCAGCATGCCCGCAATGCCGCCTTGCGGCCCGTTGATGCCATTGAGCACGAAACGCAGATCGGTTTCGGGAAATTTTGAAAAAGCCTTGTCGAGCTTTTCGCCGTAGAAGTCGGCATAGTCGATATTGGCGTATTTGGGCGCCTTGGTCACCGCGAATACGATGCCCTGGTCCTCTTCGGGGGCGAGTTCCTTCGAGATGTGCAGATACAGGAAGCCGACCAGCCCCAGGATCGTCAGGGCGAACAATCCAGTAATCGGGCGATAATCCAGCGAGCGGTCGAGCTGACGGCCGTACCAGCGTGTCATCGCCCCGAACACTCTGTTCACCAATTTGGCGAAACGGCCCTCTTCGGCATTCTTCAGAAACACCGAGCACATCATCGGCGAGAGCGTCAGCGCAATCACGCCGGACACGATCACCGAGCCCGCCAGCGTGAAGGCAAATTCGCGGAACAACGAACCGGTCAATCCGCCGAGGAAGCCGATCGGCGCGTACACCGCGGCCAGCGTGATGGTCATGGCGATGACGGGACCGACGATCTCGCGCGCCCCCTGCATGGCCGCCTGCACCGGTGGCTTGCCCTCCTCCAGATGCCGGTGGATGTTTTCAACCACCACGATGGCATCGTCGACGACAAGACCGATCGCCAGCACCATTGCCAGCAGCGTCAGCAAGTTGAAACTGAATCCTGCCGCCAGCATCAGGCTGCAGACACCGATCAGCGACAACGGAATGGTCACCACCGGGATCAGCACCGAACGGAACGACGCCAGGAACAGGAAGATCACGACGACCACGATGATGACCGCCTCGCCCAGCGTCTTCTCCACCTCGTCGATCGATGACTGGATGAACTTGGTGGAATCATAGGCCACCTTCATCTTCATCGATGGCGGCAGATTACGCTCCAGTTCCGGAAACAGCGCACGGATGCCTTGAACGAGAGTCAGGGGGTTGCCTTGCGGCGTTGCCTGAACGCCGATGAAGATCGCGTGCTCGCCGTTGAAGGCGACGCTGGCATCGGTACTTTGTGCCGCGAGTTCGACGGTCGCGATATCCTCGATCCGGACAAAACCACCGTCCTTGGATTTGACGATCATGCGCTTGAACTGATCGAGGTTCTGCAGATCGGTGTTGGCCGACACGTTGGAGACGATGAAAAAGCCCTTGGACTGACCGGCGGCGGCCTGGAAATTGTTGGCGGCAATCGCAGCGGCAACATCAGTCGGCGAAACGCCGCGGCCGGCCATGCGGACCGGATCGAGCCACAGCCGCATCGCGAAAGTCTGGCCGCCGAGAATGTCGGCCGATGCGACGCCGTCGACGGTCGAAAGCACGGGCTGAACCACCCGCGTCAGATAATCCGATATCGCCGACCCCGACAGCACCTGGCTGGAGAAGCCGAGATACATCACCGCGGTGGTCTGGCCCGTCGTCTTGGTGACGACCGGGTCGTTGGATTCCTTCGGAATGAGATATTTGACCGAATTCACCTTGGCGAGGACTTCGGTCAGCGCCTGGTTCGGATCGAAGTTGAGCTTGATGTAGACCTGGATGGTGCTGGTCCCGAGCACCGAAGACGAAGTCATGTAGTCGACGCCTTCGGCGGAGGCGACAGCCTGCTCGATCGGCGTCGTGATGAATCCCTGAATCAGATCGGGCGACGCACCGGGATATACGGTGGTGACGTTGACCACCGTATTCGACAGTTTCGGATATTGCCGAACCCCGAGGCTGGTCGCGGCCCGAAATCCGATCAGCAGAATCAGCAGGCTGACGACCAGCGCCAACACCGGCCGCTTGATGAAAATATCGGTCCAGACCATCGCGATGCGCTCCGTTAGATCAGGATCCGGCTCAACCGGATCGTGACCCTATCCCTTTGTTTGATCGTGGTCGGCAGGACAAACGCCGCGCGTGTCCCCCGATCATGCCCTTAGTAACGCGGCGGGGTCGCCGGAATCCGCGGCGCGGGGTCGGCCGAAATCGCTACCGCCGCTCCCGATTGCAGCTTGATCTGGCCCACCGAGACCACGCGATCGCCGGCTTTCAAGCCCTTGAGAATTTCAACTCGTCCGTTGACCCGGTTCCCGGTCACCACGAAGGTACGAACGGCAGACAGACTGGTCTTGCCGTCATCCGCCTTCTTCTCGGTGATGAGGAAAACGAAGTCGCCGTAGAGCGTATAATCGACAGCGGTCTCGGGAACGGTGATGGCCGGCGGCTTGTCGGGAAGCACCACCGTCGTGGTCGCGAACATGCCGGGCTTGAGAATATGTTCGGGATTCTCAATCGTGGCCTGAACGCGGATGTTGCGCGTATCGGTCGCGATCTGGGGTTCGATCGCGTTGATCTTGCCCTCAAAGTTTCGGCCGGGATAGGCATCAACCATGACACGCACGGTCTGTCCCACGTTAAGCGCTGCGCTGTCCTTCTCCGTCACGGTGAAATTGGCATACAGCGTCGACAAATCGGTCAACGATACGATCTGCGTGCCGGCGGTCAGGTACTGGCCGACCTCGACATGACGAACGCCGAGCTCGCCGTCAAACGGCGCCCGCACAAGCTTCTGCGAGATGATCGCTTCGGTCTTGGCGATACCTGCATTGGCCTGGTCATAGGTTGCCTGCGCCGCATCGACCGTCGACTGCGGACCGAACTGACGCGAGGCCAGTTGCTTGGCGCGGTCCAGCGCCAGTTGCGCGCCGATAGCCTGTGCCTTGAAGCTCGCGAGATCGCCCTGCTCCGGGGCGTCGAACAACTGCACCAGCGGACTTCCGGCCTTCACCGTGGCGCCCGCGGTAAACATGATGTCGGTGATGCGCCCTGAGACATCGGGCGTGACATTTACCTGATGCACAGCCGCAAGATCGCCGACCGCCGTCAACAGGTTCGGAATGGCTTCGGATTTGGCTTGAGCAATCGTGACCGGGGTCGGAGGCGGCTTGTTGTTGGCGAAGAACTCCGCGATCTTCTTGGCGCGGAACGAGTTGAATCCGACGAGCGCGCCCACCAGCAGCGCCAGCAGCAATCCGACGATAATGAACCAGCGCACCATCCGAACCGGACGCGCGCGCGGCTTCTCGGCGATCGGCTGGCCCGAGATATGGGCTTCGGTCACAATGTTCATTGTCATGCACTTTCTGCAATTACCTGCTGCCCCAGACCCGGTGGCAAGTCGCGATCCAAATGGGAGGCAATCGCGGTTTCGTTTAGACCAACTCCGCGTAGAATGAACTCACAAACTTGCCGCTCAAGATCGACGGCATTGGCATAAGACAGGCACGGAACGGACGGTAGCCGCGCCAACGCCGCCATCATAACGGTATGATGCGCAAACCAGAACAGGTTCAGCGGCTCGCGCCCAACCCGCGACGCGTCCCCTGCCGCCACGGCCCGCTGCAGCGACGCGGTGAATGTCGGTCCGATCAGATTTCCGATCTTCTCGTAGACCAGCCGCGCGAATTCGCCATCGTCGAGATGGCTGGTGATCATCAGCCGCAAACGCTGGGCTTCCTGCTGGTCGGGCACATCCCACACGTGCAGGAAATGGCCAACCATTTTGCGCACCAAAACTACCAGTGTCTCAGTCGAAGGCTCCAGCCCCAGCAGCCGATGCAGCGCGGGGTCCGCCTCGCAGGCTTCCGCGAGGATCTCCGCATACAGCGCCGATTTCGTCGGGAAATGCTTGAACAGCAGGCCCTCCGAAATGGCGGCCGCCGCCGCGACGCTCTTGGTCGTGGTCCCCGCAAAACCGCTACGGGCAAAACACCGCTTGGCGGCGCCCAGGATCAACTGCCGCCGTAGATCACTGGTCATGCGCAGGGTGCTCATGCTTGTAAGTAAACACTCACCTTTCAGGAAATGTCAAGAAACTTGCTGCGACGCAACAGACGAAATCGTGCAACTGTGTCTTTTAGATTGGACCAAAGCCCAGCGCGCCGCGGATACGCGTGACGATGAAGCTGCCGTCACGGCTGGCAAGCACGCGCTCCAGGTTAGCGCTATCGATCTTGATACTGGCGAATCGCGGCCCGCTGGAGATGTCTTGCATCGAGGACGCAAATGACTGGACCTCGGCCATGGTCGAGATGGCGCGGACATCGGCTATCCCGCAAGCCCGCGCGATGCCGACGAGGTCGGCTGTGCCAGCCGTATGGCTCGCCTGCCCGCCGGTTTCGCCGTAAACTTCATTGTCGAGCACGATGATGGTGAGATTTCCGGGCTTTTGCAGGCCGACGGTCGCCAGACTCCCCATGCCCATCAGCATCTCGCCATCGCCGGTGATCACCACCACCGGCAGGTTAGGCTGCGCCAGCGCGACCCCGAGCCCGATCATGACCGCGCCGCCCATGGCGCCCCACAGATAGAAATTGCGGTCATGGTCACCCGCAGCCGCAATATCGTAAGTCGAGGCGCCGAGCCCACCGACCACGATGGCCTCCTTGCGTTCCGCCAGCAATTGATTGACGACGCCGCGCCGTTCGAGAAGATTTGGCCGTGCGAGAAGGTTTGCTTTGCTCATTTGGTAAAAACCTTGGCGCCGATCAGGCGCTGCGACAACAAAACCGCGGTCGGGGTGCAGGCATTGTAAGCTTGCCCTGCCGCGGCCTCGACCACCTCGCGGACTTCCTGGGGATAGGAGGCCCGCAATACCTTGATACCGGACAATTCGAATACGCCCGCCGTGGTCGATCCCATCGGCACTTGCCAGGGATTGAATTCGCCCCACTCGCCGCGCATCGTCACCAGCGTCAGGAACGGAAAGCGGAATATTTGAGTGAGCGACAGCAGGTTCACGCAATTGCCGACCCCGCTCGATTGCATCAGCAACACGCCGCGCTGGCCGCCGGCCCAGGCGCCGGCCAGCAGCGCCACGCCCTCTTCCTCGGTCGTCAACGGTACCGCGCGCATCGATGGGGCGGCAAGCACGCGGTCGATCAACTGCGAATGGCCGGCATCCGGCACGTAAGGCACTTGCCGGACATCGAAGCGCTGTAAAATCGCGAAAATATCCTCCGGCCAGTACGGAGTAGTTTCTGCCGTGGTTTCGGGAGCATCAGTACGGGCGTGCATCTTATATCCAGTAAATCGGCGAAATTGCATTGCGGCGGAACTGTAGAGAGAGCTGCACTTTCCGAAAGAGCGAAAACAGCATATCGGTCTTCACCAAAGAGTATGACAGCATGAATGCGAACGCGCGAGAGCTGGCGGCCGATTTCGACCTCGAGAAACTGACGGGCGAATTCTATGCCGATCCCTACCCGACCTATCGTGCACTGCGGGAGCATGCGCCGGTCAAGCTATTGCCCAACGGCTCCTATTTTCTGACGCGATACGACGATCTGGTCAGCGCCTACAAGACCACCAGGCTTTTCAGTTCCGACAAGAAAAAGGAATTCGCGCCGAAATACGGCGCGTCGCTGCTCTACGAGCACCACACCACCAGCCTCGTCTTCAACGATCCGCCCGCGCACACCAGGGTGCGGCGGCTGATCATGGGCGCGCTGTCGCCGCGTGCGATCGCGCAGATGGAGCCTGATCTGATTGCGCTGGTGGACCGGCTGCTCAACGGCATCGCCGCAAAAGGCAGCTTCGAACTGATCGAGGACTTTGCCTCCGCGATCCCCGTTCAGGTGATCGGCAATCTGCTTGATGTGCCGATGGAGGAGCGTGAGCCGTTGCGCGACTGGTCGCTGGCGATCCTGGGGGCGCTCGAACCGGTGATATCGGCCGAAGCGTTTGCCCGCGGCAACCGGGCGGTGAAGGAGTTTCTCGCCTATCTGGAAATACTGGTGGAGCGGCGGCGGGCCAAGCCCGGCGACCCCGAACGCGACGTGCTGACGCGCCTGATCCAGGGAGAAGATAATGGCGAGGACGGCGAGCGGCTGACGACAAAGGAATTGCTGCACAATTGCATCTTCCTGCTCAATGCCGGCCATGAAACCACCACCAACCTGATCGGCAATGGACTAGTGGCGCTATCGGGCCATCCCGCACAGAAGCAACGGCTGCTCGAACATCCCGACCTGATCAAAACCACGATCGAGGAAATCCTGAGGTTTGAAAGTTCAAACCAGCTCGGCAATCGCATGACAACGGAACGCGTCGAACTCGGCGGGGTGATGATGGACCCCGGCACGCCGGTGACATTGTGCATCGGGGCGGCCAACCGCGATCCCGCCCAGTTCGCCGACCCGGAGAATCTCGATATCGGCCGCTCGCCGAACCGGCATCTCGCCTTCGGTACCGGCGCGCATCAATGCGCGGGGATGGCCCTGGCGCGCCTCGAAGGCGCGATCGCGATTTCAAGATTTTTGGCGCGTTTTCCGCGCTACGCGCTGAACGGCGCGCCGGTTCGCGGCGGCCGAGTCCGCTTTCGTGGATTTTTACGCGTGCCCTGTGTGGTTGGTGAATAGACGTAAACCAGCCGCGCCCGCTTAGGGTTTTCCGGAAGCGGATTAGCCCGCCTCCGGAAATCCCATTTCAAAGAGTGTGTTCGGCCTCGACGTTGACGACGGATTTTGCCAGCGTCGTCAGCGCCGCGTCGGTCGCCTTTTCTTCCTTGAGCGTCGCTTCCAGCAATGCGACCGCGTCGGGCATGCCGAGTTCTTCGGCCCAGGTACGCAGGGTACCGTAGCGGGACATTTCGTAATGCTCCACCGCTTGGGCCGCCGCCAGAAGGCCCGCATCGAGGGCCGGCATGCCCTTGTAGTCGGTCATGATCTCCGCGCCCTCCTTGGTGATCCCCATGATGGCGTCACATGTTTTGGCGCGGGCAGGCTTGCCCAGTATCTTGAATACGCCTTGCAGACGTTTGACCTGTCCGCGGGTTTCCTTTTCATGCTTGACGAAGGCCGCCTTCAGATCCTTCGAATGAGCCGCTTTGGCCATCTTCGGCAAGGTTTTCAGGATTCTGTTTTCCGCAAAATAGACGTCCTTGAGCGTGTCGTGAAACAGATCGCTCAGCAGCTTCGGCTTTTTGGCCATTGGTGACTCCATGAATTTGAACATGATTATTTGCCCCGTGCGGGCGAACGAATAACAAGGGCTGAGCTCTTGATGAGTTCCTTGAATTAAAAGACATGACGCGTATCGGCACGAAAAAATCCGTCGTTGGAAGCGGGGGATTTCAATCGCAGTGCTCAGCGCAACAGCATGATCAGGATAATGAGGGGAATCGGAATTCCGACAAGCCAAAGTAAAATAGGCATGTAACGTTCCTTTCAGGTGCAAACCTTGACGTGACAATTCTCAACGACGGACTTTGGATCCCCAGGTTCCATCGCGAATTCCGCCGCCTTCCGTGGCGGCGAGGCTGGCGCAGAAGGCGCCGACCAGGAGCGACGCGGTCAACCAAAACGCAAGCTGCGCGGTGGCTTTGCGGGCAGCGTCCAGATCAGCCTTGGCCCGGGCGACCACCTCGTTGACGCGCTTGTCGGCATCGGCCTGGCTAAGGCCGGTGCGCGCGGCGACAACCTTCGCGACGTAGTCACGATCGGCAGGCTTGAGTTCGCCGCCGTTGCGAAGGCTCGATGTGAACAACCGGAGTAATTCCCCACGCGTCTCGTTGCCATTGCCCGCCGCCTGCGACGCCGGGTTGTCGGAACGAAGCAGCGTATCGACATAGCCATCCATTGGACCGCTGCGGCTGGCCGCGGCGGAAGCACCCTGTGTGGCGCCCGATGCAGTGCCGCTGATCAGACTGCCGGCCGGAGAAGCCAGCAACACAGTGCCCAGCACCGCGGCCAGCGCCCATGAAACAAATCCGTGTGCAGTGTCACGGAAATACACCTCATCGCTGTGCACGCCGACCCAACGCGTCCGCAGCCGCCCTGCGAGGTAGCCGCCAATCGACGAGGAGAGCATCGCAATCACGATCAGATAGAGTCCGGTACCGATCTTGAAGGTGGTGGCCGAGACACTCGATCCTGCCCAGGGCGAAACAACGGAAAGCCCGAGCCCGACACCAAACGCAATCAAGACCAATGTCAGCGCGCAGGAGACGATGGCGCCGGCTGTAACCGCGGGCCACGAAACGCCTGCAATGGAAGGCTCGCCGGCTGCGGCCTCCGGCTGAATAACTACAGTATCGATCATCAGCATTCTCCCAGCCGCCTTGCGGCACAAAATGTTTTCTAGTGCCGCATCAATAAGCAGAAGAAATGATTGTTCCCGCCGGGAGCGAGATTCTTCGGCGCGCGCCTGCTCCCGTCCAAGCAGCAACAGCGAGCCGTGCAGTGTGCACGGTAACCAACGCCTCGCCATGCCGTCGAGGTAGCGCAGAAGCCGCGATCGCTAGGCCGTCTTCACCGCAAACAGCAGCAGTGAACGGCCAGTGACCTGATAGACCCTTCCAAACTCAAATACGGCCTCTGGAGCGACGTCCGGAATATTGCTGTCGACCAGCAATGACCAGGCTTCGCCGCCTTGATATTTTGGAAACGTGAAATCAACCAATCCTTCGTAGCCGTTCATGACGACGAGAACGGTTTTGTCCTCCGCGCGCCGTTTAATTCCGGTCTTCTGGGCGCAGCCATCCAACATCATGCCGAAGCATTTCATCGACGCATCCTTCCAGTTTGCGTCTTGCATTTCGTTGCCATTGGCATTGATCCAGGTCACATCCTTGACGTCGAGTGCCTCATCGTGCCGGCCTGTCAAGAAATCGGCTGCGGCGCAGTGCTGGATAGGATTGACGCAGCTTGATCAGGCGCTTGGTGAACGCGAGGAGATCGTTGCCGTCGCTGTCGAGATTCCAGTTGAACCACGAGATGTCACCGTCCTGGCAATAGGCGTTGTTATTGCCACGTTGGGTGCGACCGAATTCGTCGCCGCCAAGCATCATCGGGGTGCCTTGCGAAAACAGCAACGTTGCGAGCATGTTTCGCTTCTGACGATTTCGGAGTTCGATGATTGCCTTGTCATCGGTTGGACCCTCTACACCGCAATTCCACGATCGATTGCTGGAATTGCCGTCCCGGTTGTTTTCTCCGTTGGCCTCGTTGTGCTTGTCGTTGTAGCTGGCCCAATCGTTGAGCGTGAAGCCATCGTGGGCCGTGACGAAATTGACGCTTGCCCAGGCGCGGCGGCCGCCGTTATTGAACAGATCGCTCGATGCGGATAGCCGCGGTGTCAATTCCGCGACGGTTGCTTCTGCCCGCCAGAAATCGCGAACGGTATCGCGGAATTTATCGTTCCATTCCGCCCAACCCGGCGGAAAACCGCCGACCTGGTAGCCGCCCGGCCCACAATCCCAGGGCTCGGCGATCAATTTGATCTGGGTGAGTACCGGATCCTGGTCAACCGCCTTCAGGAATCCGCTCTGTTCGTCAAATCCGTAGACTTCACGCGCCAGAATGGTTCCGAGATCGAAACGGAAGCCGTCGATATGCATGTGCTCGGACCAGTAGCGCAGACTGTCCGCAACCATCTGGATGACGCGGGGATGCGACAGGTTCACCGTGTTGCCGGTGCCGGTGTCGTTGATATATCGGCGTTTGTCGGCCGGAAGCCGGTAATAACTGACGTTGTCGATACCCTTGAACGACAGCGTTGGTCCTAGCTCATTGCCTTCCGCGGTATGGTTGTAAACGACGTCAAGTATGACTTCGAGGCCAACGGCGTGAAGACTGGCCACCATCTCCTTGAACTCGCGAAGGCTGTTGGGGACATCCGAAGCGTAACGCGGATCGGGGGCAAAGAATCCGATGGTGTTGTATCCCCAGTAATTGGTGAGTTTCTTCTCCAGCAGATTGCTGTCATTGATAAAGGTATGAATGGGTAAGAGCTCGATCGACGTCACGCCAAGCGCGGCGAGGTATTCGACCATCGGCTGGCTGGCGAAACCGGCATAGGTTCCGCGCAGCTTCTCCGGCACGCCGGGATGCTTTTTCGTGAAGCCCTTGACGTGAACCTCGTAGACGATCGTCTGATCCCATGGAACAATCTGCCGGCCCGCTTCGCCCTCCCAGTCGAAGCCGGGATCGACAATCACGCATTTGGGCATGAACGGGGCACTGTCGCGTTCGTCGAAGGTCAGGTCGTCGCCGGTCTCCATTTTGTAGCCGAAAACAGCCGGGTCCCATTTGAGCGAACCCGCATGGGCGCGTGCATAGGGATCAAGCAGCAACTTGTTCGGGTTGAAGCGATGCCCCGCCTGAGGCTCGTAGGGTCCGTGAACCCGATAGCCATAAAATGTGCCGGGCCCGACATCGGGCAGATAGCCGTGGAAGATCTGGTCGGTATATTCAGGAAGCTCGATGCGGCTGAGTTCTCGCTCCCCTGATTCATCGAACAAACAGACCTCGACCTTGGTCGCATTGGCCGAGAAGAGCGCGAAGTTAGTGCCCTTCCCGTCCCAGTGAGCGCCCAAAGGATTCGGCAGACCTTCTTCGATTGATTTGACCGGCATGAAACCCCCAACGCCCAATGCGCCGACGACAACGGCGGCAACCGCGAATTGTTGCACCGCGTCAGCCAATTAGTTTAGCACCGGCTCAAAAGGTTTTTGCGATGTCTGAGAGCCTTATCGGTTCTGATTGAATCAGAACCGGGCTCTAATCTTTTGTTTTGACGCGTTTTCTTCACGCGAACCGGTATCCACTTCGCTCGAAAACGCCCTAGCCACCTGACGAGCTTGTCCGACGTCAGCACATCCGCCGCATCGCGACCACCAGTGCGGCGGCCATGACACATACGAAATTCAGGTACTGACTAGCGGGCGCTGTTGGGCGCGAAAGCCGCGATGATCGAGGACGACGAATGCAGCTCATGGGATGCGAGGTTGCCGGCAACCAGGATCAGGGTCGCCGCCAGCATCAGCCGTAGCGCCGGTTCGGGCACGCGGTGGGCCAGATAGCTGCCGATGACAATGCCGGGCAACGAGCCCATCAGCAGGACGCCCATCAAGCGCCAATCGATCTCGCCGGTCGCCCAATGTCCGATCCCCGCCACCAGCGTCAACGGCACCGCGTGTGCGATGTCCGACGCGACGATGCGAGGCATCGGCAACTGCGGATAAAGCAATAGAAGCGCGGTGACGCCGACGGCACCGGCCCCCACCGACGAAATCGAGACCAGTACGCCGAGTGCCGCGCCCACCAGCACAGTCGCGCGGGCGGTGGCGGCAGGGTCGAGCTGCTGCGAACGCCAGGGGTGGTGCTGCATGATGGCCTTGCGGAATATCAGCGACGCCGCCGTGAGGAAGAGTGCGAAGCACAGCACCAGATTGACCAGGCTGCGCGAGGATTCCCCGTTAAGATCAAGCTGCCACAGAACAACGAGCGTGAGGATGCTGGCCGGGATGCTGCCGGTGGCGAGCCTGATTACCGCCGGCCAGTGGATGCTCTTCGTCCAACTGTGCGCGACGCTGCCGACGGTCTTGGTGGTGGCGGCATAGAGGAGATCGGTGCCGACGGCCGTCGCCGGGTGGATGCCGAACAGCAGGATCAGTAATGGGGTCATCAGCGAGCCGCCGCCCACGCCCGTCATGCCGACCAGGAGGCCGACACCGAAACCGGAAACCACGTACAGAGGATCAATCATAAGCCGTATGGATTCCCGGTTCCCTTTTGCCGACGTCTCATGGCGACTCCGACTTTACTCACGATACGGCCGCCGGATCGCAAAACCGGACCAGGCGGCTCACCGGCCGGGCCACAAAGATGTACACCGGCGTGGGCCATCGACAACCATCACGGCGAAAAAAAGAATGTTTCATGCACGTATACGCGATCCGCAGTGCGCTTTATCCAGCCGGACGATGTTCCGTGGAATCGACACTCTCAGGCCCGCAAAGCCGCTAAATCCGGGAACAGCCGTGATCTCCGAGTGAAAATTGAGTTCGCATCAGTTGGTGCCGTTGCCCTTGATGCGCGCCAGGTACGCGACAATGGCCGGGACATCTTTCTCGTCTACCGGGGCCTTGTATACATGGATCATCTTTTCGGCTTCGGCCTGCCAGCCCGCCGCCGGCAGTGCCGGTTGATTCAGCACCATGCCGGCCGAGTGACAGGCCAGGCAGTTGTTGTTGACGACATCAGATCCCGGACCGGAAAACAGGGTGCCGCGATCCGGCAGATCAACCGAAACCGACTTGAGCGTTAGTGGCGATTGGGCATAGCCGGTGAGCGGCATTGCGGCGACGGCACTCAACAGCGCGAGGGTGAATATGATGCGCGACACGGGCGATCTCCTCAGGCCACGACGATCGGCGTTGCTTCGATGACGTTGCGCATGAAGCCCGATGGATTCCAGTTCGCCTGATCGGGTTGCGCGACGCCGCTGCTGTTGGTGCAGCGCACCAACAGCGTGTAATTTCCGGCGGCCGGCAAGGTGACCGGAGCCTGCCATTGCCGAAAGCTGTACTTGCCCTCGTCTTTGCCAACCGTGGTCGCCTGCCAGCTCTTGCCGCCGTCGACAGATAAATCGACACCGGCCACGCCGGTATCGCCGCCGAACGCGATGCCGCGGACCAGCGTCGAGACATTTGCCTGTATGGTCGCGCCGGATTTGATGTTCGTGATGAACGATCGCGGCACCATTTTGTTGATCGGCACCATTTTGACGCCGGTCTGGCCGGGTTTCACGTCGGCGTGGGGCGTGTCGGGGATCGTATAGGCGGTCTTGGTCCAGAAATTGTCGTCGGGTTGCTCAAGAACCTCGATGTCGTTGATCGCCTTTACCCAATAGGTGGCATACCAGCCGGGCACAACCAGCCGCAGTGGGAATCCGTTGAGCAGCGGTAACTGCTCCCCGTTCATGGCGTAGGCGATCATGACCTCGCCGTCGCGCGCGTGATCGATGGCCAGCGACTTCTTGAAGTCAGGTCCGTCAGACACCACCGGCTCATCCGCGCCATTGAAGCGCACCTGAACGGCGCCCGCCTTCACGCCAGCCCGGTCAAGCACGTCCCTGAGACGAACTCCCATCCAGCGGGCATTCCCCATCGCGCCGTTGGCCCATTCGCCGCCGGCGACGCGGGGCTGAAAAAAGCCGCGCGAATTGCCCGAGCACTGATTGACTGCGGCGATCTCGAAACGTGGCATCGACAAGATGTCCTTCAGCGACAAGGACAGCACCTGGTTCACATGGCCCCGCACGGCCAGGTGAAATTTATCGACGTCGACCTCGGTGGGGATGACCGCCCAATGCCAGCGGACGTAGAATTGGTCGTTTGGTGTGAACATGCCCTTGTCGAACACCTCGAAGGGCGTTTCGAGCAGCGGAGGACGAGAGCGCTGCAGGATCATCGCACCCTTCTGCGGAAAGGCCGTTGTTATCGGCCGTTCGGTGGGACCGCTCTGGAACGGTAGCTGGACCAGTGTGTCCGCCCAGGCCGGCGCGGTTGCCAGCGCGATACCGGCCATGCCGGCCTGGCCGAGGAGGTGTCGACGGGTGAATGCGTGGCGAGTGATGTTTGCCTTCATTTGTATTCTCCCTCGTATGCTGCTCCCCTCAGCAGACAATCTCGGTTTTCGCTAATCTCCATTAAAAAGTAAGGACATGCGATGGATCGATCCAATTCATATAATTGTACGTTCCAATCGCGCAGGTAGCTAAATTCTTGCGAGTGCCCGGCCCAGTTGACGAACTGAAGTTCAGGGACGGCTTGATGAAGGGCAGTCCGGCAATCTGTCTCCCTTGCTTAGTCGGCGTAACGCAGCCTCCATAACTACTTTTGCTACCGCGCGGGCTCGGACATGAAAACGGCGTGGCTACGCTTATTTCAATGATGCCATCGCCGAGGCGACCAAGCCTGGCGATACAACGAGTTTTAAGCCTTTGAGCTGATGACAGCTGGAACGCAGATATGCACGGTCGTTAATTGGTGCACTCTCCGAGATCACCCGCCGTAAAGCGGGTTTTTCTTTGGCCGTTCGTTGCCGCCTCCCGGTTGTAGTGGAACATGCAGCCATGGTCCCGGCCCCTTTGAAGTAACGAAGTCAAGCCGGCGCCAGATCACGGTTTCGTCCTGGACGACGATGCGAATGCATCCTTTACCGCCCGCGAGAGCTTCGACCAGCCGCAGGCCAGTGAGTTATCCTCGCAGCGCGCCGGCTTCGATCGCTCGGCCGGCTTTCTTGCTGCCGGGGTAGATGGGTTTTTTGGCGTCAATACCAGCGGCGGCCCGACAGATTGACGCTCTCTTTCCAGATCAGCCTGGAGTTGTTCGTTGTGTCTTTTCGCCAGTTCAGCCGAAACAGTTTCCCGCCCTTGGGCATCCAGGAACTCGATATATTCGTGGTCGATTTGTTTGCGCTCTTCTGCGGTTGGATTGGGGCCCGCAATATCGAAACTACGGCCCTGCATGAAATCATAATAGCTGTAGCCGCCGCCCGGCTTGCGCCGCCCCGCAAACCTTGCGTTGCAGCCTGTCATCGAGCTACCGCGCTCGACGTCAGAGAGGCCGGCCTGGAGGGCTTCGACGCACTCCTCGAAATCCCTCGCAGACTCCAGTGCGGAACCACGAAGAGACAGCCATACGGCGACGACGAGCGCGAGCGAAACCAGCGCGATAAACGCGAATAGGCGTGTTTTACTCGGCAAACCCCACATGCCTTTGATTCCCCTCCTGCTCGCCCACTAGGTGGCGCGAATGTGGGTTTTTGCGGGCGGGCATGAACCGCTCTGTAGCAACGCAGTCACAGTTGGATTCAATATCAATCGAGATCAATTCTGCCTTGATTGAGCAAAACTCGTTCGACAGGATTTGTACGTTGCCTGCAATGAGGTTCAATCATGCGATCCGTCAAAACCATCGTCACCTTGGCTTCGGTCGCAGCCATCGCATCATCGATCTTCGCAGTCAGCTGGGTAGGTCTTGCGCTGCTTGGCTTTTGACGATGTTTTTGAAATGCACTGCGCTGCTGACTGCCGAGCCGTGAAATCGTCGGTCCGCTGACGCGGCGGCCGCCGAGCCTAAACCACCGAACGGTGCCGCCTGATGCAAGTCTGCAACACTTCGTCCATCGGCTTCTCCCACCAGACATTGGAGAAAATCTCGATCTCGCAATAGCCGGCAAATCCCTGGGCCTCGACCGCTGACCGCACCGATCTGATATCGATCACGCCGTCGCCCATCATGCCGCGATCGTTGAGAATGTCCGTGGTCGGCACCAGCCAGTCGCAGACGTGAAACGCGATCAGGCGTTGTTTGCCCGCGCGGGCAATCTGCGGCAGCAATTCGGGATCCCACCAGATATGATAAACGTCGAGCGCGACACCGAGGGCGCCGGTTCGTTGCGGGTCCAACTTATCGCAGATATCGAGCGCCTGCCGCGTTGTGTTGACGCAGGCGCGGTCGGCAGCGTAGGCGGGATGCAGCGGCTCGATTGCCAGCGGCATCTGCGCGGCACGCGCGTAGTCCAGCATTTCGGCGAGGGCATCCTCGACCTGGGTCCGCGCCGCCGCAATATCCTTTGAAGCCACGCTTCCCGGACGCGAATATTGCGGCAGACCGCCGACCACCAGCACGACGCAGGGCGCGCCCAGCGCGTTGGCCTCATCGACGGCGCGGCGGTTGTCGTCGCGCGCTTCGATGCGATGCGCGGCGTCAGACGTGAACATCCCGCCACGGCAATAACCTGAGAGTTGCAGCCCGGCGTCGCGCACCGCGCGAACGGCACGATCGAGCCCGATGCTCGCGACCTGGTCGCGCCAGGGATCGATGGCACGGATCTCGTGCCGCGCGCAGGCCTCGATGATCTCGGCCAGATCCCCCTGCCTTCGAACCGTCGCGGTGTTCAACGACAGCCAGCGATGATCCCGGGAGAAATCCCGCATCACGTCTCGATACCGCGCAGCTCGAGTACCGCCTTCATGCGCCGCGTCGCGAGTTCGGGATTGGCGAGCAAGCCGGCCTTGTCCGCGAGCCTGAACAGTTCGGCGAGATGCAGCGTTGAGCGCGTGCTCTCCTGCCCGCCGACCATCGTGAAATGATCCTGATGGCCGTTGAGATACGCCATGAACACGATACCGGTCTTGTAGAACCGGGTCGGCGCCTTGAAGATATGGCGCGACAAGGCCACCGTCGGTCCGAGAACGTCGTGGAAACCGGCCTCGTCTCCCGCCGCAAGCCGCGACAACGCGTAGGACGCCGCCGGCGCGATGGCATCGAAAATGCCGAGCAGCGCGTGGGAGAAGCCCTGGCTGTCGCCGGCGATCAACTCCGCATAGTTGAAATCGTCGCCGGTATACATCTTGATGCCCTTGCCGAGCCGGCGGCGCATGTCGATCTCGCACTGCTTGTCGAGCAGCGAGACTTTTACGCCGTCGACCTTGGCGGCGTTGGCGTTGATGACGGCGACTGCGACGTCCATCGCCTCATTGAGATCAGGCGTACCCCAGTAATTCGCCAGCGCCGGGTCGAACATGTCGCCGAGCCAGTGGATGATCACGGGCTCCGCCACCTGCGACAGCACGCGATGGTACACCTTGGCGTAGTCGCCGGGATTGCGGCCGATCTTCGCCAGCGCCCGCGACGCCATCAGGATGATGCGTCCGCCGGCCTTTTCCACCGCCGCAATCTGTTCCTCATAGGCGCGGATCACATCGTCGAGGCTCTTGGCATCCTCCGGCGCCAGATGATCGGTGCCCGCACCGGAAAACACCAGCGCATTGCCTCTCGCCTTCGCCGCCGCGACCGAGCGCTGGATCAATTCCAGCGACGTCGGCCAGTCCAGACCCATGCCGCGTTGCGCGGTGTCCATCGCCTCGGCGACGCCGAGCCCGAGATCCCAGACGTGTTCGCGGAACGCAATGGTCTTGTCCCAGTCCACAGCCGCCGACAGCCACGGGTCGACATCGGCCAGCGGATCGGCCACCACATGCGCCGCCGAGAATGCCACCCGGTTCAGCGTGCCTTCAAGTTTGGCGGGAAACGTCCGCGACGCCGCAAGGCGATAGGTCTCGATGGTGCGATTGGCCGTCGGCAGCTTGAGCGACAGCGAAGACATCGGCAAAACCGGCTTGTTCATGGTCGTGATCTCCCTCCCTCACACTTTGATCGGAGCGACGTCGATCCAGCGCCGTTCACGCCAGCTTTGCAGCGCGCATTCCGCAAGCTGCACGCCCTTGGCGCCTTCGAGCAGCGTGTACTTGTAGGGCGCATCCTCGCAGACGTGGCGGATGAACATTTCCCACTGCTCTTTGAAGCCGTTGTCGTAGACGGTGTTCTCCGGCAGTTTCTGCCAGTCGGCATAGAAATCGTGGGTGCGCTTTTCGTCGGGATTCCACACCGGCCGGGGCGTCGCCTGCCGCGCCTGAATGACGCAATCGGTAAGCCCGGCCACCGCCGAACCATGGGTACCATCGACCTGGAAGGTGACGAGATCGTCGCGATAGACCCGCGTCACCCAGGACATGTTGATGTGCGCGATCACGCCGCCCTTGAGCCTGAAAGTGGCGTAGGCGGAATCGTCGGCAGTCGCCTTGTACTTCTGGTTCTTCTCGTCCCAGCGTTCGGGAATATCCGTGGTGCCGGTGCAGCTGACGCTTTCGACCTCGCCGAAGAGATTGTCGAGCACGTAGCGCCAGTGGCAGACCATGTCGAGGATGATGCCGCCACCGTCCTCGCTGCGATAATTCCACGACGGCCGCTGCGCCTCCTGCCAGCCGCCCTCGAACACCCAGTAGCCGAATTCGCCGCGCACCGAGAGCATCCGGCCGAAAAAACCGGAGTCGCGCAGGAACGCCAGTTTCTTCAGGCCCGGCAGGAACAGCTTGTCCTGCACGGTGCCATGCTTGACGCCTTTGGCAGCGGCCAATTTGAGCACGGCCACGGCTTCCTCGAGGTTGGTCGCGATCGGCTTCTCGCAATAGACATGCTTGCCGGCATTGATCGCCCTGGTCAGCAGTGACGGACGCGCCTGCGTGGTCGCGGCATCGAAGAAAATCGTGTCGCTGCCGTCGGCGAGCGCCGCGTCGAGGTCGGTGGTCCAGCGCGCCACGTTGAATTGCCTGGCGAGGCGCTCGACCTTGCCGGCATCGCGGCCCACCAGAATCGGATCGGGCATCATGCGATCGCCATTGCCGAGCCGCACGCCACCGGAATCGCGGATCGCGACGATGGAGCGGACCAGATGCTGGTTGAGCCCCATGCGGCCGGTGACACCGTTCATGATCACGCCAAGGCGTTTCGTCGTCATATCGATTGTTCCTGCAGGGTTTTTGCTTTTGGTTGTTGAAGCGGCGACAGCGCCGGCCAGTCCGGATGCACGGCTGTGGCAAATCCCGGCGCCGTCAGCGATCCCGTCAAGAGATCGCCGTTATGTATCGACAGCCGGACCAGCTTCCCGTCGTCGGCATAAAGATCGGGATGAGCCGCGAGAAAGGCCTGCGCCTCGCCGGCCGGCGTTTCGGCAAACCCGTCGACATAATGGTGACCGTTGCGCTCGGCATGGGTAAGCCCGATCAGGGCGCCAAGCGCGAGGTCCTGCTGCACGCCGAGGCCGGCCTGACAGGTCAGGTCCTCGCCCGAGATGAAGTACCTTTCGTCTTCGTTGCTCCAGATCGCAGCGCGCGTCGAATTGATAATCGACTTGTAGATGCCCTTGCAGGATTTGGATGAGACGCCGCGATAGCCGAGTTCGCAGGCCGCCGGGAACGCATCATAGGAATCGTCGGCCTCGTCGATGATGAAATCGCGCCCTGCCAATGCGCCAAGCGGCGATTGCCGCGAGATATCGCGCGGCATCGGCTGCTCGATGTAGAGCAATTGTGTCGATATCGGCTTGAGCGCGCTATCGCGGTCGAGGCGATCGGCCAGTGCGGCCAGCGCGGTGAGGTCGGCATATTGCTCGTTGGCGTCCAGCGTGACGCGGTAGGGATGCGGCAGCGTCGCGAGTTCGTTGCCAATCCGGGTCAGGCGCGCGGCATCCGCGCCGGGATCGCCGTTGAGCTTGAGCTTGAAATAGCGCGCATCGGTCGTCTCGTGGCTGTCGGCGACGCCGCCCGTGCCCTCGATCCGATCGTCGAGACCCACGGTATGCCTGATCGCAACGCGATCGAGCCGCCGGCACCGCCCGAGGAACTGCGCGATGTCTTCGTCCCGCAGATCAGGCGACAGACGCGCATCGATCCCGGCGATATTGCCGTTCATGCCGTCAAAGAAATTCACGCCGACGCCGCGCAGCAGCGCATCCAGGATCGCCTTGTCGATTTCCGCCGGTCCAAAGGCGGCGGCGAGCGGCGGGATGTCTTCGTTCGCGCAGGCTTCGACTTGTGCCGCCAGGCAACGGGCGTGCAGGGCGAATGCGGTCTCGAAGTCCCGATGGCTCAGATACAGCTCGCGCGCGATCATCAGCGAGCGCCGCAGTTCGGCTACGGTTTGCTCCAGCGAAAGCTGCGGACGCTTGTCGAACCATTTCGGCACCATCATTTCGGCGCTGGCGCCAACGGAAGATCCCTTGCCGTTTCCCTTTCCGTTTCCTTTTCCGTTTCCTTGGCCTTCAATCTCGATCTCGACCCGCACGAACGCCTGCGACGCCGCGCTGACGACCACCGCGCCAAAGCGGAACGGCCGGGTAAAATGAACCGGGCGCTCAAAAAATGCGATGTCTCGCACGGCGATACGTGGCGGCATGATGCTCGGCCTCAATCCAGCGCGCTTTGGGTGAAGAAGTGCTTGCGAATGCGCTGCACCAGTTCGGTGAAAATGGGATCGGACATGACGTCGAGCGAACGCGGGCGCGGCAGCGGCACGTCGTAGATCGCGGCGATTGAGCCTGGCCGCTCGGTCATGACCAGCACGCGATCGGCGAGAAAGACCGCCTCCGGAATCGAGTGGGTGATCAGGAGCACGGTCTTGCCGGTCTCGCGCTGGATCCGCATCAGTTCGACATTCATGCGTTCCCGCGTCATGGCATCGAGCGCGCCGAACGGCTCGTCCATCAGCATGATCTTGGGGTCGTGCACCAGCGCGCGGCAGATCGAGGCGCGTTGCTGCATGCCTCCCGACAATTGCCAGGGCAGTTTTTTCTCAAATCCTTCGAGCCCAACCAGTTTCAACAGCGCCTTCGCGCGCGGCAGATATTCCTGGCGCGGCAACCGCTTCATGTCGATCGGCAGCATCACGTTGGCGAGGATGTTGCGCCATGGCAGCAGCAGCGAATTCTGGAACACGATCCCGACATTGCCGTGCGGCGTTGTCACCCGCTCACCATCGACAAGGATCTCGCCGGTCGAGGGCGGCAGCAGCCCGGAAATCATTTTCAGCAGCGTGGACTTGCCGCAGCCGGACGGGCCGACCACGACAAAGAACTCGCCGGCATTGATGTGGAAATCCAGTGGACGCAACGACGGCACGTCGCCATCGCGCGACCGGTAGGTTTTCGACACGCCGGAAAGCTGAATTCCCGGAACATCCGCCGGCGCCGCGATCGGACACGACGCGAAGGTGCGCCGCCGAGGGATTGGCACCGGAGGTTTTTGTCACTGCGTTCATTCAGACTGGTCCATTGGAAAAACCTGGAGCATGTTCGAGTTGGATGGTTTCATGGTTCGAGACGCCCCGCTCCGCGGGGCTCCTCACCACGAGGGCAAGCTGGACCTCATCCTGAGGAGGCTGCGCGGCAGCCGTCTCGAAGGATGAAACCACCGCACCGGAATATGCTCTACTTCGGCAGATAATCATTGGTGTAAAACGCCTTGGGATTTGCCTTGGCCTTGGCGTCGAGGCCGCCATATTCGACCATCAGGTTGACGGTATCGGTCATGTTCTGGTCGGTCACCTGGAACGGGCGTTTGGCTTTGGTTTCCGGCGTGCGGTAGAGCGGGATCGTCAGTTCAAAGCCCTGCGTGAGCGTACCGATCTTGCCGCCCTTCGGATTGGCGTCGAGGATCGACTGCGCCGCAGCTTTCGGGTCCTTCTCGGCGGCTTCGACGGCCTTGGTGGTTGCGGCCATGAAACGCTTCACCAGATCGGCGTTGGCCTTGACGTAATCGGAATTGGCGATGATCCCTGACGAGACCATGTTGATGCCGTAGTCGGCGAACTTGATCGGATAGACGTCCTTGCCGGTGGCGTCCTTGATCTTCATCGACTGGTCCATCACGTAACCCAGGAGCAGGTCCGCCTGGCCGTTGATGACGGCATTGAGCTTGGTCTGAGCCATCGCCGGCCACGGTGGTGAAGTCGCCTTCCTTGAGGCCGGTCTTCTTCAGAAACAGCGGCCAGATCTGCGTCATCGAATCCGCCGGCGTGATCGCCACGGTCTTGCCCTTGATATCCTCGGGCTTGCGGATGTTCTTGTCGACGAGCCCCATCACCGACATCGGGCTGGTCTGCAGCAGCACGCCGACGGCGATCACAGGGGCGCCCTTGACGGCCGCGCGCATCATGGTGGGGATGTCGACGTAACCGAAATCCGCGGTCTTGGCGGTGACGGCCTGGGTGGTGGCCGCCGAGCCGCGGCCTTCCTGAATTTCGAGATCGATATTTTCAGCCGCGTAGATGCCCTTGGCCTTGCCGTAATAAAACGGCGCGTGCTCGCCATAGACATACCAGTTGAGCATCAGCACCACCTTGTCCGCCGCGCTGGCCGGGGCCACCGCCAGCGCCGTCCAGATCAGCGCCGCCGACAGCACCGTCATTGATCGCACCATGTCATCCTCCCGCCCGTGTTTACCGCGGCCCTTTGCGGGCCGCTTTTGTCTGGTTTGCCACTTACGCGGCGAAAACAACATTCTGACGCTGGCTCGCATGCCAGGGAATCACAAGGCGTTCGATCCGGTCGACGATCCAGAACAGCACGACGCCGAGCAGCGCCAGGATCACCAGGGCCGCAAACATGGTCGGCAGGTCGAACGTGCCGATCGAACGCTGCAACACGTAGCCGATGCCCGAATTGGAGCCGACGAATTCCCCGACCACGGCGCCGACCACAGCCAGCGTCACCGAAACTTTCAGGCCTGAGAAGATCGCCGGCATCGCGTGCGGCAGATTGACGGCGCAGAACACCTGGAACCGGCTGCCCTGCATCGCCCGCGCCAGATCGACCATGTCGGGATCGACCGATTTGAATCCCTGCACGGCGGAAACCACCACTGGAAAGAAGCCAAGCAGGAAGGCTGCAATCACTTTCGGGATAATTCCAAAGCCGAACCACACCACGAACAGCGGCGCGATCGCGACCTTCGGCACCGATTGCGAGAACACCAAGAGCGGATAGACATAGCTTTCCACCGTCTTCGATCCGGCGATCAGCATCGCCAGGGGTATGCCGAACAGCGCGGACAGCAGGAAGCCACACAGCGTCGCATAGGTGGTCGGCCAGGACTGCCGCGCGAGTTCCGGCCAATCCTGCCACAGCACGGCGATGACATCGCCGGGCGCCGGAATTTGATAGGGCGGAATCCGGAACAGCCGGATCGTCAAATCCCAGGCCACCACGATGAAAATCAGGAACAAAAACGGACGAATCCACGCCGCATTCAGCGCGTTCGATACGTTCCCGGGGCCCTTCGGTTCGGCCACGCGTCTCTCCCTGATTGATCTGTTCTTACGGGGTTAATTAACCCGTTGGATAAATACTGTCTAGAGGTTTGCGAGGTCGCAGAATAGCTCCGTCAGCATGCGCCACAACACGTCGTCCCTGCAATCAGACGACGGAATGTGCCAGCGTGCGCAACTTCGGCGTCTTGGTCTTGCCGAACGTGGCAATCGATTTTCCGGTCAGGGCCGCCAGTACCAGCGCGATCATGTGCTCGAGGCGCTCATCACGGGCTTGCTGCCCGAGGAGGTCGCGGCCGAAAATCACGCTCAGGGTGGCGCTGTTCGACAGGTAGAAAAAGCACAGGGCCGCGATCGAAATATAGAGCTGGACCGGATCGACAGCCACCACGAAATCGCCGCTCTCGACCCCACGCGTCACCACCGTGCTGATCATTTCGACGAACGGCGAATGCATCGATTTAACCTTGGTGGATCGCCGCAGGTAACGCGCCCGCGCCATGTTTTCGGTATTCAACAGCGCCAGGAATTCCGGATTGCGGATGAAATAATTCCAGGTGAAGTCGATCAAACGGGCGATCGCCGTGGGCGGATCGAGATGTTCCAGGTCGAGGCCGCGTTCCTCAACTCTTATTTTCTCATAGGCGTCTTCCAGCACGGCGAGATAGAGCTCGTCCTTTTTGCCGACGTGATAATACAGCATGCGCTTGTTGGCGCCGGCCTTGGCCGCGATCCGGTCGACCCGCGCCCCCGCAATGCCATGGGCGGCAAATTCCTGCTTCGCAGCCTCGAGAATGCGAAGCCGCATGCCTTCGGGATCGCGCTGCCATTTTTGAATTCGCTTTGCCTTGGTCAAGATCGCAAGAACCTGATTCTTTGATACTCAGAGCGGGATGGCTTTTACATTAAGTCAGTATGTCAGCGGCTTACTTACCTCTCCCGTTGTGGGAGAGGGAGCGCAGCTCCGTTGCCGTTACAGATCGATCTAAATCTCATCATGCTCTGGCAGGATATCGGAAAAACACGGACGCTGAAAATGGCGTCTAGCACGCGAGGTGCGTTTTGAGAATGAATCATGTTCCGTTACCCTGGCCCCGGCGGGATCGTTAATTTTCCGCGCCTGTGGCCCCCGAAACATCCACGTGCTTATGATCCGGACATCATGATCTATTCGACACTTATTCGCCCGCTGGCGTTCCGGCTCAATCCCGAGACCGCCCATCATCTGGCCATTGCCGCGGGCGCGCGGCTCGGCTGGGCGGCGCGCGCGATGCGGGCCGCGACAGTCGTCGATGACGACAGGCTTGCAATTGATGTGGCCGGGCTGCATTTCCCGACGCCGATCGGGCTTGCCGCCGGCTTTGACAAAAGCGGCTCGGCGATATCCGCCCTCGCCGGCCTCGGCTTTGGCTCGATCGAGATCGGCTCGGTTTCGCTCGATCCCTCCCTGGGCAACCCAAAGCCCCGGCTGTGGCGCCTGCCCGACGACGACGCCATCGTCGTGCATTACGGCCTGCCGAACGATGGGGTGGCCGACATCGCCGAACGATTGAGACACACACGCCTGCCGGTGCCGCTCGGTATCAATCTCGTGGTCACCAATCGCGGACCGGGCACAGCGCCGCTCACCGCGGACCGGATCATCGGCGAATACGCGCGGGCAGCCGAAGCGATGGCGCCGCACGCGGACTACCTGATGCTCAATTTGTCATGCCCGAACACGGTGGACGGCCGCGATTTCTTCGCCGATGCCGGCCATCTCGATGCGTGCCTCGCAGCCCTCGGCGAAATCAGGCTGCAGCGGCCGGTATTCCTGAAAGTGTCGCCGCTTGGCGGCGTCGAATCAATCGAACGCGTGCTGGCGGCCGCCGACGGGCGCGACTTCGTTTCCGGCTTCATGTTCAACCTCCCGCCGGTCAAACCTGAGGGAATGCGCAGCCCCGAGCAAATCTGGCGCAAGATACCCGGCGCCGTATCGGGCCCGCCGGCATCGGCGCTCGCCGATTTCTGCATCCGCGAAACATTCCGGCGCATGGATCGCAAGCGCCACGTCCTGATCGGCGCCGGCGGCGTGTCCACGGCGCAGGACGCCTATACCAAGATCCGCCTGGGCGCATCGCTGGTGCAACTCCTCACCGCCTTGATTTATCAGGGCCCCGGCGTGGTTCGCGCCATCACCATGGGCCTCGCGCAATTGCTGGCGCGCGACGGCGTGAAGAATGTCAGGGATGTGGTGGGTGTGGATGCGTGAGGCATTTCGAGCCCAGCGGCTTCATCCTTCGAGACGCGCGCTTCGCGCCTCCTCAGGATGAGGACTGCGGGTCCCTCATCGTGAGGAGGCGCACTAGCGCCGTCTCGAACCATGAGGCCAGTTGAATACGCGATTATGGCACCGCCGATGGCTCCACCAGCGATCAAGGCGGCGGCTTTGCGGATAATTTTAGCGAATCTTCCGCGGCAAGCAGTGCTAGTGTGGGGCGCCGGGGATCACCATCAGCGCATGACGGACAAATTATGCAGGCCCTCTTCATCGGACAAACCTATATCGATGTCACCTTCATTACCGACCACCTGCCGACCGGCGACGAAAAACACGTCGCCTCGGCCTACGCGGTGTCATTCGGCGGCAACGCCGTCACGGCGGCGTTCTGCTGCGCCAAGCTCGGCATCGTGCCCGACCTGATCGCCACCGTCGCCAACGACTGGCTCGGCCGCATGTTTCAGGACATGAGCGCGAAATACGGAATCTCGATCCACCCCCGCAAAGTCCATTCCTCGTCGCTGTCGTTCATCATGCCGAAGGACGGCAAGCGGGCCATCGTGCGCTGCCGCGACGACGAGCATATCCATCCCTTTCCCCTGTTGAACCTCGGCGGCTGCCGCGCGCTGCATGTCGACGGCCACCAGCCGGACGCCGCGATCCACTACGCGAAGCTTTGCCGCGAGGCCGGCATCCTGACCTCGCTCGACGGCGGCGGCCTTCGCACCAACACGCATGAACTTCTGGAATTCATCGACGTCGCCATCGTCGCTGAGCGGCTGTGCGAGCAGATGGACCTGACGCCGGAAAAGATGCTGGATTATCTCAAGAGCCGGGGTTGCCGGGTCGGCGGCGTCACCATGGGCGAGCGCGGGCTACTCTGGTACGACGAGACCGGCACGACCCGTGCGCTGCCGGCGCTGGCGATACCGCTCGAACGCGTGCTTGACACCAACGGCGCCGGCGACGTGTTCCACGGCGCCTATATCTATTCTTACCTAAGCAATCCCGGCAAAAGCTGGCACGATCATTTCGAGTTCGCGCGCGCGGCCTCGACCTACAAGATTCAGCGTCTCGGCAATGAAGCGGGGTTGCCGACGCTGACAGATATCGAGGCCGTCAGGCAGGAGTTCGCGGTACGCGCCTAAGCCAGCGCCGCCTTCAGATCGAAACTTAAATCCGCCGCCTTTTCCGGCTCGATCGACCGGTTCAGCCCAAGAATTTTCCGTCCGAACACGTGATCGCCGGCGCGGTTGATCAATTCGATGCCGACGAGTTGTCCGGCCTTGTAGCAAAACGCCGAGAATGATCGCTGCGCGCGGTCGCCACGCACCACGACGCGGTCGTAGCCGGTGGTGAGGCCCGCGATCTGAAGCTTGTCGTCGCCCTGGTCGCTCCAGAACCACGGCAGTCCGTCATAGGTCTTGGCATCGCCGGTCAGCCGCGCCGCCACGCAGCGCGCCTGATCGGTAGCGTTCTGCACGGACTCCAGACGCAGCGACCCGCCAAAGCGCGGACTTGCGAACAGCGCGCAGTCGCCGATCGCCGAGATATCAGGATCGGCGGTCAGCAATTGCTCGTTGACGATGATTCCGGCCGCAACAGGCAAACCGGCTTCAGCCGCCAATTCGATATTGGGCAACACGCCGACACCGACCACCACGAGGTCCGCCGGCACATGGCGGCCGTCGCTGAGACTGACGCCGGTGACGTTGGTGCCATCACCCTCGATGCTGGTGGTCTGCACGCCCAGATGAATGCGAATCCCGGCCGCGGTGTGTCGCGCCTGAAAGAACTCCGAGATTTCGGCCGTGACCGCGCGGGCCATGACGCGCGCGCCGAGTTCGATCACGTCGACCTCGAGGCCCTTGGCCCGCGCCGTGGCGGCGAATTCCAGGCCGATAAATCCGGCTCCGACGACCACGACATGTCGCGCCGAGGCCATGCGCTGCCGCAACGCGTCGCTCTCATCAAGCGTTCGCAGATAAAGCACATCCTGCAGATTGGCGTTGGGAATGTCGAGCAGACGGTTGCGCGCACCGGTGGCCAGCACCAGATGCGCATATTCGAGCGATGCACCGGATGCGCACAACAGCCGGCTCGCACCGCGATCGATCGCCACGGCCCGGTCACCGATCAATTCGACATTCTGGTCGCGGTAGAATTTGTCCGGCCGGAACATCAGGCTATCCGGGCCGCCGGCACCCTTCAGATAGGCCTTCGACAGAGGCGGACGCTGATACGGCAGATGCGCTTCATCATTGATAAGGCCGATGCGGCCGCCATAACCGTGCTGCCGCAACGACACGGCGACCTGGAAACCGGCATGGCCGGCGCCGACGATCAGAACTGTTTCCTGCGACATGCGATCAGACCGGGTTGACACGAAGCGGTATCGTATCGAACCCGCGCAACGTGTTGTTCAGCCGCTGTTGCGGTTCGCCTGTGAATACAAAGGACTCGACCCGTTTGGCAAGCGCCGACAGCACCGCTTCGGATTCCAGCCGCGCCACCGCCTGGCCAACACAACCATGGATGCCGGTGCCGAACGTCATATGCCCGGTGGCGCGGCGGCTGACATCGAACGCATCAGGCCTGTCCCAGCGGCGCGGATCGCGATTGGCCGCCGCGAACAGCAATATCACCTTCTCGCCCTCACCCAGTCGCACGCCACCAACTTCAACGTCCCGGGTCGTGGTGCGGAAGAAACTCTGCACGGGCGCCTCGAACCGCAAGACTTCCTCGAAGGCGCCGCGGATCAGTGCGGGATTTTCACGAAGCGCGCGCCATTGTTCGGGATAGCGCGTTAAACAATAGAGCGCATTGCCAAGCCCATAGACCGTGGTGTCGATCCCGGCCGAAAGAAACGAGCGCACCAGCATGCCCGCTTCGTCCTCCGTCAATTCGCCGGCGTCGACGGCTTCGAAGATCTCGCGCCCCAGTTTGCCCGGCGCCAGCACCGCCCGACTGCATTTCGACATGATCCAGTCGCGAACCGGGCCGGCATTGGCCATCGCCTGATTGAACAGATCGTTGCGGGGACCGAACGAATTGAACACCATGCTGCCATAGGGCAGCAGATTTTCGCGGCCTTCTTCGGAGAGCCCGACCGCGTCCGGGAACACTTTCAGCGGATAGGCTTCGGCGAGATCGGCAACGCCGTCGAATTCGCGCTGTTCGACCAACCGCGCGATCAATAGTTCCGCCTCGCGTTCGAACGTGTCGCGCAAAATCTTGATCGCCGCCGGCGACAGTATACGCGTCAGCACCGCACGGGTGCGCGTGTGCAGCGGTGGATCGGCCTCCAGGATGATGCTGGGCGGCCGCCACGGCGGTTCCTTGCGGAAATCGCTCAAACCCACTCCGGCAGACGAGCAATAGGTCTGCCAGTCGGTCAGGGCATCACGGACCTGCTCGTGCCGGGCCATCGCCCATATGCCGTATTGCTCGAGCCATACCACCGGCCCGGCCTCGCGCAGGGCTTCGTGGTGTGGATAGGGATCGCGCAGGAAGGCGTGTGAAAACGGATCGATGGCCGAAACCGGACGGCTCAACGTGGTTTGGTCGCTCGACATATCGCCTCCCGCCCCGGTCAGCATTGCGCATTCGTCCTCGTCCCCGGAGCGCGCTCACTCGCGAGGAGCGACGTCTTCGCCGCGTCTCGAAGGACGAAAGTACATTGTGACCTCATGGTTCGAGACGCAAGGGGCCTCCTCACCCTGAGGGAACATCTATCCTCATTTTGCAGACTTGGCCGGGGATTGTCACCTCTTGCCTTCTGATATTTAACTGGCCGACGTTCTCCTCGACACAGGAGCCATGACAATGCAGACACCCGCCCACACCACGGCCTCCTCCCACCCCGACGATCCGGCGCTGCTGCGCATCGAGGGGCCGATTGCCACGATCACGCTCAACCGGCCGGCCGCCTTCAACTCGATCGACCTTGCGATCGCCAAGAAGCTCGAACAGCTCGGCGCGGAGGTCGAGGCCAACAACGACGTTCGCGTGCTGGTGATCGAAGGCGACGGCCGCGCGTTCAGCGCCGGTGGTGATCTGCAGACCATTGGCGCAGCCGCCGCAGCGGACACCATCGCGCCCGTGGTCGGCGAGTTGCTCAAGCATTATCATGCGTTCATCGAAACCCTGCGGCGGATGCCGAAGGTCGTGCTGTCCAGCGTTCACGGATCCGCCGCCGGCGCCGGCATGGGCCTCGCCTTTGTCGCCGATCTCTGCATCGCGGCCGATGATGCTCGCTTCACGCCAGCCTATGCCAAGATCGGGGTGTCACCGGACGGCGGTAGCACCGTCGGCATGGTCGGCACGGTCGGGACCCGCCGCGCATTGCAGATATTTCTGGCGGAGGACAATTTTTCAGCGCAGCAGGCGCATAATTGGGGCCTGGTTGCCAAGGTCGTTCCGGCAGCAGAACTCAAGGCAGCGACGCGACAGTTCGCCGAACGGCTGGCGCAAAATCCACCGGCCGCGATCGGCGGCACCAAGTCGCTGGTCTATCAGGCCGTCGTCACGCCGACCCGACAACAACTCGATGCCGAGGAAGAGAAGATCATCGCGGCCATGCACACCGATGAGTTTCGCGTGGCTGTGAAGAAGTTCATGAGCAAGGGGAAGTAACGCGAGATATATCCACGCGTCGTCCCGGCGAACGCCGGGACCCAGAGCCACCGTGGTCAATTGTCTACCGAAGGCGTCAACCAGCCTGCCGTAATCGATGGATAACGCGGTATGGGTCCCGGCGTTCGACGGGACGACCATAAATTCAATTCGGACAAATATACCCCGTCCCGGCCGGCGATTTGAAACAGCCTACCAATTCCGGGATCATCTGCTTCGGCAGCCACAGCACCACTTTGGGGAAATAGATCGTAAAGGTGATGGTCGCCAGGAAGACCAGATAGATCGGCAACGCTGCGCGCAGCGCCTTGCCGAAACTGACGCCGACGAATTTCGAGGCCATCAACAGTACCAACCCGTAAGGCGGCGTAATCAGACCGAACGCCAGTGTGGCGATCAGCACCACGCCCATGTGGACGCCGTTGATGTCGCCGGCTTGCGTCAACGCATTCACCAGCGGCATGAAGATGATGATGGTCGGCACCGGCTCGATGAAATCCCCGACCACGGTGAACAGCAGCACCAGCAGCAACATCATGTGTTGCGGATTGTTGCCGGCAATCGAGGTGATCCAGTCCGCGATGACGATGGCGCCGCGCAGATAGGCCAGCATCCAGCCGAACGCGTTGGCGGCGCCGATGGTGATCAGCGGTAGCGAGAAGATCAGCCCGGCCAGGCAGAAATCGTAGGGGATCTTCCGCAAATGCCCGCGATTGAGCGCCGGGATCACCACCGCGATGATCCAGACCACCGCGACGACGCCGGCTTCGGTCGGCGTGAACCAGCCGGTGAGAATGCCGCCGAGCAGGATCACGGGAATCATCAGGGGCAGCGCTGCGTCGGCGGTCGCGAATGCGACCTGGCGAAACGGCGCCCGCGGCTTGCGCATCCCGGAGGGGCCAAAGAAATAGCAATAGATCATCAGGCCGAAGCCGATCATCAATCCCGGCACCACGCCCGCCATGAACAGTCCAGCGATCGATACGTTGCCGACGGCGCCATAAACCACGGCCGTGATGCTCGGCGGCACCAGTGCTGCGATGGTGGAAGCGGATGCGATGATCGCCGCGATGAAGGCGGGGCTGTAGCCTTCCCGCTTCATCGGGCCGCCCAGCGCGCGGCTCATGACCGCGACATCGGCCGTGGTCGAGCCCGACATCTCCGAAAAGAACATGCTGAAGACGACGACAACCTGCGACAACCCGCCTCTGATATGCCCGACCAGCGACAGCGACAGATTGGCGATCCGCACCACGACGTTCGCCGAGCTCATGAGTTCGCCGACCAGCAGGAAGAACGGTATCGCCAACAGCGCCTCGGAATCCACGCCGTCAAAAATCTTCTGAATGATCGCCGCCAGCGAAACGTCGGTCAGGAGTGCCCCGACGAACACACCTGCCATCAGCGAAAACGGCACCGGCACGCCGAGATAGCCGAAGAACAGGAAACAGAACGACATCAGCGCCAGGATGACCGGTGCGCTCACAGCTGCGCCCTGGTCAGGGTACTGGCGCCGGGCGGTGGAATCGGAAAGTCTTCATCCGGCGGCTCGGGATGATCAAATCCGTTGCGGATGCCATTGACCAGTTGCTCGACCGTGAACAGCGCAATCAGAACCCCGGCCAGCGGGATCGCCGCATAGAGCGACGCGATCGGCGTGCCCGAGGGAAGGCGAAAACTGCCGAAACCTCTGAGATAGTTGATATAGCCGAACCAGATCAGGCAGAACGCGACGCCGAGCACCACCAGGCGGATGATGATTTCAACGATCAGTCGCGGCGTGCCGTGCAGCGCTTCGGAGATCGCGGTCAGGTACAGATGATCGTTGCGGCGGGTGGCAGTCGCCGCGCCGATGAAGATCGCATAGATAAACAGCGTGGAGGTGACTTCCTGCAACCACAGCCACGGATGGCCGATGGTGCGCGTGACGATATCGAACATCACCGAGAGCGAGAAACCGAAGCACAATATCCCGCAGATAATCATCAGGATCAGTTCGAGCCTGTCGAGCGATCGCCATTTCAGGTGATGCTGCCGCTGCAACACCAATTTGTCGGCGATGGTCATTGTCGGACTTCCCCAGCAAGGTCGGCAAAGACGAAGACCTCATCCTGAGGAGCGGCCGCTTCACCGGGTCTCGAAGGATGAGAAGTGTGCCTCGCTCTCATGGTTCGAGACGCGCAAGGAGCGCGCTCCTCACCATGAGGAATCAATCAATCGCCCGGATCAGGGACTTGATCTTGTCCGCATGCGGGCCGAGCTCCTTGGCGAGCTTGTCGAGATAGGGATCGGCCACTTTCTGAAAGCCTGCCTTGTCCACATCGGCGACGATCTTGACGCCCATTTTCTCGAGCTTGACGGCCGCCGCACGCTCCAGATCGAACGCGCGTTTGGGTTCCTGCGTGCTGACGTCCCTGGCCGAGCTCAGGACCCACTGTTTCTGGTCGGCGTTGAGACTTTGCCAAAGCTTGTCGCTGATCCACAAGATCGCGTTGTTCGCTTCATGCTCGGTCATCGACAGCACGGGCGCCACTTCGTAGTGCTTGTTGATGAGGTAGACGTTGACCGCGTTCTCGCCGAAATCCATCACGCCGGTCTGTAACGACGTATAGACGCTGCCGAACGGCATATGTACGGTCTGCGCGCCATAGGCAGCAAACATCGTATCTTCGGTTGCGGTGGCCTGCACACGCACTTTGTACCCTTTGAGATCCTCGATCTTGTGCACTTCCTTTTTGCCATACATGTGCCGGAAGCCCTGGGTGCCGAGTCCGATCACGTGAATGCCCTGGACGGTGTCGTCGATCATGTCCCGGATCGCTTCGAACACCTTCTGGTCGCCAAGCGCCTTGATGTCGTGCTGGTCGGAGCGGGACAGATAGTGCAGCGACATGACGCCGGCCTGCGGCGAGATCGTCGAGGTATTCGCCGACGAGACGACCGCAAAATCGATATCACCTGACCGGACCAGTTGCAGGATCTGCAATTCCTGCCCGAGCTGCGCGCCGGGGTATTGATCGACCAGCATGGTGCCCTTGCTCAATTCCTTGAGCTTGGCGGAAAATATATCGTAGGCGATGCTGTAGCCGGAGTTAAGCTGCTGATCGTGGGCGAAGCGATAATGTTTTGTCTCTTGCGCGCTCGCACTTGCCGCGAACATGACCGTCGCGGCCGCGATCGAGCCGCCGATAATTCTTGCCGGATAATTCACCGTTTCCCCCTGTTATGGTTTTTCCGGATCATCCCATCGGGGTTGCAAGGTTGTCAATCAGACAAAGCGTTTTCAAGCGAAGTGGGCACCGGTTCGCGTGAAGAGGAAACGCGTCAAAACAAGAAAGTCCTAGTTGATAGACCGGATCAGGGTCTTGATCTTTTCGGCGTGCGGGCCGAGTTCCCTGGAGAGCTTGTCCAGATAGGGGTCGGAGATCGCGGTAAAGCCTGATTTGTCGACATCGACGACCTTGACCCCGATCGATTTCAGCTTCTCGAGCGACTGATGTTCAAGCTCGATCGCCTTCGCCGGCTCGTTCTTGTTGACCTCGTCGGCGGCGGCCTGCACCCACGCTTGTTGCTCCGGCGTCAGGCTGTTCCACAATTTGTCGCTGACCCAGATCAGGCTGTTATTGGCCTCGTGTTCCGTCATCGAAAGCACCGGCGCCACTTCATAATGTTTGTTGGCGAGGTAGACGTTGACGCCGTTTTCGGCGACATCCACCACCCCGGTCTGCAGCGACGTATAGACGCTGCCGAAAGGCATGTGCACGATCTGTGCGCCGTAGGCCGGAAACATGGTGTCCTCGGTGGGCGTGGCCTGTACCCGCACCTTGAGGCCTTTCATATCCCCGATTTTCCGGATCTCGCGCTTGGAATACATGTTGCGCAGGCCGAGCGTGGACAGCGCGATGACGCGGGCACCCTGGACGGTATCGGCGATCATGGCCTTGACGGCCTTCGATACTTCGGGGTCCGCAATCGCCTTGATGAGATGCGCTTCGGAGCGGAACAGGAAATGCATCGACATCACGCCGGCCTGCGGTGACAGGGTCGCGGCATTCGCCGAGGAGGAAATACAGAACTCGACGTCGCCCGATTTCACCAGTTGCAGCACCTGCGGCTCCTGCCCGAGCTGCGCGCCAGGATACTGGTCGATCATCATGGTGCCCTTGCTGAGCGCCTTGAGCTTGTCGTTGAAGATATCGCCAACAATTCCGTAGCCCGTCGTCCTCGGCTGATCGTAGGCGAAGCGATAGTGCTTCGCTTCCTGCGCAGACGCGCCGGCGGTGAACAAGATCGACGCCATGGCGATTGCCGCAGCGGTCCTCCTTCGCGGATTACCCATCTCGCTTCCCCTGGACGTTGTGTCGGATGTTTTTCCGGATCATCCCATCGGGATCGTCTGAATGTCAATCAAACGCGGCGTCGAAGACACAACGCAGGTGCGAGATGGAGCGCATGGAGCTAAGGCGTGACAGTCAACCGCCTATGCCGACCTCATCCTGAAGAGCGGCGCCTGCGCCGCGTCTCGAAGGATGGCAGCGATCAGCAGCTCATGGTTCGAGACGCGCGAAGACGCGCTCCTCACCATCAGGAGCAGTCTATCCCTTCCCCTTGCCGCGCATGAAGTCGAAGTCGCAGCCCTCATCCGCCTGCAAGATCGTCTCGTTGAACAGATGCGCGTAACCGCGTTTGGCCCAGTCCGGCGTGCCCGGCGACGCCAGCGCGGCACGACGCTTTTCCAGTTCCGCGGCGTCGACCAAGAGATCGATGCTGCGCTTGGCGACATCGAGCCGGATCATGTCGCCGTTCTTCACCAGTGCCAGCGGCCCGCCGACGGCGGATTCCGGCGTGATGTGCAGCACGATGGTGCCAAACGCTGTGCCACTCATCCGCGCATCTGAAATCCGCACCATGTCCTTGACGCCAGTGCGCGCCAGCTTCCTCGGGATCGGCAGATAGCCCGCCTCCGGCATGCCCGGCGCACCTTTCGGCCCGGCGTTGCGCAGTACCAGCACGTCGTCAGCGCCGACGTCAAGTGCGGGATCGTCGACCCGCAACGTCATGTCTTCCACCGATTCAAACACCACGGCGCGGCCGGTGTGTTGAAGCAATTTGGGGCTCGCCGCCGAATGCTTGATTACGGCGCCGCGCGGCGCGAGGTTGCCGTGCAGCACCGCCATTGCGCCTTCCGGCTTGATCGGATCGTTGCGCGGCCGGATCGCGTCCTGTCCCGGCACGTCCTCGGCCTCGGCGACGACGTCGCGCAGACTAGCGCCGGTGACGGTCTTTGCGTCGAGGTCGATCAGATCGCCGAGTTGCTTCATCAGTTTCGGCACGCCACCGGCATGGTGGAAATGCTCCATGTAATGCGCGCCGGACGGCTTGAGGTCGATCAGCACCGGCACTTCGCGGCCCAGTTTGTCGAAAGCTTCGAGATCGATGCGATGTTCGGTGCGATTGGCGATCGCCGTCAAATGGATGAGACCGTTGGTTGACCCGCCGATCGCCTGCAACACCACTTGCGCATTCCGGAACGCAGCTTTCGTCAACAGCTCGCTGGGCTTGGGACCTTTCGCCTTGGCCATCTCGGCGGCGACCCTGCCACTGGCTTCCGCCAAGCGAAAGCGTTCGGCATGCGGTGCTGGAATGGTCGCGCTCATCGGCAGCGACAGGCCCAGCGCCTCGGTGATGCAGGCCATGGTGCTGGCTGTGCCCATCACCATGCAGGTGCCCACGGACGGCGCGAGCCGGCCGTTGACGGCTTCGATCTCGACGTCGTCGATTTCGCCGGCGCGATATTTACCCCACAGCCGGCGGCAATCGGTGCAGGCGCCCAGGACCTCGCCCTTGTGATGCCCGACCACCATCGGTCCGACCGGGATCACGACGGTCGGCAAATCGGCGCTGACGGCGGCCATGATCTGCGCCGGCAAGGTCTTGTCGCAGCCGCCGATCACGATCACCGAATCCATCGGCTGGGCGCGGATCATCTCCTCGGTGTCCATCGCCATCAGATTGCGCAGATACATCGAGGTGGGGTGCGAAAAACTCTCCGCAATCGAGATGGTCGGGAAAACCATCGGCATCGCCCCGGACAGCATGACGCCGCGCTTCACCGCCTCGATGATCTGCGGCACATTGCCGTGGCAGGGATTGTAGTCGCTGTAGGTATTGGTGATGCCGACAATGGGCCGGTTCAGCGCATCGTCCGAATAACCCATCGCCTTGATGAAGACCTTGCGCAGGAACAGCGAGAACCCGGCGTCGCCATAACTCGTCAGTCCCTTGCGCAGTCCGTCAGCCATTTTCTTGTTCCTTCGATTCTAAACAGCGCCAACGCTCGTTTCACCTCTCCCTTCGGGAGAGTTCGAATTTTGAGCCCAGCGAGAAATTCGGGTGAGGGGTTACGGTCTTTCGATAGACCGTAACCCCTCACCCCCAGCCCTTTCCCAATCGAGGTCGGATATATCCGACTTCGACAGTTTGAGATAGCCAACTCGGGTAAACCCGGGTTTGGTGGGAAGAGGGAGCGCACCTTTGTTTGTGGCAACGCCGAAGCAACACTTCAAGCTCGGCATTACATTATTATGGCTATTTCCAGTCGATGATCTTGCTGGCGTCGCCGTCGAACTCCATGCCGCAGAACGTGCCGCCCTGGTAGAAATCGCCGACGGGATCGGGTTTGAGCTTGGCCTGCTCGGCGAAGGCATGCTCACGGAAATCCTCGGCCCGGCCGGTCGGGCGATAGCCGAGATCGTAGGCCCGGTGATTGTCCCACCAGGAACGCTCATTATAGGACGTGCCGTAGAAAATCTCGAAATGGATATCGGGATGATCGAGCCCGATCCGGCATAGTTGCGCGAGGTCCTCCGGCTTCAGCCAGATCGAGAGCCGGCGATGATCCAGCGGCTTGTCGCCGAAATTGCCGATGCGCAGGCAAGTGACCTTAAGGCCATGCTTGTCGGCATAGAGCGCGCCTACGGCCTCGCCGAACACCTTGCTGACGCCGTAGCGGCTGTCCGGCCGCGGCGTCACGTCGGTGCCGATCCGATGATGCCGCGGATAGAACCCGATCGCGTGGTTCGACGACGCGAAAACGATGCGCTTGACACCCTTCTTGCGTGCCGCCTCGAACAGATTGTAGCAGCCGATGATATTGGACTGCAGGATATTGTCCCAGGGACCCTCGACCGAATAGCCGCCAAAATGAAGGATGCCGTCAATCCCCTCGCAGATCGCCTCGACCTGCGCCGGGTCCGACAGTTCCGCCGCTTTGAATTTTTCGTGAGCCCCGAGATTGGCCGGCGTTTTCAGGTCGCTCAGCACCAGGTCCGGATAGATCGGCGCCAATAGTTTTCGCAGGCTTGTGCCGATTTCGCCGGACGCGCCGGTTATTAATATGCGTGGCATTTCTTCCCTCGTTCTCAAAGCATTGAATCGAGTATGGCGCGGCCGCCACGGTGCGGCAAGGCATCGCTGGATCACCGGCTTTCGCGGGCGATGACGCCGGTAAGGCCGCCTTGCTTGCTGCCGCAAGGTGACGATGATAGCAGACAAGGACCTCCGAGGAAGCACCACAACAACGAGAACAGAAAATGTCCAAGGCAGCATCTCCCCGTCCCGGCTGGCAGCAGGCGACCTATTATCCCGATCCGGCGATCCAGGCACTCGATCCGCGCTTCGAAAAATACTGGCTGAAACTGTCGGCCGTCGAGCGGCTCACGACCGGCCTGCGCTGGGCCGAAGGCCCGGTGTGGTTCGGCGACGGACGCTATTTGTTGTGCAGCGATATTCCCAACCATCGCATCATCAAATGGGAAGAGGAAACCGGCGCAGTCAGCGTCTACCGCAAGCCGTCGAATTTCGCCAATGGCAACACTCGCGATCGCCAGGGGCGCCTGGTCACCTGCGAGCACGGCGGACGCCGCGTGGTGCGAACCGAATATGACGGTTCAATCACGGTGCTGATGGACTCCTTCGAAGGCAGGAAGCTGAACTCGCCGAATGACGTTGTCGTGAAATCCGACGGCTCGATCTGGTTCACCGATCCGATTTTCGGCCTGCTCGGCAATTACGAGGGTTATGTCGCAGAATCCGAGATCGACATGAATGTGTACCGGATCGATGGCAAGACCGGAAAATCCACCATTGTCGCCGAAGGCATTCTCGGACCGAACGGGCTTTGCTTCTCGCCGGACGAGAAAATCCTCTACATCATCGAGTCGCGCGGCGTGCCAACCCGCAAGATCCTCGCCTACGACGTCTCGCCGAGCGGCGATAAACTGTCCGACAAGCGCGTGTTTGCCGATGCCGGCCCGGGCACGCCCGACGGCATGCGTGCCGATATCGACGGCAATCTGTGGTGCGGCTGGGGCATGGGCGATCCCGAACTCGATGGCGTCGTGGTCTTCGCACCCGACGGCGTGATGATCGGCCGCATCGCGCTGCCCGAGCGCTGCGCCAACGTCTGCTTCGGCGGACTAAAGCGAAACCGGCTGTTCATGGCCGCCAGCCAGTCGATCTACGCGCTGTATGTGAACACCCAGGGCGCACTGGGGGGATGATCCTTCATTCGTTCGTCTTCCCGGCCAAGCGAAGCGCGAGCCGGGATCCATACGCCGCGGCCTCTCGTTTTGGCACGGAGGCCGACACCTTTTACAACAAACGCAAACGCCGGAGCGGAATGATCCGCTCCGGCGTTTTCATGTCGCTCTAAAACTTACGCGGCGTTGAAGCCGGCGATGGCCTTGACCTCGAGGAACTCTTCGAAGCCGTATTTGCCCCATTCACGGCCGTTACCGGACTGCTTGTAGCCGCCGAACGGCGCGGTGCGGTCGTTCGGCACGCCCTGCAGATTGACGTTGCCGGCGCGAATCCGGCGGCCGACCTTGCGCGCGGTCTCGACGCTGTCGGCGGAAACGTAACCCGCCAAACCGTAAGGCGTGTTGTTGGCGATCCTCACGGCGTCTTCTTCGTCCTTCGCACCCATCACCACCAGCACCGGCCCGAAGATTTCCTCGCGCGCGATGGTCATGTTCTCGGTGACGTCGGCGAAGATCGTCGGGCGAACATAGAAGCCCTTGTTGACCCCTTCAGGCAGGCCCGGACCACCGGCCACCAGCGTGGCGCCTTCCTCGATGCCCTTCTGGATCAGGCCCTGGATCTTGTCCCACTGGCCGCGATTGACGACCGGTCCGATGGTGGTGCCTTCGGCGCGGGGATCGCCGGCCTTGGTCTTGTCGGCTACGCCCTTGGCGATGGCGGCGACTTCCTTCATCTTCGACAACGGCACGATCATCCGTGACGGCGCATTGCACGATTGGCCGGAATTGTTGAACATGTGCATTACGCCGCCGGTGACGGCCTTGGTAAGGTCGGCGCCTTCGAGGATGACGTTCGGCGACTTGCCGCCCAGTTCCTGACTAACGCGCTTGACAGTGGGCGCCGCGCGCTTGGCGACATCGATGCCGGCGCGGGTCGAACCGGTGAACGAGATCATGTCGATATCCGGGTGCTCGCTCATGGCGGCGCCGACTTCAGGGCCGAGGCCGTTGATCAGATTGAATACACCCTTGGGCACGCCGGCTTCGTGCAGGATTTCCGCGAAGATTAACGCCGACGTCGGCGTGAATTCGGACGGCTTGAGGATCATGGTGCAGCCGGCCGCGATTGCGGGCGCGACCTTGCAGGCGATCTGGTTCAGCGGCCAGTTCCACGGCGTGATCATGCCGACGACGCCGACCGGTTCGCGGACCACCACGGCGGAGCCGACGGTTTCTTCGAAATGATAATTCTTGAGCACATCGAGCGTGGCGACGATGTGGCCGAGGCCGGCACCGGCCTGCAGCTTCTCGGCCATCGGCAGCGGGGCGCCCATCTCGTCGGAAACCGAGGCGCCGATATCCTTGATGCGGGTCTTGTAGACCTCGATGATCCTGGTCAGCAGCGCCACGCGCTCCTCGCGGCTGGTCTGCGAAAAGGTCTCGAAGGCGCGCTTGGCTGCAGCCACGGCCTTGTCCACATCGGCCTTGGAGCCAAGCGCAACTTCATACATCGCCTCTTCGGTCGCCGGGTTGACGACGGGCGTGGATTTCTTGACGGCGGGATCGACCCAGGCACCGTCGATGTAGAATTGCATGCGGTTAACCATCGTGAACCTCTTGATTTCAGGGGCAAGTGAAGGGCGAACAAAGCGTTCGGCAAGCATCCTTGCACGAAAGGCCGAGAAAATGAACCCGCCATGTGCGGGATGCCGCGTTGCGGCGCATGCTGGATATAAGGTCTGGGGGATGAAGGGCGCAAGACGGGGCGCGTATTTCCATCGTCGTCCCTGCGAACGCAATGCGAACGCAGGGACCCATATGCCGTGTAGTCTCTGTTTAGCGCGGAGCGAGAGATATCTTTTCCAACAATGAGCGCCGCGGGTTATGGTTCCCTGCGTTCGCAGGGACGACAAATACCGTCACACCGCCATCTTGCGGTGCCGCACGGGGGCGCCGGCGGTGAGGCTTTCGGCCGCATCGATGATGGCGTTGGCGTCGATGCCGTAGTGGCGATAGAGATCATCGATAGTGCCGGTCTGGCCGAAATGCTCGACGCCCAGCGCTTCCACTCGGTGACCGCGCACGCTGCCAAGCCAGCCCAGCGCCGCCGGATGACCGTCGATCACGGTGACGATGCCGCAGTCGCGCGGCAACGGCGCCAGCAGTTTTTCGATATGACTAAGATGTGCCACGCCGCGGCGGTCGCGACGCAGCCCGCGCGCCGACGTCCATCCCGCATGCAGCCGATCCGCCGATGTGATCGCCAGCAGGCCGACGTCGCGGCGGCTTTCGCCGAGCAGCCCCACCGCCTCGATCGCCTCGGGCGCGACCGCGCCAGTATAGACGATCACCACGTCGCAATTCGGACCGGGTTTGCGCAGCCAATACGCGCCCTCGGTTATGCCGCTTTGCAGGTCTGGCGTCATGATCCGCTGTGGCTGGTCGAGCGAGCGGGTCGACAGCCGCAGATAAACCGAACCACCCTCGCCCGCTTTCTCGCGCTGCATGTGCTGGAAACCCCAACCCATGATCACGGCGAGTTCGTCGACAAAGGCCGGCTCGAATGAGGCGAGGCCGTCCTGCGCCATGCCGATCAGCGGCGTCGCGATCGATTGATGCGCGCCGCCTTCCGGCGCCAGCGTAATGCCCGACGGCGTCGCCGCCACCATGAAGCGCGCGTCCTGATAGCAGGCGTAGTTCAGCGCATCGAGGCCGCGCTCGATGAAGGGATCGTATAGAGTCGCGATTGGCAGCAGCCGCTCGCCATTGATGGCGTGCGACAATCCCAGCGCCGACATCAGGATGAACAGGTTCATCTCCGCGATACCGAGTTCGACGTGTTGTCCCTTCGGCGAAAAATCCCAGTTGAAGGTCGAGGGAATCTTCTCGCTTCGGAACAGGTCGGCCTTTTCGGCGCGCGCGAACAGCCCGCGGCGATTGACCCAGGCGCCGAGATTAGTCGACACCGTGACGTCGGGCGACGCCGTGACGATGCGCGACGCCAACTCGGTCTCGCCGCGCGCCAATTCATTGAGCACCAGCCCAAAGCCCTGTTGGGTGGACATCTGCGGCGACGCCGTGAACGAAAGCCGCTCGGGCACGTCGATGACAGGCGCGCTCAGGCGGCGCCGGCCATCGCGGTTGAACGGCGCGCTGGCGAGAAACGCTTCCAACGCCGCCGGCGCCTGAGAAAGCCCTTCGAACTTTTCCCACTCATGCCCGGGCCGGATGTTCTGCGCACCGCGCCACTTCTCCATCTGGGTGACCGTCATCAAGCCCGCATGGTTGTCCTTGTGGCCCTGGAACGGCAGCCCGACGCCCTTGATGGTGTAGGCGATGAAGCAGACCGGACGATCGTGATCGATGGCCTCGAACGCCTCGATCATGCTGGCCATATCGTGGCCGCCGAGATTGGACATCAGCGTCAGCAATTCGTCGTCGCTGCGCCGGTTAATCAGTTGCGACACCACGCCCTGATCGCCGATCTCGTCGTGCAGGCGTTTGCGGAACGCCGCGCCGCCCTGAAAACACAGCGCTGCGTACATCTGGTTCGGGCAGGTATCGATCCAGCGTTTCAGCGCCTCGCCGCCAGGCTCGGCGAACGCCGCGCGCATCAGCCGGCCGTATTTCACGATCACCACGTCCCAGCCGAAATTTCGGAACATGGACTCGAATTTTTCCCACAACCCCTCGCGCACCACCGCGTCGAGACTCTGGCGGTTGTAATCGACCACCCACCAGGTATTGCGCAGGCCGTGCTTCCAGCCCTCCAGCAGCGCCTCGAAGATATTGCCCTCGTCCATCTCGGCGTCGCCGACCAGCGCGATCATGCGTCCCTCCGGCCGGTCCTTCATCCAGCCATGCGACTTGACGTAATCCTGCACCAACGAGGCAAACAATGTCTGCGCGACGCCGAGGCCGACCGAACCGGTAGAGAAATCGACATCGTCGGTATCCTTGGTGCGCGACGGATAGGACTGCGCGCCTTTGAAACCGCGAAAATTTTCCAGCTTCTCGCGGGTCTGGTGGCCGAACAGATACTGGATGGCATGAAATACCGGGCTGGCATGCGGCTTTACCGCGACGCGGTCTTGCGGCCGCAGTACCGAGAAATAAAGCGCCGACATGATGGTGGCGAGCGACGCCGACGAGGCCTGATGGCCGCCAACCTTCAAGCCGTCGACATTGGGCCGGATGTGATTGGCGTGATGGATGGTCCAGGACGACAGCCACAGCACTTTGCGCGCCAGCGCGGACAGCATTTCAAGGCGTGCGGGTTCGGTCGGCATGGCGGGGCTCCCTGCCCAGTGGTTACCGCGCGATATTAACGGGCCGGCCGTCGCCAAAAATCTCAAATTATCGCGACATACCGCCGTAAATTGGGATAAATTACCAATCCAAGGCCCATTAGACAGAGTTTATCCCAATGCCCTCTCTCGACGCCATCGACCGCAGGATTCTCAGCCTGCTGCAATCCGACAGCCGCACCACCATGCAGGAACTCGCCGACAAGGTCGGGTTGTCGGTCTCGCCATGTCATCGCCGGGTCAAGTTGCTTGAAGAGCGTGGCGTGATCACGCGCTACATCGCCACCGTCGATCAGAAATCGCTCGGCTTGCATGTCAGCGTCTTCATCTCGATCAAGCTGGCGCGCCAGAAGGAGGAGGACCTCACCCGGTTTGCGAAGGCGATTTCGAAATGGGACGAGGTGCTGGAATGCTACCTGATGACCGGAAACCGCGATTATCTGTTGCGCGTCGTCGCCGCCGACCTGTCGTCGTATGAGGCTTTCCTGAAAAACAAGCTGACACGGCTCGACGGCATCGCCTCGATCGAGTCCAGCTTTGCGCTCAGCCAGGTGAAATATTCAATCGCGCTGCCGGTGTGATCAGGGGTTGGGCGACAGCTCGCCTTCGACCAGAAGAAGCTGCGACCGCCGCAGCCGCTCGCGGTGCGCGGTGTAGAGGCCGCTGGCGACGATGAAAGCCGCGCCGGTCACGGTCCATACATCAGGCACTTCGCCGAAAATCAGGAAGCCGAGAATGCTGACCCACAATAACTGGGTGTACGAAAACGGCGCCAGCACGGAAGCATCGGCATAGCGAAAGGCAAGCACGACGATCCACTGTCCCACCGTCGACGCCAGACCGACTAAAATTCCAAACAAAATATCGTGCCAGCTCGGCGCCACCCAGACCAACGGCACCAGTGCAGACAGAATGCCGACACCGACGATCGACGAATAGGTCATGGTGGTGATGGCGGCTTCCCGCCCGCTCATCATCCGCGTCATGATCAGCATGCAGGCCCAGGACAGCGCCGACACCAGCGGGAAAAACACCGCCGGATGAAACGAACTGGAGCCCGGCCGCAGGATGATGAGCACGCCAATCAGTCCGACCGCAGTCGCCAGCCAGCGGCGCACGCCAACGCTTTCGCTTAAGAAGACGATCGACAACGCGGTGACGAACAGCGGCGAGACGAACCCGGTCGCCGATGCCTCGGCGATCGGAAGAAACCGCAGGCCGGAAATGAAAAATAGCGAAGATCCCAATAACGCAACACCACGCATTACCTGCAAACCGGGACGCCCGGTTCGCAAGGCGAATAATGGTGAACCCGGCAGCATCGCCGGTATCATGATCAGCGCGAACACCAGAAACCTGATCCAGGCGATCTCGACCGACGGCAGCGTCGCCGAAAGATATTTCGACGTCACATCCGATATACCGAGAAACACGGTCGAGGCGAGGATCAGCGCAATACCGCGAAATGGCCGGTCGGCGCGCGCGGGCGCCGTACGTCCCGCCAGTTTTTTCTCGGGCAAAGGCAATGCAGCGCTGTCCAGCCTGACGGCTGCGGATGGCGGGGTCACAATTGAACTCTGGCGCAGGAAATATCGAATCGGGCGAGCCGCTAAAGGACGATAATTGCCCGACATCGGCAAGGTCCGAAAACAGGCAGCCGATATGCGCCAGTAAGCGCGGCTGTGTGCCGCGCGGCAACGATTACAGCATTGGCAGGCTGTGCGGTTTCGGACCCCGCGGGAAAGCCTGATCCAACGCGGCGATCTCGGCTTCGCTCAGCGTCAATGTTCCGGCCGCGGCATTGTCGGCGGCATGTTCCGGCGTCGAGGCTTTCGGGATAGCGAATACGGAAGTCCCGCGCGTCAGAAATGCCAGCGCCACCTGGCGCACCGAGGCGCAATGCGCGGCGGCGATGGATTGCAGGACCTCACCCGCCTTGCCGCGCGGAGACGGAAAATCATTGTGGCCGAATGGCGAATAGGCCACCACGGCGACGCCGTGTTGGGCGCACCACGGAATCACCGCATGCTCGATGGCGCGCTCCTGCAGATGATAGAGCACCTGATTGCAGGCGATCTTGCCCTGGCCGGCAACATCAAGCATTTCATCGAGGTCGTCGCTATCGAAATTGCTGACGCCCCAGGAGCGGATTTTGCCGGCACTCACCAGTTCCTCGAACGCGGCGACGGTTTCTGCCAGCGGATACGATCCGCGCCAGTGCAGCAGGTAACAATCGAGCCTGTCGGTTTTCAGCCGCTTCAATGAACGTTCGCAGGCCGTAATGGTGCCGCGCCGCGACGCGTTGCCGGGCAAGACTTTCGAGACCAGGAAAATCTCGTCGCGCCGCGCCGCGAGGGCTTCGGCGATCACCAGTTCCGCGTCGCCATACATCTCGGCGGTATCGATGTGGGTCATGCCGAGATCGACACCCCGGCGCAACGCCGCGACCGCGTTCTGGCGATTTCCCTGGTCGAGATACCAGCTGCCCTGCCCGATCACGGAGACCTCTGGACCGTTGCCGCCGAATTTTTTGTGTCTCACGTTTCCTCACAACACTTGCTCGGGCTCGCGCATACAACCGTCGTGGCGAGTGAAGCGATTAGGATACGTCATTCCGGGATGGTGCGTTAGCATCAGGCCCGGAATGACGGATTATAAAAACGCCGCAAGCGGAATGTTCAATTGGCCACGGCCGTCAATTGACGCCGTGGCGGATCGGTTCCGGCATTGGCGGCATCGAGCTGCGCGATCAGGCGCTTCAATTCCGGGATGCATGAGCCGCAATTGGTCCCGGCCTTGAGCCGCGCCCCGATCTCGGCCGCGGACGCAGCGCCCGCCGCGATGGCGTCGCAGATCGTGGTGCGCCCGACACCGAAACAGGCGCAGACAATGGGGCCGGCATTGGCGAGCCCGTCGCATCGATTTGCCCGACAGCAACGTCCGGCGCTGATCGTCGCTGAGAGCGCCAGCCGCGAACAGGTTCTTCACAACATTCCAGTCGCCCGCGTCCCGGGCCGGACCCATGAACAGGCAAGTTTCGATCTGATCCTGGGCAAACGATGCCGCGCGGTAAACGCCGCCACCAAAATCCCGATATTCGGCGAGATCGCCGCCGGCGACCGACCGCAGCCACGCCTGCCATCCCCTGAGATCGGCGTTGTCGGCAAGCAGGTAGCCGTGACCGCCGGTGACCGCGACGCGCGCCCACCAGGCATGGTCGGGCAGTTCAAGTTGCGTACGCGACAGGGCGAAGCCGCGGAAGACATATTCATAGGGCGTAATTGACGCCGGCGTCGCCTTGTTCTCGGGCTGGCCCGAAAACGGATCGGTGAAGGGCGCCACCAGCGCCCCCACCCGCGCGGAGGACGCCGTCGGCCCGCTCCAATGGATCGGCGCGAACAACATGCCTCGCTGCTGCCGTTCACTGACCACCACACGCAGCAGGCATTGCCCGTAATCGGTGACGACGCGCGCGAAGCCGCCATCGGCGACACCCGACTTTGATGCGTCGTCGGGGTGAATCTCGACGAACGGTTCGGGCAGATGCTGGCCCAGCCGCGGGCTGATGCCGCTGCGGGTCATGGTATGCCATTGGTCGCGGATGCGGCCGGTGTTCAGCCGCAGCGGTCGTCCGGCCGTGGTCTCTGTACGCAGCGCCGGCACTTCCGGCGCGATGAAGCGGGCCTTGTGGTCGTTTGAATAAAACCCGCCATCGGCGAAGAAACGCTGTTGCGGTTCGGTATCGCCGAGTCGGTGCGGCCATAGCACCGGCGACATCGTATCGAACGCCTCGTCCGACAGCGATTTCAGCGCGCCGATATCGAAATCACGGTCACCGCTGTTCTCGAATGCCGACAGTGCGGCATGTTCGCAAAACACCTCCGCCGCCGAATTGAAAGCGAAGGCCGCGCCAAACCCAAGACGTTTTGCCACTTCGCTGGCGATCCACCAATCCGGTTTGGCTTCGCCGGGCGCCGCCAGGAATGCGCGTTGCCGGGAGATGCGCCGTTCCGAATTGGTTACAGTTCCGGATTTCTCGCCCCACGCCTGCGCCGGCAGCAGCACGTGTGCACCGGCATTGACGGTGTCGTTGGAAATCACATTTTCCGAGATCACGAACAGTTCGAGTTTCTTCAGCGCCGCGCACGCGGCGTCCGCGTCCGGCAATGACACTGCGGGATTGGTGCCCATGACCCACAGGGCCTTGACCTCGCCGCGCGCGATCGCCTCGAACATCTGGACCGCTTTGAGCCCTTCATGAGTTGCGATGCGCGGCGCCTTCCAGAAGCGGCGCACGCGGTCGATGTCCGATGGCGTGAAACCCATGTGCGCGGCGAGTTGATTGGCGAGCCCGCCGACCTCGCGGCCGCCCATCGCGTTGGGCTGCCCGGTCAGCGAAAACGGCGACGCGCCCGGCTTGCCGATACGTCCCGTCGCGAGATGGCAATTGAGGATGGCGTTGACCTTGTCGGTGCCCTGCGCCGACTGGTTGACGCCTTGCGAATATAAAGTGACGACGCGCGGCGTTGAGCCGAACATCCGGAAAAACGCCGCAACGTCCTGTTCGGGGAGCCCCGTCGCCAGGGCGGTCGCAGCCGCGCTGCCGGCCATGCTCCGGGCGCGCGCAAGCGCATCCTCGAAACCGCTGGTGTGACTTTCAATGTAGTCCTGATCGAGCACGCCGGTATCGGCAAGATGCACGAGCAAGCCGGAAAACAGCGCGCTATCAGTGCCGGGCTTCACCCCCAGAAACAGGTCGGCATCCCCAGCGGTATCGGTGCGACGTGGATCGATCACGACAATGCGCGCGCCACGTTTCTGTTTGTTGGCGAGCATACGCTGGAACAGAATTGGGTGGCACCACGCCGCGTTGGAACCGACCAGCACCAGGAGATCGGTCTCGTCGAGGTCTTCATAGCATCCGGGTACGGTATCGGCGCCGAAGGCGCGGCGGTGACCCGCAACCGACGACGCCATGCACAGCCGCGAATTGGTATCGACATTGGCACTGCCGATGAATCCCTTCATCAGCTTATTGGCGACGTAATAATCCTCGGTCAGCAACTGCCCGGAGAGATAAAACGCCACCGCGCCGGGCCCGTCGCGCTTGACGATATGCGCAAACCGGTGCGCGACATGATCGAGCGCGTCGGTCCAGGCCACGCGCTCCATCGAGCCCTTGCTGCAGCGGATCATCGGGTAGAGCAACCGCGCCTCGAGGCTGAGGGTTTCGCCAAGCGCGGAGCCTTTCGAGCACAGCCGTCCGAAATTGGCGGGGTGCTCGGGATCGCCCGATATCGCCGCTCCGCCGCGACCATCCGCCGTCGCCAATACGCCGCAGCCGACGCCGCAATAGGGACAGGTGGTGCGTGTGGCGCGCGAACCGGGGTCGACAGCCGTCATTGCGATAGTCCGGGCATCGGATCATGCCGCCTTTGACAGGATCGCGCGCGGGGGTCCGAACATCATGTCGGCACGAATGGTGGCGATGGACTCCCGGTTGCGGATCAAATCGAGATACCAGAGCGCGTCGGCGACTTCTCCGATCAGCACCGCGCCGGTAAGCCGGCCCTCGGATATCACCAGCTTCTTGTAGGTGCCGCGCCTGACATCGCTGAGCACGATGGCTTCGCTGCCTTCCTTGCCCAGGAAGTCGCCCGCGGAAAACACGCTCACGCCGGAGACTTTCAGATTGGTGGCGACGATGCTGCCGCCGTAGGCGGCGGACGTCCTGCCGGCCAGATGCTGCGCCAGCACACGGCCCTGCTCGTAGGCCGGCTCGACCAGGCCGTAACAGATGCCGCGATGCTCGGCGCATTCGCCGAGCGCAAAAATATCCGGGGCACCGGTTTGCAGATGATCGTCCACCACGATGCCGCGGTTGACGGGAATGCCGGCGTCCCTCGCCAGTGCGACATTCGGCCGGATACCGGCCGCGAAGATCACCGCGTCGGCGTCGATCCGGCGTCCGTCCGTCAGTTCGACGGCTTCGACATGGCTGTCGCCATGGATACGCGCGGTGTTGGCATTGACCAGCACCTCGATGCCTTTGCGTTCGACGAGAGATTTCAACAATTCTCCCGCTGGCGCATCGAGCTGACGTTCCATCAGCCGGTCCATCAGATGAAGCAGCGTCACCGGTGCGCCGGCCTTGGCGAGACCGTAGGCAGCTTCGAGTCCCAGCAATCCGCCGCCGATCACGACGACGCGCTTCTTCCGGGCGGCGAGCGTGAGCAGGAGATCGACATCGCGGCTGTCGCGAAATGTATGCACACCTAAAAGTTCGGCGCCGGGCACGTTGAGCCGCAGCGGCGTCGAGCCAGTGGCCAGCACCAGCCTGGAAAACGCGACGCTTTCCTCATTGGCGATCTTGAGTTCGCGGCGGCCGACATCGACCTCGGTGACGGCGCATCCATATTTCAGGGTGACGCCGCGATCGCGCCACCAACTGGCGGGCTTGAGCTCGATGTCATGGGACGCGGTCTCGCCTGCGAGCACCGACGACAGCAGCACCCGGTTATAGGCCAGCCGCGGCTCATCCCCGATCACGGCGATGGCATAGCGGCCAAGCGCGACCTTCGCCAGTTCGTCGACCAGACGCGCGGCCGCCATTCCATTGCCGACGATGACCAGCGGTTCGCTCACAACCGTATCCTTACTCGGCTGCCTGTCGGTGGCCGTAGGCTTCGGAGACCATGTAGCCGGACAGCATCCCGTAAGTTGCGGTCCATGCTTCTGCGACTTGCGGCGTCCAGCCGTCGCCGAGTCCCTTTTCCAGCGTCCACAGCAAGGCCGCGCCGACGACGGGATAGTGCTCGGCCTTTGCGCCGTAGCTGACATGGCGCTTGGCCAGTGCGCTCGCGGCAGGCAGGATCGAGTTGAGATCACCAAGACCGTTGACCACGGCGGCCAGCATCACCATCAGTTTGCGGCGCTGCTCGGTCATATCGGCGGGGAACATCGCCTTCACCTGCGGCGCGATCTCGAACAGCCGGTCGTAGAACAGCACAGCCGCGGTTTCCGAAATCGGCGCGACCTTGGCGAAGCTCTCTTGCACGAGTGTGACCTGATCAGATGTCATACATCCCTCCTGCTTTTTGCCTGTTTCCCATTCCTCTCCCCGGCTTGCGGGGAGAGGCTCATCAACACGCTGTTCAGATCCGCGCTTCGGCGAGGCTGCTCGCGCCCGACGTCACCGGGCTCCTGCGCAGATAGAACCACCAGGTGAACGCCAGGCAGACTGCGTAGAATGCGAGATAGATGACCAACGCCAGTTGCGGACCGCCGGTGATCGCGATCGACTTGCCGAAGCCGCTCGGGATCAGGTAGCCACCGCAGGCACCGACTGCGCCGATAAATCCGAGCGCGGCCCCGCTTTCGATGCTGGCGGTCTTCAGGGCAAGCGCCCGTCCGGCTTCGCCCTTACCTCTGGCCTTTCGAAGATTTTCCTCGCGGAAAATCGACGGGATCATCCGGTAAGTCGATCCGTTACCAATGCCGGTAGTGACGAAGAGGATCAGGAACATCGCGAGGAAGCCGGCGAAGTCCTTGATTCCCACAAAATACAGCACCCCGATCGTGGCGGCACCCATCGCGATGAAATTCCAGAACGTCACGATCGCGCCGCCGACCTTATCGGCCAGCAGGCCGCCAAGCGGACGCGACAGCGAACCCACCAGCGGCCCGAGGAACGCGATGGCGATGGTGACCGCCGGGAATTGCGTCTTGATCAGAAGCGGGAATGCGGCCGAGTAACCGATGAAGGAACCGAACGTCCCGACATAGATGAACGCCATGATCCAGGTATGCTTGCGCCCGACGATGGCGAGTTGATCCTTGAAGGAAGACTTGGCCGAGGTCAGGTTGTTCATGAAGAAGATGGCGCCGAACACTGCAATGACGATCGGCAATACCCACATCAGGCCGGCATTCTGGAGATAGACCCCCGAGACCGGACTTGCCTGGTAAAGATTGATCAGGCCGACCCCCATCAGAGCCGGCGTGATCAATTGAACGCTGCTGACGCCGATATTTCCGCCGGCTGCGTTGAGGCCAAGCGCCCAGCCTTTCATGCGGTCGGGATAGAAGAACGAGATATTCGTCATGCTCGAGGCAAAGTTGCCGCCGCCGAGACCGGCCGTCGAAGCCACCAGCAGCATCAGCCAGAACGGGGTTTCCGGCTGGCCGACGAAATAGGCGAGGCCAAGGGTCGGAATGAAAAGCACCGTCGCACTGAAGATCGTCCAGTTGCGGCCACCGAACGTCGTCACCGCGAAAGTATAGGGAAATCTCATCAGCGACCCGATCAATCCGGGTATCGCCACGAGCTGAAACAGTTCGTCCGTGCTGAAGTGGAATCCCGCCGCCGGCAGTTTGGTGGCGACGATGCTCCAGATCAGCCAGACGGAAAATCCCACGTGCTCCGCGACGATCGACCAGATGAGATTTCGTCGGGCGACGACCTTGCCGGTCGTGTTCCAGAACGTCTCATCCTCTGGCTTCCATTCTGAAATCCAGGTCGGGCTCTGCTTGCTCATTAAAGACTTCCTTTCTGAACGACGTGGGCGCTGCTGTCGGGAGATCGCGCTCTAAGACATAGAGGCGCGCGCTGGGGAGGCCCCAGTTCTGGCGGTCTGCAAATCGGATGATTGGTTTCGATGGACGGCATCAGTGGCGTCGGCACTAGCTATTCAAGCTTTGTGCCAAGCCGCCGCGATACGGAAAATATCGATATTACAATACGTTATAGATGAACATAGGCATCGGCCGCCGATGGCGATCCGCCGCCAAAACTTGCGATTCGCTCATTTGTTGTGCGCCGCACAACAAATGAGCAGGAGATATCCGAACCTGGTTTTCAACCTGTTTTCAGGCGTCCTCAGTCACCGCCATCATCGGCTTCGGCGCGGCGCCCTGGCCCGGCTTCACCCGGAAATCGTAGGTCATCAAATGCCAGGGCGTGGTGGAGGGCTTGCCATCGGGCGTCGTGGGATCGGTGCGTTTCTCGATTTTGGAAATCAGTTCGTCCTTCACCCCGAACACGACATCAGAGTCGAGATACTTGTCGCCCTCGATGAAGACGTGGGTGACCAGCGGCTCGTAGCCGGGCGCATTGACGAGAAAGTGCACATGCGCCGGCCGCATCGGATGACGCCGGACCTGCAGGATCATCTCCCCGACCGGGCCATCGGTCGGGATCGGATAGCTGCACGGCAAAATGGTCCGAAAGAAGAACCGGCCGTCGGCATCTGTGATGAACCGCGCCCGCGATGACGGACCGTCGGTCTCGTAATTCGGCTTTTGCAAATCATAGTAGCCGTCGTCATCGGCGTGCCAGACATCCACCGGAACGTTCGCCAGCGGTTTGCCCGCGAGATCCGTGACCCGGCTCTGCACGAACATCCGCTCACCCTCCAGATCGGCGGAGATGTCGGTGCCGTGCGGCATGGCCTTGTGTTCGCCGACATAGAACGGACCGAGGACGGTGGTCTGGGTTGCGCCATCGCGTTCGCGATGGTTCACCGCGTCGACCAGCATCGAAACCCCGAACACGTCCGACAACAGGATGAATTCCTGCCGGCTCGGGGTGCATTTCTGGCCGACGCGGGTCAGAAAATCGATCGCGTATTCCCATTCGCCGAAGGTGAGGTCGGTCTTGCGGACATACTCGTGCAGCGATTTCACCAGCTCTTCCATCAGAAATTTGACACGCGGGTCCGGCGTCTCGTCAAAGCTGCGGATCACGGCGGCAGTGAGTTCGGTGTCGTTGAATTGGGGCATTTTGCTGTCCTGCGGGTTACGCCATTGCGGTACAAGTCTACACGACAGATATGGCAAGGGTAAGCGGTCTGCAGTTGGAACAGGACGCAGTTTTCGGCTATCAAGAGCGCCCAGCGTCAGCTTCCGGAGACTTTTGCGATGTTAGCCCCTGCCTCGCCCAAATCCGCTGGCATGTCCAAGGCCGCCTTCGATCGTCTCGAAGATCATTTGCAGCAGCGGTATATCGAGGCCGGCCGCTTTCCCGGAACGCAGCTCCTGGTCTATCGCCGCGGCAAGGTCGTCCACAGTGCGGTGCAAGGCTTTGCCGACGTGGCGCGCAAAGCCACCATGAAAGACGATACCATCTTTCGCATCTATTCGATGACCAAACCGATCACCACGGTTGCCTTCATGATGCTGGTCGAGGAAGGCCGCGTCGCGCTCGACGAGCCCGTCCATAAATACATCCCGGAATGGAAGAACCTCGGCGTTTTCCAGGCAGGCACCGCACCGGCTTTCCTGACCCGGCCGCCGTCACGGCCGATGCTGATCGTGGATCTGCTGCGGCATACTTCTGGCCTGACGTACGGCTTCCAGCAGCGCTCCAATGTAGACGCCGCCTATCGCGAGATGAAAATCGGCGAGGTCGAGAAGGCGGGAACGCTGCAATCTATGATCGATGATCTGGCTAAGATACCGCTGGAATTTTCGCCGGGCGAGGCCTGGAACTATTCGGTCTCGACCGACGTGATTGGCTATCTCATCGGCAAGATCAGCGGCATGCCGTTCGAACAGTTTCTCGAAGAACGCATTCTCGGTCCGCTCGGCATGAACGACACGGACTTCTTCGTACCGGCCGACAAGGCGCATCGTTTTGCGGCCTGCTATTCGGCGAGCCCGCAAGGCGCCATGACGTTTCATGCCACCGAACGCAAGGGCGGGCTGACCTTGCAGGATGATCCAGCCACCAGTTCTTTCCTGTCGCGGCCGTCCTTCATTTCCGGCGGGGGCGGCTTGTGCTCGACTGCGGCCGATTACCTGACCTTCTGTCGCGCCCTTTTGAATGGCGGTGAAGTCGACGGCGTCAGGCTGCTCGGCCCGAAGACGCTGGCCCTGATGACGTCAAATCACCTGCCTGGCGGACGTGACCTGCCGGAAATGTCGCGGTCGCTGTTCTCCGAGGCGGCCTATAACGGCATCGGCTTCGGCCTCGGCTTCTCGGTGACGATAAATCCCGCACAGACCTTGATTCCCGGCAGTGCCGGCGAATATGCTTGGGGCGGTGCGGCGACGACCTCGTTCTGGATTGATCCCGCGGAAGAACTGATCGCAATCTTCATGACCCAGGTGCTGCCGTCGAGCGCCTATCCGATCCGGCGCGAGCTGCGCACCATGGTCTACGCGGCGATCACCGACAGTAATCTCTAGCGTCTGCTCCCCTAGCCGAAATTCTGCAGGCTCGGAAACGTCTCCAGCAACCAAATGCTGATGGCGGAGACGCTGCCGGTGAGAAAGGCGATGCCGGTGATCACCATCAACACGCCCATTGCCCGCTCGACGCTGACGAGATGCCGCTTCATCCGCGCGAACAGCGAAGAGAACTGTTCGACCATGAAGGCTGCGATCAAAAAGGGAATTCCGAGCCCGGCGGAATAGACCGCGAGCAGGCCCGCGCCTTTTGCCAACGTCGCCTCGGCCGCCGCCACCGACAGGATCGCCGCCAGGATCGGCCCGATGCACGGCGTCCAGCCGAACGCAAAAGCCAGACCCATCACATAGGCGCCCCATAATCCGACCGGCTTCGGCGCCGTCAGCCGGCCTTCGCGCATCAGCAAGCCGATTCGCGTCAGCCCGAGAAAATGCAGGCCCATGATGATGATGACGATGCCGGCGACGATCGACAGTTCGGCCGACCAGGCCCGGATCAGGCTTCCGATAAAGGACGCGCTGGCGCCGAGCGCGACGAACACCGTGGAGAAGCCGAGCACGAACATCAGCGCCGATATCATCACCGCGCGCCGCGAAGCCGCTACCGTCTCGTCATGGGCGACATGCTCGATGGTCGCGCCGGTCAGATAGATCAGATAGGGCGGCACCAGCGGCAGCACGCAGGGCGACAGGAAGCTGACAAGACCGGCAAGTAGCGCGGCGGGTATTGTGACGTCGTGGACCATGATGCGCCTCCATGTAGCCGATGTGTGGGAATGCGCAATAACGCCGTCCAGGCGCGGCATTGCCCGGACTTCTCGACGAAAGTGGGGAAAAACCGTCGCGGCGACTAATCAGGGAGATCGCGGGCTGGATCGGCGCGCCGCCAATACAGCGCGCCCGCAAAAACCGCTTGGCTATTTGACCAGCTTCAGTGAGACCGGGGCGCGGCCGCCCTGACCTTGGGATGATTTCGGATCGCGCGACTGTTCCGCCGACGCCGCATCCTGCAACATCGCATCGCACAGTGCCTTCAATTCCGAATCGGCAACGTGATTGAGTTTGATCCGAAGCTCAAGGATCGCCACAGACACCAATTGCGCGGTTTCCCGGTTGCCGCTGGCGACGAGAGCCGCCTGGCACTCCTCAAGCGTTGCCAGAATCGAATGCAATCGTTCTTCTGAATTAGCCACCAGCGTTTTTTCCGTCACCGAGCTTGCCAGGTAAAATCCAGGCGATCCCGTCGGTCTTTTCATAAACCCCTCCCCGCTTTAGAAAGTCCGAATGCTGTCGAAACGGCGCGATAGACTTTTTCGTCGCACAGGTATGTGACATCGTTGTTGCTTCTATCACGCTCGACGGGCGGCCGGTTCGTCCACAAAATCCGGCCAGTCCCATTTGGTTCACAAGAATAACACGACGACCGCCACGTTCTAACGCCAATCATTGCATCCTGAAAAAAATAGGTCCAGCCAGACCATCGGCATGACGCGATTGAAAGCAGGGTCGCAAACCAGATCCGCCCCGATCCTGTTCACAAAGGTGTGTGCTCAAGGTTACCGCAGCCTTGCGGGGGCCAAGCCGCCCGTAATTTTTCGGCACGCCCATCTTCACGGTAATTATAAACGTTCAAAAAGCACTCAGGATGAACCCGCCGAGGTTGTGGTTCGTATCATATTCTGCCAAGTCTAACGGACGGAACAGAGTGCCTGTAGCCGACGCTGAAATGGCGTTGCTCAGGAGACGAGTTCGAGCCCGAGGTGCGGAACATTGTACCTCTAACGATCTAGTTGCGACCGTCGTGCACCAACACGCTTGAGCTTCCCGCAGTTTCAGGACGAATTGACCCATTCAAGCGCGCCCAAAGCGGTATATAAGGGGAAACCCTTGGCCCATCTGTTGGGGCGCTTCACGACCGAAGGACGGTAAAGACAGAATGAACAAATCAGTAGCAAAGAAGATGAAGCAGCGCAGCGCCGGCAAGCCGGATATCGAACTTGGCAAGCGCATCCGATTGCGGCGTGTCGAGCAGCGGATTTCCCAGGCGGAACTCGGTGACCAGCTCGGCGTCAGCTTCCAGCAGGTTCAGAAATACGAGAAGGGGGTCAACCGCGTCGGTGCGGCCCGTCTTCAGCAGATCGCGACGGCGCTCGATGTCCCCGTGACATTTTTCTACGACGGCGACGGCAAGGCGCGGGAAGTCGAGAGCCTGCTGTTTCTGGACAGCGCGTTCAGCTTGAGGCTGCTGCGGGCCTATAGCAAGATCAAGGACCAGACCGTACAGCGTCAGCTGGTGTCCTTGATGGAATCCATTGCCGCGAACGAAGACTAGCGCCTGTTCCGCCAATATGCGGGCGGCGCCAGCCGATTGAGGTCGCTTGGCCGGCCGCCGCATCGCGCAATCAACTCGAAGCGCCCCGGACACGATCAATCAACGCCAGCGGATCAGTCGGCAAGCTGTTGCCGCGCCAGGCCACGTGCTGGTCCGGCCGCGACAATACCAGCGCGCCATTGAAGGCATGTGTTGCAGGCCCTTCGACGTCGAGAACCCTGAGCGGTAGCCGCCGGCTGTGGGCCGCGGCCTCGAGCGCGGCAACATCAACGCCCGCATCGAACCGCAGCAGCGTGAACTCCGGCCCCATGGCATCGTAGAGCGAGCGGCCATCCGCGCGCCACAGATGCGGCGTGCGGCAACCCGGGACCGTCGAGGGCGTGTACCTGTCCATCGTATAGGCCGGATGTTCGGCGCCATCATACGCAATGATCGGCGAGCGATCATAATAGGTACCGAAGTTGAGACCAGCGCAGGCATATTGCTGGACGTTGATCTCGTAGCTCAGACGCCCCACGTCCCGCCGCGCACGTTCGCCCTCCGGCCCCGCATCCTCGATTTCATCGGGCACCGCGCCGCGGCGGCGAATTTCAGCTTCGGCATGCGACATTGCAAACCGTGAAACCTGGCTGGTGATCGGCCAGCGCTCGGCCTCGTAGGCGTCGAGAATGGAAGCGGGTGCCCATCCGTTGAGATGAGCGGCCAGCAGCCAGGACAGGTTCATGGCGTCGGCAATTCCGGCGTTCATGCCGTAACCCGCATAAGGCACCCAGATATGCGCCGCATCGCCGGCAATGAACGCACAGCTGTCACGAAATTTGTTGGCGATCAGCCGGCGTCCATACCAGTCTTCCCTGGAGATGATGTCGTACCGAAAGTCCGCTCCCACGCCGAGGATGGTTCGAATGCAGGAATCGCGATCCACCGAATCGAAATCGCCCTCGCCTGGCATCATATAGTTATGCACTAGCCAGCGCTCGCGGCCGTCGATCGCATAGACCATGCCGGCGCGGCGCGGATTGATGACGCCGGTGCCCCAGGCCCGCTCATGGTGCTGACGATCGATCAGGTCGGGCGCGCGGATATAGGTCGACTGCACGCGCTGGACGACCGCGTCGCCGGCCAACTCGGCACCGATCGCCTTGCGCACGATCGAGCGCGCGCCGTCGCAGCCGATGAGGTAACGGCAGTTCAACCGCCTGACGGCCCCGGTTTCAAGCTCGCGCAGGGTGGCGCGCGCAGAGGTATCTTCCACCACCACATCTTCGACCGACGTTCGGTTGATGATGCGGATGCGTGGCTCCGCGGCGGCGTGCTCGAACAAAATGGGTTCGAGGAATATCTGGTTGACGCGATGCGGCGGCTCAGATGTCGGCCAGTTGCAATCCGGACCGTCCTGCGCCGTGAAGCGATCGCGGCGGCAAGGGATCGGAATTCGCGTCAGCTCCTGCCCCGTGAATGTGGTGCGATAAACGATGTCGTGCGGATAATCCGCCGGCAAGCCGGCATTGCGCACCTTTTCGGCAAGCCCAAGCCGCCGGAAGATTTCCATGGTGCGGGCGGCGACATGGTTGCATTTCGGCTCGGGAGGTGCGGCCGGCGCGCGCGTCTCCACCACCGTGACGTCGATCCCTCGCCACGCCAGATCAATCGCGAGTGTGAGCCCGACCGGCCCCGCGCCGACGATCAGCACATTGGTTTCAATCAATTCAGGCATCGCAGGCACCGCAACCATGAGATATCAACAACGAGATATTTTTTATCATTCAAGTTCGGCGCCCGAATTCCTGACGATGACAGCCCAGCGATCGATCTCGGTTTTGACATAGGCTGCAAAACTGTCCGGCGTGGAGCCGGTCAATGGTTCGAGCGCGATCGCCGCCAATTTGTCGCGCGTTGCGGGATCGGCCACGAGTTTTCCGATTTGCGCCGCCAATTGATCCACGATCGTCCGGGGCGCTCCGGCCGGCGCCACCACACCCTGCCATGCGACAAGCTCGAAGCCGGGCAAGCCTGCTTCGGCCAGTGTCGGAATCTCGGGTGCCGCGGCGATCCGGTTCAGCGTCGTCACGCCGAGCGCGCGGACCTTGCCCTCACGGATTTGCGGCAACGCGGGTTGAAGATCCACCACCATCAAGGGAATGCGTCCCGCAATCACATCCAGCATCGCCGGCACGCTGCCACGGTACGATACATGCCGGATATCGATCCCGGCTGCGGCCTTGAGCATTTCGGCGCCCAGATGCTGCGGACTGCCATTGCCGGCCGAACCATAGGCCAGCCCGGGATTCGATTTGGCGTAGGCGATGAATTCCGGCAGCGTCTTGACCGGCAGCGACGGGCTGACGATCAGGGCGAAAGGCACGCCGGCCACCAGCGCGATCGGGGTAAAATCCCTGACCGGATCGTAAGCCAGCTTGCGGTACAGTGCCTTGTTGATGGCCAGTGTGGTCGAGGTTGCCAGCAACAGTGTGTAGCCATCCGGCGCAGCCCTTGCTACCTGCTCCGCGCCGAGCGCGGTCGCGACCCCCGGCTTGTTCTCGACGATGACGGTCGCGCCAAGGCCTATCCTGAGTTGTTCGGCGACCAGGCGGCCGAGAAAGTCGGTGGTGCCGCCCGCCGGATAAGGCACGATCATCTTGATGGCCTGGCCAGGATAGGCCGGCTCGGCCAATGCCTTCCGCGTCAGGAACGGCAGTCCCGTCAGCATAGCGAGACCGCCGCAAGTTCCGGCCATCGCCTCCCGGCGCGTCAACAGCATGGGGTCTCCCTGAAGGCACATTTTCTTTTATTTCGGCGCGTGCCCTGCCGAACCATATTACCGCTGCTGCGACATATCAAAGGCCGCCAACCCGGGATTCAGAGCATTGCGGCGGCGCAACCGCAGGCGATGCCGACTTAATCAGAAAGCAACCCTGAGAGGCTAGATTTTGCGGAAACCCGATTACGGATCAGGTCTTCGGGTCCAGCGGCCGGGCCTACTGTTTTCATCGGAGCGCCATTGGCGCCTTCCAAAGGCATCAGATATGCGAACAACAACGGTCGTCGCCATCGCCACGCTGTTTGCGGCCGCGCCGGCATCCAGCCAAAACGCGCCCGCGATCGGCGCGGCGCCGCCTCCGGCCAAGGCAGCTACCGTAGCGCCTGCGGCGGCCCCTGCGACGCATGCCGCCCCGATCAAGCCGGCGGCGGCCTCGACACCTGAAATCGCGCTCCGCGGCCGCTTTGGCGCTATCGCACGAACCGACCTTCGATGAAGGCACGGCGCAGCGCATCAAGGAAGCGGCGCTGAGCTATTCGGATCTGGCGGTCCGTGGCGGATGGCCGATGATTCCGGCCGATGCCAAATTCGCTCTCGGCGTAGCGGGCCCTAACGACGATTTGCTGCGCCGGCGCCTTCTGATCAGCGGCGATCTCGCTGCCGACAAGGCATCCGGACCGTTTGACGAAATTGTCGCCGAGGGCTTGATGCGTTTCCAGGCGCGCCACGGCCTGGCGCCGACGGGCACCGTGAACCCGCGCACTTTGGCCGCGCTCAATGTGCCCGTGCAGAAGCGGATCAAGCAGCTCGAGGCCTCGCTCGAACGGCTCGAAAACATGAATTTCCAGTTTGGACAACGCTACGTGGTCGTGAACCTTCCCGCGGCATTCGCCGAGGCTGTCGAAAACGACAAAGTGGTGCGGCGCTATCGCGTGATCGTCGGCAAGACCGAAAAACCGTCACCGACGCTGACTGCCGAAATCACCAGCGTCAATCTCAACCCGACCTGGACCGTGCCATCCTCGATCTCGAAGACCGAGATCTCGGCGCATATGCGCAAGGATCCGACCTATCTGTCCCGCATGCATATGGAGGTGCTCGATGGCCACGACGCGCCGATCGACCCGCACTCGGTGGACTGGTCGGGCGTTCACACGCCGAATTTCACGGTGCGCCAGCAATCCGGCACCTGGAACGCGCTGGGTGCGGTGAAAATCGACATGCCGAATCCCTATTCGGTTTACATGCACGACACCAACCAGCGCAATCTGTTCAGCGATGACTATCGCTTCAACTCGCATGGTTGCTCGCGGGTCGACAATGTGCGCGATCTCGCAGCTTGGCTACTCCAGGAAGAGATGCCGAAGTGGAACCGGGCGGCCATCGATGCGGCCATCGCCACCGGCAAGCGTGAGGATATCGTACTGCCGAAGAAAGTCCCGGTGGCCTGGATCTATCTCACGGCCTGGATGACCAGAGACCAGACGATCCAGTTCCGCAGCGATATCTACGACCAGGACGAACAGCTTCTGGAAGCCACTGCCGAAGAAGCCGCCTTCTTCAATCAGGCGGCTAACCACCCGCTGACGGCGCATCTCGCACAATAAGCATTATGGCATGACGCTACCGGGTCCCGCGCGGGGGAAATGTTTCCCGCGTCGTCGAATGCTGAGCTAAAATACGAATGCGGCCGGCCCAAAACCCGTCAGTCATTTCATTGAAAGCCCCACCGATGCTAGATGTCCCCAAAAGCGCCGACAAATCCTATGCCGACGGCAAGATCCTGCAGAGCGTCACCGATGGGGTCGGTGTCATAACCTTCAACAATCCAGACAAGCGCAATGCCATGTCGATCGAGATGTGGGACGGACTGGGCTTGGCACTCATCGGGTTGCGCGACGATCCCGATGTGCGTGTCGTGATCTTGACCGGCGCCGGCAACAAGGCGTTCATGTCCGGGCGCCGATATCAGCCAGTTCGAGAAGAACCGCCATAACGCGCAAGCGTCGGAAGAATACGGCAAGCGCAGCGATGCGCAGCGCGCTTTGCTGGCGCATTATCCGAAGCCGACCATCGCCTGCATCCGCGGTTTCTGCCTTGGCGGCGGCATGCAGATCGCGATGCTATCGGATATCCGTATCGCGTCAGACAACAGCCAGTTCGGCATTCCCGCCGCCAAGCTCGGCATTGCCTATGGCTATGAGGGCCTCAACCATCTGGTCTCGCTGGTCGGGCCGTCCTGGGCGCGTCTGTTGCTGTATACGGGCATGCGGATCGATTCCGCTGAAGCCTTGCGGATTGGCCTGGTCGAACGCGTCATACCCGACGATCAACTGTGGGACGCGACATCGGAGATCGCCCGCACCATTTCCGACAACGCGCCGCTGGCCATTCAAGCGGCCAAGATCACCATCGCGCAGGTGCTGACGGATCCCGACCGGCGCGACATGGCCGCGATCAAGGCGATCGGCACCGCCTGCATGGACTCGGAAGATTTTCGCGAAGGCCGCCGCGCCTTCATGGACAAGCGCAAGCCGCGGTTTACGGGAAGGTAGACCCTGACCCGCTGATGGCTCGCCTCAGGCTCGATTGTCAGATCGGCCGTGGGAAAAAGCGCTGCTGGTTTGTCCATTCCCCGATATTGTTGTTTTTGATCCATTGCGCGAGTTCATCGTGACGCACGAACCATGCGCCGGGAAATCCGCGGATGTATTTCAGGATGCGGTCGAATTGAGCGGCCATCAGCGGCCGGCCGCCGAAATGGCAGTGCAGCGTGATATTGAGGTATGACGTCGACTCGTTCGCATAGAGATAGTCGAATGTATCCTTGTAGACATCGTACCAGTCGCGAGGATTGCCGCGAAGCACCCGGTGATCGGCGAAATCCGAATGCGGCAACGCCACCAGCGTGCCTTTACCGGTGTCGACGCAAAACGGCAGATCGGTGTGGTTGTAATCGCCGTACCAGAGGAAGCCGGTATCGGCGATGATCTCTTCGGTATGAGCGGTCGGCGCCAGCACCGGGCTCAGCCATCCCTTCGGCGGTGCTCCGGTGAGCTTTTTGAACACGCCGATGCACTTCTCGATCAATGCCCGTTCCTCATCCGGCTCGAGATAGGCCATTAGCGCGTCTTGCGTATAGGAATGGCCCGCGATCTCGTGGCCGGATTTCAGCATGCACTCGACCGCGTCAGGCGCAATTTCCATCGAATGCGCGTTGGCCACAAAGGTAGAGGACGTTTGGTTCTCGTTGAGGATTTTCAGCAGGCGCCACACGCCGTTGCGGCTGCCATAGGTCCCCCACGTCATCGCGGCGCGATCGTGGGTACCCGGCTTGAGCGACGTGGTCTGCACTGAAAACGGCGGCCCTTTATCGCCGGACCAATTCTCCATCAGGCATGTCACGACCACGGCGACCCGCGCGCCGTTCGGCCAGGCAAATCCCTTGGAGGAGTTGAGCGGCGCTGTCATTGTTGGATCCGTTTTTGGCGACCGGAGCGTGCGGTTTTCCAGAGCGCGGATGGAAGTTAGTCGAAGTGAATCTCTGGACATCAGACAGACTGGCGTCGAACAGGCTGCTCACCGCTGATGCCGCCAATACCGAGCCGATGTCAATATCTTTTGATGTAGATCAGCCAACGCGCGCCGCCGCCGGTCGATCCTCGACTCCCGTCTTCAAGCCGCGATAGCATGGCTTCATTACTTCAGTGGGGCGACCGGAAATTCCGGGCAAACAGAACCCTTCAGCGAATGGATCGGGAGAAGCAGGATGGATCGCCGTGATTGCATTCGGTGGGGCGGAGCGGCACTCGTCGCGTCGCTTTCGCCGGGCATGCGTGCTCTGGCTCAGTCGAAATATCCGGCGAGTACGATCCGTCTTGTTGTCCCCTATGCCGCGGGCGGGGTGGTGGATGCCGTGGCCCGTACCTGGGCCGAAAAGATGAAGGCGCCGCTCGGCACCGTCATCATCGAGAATCAGGGTGGTGGCGGCGGCGTTATCGGCGCGAGCGCGGTGGCTCACGCCAGGCTCGACGGCTATACGCTGTTGTTTGGCGACACCAGTTGTCAGATCATCGCGCCCTATCTGATGCTGCATCCGCCTTACGATGCCGTCAGAGACTTCGCCGCGATTTCGATGATTGCGACATCGTCGACCGCGATTGTCGTGCATCCCAGCGTGCCCGCCAGGACACTGGGCGAATTCATCGAATATGCCCGCAATAATCAGAAGAAGCTGTCCTACGCCTCGGCCGGGGCAGGAACGGTGACGCACCTTGCCGGAGAGTTGTTCAAGCAGCTCAGCAAGACGCCTGACATCCTGCACGTCCCCTACCGCGGCGCCGGGCCCGGTTTGATTGATCTCATCGCCGGCGTGGTGCCGATGATGACGCCGAACGTCACCAGCCAGGTGTTGAATTTCCACCGCACAGGTGATCTGCGCATTCTGGCCGTCTGCGCGCCAACGAGGCTCAAGGCGGCGCCTGAAATTCCCGCGGCCGTCGAGACGCTTCCGGAACTCGTCGCCGGGCTCACCTGCGGCGTGCTGGCGCGGGCGGGAACACCGCAGCCGATCATTGCTCAAATCGCCGATGTGACCGCTGATGTCATCAAGCAACCTGACTTCGATCTCGCGTTACAGGTCGCAGGCCTCGAGGCGAGAGCGGACGCAAGCCCGGCTGCGGCGGAGGCATTTCTCATCGCGGAGCGCCAACGCCTGATCCCGATCATCGAGGCGGCCGGCTTGCAACGTCAGTAGGTCTGCGCATCCTCCAACACCATCGCCGGTAAACAGAAAGACACCATGAGCATTACACTGGAACAAGCCAATCGCATTATCGAAGCGATCATCAAGCGCGGCGCCGAACTGGAATGCCGCCCCCTGAGCGTCATCGTGGTGGAACCGGGCTGTGTCGTGAAGGCGTTCCAGAAGGAAGACGGGTCGTCGATGGTTCGCTTCGAAATGGCGTTTGGCAAGGCCTACGCGTCGCTCGCGCTCGGCCGCTCTTCTACGCTGGTGCGCATTCGCAACCAGGAAAAGCCTGCCTTCATGCGCTACCTGCTCAGCGCCACCGATGACAAGATTTTCCCGGAAGGCGGGGGGATGCTGATCCGCGCCGGCAATGGCGAGGTCGTCGGCGCCGTCGGCGTGACCGGCGATACCGAGGAGAAGGACGAAGAACTGGCAGCCTTTGGCATCCGTACCGCGGGTTTCAAGACGGACGACGATTGCGAGGGCATGGGCCGCGGCGTCAACGTCCGGAAGACGAAATAAGGCGGCGTTCCGGACGTCCGGGCGTTCCGGGCGTTCGGACCGCAGAAATCGTTTCAGGCCGGCGGGGATGCCTGCAATGGCTGGCCTTTGGGTGGCCGTTCCATAGTGGCTTTTCGCAATGCGCGTGACAGGGCTTCGACCGAATACGGCTTCTGGATCAGTTCGAATCCATGATGCGCGTTTTCGGCCAGCACGCTGCTGTATCCGCTCGTGAGCACCACCGGCAGATGGGGATACTGCTTGCGAATAACGCCGGCGAGTTCCACGCCGTTCATCCCCGGCATGATGACATCGGAAAACACCAGATCGAACGCCCATCGGTCGGCGGCAAGCAGAGCAAGCGCCTGCTTGGCGTTGTCGGCCCGGCGGGTTTCGTAACCGAGGTCCTGGAGCAATTCGGTGGAGAACTTGCCGATATCCTCGTTGTCTTCCACCAGTAGAATTCGGCGACCGCGGCCGCTCGCGGCGGCGTCGAGATTGGCGACGGCAAGTTCCGAACGACTATCGGGCGCTTCTGCCTCGGGCAGGTAGATCGTAAATGTCGAGCCCTGGCCCAAGGCACTTGCGGCGACGATCTCCCCGCCGGATTGCTTGGCGAACCCCAGCGCTTGGCTAAGGCCCAAACCTGTGCCTTTGCCGACCTCCTTGGTGGTGTAAAACGGCTCGAAGATGGCCGTGAGGTTTTCGGGCGCGATGCCCACGCCGACATCGCTCACCGAAATCGCAATGAATTGGCCGCTGCGTCTTTCGCTGGTAACGGATTGCGGAATCGCATTCGCCCTTGCAACCCTTATTGAAATCAGTCCCTCATCGCGCATGGCATCCCGGCTGTTCACGGCGAGGTTGATCAGGGTGGTCTCGAACTGTGCGATATCCGCCAATGCGAAACAGTCGGGATCGCGAATTTCGTATCCGATCTGGATTCTTCCCCGACCAGCGGCCGGACGAGCTTCACGATGGCGTCGACCTGCCGCCCGACATCGAACACTTCCGGCGCTAGCGGCTGTCGCCGTGCAAAGGCCAGAAGCTGTGCCGTCAGCTTGGACGCGCGATCGACGGTATCGGAAATCGCGTCGATGTAGCGCCGGCGCCGGTCTTCCGTCAGTTCGCGGCGGCGAAGGAAATCGGTGGCGGAGCGGATGATGGTCAGCAGATTGTTGAAGTCGTGCGCCACGCCGCCGGTGAGTTGACCAATCGCCTCCATTTTTTGGGACTGGCGCAATGCCTCTTCCGCCTGGCGGCGTTCCGTGATGTCCACAGCTTCGGTCAGGATACTAGCGACAACGCCCTGCTGGTCGAGTACCGGACGCATGGCGAATTCAAAATACCGTTCGCCGATCGGCAAAGCCAAGAGCATTTCCCGTCGGGGGCTCTTGCCGCACCTGGCCTCGGCAAATGCGGCGGCGATGATATCGCGTGCGCCTTGGGTGGCGGCAAACCACGGCGTATCCCAGAACGGCTTTCCGACGACATGCGCCGCGGCAGCCTGGACTCCCGCCAGCGCGGTCCTGTTCACGTACAAGACATTGCCTTCGAGATCCAGCAGCCCCTGATACTGGTTGGTGGTTTCGAAAATAGCGCGCAATTGCGCTTCGTTCGATTCGAGCTGCGATGTGCGCTCCTTGATGCGCTGCTCCAGCGTTTCATTGAGGCGGCGAAGCTCACTCTCTGCTTCCTTGGCCGCCGTAACGTCATGCGCCACCCCGATGAAGCCGATATGTTTTCCCGCCATATCCCAGCGCGGCTGCAACTCCGAGCGCATCCACCGCCATGCGCCGTCACCTCGCCGATACCGCGCTTCCAGGACGAAGGGATTGAGGGAGGCTTCACCTGCGATGCTTTCATTGACGATCCGCGCTTGATCATCGGCATGAAGAATCTGGCGCCAGTCGAAAACGAGTGCATTTTCATAATCCAGACCGAGAAAATCCAGATAGGCCTGATTTGCAAATCCGCGCGTCCCATCAAGCTTGCTGACCCACATCGGCACCGGCGCGCTGTTGGCGATCAGCCGGAAGCGCGCCTCGCTCTCACTGACGCTGCGTTCGGCAATCACGCGTTGCGTGGTCTCGACAACGATGGCGATCACCCCCGCCGGCTGGCCCGCTTCGTCCAGGACAGGGGAATAGTCCAGATTCATCCAGACCTGTTCGGGATGGCCATGCCGGTGGAGCGTGAGCTCCTGATCCTTGTATGCAAGCGTGCCGCCGCGCAGGCCGACCTTCATGACATTGTCGTTGAAGTCCGCGACCTCCGGCCAGCCCTCGCGCACCTTCGATCCAAGCAACCGAGGGTGCCGGCCACCCGCGAACCCGGAATAGGCGTCATTATAGATCATGATGCCATCTTCGCCCCACAACAGGACGATCGGGACCGGCGAGCGCAGCAGGGTTTCTGTGACCGTTTTCAGGCTCTGAGGCCATGATTCAAGCGGCCCGAGACTGGTTCTTGTCCAATCGAATTGCCTGATCAGGCCGGCGAGATCACCGCTGGCGGTCGGAAATGATCCGCTTGATTGCACGGAGACCCTCTCGTCGGGCACCTGTTTCCCCTTGAACCAGCCTGGTGCTAACCTGCAAAAACGTGCCAAGGCAGCGTTTGTTCCGGAGAACACGGCGTTCCGGACTTGGCGCGCAGCTGCGAGGCCCGCCTTACCACATCCGTCGATATCGTCAGCTTGATTGCTTACGTCTTAGGATATCGGGACAAACAGTACTATCCTTGTTCGATCATCCCATAGAGGCCGGCAGGCGCGCTATCGAAAAAGCGGCACGGTGCCATCTTTGTAGTCTTCCCCTTCTCGAAGAACTCTCTAGTTTGACGGCGTGGCGATCGACCGACGGGAAAACATGATCAGCATACGGATTTTTCTATCGGCAATAGCAGTGGTCTGGTGCAGCCTCAACGCCGTGCGGCCGGCAACCGCCGAAACCTACCCATCGCATACAATCACAATGGTCGTGCCGTTCTCGGCAGGCGGACCGACCGATACGCTGGCGCGGATCATCGCGGCCAGGATGCAGATCTTGCTCGGCCAGTCCGTCATTATCGAGAACGTGACCGGTGCGGCCGGCACTATCGGCGTAGGCCGTGTCGTACGCGCGGCACCTGACGGATATACCATCAGTCTCGGGCCGATGAACTCGCATGTGCTGACCGGCGCTATTTATAACCTGCCGTTCGATTTGCTGAAGGATCTGGAGCCGGTGGCGCTGCTGGCCAACAATCCTTCGGTCGTTGTCTCCAGGAAAGATGCGCCGGCGAAAGACCTCAAGGAGCTGATCGCCTGGGTGAAAGCCAACCCGGAGAAACTGGCGGGAACGTCAGGGGTCGGAGCGGCGACGCATCTTGGCGGCATCCTGTTCGAGACTCTGACCGGTTCCCATATCCAGTTCATCCCCTATCGCGGCACCGCGCTGGCGATGCAGGCCCTGGTGGCCGGGCAGATCGATCTCATCTTCGATCAACTGTCGAGCTCGTTGCCGCAGATCCAGGAAGGCACCATCAGGTCCTACGCCGTGATGTCAAAGACACGTGCGGAAGCGGCCCCCGACATTCCAACGGTGGATGAAGCGGGATTGCCCGGTCTTTACTTGCCGGTCTGGAACGGGATGTGGGTCCCGAAAGATACGCCGAAGGATATTATCGACAAACTCAACAGAGCCGTCGTGGAAAGCCTCGCCGACGCCACCGTGCGCAAGCGGCTCGCCGACATTGGCCTGGAAATTTACCCGCGCGAGCAGCAGACGCCGGAAGCGCTGCGCGCCTTTCAAAAGGCCGAGATCGAGAAATGGTGGCCGATCGTCAAGGCTGCGGGTATCAAGGCCGAATGAACGACTCCATGGCGCTCGCACGCGATCGGCGAATGGCGTAATGTGCGCCAGCAGACCGCGATTTCCGGCATCTCAACGGCGCGAGTTCAAGCAATAACAATAAGGCTGCCGAAACGCGCATGACTATATCTGACAGGGTTCTCATCGCCGGCGCCGGTCCGGTAGGCCTCGTGGCTGCGGCCAATCTGGTGCGTCATGGCGTTCCCGTGACGGTGTTCGAAGGAGGGACGGATCTGAGCATCGAATCCCGGGCATCGACGTTTCACCCGCCGACGCTCGACATGCTGGCCGACCTCGACGTCGCAAAGCCGCTCATGGCGCAAGGCCTGATCGCACCGAAATTCCAGTACCGCAACCGTCACGACGGAGTGATCGCGCAATTCGATTTCGGCAATATCGCCGACGCGACGCGGCATCCGTTCCGGCTGCAATGCGAACAATCCAAACTGACCCGGATCATCTACGAAAAACTCCGCGGCGAACCGGATTTCGAGATCGCCTTCTCGAGCCCGGTTCGCGCCGTCACCCAGAACAGCGACAGTGTGACCGTGACCGTCGAGCGCGACGGCAGGCACGAGACGCAGAGCTATCGCTGGCTAATTGGCGCCGACGGCGCGCGCAGCGATGTGCGCCGCTCGCTCGGCATCGAATTCGAGGGTTTTACCTGGCCCGATCGCTATCTGGTGGTCAGCACGCCGTTCGATTTCTATGGCGTCATTCCCCAACTGGATCCCGTGAGCTATCTGGCCGATCCCGTACGCTGGCATTTCCTGCTGCAAATTCCCAAACTGTGGCGCGTTATGTTTCGGGTCGCGGCGGAGGAAAGCGACGAACTCGCGCTGTCGCCGGAATTCGCGCAAAAGCTGATGACGCAGGTCGTGCCGGGCATCGATCGCTATGAGATCGCCCACACCACGCTCTATCGCGTGCATCAGCGCGTCGCCAAGGCCTTCCGCAGCGGCCGCGCCTTCCTGATCGGCGATGCCGCGCATGTGAACAATCCGCTGGGCGGAATGGGCATGAACGGCGGCATTCACGACGCGATCAACCTGACCGGACGCCTGATCGAGGTCTGGCGCGGCACCAGGCCGGAGGCCGAGCTCGATCGCTTCGATCTACAGCGGCGGCTGGTCACCAAGGAACATGTCGAGCGCCAATCGATTCAGAATAAGCGGAATCTCGAAGCGGGCGACAATGAATTCCGGGATTTTCTGCAGCACACCGCCGCCGATCCCGCTCTGACCCGCGACTATCTACTTAGGGTCTCGATGATCGGCAGTCTGCGCCGGGCCGAACAATTGGGGTGAAACGGGCTCCCGGCGATGCGAGTCGCCATTACGGTCCTTCATAAATCAATCGTCGTAACTGTCGATAACCGTGTCGGCGATCACGCGCTTGGTGATGACGCCGACGATGTCCCGCGCCCTTGGCCGATGGACACCCCGGAACACGATGGCAGCACCGGAGCGGTGGCGCTTCAGCCTGGCGAACACCAGGCTCAGAAGATCGACATCGCGGCAAATCACCGCGCGGCTTTCGACAAAACGTTCAACCCGCAGGTCCGGATTGATTTGGGACTCGCGCCACAGACCCGAGCGCGGCGGAATGAGACCAACGATCCGGCCTTCCCGTTCAACGATGATGGCGCGCGTATCGTCCGTGCCTTCGTCCAGACTAATGGTATCCCTGAGCGAGGTTCCGGCCTTGGCGACGATGAACCGCCGCTCCATGATGTCCTCGGCCTGCTTCACCAGATAAAGATTGACGTGCCGCTCCTTCGGGATGCGGTGGCCGCGATGGCGCAGTTTGATCGTATAGATGGTTTCGCCGATCAACGCCCGCCGGATGCCGGCCGCGACGGCAACGCCGACGATGACGGGAACAATGATGGCGTAGTCGCGCGTCATTTCAAAAACCATGACAATCGCGGTCATGACCCCGCCGGTTCCTGCGCCGACCATGGCGGCCATTCCGACGATAGCGGCCGAAGGCACGGTCAAGCCGGCAAGCGGAAGAAGTTTATCGACCGCGAGTGCAAAAGATCCCCCCAACGTCGCGCCAAGGTACAGCGAAGGCGAGAAGATGCCGCCGGAAGCACCGCTTCCAAGGCTGATGGTGGTGGCGAACATTTTCAAGACAAACAGCAGCGCAATCAGACCCGCCGATGCCATCTTGTTGTCGAGCACCGACTGGATCACACCGTAACCAACGCCGTCGACATAGGGATGGCCGAAGGCGCGCGTCAGGACGACCATCATCAGGCCGATGATGGCCATGCCGAAAATGTTTTGCGTGTAGACATTTCCCGGCAATTTGGGGAAGACGTCCTCCATCATCACGAGCAGGCGGATGAAGGCCCAGGAGGCGACGCCGCAAATGCCTCCAAGCAGGACAAAGGCGATCATCTCCTGCACACCGAGCGACTGGGCCAGCGAAAGTTGAATGTCGGGAACGACGAAAGCCGGATCGGGTCCGATAAATATCCGGCCGATGGTTGTCGCGGCGCCGGTCGCAACCACGACAGGAAGGAAAGTTCGGTTCGAGACCTCGGGCAACAGAATTTCCAGGGCAAACAGCACACCGCCGAGCGGCGTGTTGAAAGTCGCGGCGATGCCCGCGCCGGCTCCGGCAGCCAGCAAGGTGATTTTCTGCCGTGTCGCTAGTCCGATGGCCTGAGAGAAAGCCGAGCCCAGCGCCGCGCCGATCTGAATAATCGGTCCCTCGCGGCCGACCGCCGCTCCACTGCCAATCGACAGGGCCGAAGCGATGGATTTTATGACCGCAACCTGGCCGCGGATATTACCGCGCTTATAAAACACCGCGTCCATGACCTCGGGAACACCGTGGCCTTTCGCTTCGGGCGCGAAACGCTGCACCAGGAAGACGACAACGACGCCGCCGAGTATTGGCGAAAGAAGGACCCAGTCGCCGAACCGGCTCGGCCCTTCGCTGATATTGGCATCGTACCAGATACTGAACGTGCCGTTGTAAAGTACGTTGTGAAAAAACCCGATCAGCGCGCGCAGCGCGATGGCTCCGAACGCCGTCATGACGCCGACGGCCAATGCAAGGCCGCAAAGAACCAGCAGATTGACTTTTCTTTCGTCGTCACGGGCCAGTGAGTCATCGCTAATGACGGGCCGAGGAGACGTCTCAGTGGCAGAATTAAGCGATGCATCCATCTTGGGCACTACTGTGTTGAAATAGACGAGCGCGTCGACACGAAAACCTCCGGGAAAATCCACCCGATGATTTTACCGACTTTCATGAAAGGTCGGCAGCACAAACGGCGCCAGCGGCACCTTGATGAGATTTAGATGATCGATTGTCAACCTCTGCCGTCCGCGCTGCTACTCCAGCTGGATCCGCACGCTTTTAGCGCCATTCAGCAGGCGTCGGAGGTGAAAACCGGCAAGTGCATCGCTCGCATCCGACCCGACCAGCGTCGCAAACGCCGGCATCGCCGCGGCGTCTCCGGCCTCAAGCTTGGCGAAGGCCTCGCAATATTGTGCCGTCGCCGGCCCCTTGAATATCGCCTCCGCCAGCGGTTCGTAAGCACGCAGCGGCTCGCTGCGTCCGCGCAGCAGGAGATCGCCGACCGGCCTGCCGCGAAACTCCTTCGCGCCGTCTGCGACCGCGGCGCTGACGCAGATACGCGTGCCGAGAAACTTGTTGGCGGCCTCCAGCCGCGCCGCGGTGTTGATGGTGTCGCCATACGCCGTATAATCGAAGAAGCGGCTGCCGCCGAAATTGCCGACCAGCGCCGGACCAGCGTGAACGCCGATACGGGTGATACCGAAATTCACCCCCTTGGCCTTCCACCGTTCGCGAAATTCCTCGGCCCAACTGTCCAGATGGTGAGCGCAGGCGACCGCACGGGTCGCATAGTCCGACTGCTCGCCAGGCGCGTTGAACAGGATCTGGATCGCGTCGCCGATGATCTTTGCGACCGTGCCCTCATGCGCGAAGACAACATCGGTCATGCCGCCCACATACTCGTTGAGCAACTCGCCCAGCACTTCAGGTGCGGCGGTTTCCACCAGCGAGGTGAACCCGGTAATGTCGGTGAAGATGGTCGCGACCTCGCGCCACTGCACCTCCATGCCGTTACTTTCGCTGATGACAGCCAGCCGGGCGGCGATCTGCGGCGAAAAATATCGCGAAAGCGACGCATGCGCCCGCTCGGCCTCAAGCTGGCGGCGGCGAGTCTCGCGCATCATCTCGACGTGGCGGATGGTCTTGTCGATGGTCATTTCGAGATCGCCGAAATCGATCGGCTTGGTCAGAAAATCGAACGCACCTCGATTCATCGCAGTACGGATGTTGCTCATGTCGCCATAGGCGGAAACGATAATGGTCCACTTCCTGTCCTCGGCCTCTTGCAGCTTCTGCAGCAAGGAGAGGCCGTCCATCCGCGGCATGTTGATGTCGGAAACCACCATGTCGACATGCGGATGATCCACGATCGACTGCAGCGCCTCGATTCCATCATGGGCGAATACGAACGCCACCGCGCCATCGCGAATTTTCCTGCGGAATTTCTGCAGAACCAGGGCCTCGAGATCGGGCTCGTCATCGACAACGAGGATGGTTGCAGTCATGCGGCCTGCCCAAGACGAGTGTCGATCTCCCGACGCAACAGCGCAAAGTCGATCGGTTTGGTCAACAGGCCATCTGCGCCGCGTTCGATCGCCCTGCGGCGCGTTTCCGCGTCGCCATAGGCCGTGATCATGATGACGGGAACGTCCGGCCGCTCCGCGCGCACCCTCGGCAGCATTTCGAGCCCGCTCATCCCGGGCATATTGATGTCGGACAGGATCAGGATCAGCGACGGCTCCCTGATCTCGACGGCCCGGACCAGCGCTTCCGGCGCTGACGGGGCAAATTCCATCGTAAAGCGTCCGGATTTCAGGTCGCGGCGGAACTGCTGGCGGAACAATGGTTCAATATCGGGCTCGTCATCCACCACGAGTATATAAACGCTCAATTTGTACCTCCAGCCTGCAACTGCGCTGCCGTTCGGGGCAAGGTAATAATGAATTCGGTAAATGCACCAGGTATCGTATCGACATCGATCTTGCCGCCATGCTGTTTCACCACGATGTCGTGACTCATCGACAGGCCAAGTCCGGTGCCCTCGCCGGCCGGCTTGGTGGTAAAGAAGGGGTTGAACATCTTCTCCCTCACGTCCAGCGGGATTCCGGTGCCGTTGTCTCGAATCCGGATTTCGACCTCATTGCCCAGGTCTTTCGTGGTCGCACGCAACGTCGGCTCGAAGCCCTCGCCGCCGGCCGCCTTGCGCTTGGCGGTGGCGTAAAAGCCGTTCGAAATAAGGTTGAGAAACACCCGCGTGATTTCCTGCGGGTAGAGATCGATCATGCCGGCGGCGGGGTCCAGATCGCGCTGCAGCGTAATGTTGAAACCGGAGCGTTCGGCGCGCGCGCCGTGATAGGCCAGGTTGAGGCTTTCCTCGACGATCGCGTTGATATCGGCGAGCCGGTGCTCGCCGGAACCTTCGCGTGAATGCAGCAGCATGTTCTTGACGATCGAATCGGCGCGTTTGCCGTGCTGCACCACTTTTTCGAGATTGCCCTTCAACATCCGCGTTAGTTCGTTGATCTCTTCGCGCACCTTGTCGTCGAGCGCGGCCGGCTTGAGCGCGTCGTTCAACTCGTCGATCAATTCGGCCGACAGCGACGAGAAATTGTTGACGAAATTCAGCGGATTCTTGATCTCATGGGCGATGCCGGCGGTAAGCTGCCCAAGCGAGGCCAGCTTCTCGGTCTGCACCAGGCGATCCTGCGCAGTGCGAAGTTCCTCGAGCGAGAGCGAAAGCTCCTTGGTGCGCTCCCGTACTTGTTCGAATAAACGCACGTTCTCGATGGCAATGACAGCCTGGTCGGCAAAGGTCTGTACGAGATCAATCTGGCGCTGGCTGAATGTTCCGGGCTCCGGCCTTCCGAGTAACAGCACGCCTTCGACCGCGCCGTCGCGCATCAACGGCACCGCGAGCACCGACCTGTAGGCACCGATCGTTGGAGCTTGACCAAAATTATACTCAGGGTCGAGTTGCACGTCGGCGACGTGGACAGACTTGCCGTCCATGAAAACCCGGCCGGTGATCGTCTCGCGACCAGGCCTGATCGGGTTGGCTTGCATGAAAGCGATGAAGGCCTGCGTGCAGCCCGATTCGGCTTGCAGCCGCATCACCTCGCCATCGCGCAGGCATATGATTCCGAGCGAAGCACCACACAGCGACTGCGCGGACTCCGTCAGCGTGGTAAGCACCGATTTCAGATCGAACGCCGAACGGCTGATGACCTTCAGCACGTCGGCAGTCGCGGTCTGCTGCTGGAGCAATTCACGCAAGTCTTCGGTACGCGCCTGAACTTCCTCAAACAAGCGAACATTCTCGACGGCGATCACGGCCTGGTCGGCGAAGGTTTTAACAATCTCGATTTGGCGATCCGTGAACAGACCGGGTTCGGTGCGCGCAAGCACCAGTGCGCCTTCCACCCTGTCGTTGCGCAACAGCGGCACACCCAGCAAGGAGCGCGTCTTGGTCAGTGCCAAGGCCGGCACGACGTAATCCGGGTCTTCGAGCAGGTCGGGAATGCTCACGACATCGCCGGTGAGGATCACTCGCCCCGCCGCCGAGCCTGCGCTCGGCGTCGGGGGATGGTCCGCGAGAAACTTTCTGAAATCGTCCGAAAGGCCCGAGGTCGCGAAATAGCGGTAACCATCGCCGTCGCGCAAACAGATCGTGCCGCTGAGGGCACCGCTGAGTTCCACCGCGGAGGAAATCAAGGTATCGAATACCGCTTGCAGATCGAATGCCGAGCGGCTGATGACCTTGAGCACGTCGGCAGTCGCGGTCTGCTGCTGCAGGGCTTCGGAGAGATCATCGGTTCGCCGCCGGACTTCATCAAACAGCCGGACATTCTCGATTGCGATGACTGCCTGATCGGCAAAGGTTGTGACGAGTTCTATCTGTTTTGGCGTAAATGCCTGGACGCGCCGGCGCGCCAGCACGACGACACCGATCGGTTCGTCTTCGCGCAATAGTGGCACCCCGAGTGCGGTATGCTGACGACCGAGGGAGGTCGATTCCGCCAGCTTGTATTCAGGGTCAGTCGCGACGTCGAGGATCTGCACCGCGTGCCGCTCCATAGCGGCGCGGCCGGTGATCGTGCCTCTATCCACGGCGAGGGGCTGTTGGCTGAGAAATTCGACATATTCTTCGGAGAAGCCGACGGCGGCACCGCCCCGATACACATCACCTTCGCGCCGCATGATGTATGCCATCTCGGCATCGCATAATCGCGCCGCAGATTTCGACCAACGCTTCCAGAACAGGTTGCAGGTCGAAGGTCGAACGGCTGATGGTCTTGAGGACGTCGCCGATCACCGTCTGCTGCTGGAGAGACTCGGAGAGATCGGCGGTCTTCGCCTGCACCTCGTCGAACAGCCGGACGTTCTCGACGGCAATCACGGCCTGATCGGCAAAGGTCCGAACCAACTGGACGTGGTGCGCGGCGAACGTCCCCGGCGCCTTACGCGTGACGCTGATTATTCCGATCGGCTTGCCGTTGTTCATCAGCGGCGTAAACAACATGCTGCGATAGCCGCGCAACCGCGCCAAATCCCTCAGCAACGGCGGCACATCCTGCGATTCGGTATCGGCAAACTGTTGGGTTTTACCGTCGCGAACCAGCATGAAGAGCGGAAATTCGGAAAGCGGACGTGGGAAAGAAGACTTCAAGACTTCGTCCGCTTTCGGATTGGCCGGTGTAAATGCGGCAAGATGAAGCTCGTCACCGACGAAGCGCAGGACCGCGGTGGAGAAGCCGCCGATCAGTCTGTTGGAACTCGCCGCGATGGCCTCGAATACCGGCTGCACGTCCGAGGGCGAACTGGCGATGACCTTCAGGATGTCGGCCGTCGCGGTTTGCCGCTCCAGTGCCTCCCGGGTCTGGTTGAAGAGTCGCGCGTTCTCGGTCGCGATCACGGCCTGATCGGCGAAGCTTTGCAGCAGCGCGAGGTCATCCTCCGTGAAGGGCACAGGGCGGTCGCGATGCACGATGAGCGCGCCAATGGCCCGTCCCTCGCTCCGAAGCGGCGTACCAGAGATAGTGCGGGTGCCGACCGCCCGCGCTGGAGTTAGTCCCGGCCACCGGGCCACCGCCGCCGGATCGTCGGCAGAAACGTTAACCTGGCGGTTTTCGAGATAGACCGCCCCAGGCATGAACTGCGACGTGATCGCGACATGCGCCTCCGGGATCGCGGTGGCGATCCGCTCCGAGCCGGCGCCGACGCGGATCGTTCGGCCCCAGCGCTCGCCGTCGGCGATCAGCAACGACACGCTCGATGCGCCGAACAGCCGCTCGGCGATCTCGGCGATCCGGCGCAATGCCTGGTCGGCGTCGCCCGGCGACGTACTGATCAGGCGCATCACCTCGGCGCTGGCGGCCTGACGATCCCGGGCGGCGCGAAGCTCGCTTTTCAGCCTCGCAGTCTCGGACCCGAAATTGCTCGCCTTGGAACTGCCTGGCTTGAGCTTGATAGATTTTGTCTTGGTGGATTTCGGCTTGGTAGATTTCGGCTTGCCCGATCCGCCTTGGGGGACGGACTTTTTGCGCTTGGTCGCCGTAGCGCGCTTCTTTGCTTTTCGACCGCCCTCGGCCATTTTTCTGTCCCCGGGGAAACTACAGTCAAAGTATTAGCTAATCCGGCCAAGGGCGTACAGGCCAGGTGCGCCCATTTCCCATCCGCTGCCGATTTTCCGGTGTACTTCAAAAACGCCGCTTTGGGCGTCGGGCCGACCGCTTCCGGCTTCGTCTCAAGGCCTTCCCCGCACCTCGGCACGTCGACCGAACATATCCGGCAATTTGCCGCTTCACTCAAATCAGTACGGATGGTTGGCCGTCTCTCGTCCCTCTGCAGGGGACCACAAAGGCTCCATGGATGAGGCGATACATCGGTGGGTGCGAGGATGAGGCTGGCGATGTTCTGGCTTGAACACCCGCTTGCTGCGTGCCGGTCACGATTTGCGCGCCTTTTGCATTTAAACACAGCCCGAATCTTCGCATTTCAATCGGGAGACCATCTAATGCCTGCTCTGCGTGCATCAACAATTCTCGGCGCAGTCGAGGAGGCGCGGTCAGAGCTTGTCGGCAAAGCCGTGGTCCTCACCGACGGAAAGGCCGGGACGGTAGACAACGTCTGGCTTGACGAACTTCACGGCCTGCGAATCTCGATCATCGGCCACGTCGGAAAATGGCCGATCTCAACCATCAAGTTCGCGCAGCACTAGATTGATTTATCACGCCGGAGAGCGGGCTGCCTTTAGCCGCGATCTCTCTTGGGCTGCGGCGGCCGTTTCGGTTCAGGTTGCGTATTGCGGACAGCCTCTGTCAGCATCTCGCGGAGTTCCGCCTTGGTCTTCGGCGGTTCACGCGTAGGTTTTTGCCATTGGGACATAATCCGTATATGGGAACGACGGAGCGGGAATTAAACCCCCCAACGAGCTGACGCGGCCTGCCAGGGCGCTGTCCGTAGTCTACGTCGGACGTCGCGCCATGAAGCCACACAACCAGCGACAATTATTCCGCTGCGGCTTGCTCAATTTTCGTCGGCCCGCTCGCCACTTCGTTTATCGCCGACATCACCTGACCTGTTGCCGTCTGATGGATCATGTGGCCGGTTCCTGGAACTCGGTGAAGCCGGCTCTGCGAAACGCCGGAATGTAGCCGAGCCGACTGCTTGTCGATGTCGACCACACGATCTTGCTCGCCCGCAATGATGACGACGGCCATCTTCAGATCCGCATATTGGTTCCGCAGGAGAAAAGCGTCCGGAATCATCAGCGCCGATTCCGCGGCTGATGCCCGGATCTGAGAAGGACGCAGGGCCATTTCCTTTGGAAATGCTTCGAACTTCTTGGGTACGGATCGTGGACCAAAGATTTTCGCCATCATCAGCGGCCAGGCCGCCCGGCTGATAAGCGGCGATAAAGTTTGGCTGAGGAAATCGCCGACCAGCGGCAAGGCTGGCGCGGCCAGCGCAACGACGTCAGCCCGCACGGTCGGATAATAATACCCCGAGGCGAGAACCAGTCCCCGAACTAAATCGGGATATTTTAGGGCCAGCGCAACTGCAACCGATGCGCCCCATGAGTGCCCGAGGACGATCGCATTTGAAACGCCGAGCCGCTCAAGGGCGCGCTTGATCAGTTCGGCTTGGGCATCCGGCGTCCAAAACACGTTGCGCGGTCGGTCGCTATGGCCGAAACCGGGACGGTCGAAAACGATGACCCTGTAGTGCTTGGCAGCAAGATCGATCAGTCCGCTGGATTCGAAATCCTGAATCATGCTGCCGTTACCGTGCAGAAGCACGAGCGGATCCCCTGCACCACGCTCAACGTAGTGAAGCCGAACGCCGTTCACCTCAAGGAAGCGACCAGCGGGCGGATTGTCTCTCTCCGCCTTTCTCGCAAGATGACGATTGACAAGCGCCGACACAGCCAATGCTCCAATCGTTACCGCCGCAGCTAGCGCGTACGGATGCGCCTTTGTAACTTTGCGAGTTTTGCCCGGGACGGCGGTGCGAAGGCGGCTGACAGGATTGATTGCGGTCATGGATTGCACTCGATAGACGCGTGCACGAAATCCGGACTATCCATGGAAATGTTGCAGCACATGGTGAACTTGCGATGCCGAAGTTCGTTCCGCAGCGCTCGGTCACTGACCCTGGTCAGAAGCGGCTCCATCGCGCGCCGAAAGCCTGAATTGTCATGACGGATCAAACTGATCTGCCCTGTCCAGTCTTGCTTGCAAAAATAATTCGTTTTGCCGCCACCCCAAATCAAAACTACAACCCCGGCCATCCCGCCCCTTCACAAAGGGGCGTTTCGTGACCGTCACGGACGTAGGGCGGGATGCGGTGGACGCGAGCGATGCTTCTGACGAGGGCGCCGGCTTGCGGGCGGCGAAGTCGTGTGGCGATGTCAGCCCTAATGGGCCTGACACGTCGATATCCGCAAGCGAGGGTGACAAACAAGCCCGATCGCCCGTCCGATCGCCCCGGAGAGCGCGAAGGAAACCGTTAAAACCATCGCGCGGGGAATGCCGCGTGTTTCCGGTGTGACCGTGGTGACTAACGCGCGTGTTTACTGCACTCCACGCGCGGCTGCGGGCGCACCAAGCGCCCGGCATTCCCTGCGTCCTCAGATTTTCCGAGGGCAGGACGTGCAGAGCAAAGCTCGTGTGGACAGGGCCGCGAGAATGCGAAGACGTTTCTGTTAGCTTACTGTTTGAGTCCGCGAACTCACAATGCAACAGGTGTCGTCCCTGCGAACGCAGGGACCCAACCACAGGACATCCTGTTTGCGTGAAAGCCCTTGAACAGCATCCTTCAACGCGGGCTTCACGGCGTATGGATCCCCGCGTGCGCGGGGACGACGTTGAGAGTAAAGCCTCACGCGTCGGGCGAAGGCGCCGCCTACAACGCCTCCAGCACCGCCTTGGCGATGTCAGCGGTGCCGTTGCGGCCGCCGAATTCCATCGGCTTGATACCGTTGGCATAGACCTTGTCGACTGCGCGCTCGATCCGCTCGCCGGCTTCGGCCGCGGCCTCAAGGCCACGCTTGTCGGCCAGCCAGTCCAGCATCATCGCGGCGGAGAGGATCATGCCGGTCGGATTGGCCTTGCCCTGCCCCATGATATCGGGCGCGGTGCCATGGCACGGCTGGAACACCGCATGGCGATCGCCGACATCGGCCGACGGCGCCATGCCCATGCCGCCGATCAGGCCGGCCGTCATGTCGGAGAGGATGTCGCCGAACATGTTCTCCATCACCATCACATCGAAATCCCAGGGGCGCTTCACCAGCATCGCCGAGCAGGCATCGACATAGAGCCGGTCGGTCTTGACATCGGGGTGGCGCTTGGCCGCGTCGTCGAACATCTCGCGGAAGAACGCAAATGCCTTGAACACATTCGCCTTGTCGACGCAGGTCAGCCCGCCATTGACGCGACCGCGCGCCTTGCGGCGTTCGGCGAGGCGAAACGAGAATTCGAACAGCCGCTCCGAAGTCTTTCGCGTGATGACCAGCGTCTCGCGCGCCTCAGTATCGGTGACGACGCCCTTCCCCATCGAGGCAAACAGGCCTTCGGTGGATTCCCGGATCACGACCAGATCGATGCCGCGCTGGTCGGCGCCGACGATTGGGCTCGGCACGCCAGGAATAAGCCGCGCCGGGCGCACACCCGCATAGAGATCGAAATGAAAGCGCAGTTCGACTTGCGGCATGATCTCCGTGTTGTCGGGATAGCGCACCGACGGCAATCCGCAGGCGCCGAGCAGGATCGCGTCGGCCTCGTCGCACAGCCGCACGGTGCTTTCAGGCATCGACTTGCCGGTCGCGAGATAATGGTTGGCGCCGGCCGGGGCCTCGGTGAAGCGGAACTTCAGGTCCGTGGTGTTTTCGATCTTACGCAGGATCTCAAGCGTCGGGTCCATCACTTCAGGACCAATGCCGTCGCCGGGAAGCACGGCAATGTGGAGCGCATCGTTAGCAGACATGGGGTTTCCTTTGATGGGTTCAAAATGAGCTTTGTAGCAGCCCTCATTGCGAGCGAAGCGAAGCAATCCATCAAGCCGCAAGGAAAGTAATGGATTGCTTCGCCGCTTCGCTCCCTTGCGCAAACGCTTCGCGTTTGTCGCAGGCAATGACGATAAGAGCGGAGTTACGGCGTCAGCACCGCGCGGCCGACAAGTCTGCCCTTTTGCAGTTCGACCAGCGCTTCATTCGCCTTGGCGAGCGGCATTGGCGTCACCGGAATCGGCGCGACCTTCTTGGCGCGCACGAGGTCGAGCAGTTCCTGCGTCTCGCGAAGATTGCCGACATAGCTGCCCTGGATCGTGATTGCCTTGATCGGGATCAGCGGCAGCGCCCACGGCGCGCCGCCGCCGAACAGGCCGACGATGACAAGCTTGCCGCCCTTGGTCAGGCAGTCAAAACCGAGTTGTGTGGTCTTGGCATTGCCGACGAGATCGATCACGGCGCGAATAGGTTCACCGGCTTTTTGGACCAACTGCTCAAGCGCGTCGGGCGCGCTGCCGTCGACGGTCGCGAGCGCCCCGGCCGCCTCGGCCGCCTCGCGCTTGCGCGCATCGATATCGACGACGATGGCGCCCTTGCCGCCCATCGCCTTGAGCAGCGACAATGCCATCAGGCCAAGGCCGCCCGCGCCGAAGATGACGATCGGCGTATGGAAGCTGGCTTCGACCTTCTTCAGCGCGCTGTAGGTGGTGACGCCGGAGCAGGCATAAGGCGCCGCGGTGACGGGATCGAGGCCCTTCAAATTCAGGAGGTAGCGCGGATGCGGCACCGTCATATGGTCGGCATAGCCACCGTCACAGTAGACGCCGAGCGCATTGGGTTTCAGGCACATGTTTTCATCGCCGGCGAGACAGGTCTGACATTTACCGCAGCCCAGCCACGGATAGACCAGGGCGATGTCGCCGACCTTAAGGCCGCCGGTTTCAGCCTTGGCATCGGGCCCGAATGCCAGCACCTCGCCGACCGTCTCATGTCCCATCGTTCGCGGCAGCGATACGCCGCGATCCTTGAGCGAGAGCGGCTTTCGCCCGTGGCCGAGATCGTAGCCGCCTTCCCAGATGTGCAGATCGCTGTGACAGACACCGGCGGCTTTGACCTTGATCAGAACCTGTGTGCCCGACGGCTGCGGCGTCGGCTGATCTACCTCCTGCAAGGGGGCATTGAAATCAGTGACCTGGAAACTCTTCATTGTTTCTCTCCCCGTCGATGGCTTTGCTTTTTAGATAGGCCGGAAATGCAGGTCCCGGCAAGGCCGCAAAAGACATGCCGGCTCAATCGCGGCAGCCTTGCTGCCTGGTTCTATCTCGCTCGCCTTTAGCGCCGCTGCGCCGCCCTCGATTTGCCGACAAAGGCCGCGATCGCATCTTCGGAGAGACCGCTCTCTTTCAGGAGCACAACCGTGTGTTCGCCCAGGGTCGCCGTGCGCTTTCCCGCGGCGACGTTGGCTCCCGACATCCGGAACGGCAAATTCATCACCTTGAACGTGCCGCCGCCGTCTTCCACCTCCGCCAGCGCGCCGCGGTACGCGATCTGCGGATCGCGCATCGCTTCGGCAACGGTACGATAGGCCGAACTGGGAACGCCGTGAGCATTCAGTGCGGCGAGGCATTTTTCGCTGGTAACGGCGCGCGACCAGGTCTCGACGCCCTCCATCAAATCCTTCCAGTGATGGCGACGATCGGCGTATTTCGCAAAGCGCGGATCGCTGATCCATTCGGGATGGCCGGCAGCCCGGACAAGACCCTCGAACGTCTTCTCGCTGGCGATCGCCACCATCACATATCCATCCGCGGTCTCGACCGGGCCAAACATCGGGCGGCTCGGCGGCGCCACCTCGAATTGCGACCACTGCACTTCGTTCAGCGTCAGGCTGAGCATCAATTCAAGCATGGAGACGTCGATGTGCTGACCTTTTTGACTCTCGCGGCGCTGGTACAATGCCGCCGCAATGGCGCCAAAGGCATAGACGCCGGTGAGGACATCGGCATGGTAGATGCCGCAATAGTCCGGCCGATTTCGCCCGGGCTGATACGACAAATGGGCCCTGTCATAACCCGAGGCGGCATGGATCACCGGTGCATAAGCCGGCAATTCGGCCGATGGCCCGGTCTGGCCATATCCCGAGATCGAACAATAGATCAGTTTTGGATTGAATTGTTGCAGCACGCCGTAATCAAGTTTCAACCGTCGCATCACCCCCGGGCGAAAATTCTCCACGACGATGTCGGCGCCAGCGACAAGCCGGCGGAGGGCATCGACCGCGTCAGGCGATTTCAGATCGAGAACGAGAACTCTTCTTACCGGCATTGAGTTGGCCGAACACGGTACTGAAACTGCCGCGCAGCGGCGGGCGGGTTCTCATCGTCTCCCCTTCAGCCGGTTCGATCTTGATAACCTCCGCTCCCATGTCGGCGAGCATCCGCGTGCAATGGGGACCGGCAATCGTGGTTGAAAAATCGAGTACGCGAAGGCCCTGGAAGCTCCCTGTCGTAAACCCCTCATCGTTTCCCGTTATCGTCATTGCAGAACTCCCTTCGATCGCACCTTGGCCGCGGCATGACTCTCAGATGGGGCCGCCACGCCGGGAAAGCCTCACGGGCGCCGGCAGCTGAAACCGCTGACCGGGATCCGGGCGATTTTCCTGTCTACCCCTCCAAAGAAAACTGGAACTGTTCTTGCATAATCACAGTCAGCACTCGGCGTGAGGGCGTCTTTTTGAGGGTATTATTCGTTACCACAGAAATGGATGACTTCGTCCGGGTGGGCGGACTCGCAGCCGTTTCGGCGGCGCTGCCCCGGGCACTTCGCCGTTTGAGCGACGTTCGGGTTCTGCTGCCGGGCTATAGCGAAGTCGTCGCGCAGTTCACGCATCTTGAAATCGTCGGTCACTGCCCGGCATTGGCGGAAATGCCGGCCGGCTCGCTGGGACTGGCATCGACCAAGGACGGGCTGCCCGTCTATGTTCTGCTGTGTCCGCAACTCTACGACCGGCCCGGCAACCCCTACGGCGATGCTTCCGGTCGGGACTGGCCAGACAATGACGTTCGCTTTGGGCGACTGGCCTCGGTAGCTGCCGCGCTGGCAGCAGGCACCCTGGACAAGAACTGGGCAGCCGAGCTGGTTCACGCCAATGACTGGCAGGCCGCGCTGGTGCCGGCCTATCTTGCCTGGAACGGCAATAGGATCCCGAGCATTCTGACCATCCACAATCTGGCCTATCAGGGTCTTTTTCCGAAGGAGTCGCTGCGCCGGATCGGCGCCCCCGAGGACTCCTTTCATATCGATGGCCTGGAGTTCTACGACAAACTATCCTTTCTCAAAGGCGGCCTCGTCTACGCCTCTCATCTGACCACCGTCAGCGAGACCTATGCCCGGGAGATCACGACGTCTGAACTCGGCTGCGGGCTCGAGGGTCTGCTTCGCCGTCGCTCCGATGCCGAGCAATTGACCGGGATATTGAACGGCATCGACGAGAGCTGGGATCCGCGCGTCTGCGCCCAACTGGCGCAGCCGTTTGGCGCGGGAGACTGGGAAGGCAAGCGTGCGAATTCGGATTACGTCCGCCAGCAATTTGGTCTGGCGCTTTCGCGCGGCCCGATCTTCGGCCTTGTGGCCCGCCTCGTTCACCAAAAAGGCATCGACCTCGTGCTGTCGGCGGCGGACGAGATCCTCGACGCCGGCGGACAGATCATCGTGACCGGCAGCGGCGAGCCGGAGATCGAACGAGCCCTGATCGACGCGCGCCACCGCCGACCCGACGCGATCGGGGTCGCGATCGGCTTCAACGAAGGCCATGCCCGGCGGATTTTTGCCGGCAGCGACTTTACCCTGATGCCGTCGCGCTTTGAGCCATGCGGACTGAGCCAGATGTACGCGCAGAAGTTTGGATCGCTGCCGATCGGCCATCAAACCGGCGGGCTGGCGGAAACTATCACGGATGGCGAGACCGGATTTCTGTTCGCGCAACCATCGACCGAGTCGCTTCTCGGCGGTATCCGGCGCGCATTTTCAACCTTCATGACCAAGGATCGCCTGGACGCGATGCGGCGCAGTGCGATGGCACGATCGTTCAGCTGGGACATTTCGGCGGCCTGCTACGGCGCCCTCTATCGGAAGGCCTTGTCGCCCTAAGCCGTGCTTCGCCGTGTTTCCGGCATCACGAACCAGATCAAGGCGAGTCCCATCGCCGCCACCGCGGCCAGTCCCGAGAAAGCAATGCCGCTGCCGAACTTGTCACTGACATAACCGCCGAGCACGGTGCTCAGCGCAGCACCGATCCCGGTCGCGGTGCCGACGATGCCCTGCGCCAGATTGAAGTGGCCGCTTCCGAACGCCACATCGGCGACAATCAACGGAATCATGACGCTGAATACCGCCGCGGTGATACCGTCGAATACCTGCACCGCGACCAGCAAATACGGATCGCGGACGGTCGCAAACAACGCACCGCGGATCGCCAGCGCCGCGAACCCTAACAGCAGTAGCGGCCGCCGTCCCCATTGCTGCGCCTTGCGCCCGACCGACGGAGACGTCAGCGCCACAATGGCTTGCGGCACGATGATGCACGCGGCGATCAATACCGGCGCCCAGCGGCTTGAACGGGCAGTCACAACCCCCGCCATCAACGGCAGCATCGCTCCATTGGCGAGTTGAAGCAGCAAGATGCTGGCGGAAAAGATCAACAGGGGCCGCTGGCGCACGAGACCGAACACGCTCGTCGCCTTGGCATCAGGCATTTCCAGCGGCGCGGCACCGTGGGCCCGCGCCGCATCGATTTCGCGCTCGCGGATCCGTGCCAGCGCAAGCAGGGTCGGAATGGCCAGGACGAAGGTAACGAGAAACACCGAGCGGCTCGACAGCAGATAGCCGCAGGTGCCCATCACGGCAGCCGCGACACCATTTCCGAGTGAGGCAAAGCGAGCATTGCGCCCGAGCCGCTCTCCAATTGCAAGCGGTCCAACCAGACCGAGGCTGATCGCGGCAATTGCCGGGCCGAGCACGCAACTCGCGGCGGCATGCAGCGTGGCTGCGGTCATCACCACCGCAAGGATGGGCCACGCCGCATATCCCAACGCGCTGACACCGATCGTTGCGATGGCAAGGCCGGCAACCAGCCGTTCGGACTTCGCCGCATCGACGATCGCTCCGCCGGGCATCTGTCCAATTAATCCGACGATGCCGCCGATCGACAGGACAAAACCAATCTCCACCTGGGTCCATTTTTGCGTCGTCAAATAGACCGCAACGAATGGACCGAATCCGGTCTGCACGTCCGCTAGAAAGAAAATGAACCAGTCCAGACCACGCAGGCTCTGGCGCGAGGGAGTCGGTGTCGTCTCAGGCGTTACCGGTTCTGAAACCGGCGCAGCAATGCCATCCTTAACGATAGGCCGCTCAAGGCGGTCACCGTCGGTCCGGTCGATCGGCTGTCGGGATGGACGAGCGAACAGGATATTTCTCCGCCTTCTCTAGTGATCGAATTGCAGGGGCTGCAAGGTGCCGGAAGCGCCAAGTACCACAATAGGGGTATCCTCCTTGTATTCGGGCGCGGCGGTAACCTGAGCCTTGGTCAATTCGAGCGTGATGCTGTCACTTTTGTTGGCGATACGTCCGAAATGCAGTGCATTCCAATCAACGGCGATCCTTCGGCTGCCGACGCCGAGGAAGCCGCCGAAATCGATGACCGCCGCGCGCACGATACCGACACGATCGACGATCACATCGACAATGTGCCCCATATCCTCGTCCGTCGGGCTACGGACATCGCGGCCGAGCACGCCGTGCGCGTCCCTTGCCCCTATAATGGTGACTGAAGGCGGCGGCGCCGGCGCCGCAGGCGAAGCCGTGCTCTTCTGTTGAGACGGCGGCGTCGCACCCGCATCGTTTTGCGCCTCGGCCGCAGCTGCCGATAAGGCTGCAAGGCCGATCGCGATCAGCGTAAACAAAGATCTCGCGCGCATTTCGTCTCCTGAGAATCCTAGATCGGAAGTAGCGCGGGCGCCCGCCACAATTCATGCACACCCGAAATCGCCCTCGCAGCACTCGCGGTTCCGTACCAAGCCTAGCCGACAACCAAGGTTCGAAGGCCCGGTCAAAGCTTTGCGTGGCGCCGGGCCCAAAGCGCCGGGTCTAGTGCTTCAGCACGATAGAAACCTGAATGTGGCCGCGTGTGCGCAAGACCTCTAGCGAGACATCATCATCACCGTGTCGGCGGACGCGAAGATCGACGCTCGAAGGACCCAGTTGCAGCTCACGCAGAGTCACCTCGTTAAGGAACGCGGGCAGATGCGGATTTCGCAGACGAATTTCGCCGCGCTGCGCATCGAATTCGAGACCGAGCGCGGCCTCCAGCAATGTGAATGGCGTCGCGCTCGCCCAGGCCTGCGGCGCGCAAGCGACCGGGTAGAGCGTCGGCCCACGTCCCTTCTCCCGACGAAAACCGCAAAAAAGCTCGGGAAGCCGCCGCAAATCCATATAGGTCGCGGCACTGAACAAAGCTTCGAACACATGTTCGACCGAATGTTTGAGGTCGTAACGCGCCAGCCCAAGCGCGATCAGCGCATTATCGTGCGGCCATATCGACCCATCATGATAGGACATCGGATTGTAGCGTGCCTCGCCGCGTGCCACGGTGCGAATACCCCACCCGGTGAAAAAATGCGGCCGCATCAGATCGGCTGCCACCATGCGGGCACGATCGGTCCGCACCATGCCGGTGAACAGCAATTGTCCCGCATTGGACGTACGCACCTTGCAGGGTTGTTTGACACCGTCGAGCGCGAGCGCGTAGGTGCCGAGATCTTCACACCAGAACGCTGCTTCAAAACGCTCGGCAAGAAGCTTCGCCTCACTCTCAAGCTGCCGCGCTCTGTCCGGCAGCCCTAAACGCGCGGCGCAACGCGCGGCCAATTGCTTGCCGGCGAAGACATAGCCCTGCACTTCCGCCAGCGCGATGTAGCCTTCCGCGAGCCGACCGTCGGCATGAAAGATCGCGTCATAGGAATCCTTCCAGCCCTGATTGGCGAGGCCTTGTTCTGACGCGCGCTGATATTCGACGAATCCGTCCTGATCCGGATCGCCCGCCCCGTCGATCCAGCGTAACGCGGCTTCGATCGAAGGCCATAGCTCGGTCAGCGTTTCATCGTCGCCGGTGCGTTCGACATAAAGACCCGCCAGCAACACAAACAGCGGTGTCGCGTCGACGCTGCCGTAGTAATGTGCGAACGGCACCTCCCGCAGCGCCGCCATCTCGCCGCCGCGCATTTCATGCAGGATTTTCCCCGGCTCCGCATCGGCAAGCGGATCGACCGTTTTGGCCTGATAGAAGGCGAGCCGCTTCAGCACGCCACGCGCGACCCGCGGATCGATCCACAGCATTTGCAGCGCGGTGATGATTCCGTCGCGGCCGAATGTCGTCGAGTACCAGGGAATGCCGGCATAGGGATATCGTCCCTGCGGCGTATCCGTCATCAGCATGTTGAGGTCGGCCATCGACTGGCACAGCACTTCGTTGAAGATGTTGTTGGACGTTTCTATGCTTGCGGCACCTGCGTTCGCGTGGCGCATCTCGCGGCGATGCGCCAACAGTCCGCGAAAGAACGGAACCGGCTTGTGCGCAGCCGGCTTGTTGCAGGACGCTGCGACGAACAGCGAGCTGACCTGTTGCGGCTTGAGCTCGAGATGATAGGTCGCGGCATTCACAGCGAGGCGCGTCGGTCGCGGATCGAAATGTAATGTCATGGCGCGCGATTTGCCATCGAGCCCATTATATTCGAACACAACGTCCGTGGGACCAAGCAATTTGCTTACGCCGACACCTCGGCGCGGACGTCTTTCGCCGCGCACCTCGAACAAATCTGCAAAATCATTGTCGAAGAGCAATGTCAGGTCAAAATTCGCCAGCCGATCGCCATGATTCTGAACACCAATGCGCTGATAGGCCGTTCCGCGCCACAGAAAGATCGTGCGCACGATGTGCAGCATATCCTTCTGCAGCACGATCCGGCCGTTGCGGTAGACGTCGGGATTAGTGAGATCGATCGTCAATGCAGAATTATCATCCCGCAGATTCGATCCGAGCAGCAGCGGTTGCACTTCATCCAGAACCAGTTCGAGCCGGGCCAGGTAGCGGGTATCGGCGTTGAACAGGCCGTCCGGTCCACCGGCGGAAGCGCCGATGTCGCCATGGCTGTCGAGCACGATGAAGGTGTCGTCATGCTTGAGCGAGCGCCGCGGCCTCGCCGCGGGCCCGGTCATCGGGATGTAGAATGCAGATTCCGAGACCAGCTCAACGGTCTGGGTTGTCACGATCTGGGTTGCGGCTTCGGCTGGAGCTGACATCTGACCTCGAGCGGTTTTCCCGGCTTTGCGATCAACGCACTAGGACTGAACTCGACACGTCAGGAGCACAATCAGGCCGCGTGCTTCGCGAGGCGACTTATTTCCTGTGTTACCAGCTCGCGGTAAGGGCCCTGGCCCTGCATCAGTCGATCCGGCGGACCATCTTCGACGATTTTGCCGGCCTTCAGCATTACCACCCGGTCGAAATTACGCAACGTCGCAAGACGGTGGGCAATCGCAATAACAGTGCGCCCACGCATCAGGCGGCTGAGCGCCTCGCGTATCGCTTCTTCGGATTCGCTGTCGAGCGCGGCGGTCGCTTCATCCAGCAGCAGGATCGGCGCGTCCTTGAGAAATGCGCGCGCGATTGCAATGCGCTGCCGCTGGCCGCCGGAAAACTTGACGCCGCGATCTCCGACCATGGTCGCAAGCCCCTCCGGCAAGGTTTCGACGAAATCGCAGCGCGCGGCGATCGCAGCACGTAGCACCTCGTCGTCGGTGGCACTCGGCCGTCCGTATCGGATATTTTCCATGATCGATCGGTGGAACAACGAAATATCCTGCGGCACGACGGAAATCGCCTCACGCAGGCTTTGCTGCGTGACGCGAGAAATGTCCTGTCCGTCGATCATGATGCCGCCGTGCTGAACGTCATAGAACCGCTGCAATAAAACGAAGAGGCTGGATTTTCCGCCGCCCGACTGACCGACCAGGCCGACGCGTTGTCCCGGCTGGATGCGAAGGCTGAATTTGTCGAATAGTGGGAGACCACCGGGATATTGAAACGAAATGTTATTGAAAGTTATCGCGGCGCCGCTCTTTACCAGCGGTTCGGCCTCCGGGTGATCGCGCAGTTCATGCGGAAGCAGCAGGGTGGCAATCGCTTCGGTCAACCGGGCAACATGCTGGGTGACATCGACCAGCGCCACCGCAAGATCGCGCGTCGCATTCAGGATGGAAAGTCCGAGCGTACAGACCAATACGACATCGCCGGTGGTGGCACCGCCGCGCTCCCAAAGCACGATGGCCCAAGCCAGCAGCGCAATCGTCAGCGCGACGGTCACAGCGGCATGGGTCAGCCGCAATTTCTCCAGATAACGCAAGCTACGTCCCCGCGCCGTCAGTTCCCGGTTGACTGTGGCATCAAATCGGTCGTGTTCGAAGCTGAGACCGCAAAATGCCCGGACCAGCGGCATATTGTTGATGACATCGACCATTTCACCGTCGACGGCCGCGGCCTTGTCCGCAAAGTCGTCGTGGAGGGGTTTGCCGGCCGCGGCCAGATGAAACATCGCAATCACCATTCCGCCGGCAACAAAAATAAGACCCGCCGCCATCGGCAGGCTAACGGTCCCTATCAGGGCGATGGCCGCAACGGTTGCGATGCACGGCGGCAGCACGTTCCAGACGAACATATTTTCGACCGTGAAGACCGCGTTTGAAGTGGCGGTAATGCGGCTGGTCAGCATTCCCGGCAACCGATCAGAGAAATAGCTCGGCGCGTGACCCGTCAGGTGACGAAAAATGTCGCGACGCAAATCGCCGGTCACGCCGACAAAGGTGAAGCTCGCGGTCCAGCTCGCGATCCGCCACAGAAAATTATCCGCAGTGATCAACGACATGAGCAAAACGAATGCCAGCCATACGCTGCCAGCGTGGGCCGGCCCCCCCGACAAACCATCAACCAGAAATTTCACGCCGTACTGCGTGCCTACGGAACAGGCAACCGCGGCCACAACCGATGCAAGGATGACGACATGCGATGCAAGACGCTGGCGAAGGTAGCGCAGCACGAATGGAAAAGGGCGGGTGGCGTATCCTGAAAGTGTGTCCATATGGCTGCAAGCCCCGTTGGAGCAAGAAAAATCCTGCCCGATATGTTTCGTCTGATTGAATGACCGATGCCGCTCTAGAGTTCCCACCGTGCTGTCATTTGCTGCGCGAAAATCTTGCAATGGCGAAAACCTGATGGGGCGTGATGGCATCAGCAAGACCATCCTGTGGAAGAAGTGCGCATCCTCTGGGAACTTCGCACATGCGAAAACGTTCCCTGTTTTCGGCATGCCGATGCCGACTGCGAGCTGGGGCTGTTTCATTCATGACATCAACACATGACAACGACAGGAGACGGATAGATGCGCATCGCGCAGGTTGCTCCGCTGACGGAGGCTGTTCCCCCCAAACTCTACGGCGGAACCGAGCGGGTCGTACACTGGTTGACCGAAGAACTGGTCACGTTGGGAAACGAAGTTACGCTGTTCGCCAGCGGCGATTCCCGGACCTCAGCAAAACTTGACGCAACATGGCCGAAGGCACTGCGCCTGGACGGATCGGTACGTGACCCCAATGCGCTGCACATGGTGATGCTGGAACGCGTTCGGCAAAAGTGCGATGACGAGCAATTCGACTTCCTGCATTTTCACCTCGACTATTATCCATTCTCGCTGTTCTCCCGGCAACCGACTCCGTTCGTGACCACTTTGCACGGTCGGCTTGATCTGCCCGAACACCAGCCGGTATTCGCCACCTTCCCTTCCGTTCCGGTTATTTCAATCTCCAACGCGCAGCGGCGGCCGGTCCCGCAGGCCAATTGGGTTCGCACCATCTACCACGGCCTGCCGGAAGGGCTGCTGATGCCGCAGCCCGGAACGCCGAGTTATTTGGCCGTGCTCGGCCGGATCGCGCCGGAAAAAGGCGTGGATCGGGCCATCAAGATCGCAATCCGATGCGGCATTCCGCTCAAGATCGCCGCCAAGGTCGATCGCGACGACCAGGAATATTACGAGGAAATCATTCGCCCGCTGATGGACCATCCACTCATTGAATACATCGGCGAAATCGGCGACCATGAAAAATCGAGCTTTTTAAGCGGCGCAATCGCGCTGCTGCTTCCCATCGATTGGCCCGAGCCGTTCGGCCTCGTCATGATCGAAGCCATGGCCTGCGGTACACCGGTAATTGCCTACAACCGCGGCTCGGTTGCGGAAATCGTCGACGACGGGCTTACCGGCTTTATCGTCGAGGATGAAACCAGCGCGGTTGCCGGTGTCGGCCGCCTTCCCGGGTTGAACAGGGACGCGGTCCGAAAGCAGTTCGAGGCACGATTTACCGCACGGCGCATGGCGCTCGACTACCTTGCCGCCTATCGGAGCCTGATGGAAGCCGCCGAACCCCGCATTAAACTGGTGAGCAGCGCCGAATAGCGCGACTTAGGTGACAGATCGCTTCGAGGCCGCCCTGAGCATTCGTCCGGGCGGCCGTGAGAGCTCTTGCGCGTGCACTGTAGCCGCGTCTGAAATGGCACGACCATGCTGCGGTGCAACTTGGCACCCGAGTGTCGTGTGTGCAACCGCAGCCTGTGGCTTTGCACCTGGCTCATTACATGTTCTTATGATTCCAAATTCGGCCAAATAAAAAAGCGGCAGGCAGCGTCTGTACGCGCGGGGGGAAACGGCGTGAAGCAAGATCGCAACAATTCTGTCATCAAAAAAGCCGCACTAGATCAGGCCCCGCCGAAGCAGCAAGGGAACCGGCAAGGCCGCCGCGAATTTCTCCTGAAAACCGGTGGCATCCTCGCAGCCGGCGCATTCGGCGCCGTGCCGTTGCGCGGCTGGGCGGCCGATCCCGTCAATATCGGCGCGCTTTACCCGACTACAGGCAGCATGGCGCAAATCGGTGTCGGCTGCGTCGCGGCCGCCAAGCTCGCGGTCGAGATGGTCAACGACGCCGGCGGAATCAAGTCGCTCGGCGGCGCTAAGCTCAATCTCATCATCTCGGACGTGCAGAGCGATACCACCGTGACGCGCACGGAGACGGACCGGCTGATCTCCGGCAACAAGCTGTCGGCGATCCACGGCTGTTTCGCCAGCGCGCTGACGCTGATTGCGAGCGAAGTCGCGGAGCGCGCGAAGGTACCGCTTCTGACCGGCTCCAGTTCCGACCAGCTCAACAAGGCGCGCACCCATACGTTCACGCCGTTCGCCCGCGCTTCACAGTTTGCCCAGGCGCAGTTGCGAATGTCGCGGCTGATCAGCGACAAGCCGAAGGTCGCGGTGGTGTTTGAGAACACCGCATTCGGTACCTCGACATCCAATGGTCTGCGCGAACAGGCCGCGGCCGAGGGCGTCGAGATCGTGCTGTTCGAGCCCTATTCGGCCGGGTTCACCGATGCCAGCCCGCTGATCAACAAAGTCAAATCATCAGGCGCGAACGCGCTGTTCTCGGTGTCCTACCTCAACGACCTCATTTTGATCGTGCGGACGGTCAAGCAGGTCGGCCTCAATATCGCGATCAACGGTGGCTCCGGCGGCTTCGTCATTCCGGATTTTTACAAGAATGTCGGAAAGCTCGCGGAGGGCCTGCAGGGCGTGGCGCACTGGAACCACGACATCGACGCCAACGCCCAAAAGGTGAACGTCGAGTACAAGAAGCGTACCGGCGAATTCCTGTTCGAATATGCCGGCGGCCTCGTCGCGCAGACCTTCATGATCGCCGATGCGCTGGAACGGGCAGCCTCCCCCGATCCGCAGAAGGTGCGTGATGCCATCGCATCGCTCGACGTATCCTCCGGCTATGCCGCGATGTGTCCGGGCGGCAAGGTCAAATTCGGCCCCGACGGCAAGAACATCCACGCCCATCCGGTCGGGGTGCAGTGGCAGAACGGCGATCTCGCGAGCGTCTTCCCCGAGGAAGACAGGCGTGCGCCGCTGATGAAAACCTAGTCGGTCCAAAACAATGTTGGAGACAGTAGCCCAGGCCGTCATCAACGGCCTGCTCATCGGCGGCATCTACGCACTCGTCAGCATCGGCGTGACGCTGATTTTCGGCGTGGTCAAGATCGTCAACTTCGCCCAGGGCGAATTCGTGATGATCGGGATGTACATCAGCTTCTTTCTTGCCAACCAGTTCGGTGTCGATCCCTTGCTGTCGCTGTTCGTGTCGATGCCGGTGCTGTTCGTGATCGGCGTCCTGGTCCAGCATTTCCTGATCCGCAGGGTTCTCGGACCCAACGACATGCCGCAGATTTTCCTGACATTCGCGCTGTCGCTGCTATTGCTTAACCTGGCGCTGATGCTGTTCTCGGCCAACTACCGCACCGTCCATACATCTTACTCGGACGAAGCCTTTCACATCGGCGGGCTTTACATCCCGGTGGCGAAACTGATCGCCTTTGTCGTGGCGATGGTGCTGAGCGGCGCGCTCTGGCTCTTCCTGCACGCCACCGATCTTGGCAAGGCGATGCGCGCCGCAGCCCAGAACCGTGACGTGGCGACGCTGATGGGGATCAATCCCAATCGGGTTTTTTGCGTCGCACTGGGCATTGCACTGGCGCTGGCGGGTGCCGCCGGTTCGCTGTTGATGCCGTTCTATTCGGCCTATCCGTTTGTCGGGCAGGTGTTCGTGCTGATGGCCTTTGTCGCCGTGGTGCTGGGGACGCTGGGTAATGTGATCGGCGCGCTGGTCGCCAGCCTGATGATGGGGATTGCTGAATCCCTCGGCATTCAATTCGTCGGCGCGGATTCGGGATTGATCGTGGTGTTCGCCATGCTGCTTCTGACACTCGCCTTCAAGCCGACCGGCCTCGGCGGGGGAAGAGCGCGATGAGCGGACGCACACAAAGCCTGATCTGGCTGGCGATCGGCATCACGTGCTCATTGCACTGCCTTTGATCGTCAAGAGCTCATTCGCGATCGACATCTTCATCCGGATCTTGCTGTTCTCCTTCATCGGCGTCGCCTGGAACCTGATGGGCGGATACGCCAAGCAGCTTTCGCTCGGGCATGCCGCCTATTTCGGACTCGGTGCCTATACCTCGACCATCCTGCAAATCAATTTCGGCATCTCGCCGTGGATCGGGATGATTGCCGGCGGCGTTGTTGCGATGCTGGCGAGCCTGCCGATCGGCTGGCTGTGCTTCCGCCTGCGGGGCCCCTATTTCACCATCGCCACCATCGCGACGGCGCAAGCCTTGATGCTGATCTTCCTCAAATTCCGCGATCTGGCCTGGGGCGCCGAGGGCACCACCATCCCCAATCTCGGCAGCGCGCCGCTGATGATGCAATTCGAAAACAGGTCATCCTATTACTACGTCGCGCTCGGCCTGCTCCTGCTCGGGCTGGCGATCACCTATCTGATCGAACGATCCTGGATGGGCTATTACCTCGTCGCCATCGGCGAGGATGAAGACGCGGCCGAAGCAATCGGCGTCAATGCGCCAAGGATCAAGCGCGACATCTATTTGATCAGTTCCTTTCTCACGGCGCTGGCCGGAACGTTTTACACGCAATACATCTACTTCATCGATCCGGCCACCGCGTTCAGCTTCAACATCTCGATCGAGGCTGCGCTGGTATCGATCGTCGGCGGGATCGGGACGTTGTGGGGGCCGGTGATCGGCACCATCCTCTTGGAGACGACATCGACGCTGCTGCAAAGCTGGCTCGGCAGTTCGATCGGCGGCGTGCAGCTCACCGTGTACAGCCTGATCCTGATGGCCGTGATCCTTTGGCGGCCGACCGGCCTGATGGGCATGATCAGCGAAGCCTGGCAACGCTTCAGCCGCAAGCCGGCCCGGGCGTGAGGCCGACGCCATGACGGAAGCGCTGGTCATTCGCGGTCTCAGCAAGCGGTTCGGCGGCCTGCGCGCCGTGCAGGACGTCAGTTTTACGGTGAAGGAAAACGAGACCGTGGCGCTGATCGGGCCCAACGGCGCCGGCAAGACCACGAGCTTTCACCTCATCACCGGCTTTCACCGGCCGGACTCCGGTTCGGTGTCGGCCTATGGGCGGGACATCACGGGATTAAAACCTCACGACATCTGCGCGCACGGTCTGGTGCGCACCTTTCAGGTCGCAAAACCGTTCGGCGCCATGACCGTGCTCGACAATGTCATGACCGGCGCGTTCCTGCGCGACAGGAATGCCAACGTGGCGCGCGCAAAAGCCCGCGAGGTGATCGAATTCGTGGGTCTTTCCGCCAGAGAGAAAACCGCAGCGAGGGATCTGACCACCATCGATCAGCGCCGGCTCGAAATGGCGCGCGCACTGGCGACGCAGCCCCGGCTTCTATTGCTCGACGAAGTCATGGCCGGACTCAACCCGGCGGAAATCGATCAGGCGGTGGCATTGATCGGGAAACTGTCGCAGCGCGGCCTGACTATTGTCATCGTCGAACATGTGATGCGCGCCATCATGGCCGTCGCCCGCCACATTGTGGTGCTCGATCACGGGCAGAAGATCGCGGAAGGCACGCCAAAGCAGATCGTCGAAAATCCGGAAGTGGTCCGCGCCTATCTGGGCTCCTACGTGCATCCGCCAACGTCGGGAGAGAGTTAGTGCTGAAGCTAGCCGGTGTGAGCGCCAGTTACGGCACCGTTCCCGCGATTCATGATGTCAGCATCGAGATCGGCGAAGGCGAAGCCGTCGGCCTGCTCGGCGCCAACGGGGCCGGCAAGAGCACCACGTTGCGCGCCATCTCAAGCCTCGTGAAGCGGTCGTCCGGCACCATCACCTTCGCCGGCATCGACCTCGCATCGCTGCCGCCCTACCGGATACCAGAACTGGGAATCGCCCATGTGCCGGAGGGACGCCAGGTATTTCCCGAAATGACGGTGCAGGAAAATCTCGAGATCGGCGCCTACGTTCCGAAGGCCAAGGCGGAGCGCAGCCGCACGCTCGATCTGGTCTACAGCATCTTTCCGAGGCTCGCCGACCGCAAAAGGCAATTGGCCGGCACCATGAGCGGTGGCGAGCAGCAGATGCTCGCGGTGGGCCGCGGCCTGATGCTCAAACCGCGCCTGTTGATGCTCGACGAACCCTCGCTGGGTCTGGCCCCCGTCATGACCGACGTGACCTTCGAGAAGATCGGCGAAATCCACAAAATGGGCACCGCAATCCTGCTGGTGGAACAGAACGTCAGCCGCGCGCTGTCGCTGGTGCAGCGCGCCTATGTGCTGGAAAGCGGCACCGTGACCATGCAGGGCACCAGCGCGGAACTGGCCAACAACAAGCAGGTGCAGGCGGCATATCTTGGGATTTGATGCGGGGCGGCCGCCTCCGAGGAGCAGACGTCTTACGCCGCGTCTCGAAGGACGGGAGCCAGAGCCGTGACCGCACGGTTCTAGAACTGACGTCTCGCATACTGGAGCGCCTCCTTTCGCGGGTGATGACAGTTGTGGGCGCACCGCGCTCGCCGTTAGCGCGTCACAACGTATTCGAATTTCAAACAGCCGGACACGAAACGTTTTTCTAAATCGTCGTTGCGAGCGAAGCGAAGCAATCCATTGGGCGGCAAGAAAGCAAGGGTGGATTGCTTCGTCGCTTTGCTCCCTTGCGCAAACGCTTCGCGTATTTCGAGGCAACGAGCTAGACACAACTCCGCCCTCTCGCGACGCAAAGCGCCCGAGTTGTGCCGGAAACATCCGCCCAAAAACGAGGGCGTGGGGAATGCCGGGTGCTTGGCGCACCCGTAGCCGCGCGTGGTGTGTAGTAAACACGCGCGTTAGTCACCACGGTCGCGCCGGATCACCCGGCATTCCCGCACACAATGGTTTTAACGGTTTCCTTCGTAATCTCCCCGGTGATCGGGCTTGTTTGTCACCGTCGCCTGCGAAATTAATTCCGCAGACTTGACGCCAGCGTCGAGGCGTCAGGACCATACGACTTCGCCGTCCGCAAGTATGTGCCCTCGTCAGAAGCACCACCTGCGTCCACCGCATCCCGTCCCGCGTCCGTGACGATCGCGAAACGCCCCTCTGTGGGACGGGACGGCAGCAATATCGATTTGATTTGGGTCGAGCGAGAAGGGAAATATTTTTTGCGATGGGGCTGGACAGATGGGTTACCGAACAGCCCGACGGGGCAAATCAGCAGACCGGTCTGCCGTAGCGCGGAGAGCGAAAGGCTGTAACCCGCCTCTTATGCTTACGTGCAAGCTACAGCCCGAGATAGGCCGCAACCACCGCCGGATTTCGCATGAAGCTCTTCGGCGCTTCCCTCCAGGGTCACGACGCCGCTTTCCAGGACATAGCCGCGCGTCGCCACTTCGAGCGCCAGTTCGACATTCTGCTCGACCAGAAGGATCGACGTGCCGCGGCTGTGGATGATCTTGAACGCCTCGTGCATTTCCTCGACAACTTTCGGCGCGAGGCCATGGCTCGGTTCGTCGAGCAGCAGCAGCGTCGGCCGCAGCATCAGGGCGCGCCCGACCGCGACCATCTGCTGTTCGCCACCCGACAGCGTTCCCGCCAACTGGCCGTAGCGTTCACGCAGGCGCGGGAAAAGACTCAAGACGTCTTCGATCCGAGCCGGCAAATCGCTGGCCTTGCGCGCGGTGAAGGCGCCGAGCAGCAGATTTTCCTCAACCGTCATATCGGGGAAGATCTGACGTCCCTCCGGAACATGGGCGATGCCGAGCCCCGGAATTTCGTGCGACGCCAGTTTCGTAAGATCGGCCTCACCGAAACGGATGACGCCACTGGATTTCGGAATCAGCCGCGAGATCGAACGCAGGATCGTGCTCTTGCCCGCGGTGTTTGCCCCGATGATGCAGACGAACTCGCCCTGCGCGACCGAGAGGTCTATTCCGTGCAGCACCTCGGCCTCGCCGTAGCTGGCTTTCAACTGCCTGATGTCGAGGAGTGGTGAGCGCAAATTCATCGGCGCTTCTCGAGCGATCGGCCGAGATACGCCTCGATCACCTGCGGATCGCTGGCGACCTGTTCGGGCGTGCCGTCGGCCAGCAGCCGGCCGAAGTTCAGGACGAGAATGCGGTCGCATACGTTCATGATCGCTCGCATGTGGTGCTCGACGATCAAAAGCGTGACGCCGTCCTCGCGCAGCGAGCGGATCAACTGCATGATCTCCTGCATCTCGGCGTGGTTGAGCGCGGCCATCACCTCGTCCAGCAGCAGCACTTTGGGCGCGGTGCAAAGCGCGCGGGCGAGTTCGACCCGGGCCCGTTCCGGAAACGACAAATCGCCGGCCTGCTTGTGCGCCACCGCTTTCAAGCCGACGCGGTCGAGGCAGTCGAGCGCCTCGCTCCGCGCCGCCTCCACGCCATGGTGCAGAAGACCCGCGGTGAGCACGTTGTCCAGCACCGAACTCTCGGCGAACAATGCGACGTTCTGAAACGTCTTGGTCATGCCGAGCGCCGCGACCCTGTGCGGCTTCAAACCCTTGAGTTGTTTTCCATCGAGCGTCACGGTGCCGCTGTCGGGACGAATAAGTCCTACCAGCATGCTGAACAACGTGGTCTTGCCCGCGCCGTTCGGGCCGATCAACCCGACGATCTCGCCCTGAGCGACGGAAAACGTCACGCCGGAAAGCGCCTGCAGGCCGCCGAACCGACGCGATATGCCGCGGACGTCGAGCACCGTCATGGCTTCACCGCGCGCGACAGCCGCGCCCGGAAGGCGTCGATCACGGTGATGAAGCCGCGTGGCCGCCACAAAATGACGGCGATCAGGATGATGCCGAACACAAGCTGCGACAATCCGGCGGCGCGCGATGACAACAGCGCATTCATGATCTCCTCAAGCGGGATGATGAAGAACGCGCCGAGAATGGGCCCCGCCGCGGTTCCGACGCCGCCGATGATCGCGATCAACGCGATCCGGATCGAAATGCTGGCGATCCCGAACACGGTGTCCGGGTCGAAGAATACCGCAATCTGGGCATAGAGCGTCCCCAGCATCGCGACCAGCACGCCCGAAATCACCGCGGCCTGGAGTTTCACCTTTGTCGTATCGATCCCGATTACTTCGGCGGCCGGCGCGTTTTGCCTAATCGCGCGCAGTCGATAGCCCATCGCCCCGCGCCGGATCATCTCGAAAATCACCGTCACCACGATCAGCGCCGTGAGCGCGATATAGGCATGCGGCCGCAGCAGCTTGAACGAATAGGCCGCGAAGCTCGGCGGCACGAACGGCACGGACAGCCCGCCCGGACCGCCGGTCAACGACGTCCACACATTCGCGATCACGCGCATCACCTCGCCAAAGGCCAGCGTCGCCAGCGCGAAATAATGCCCCTGAAGCCGCATCGTTGGTATGGCGATCACCAGCGCCGCGACACCGCCGAGCGCGCCGCCCGCCAGCATGCCCAGCCACGGACTGATGCCGAATTTGAGCAGCAGCACCGTCGACGTATAGGCGCCGATGCCGAAGAACGCCGCGTGGCCGAGCGAGATCTGGTTGGCGAGGCCGCCAACAATGTTCCAGGCCTGCGCCATCGCGGCGAACAGCAGCGTGAAGGTGAGAACGCGAATCCAGTAGCCGCGCGGATCGAGCAGAAGCGGCAACAGAGCTGCCGCCAGGATCAGAAGCGCCAACGGGAGACAGCGTTTCATCGGCTAGCTCCGATCAGGCCCTGCGGGCGAACCGCCAGCACCAGGATGAAGACGACGAACAACACGAGATTTTGCAATTGAATGGGAAAGAACAGCGACGAAAGCGCCTGGATCACGCCGACCGTCAATCCGCCGACGACGGCACCGGCGATACTGCCAAGCCCGCCCAGCACGACGACGGTGAACATCAACACCACGAACTGGCTGCCGACACCGGGAAACACCGTCACATAGGGCAGGATGACCGCGCCGCCGAAGGCCGTCAGCCCGACGCCGAGCGCGAACGCGATTTTGTACATCAGGCCGGTATCGATCCCCATCAACTGTGAGGCGGCGGGATTTTGCGCGGTCGCGCGCATCGCGCGGCCAAACCAGCTCGCGCGCATGAACCACCACAACGCGACGCCGCAGGCCAGCGACATGCCGAAGGCGATCAGATAGGGAACGCTGATGAACAGCGGGCCCAGCGACAGCGACATGGTCTGGTAGGACGTCGTGACCGAGCGGAACTGGGAGCCGAACAGCAGCAGTGACCCGTTTTCGAGGACGATCAAAAGCCCGACGGTCAGGAATATCTGCGCGACCGACGGCGCCTTCAGCACCCGCGCGATCAATTGCCCCTGCACCACCCAGCCGATTCCAAAAGCGGCCGCGAACGACAGCGGGGCGGCAAGAACCGGATCAATCCCGAGAAAGGCCCAGGCGAACCACGCGACGAACATGCCGATCGCGAGAAATTCCGCCTGCGCGAAATTCACGATGCCCATCACGCCGTAAACCAGCGTGAGGCCGATCGAGATCACCGCATAGACGCCGCCGATCAACAGCCCGTCGAGAATAGCCTGGAGAAGGGACACGTCAATCAGCGCCGATCACGGCTCAGGATCGCCAGACCGGCGCACTTTTGGCGATGTCCTTTGGCCAGACCGTGACGATGTCCTTTCCGTGCCACTGCACCATCAGCGGCACCGAGAGCACGTTCAATCCGGTCTGGTCAAATTGAACGGCGCCGCCGGTCATTGCGTTGATCCAGCCGCCGGTGAACCTGGCGCCGCGAAGTGCCGCGGCAACGTCTTCGGCTTTCGATGATTTGGCCTTCCTGATCGCCTGCACCAGCACCTCAAGGGTCACCGCATGCTCCAGCGCTTCGTGCACCATGAAATATCCGAAACGCTTGCGGAAGCGATCGGTTAATTCAGGCGCGAGGTCATAATTCGAGGTATTGATCGAGAGCACATTCTCGGCGAATTCGCCGAGCCCTTTCTCGAAGTCCGGAATAACGTATCCGGCCGCACCGCCGATCGCCGGGATGGTGAGCTTTTGCTGCCGCATAGTGCGGATAATCAGCAGGCTGTCGTTGAGATAGGAGACCGGGAAAACCGCCTGTGCCCCCGACCCCCGTAGCTTGTTGATCAAGGGCGTCGTGTCGGTGATCCCGAGCGGATAGGCGTCATCCACGACGATTTCGACATTGGCGGCTTTCGCGCCGGCCCGCAGGCCGTTGGCCTGGGCGGTGCCATAGGCCGTATCCTCGTACATGATGGCGATCTTTTCGATCTTGCTGCCCGCGGCCTGCGCGATCGCGGCGGTGTAGTCGAACTGCGCCTTGCCGATCACGGAGGCCTTGGCCACCACCTGGAAAATATTCTTGTAGCCGCGCCCGGTGAGCTGATCGGCGAACGACATCGTCAGCAGCGGAATGTCGCGCCGCTCCGTGACTTCCGAGATCGCGATCGTCAGCGACGAAGCGAAAGCCCCCAGCAGCGCCGTCATGTCCTGCTGGGTGATGAGCCTTTGGGCGACGTTACCCGCGGTGGTGGGCGTCGAGGTCGCGTCCGCCACGATCAGGTTGATTTTGGCGCCGCCAAGCTCGGCGATGCCGCCGGCCGCATTGATTTCGTCGGCGACGAGTTCGATGCCGTTGCGGGCATTGATGCCGAACTGGGCATTCGCCCCGGACAGCGGCATGATGACACCGACATTGACCGCTGGTGCCTCCGCCCTCACGGACGAAAGCACGAAGGGCGACGCCAGCAGCGCGGCCGTCCCGGAGAGCAGCGTGCGGCGGTTCACGGCCGTTCCTTCGAATGAGTTGTTCCTTGACATCGCGTTCCCCCGGATATTCTTGGTTTTAGGTTCGCCGCACCTTGCCGCATGGCAAACGCCGCGTCTACCGCAACCTTGTTGAGGGCAGCCGATGCGCAGGTCGCCGGAAGTATTCGTTTGCGAAAGATTACAATCCCGTTGGATAATTCGCGCGGACCATCGAACCCAGGCTGCGGCATGTCTACACCCCGCCGAAGTGGCGATATGACAAAACTCTCCGTTGCGGTTGTTGGAGCGGGCATGGGGGTCTGGCGACCGCCGCCGCACTGCACCGGGCCGGTAGCACGGTCAACGTTTACGAGCAGGCGTCGAAATTCGCCCGGCTCGGCGCCGGCATCCAGATCGGCTGCAATGCCATGAAGGTGTTGCGCGGCTTCGGCCTCGAGCCCCTGATGCGCGCCAGTGCGTTTTATCCGCGCTCCTGGAACAACCGGGAATACGACAGCGGCGACGTGCGCTTCGACATGATCTTCGGCGAAACGGCGGAAGCGCGCTACGGCGCGCCCTATCTGCTCGGCCACCGCGGCGACCTTCATTCGGCGCTCGCCAGCGCGGTGCCACCGGAAGCCATTCATCTCGCCCACCGCGTCGTCGGCATCGATCAGCGTCCGGACCGCGGCGTGAAGCTGACATTTGCGAACGGCAAGTCGATCGAAGCCGACGCGGTGGTGGCATCCGACGGCGTTCATTCCTTCGTCAAGGAACAATTGTTCGGCAAGGACGAGCCAAATTTCACCGGCCGGATCGCCTACCGCACCGTATTTCCTGCCGCGTTGCTGAACGGCTATGACATCGACGACTGCACCAAATGGTGGGGCCCGGATCGTCACATCGTGATCTACTACGTCAAGCCGGATCGCAGTGAGGTCTATTTCGTCACCAGCCAGCCCGAACCTCGATTTACCGTCGAGTCCTGGTCGGCCATGGGCGATGTAGGGGAGTTGCGCAAAGCCTTCGACGGTTTTCACCCGCAGGTTCGCCATGTACTGGCGGCCTGCCCGTCGGTTCACAAATGGGCGCTGTTCGACCGCAATCCACAGGCGCATTGGAGCGAGGGCAATGTCACCCTGCTGGGCGACGCCTGCCATCCCATGACGCCCTACATGGCGCAAGGCGCGGCGATGGCGATCGAGGATGCCGCCGTGCTCTCACGCTGTCTGGAGGGCGTTGACCGTGACGGCGTCGAGGCCGCCTTCCGCCGCTTCGAGGCAACGCGCAAGCCCCGGACATCGCGCGTGCAACTGAGCTCCCGCACCAATACCTGGCTCAGGACTCGGACAGATCCGGACTGGGTCTATGGTTACGACGCCTGGAACGAGCCGCTGGCGACACTCGAAGCGGCGTAATCCTGATGATCTTAGGCGGCATCGGATTGCAGGATTGCGGCGATGGCCTGGCCGGTCGCAGCCGTGCCGAGCGTGCCGCCGACGTCTCTGGTCGCGCGGCCGCTTTCTATCGCCACCGCCACGGCATGTTCGATGGCGCGGGCGGCCTGTTCAAATCGCGCAGCACCGGTACGCTCGCCGTGCCAGGCCAGCAGCAGTGCCGTCGATAAAATCAGCGAGAATGGATTGGCGATGTCGCGCCCGGCAATGTCAGGCGCGGAACCATGCGCCGCCTGCGCCATGGCGTGGTTCGCCCCGACATTGAGCGAGCCGCCGAGACCAAGACTGCCCGACAGTTCGGCGGTGAGGTCCGAGAGAATATCGCCGAACATGTTGGTCGAAACGATGACGTCGAAGCGATCGGGCTGGCGCACGACATGCGCCATCATGGCATCAACAAGAATGTCATCAACGACAAGGCCCGGACAGGCGCGCGCCGTTTCCCGGCAGATGTCGAGAAACATCCCGTCACCGATTTTGAGCACATTGGCCTTGTGAACGATGGTAAGGTGCTTGCGCCGGCGCATCGCAAGCTGACAGGCCGCCTTTGCAATTCTCTCGCAGCAGTGCCGGGTGATACGGCGGAGCGAGATAGCGACGTCCGGGGTGACGAGAATCTCGCCATTGCCCTGTTCCATATTGCGGTCGGAATAGAAGCCTTCGGTATTCTCCCGCACCACGACAAGGTCAAAATCACCCAGCCGGTTGCGCAAACCCGGATAGGTCCGGGCCGGCCGCACATTCGCAAACAGATCCAGATTTTTCCGGAAGAATTTGGACGGGTTTATCTCGCCGCTCTGCTCATCCTTGAAATCGAAGGTGGCGGCAGGACCGAGTATCAAAGCGTCGGCGGCCTTCACGATTTCCAGCAACCCGGGCCGGACGGTCGTACCGAATTGCTCCAGACTGGCGTGACCGACCGCATGCTCCTCGGTTTGGACGTTAAGCTGGAAACGCTCGGACGCGGCCCGCAGGACACTATATGTCGCGGCTGATATCTCGGGCCCGATGCCGTCACCCGGCAGAACGACAATGCGCATGATGATTCCTTGAAGCCCCAATTCCCGCTGGCCTTGCCGGCGAACCGCCATGCCAGCCCGAATACTCCAGCCGCCAGCCGAACCGGGGCGACTTGTAAACGATTTGTGCACCCTGATAGCGGCAATCGAGACATGGCCGCAATGCATTCCACGCGTAGTCATACAGTCATGGTCAATCCCGCCGCGCTCGAAAAAAAGCGGGCTGGTGGAAATGGCTCACAACGAAACGCCTGCAAAACGGATTTATTCCCCGGCGCAGACGCAGATTCTTGATTTGAACTGTTCCAGAATCCAGTCCAACATCGCCTCTGAAGTTCAATCGATGGATTGAACTAAATAGAAGTTCAATCGATGGATTGGACGAATTAGGGGAACGCAATGGCAAACCTCACCATTAACGGAAAGTCTTTTGATCTGGATGTCGAACCGGATACGCCGCTGCTCTGGGCAATTCGGGAAAACGCCGGCCTCACCGGGACAAAATATGGCTGCGGCATCGCCCAATGCGGCGCCTGTACCGTCCACGTTGACGGGGTCGCGATGCGCTCCTGCGGCGTCTTGGTCAGTGAAGCCGCCGGCAAGCAGATCACCACCATCGAAGGTTTGGCCACCAACGGCGCCCTGCACAAGGTGCAGCAGGCCTGGATCGCCAACGACGTTCCGCAATGCGGCTATTGCCAGAGCGGAATGATCATGGCGGTGGCGGCACTTCTCAAGGATAATCCGAAGCCGACCGACCAGGATATCGACGACGCCATCACCAATATCTGCCGCTGCGGTACATTCAAACAGGTGCGTGAAGCAATTCACGCCGCCGCGAACGTTTGAGGAGATGGTCATGAATCATATGCCCACCCTCAACCGCCGCGCTTTTGTGATCGGCACCGCCGCTGTCGGCACCGGCCTCGCGCTCGGCCTCGATATTCCCTTCGGCGGCCCGACCGTGGTGCGCGCCGCCGATGGTTCGCCCGAAGTCAACGCCTGGGTCGTGATCCAGCCCAACGATACCGTCGTCATCCGCATCGCCCGATCGGAAATGGGCCAGGGGACGCTGACCGGCCTCGCGCAATTGGTCGCCGAAGAACTCGAATGCGACTGGTCGAAGGTCACCACCGAATACCCGACGCCGGGACAGAGCGTTGCCCGCAAGCGCGTCTGGGGCGATTTCTCGACCGGCGGCAGTCGCGGCATCCGCACCTCCCAGGAATACGTCCGCAAGGGTGGCGCGACCGCGCGCATCATGCTGATCCAGGCCGCGGCCAATGAATGGAAGGTGCCGGCGTCGGAATGCACCGCCGCCAACAGCATCATCACCCACACGCCGTCGGGACGCACGACCACCTATGGCAAGGTCGCCGAAGCCGCCGCCAAGATCGAGCCGCCGACCGACGTCAAGCTGAAAGACCCGAAAGACTGGAAGCTCGCCGGCAAAGGCGTCAAGCGCCTCGACACCGTCGACAAGACCACCGGAAAAATGACCTATGGCGTCGACATCAAATTGCCCGGCATGCTCAATGCCGCGATCAAGGCCTGCCCGGTATTTGGCGGCAAGCTGAAAAGCTATGACGCGGCCAAAATCACCGCCATGAAGGGCGTCAAGAAAGTCGTGCCGGTCGGTGACTACGCGATCGCCGTCGTTGCCGATACCTGGTGGCACGCCAAGACGGCGCTGGACAAACTGCCGATCGTCTGGGACGAAGGCGAGAACGCCAAGGTCTCGAGCGCGTCGATCGCAAAGTGGCTCGAGGAGGGTTTCGACGACTCGCAGCCGGCCTTTGTCGGCAACGCGAACGGCGACGCCAAGGCTGCGATCGCCAGTGCGGCCAAGAAAATCGAGGCGGTATACAATTATCCCTACCAGAACCACGCCACGATGGAGCCGATGAACGCCACCGCGCTCTATACCGCGGACCGGTGCGAGGTCTGGTGCGGAACGCAGAACGGCGAAGCCGCTTACGCGGCAACGCTGGAAGCGTCCGGCCTGCCGGCCGACAAATGCGATGTCTACAAGCAGATGCTCGGCGGCGGCTTTGGCCGTCGCGGCCAGACCGACTACGTCCGGCAGGCGGTTGCCATTGCCAAGCAGATGCCGGGCACGCCGATCAAGCTGTTGTGGTCGCGCGAAGAGGACATGCAGCACGGCGCCTATCATCCGGTCACCCAGGTCAAGATGACCGGTGCGTTCGATGCCGAGAACAACCTGACCGCATTGCGGATGCGGATATCCGGACAGTCCATCCTGTTCAGCCTGCGTCCCGAGGCGCTGGTCAGCGGCAAGGATCCGGCGACATTCGCCGGCCTCAATGCGACCGGCGAAGCCGCGATCGGATATTCGGTTCCCAATCTTCTGATCGATCACTCGATGCGCAATCCTCATGTCCCGCCGGGTTTCTGGCGCGGCGTCAACGTCAACCAGAACGCGGTCTATCTGGAATGCTTCATGGATGAACTGGCGCATTCGGTTGGGCAGGATCCGCTCGAGTTCCGGCGCAAGCTGATGTCCAAGCATCCGAAACATCTTGCCGTGCTCAACGCCGTGGCCGAAAAAATCGGCTGGGACAAACCGGCACCGCAAGGCGTCTTCCGCGGTCTCGCGCAGCATATGGGTTATGGCAGCTATGTTGCCGGCGCGGCGGAAATCTCGGTCACCGACGGCAGCAAGATCAAGGTGCATCGCATCGTCGCCGCGACCGATCCGGGCTATGCGGTCAATCCGGCGCAGATCGAGCGCCAGATTGCCGGTTCATTCGTCTATGGCCTCTCGGGCCTGTTCTATGGCGGCTGCACCGTCAAGGATGGCCGCATCGAACAGTCGAATTTCGACAACTACAATTCGATGCGGATCGCCGAGATGCCGAAAGTCGAAGTCGATCGTCATGCCGAGCGGCGGGTTCTGGGGCGGCGTCGGCGAACCGACGATCTGCGTCGCGGGACCTGCGGTATTGAATGCGTATTTCGCGGCAACGGGAAAACGCATCCGCTCGGTACCGCTGAGGGACCAAAACATCACCTTCGCCTGACCCTAAAAAAGCGGCGGCCTCAATGGCCGCCGCACCATCCCGGATCATGCTCATGGACGCGCTGCGCCTGATGACGCGGAGAAACGTCGTTCGTGGCATCACAGCGACGACAGCGTCGTTTGCTTTCCCATGTCCTTCCAGCGCACAAGCCGCCGCGCGGATCGTCGTGATCGGCGGCGGCTTTGGCGGCGCCGCCTGCGCGCGCGCGCTGCGGCGGATCGATGCAAAATTTCAAGTGACGCTCGTTGAGCCCAACAAGATTTTTACGGCCTGCCCGTTCAGCAACGAGGTGATCGCCGGCTTACGGGACATCGAAGCGCAGCAATTCGGCTATGACGGGATCGCCGCTGAAGGCGTCAGTGTCGTGACGCAGGCGGCCGTGAAGATCGATCCGCAAGCGCGGACGGTCGGCCTCGCCGACGGCACCTCGCTGGCCTACGATCGTCTGGTGCTGGCGCCCGGCATCGACCTGAGATTCGATGCCCTGCCCGGCTATGACGAGGCCACCGCGGAAAAAATGCCGCATGCCTGGAAGGCAGGCGAGCAGACGCTGTTGTTGCGCCGGCAACTCGAGGCCATGGACGACGGCGGCCTGGTCGTGCTGGCGGTCCCCGCGAGCCCGTCGCGTTGTCCGCCCGCGCCGTATGAACGCGCCAGCCTGGTTGCGCATTACCTGAAGGCGAAAAAGCCGCACTCCAAGATCCTCATTCTCGACGCCAAGGACACCATTCCGCAGCAGCGCCTGTTCGAGAACGCCTGGAAGGAATTGTACCCCGGCATGATCGAACGGATATCGCTGTCGCAGGGCGGGCGGGTGGTATCGGTCGATCCCTCGACCAACACGCTGGTCACCGATTTCGGCAACTACGATGCCAAGGTCGCGAACGTCATTCCGCCGCAGAAGGCCGGCCGCATCGCCGCCATCGCGGGCGCAGTTGACAACACCGGCTGGTGCCCGATCGACCCGGTTACGTTTGCCTCAAAGCTCGTGCCCAATATTCATGTCATCGGCGACGCCTGCATCGGAGGCGGTATCCCGAAATCCGCGTCCGCCGCGAACGCCGAAGCCAAGGCCTGCGCCGGCGCGGTGGCCAGCCTGCTCTCCGGCGCAACCCCGGCGGTGCCGCAGCTTGACGGCACCTGCTACAACACGGTCGCGCCCGGCTATGCCTTCTCGCTGTCCGGCACCTATCAGCCGAAGGATGATATCTTCGCCGAGATCGAGGGCAGCGGTTTCACCAGCCCGGTCGATGCACCGCGCGAAATCCGTCAGCGCGAAGCCGACATTGCGCAATCCTGGTATCACGCCATCACGGTGGAAACCTTTGGCTAGGTCAGCAATCCATATCGCCGGCATTGGGCTCGCCGCAGCGGCGCTCGCTCTGCCGCGCGCAGTCGACGCACAGGAATTGCGGCCCTATACCGTCGCAGGGGATTCCATTCCGGAATCGCTGACAGGCGTCCCCGGCGATGCGGCCCGCGGACGCGCGCTGGTGCTTGAGCGCAGCAGCACCTGCATCCTTTGCCACAGCGGACCGTTTCCAGAGCAAAAGTTCCAGGGCGATCTTGCGCCCAGCCTCGCCGGCGCGGGCAGCCGCTGGTCGACGGGTCAGCTTCGGCTGCGGCTGGTGGCGGCCTCTCGCCTCAATCCCGCAACGATCATGCCGTCCTATTATCGCGTGGACGGACTGGATCGCGTCGGCTCGGCATGGCGCGGCAAGCCGATCCTGTCAGCCGAGCAAATCGAGGATATCGTGGCGTATCTCGCAACGCTGCGCGAATAGGAAAGCACGACACCAGATGCGCCGATCAAAGAATTCTTCGCGCCGCCAATTCCTGAGCCTCGCCGGCAGCGCGGCGGTGATCGGCGTGGTGCCGATCGTCACGTTACGGCCCACCGAAGCAACCCCCGCGATGCTGGCCAGCGCGATCAGGAATGTCGTCGGCAACACAGCGGTACAAACCGGCCGGGTCAAGATCGATGTGCCGCCGCTGGTCGAAAACGGCAACACCGTGCCGATGACGGTGAGCGTTACGAGCCCGATGACAGCCGATGACTACGTCAAGAGCATCCACGTTTTCAACGAGAAGAACCCGCAGCCGAATATCGGCAATTTCTATCTCGGACCGCGCGCCGGCCGTGCCCAGATTTCGACCCGCATCCGGCTTGCCGACAGTCAAAAGATCGTCGCCATCGCGCAATTGTCCGATGGCTCGTTCTGGTCCGCCAGCGCCGATGTCGTGGTGACGCTCGCGGCCTGCACCGAGGAGGTGATCTGATGGCCTCCGCGCTGATCAATGTCCCGAAGAAAGCCAAACGCGGCGAAATCATCGAGATCAAGACACTGATGTCGCACATCATGGAGACCGGCTATCGCCGCACTGCCACCGGCGCGGTGGTGCCGCGCGATATCATCACCAGCTTTGCCTGCCGTTACAACGGCGTCGAGATTTTCCGCGCCGATCTGTTCCCGGCGATTGCGGCGAATCCGTTCTTTTCGTTCTTCACGGTTGCGACCGAGAGCGGCAAATTCGATTTCGAATGGATCGGCGACAAAGGTTTTACTGAAACCGCTTCGGCCGCCATTGCAGTCGAATGAAATGGGTCTGCACGACAGTCTTGATAAGCTTGGCTATGCTGCCAATCGCAGCCGGCCTCAACATCCATCCCCTCTCTGCCACTGAAATCCCGCAAGCCGAGCGCCGCTCCGGCTACACTTTCATGACGCCGGATACCCAAGCGATCCAGGACGACGATAGCGCCAATCCCGGCATGCTATGGGTGCTCGACGGCGAAGCGTTGTGGAAGCGCAAGACCGGCGCCAATGACAAGGCCTGCGCCGATTGCCATCAAGACGCGCATGTCAGCATGAAGGGCGTGGCGGCGCGCTATCCCGCGTACGATCAAGAGCTCGGACGCCCGGTCAATCTGGAACAGCGCATCAATTTGTGCCGCGCGCGGCATCAACAGGCGTCGCCGCTTGCTTACGAAAGCCGCGACCTATTGGCGCTCTCCGCCTATGTCGCGGAGCAGTCGCGCGGCGCGCCGATCACGGCCGGCAGCGACCCGCAACTGGCACCGTTCGTCGCCAAAGGGCGCGACCTCTTCATGCGGCGGCAGGGCCAGCTCAATCTCGGATGCGCCAATTGCCACAACGACAATTGGGACAAGCATCTGGCCGGATCCGCCGTGACCCAGGCGCTCCCGACCGGCTATCCGCTCTACCGGCTGGAGTGGCAATCGCTCGGTTCGTTGCAGCGCCGCCTGCGCAACTGTATGACCGGCATGCGGACCCAGCCCTACGATTACGGCGCGCCGGAACTGGTCGAGCTCGAGCTCTATTTGATGACGCGCGCACACGACATGCCCATCGAGACGCCGGCAGTGCGGCCGTGAACTATCGCGGCACGGCCAGCGATGCCAATTTGGCGACATCCGCGCTCCGATCGAGCGCCCAGATCGCGTCGATCAGCGGCGTCGCGTCATAGCGTGAAATCCCAGCCCGCGGCGGCTGTCCGCAATTTCGCTTCGAGATCATGATCCGCAAGCGGATTGGCGTCGCTGCCGCGCGCCGCCGGCTGCGACAGCTTGTAGAGCCTGCCGTCGGCGGTGGTGATGTCGACCGCCGCCGCGATCGTGGAGAGATCGTTGTCGCGCAGCACTTCGACCTTGCTCCGCAACGCCACCACATTCGGATCGCGCACGCAGGCATCGGCAAACTGGTCAAGCCCGGCGTTGCCGGTCATGAGAGCCGCGGCGACGGCATGCTGCACGCTGACCTGCGCCTCGCGACCGGTCGAGATATCCGGGCGGTTGGCGCGAATACTCAGCAACGGATTGCCTCGCACCACGACGCGGACGACATCGGCGGCTGGATTGTCGCGCCGCCAATCCAGCACGCAATCGAGCACCGGATGAATCACGAAGCCGCATGGATACGGCTTGTAGGACGTCGCCATGATCTGCCAGCTTTCGCCCCAACCGTCGGTCACCTCGGATAATTCGGGCGTCTCGGCCAGCGCATGGTAAAAGCCCTGCACGCCGGCCAGCGGCTCCGGCGGTCCCTCAAATCCCTTTTCGGCCAGCAACGCCGACCACAATCCGTTTCGTGCCGCGTTGCCGACGCTGACGCTTTTCGCCGGCGTGCCCAGGCATTCGCATAGACCTGCGGATTGCGTGGCCGCGGTACCGAGCACCGACACCATCTGGCGCTCGTTGAGACGCGCGAGCATGCCGCTGCCCGCGGCGGCGCCGAATACGCCGCAGGTCGAAGTGATGTGCCAACCTCTGTTATAGTGGCTGGGCGAGATCGCCAGCCCGATACGGGCCTGAATTTCATTGCCCAGAATAAAGGCCAGCAACAGATCTGGCCCGCTGACCTGACGTAACTCAGCAAATGCCAGCAGTGCCGGTGCCACCGGCGCGGTCGGATGAATCACCGTTCGCACATGGGTGTCACAGAAGTCATAGACATTGGCACCGGCGGCATTGAGGAAAGCCGCGCTCAGCGCATCGATGCGCTCGGAGCGCCCGATCAGGGTTACTTGTTTGCCGCCGGAGAATTCACCGAGCGAACGCAGCGCGGTTTCAACCGGCTCGGTACGGCAACCCGCCAGCGCGACCGCAAAGAAATTCATGAACGAGCGTTTGGCCTGATGCCGCACCGGCGACGGGATGTCTTCCCACCGCGTTGCAACAATATTTCGAGCCAGAACTCTCGGTCACGCCAGGTTTATGCAACATCGTCTACCCTCTTGAAAATCGGCCGGAGCATCGCAGGGTGACGAAAAAGCGCAACCGGGCGTTCGGTAGACCGGGTAGGAAATTCTGCACTATGGTGCGGACGAATAATGGTGCAGACGAATAGCGATTCTGAAATGGCGGAAATCATGAAAACCCGTTCGAAGTGCCTTGTGCCAGCCTGTGCTTTTCTGGCCCTTGCACTGTTTGCCGTCCTGGCCGCGACCGCGGCGCGTGCTGACGAATATCCATCACGCCCGATCCATCTGATCGTGCCCTACGCCGCCGGTGGCTCCGCCGATTCGACGGCGCGCGTCATCGCTTCGCGCGTCGGCAAGAATATCGGGCAATCCATCGTGGTCGAGAACCGCGGCGGCGGCGGCGCGATCATCGGCGCGGAATTCGTGAACAAGTCCGACCCGGACGGCTACACGCTTTTGCTGGGACAACCCGGGCCGATTTCGATCAACCCTGCCGTCTACAAGAACCTTCCCTACGACCCGGTGAAGGATTTTGTACCGGTATCGCTGACAACCACCTATCCCTACGTCATGGTCGTCAATCCGTCGCTGGGCGTGAAGACGCTGCAAGAGTTCGTCGCACTCGCCAAGAGCAAGCCCGGCGGATTGAATTACGGCACTACAGGCGTCGGTTCCTCCAACCATCTGGTCACCGAATTGTTCGCCAGCAGGGCCGGCATCAAGATGACCCATATTCCCTATCGCGGCACCGCACTGGCCGTGACCGATTTGCTCGCCGGCCAGGTGCAGATGGTGTTTTCCGATCCGATCTCGGCGCTGCAATACGTGAAATCCGGCGCGCTGATCGCACTGGCGGTGACCAGCAAGGACCGCTCGGCGGTCGCGCCTGAGGTACCGACGATTGCCGAAAGCGGCTATCCCGGCTTCGACGCGATTGCGTGGCACGGAATCCTGGCGCCGGCCAATACGCCGCCGGCGATCGTCGCCAGGCTCAATGCAGAGATCGTGAAGGCACTCAACGAACCCGACACCAAGACGCTCCTGGAGACGCAGGCGATACAGGTCGTCGCTACTTCGCCTGAAGCTTTCGCGAGCTTCATCAAGCACGACATCTCGATCTGGAAGGACGTGGCTGAGCAGGCCAAGATAGAAGTGAGGTAACCTCACTTCTATCAACAACCGGATCGGTAGCGGCATCTAATTGCGACCGTTCGGTACGGCGTCAGGCCTTTGTCATTCAGCAGGCACCGCGAGCGGCAGATCGTGCTGCGGAACGTAGACTGTGCTGGTGCCGAACTTCCCTACAGCGAGGAACGCGATCCCCACGACCGCATAGGCCAGTGCGACGCCGGGTGTCACACCATACCCGCCACCGATGCCGACCGCCTCGCCATGCATGAAGCCGAAATAAGTCAGCACGGCACCGGCGAAGGCAAACACTGAAGCCTTCACGAAATCGCGCTCGATGATGAACACGCCGATCGCGCCAAGGATGAGGCCGGCGAGGATTGATCCGCCACCCATGACTTCCAGCCCGTGATAGAGCACGCCCTGTTGCGGCAGCGAGGCGATCGCCGCGGCCTTGACGTCACCGACCTTGTCGGCGGCCAGACCGCCAACCGACTGCGCCGCATTGACGGTCGCGCCGAGCATGGTGTCGATCTGAAGCTTGGCCCAGGCCGCAAGATGTGGCGCGAAGGCCAGCACGATCGCCGGCGCGTGCTTGATCGGCGTGGTCTGGAACGCCTGTGCGCCGATCAGCATGCCGATATAGAGAAGGATCGGCGAGATCGCGACCACCGGCACCAGCGCCAGCAGTACCGAGATGATGCCGAACCACGAAAGCACGACCACCATGATTCCGGTCGCCGCCGAATAACCGATCCGCCCGCCCATCGCCTTCCATCCGGGATGGCCGATATAGACGGCGTTGATGAAGGGATTTCCCATCAGGCAGCCGATCAGGCTGACAACACCGTCAGCGGTCAGGACGCGCGTGGTCGGATATTCGTCGCCGGCAGCTTCCGCGCTTTCGACGTTGTCCATCGCCTCGACGAGATCGTAGATGCCGAACGGGATGGCGGTCACCAGGATGACGCCGAGGAATTCGAAGCCCGAAAACACCTGATTGACGGCAGGAAGCGGCACCGAGAAGCCGAAGTTCGCGAACGCTTCTCCGACGCCCTTGACGCTCAGGCCGCCAAGCCCAAGACCGAACAGGTTCGACCCCCATGCGATGATCATGCCGATCGCAATGGCGACGAGGCCGGCAGGAATCCCTTTAAGATACTTCACACCGCCGAACCAACTCACCAGGATGATGGCGAAGCAGACCAGACCAATCTGCGGCGTCATGTACATTTCCAGCGCCGGCCGCATCGCGATGAAGGTCACGGAGACACCGGCCAGCGTGCCGAGCAAGGCCGCGCGGGGCGTGATCTTCCGAATATACGGCGCGATAAATCCACCGATCATCAGAATGAAGCTCTGGAAGAACACCCAGACCAGACCGGCGGACCAGCCCTTCATCGGATCGCCGGTCTTGATGGTGACCGGCAGCATGATCACGAAGGTGACGATGAACATATGTGGCACGCTGACACCGGAAGGAAGCGCGCAGACGTCACTACGGCCGGTCTTCTGCGCCAGCCGATAGGCCAGCCACGCGTAGTAAAACGTCGACAGGCACATCATCAGCCCGAGCGCCGGCAAGATGCGGCCGAATACCAGCAAGTCCGGCATCTTCAGCACGAAACGCAACAAGCCCGTCAGCACCAGCATGTTGACGAGAATATTGGTGCCGAAGCCGAAAAAGGCATTCCAGTCGCCCGGCGTCCACAATGCAGGTTTGAAGCCGGCAGTCCCCGTCGTGCTCGTGCTCATCGCGATGCTCCCGCTGCCAAATTGTTTGAAGTCTCCGTCGTCATTGCCTTGAGAACCGCGGCCAAGTCGCTGACCCAGCCGAAGATGCCACCCTGGGCCTTGATCATCTTCAGGCCCATCTCGTGGAATTCGGGGAAATAGGAGGCGCAGCCGTCAGACAGCACGACGCAGCGATAGCCGCGGTCGTTGGCCTCGCGCACCGTGGTGTTGACGCAGACCTCGGTGGTCACGCCGCACACCAGCAAATTCTCTATGCCGTATTTTTGCAGGATGTCGCCGAGTTCGGTCGCGTAGAATGCGCCCTTCCCGGGCTTGTCGATGACGATCTCGCTGTCGAGCGGATACAGCGCCGGGATGATGTCATGGCCGGCTTCGCCGCGGATCAGGATCCGTCCCATCGGCCCGGGATCGCCGATGCGAAGGCTTGGCGCGCCGCGCTCGATCTTGGCCGGCGGCGCATCGGAAAGATCAGGCAAATGGCCCTCGCGGGTGTGCACGACGAGCATGCCGAGATCGCGCGCGGCACTCAGTACCGATGCGATCGGCTCCACGGCGCGGGCAAGCTGCGAGACGTCGTTGCCGAGCGTTTCGCCAAAGCCGCCGGGCTCCATGAAATCGCGCTGCATGTCGATGATGACGAGCGCGGTTGCGGACCAGTTGAGATGGATCGGCTCTGGCTCCGCGGCGACGATGCCACTGGATAGCTGCTTCGAGTTCGCCATATGCACACGCCCGAGCGAGAGAACTCTCGAACGGAGCCAAGCAAGGCCCGTGCCATTGTGTACAATGGCGTTCGGCATCCGCGCGCCGGGAAATCTTCCGTCTTTTCAGCCGGTTATATTTTGAACCGACGTCTGCTTATTCCGTATGCGCAACTTTTGTGACGCGCATTTGCTTATTCGTTGGGCGCAATGTTGCGACTGTTCCCTACGGGCAGTGACGCCGGCAGCTTCTCGGCGTCAGTCATGTCGGCAAGGTTCCTGGAACGTTTGTTGCTTGTTGGCTGCTTAATTCGTTTGCCGCTGAAGGCGTTTTAAATCGATGGGGGAGCGTTTGATGACGACAATCACCGCCGCAGCAACGGTTGCGCGAAAGCCGATATATACGTCTCTGTTCGTTCAGGTTCTTGCCGCACTGCTGCTCGGGATCGTGCTCGGTACCGCCACCCCCGATTTTGCCGTCAGCCTGAAGATATTGAGCGACGCCTTCCTGAAGCTGATTTCCATGATCGTCGCGCCGATCGTGTTCTGCGTGGTGGTGCATGGCATCGCGGGCGCCGGCGACCTCAAGAAGGTCGGACGCGTCGGCGTCAAGGCGCTGGTCTATTTCGAGACCATGACCACGGTCGCGCTGCTTGTCGGACTGGTGCTGGCCTATTTGTTCGGCCCCGGCCACGGCATGAACATCGATCCATCCAAGCTCGATGCCTCGGCACTCAATACCTACGCCGACAACGCCCACAGGCTGAAGGGCGGCGGTATCGGCAGTTTCCTCATGAACATCATCCCGACCACCTCGTTTGATGCGCTGTCGCGCAACGACGTGCTGCAGGTGCTGTTTTTCGCCATCCTGTTCGGCGTCGGCCTCGCCCTGGTCGGCGGCGAAAAGGGCGAGCGCATCAGTTCGATGATCGACGCGGTATCGACCGTGCTGTTCCGGGTGATGGGGTTGATCGTTCGCCTCGCGCCGCTCGGCGTGCTCGGCGCGGTCGCCTATACGGTCGGACAATATGGTGTCGGCTCGCTCCGGCAACTGATCTCGCTGGTCGCCCTGTTTTACGTCTCGCTCGCGATCTTCGTGCTTGGCGTGCTCGGCGGCGTGATGGCGCTCGCAGGCCTGAACATCCTCAAATTCCTGGCCTATATGCGCGAGGAATTGACAATCGTGCTGGCAACCGCGTCATCCGATGCGGTGCTGCCGCAGATCATGCGCAAGCTTGAGCGGCTCGGCGTGAAGGATTCGGTGGTCGGGCTTGTCATTCCCACCGGCTATTCCTTCAACCTGGATGCGTTCTCGATCTATCTGACGCTGGCGGTGGTGTTCATTGCGCAGGCGACCAACACCCCACTGTCGTTCGGCGATCTCTTGCTTGTGCTCGGCGTATCCCTAATCACCTCGAAGGGCGCCCATGGCGTTCCCGGTTCGGCCATCGTCATCCTTGCCGCCACACTGAACGCGGTTCCGAGCATTCCGGCGATCGGGCTGGTGCTGGTGCTGTCGGTCGACTGGTTCATCGGCATGGCGCGCGCGCTCGGCAACCTGATTGGCAACTGTGTGGCTACCGTCGTCGTGGCGGCCTGGGAAGGCGATCTCGATCGCGACAAGGCCAGGCACGTTCTCGACGGCGATGTGTTGGTCGACGTTACCGCGGGCTGATCATCAAGTCGCAGCGCCAGAGGCGATATCTCTCACGGTTTGGGGGATCGTGCGCCAGGCCGAAAGTTTTCGATCAGCCGCAACAACACGCGCGCGCCGGCCTCGACATCCGCCAGTTCGACGTGCTCGTCCGGATGGTGGCTGATGCCGCCACGGCATCGCACGAACAGCATGGCGATATCGGCGATGTCGGTCATCGCCATGCCGTCATGGCCGGCCCCGCTTGGCAGTTCGAACACAGGGTAGCCTTCCGCCGCGACAGCGTCTGCCACCTGCGCCTTCAGCCAGGGCGCGCACGGCACGGTGCGGTTTTCGTGCGTCACGTCGAGCTGCAACACCAACTTGCGGCGTTTTGCGATCGCTTCGATGTGGCCGACGATATCGGTCACCGCCCGCTTGCGATGCACGTCCGTCGGCGCCCGAAGGTCGATGGTAAAGGAGGCCTGTCCCGGGATGACATTGGTCGCGCCAGGCGTGGCGTGAATATAGCCGACCGTCCCGACCAGTCCGCCCTCGTCGGGGTGGCAGATTTGCTCAATCGTGGTGATGCATTCCGCAGCACCGGCCAGCGCATCGCGGCGCAGCAGCATCGGCACCGTGCCGGCATGGCCGGCCATCCCGGTGAGATTCGCCGCAAGCCGCGTCGCACCCGCGATCGCCGTCACGACCCCGACCGGAAGATTTTCGGCTTCCAGCACCGGTCCCTGCTCGATGTGAAGTTCGACATAGGCGAGCAATTCGCCGGGCGCCCGCGCCGCCGCGCCGAGATGGTCGGGATCGAGGCCGAACTGCGAAAGCGCATCGCGCATCGAAATTCCGGCGCTGTCTTTTGAATTCAGCACCTGCTCATTGAACGTTCCCGCGACCGCCCGGCTGCCCAGCAGTGTCGACGCGAAGCGGACGCCCTCCTCATCGGCAAAGCCGGTCACTTCGATCGCGAACGGCAATCGCCAGCCTCTCTTATGCAGATCGGCGACGCAGGCAATCGCCGTGATCAGCCCCAGCGGTCCGTCCCATTTGCCGGCGTCGCGGACGGTGTCGTAGTGCGAGCCCAGCATCAGGCACGGCAAGCCCGGACGCTCGCCTTCGTAACGACCGCAGACATTTCCGATCGCGTCGAGCTGCGCGCGCATGCCTGCATCGCGCATCCAGGTCAGGATCAGGTCAGCCGCCGCGCGATGTTCGGGGGTCAGAAAAATGCGTGCGAGATGCTCAGGGGTCTCGGAGATATTGCCCAGCCGGTTGATCCGCGCGACGATCTCATCGCCGAGGGATGATTTCTGGGGCCCGGCGGTTTCCGCAACCATCTCGCTCACGCTTTTCCAATGATGGAGCTTACGCCGATCCGCACGCGGCCCAATCGATACAAGTTCGGCGCCCACATCGGCAGAAATCCAAAGACGATCTGTATCTGCTGACTGGTAGCAGCCTCAACCCGGTCGACCAGCCAGCATACGAGCGGAACGGTCTGTCGGTCCAACCGGGCAGCGCCAATCCCGGGCAAGAGTTGCTTAACTCCATTGCATACAATCAAAAAAAGTCGCCTAAATTTTAATCAACGCAAACCATGCGCATGTTTAATCCGAAATCAATGCCTTAGAGAAATTACAATATTATCAATATTATAAACGAAACTGCTCACCGAAACATCTCTGGCACAAAGCTTGCGAACGAGCTGTCGGGCTCCGCCGGCTTGGCGAAGTCGCGAAATTAGCGGCGGTCCATCCGCCAAAGGGAGCAACCAATGGATTTTGGCAGGATTTCACGACGGCGTCTTTTGCAAGGCGGTGCTGCACTGACACTCGGCACGGCCCTTGGCGCGCGGTCCGCCCTCGCGGCGGATACCACGATCGGCTTCATCTATGTCGGCTCGCGCGATGACTACGGATACAACCAGGCCCACGCCGCGGGCGCCGCGATGGTGAAGAAGATGCCCGGCTTCAAGGTGATCGAAGAAGAAAAGGTGCCGGAAACCGACGCCGTCGAAAAGACGATCGAATCGATGATCAATCTCGACGGCGCTTCGCTGCTGTTTCCCACATCGTTCGGATATTACAGCCCGCACGTGATCAAGATGGCGAACAAATTTCCGAAGCTGCACTTCGAACATTGCGGCGGGTTATGGACCGACAAGGATCCGAAGAACGCCGGCAGCTACTTCGGCTATATCGACGAGGCACAATACATCTCCGGCATTGTGGCCGGCCACTCGACCAAAACCGGCAAGCTCGGTTTCGTCGCCGCCAAGCCGATCCCGCAGGTGCTGCGCAACATCAATGCTTTCACGCTCGGCGCCAGGCTCGCCAACCCGAAGGCCACCACCCAGGTAATTTTCACCGGCGACTGGTCGATGCCGGTCAAGGAAGCCGAAGCGACCAACAGCCTGATCGATCAGGGCGTCGATGTTCTGACTTGCCACGTCGACGGGCCGAAGACCATGGTCGAGAACGCGGCGCGGCGCGGCGCGATGGTGTGCGGCTATCACGTCAATCAGTCGCCGCTCGCACCGAAAGCCTATCTCACCGGCGCAGAATGGAACTGGGAAGCGCTGTATCCGAAGTTCGTGAAGATGATCGCGTCCGGTGAAGGCATCCCGAACTTCTATCGTGGCGGCCTGAAGGAAGAGATCGTCAAGGTCTCGCCCTACGGCAACTCAGTCTCGGCGGAAGCGCGCAAGCACGCCGACGACATCAAGGCCAAGCTCACGGCCGGGACCTACACCATCTTCAAGGGCCCGATCATGGACAACAAGGGCAAGACCGTGATCACCGCAAGCACCGAACGCGGCCAGAAGGATCCCGAACTTGAGAAGATGGACTATCTGGTGGAAGGCGTCATCGGAGCGACTTCGTGACATCAGAAGTTGCTGATTCCGCCGAAGTCGTTGCAATCTCTCCGGCCGCAGATCCCGGGTTCTTGCAGCGCTACGGCGGGACCATCGAATACATCCTCATTCCGGGCGCGGCGCTGGTCGGCGCGCTCGGCGTGTTCGGGATTTTTGTCGCGTTGTTCGGCAAGAATCCGCTCGATCTTTATTTCTATATGTACCAGGGCGCCTTCGGCACCTGGTTTTCCTGGCAGAACACGCTGACGCGTGCGGCGCCGCTGATCCTGACCGCGCTTTGCACCGCGCTGCCCGCCCAGCTCGGCATGGTGATCATCGGCGGCGAAGGCGCGCTCCTGATCGGCGCGCTGGGATCGACCAGCATCGCGCTGACAATGCAGTGGGCGCCGCCACTGGCGGTGCAACTGGCGATGGCTGCCGCCGGCATGATCGCTGGCGGACTTTGGATCATGCTGTCGGGAGGGCTTCGCCAGTACCGCGGCGTCAACGAAACGATTTCGAGCCTGCTTCTGGTCTACATCGCGCTGGCGATCCTCAACCATCTCGTCGAGGGCATGATGCGCGACCCGGCCAGCCTCAACAAGCCGTCGACCCGCGAGATCGGCGCCGTCAACATGCTGGGATCGATACCCGGTACCGACGTGCATTGGGGACTGGTGTACGGGATCATCGCCGCCATCGCGTCCTACATCCTGATCTATCACACCGTGTTCGGTTTCGCAGCGCGCGTCGCCGGCGGCAATATCCGCGCCGCGAAAATCGTCGGCCTCGGCGTCGGCAGACTGATCATGACCATCTGTTTTCTGGCCGGCGCATCGGCCGGCCTCGCCGGCATGGTCGAAGTCGCCGCCGTGCAAGGCCGTGCCAATGCCAACCTTGCGGCCGGCTACGGATTCACCGGCATCCTCGTTGCTTTCCTGGCGCGGCAAAATCCGCTGGCGATCATTCCCGTTGCGATCCTGCTGGGCGGAATCAGCGCCAGCGGTGGCCTGTTGCAGCGCCGGCTCGGCCTGCCTGACGCCTCGGTTCAGGTGTTGCAAGGGATTATCTTTGTCTTCGTTCTCGCCAGCGACGCGCTGTACGGACGAATTGGTTTCCTGAAAGGCAAATCCTGACATGGCGGACGCAACGATAGGCCTGTGGACAGTCCCGCTCGCGGTGTTTGGCGGCGCCATTCGCGTCTCGACGCCGTTCCTGTTCGTCAGCCTCGGCGAATGCATCACCGAGCGCTCAGGACGCATCAACCTTGGCCTCGAAGGCACGCTGGTGATGGGCGCGATGAGCGCCTACGGCATTTCCTATCTCTCCGGCTCGCCCTGGCTTGGCGTGCTTGCGGCCGGCGTCACTGGGGCCCTGTTAGGCGCGCTGCACGCCGGAATCTGTTCGCTGCCGCGGGTCAATGACATCGCCGTCGGCATCGCACTGATGCTGTTCGGGACCGGGCTTGCATTCTATCTCGGCAAGCCCCTGATCGAACCGACGGCCGCGCGGCTGCCGGCGATCGATTTCGGATGGTGGAGCGACGTCGCGCAAGTTCGCGCCGCGTTGCGGATCAACGTCCTCTTCCTGATCGGCATCGCGCTGGCGCCGACCTTGTACTGGGCCTTTCGGACCACGCGCTGGGGCCTGTTGATCCGCACCGCGGGCGAGAGTTCGGATGCGGCGCGCGCGATGGGATATTCGGTGCTGGCGATCCGGCTGCGGGCGACCATGGTCGGCGGTTTTCTCGCCGGAATCGGCGGCTCGTTCCTGTCGCTGTTCTATCCCGGCAGCTGGAACGAAGGCCTCTCCAGCGGCCAGGGCATCACTGCAGTCGCGCTGGTGATCTTTGCACGGTGGGACCCGCTGTTGTGCATGTGGGCCTCGCTCGCCTTCGGCGGCGCCGCCGCCCTCGGCCCGGCGCTGCAATCGGTCGGCGTGACATCGGGATATCATCTGTTCAATGCCGCGCCCTACATTCTGACGCTGGCGATCATGATCATCACCTGCTCGCCGAAACGCACCTTGACCGGTGCGCCCGCCGAACTTTCGATCACCCGATGAGCCCACACCGACAGACGAGATCGTGACATGGCCGAGCGCTATCTGAAGTCCGAGCCCTATGCATGGCCCTACAATGGCGATCTGCGTCCGGAGAATACCGCGCTCATCATCATCGACATGCAGACCGACTTCTGCGGGGTCGGCGGTTATGTCGACAAGATGGGATACGACCTGTCGCTGACCCGCGCTCCGATCGAGCCGATCAAGCGGCTGCTCGGCGTGATGCGCGCCAATGGCTTCCACATCATCCATACCCGCGAGGGCCATCGGCCCGACCTGACCGATCTGCCGGCGAACAAGCGTTGGCGGTCGCGGCAGATCGGCGCCGGGATCGGTGACCCCGGCCCGTGCGGACGCGTGCTGGTCCGCGGCGAGCCCGGCTGGGAAATCATCCCCGATCTGGCGCCGTTGCCGGGAGAGCCCGTTATCGACAAGCCCGGCAAGGGATCGTTCTGCGCCACCGATCTGGAACTGATGCTGCGGCTGCGCGGCATCGACAACATCGTCCTGACCGGCATCACCACCGATGTGTGCGTTCACACCACGATGCGGGAGGCGAACGACCGCGGCTTCGAATGCGTCTTGATCGAGGACTGCTGCGCCGCCACTGACAAGAGCAATCACGACCACGCGCTCAAGATGATCAAGATGCAGGGCGGCGTATTCGGCGCCGTGGCGACGTCTACGGCCCTGATCGGAGCCTTGTCATGATCATCGGCGAAGTGCCGCTGCCGAGCGGAGCACTCGGCGTCGACGCCGTCGCCATGACCATGCGTTTCGGTGAGTTCGTTGCCCTGGACGATGTCGAACTCAGGGTTCGTCCCGGGTCTTTCCATGCGCTGCTCGGTGAAAACGGCGCCGGCAAGAGCACACTCGTCAAATGCATCATGGGTTATTACCACCCGACCCAGGGCGACGTGCTGGTCGGCGGCCGCGAACAGGCGATCGCCAATCCAAAGGACGCCCATGCGCTCGGCCTCGGCATGGTGTATCAGCACTTCACCCTGGTGCCGGCGATGACGGTGGCCGAGAATCTGGTGCTGGCGCGCGACGACGTGCCCGCGATCGTGAATTGGGCCAGGGAAAAACAGGAACTGGAAGCGTTTCTCGCGCGCATGCCGTTCAGGGTGCCTCTCAATTCCAGGGTCTCGGACATTTCGGCCGGCGAGCGGCAGAAGTGCGAAATCCTCAAGCAGCTTTACCTGAAGCGGCGCTTTCTCATCCTCGACGAGCCGACCTCGGTGCTGACCCCCGGCGAAGCCGACGAAGTGCTGGGCATGCTGCGCGCCATGGTCGTCAATGACGGCCTGACGATCCTGATGATCACCCACAAATTCCGCGAAGTGATGGCGTTCGCCGATGAGGTGACGATCCTTCGCCGCGGCAAACTGGCGGGCCACGGCAAGGTCGCCGATCTCACGCCTGACAGCATGGCGCGCATGATGATCGGCGCGGAAGAACTGACCATTCAGCCGGCCCGGGTCGGCCAAGTCGGGGATGTCAGGCTTGAGATCAACAAAGTGAACGCGCTTGACGATGCCGGCGCGGTGGCCGTTCACGACGTATCGATCGCGGTACGCGGCGGCGAGATCGTCGGTATTGCCGGCGTTTCCGGCAACGGCCAGCGCCAGTTGGTCGAAGTGCTTGCCGGACAGCGCGAGGCCGAAAGCGGCGAAATCCGCGTCATCGGCGACCTCTATCACGCCACTCGCGAGGAAATGCGCCGACACAAAATGTCGCTGCTGCCGGAAGAGCCGCTGAAGAACGCCTGCGTCGGCGGCATGAGCGTCGCCGACAATATCGCGTTTCGCGAGTTCGACCGCGCGCCGTTCGCGACCGGCCGATGGTGGCTCAACCGCGCGGCGTTTCGCACCTATGCCGAGAAGAAAATCGGACGCTACAAGATCAAGACGCGCACGCCGGATACACCGATCTCGGCGCTGTCGGGCGGCAATGTGCAACGCGCCGTGCTGGCGCGCGAGTTGGGCGGCGAGGTCGAAGTCCTGATCGCCGCCAATCCCTGCTTCGGTCTTGATTTTGCCGCGGTTGCGCAAATTCACGCCGAGATCATGGCCGCGCGTAACCGCGGCGCGGCGGTGCTGCTGGTCAGCGAAGACCTCGACGAACTGCTCGAACTATCGGATCGCCTGGTGGTGATGTTTCACGGCCAGTTCGTCTATGAGGCCCGTGCCAGCGAAGCCGATCTGACGGAAATCGGGCGGCACATGGCGGGACACTGATCGGAACTCGAGGCGCCAGCTCTGCCTCGGATCAGAGCCAACGCCCGGAAAGCATTTTCAGAAGCATGATTCCCTGACTATCCGACATTCCGTGCATTGGCCGCCAGATGCGAGACACGCCAGTGCTGCGCGATCTGAAGCCGCGCTCGTGACTCATGATGTAGTCGAGAAATCGCGTCGGCGATGCCGCGCGGCCGGGACCCGGCAATGCAGACCCACCGACATCATCTTGGGCGAGGTTTCACCTTCCGCATACAGCACATCGAAACTGTCCTTGAGGTAGTTGCAAAAACTGGAGGTAGTTAAAAAACTGATCGCCGCTGCCGAACCCCTGCGCATTGACGAAGCGCATGTCCGACAGGATAGCCTCCGACGCGCGGTCGCCATGCAGGATGCTGTTTTCACCGCCCTCTTCGGAAATTCACCAGGAGCTGCACAGCGACGCGTACGTTGCCGGGCCAACGCGGACCAGGCGAATTACGGCCATAGCCATGGAGATCCCTGGGATATCCGGCTTCGGCATCTACACTTCCTCGAAACGGACTTTCTGCGCGCCCTTCCAGAGCACGGTCTTGCCCAGCGCGGGCAAGTTCTCGAGATTCGAGGTCAGCGTGATGAAGTGATTGCCCGCGAGCTGACCCATCTTGCTCGCGAAATGCACGCCGCCATAGGCCAGCAGGATCTCGGTTTCGCTGATGCCGCCGGGATATAGAATGATCTGGCCCGGCGCGGGATAGCTGGTGTGGTTCTCATAGCTCACGCCGAAATCGAGATCGCCGAGCGGCATCCAGACCCCTTCGCCGCTCCAGCGCACATGGATCGCCTGACTCTCAAAGGGCATCGCCTTGCGAAAGGCCGCACAAGTCTTGGGCGCCAATTGTTCCTCGAAACGGGCCTGGAACGTGAAGTCACCGGCGTGGACAACGAGTTGGCTCATTCAGGATACTCGTGATGTTTTTGAAGGATGCTATGAAGAAATCGAGTGCGGCCCGAAATCTGTGGAAGCAAGGAACATTCCAGCCGACGGTTGAATTCTAGGGCTTTTCCAGCGCTCGGCAAAGGCCGATTGGGACCCTCGCCTCGCCGCGAACCGGTTTTCGCACCCCAAAACAAGACCTCTTGGCTCAACGGCCTTCTTTCGCCAGCCGCCCACCGCGACCGGACTTGATTTCAGATCCCGGTTTTCGAGCCTGCGCGTTTTCGCAATGGCAGGATTGTCCTGACCCGCTTGCGGCGCTCGCCATCTTGCACTTATCCTGCGTTGACCCTGCTTAAATCAACGCTCTATGGAGCCACGTCATGACACTCCTGAACTCACCGGCCGTGAAAATAGTCAAATCGGTGCGCGAACAGGTGAGCGCTGAGGAATGGCAAGCGCGCGTTGATCTCGCGGCCTGTTATCGCCTCACCGCCATGTACGGCATGACGGAAATGATCGCCAACCACATTTCTTGCCGGGTTCCCGGGTCGCATGATCACTTCCTGATCAATCCTTATGGGATGCTGTACGAAGAAATCGATGCATCGAGTCTGGTCAAGGTCGACCTCGACGGCAACACGCTGTTCAACGCCTCGGACTATGGCGTCAACGCCGCCGGCTTCGTCATTCACAGCGCCATTCATATGGCCCGTCAAGATGTCGACTGCGTGGCGCATACCCACACGCCGGCGGGCATGGCAGTCTCGGCCATGGAATGCGGTCTGCTCCCGCTTGCGCAGACGTCGATGCGGTTCCTTCACATCGCCTATCACGACTTCGAAGGCATCGCCGACGACATAGACGAGCGCGCGCGGCTGGTGCGAGACCTCGGCAATCACGAGGCCATGATCCTGCGCAACCATGGACTGCTCGTTGTGGGACGAACCATCCCCGCCACCTTCAATCTGCTGTTTCGCATGGAACGCGCTTGTGAGGTGCAGGTGATGGCGCTGTCGTGCAATACAAAACTCACTTTGCCACCGCGGGACGTGCTGGAAAAAACCTTCGACAAGATGAAACCGCACCCGGATCTGCCCAATCGGAACGGTGAACTGGCGTGGCCGGCGCTGCTGCGCAAGCTCGACCGTGTCGATACCTCCTTTCGGAATTGACCAGGGCTTATTGGCCGTCTCATCTTCAGGCCCGGTGGCGCGATGACCCGCCCTCTCCTTCAGGTAGAGGACGGCATTATCGCTGATCCCCGAAAAGGCCGTACTCGAAACAATCGTCCGGCTTTGTCTCAAGTGTCGCCATCCCAACTGACCAAACTCACATCTGCATCCGCTCCGAGCGTCAATTCCCGAGGCGGCAGGCCGAATCGACCAGCATCGATACCCGACCGCGCCAATTTGGCTGATTTTATCGTTCGATAAACTGGGATATGCTTTTGGTCGGATGCAGGTCCCATCTGTTCCCCAAAAGTGTAACAAGGCTATATCGACAGGCCTCGCCACGACAGGTAGGGTCCACAGCCTAAAAAAATTCCGGAGAGACGCCGTTGTCGAAAAAGTTCGCGTTAAAGCGTGATTACTATGCCGGCGCCCTGATGCTTATGATCGGGGTGGGAGCCGCGGTGGTAGGCACCGGCTACAAATTCGGCAGCCTCGCTCGAATGGGCCCCGGCTTCATGCCGGTCGTGCTCGGAATCGTCCTTGCATTTATCGGCCTTCTGATCGCCGGTACCGCCCTCGGGCCATCCGAAGACGATGACAAGAAGTTCCTGCCCGACAATCCGCAATGGTTCGGCTGGCTTTGCATTCTCGCCGGTCCCGCCCTGTTCATCGTCGTGGGAGAGTATGGCGGCATGATCCCGGCAGTGTTCTGCTGCGTCTTTGTCAGCGCGCTCGGGGACAAGACAGCTACCTATAAATCGTCGGCCATCCTGGCGGCCGGTGTCACCGTGTTCGGTGTCGTGCTGTTTCATTATCTCCTGAACATTCCGTTCCAGTTGCTGCGCGGGGTCAACCTATGATCTCCACAGCGATCACGGATCTCTGGTACGGTTTCGGCGTAGCGCTTGAGCCGCACAACCTGATGTATTGCTTCCTCGGCGTGCTCGTCGGCAACCTCGTCGGCGTGCTGCCGGGCATGGGCCCGGTGGCGACGATTTCAATTCTGCTCCCGCTGACCTTCGGAATGCCGCCGGTGCCGGCGATCCTGATGCTCTCCGGCGTCTATTACGGTGCCCAATATGGCGGCGCGATCTGCTCGATCCTGTTGAATTTGCCGTGTCATCCACCTCATGCCGTGACCTGCTTGGACGGGTTTCCGCTCACCAAGCAGGGCAAGGGCGGAACGGCGCTGGGCATCACCATCATCGCCGCTTTCATCGGCGCATCGTTCGGCATCACGGAGATGATCTTCCTGGCGCCGTTCCTCGTCAAGATGGCGCTCGAATTCGGCCCCGCCGAAGTATGTTCGCTGATGCTGGTCGGATTGCTCGCGGGCTCGACCCTGGCGAAAGGCTCGCCGCTCAAGGGCATCGCGATGACGGTCCTCGGCCTCTTGATCGGCATTGTGGGATCGGACATCGAGACCGGGCAGCCCCGCTTTACCTTCGGCATCACCGAATTGTACGATGGCGTCGAAATCGTGGCACTGGCGCTCGGCATGTTCGGTATCGCCGAGTTCATGAACAGCATCAACAATACCGAAACCGTCGACATGAAATACGCCAAGGTCGGCATCTCCGACATGTTTCCGTCGAAAGCCGATCTCAAGCTGGCGTTCTGGCCGATGATCCGCGGCACCTTTATCGGCAGCCTCTGCGCGCTCATTCCGGGCACCGGTCCGACGATCGCCTCGTTCGTGTCCTATGCTACGGAGAAGAAGATCTCAAAGACGCCGGAGCAATTCGGTCGCGGCGCGATCGAGGGCGTTGCCTGCCCTGAGGCTTCGACGCATTCCTCGGTGCAAGGCGACTTCATCCCGACCATGAGCCTGGGTATTCCCGGCGACACCGTTATGGCGCTGCTGTTGGGCGCGCTGATCATTCACGGCATTGTTCCCGGCCCGCAACTCATCAGCCAGCACGCCGACATCTTCTGGGGTCTGATCGCCAGCTTCTGGATCGGCAACATCCTGCTGGTCATTCTCAACGTGCCGATGATCGGCCTGTGGGTAAAGCTGCTGAGCATCCCCTATCGCTATCTCTATCCGAGTGCGATGTTCTTTGTCTGCATCGGGGTCTATGCCGCCAGCAATGATATGTTCCAGGTTGGCGAAACCGCGTTCATCGGCCTTTTCGGATACATCCTGTTGCGCCTTGACTTCCACCCTGCTCCGATTCTGCTCGGCTTCGTGCTCGGACCGCGTTTCGAGGAAAACTTCCGGCGCAGCCTGTTGATCTCGCGCGGCGACCTGATGACCTTTATCGATCGTCCGATCAGCGCGTTCTTCCTCCTGATCTGCGTCGTGCTGATTTTGGCCCAGATCTATGTCTGGCTGCGCAAGCCGAAGATGCCGACCGAAAAAAAGGATATCGAGGCGCAGGTGCCGGTAACGCCGTATTCGGAACTGGCCGGTTAGAGCATGATCTCCGCGCCAAACGCCTCTGGCGTTTGTCGCCAGGGATAAGCTCCGGCTACGATCTACCGCCGGACAAGGATTTAACGAGCCGGTAGAGATACTCGTCGCCTTCATAAAACGATTTCACTGGAATTCGTTCATCCTTGCCGTGAATACGGCTGTCGCTGATGTCGCCGGCCAAACCGGAATGGCCATAGGTCGGAATCCCGGCATTGCGCAGATAGCTTCCGTCGGTGGCGCCGGCGCTCATGGTCGGGATTACGACGGCGCCCGGCCAGAACTGCTGCGACAGTTTCTCGATCGATCCCATGATTTCTTCGTTCAAAGCCGATGGCGCGCTCAGGACCGGCTGATCGATTTGCGTGATCGCGATCTGATCGTCAGCGAGCACGCGAGCCAGCGTCGCCTTGATCTCATCGACGGTCTCGCCGGGCATGACGCGGCAATTGACCGTGGCGCTCGCCAATTGCGGCAACGCGTTGAACGCCTGTCCGCCTTCCAGCATCGTCGCAACACAGGTGGTGCGCAACAAGGCGTTATAAAATGGATGGGCCGCCAGCCGGACAAATGATGGGGCGGCCGGGTCCGGTCGATCGCCCAGCATCGCGCGCATATCGGCCGCGGTCTGGTCGCCCTCGAGTTGCGCCGAGCGCTCGAAGTAAGCCCGCGTGGTCTCGTTAAGCTTCGGGGGAAAGTCGAATTTGGAGAGCCGCACCAACCCTTCCGCGAGGCGATAGATCGCATTGTCCTTCACCGGAACGGCGCTATGGCCGCCGCGGTTTTTCACCTCAAGCCGAAAGGTCAGCGAGAACTTTTCGCTGGTCTGGACGCTGTTCCTGATCGGCTTGCCGTCCTTCAATCCGACGCCGCCGCCCTCGTTCAAGGCAAACTCCGCATCGATCAGGTCGCGATGGTTCTTGATCAGCCATTGAATCCCCAGAGCGTCGTGGTCGAGGATTTCCTCGTCGGTCTCGAGTGCGACGATGATATCGCGGTCCGGTCTGTAGCCTTCCTGCTTGTAGCGAATGAGATTGGCGACGAAGGCCGCCGCCATATATTTATCGTCGCCGCTGCCACGCCCATAAAAGTAACCGTCTTTCTCGGTCAGCTTGAACGGATCGACCGACCAATCCTCGCGGCTGGCCGGCACGACATCGAGATGCGCCACCAGCAGGATAGGCTTGCGCATGCCGGTGCCGTGCAGGCGGGCGACCAGATTGCCCTTGCGCGGCGCCGGCGAAAAAGCGTGAACGTCGCCGTCCGCAAAGCCAGCGGCCCGCAGCCGCGCCGCCATCGCCTCAGCAGCACGCGCGGTGTCTCCCGTTGCGGTCACGGTGTTGATCTCGACCAGCTCCTTGTAGATGTCGAAGGCCAGTTGCTGTTGCGGGTTCAGCCCTTCGGCAGCCGCAGGGCGCAACGTCACCGGGAGCATCGACACCAGGGCGGCGCAGAAAGCGATCCGGAAGCTGCCATGCGATGTGAAGCGTTTACGCCCGAATGCTGCAAACATCTCGCTCTCCAAAAAATGCCGTCTTCACCGGCGAACGGCTCGAACATCTGCGGCAGTCACCGCGTCCCGATAACCATTGCCGAAATGGGTCCTCACATAATTCACGACGGCAGCCACCTGATCGTCGTCCATCATCGCGCCGAACGGCGGCATTGCGCGCTGTCCGTTGACGACGATCCCGACGGGATAGCCGCTGGATTCAAGATTGCTGTCGCCGGCCAGCGATGGATAGGTTCCGGCTCCCGTGGCACCTTTGCCGTCGGGCATGTGGCAGCCCCGGCAGATATTGGCGAAAAGGTCGGCGCCGCTTTTTTCGATAAATCTGAAGCCGGGACTCAGAGCAGGCTCCGACGCCGAATGCCGGGTGCCTTGCGCATATGCCGGCAAGGAAAGCAAAACCAGCGCCACTGACGTCGTCGCGGCGAAGGCGGTACGAAGATTCGGGTTCACCTGGATCATTTGAACAGCCCCCGCCGATCTCGTTTCAATGCTGTTGCCTTACGTCTTGATAACGCGATCATGCAGCCGGCTGATGGCATCAAGCGACGACAGGATGGCTCCCTCCTGCCATGCCGGAATGTAGGACGCATGCTCGCCTGCCAGCACGATCCTGCCGTCGATCTGGCAAAGATTGTCGTAATGCTCTGCTCTTGCCTGTTCGCTCCAGTCGCCGGCGCACCCCAGCGTAAAGGGCATGCGATGCCACGCAACGGCGACGCCGTTTTCGTATTCGGCCCGGTATTGCGGGTGAATAACGGCGCCGAATTCGACAGCTCGGGCGATCCGCTCGGCCGGCGGCATCGAGGTGAATTCGAAGGCGTTGGGGCCGAAAATATATGCGCCCAGCAACACACCCCTGCCAGCATGATTGTAGCCGGTGTTTGGATAGGCGATTTGCTGTATCGGCATGTCGGTATAGCTGATGCCGCCATAGATCGCTTCATCCTCCTCCCAGAAGCGGCGCTTGAACTGCAAGCCGATCTTGACCGATGACGAATAGGGCACGGCATCAATCGCCGCCTTCATGCGACCGCTGACATCGATCGGAAGCTGACTCAGAATGGACAGCGGGATCGTGCAGATGCACCAATCGGCCTTCGCCAGTTGCGGCGTGGCCGGCGCCGTGAGATCGGTGTAGGTGACGGTGACGCCACGGTCATCCTGCTGGATCCGGGTCACCTTGGCGCCGTAGCGAATGACGTCGCCGACTTCCCGGGCGAACGCCTTGCCGATCATGTCCATGCCGCCGACCGGCTGAAACATGGTGGTCTGAAAGTTGTAGCGTGCGAAATTCTGCAGATAACGCCAGAGCCGCGATTTGAGAATATCCGATAGATCGATCGGCTCACCCGGGCTCGGCACGGCGCTGAGGCCACCTCCCGGTGCTTTGTCGTAACCACGCGCTTCAGCGGAAATGAGATTGGCCTTGTAAGCATAATTGCGATCCAACGCGCCCCACGACCTCAGCGCCTGCAGCAGGATTTCGCGATCTTCTTTCGTGACCGCTTCGTCAAGCTTGCCCTGCTGCATGGCCTTGGCCAGCAACTCGGAAACCTGACCCTGGAAATCGGTCTTGATATCGCGAATGCGCTGCGGCGCGCCCCCGAAGGCGCCGGCGGCATGCAGGAACGCATTATGATTGAGCTGGTTGAACGGCTCGAGCGTGACACCGAGACGCTTGCAGTAATCCAAAAGCGCGCGATGGTGATGAGGAATCCGCCATGGCCCAGGATTGATATAGAGGCCTTGTTCGAATTCGCAGGTCTGCCTGATGCCCCCCAGCTCCGTGAAGAAATCGCCGCCCCGCAGGGTCCAGTTGCGGCCTCCTGCCCTGCTGTTGAATTCCAAAATCTGGACGGTGTATCCCGCCTTGCGCAATTCCAGCGCGGCCGTCATGCCGGCAAGTCCGGCGCCGAGGATGAGAACGGAGGCGCCCTTCGGATCGCCATCGAGCTTGATCGGACCCCTGTATCCGGAGTCCGAGGCAAACCCCAGACTGGTCATCGCCTGATACATTACTGCACTGCCGGAGAACAATCCGATCAGGGACAGCAGATCGCGCCGGCTAACGCTTACAGGTTCGCTTTGCATCGTCGCTCACCGCTCGACCGTATCCGGCGCACCGGACCGGAGGCACGATTATATTGGCTCGCTGCAAAAATTGTAACAAATTGCGAGGGCCATCGAATGGAAACGACAAGCGGTGAGTGGGAATCCGTGCTGACGGAGTGGATGAGCTTGAATGCGATCCGCCCAGGAACGTGACCGAGATGATCGCGGCGTGGCCGCGACCGACGATCTCTGAGACCGCCTTCATTGATTAAAATCTCTCGCGATAATCCTGCAGCGTCCGACCAGACAATCGATTAGCGCCTTCCATAGCAATGGAAGCCGCCGTAAATTCCCGACCGATCCTGCGCGAAACCGATCGCGCTACGTTCCTCGTCGCGACACCAGATTTGCCGTAGCGAGGCGAGTTCCGCGCTCTCCAACGGCAACTCCACGCCGGCGGTGCGGAAGATGACACGAACATTCTCGCTGCCCGTGCGATCGATGGCATTCCAGAGTGCGCGGATCTCGTCGGGTGCCATCCAGTCCTGCGAGTCCAGGAGAACGACGGCATCGACTTCGCGCGCCGGAAGGCTTTCCAGAAACAGCCGTAGATTGGCATGGACCGGAATGATCAGGCCCGCGCCGTTTTGCATGCGTTCAAACTGGCTGCGCTGCAAATAAGGCGGAAGGCAGCGGTCGCCGGGACCGGGATAGTTGCGATGCAGCGCCTGCCAGGCAAAGTAATTTGTCTCATTGGGGTGCCCGTTGATCAGGCGCAACAGCCGCTCGTGAAGCACTTCATTGAGCGGCGCGCCGTCGCCCAGGAGAGCCCGTTGCTGTGGCGGAATACCGAGGCTGAACAGCAGCGCCGGGGTACCGGTTATCAGCCTTGCAAATGGCGAATGAAACAGGCGATCCAGACGATCCAGCGCCGCGATGCGCTCCGGCAAATCTGGTTTGCCGTTCAGCAACGCCGCAAGATCGATCCGGGCGAATTTCGCCGCCAGATGAGCAAGACCGATGAAACGGCCGAGCATGCCGTGGCGGTAAAATCCGTCCGTGAAATAGGCATGTCGCGGACGCCCCATGACGTTGCGCTTGTCCCAATAAGCGCGCGCATCGGCATCGAGTATCGGCCGCAGCCGCTCGCGATAGAGTTCGAAATTCGCAGGCGAAGCGGCCTCACCGAAGAACTGCCAGAACTCGCTATATCTCGAGAAAGCACGGATACCGGCAAGCTTGAGCTTGAGCAGCGAAAGATGGGCTTCATTGAGGTCGACCGCGTAGACTTGGGCCGGTTGCGCGGTCAAGTACGACAGCGCGTTGCAACCGCCCGACGAAATCGTGACGATGGTCGACCCCAGCGGCAATTGCAGCGCGGCAAGATCGGCTACCGGGTCCTCCCATATCTGGGTATAGACCAGACGGCGAAACCAGAATGCGAAAAGCCTGTCCCAAACGGTCGCTTCACCCTCGCCCCTGCTGTTGCGGACCGCGTCCGCGATAAGCTGCGTGTTCATCCATCCCCCAAATCAACAATCTGACGAAGGTATCGCGGTCGCGCTGCAGTTTTGCGACAGCCGTTCGACGTGAATATCAACACGCGTTGACCGGTATTTTTACGGTTCCCCGCCGCGCGCCGTCATCTGTCACATCCCTGTCGCGCGAACATCGCAAGGAGTGAGCGAGCACAGACGATATGAGGTGCATGGATGCCCGCGTATTTTCAGGATGTCGGCGCGGAGGCCTCGTGGCCGATCGAGGCCACCCGCCGTATGAACCGGATGTACCGCCGGCAACGTCACATCTACGATGGAACACGGCGCTACTACCTGCTCGGCCGCGACCAGTTGATATCGGGGCTGCGGCCCGATGCCGGCGCCAGCGTGCTGGAAATCGGCTGCGGAACCGGCCGAAACCTCGTGTTGGCCAGCCAGCTTTACCCCGCCGCCCGATTTTTCGGCGTCGATGTCTCGACGGAAATGCTGACCTCCGCCATCGCCGCTATCTCGCGGTACGACCTGACCAGCCGCGTCCGCGTCGCGCATGGCGACGGCACGGCGTTTGATCCGCTGCGTTTGTTCGGCCTCCCGCGGTTCGACCACGTGATGATTTCCTATAGTCTTTCGATGATCCCCGACTGGCGCGGCGTTCTCCAGGCCGCCGCCTCCCATCTCAAGCCCGGTGGTCGCCTGCACATCGTCGATTTCGGTCGCCAGGAGCGATTGCCCGGTATGGCCCGCACGCTTCTGCTGCGATGGCTCGCAATGTTCGACGTCACGCCGCGCGACGATCTCGAGCGCGAATTGTCGGCGATGGCTGACAGCCGTGGCGCCGATCTGAAATTCGAACATCCGTTCCGAGGTTACGCCCAATACGCAGTGCTGATGTTACCATCGGGGCCAAGCCTACCGTGAGCCCGTGGCTCGCCTTGTTTGCGGCGGGATTGCTCGAGATCGCCTGGGCCCTCGGCTTGAAACATTCCGATGGCTTGACCCGGTTCTGGCCGACCGCCGCGACGCTGGTCGCGATCCTGCTCAGCTTCGGGCTAATGGCCCTCGCCTTGCGATCGCTGCCGTTCGGCACGGCCTATGCGGTTTGGACCGGGATCGGCGCCGCGGGCAGCATCATTGTCGGAATGCTGATTTACAGCGAGCCCACCGATCCCGTTCGAATCCTTTGCCTGACGCTGATCGTCGCCGGCATGGTCGGGCTCAAACTCAATTCGCCGATGTAACATCGCCGAGCGGCGTGAGGCGCGCAAACTTCTCCCTCCTTCCACGGCGCCGAACAGGCAAAGTGCCAGGACAAAAGGAAGGAAGTGATACAAGACCCGAAACATCAGCAGTGCAGCAATCAGCGGATCCGTGTCGTCGCCGCCCAGCCCAAGCAATATGGTTGCATCGAAGACGCCTATGCCCGCCGGGGTATGGCTCGCGAAGCCGAGCAGGGTCGCGGCGATGAAGACGGCGGTGAGCGGAAAGATCCCGATATTCAGACCGGCCGGAATTAACACATACATGGCCAGCGCTGCAGCGCCGAGATCAAAAATGCCGATCACGATCTGCAACAGCACCATTGGTCCGGAAGGGAGCCGGACCGGCCATTGCCGGATCCCGATGTTTCGAGGGGCAAGCCAGCTCCAGATCACTAAGCTGACGACTGCGAGCAGCAGCGCCGCGGCCAGCCATCGGTTGACCTGCGGCGACAGGTGATCGATCAGGCTGATGGCATCGGGCCCGTAGAACAGACCGAACCCGAGCGCCGTCAGGTTGCCCATCCAGAAGGTCAGTCCGGTCAGAAAGCAGATGTTGGCGACGTCAATCACGCCAAGCCCGTTGCATGAATAAATTCGATAACGGATGGCAGGCGACACCAGTGAAACGGCTCCAACTCCGTGCGAAATCGGATAGCTGGTAAAGCTCGCGAGAGCTGCGATCCGGTACGGAACGTCGGGACGCCCGATGGTGCGAAGCGCCAGCAGGTCATAAAGCGTCAGGCTGACGTATGAGGTGACCACTAGCATCGCGGCCAGCGCAATCAGCCATGGGTCGGTGTTGCGAACTACCGCGACTACTTCGTTGTAGTCGATGTGCTTGAGCGAGCGCGTCAGAACGAAAACGGCAGCAGCAGCAATGACGACGCCGATGACGATACCCAAACCCTTCAGTCGGGCGCCGCCGCCAGGCGACTTTGGCAGCACGGTGGCTTTCAGGATGTTCATCCAATCGGGCAACGACATCAAATATCGTGCCACCTGATTCGGGGTGATCGATACAGTCCATTGACACGTTGATGTGACAGCCGCGTTACTGAATATTTCGAACGAACATCAATTCAAGAAATGTTGTTCTGAATCGAAATCTCGACGCATTGTCGTCGCATCCCATTCACGCTGTCTTTGTACGACAATCGCGAGAAGCCAACTTGTTTGGGGCAGCATGCAGACTGAAATCGACTACGATCTCACGCCGGATCAATGGGAAACGTTGAAGGCGCTTCGCGTCCCGGCAGCAGGGTTTTTCAACCCCAATCCGTTCGTTCTCGCGGAGCTCATTGCACTTCGTCTCGCGGCGATGAACGGCAGTTCGCCAGTGATTACGCCGGCAGGACGCAAGGCCCTGATCAGAGGTTCGTCCAGATTATGGGACGTGGCGGCCTGACGTCTTTAACCATCGCCGGGCCGGACGCGGCACAGCGATCGCCGCGCCCGTTCCAGCCACGTCCGGTCGTATTCCTCGCCACGGCGCGCGGCGAAATCCTTCCGCCTTGACGCCAAGGCAACGCGAATATCTCAATCGCTGGGGATATCCCTATGTCATCGAAGAATTCCGCTTCTAGAAGAATCCGCTTTAATGACGCTGACGGGCCGACTGGACGCTGAACGTCGCGAGCCCGTACTATCGATGTTGCGACATCACTTTTCCGCCCTCGGTATCGAAACCCTCGCGATCGACAGGCTGACCTTGTTTCGCCAAGAGCGCCCGGATTCGCGATTCAGGATCCTCGATCACTGGAGACTGAGCGAAAGGCTTTCAGCCGATACGAAACGCTAGTCCCAAGCCGTGGTTTTGGTGCCACGCCGGCCGCCGTACCTCCTGACATCTCGGAAGGAAGGCGGTTCGGCGCTATCGCGATCAAATCCTGGATGCCAGGACCATGGCTCAGAGTTCCAACACGGCTTGTAGGCGACCCCAGATAGGGACAAGAGATCGGCCCCGCCCGAATGTGCCGATTGATCCTTCCCCAGCGTTTGATCTCCACAGCATTCGAACGAACCAGACAAAAAGTTGATGACTGGTGATGTTCATTTTGTACCAAAAATGTAATTCTTTCCGATTGTTAATGCGACAATATGAAGCGGAGTCGTTCAAATGGGTTGGCACGAGAACCTTTGAGGCAACCCAAACGACAAACAGCGGACATCCCTGGGATCGCTGAAAACACCGACCCGATGGCAGGTTTATGAATCAACCGATAAAGACCTTGAAGGAAGATCCTTCGATAGGAACTTCACCGATCGCCAAGTCTCGATCGCGCCGCTGGCTTGTTCTGACAACCATTCTGGCGTTGCTGGTGGTTGCCGGCGTCGTCTGGTGGAGCCGGCAAGCGAACGCACCGCGCTCCGGTGGCGGCCGCAGTTCCGTGCCGATGTCAATTGTGCCCGAGGTCGTCGGCAAAGGCGATATCGGGATCAACCTCAACGCCCTCGGTACGGTGACCTCGCTCGCCACCGTGACCATCAGGACCCAGATCAGCGGCTACCTGATGAAGGTCGACTTCAAGGAAGGCGACGACGTCAAAAAGGGCGATCTGCTCGCAGAAATCGATCCACGACCGTACGAGGCTGCCCTGGCTCAGGCCAATGGGAATTTGGCGCGCGACGAAGCGCTGTTGAAGGGCGCCCAGGTCGATCTGGCCCGCTACCAGGGCTTGGCGGCGCAGAATGCGGTGCCGCGTCAGACACTGGACACGCAAATCGCACTGGTCGCGCAGGATCAGGGCACTGTCGAAGCCGACCGCGCCGCCGTCAAGGCCGCCCAGGTAAACCTGCAATATTGCCACATCGTTTCGCCCCTGGACGGCCGTGTCGGCTTGCGCCTGGTAGACCAGGGCAACTATGTGACACCAGGCGATACCAGCGGTCTCGTCGTGATCACGCAGTTGCAGCCGATCAGCGTGCTGTTCACGCTCCCGGAAGACAACATCCAGACGGTCTTAAAGCGGATGCAGGCCGGCGCAGTGCTGCCTGCAGTTGCCTACGATCGCAGCGGAGCCACCAAGATCGCCGACGGTACCTTGCAGACTTTCGACAGTCAGATCGATCCCACCACCGGAACAATCAAGGCGAGAGCGCAATTCGCGAACGAAACGAAAGCTCTCTACCCGAACCAGTTCGTGAACATCCGGCTGCTGGTCGACACGCACAAGGACGTTACGACGATCTCGACGGCGGGTATCCAGCGCGGTGTGCCCGGCACGTTCGTCTACCTCGTCAATGCCGACAGCACCGTATCGGTCCGTCCGGTCAAGCTCGGCGTGACCGAGGGCGAACGGGTGGAAGTGATCTCCGGACTGACACCGGGCGATCGCATCGTGATCGACGGTGCCGACAAGCTGCGGGACGGCGCGAAAATCAACGTGCGATCGGAGGCTGATGCCAACAAGGCGGCTGCCCCCGGCAAGTCGGCAGATCCGGATAAGTCGGGCGGCGGCAAGAAACGGCGTTCGGAAAACGGACAAAAACAATGAATCCATCGCAGCCGTTCATTCTGCGGCCGGTGGCAACCACCCTGCTGATGATCGCCATCATACTGTCGGGCATGCTGGCGTTCAGGTTCTTGCCAGTCGCTGCTTTGCCCGAAGTGGATTATCCGACCATCCAGGTCCAGACCTTCTATCCCGGCGCCAGTCCGGACGTGATGACATCGTCTGTCACCGCGCCGCTGGAGGTGCAGTTCGGGCAAATGCCCAATCTTAACCAGATGAGTTCGGTTAGTTCGGCCGGAGCGTCGGTCATCACCCTGCAATTCGGGCTGACCATTTCCCTCGATGTTGCCGAACAGGAGGTGCAGGCCGCGATCAATGCCGCGGGCAATCTGCTTCCCTCCGACCTGCCCGCGCCACCGATTTACGCCAAGGTCAACCCAGCCGATGCGCCGATCCTGACGCTGGGATTGACGTCGAAGACAATGCCGCTGACGCAGGTCGAGGATTTCGTCGATACGCGCCTGGCGCAAAAGATCTCTCAGCTTCCCGGCGTCGGACTTGTCAGTATCAGCGGCGGCCAAAGGCCCGCGGTGCGTATTCGTGCCGACATTCGCAAGCTTGCCGCCTACGGACTGAACATCGACGATCTGCGCACCACGCTTGGCAACGCCAACATCAACACACCCAAGGGAAACTTCGACGGGTCGATGCGCGCCTATACCATCAACGCCAATGACCAGATCAGGAATGCCAGTGACTATCAGTCGCTGGTCGTCGCCTACAAAAACGGCTCGCCGGTTCGGCTCAGCGACGTTGGCGATGTCATCGACGGCTCCCAGAACGACAAGCTTGGCGCCTGGATGAACGAGACGCCGGCCATCATCCTGAATATTCAGCGCCAACCCGGCGCCAATGTCATCTCGGTCGTCGAGGGCATCAAGGCGTTGTTGCCGCAATTGCAGGCTTCGCTACCCGCCGCGATCGATGTCAACATTCTAACCGACCGAACCGTCACGATCCGTGCGTCGGTCGAGGATGTGGAATTTGAGTTGACGCTCGCCGTGATCCTGGTGGTGCTGGTGATCTTCGTATTCCTGCGCAATGCGCGGGCGACCTTGATCCCGAGCCTCTCGGTGCCGCTTTCGTTGGTCGGCACGCTGGGCGCCATGTATCTGTTCGGCTTCAGTCTCAACAATCTCTCGCTCATGGCGTTGACCATCGCCACCGGCTTCGTGGTCGACGACGCCATCGTCGTGATCGAGAATATCTCACGTTACCTTGAAGAGGGCGACAGCCCATTGCAGGCCGCATTGCGCGGCTCTGAACAGATCGGCTTCACCATTATTTCGCTCACGGTGTCGCTGATCGCGGTGCTCATTCCTCTTCTGTTTATGGGAGACGTGGTCGGACGCCTGTTCCGGGAATTCGCCATCACGCTGTCGGTCACCATTCTTATCTCGGCGGTGGTTTCGCTCACGCTGGTGCCGATGGCTTGCGCCAAACTGCTCAAACCCGAGACCGAGGCCCACGAGAACGCGTTTCAGCGCTACAGCCGCGAAGGCTTCGACCGGATCATCGAACTTTACGGTCGCATGCTCAACTGGGTGCTCGACCGTCAGACACTCGTGCTATTCGTCGCCCTGGGCACGTTCGCGCTGACCGGCCTGCTCTATGTCGTCATTCCAAAAGGATTCTTTCCGCTTCAGGATACCGGCGTCATTCAGGCGATTTCCGAAGCACCTCAATCCGTATCCTATGCAGCGATGGCGGAGCGGCAACAGCAGCTCGCCAGCACCATCCTCAGGGATCCCGACGTCGAAAGTCTTTCCTCCTTTATCGGCGTAGACGGAACCAACACCACGCTCAATAGCGGCCGAATCCTGATCAACCTCAAATCACGCGATCAGCGTAAAGCCGACATCGCCACGATCATGCGGCGCATCCAGAACAGCACGGCGTCCCTGACTGGCATTACTCTCTATATGCAGCCGGTTCAGGATCTCACCATCGAGGGCACCGTCAGCCGCACGCAATACCAGTTTATCCTGCAGGACGCGGATCCCGTACAACTTGCGGAATGGACTCCCAAACTGGTCGACAAGCTCAATCAACTTCCGCAGCTTGCGGACGTAGCCAGCGACATCTCCAATCAGGGACTCTCGGTCTTCGTTGAAATCGATCGCGATCAGGCCGCCCGTTTCGGGATTACGCCCGCGACGGTCGACAACGCGCTATACAACTCCTATGGCCAGCGCATCGTCTCGACCATCTTCACCAATTCAAACCAGTACCGCGTCATCCTCGAAGCCGACCCGAGCCTGCAAACCTCGCTGAAATCGCTATCGGACATTTACCTGCCCTCGTCGGTCGGCGGCGCGCCGGTGCCGCTGGCGGTGATGGCCAAGTTCCGGGAGGAAACCGCGCCGCTGCAAGTCTCGCATCTCGGGCAGTTTCCTGCGGCCACCGTATCGTTCAACCTTGCGCCGGGATCATCGCTCGGTGAGGCGGTGACCGCGATCAAGAAGGCGCAGGTCGATATCGGCCTGCCGCTCAGCGTGATCAGCAGTTTTCAGGGCGCCGCACTGGCGTTTCAGTCCTCACTTTCCAATCAGCTTTTCCTGATCCTGGCGGCGATTGTCACCGTCTATATCGTGCTGGGCGTGCTTTATGAGAGCTTCATTCATCCCCTGACCATCCTCTCGACGCTGCCATCCGCCGGAATTGGCGCGCTGTTGGCACTGATGGCGGCCGGCGACGACCTCACCATCGTCGCCATCATCGGAATTATCCTTCTGATCGGCATCGTGAAGAAGAACGCGATCATGATGATCGACTTCGCGCTCGACGCCGAGCGTAACGAGGGCAAGCCTCCGCGGGAAGCGATCTACCAGGCCTGTCTGCTGCGATTCCGCCCGATCCTCATGACCACGATGGCCGCCGTTCTCGGCGCATTGCCGCTCATGATTGGAACGGGAGCGGGTTCCGAACTGCGCCACCCCCTTGGCATTTCCATCGTCGGCGGCCTCCTGGTCAGCCAAATGCTGACCCTGTTCACGACACCCGTGATCTATCTCTGGTTCGACCGGTTGGCGGCGCGGTTTGCCGGACATCCCGCGCCAGCGCAGCGAACGAGTTGAACTGAGCGATGGGTCCGTCAACCCCTTTCATTCGCCGGCCGATCGGGACGACGTTGCTTACCTTCGGTCTTGCCGCGGCGGGAGTTGTGGCGTTTTTCAAGCTGCCGGTCTCGCCGTTGCCGCAGGTCGATTTTCCGACCATTTCGGTACGAGCGACCCTGCCCGGCGCCAGCCCGCAGGATGTCGCCACCACGGTGGCCAGTCCGCTTGAGCGCCATCTTGGGCAGATCGCCGACGTGACCGAAATGACCTCATCGAGCACGGTGGGAGGAACCCGCATCACCCTGCAGTTCGGGCTCAACCGGGACATCAATGGTGCGGCACGCGACGTGCAGGCGGCCATCAATGCGGCACGCGTCGACCTTCCGACCAGCCTGCGGTCCAATCCGACATACCGCAAAGTCAATCCCGCTGACGCCCCAATCCTGATCCTGACCTTGACTTCGGACACCGCAACACGCGGCGATCTGTATGACGCGGCATCAACCGTGCTGGCGCAGAAACTGTCGCAGGTCGAGGGGATCGGCGAAGTTGTTGTCGGCGGCAGCTCGCTGCCTGCGGTAAGGGCCGAACTCATTCCGCAGGCACTGTACAAATACGGCGTCGGCCTTGAGGACGTGCGAGCTGCACTTGCCAGTGCCAATGCGCACAGTCCGAAGGGCGGGATCGATGTCGGCGAGCAGCGTTTTCAGATTTATGCCAACGACCAGGCTAACAAGGCCGAGGACTACAAATCCCTGATCCTCGCCTACCGAAATGGCGCGGCAATTCACCTCTCGGATGTCGGCGAGGTGACCGAACTCGGTTGAAAATCTCCGTAACGCCGGCCTCGCAAACGGCAAACCGGCCGTCCTGATCATCCTCTACAGACAGCCGGGCGCGAACATCATCAGCACCGTCGATCTGGTGAAGGGGCTGATGCCCCAGTTGAGGGCTTCGATTTCGCCGGCCATCGATATCGGATTGGCGGTCGACCGGTCGACGACCATTCGCACGTCGTTGCGCGACGTTGAACGGACCCTGATCCTCGCTGTGCTGCTGGTAATTGTCGTGGTTTTCGCATTCCTGCGAAACCTTCGCGCGACGCTGATACCGGTCGTGGCGGTATCGGTATCGTTGATCGCGACGTTCGCCGCCATGTATTTGATGGGCTACAGCCTCGACAATCTGTCTCTGATGGCGCTGACGGTCGCCACCGGATTTGTGGTCGATGACGCCATCGTCGTTCTTGAGAACATCACCCGTTACATCGAAAACGGGCTAACGCCGCTGGAAGCAGCGCTCAAGGGAGCCAACGAAGTCGGCTTCACCGTGCTTTCGATGAGCATCTCCCTTATCGCGGTCTTTCTTCCGATCCTGCTGATGGGTGGTATTGTCGGCCGCCTGTTCCGCGAATTCGCGATGACGATCTCGATATCGATCATGATTTCGCTTGTGGTTTCACTGGCAACCACGCCGATGATGTGCGCCGTGTTGCTGCGCAGTCATACCGGCGAGGGACATGGACGGCTTTATCGCATCAGCGAGCGCTTTTTCGACGCCATGCTGAACGCCTATCGGCGGACCCTGATGGTCGCACTTCAGCATCCGGCATCGATGATGCTGGTCCTCGCCGCGGTGCTGGGCCTCAACTTCTATCTGTATGACGTCATCCCGAAGGGCTTTTTCCCGCAGCAGGATACCGGGCGGCTGGTCGGCTCGATCCAGGCCGATCAGAGCATTTCGTTTCAACTGATGCAGCAGAAGCTGACGCAATTCATCACCATCATCAAGAGCGATCCTGGGGTCGAAACCGCCGTCGGGTTCACCGGCGGCGGTCAAACCAATTCCGGCTTTGTATTCGTCTCGCTGCGTCCGCTCAACGAGCGTCATATTTCCGCGGACGGCATCATTGCGCGGCTGCGACGCGAGATGGCGGTTATTCCGGGGGCAACGCTGTTCCTGCAGGCTGTGCAGGATATTCGCATCGGCGGTCGTGCCAGCAATGCGCAATATCAATTCACCCTCCAGGCTCCCACGCTGGAAGAACTCAATGAATGGTCGCCGAAGATTGCAGCGGCATTGCAACGCGAACCGAACCTCACCGACGTCAACAGCGACCAGCAAGACAAGGGACTCGAATCCGATCTCGTCATAGATCGGGACGCGGCCGCCCAATTGGGAATCACCGTCAGCCAGATCGACAACACGCTGTATGACGCGTTCGGGCAGCGCCAGGTGTCGACCATCTATGTGGCCCGCAACCAGTATCATGTGATCATGGAGGTGGCGCCGCATTATTGGCAGAATCCGGAGACGCTGAAGGACGTCTATATCAGCACATCCGGCGGCTCGGTCGGCGGTTCGCAGGCGACCAATGCGGTTGCGGGAACCGTGGTTGCGACCGGAACGTCGGCCTCGGCCAACTCGGCCAATGCTCAAGCCGCCCGAAACCTCGCGACCAACTCGATCGGCGCCACCGGCAACGGAACATCCTCCACGGGATCCGCGGTCAGCACAAACGCGGAAACAATGATTCCGCTGTCCGCGGTCGCCCATTTCAAGCAGGGAGCCACTCCCCTCGCGGTCAATCATCAGGGCTTGCTGGTCGCCACCACCATTTCGTTCAACCTGCCGCCGAATGTGTCACTCAGCACCGCCGTCACCTCGATCGAGGGCGCCATGAACCGGATCGGCGTGCCAGCGACGATTCGCGGCACGTTCCAGGGCACGGCGAAAGCCTTTCAGGACTCGCTCGACAACCAACCCTACCTCGTCCTGGCCGCCCTGATCACGATCTACATCGTGCTCGGCGTCCTCTATGAAAGCTATGTTCATCCCCTGACGATCCTGTCCACATTGCCATCCGCTGGCGTGGGCGCGCTTCTGGCCCTGATGGCGTTCAAGACCGAGTTCAGCATCATGGCGCTGATCGGCGTCATCCTGCTGATAGGCATCGTCAAGAAGAACGCGATCATGATGATCGATTTCGCACTCGACGCTGAACGAAGCCGTGGGCTCAGTCCGCTGGACGCCATCTACGAAGCCTGCCTGCTCCGCTTCAGGCCGATCATGATGACGACCATGGCTGCCCTGCTCGGTGCGCTGCCCCTTGCAATCGGCATGGGCGATGGCGGTGAGCTTCGACAGCCGCTTGGCATTGCGATTGTTGGGGGCCTTATTCTCAGTCAGGTGCTGACGCTCTATTCAACGCCGGTCATCTACCTGTATATGGACCGGTTCCGGTTGTGGAGCCAACGTCTGAGGGATGGCGGCACAGCACCGCTCGCCCCCGATGCCACGATGCAACCAGGCGAGTAAAGTAAGTAAAAGCATGTCGTTAATAGCACCAATGATCGGCCAAGCTCTCGAACGGGCCCTGCGTCATTTCGGATTCAAACCGGAGTTATTCCCGCAACCGACCGGAGCCCGACCGCGGTCGCAGCGTGAACGGCCCGCGCTACGCCCGCCAAAGCCGATCTCCTATGTCGCAAGACTGGGAGGCAAGAACCGCCTGGGTGTCGCCATCTCCGCCCTCCTGCTCGGCCCGGCGCTATCGGGCTGCCTTGGACCCGAGCGCCCCGAACTCAATCTTGAGATACCGACGGCTTATCGCGAAGGCGGCCACACTGCGCCTGACCGCGCCCTTCCGGCGCTGGATTGGTGGCGTGGCTTCCGGTCCAGCGAATTGACGTCGCTGATGGAAGCCTCACAAATCTACAATCTCGATATTGCAGTCGCCATCGCCCAGATCGTCCAGGCCGATGCCCAGGTCGGGATATCGGGTGCTCCCCTGTTGCCGTCGCTCACCGGGACAGGAACGGCGGAGAAGGTGCATACTTCGAGCTCCGGCATTAGTGGCGCTAATGGCGTTGGCGGCGGGGCGACGTTCCCGCAATACAGTCTCGGCCTCACCGCAAGCTACATGCTTGATTTCTGGGGCAAGAACCGCGCGACGCTTTTTGCGGCGCAAGAGACCGCAAGCGCGTCCCGATATAATCGCGAGGTGGTGGCGCTCACGACGATCGTGACCGTCGCCAACACCTATTTCCAGGTTCTCGCCGCCCAGGACCAACTGCGCGTCGCCCGCCGTAACCTCGCTGCGGCCGAGCGCATTCTCACCCTGATCAAACAGCAATTCAACGGCGGCACGGCTTCGCAGCTCGATCTGTCGCAACAGGAAGCATTGGTATCGACCGAACGCGCGGCCATCCCTCCTCTTGAAATCACGTTGAAACAGAATATTGCCGCCCTTGCGCTGCTGGTCGCGCGGGCGCCGGCGAATTTCACGGTCAACGGCGGATCGTTGACGCAGATCGCGGTTCCACGCGTCACGCCGGGCATGCCCTCGGAGCTGCTCAACCAGAGACCGGACGTCCGTGAGGCCGAAGCCCAGCTTGCCTCCTCCAACTTCAGTGTCGAAGCGGCACGCGCCGCATTCTTCCCGCAGATAACATTGACCGCTCAAACCGGAGTGCAGAGCGCGGCACTTGCATCGCTGTTCGGACCGGGTGCTATGTTTTATTCCCTGGCCGCAGGCGTGACGCAGCCGGTCTTCGACGGATTTCTTCTGGAAAGCGAATTGAAAAATGCCAAGGGCCTGCAACTGCAATTTCTGCAGGCTTATCGCAAGGCGGTGCTGTCGGCATTCACCGACGTCGAGAAGGCGCTGGTGGCGCTTTCGCAATCCACCCTGCAGGAGCGTCTCCAGGCGCAGGCCGTGGCCGATTCCCGCAAGGCTTTCGAGGTGTCCGAAACTCAACTGCGCGCCGGCACGGTCAACCTCATCACGGTGTTGCAGACCCAGCAGACGCTCCTCACCAACGAAAACAATCTGGTGCTGGTCCGATTAACCAAGCTGCTCGCCGCAAGCAGCCTGTTCCAGGCCCTGGGCGGCGGCTGGAATCCAAACGGGCAGTTGTCGTCACTGCAGCCGCCCTTAGTGCGGACATCGGCGCCGCAGCCTTCCTCGCCGCAGCCCTCGTCACCGCAGCAATAACGTCGCCCGACGCTTTCACCGCCTGCGGCAGCCAATCAGCGGTTTGCTCTGGCCTCTTTGGACAGTTCGTTCAAAAACTCCAGCCGAGGCGCCGCGTTTTCAGTCAGTATCCAGCTGGTACGGGGCCGAAAGAGTTAACGGCCGGGTCACCCCGATAGGCCTTCCAACCAAAGCAGCATGGGAATCGCCGTTGTATTCGGTCGCGATATAGCTATATTTGTAGATGCGGCTGTAGCCGCGGCGTTAATTCCATCGTTGGTGACCAGGCCCGTCTCCTTAGGCGGGCCGTCGCCATTTCGGGGGGTCCGTTGCGATGACTGGTCCAAATCGGATTGACCATATCCGCCTTACCTCGCATCCGGCGCCGGGTGCCAAGCACAACTTCCCAATCCTCTGGGGCGCAGCCAGTGCGCGTGAACGCGGGCCGATCATCGGCACGGTATCGCGCCCGCAGGATCGCAATGTCATCGGCACACACGGCGGCTCCTATTCGGTTTACCGCGCGCTCGCCGTTTCATCCGGCGCCCTCAATCCGATCCGGCGTCCGGATCTCACCAACACCCACCCCGCCGAAACGATTGGACCATTCCCGCAGTGGCGCGATCCGGAGCGGATCGTCTCGCTGGATCCGTGGGGACATCTCGTCGCGGAAAACTTCGCGACAGAGATCACCGAAGGCATCGATATCCGTCCCAGCATCGCGATCACCCGCGCTCGTCTTGATCTGCCCGAGCTGAAGGCGGCGATGGAAGCTGGAAGGCTGAAGCAGGATGGCGAGGTCGTGCACAAGAACGGCAGCGTCTCCGTGGTCAAGATCGCGATCGACCCGGTATGGTATCTCCCGGGCATGGCGCAGCGCTTCGCGACCACTGAAAACAATTTGCGGCGGCAACTGTTCGAACAGACCGCGGGCATGTTCCCGGAGCTCGTGACCAGGCCTGACCTGCAGGTGTTTCTGCCGCCGATCGGCGGCATGACGGCCTATCTGTTTGGCGACGTCAGCAAACTGCCCGACCACCGCACCAAGATAACCTGCCGCGTGCATGACGAATGCAACGGCTCCGACGTGTTTGGCTCGGATATCTGCACCTGCCGTCCGTACCTCCTTCACGGTATCGAGGAATGCGCGCGCGCCGGGCAAACCGGCGGTCTCGGTATCATCGTCTACAACCGCAAGGAAGGCCGCGCACTCGGCGAAGTCACCAAATTCCTGGTCTATAACGCACGCAAGCGCCAGGAGGGCGGCGATGCCGCCGCGCAATATTTCGAGCGCACCGAATGCGTGGCCGGGGTGCAGGATGCCCGCTTCCAGCAATTGATGCCGGACGTGATCCACTGGCTCGGCCTGAAGCGTATCGACCGCTTCGTTTCCATGAGCGACATGAAGCATGACGCGCTGACCAGCCAGGGCATCGAGATCGTTGAACGCATCCCGATCCCCGACGATCTTGTGCCACCCGATGCCCATGTGGAAATCGCGGCCAAGAAGGCCGCCGGTTACTACTCCCCAGAGCCGCCGCAGCCGCAGGACCTGATCAATTCGGTCGGCCGCCCGCTTGAGAAGTATTGAGAGAGGACGGCCGCGTCCGTGGCAAATCCCGAGACATCGGCCGCGCTGTCGTTATTGAATGCCAGGGCCGTTCGCGAGCGCGCGCATCGGATGCTCGCGATCGGCCTCGACGACAAGCTTCCCAACTTCCGCATCCATCTCGACCGTATGGACAGCGCGGTCGACCTGGTGCTGCAGACAACCCGCAAGGCCTATCCCTCGTTGGAGGTGCCGTTTCATTCGCGCTGGCGACACTTCGTCATGAATGGAGACAATCGCTGGGCCAAGATTGCCGACCGGGTCCGCTGGCCGGATCGCGCCGCCCGCGCCCGGGCCGAATTCGATCTGGCCATCGTCAGTGTCTTTCTCGATGCCGGAGCCGGCCCGTCATGGCGCTACTGCGATCCGAAAACCGGATCGGCGATCGGTCGTTCGGAGGGACTGGGGCTGGCCAGCCTCGCGATGTTCGCCGCCGGCGCGTTCTCGGCCGATCCGCGCGATCCCTTGCGGGCCGATGCCGAGGTGCTTGCGAATTTCTCCGTGACCGAACTCGAACGCGGCTTGCAGGTTTCGGATATCAATCCGCTGGTCGGACTCGACGGCCGCGTTGACCTGTTGCGCCGCCTCGGCGCGCTGGTGACTGCAAAGCCGGATGTCTTCGGCAGCCACGATACGCCGCGACCGGGCGGCCTGTTCGATCGATATGCGACACAGGCAAGCGACCAGCAACTCCCCGCCCCTGCGATTCTTTCGACTCTGCTGCAAGAACTCGGCCCGATCTGGCCGTCGCGGCTGACGCTCGGCGCAATAGCCCTCGGCGATTGCTGGAAACATCCTGCGCTGACGACGGCGGACGCGACCAGCGGTTTGATGCCGCTGCACAAACTTTCGCAATGGCTGGCCTATTCCCTGATCGAGCCGCTGCAAACGGCCGGCATCCGTGTGACCGATATCGACGGCCTTACGGGCCTTGCCGAATATCGCAACGGTGGCCTGTTCGTTGACACCGGGGTGCTTGCGTTTCGTGATGACGAAGCCGCGCAACGCGAGCATGAAGTGGGATCGTCGCTGGTTGTCGAGTGGCGTGCGCTGACGGTGGCGCTGCTCGACCGTGTTGCTGATGGCCTGCGGCAACAGCTTGGGCTCGATGCCACCTCGCTGCCACTGGCAAAGATTCTTGAAGGCGGAACCTGGGCCGCGGGCCGGTTGCTGGCGCGCGAACGCCGTGCCGACGGCTCACCTCCGGTGAAAGTCATCAGCGACGGCACTGTATTCTAGATAGAGGAATAACATGAACGGCGTCACGATCGTTAGCCACCCGCTGGTGCAGCACAAGCTGACACTGCTGCGGGAAAAAGATATTTCAACCAAGGCATTTCGCGAGCTTCTCAAGGAAATCGGGATGCTGTTATGCTACGAGATCACCCGCGATCTGCCGCTGGCCGATATCGATATCGAAACGCCGCTTGCGCGTATGAAGTCGCCACAGATCGCCGGCAAGAAACTGGTGTTCGCACCGGTGCTGCGGGCCGGCGTCACCTTCGCGGACGGTATGCTTGATCTGGTGCCGAATGCGCGCGTCGCCCATATCGGCCTTTACCGCGAACCGGAGACCTTCGTTGCCGTGGAGTATTTCTTCAAGGCGCCGAGTGACCTGCATGAGCGGCAGGTGATCGTGATCTCGCCGGTGCTGGCGACGGCGAACTCCGCCGTCGCGGCGGTCGATCGGCTGAAGGAGCGCGGCGCGAACGACATCCGGCTGGCGTGCCTGATCGGCGCGCCGGAGGGCATCGAGCGCATGCGCGGCATTCACCCGGACGTTCCGATCTGGCTTGCGGCCATCGACGAAGGGCTCGACGAAAACGCCTATATCCTGCCCGGCCTCGGCGACGCCGGCGACCGCGCCTACGGCACCAAATAGGCCAACACTTCTCAGGTGCCGACGCGAAGCGCCGAACGCTGCTTGCGCAGATAGGCGATAACGGAAAGCGCGGTGATACGCCCGGTCTTCGGATTTTCCGACGGGATATTCTCGATCGACATCGAGAAACGGGCAGAATCGGATTCCACCTCGATCCGATGAATGTTGCGCGTTATCGTCGGATCGGCCCAGATTTCCAGCCGTGTTCGATCAGGCCCCATGCCGGCAAGCGACAGCGCGACGGCCACATTCAGATTGGCCGGGAATCCTTTGGCCGCCTCTCGCGCCGTCCCCTCGAATATCCGCAGCGGCTCGGTAATGCGTTCGATGTCGATATTGTTTTCGACGATGTAGGGAGCGCCGGCGAGCCCCTGAACCGGCTTGCGGGTCACCATCTTGACCGAATGGATGGTTCCGATCGCGGCGGCCGTCACCGCATCGAGGCCGATCAGCGCCCCCGTAGGCACCACGATCTGACCGCCATTTTGTTTCGCAAGCGCAATCAGGTCCTCGTTGTCGAGCAACGCACCGGCGCTCAGGACCACTGCCGTCTTTCCGCTTTCCACAAAGGGGGCAACGATCGACCTCAATAGCTTGGCCGGGGCGCACTCAATGACGATGTCGGCGGCGTCGGACAGTTGTTCGATCGGCAAGACGACAGGCGGCGTCTTCAGGTTGCCGAGCCAGGTCAGGTGCTTTTCGGGATTTTGCGCCGAGACTGCGGCGAGCATCAATCCATCGATGCCCACGTCCAGCGCCTGCGCGACCTTCATTCCGATCGGCCCCAGCCCGGCAATGGCAACCCGCAACCTGGCGCCCGGGCTTTTCGTTAAATTCGACATGGGTTGGCTTCTCTATTCTCGAATGACCACGCGGTAACGGCAGACGTGTTACGATTTCCCGGGGGCCAATACCAGCCACTCCGGTTCCAGCGAGAGCCTTCTCGATCGCAAACCGGTTCGGCCGATAGCGCCTTTCAAAGTTCTTATCGCGCGATAAAAGCCGACCTTCGCGCGGACAAGACCCGGCTGGCCGATCGCCTGAAATATGATCTTTTGCTCCTCGTAAAAATCGGGTTTGTTTCGTTCCGGCTTGTTCGCGCAACGACGCGCGGACACACGGTTCTGCAAGGAGCTTAAGACATGAACGGACTTGGCGGCCTCAACAAATCCCCCGAAGGCGTGGTCATCGGGCTTGTTCAACTGCAGTTGCCGGTCGTGGTGACCAAGGCTGATCTCGCCCGCCAGACCGACCGGATCGTCTACATGGTCGGCAAGGCCCGCCGCAATCTCGGCACCATGGATCTCGTCGTGTTCCCCGAATATTCGCTGCACGGGCTGTCGATGGACACCAACCCCGCGATCATGTGCCGGCTCGACGGTCCCGAAGTCGCCGCCTTCAAGAACGCCTGCATCGACAACAAGATCTGGGGCTGTTTTTCGATCATGGAGCACAACCCCGACGGCAACCCCTACAATTCCGGGCTGATCATCGACGATCAGGGCGAGATCAAACTGTACTACCGGAAATTCCACCCCTGGATTCCGGTCGAGCCGTGGGAGCCCGGCAATGTCGGCATTCCCGTGATCGAGGGTCCCAAGGGCGCCAAGATCGCACTGATCATCTGCCACGACGGCATGTTCCCGGAAATGGCACGGGAGTGCGCCTACAAGGGTGCGGAAATCATGATCCGCACCGCCGGCTACACCGCGCCGATCCGCGAGAGCTGGCGCTTCACCAACCAGGCCAACGCGTTCCAGAATCTGATGGTGACCGCGAATGTCTGCATGTGCGGATCCGATGGTTCGTTCAATTCCATGGGCGAAGGCATGATCGTGAATTTCGACGGCAGCGTCATCGCCCACGGCACGACGGGACGGGCCGACGAGATCATCACCGCAGAGGTACGCCCCGATCTCGTGCGCGAGGCGCGGATACACTGGGGCGTCGAAAACAACATCTATCAGCTCTGGCACCGCGGCTACGTCGCGGTGAAGGGCGGCGCCATGGATTGTCCCTATACCTTTATGCAGGACATGGTGGCCGGTACATTCCGGCTGCCGTGGGAAGATCAGGTCAAGATCACCGACGGCACGTCCTGCGGTTTCCCGGCGCCGACGCGTATTTTCATGGACAAGACCGCAAAGGCCGCGGAGTAGCCCCGCTGCCTGCGCGCGCTACCGAATGAAGCGTGCCGACCCCTACTGTATTGGCTGATGTATTTGCGGACGAGGCCGGGTAAAGGACGCCCGGCCGCGTTTAATGCCCCACAGCGGCTGTGCCAGCGTCGCGACCGCGTCAGCGGGATTGCTTGCATCCACGCAGACGAGGTCGGCCGGTCCGCCGACCTTGATGCCGTAATCTTCAAGCCGCATCAGCCGCGCCGCAGAACCGGTGATCATGTCGAGGCAACCGGCGAGGTCGGCCGGCCGCGACACATGGCAGACATTCGCATAGAGGTTCGCCATCCGGATCAGCGAGCCGTCGCCATATGGCGTGAACGGATTCAGGACATTGTTGGTCGAGATCGAGCAGGTTACGCCCGCCTTCCGCAGCGGCTCGGCCGGCACGACGCCGCGCGGCACGGCATGGTCGTGACTGCGGCCCATCAAGTGAAGGTCAGTCGAGGGCAATATCGTCACCGCAACGCCGGCGCTGGCCAACTGCGTTGCGATGGCGCCGAACCGGTCCGGCGGCAACAGCGACATCTGGGTGACATGCCCGACCGCAACTCGGCCGCCCCAGCCGAACTCCTCGGTTTTGCGGCAAACATATTCGATCTGCATCCCCTGCGTGGTTTCGGCAAGATCAAGGTGCATGTCGATTTCGGCATCGAAGTCGCGCGCGATGGCGAAGATGCGGTCGATCTGGGCACGCGGGTCGGTGTCGAAATAGGGAACGGCGCCGATCGCCCGCGCGCCGCGGCGCAGGCCTTCGATCAGCAATTCCTCGGTGCCGGGATTGTTGGTGAGTCCCTCCTGCGGAAATACGCATAGCTCCAGGTCCATCGCCCAGGCGTAATCGCGCGCGAGCTGGTCGATGGCCTCGAAGCCGATCATTCCGATGCCCGGATCGAGCTCGACATGGGTCCGCATGCGCATCGTACCCTGCGTGATGCAGCGTTCCAGCGTGCGCTTGCCCCGCGCATAGACGTCCTCGACGGTGAAGCCGCGTTTGGCCGCCGCGGTTTCCCGGACCGCTTCGGCGACGGTGCCTTCCTCGATACGACAGCGGTCGAGGATGCAGGTCTTGTCGAGATGGATATGCGTCTCGATCATGCCCGGTATCACCAGGCAACCCGCGGCATCGAGTTCGCGTGCATCCGCTTTCAACGAAGGTGAAATGGCGGCGATTGTGGTACCGGCAATGCCGATATCGACGACAGCGAGTTCGCTGCCATTAAGCACAGCGGCATTACGAATGATCAGATCCATTAATTCACCACGGCAGGATGGGCACCCAGATAAGCATCGTCCAGCATCGCGTCCCGCAACCCCGAGGGTTCGCCCTGCGCAACCACGCGGCCACCTGCGATCACATAGCCACGATCCGCAATGGCGAGCACGTGATCTGCCATCTGGTCGACGATCAGTAAAGTCATGCCCTCGTCCCGCAACCGCGCAAACTGTCCAAACAGCTCGGCTGCGACCGCCGGCGCCAGACCGAGCGACGGTTCGTCCAGCAGCAGGATATCAGGCCGCGCCAGCAAGCCACGGGCAACGGCCAGCATCTGCTGCTCGCCGCCCGACAACAGACCCGCCGCGGTGTGAAGACGGGGGCGCAGCCGCGGAAATCGATCGAGCATGGTCTCGATCTCGGCGTTGTCGAAGTCGCTGCGGCGGGTCGCGCCAACGCGAAGGTTCTCGGCGACGGTCAACTGCGGAAATACCTGCCGGCCCTCGGGCACCAGGATCAAGCCGGCGCGCGCAACAAGATGGGCCGGAAGCCGCATCAGTTCGACGCCGCCAAAGCCGATCTCGCCCTCGACGGGCCGAATCAGCCCGCTCAGGGCTTTCATCAACGTCGACTTGCCGGCGCCGTTGGGACCCAGCACCGCGATGGTCTCGCCACGGCCGACGCGCAAGCCAATCTGGTGAAGTACGGAGAGAGGTCCGTAGCCTGCGTTGAGTTCGCGCACGTCGAGCAAGGGAGCGCCGGGCGCACGCGGCGCCAAGGGCTCGATCGATGTCGTGCTGCCGAGATAGGCGGCCTTGACGGCGGGATCGGCGCGCACGGCAGCCGGCGCGCCCGAGGCGATACGACGTCCGGCATCGAGCACGACGATCTGGTCCGAGATCGACATCACCAGCGACATGTCATGCTCGACCAGCACGACCGCCAGGCCGGCACGCGCCAGGCGCTGAAGCAGGCCGCCCAGCTTGACCGTGTCGGCCTCGTCAAGCCCGGCGGCCGGCTCATCCAGAAGGAGCACCGCTGGCCCGGTGGCAAGGGCACGGGCGATCTCGACAAGCCGGCGATCCACATGCGGCAGGGTTGCGGCCAGCCTCGTCTCCGACCCGGCGTAACCGACCAGGGAAAGCAGCGCCCGCGCCAGCGCTGCCGGCGCTTCGCCTCGCCAAGACCCACGCAACAATCCAAGGCGGACATTGTCCAGTACGCTCAGACCGCCGAAAGGCTGCGCGGTCTGAAAGGTACGCGCAAGGCCCGCGCGCGCGACATCATAGGCGGCCTGGCCCGTGATCTCGCGGCTTCCGACACGTACCGTGCCAGTATCGGGGCGTTGAAAGCCACTGACGAGATTGAGCAGCGTGGTCTTGCCGGCGCCGTTGGGACCGATCACGCTGGTAACGCGGCCGGGCGGCGCCGTCAGATCGACGCCCGCTACGGCAACCAAGCCACCGAACGCGACGCGAACACCTTCGGCCACAAGGCTGCCGCCGGAGCCCGTGATGTGGGCCAAGGCCAGATTGGTGTCCGGCTTGGGATCTGGAGCAGATGCTTCCGGGATCACCAGGCGCGCGAGGGCACCGGCAATCCCGCCTGGCGCGGCCCAGAGGACGATCAACAACCCCGCGCCGAAAACCAGCAGACGATATTCGGCAAGACTCGCGAGAAGTTCCGGCAGCAGCACAACCACCACGGCGCCAACCAGCGGGCCGAGCGTACGGCCTGCACCTCCGACTACCACCACCAATAGCACCAGGATCGACTGCGAGAATGGAAACGAACTGGGCGCGATGAAACCCGTCAGCGCTGCCTGCAATCCGCCGGCCAGACCGGCCGCAACGGCGGCCAACATGAAGGCCGCGGTGCGCACCGGCAACGCGCTGATCCCGATGCCGCGCGCGGCCGCCGGAGCCGCAGCCGTTGCCTGCATGGCAAGTCCGAGGGGACTGCGCGTGAAAGTGTGAAACAACGCAAGCGCGAGGACGCAGAGCGCACAGGCCAACAGGGCCGTCCCGCCGGTGCCGAACGGCGCGGGAATCCCCGCGAGCCCGCTGCTGCCACCGGTCAGGCCCTGCCATTCGATCGAGACGGATTCAACGATGAAGCCGAAGGCGATGGTGACCATTGCCAGATAAGGACCGGTCACCCGAAGTGCGGGGATCGAGAGGACCGCCGATATCGCCGCAACCAGCAACACTGCAAGCGGCAAGGCCTCCCAGAAATTCAAGCCGGCCTTGGTCGTGAGGATTCCGACGCCGTAGGCGCCGAGCGCGAGAAACCCGGCCTGGCCGAGCGAGACTTCACCGGCAAGACCAAGCAGCACGTTCAGGCCGACGCCGACCAGAGCGGTCGTCGCCAGCATTCCCATCAAATAGGCGTAGTAACCGGGCGCAAGAAGACAGATTGCGGCAACGCCGATGGCCAGCAGCGCCGCAATCACGATGAAGATGGCCTTCATACGCGCACCTTGGTCCGGCCTCCGAACAGTCCGGAGGGAGCCAGCGCCAAGGCTGCGATGACGGCGGTGAACGTGACGATCTGGGTACTGCTCGAACCCAGCCAGGTCGTCGCGCAGGCTTCAACCAGACCGTAAGCGAGCCCGGCGATCACGACACCCCAGGGATTGGTGAGACCGCCCAAGATCGCCACGGCGAATGCCTTGATGCCGAACAACGTGCCCATATCGTAGGCAACGTTGTATAATGGCGCGATCAGAATGCCGCCGATCCCGGCCAGCAGCGCCGCCGCCGCATAGGTGAGCGCGATCAGCATCGTCACATCGATGCTCATCAGCCGCGCGGCATCCGGATTCTCGACTGCCGCCCGCAGCTTCAGCCCGAGACCGGTTCGATGCATTCCAAGATGGACCAGTGAGGCCAGTCCCAATCCGACCACTGGCACCACGATCTGCAAGGGAAAGACGCCGACATTGCCGATGACCCAGGGATCATCGGCCAAAGCGGACGGAAGCGCGCGCGGCTCCTTGCCAAACAGCACCATCACCACGTTGTCGAGCACGATTCCAAGCGCCACCGTTGCCATCAGCCAGGAATTTGTCCCGCGCGCGACGAACGGCCGAACGGCGATCCGTTCGACCACCAGACCCCAGATGGCACAGGCCGAAAGCGCCACGGGAATCGCTGTTATCATTGGCCAGTGCATCCCGACCACCAGAGCGTGGCACAGCACGGCGCCGAGCATGACCGACGAGCCCTGCGCGAAATTCACCGTGCCGGAAACGGCGAACGTCAGGGTGAAACCAAGCGCGATCAGGCCGTAGATACTGCCGAGACTGAGTCCTGAAACAAGTGCGGTCGCAAGCATCGATCAGCCCGTAATGGGTTCGATCTGATCCCCATTGTAACGGACCATGACGTAATCGTTTTCATTCAGGGCGTCGTGGTTCGTGTCCGTAAAGGGCTTGGTGTAGTTCTTGATCAGGCCTTGATAGTTTTCGATGCCGAGAAGTCCTTCGCGCAGTTTGGGGCCTTCGGTCGAGCCGGCCTTGGCGATGGCGAGCGCAATCAACTGCATCGCATCATAGGCATTGGCCACACCGACCGGCGGGGTGACGTCGCCGGGACCTTTGACATCGGGATATTTCGCCATCATCGCCGCGAGCACGCGCTTGCCGACAGCATTTTGCTGACCGAAGAAACTGTAGGTCTGGACGAAATGCACTTTCCCCGCCCAGGACCCTGCGAGTTCAGGGAAGCGTCCGCCCGAAATGCCCCAATGCGAGACTACCGGCACCATCCAGGCGGAGCGCTGAAGCGATTTAACGACCTGCGCGCCCGGCGCGGCGTTAGCGACCAGAATCACGGCGTCCGCACCCGCCGCGCGCAGCCGCTGCAACTGCGGCGTCATGTCGGCATCCTTGTCGTCGAATTTTTCCGCGCCCGCAAGCTTGATGCCGGCGGCTTCGGCTGCGGCGGTCAAGCCGCCGAGGTTGGATTCGCCCCAGCCATTGTTGACCAGCATCAGCCCCGGCTTCTTGGACCCGAAGCTGGTCATGGCATGTTTGATCAGCGCGCGGTCCACCAGAACGTCGACCGCCGAGACCCGGAAAATGTAATTTGGATCGGCGCCGTTGCGGGTGATGTTGGTCGCCGCCGCCCACACACCCATGAAGGGTACCCTCGCCGTATTCATCACGGGAACGATGGCCAGCGAAACCGGACTGTCGATGCCGCCGAAGATAACGGCGACGCCCTCTTTGTCGATCAACTCCCGCGCCGCGGTCTGGCCCTTGGCAGGGTTCGAACTCATCGTCACGGCGAACGAGTTCGAGCATGCGCCCGCCAAGCACACCGCCGCGCGCATTGATCTCGTCGATCGCAACGGTAATGCCGCGGATAATCCCCTCGCCCGACTTCGCGGACGGTCCGGAAAGTGCTGCGACCAGACCTATCTTGACTGGTTCTGCCGCCATTGCAGAGCGCCCAACGAGGCCCCCCAATGCGACCCCGGCGGGAAGAACGAGAGCTTGGCGGCGCGTGAGATTTGTCGGCATTTGAAATACTCCCCTTCAGACGTTTCCTATGGAGGACCCCTGATGCTGGTTCCGGCCCAGCTTCATTGTTGCGGCTACGAACCAAAAGCTATGGCGTCCTCGGCGCCCCAGTCCACGCCGATATCAAGCAAACGCTATGCCACAACCGCAGAAAGCACAAACGGTACCAGCAATTTGATCCCGGATTTTCAAACCGGAAAACACCCGCAAAACTTCGGCGACCACTGCGTTCAATCTGCGCATCATGCCACCGCAGCACGTTCCCTCCGCTAGGCTTCCCGTGGACCCAGATCAACACCCGTATCGGGGTCGGAATGCAGCCGTCGCAGCGATTGTGGATGGGGACAGTTGGAGATGAGGAAAGACATCCATGTCGGCTTGACATCGACGTCAGAGTGGGTAGCGATCAGCGCAGCCGGTCATCCATGCGCAAAAGACTATTCGACGCACGCTAGGGAGATGATGATCGTATCGCCTGCCCGCCGGCCAGCCCACACATCTATGACCCTATTCCGGGCCCGCACCGATCGGCGGTCCGCCGGGTGGCCGGTGCAGAAACGAGATCGACGCAAACGCTCCAATCCAGGAGCCGGCCGCGGCGAAGGCGACATAGACCCAGTTTTCTGTGTAGCTGATCACGGCATAGGAAGAGAGCAGGTACCAGACGCTGCTCCAGCTCGCCGCCGGCACCCGCCTGCGCGCCACCACGGCGGCGGTGAACATGACGTAGACCGCATCGGTGGCGGCTGTTGCGATCACCACGGCCGTAGCGGTGAGCGGGTCGATCGATACCATTTGATTTCCTCCATCTACCTTTTTGCGGCGGTGTTGATTTTGCATTCGATCCGCTGATGGTCCACCGTTTTCGATTGGATCTTCGCGACATTGAGGTTGCAAATCGCATTGCTGTTGCGGCCGAGAGCGGTTGCGGAAGGCGCATCGTCATCGGACCGCAAACTTGCGCGCTGGTTAAAAAGAGAATTAGCTGCGCGTCGTAGCGACAGCCGGGTTAGAGATTGGATTGCAAATGCGCAAACCGATACCCGCGCAGTGACGGGCATCATGGTGAACATCTGGGCTCGCAAGTCTACTGCAGTTTTGCTCGACGAGGCCGCTGAGAGCGACGGGACAGGCCAACAAGCGCAGCCTTTGAGGCGAACATTGTCCGCGCTCAACCTGATTGCGCTCGGCGTGGGCGGCATCATCGGTGCGGGAATTTTCGTCCTGACCGGACACGCCGCCGCGGCCAATGCGGGACCCGCGATCTCTCTTTCCTTTCTGCTCGGCGCCGTCGCGTGTGGGTTTGCCGGTCTATGCTACGCTGAGATGTCGTCAACTGTCCCGATCAGCGGGAGTGCGTATACTTACGCCTATGCCACGCTGGGTGAGTTGGTGGCCTGGATGATCGGCTGGGACCTGATCCTCGAATACGCGCTCGGTGCCACCACGGTCGCGATCGGTTGGTCGGGATATGTCGTCAGCCTGGCAAAGGATTTTGGACTGAATCTGCCGGCGCGGTTTGCCTCATCGCCGTTTACCTACGATGCCACGCAACACGCGTGGTCGTTCACTGGCGCCGTCCTGAATGTCCCGGCAGCCGTTGTGATCGTTGTCATTACGTCGCTGCTGGTGGCGGGCATAAAGGAGACCGCGCGGTTTAATAATCTCATCGTGGCGATCAAGCTGGTGGTGATCGCGCTCTTCATCGTCAGCGCCGCACCCGCCTTCAATACGGCGAACTGGGTCACACCGAGCAATCCCGATGGGGCTTTTATCCCTCCCAATGCAGGTGTCGGAGTCTATGGCTGGTCGGGCCTGGTCCGCGGCGCCGCCGTGGTGTTTTTTGCGTATATTGGATTCGATGCCGTCTCGACCGCAGCACAGGAGGCCAAAAATCCAATGCGGGATATGCCCATCGGCATTCTCGGATCGTTGGCGATCTGCACTATTTTGTACGTCGTCGTGGGCCTGGTCCTCACGGGGATAGTGCCGTTCGACAGATTGAATGTTCCCGATCCGATTGCTGTCGGGATCGACGCGGCTGGAGTGCGCTGGCTTTCTCCGTTCGTCAAATTGGGCATCATTTTCGGCCTGACGTCGGTCATCCTCGTCATGCTGCTTGCGCAACCAAGAATTTTCCGGACGATGGCACATGACGGTTTGCTTCCGCCGGCGGTTGCGAAAATACATCCGCGCTTTCGCACACCGTATGTCGCGACGATCTCGACCGGCGCTGTGGTGACTATTCTCGCCACGCTGCTGCCTATCGGCCTCGTCGGCGAACTCGTCAGTATCGGAACGCTGTTCGCATTTGCAGTCGTGTCCCTTGGCGTGCTGGTGCTGCGCATCACCCAGCCAGACCTCGATCGCCCGTTCAAGACGCCCGCCGTCTGGGTCGTCGCGCCGGCCGGAGCGGCGACCTCGATTTTCCTGATGTTCGGCCTGCCGGCCGACACATGGTTGAGACTGGCGGTCTGGCTCGCGGTCGGCCTTGTGATCTACTTTGGCTATGGAGCGAGACACAGCCGGATCAAGCCGGACATTTAGGACGCATCACCTTTAGGGCTGGATCCCCCGAACGCTGATAGCACCGCATTTACTTCGGCGGCCTGCCCCGTTTTGCAAAGGTCAATCCCCGTGCGTCCGCTGTGCAGCGAAGCAGGCTTGCCCGCTTGAGCGCCTCGTTACGCTCCGGCCCCGGGGGCAGCATGCGGGCCCGTTCTAATGCATCTGCGGCGCGGATATCCCAATCAATTCGGTCAGGCGTGCGTTGCGTTTCTTTATCCATGGTCCAACTTGTTGCGACTGGCTCGTTGGAAAATCAACAGCGCAGCCGGCCTTCTCCAAACTCCAGCGGGAAAAGCGCTATTCCCGGCTTCTAATGCTTTTATGACATACAAGAACCGCTGGGTCCCGCGCTGGACGCAACTATCGGGTTCTCAATTTTCACATCCACCAGGACGAGCTTCCAGTCGATCTGATTCTTCCGATTCACGCCAAGCGCGAATCTCTTTTACCAATCAGAAGCGGGCGCGCCGAGTGCACGCAGAGCACAGTCGCCAACTATCGTGCGGCGACCTCACAGGGCAATTATCACAACCTGTTTATCGCATCCCGTCCCTGACCCGGGCCAGCAACCTGACTTTCTCGACAGGAATATATGCCTGTCGCCTAGTTCGCCAGTGTTCCCCATTGCGACGCCATCCGTTCGGCGCCGCGCTGCGACAAGGCGAATATCGTGAAAGTCGGGTTCGAAGCGCCCGCGGTGGGGAAGATGCTGGGTCCGGCGACCCAAAGGTTCGGGATTTCATGGCTCTGGCCATAGCTGTCGACGACGGAATTGGCAGCGCCGGTCCCCATGATGGTGCCGCCCATCAGGTGGCTGGTCGGGACCGGTCCACCCCGCCCCGACCAGGCTTCCTTGGCGCCGCTCGCCTTGGCAACCTTCAATCCCTCTTCGAGATTGGCATTCCACAGCGCCAGCGAATCCGGGCTGTAACTGTGGATCAGCTTGCCGAGCGGCATGCCGAATTCGTCCTTGTCGCTCGTCAGTTCGACACGATTTTCCATCTCCGGCTGGTCTTCGCCAAACGCCTTGATCCCCGCCAGATTGCGCGCGGCCCGCTTCATGTAGTCCGCAAGGTCCGGCCCGAACAAATCGCCGCGGGAGTTGGCGAGATCGCTCGTCTTCAGCGCGAAGCCTGCGACGACGAACGAACTTCCGAACGCGCCCGGGTGGCTGGTCTTGGCATAACGCTCATAGGACATGTACTGCACGGCAATCGTGCCCATGTGGTTTTTGACGTCCTCATCGAACATCGCCCATGTCGACGCGACGTTGTGCGTCATCATGAAGTGGCCGACGAGGCCGCTCGCATTGCCAAGGCCCTTGGCGTACTTGTCGGTCGCCGAGTTCAACAGCAGCCGCGGATTCTGCGCCGCCCACGCCGCCAGCACGACCACACCGGCTTCCTGGGTCTGCTTCCGCTGCTTGTCGTCGTAATATTCGACGCCGGTCACCCGCGTACCGGCTTGATTGGTCAGGATGCGTGTGACCGTGGACATGGCCCGAACTTCGGCGCCGGCCTTTCGCGCATCGCCCAGATAGGTGATCAGCGGATTGGCCAGTGCGCCGATCGGACAGCCGACGTGACACCATCCGTCATACAGGCAAGCCGGCCGTCCCTTGAATTCCACGGAATTCATGCCGACCGGTGCCGGCACCATGGGAATGCCGGCAGCTTCAAAGCCCTTCAGAAAGATTTGACCGTTGCGGAAGGTCTTCATCGGCGGCATGGGATAGGCTTCTCCCGCCGGCCGCCATTTCTCCTCGGCCTTGGCGTCGCCGGAAACGCCGATCTCACGTGCGACCTTGTCCCAGAACGGCGCAACATCTTCGTAGGCAATCGGCCAGTCATGGGCCCGGTTGTGCTCGCTCCTGACCTTGAAATCGGTCGGCAGCAGCCGCGGGAAGTTAGCGAAGTAGTGCAACGCCGCACCGCCGACGCCCCAACCGGCCTGGTTGGCGTAGCCCATCGGATTCTTGCCTTCGAGCAGGATCGGTGCGCCCGCGGGTTTGACCCGGCGGCCCCAGATCTCCGAGCTGATGAGGTCGGAGAGCTCCCAGTCGGGACCGGATTCGATCAGAACGACTTTCTTGCCCGCCTTCGCCAACACCGAGGCATAAACGGAGCCGGACGCCCCTGCGCCAACGATGACAACGTCCACTTTCTCGTTTGTCATCTCACCACCTCTTTTCCGGGGGGATATGCGGCATATAGGGGATGCCCAGCGCCTCGTAGCCTTCCATCGTGCCGTAGACGACATCGACGGCATCGCTGCGAAGCACGGCATAAACCAGCGCCCCCGGCGGTCCGGTCCAGTCTTCAACCTTGTTTTGACGCATGCGATCGACAAACTCGCGCTGGTCGGCGGTCGACAACTGCGCGAAGTCATGTCCGAAGATCTTGCGGCTTCTATCGTCGACCGTCTTGATCGCCGTTCGATAAAACTCCGCGAAGGGCGGACGGATATTGAGGATGCGAGCTTGCAGAAGCGCTTCGCCCGGCGGCACCGAAAGCTGCTGATCGATGAAGTGGGCGATCCCGGCCTCGCGCGCCTGAGGTACCAGCGTCTCGCCGAGCGCCTCAATCGTATCGCCCTGATGGGCATCGAGAAGCCGGAAGGGGACGTTGCGCGCCCTGGCCTCGCCGGGCGCCATGATGACTTCAACTCCGCCTACCGTGAAAGCCAGCGCACCCAAGGTCGCGCCTTTGACAAATCCACGTCGGCCGATATCCGCCATCGTCATCTCCCCCAAGGTCTTATTGCTTTTAGAGAGTGGTCTTATTGCTTTTAGAAGAAATCCAAATTCGCGCCATTACTCTGCAGCTCTGCCCCCCAAGTCAAGAGCATCGGCCGCTAAATCGCATTGTGGCAATAATGACATCTGCTTCATCGGGATGTTGCGACCGTCGACAAGACGGCTCGACAATCCGGGCGGCTATCGTTCCGCGAAGGCTTTCTCGAGCACGAACTGCCCCGGCTCGCCGTGATTGCCTTCGGCAAAACCTTTGTCGAGCAACAACATTCGCGTGTCATGAACCAGCGCCGGACTGCCGCAGATCATGACGCGGTCATGTTCGGGCGCAAGCGCAGCCAGCTTTGCATCGCGAAACAGCTTGCCGGAATTGATCAGATCGGTGATCCGGCCGCGATTGCGGAACGGGTCGCGCGTCACCGTCGGATAATAGATCAATTGGTTGCGTACCAGTTCGCCGATCAATTCGTCGTTCGGCAACCTCTCGGTGATCATCTCGCCGTAAGCGAGTTCGGCGACGCGACGGCAGCCATGCAGCAGCACCACCTTTTCGAAACGCTCATAGGTTTCAGGATCCTTGATCACGCTGAGGAATGGCGCCAGCCCGGTGCCGGTCCCGATCAGATAAAGATTACGGCCATCCCTGAGATTGTCGATCACCAGCGTACCGGTGGCCTTGCGGCTGACGATGATCTCGTCGCCCTCTTTCAGATGCTGGAGCCGCGAGGTCAGCGGGCCGTCGGGCACCTTGATCGAAAAGAACTCCAGCCTGTCCTCGTAATTGGCGCTGGCGACGCTGTAGGCACGCAGCAGCGGCTTCTCGCCGACCTTCAAACCGATCATCGTGAATTCGCCGTTGCGGAAACGGAAAGAGGGATCGCGGGTGGTGGTGAAGCTGAACAGCGTATCGGTCCAGTGATGGACGCTCAGCACGCTCTCCTGGTTGAAGCTGCTCATCGCATTTTCCCGCTATTGGGTTCCAATTAAATCGTGTAACTCATTCGTACACATTCATTTGTATACAAATGAATAATCCTTCTTGATCCCGGCGTCAAGCCGCGCGCAAGATGCGTATCCGAGCCGCGAAGACATTGAACAAAAAGGAAAAACCGATGGCCCACGATCAGCCCCAGACAACCGGCCCGACCAAACTGGTGATCCGCAATATCGGCCTGCTACTCTCGGGCGCGATGGAGAAGCCGATCCTCGATGCCGACACGATCGTGGCGGAGAACGGCAAGATCACGGGAATCGGACGCGCCAAGGATATCAATGCCGAGGGCGCCACCACCATCATCGATGCCAACGGCACCACGGTCACGCCCGGCCTGATCGACAGCCATGTTCATCCCGTCGCCGGGGACTGGACGCCGCGGCAAAACCAGATCGGCTGGATCGACAGCTTCCTCAACGGCGGCGTCACCACGATGATCTCGGCGGGCGAGGTTCACATGCCCGGACGGCCGCGCGATGTGGTCGGGCTGAAAGCGATGGCGATCTTCGCGCAGCGCGCGTTCTGGACGCTGCGTCCCGGCGGCGTAAAGGTCCATGCCGGCGCGCCCGTGATCGAATGCGAAATGGTCGAGGACGATTTCAGGGAATTGGCCGCGGCCGGCGTCAAGCTGCTCGGCGAGGTAGGCCTTGGCGGTGTCAAGGATGGTCCGACCGCGCGCAAGATGGTCGGATGGGCGCGCAAATACGGCATCCAGAGTACGATCCACACCGGCGGTCCATCGATCCCCGGCTCGGGCCTGATCGACAAGGACGTGGTGCTGGAAGCCGACACCGACGTGATCGGTCACATCAATGGCGGTCACACCGCCCTGCCCGACGACCAGATCCGGTGCATCTGCGAAGGCTGTAAGCGCGGCCTCGAACTGGTGCACAACGGCAACGAACGCTCGGCACTTTACACGTTGCGGATCGCACGCGAGATGGGCGACCTTCAACGCGTCATTCTCGGTACCGATTCGCCGGCCGGATCCGGCGTGCAGCCGCTCGGCATTCTGCGCATGGTGTCGCTGCTCTCGTCGCTCGGCGACGTGCCTGCGGAAATCGCATTCTGTTTTGCCACCGGCAACACCGCGCGCATGCGCGCGCTCGACTGCGGCATCATCGAGGTCGGGCGTGCGGCCGACTTCGTCATCATGGACAAGGCGCAACACTCGGCCGGCAAGAACATCCTCGACAGCGTGCAGCTCGGCGATCTCCCGGGCATCGGCATGACCATCATCGACGGTATCGTCCGCACCCAGCGCAGCCGCAACACGCCGCCTGCGACGAAAGTGCCGGAGATTGTCGGGCATTGATCGAGCTTGTTGCAGCCTGATCTCCGACGGGAACATTCCCCGCGTGTTCTCGCCTTCGTCGTCCCGGCCTTGATTGCCAACAGCCAAGACCATCGTGTTGCACATCGTCATTGCGAGGAGCGAAGCGACGAAGCAATCCATTCTCTGGTCGTTGCGAGATGGATTGCTTGGCTTCGCTCGCAATGACGAGCGTCCTCTTTGCACGACACACCTTCGCCTTCTCGCGGCGCATTGCACCCGAGGTATGCATGAACTTCCGCCCCTTTGGAGGGCGTGGGGAATGCCGGGTGCCCGGTGCACCCGCAGCCGCGCGTGGTGTGTAGTAAACACGCGCGTTAGTCACCACGGATACACCGGTTCACCCGGCATTCCCGCACGCAATGGTTTTAACGGTTTCCTCCGCGCTCTCCCCGGTGACCGGGCTTTTTTGTCACCGTCGCCGGCAGATTGCTCCTCCGACTTGACGCCAGCGTCGGGGCGTCAGGACCACACGGCTTCGCCGTCCGCAAGCAAGCGTCCTCGTCAAGGCGCTGCCCGCGTCCATCGCATCCCGCTCCGCGTTCGTGACGATCGCGATACGCCCCTTTGTGGAACGAGACGGCGGAGAATATGGATTTGATTTGGGTTGGCGGCGAAGCAGAATATTTTTGCCAAGAGGGCTGGACACGCAAATTGGTAAACTGCCTGTCGGGCAAATCAGATGCCCAGTCGTACCGGCTTCCGTAACGTCAGTCCGGATAGCACCAAAGGACATCACAGCTTTTGCTATCACCGGCCGCAGGCGCGGAGAGCCCGTGCTGTTTGCGAAGCTGCTGGGTTAATGGAGCTGACGCGCGCGCGGCCTTCCGGGAGTGACGCGCGGCGGCGGTAGCCATTTGGGTCGTTACGGCGGCAACAAGCAACACACCGAGAACCGCCAAAACTCTCCTTCGCATCTTAGCCTCCATTGAACCCCGTCGAAAAACGACGCCATCCAGCCTGTTCTCCGTCCACCTCGATTGAAGTAGTCACCCCGGCCAGGGGCCGAAAGACGCTGAACATGATCGTGAACCTGCTTGCCGGAGAGCATCGAACGGTCACATCACATTCGTGCTCTGTGATATCGCTGATGGGACCACGCGGAGTAATCACCCCATCGGCTTCATTCCATCGAGAGCCAAATCATCGCCTCCCGCATCAGCCAAGGGCCACAAGAGCATCCCCGCACTTGACGGATTTTACAGATGGGATGGGCGGGACGTATTGACTACCGCGCGCGATGGCCCTTAGTTCGCTGAAACCGCAGGGGAGGAGCACAAGGTGAACACGAGGAATTCGAGATCGCGCGCGCATGGCTCCTGCTGTACCTGTTGTGGCCCTTCGTCGTCACGACGCGGCTTCCTCGCCGGGCTCGGCGCCTTTGGCGCGGCATTGGCGGTCCCGACCATCGCAGCGCACGGACAGACAAAGCCGGCGCTGATCGATACGCATCAGCATTTTTATCCGCCCGAATATCAGAAGCTCTGGCTCGGTTACGAAGATGCGCACAAGCAGCCGCACTTCCCCGGCCAGGTCGCATGGACCCGCGACAAGATGATCGAGGACATGGACCGAAACGGCATACGCACAGGCATTCTGTCGATCGCGTCCACCCCCGGCGTGTGGTTCGACGTCGCACCGGCGGAGGCCGGCCGGCTGGCCCGTGGGTGCAACGAGTACGCGGCTGAAATGATGCGCGACCATCCGGGCCGCTTCGGCCTGTTCGCGACGCTGTCGATGCTGGACGCCGATGCCACGCTCAAAGAGATCGAATATGCCTTCGACACCCTGAAGGCCGACGGAATCGGCTTGCAGAGCAGTTACGGCGACAAGTGGCTCGGCAATCCCGCTTACCGGCCGGTGCTTGACGAACTCAACCGGCGAAAGGCCGTCGTCTATGTGCATCCGCTGGTCGCGAACTGCTGTAGCGCGCTTAGCGTTGGCACCTTTCCGGCGGTGATCGAAGTCCCACACGACACCACGCGGACGGTGACAAGCCTGTTGTTGAGCGGCTCATTCGCGCGCTTCCGTGATATAAAGTGGCTGTTCTCGCACGCCGGCGGCACGATCCCGATGATGGCCGGGCGGATCAATTCGTTTTACGGTGCGCGGCCAAACCTGAAGGAATTCGCGCCGGAGGGGATCGAGGGCGAACTGCGGCGGCTTCATTACGACACCGCCAACGCGACCTTCGCGCCGTCCATGGCCGCGCTGATGAAGCTCGTGCCTGTCTCCCAGATCACCTACGGGACCGACTACCCCTATTTCGGTTTCGGCCAGTTCGCCGACCTGCAGAAGCTTGGTTTGTCGGCCGCGGATCTCGATGCCATCGGTCACGAGAACGCGACACGCCTCATTCCCCGTTTGCGTAGTTAGGTCTGACCCAAAAAACAGCCAATAAAATTAGGCTGTCTGGCTGAGTGGCCGGCACATAGGCGAGCGGAAGCGATGCCATCCTTTCGGACGGCTACGCCCGGCCATGACGGAAAGCCATAGCAGAAAGGCGGCGGGCTCAATACCCACCGCCCCGCACTGAAGATTGTTGCACCCTTACTTCAGCTGATCGGCCACCTTATCGAGCCCGGCCTTGACGCATGCCTCATCCTTTTCGCCGCCTGGCGCGCCCGATGCGCCGGCCGCTCCGATCACGTCATCTCCCACCTTGATTGGAAGCGCACCCTGGTTTGCGATGATGTTGCTCAGGTGGATCAGGGGGAGTGTCGGATCGGCCTTCAACCGATCGGCCAGCGCACCTGATGGCGAGCGGAAGGTGCGCGCCGTGTAGGCTTTGCGGAAACTGTTCTCGAAGGTGTGTGGCCCTGTATTGTCGCCGCGCACCTGCAGGATGACCTCCCCGTTGCGGCCGACCACGGTCACCGATACGCCGTAGCCATTGGCCTTGCAGGTTTCGATGGCGGTTTGCGCGATGGTAAATGCGATGGAAGAGGTGAGGTCCTTGTGACTGAGCAGCTGCGCGCTCGCTGGAGTGGCCAGAGCACAGGCGCTGGTTGCAGCAAGGGCGATGGCGGCGCGACGAATCCCGGACGATGGCATAAAGTACTCCCTGAGGTTTTCACCGATCCTCTTTTGAGGACGGCATAAGCGAGCCTAGTGTATTTCCGGTCCTGCGTCAGAACTCAACCTCGCTCGGCTCTTTTTCTTTTAAATTTGGCACAGAGCAGCCCTGACCGTCGTCCGGGCGAGTCTCCGCTATTGGGCGAACGACGTAGATCGATTATTCCCGGATTGAGGCCCACGTTTGGTCCGACCCGGACGTCGGCAGACTCCCCTCTCGTAAAACAATAGACTTGGCGCTCGGCTGGGCGATGGCGTCATGTCGGTGCCAGGCCAGTAAAGTAAAGTATCAACGGTGAAAGGGGCTTCGCTATGGACGACTATATGCCTGCCTTGCGGGAGAGATGGAGCGATGCTCTTCTGACAGCCCTCACCGGGCTGCTTCTTGTCATGTTATTTGTGATTGCGCCCCTTCAAGCCCTGGGAGTATTCGTCTTTCAGGTTTTCGATCTCTTTTTTGCAATTATTCTGGTTGCCGGCACCTTTGTGCTATCCGGAAGCCGAACGGCGGTTGCTGCGATGGTCGTCGCACTCCTGATGGCCACGATAGGCGGAATATCCCGGATCAAGGCACCATCGATTCTCGACATTAATCTGTTCGCAGCCTCCTGGCTGATTATGGGCATTACGTTGGGAATCGTGGTGTCGCGCGCTGTGTTTGCCCCGGGGCGCGTGACGCATCACCACGTTATGGGGGCCATTTTACTCTATCTGACGATCGCCATTACCTTTGTGGCACTTTTTACATTCATCGCGTCGTTCGTACCCAAGGCATTTTCCGGATTGTCGCTGGAAGATAGTCCGGCGCTTGCCAGTAACCTGATCTATTTTAGTTTCGCGACACTGACCACAACGGGTTATGGCGATATTTTTCCAGTGCACCCGATAGCGCGCAGCCTTTGCAATCTGGAAGCAATATTCGGTCAGCTCTACCCCGCGACGTTGCTCGCCAGGCTGGTAACGCTCGAACTTGCGGGACGCGATCGCTGATCGGTGGCTTGGTTGTCTGCCGCCGATCGATCATGGGTAGCTGCGGTGATTGAACCCGTCATGGCACTTTTCGGACGTCGCGGCCCGCGCGACGACCTGCTCTGCGTGATTGATCCGCGTCCGTTCGGAGATCATCGCCGAGCAGGCAGACGGCAAGCTCTCCGATGCGGCAGGCGAAAGTCGAACCGGCGAAACGCGAATTGATCGCGGGCTGGTCCTGAAACCAGAGCCAGACGGTCTCGAATTCTACCATCAATCAGCGCCGCCAGGCCTTGCAGGCCGCGCGCACGGGTCGGCGCAAAGGTGAGACTCCTGCGCCGGCGCGCGCCAGCAAGACATGAATCAATTCACCGCAGCCTGCTCAACAGCGCCACCAGCGTCTCGCGCTCCCTGGCATCGAGGGGCGCCAGCGTTTCCCGGGTGATCGCCAGCGCGTTCGGCGCGGCCTTCTCGGCCATCTGCTGGCCGGCGCGCGTCAGGCTGACAAGCAGACGGCGGCCGTCCTGCGGATCCGCGCTGGTTTCGGTCAGGCCGCGGGCGGTGAGCCGGTCGATAACACCTTTGATGGTAGCGACATCCATTGCCGTCAGCCGCCCGAGTTGATTCTGCGAGCAGGGTCCGGTCTCGGTGAGCTTGGCCAGCACCGCCCATTGCGCCGAGGTGAGATTGATGCCGATTTCTCGGGCGAAGATCGCGGCATGGCGCTGCCACACCTGACGCAGGATGAAGCCGATCTGCTCCTCCAGAACGTAGGCCGGCCGCGAAGGTTTTATACTTCGTTTCGGCGAAACACTCCTGGTCATGTCCGTCCCCGCCCCTATCTTGTCTGCTGCCTCACAGCGCGAGATGCGCGTCGCGAATGTCCGGACGCGCGTCAAGTTCGCTCATCGTGCCGCTGAAGCAGATGCGGCCGCGCTCGATGATGTAGGCGCGGTCGGAAATCAGCTTGGCGAAATGGAGGTTCTGTTCGGAGACGAGCATGCTGACGCCCTCCTTCTTCATGGTCAGGATCGCGTCGACCATCTGCTCGACAATCTTTGGCGACAGCCCCTCCGAGGGTTCGTCGAGCAGCACCAGGGACGGATTTCCCATCAGGGTTCGCGCGATCGTCAGCATCTGCTGCTCGCCTCCGCTCATGCGCCCGCCCGCGCGGTGGCGCATTTCGCCGAGGTTTGGAAACAGCGCGAACAGTTTTTCTCGCGTCCAGGTCGGTGCGTTGGGCCGCGCCGGCTGGCGGCCGACCTCGAGATTCTCCTCGACCGTCAGATCCGTGAAGATGCGCCGCTCTTCCGGCACATAGCCGAGCCCGCTTTTGACGATCGCGTGGGTCGGCTGGACCGAGACGTCATTGCCCTCGAACACGATGCGGCCGGTACGCTGCCTGACCAGACCGACGATGGAGCGAAAGGTCGTGGACTTGCCGGCACCGTTGCGTCCGAGCAGCGCCACCACCTCGCCCTCCCCGACCTCGAGTGCGATGTCGAACAGGATATGGGCGGGGCCGTAATGGCTGTTGAGGTCGGCAACGCTGAGCTTCATGCCGACGCTCCATCGCGATGACTGGCGTCATACAGGAGACCCTCGCCAAGATAGATGGCGCGAACCTGCGGATTGCGCCGGACGACCTCGGGCGAACCCTCGGCGATCAACGTGCCGCGATTGAGCACCAGGATGCGATCGGCATGTTCGAACACCACGTCCATGTCGTGTTCGGTGAAGAGAACGCCGATCGATTTCTCGCGTGCGATCTGCGCGGTGAGCCGCATCAGTTCAACGCGCTCGCGCGGCGCCATGCCGGCGGTCGGTTCATCCATCAGCAGCAGTTTCGGCTGGTTGGCGAGCGCAATCGCAAGCTCCAGCCGCTTGAGATCGCCATAGGCGAGTTCGCCACAGGGGCGCTCCGCGTAACCGCCCATGCCGACCAGTTCGAGCAGGCGACCGGCCTCGTCGCGCGCGTATTTTGGCGTCGAGGACCAGAGATTGAATAACTGCCGCCCATACGACACCAGCGCGACCTGGACGTTCTGGCGCACTGTCATGGTCGGAAATGTCGCTGTGATCTGGAACGTGCGTCCGACGCCGAGCCGCCAGATCGCGCGCGGCTTCTTGCCGGCGGTGTCTTCACCCAGGAGATTGATCCGGCCGGCGTCGGGCACGTTCTGGCCGTTGAGCATGTCGAAACAGGTGCTCTTGCCGGCGCCGTTGGGGCCGATCAGCGCCAGGATTTCGCCGGCCCTGAGCGAGAACGACACGCCCCGCACGGCATGAACCCCGCCATAGGATTTGCTGAGGCCTTCGACCGACAACAAGGTTGGCGTCATGCTCATTCGGCGCTCTCGATCCCGAGCAACGCCGGCTTTGGCGATGATGATTGGCGGCGGTGCCTAATGGTCTCCAATATCCCGACAATGCCCTTTGGAAAGGCGACGACGATCAGGACGATAAAACCGCCTAGCACCAGCTTGGACAAATCGGTCTGGCTGACCAACCAGATGTTTAGCGCCTTGTAGACGATGGCGCCGACGATCGCGCCGGAAACCGTCTCGACGCCGCCGAGCAGCACCATGACCAGCGCATCAATCGAAAGCGAAATACCGAGATCGTCGGGAAATACGCTGCCCTTGAGATAAGCGAACAACGCCCCGGCGATCCCGGCGACGGTGCCCGCGATCACGAAGGCGGTCCACTGCATACGCTTGCCGTCGATGCCGATTGCTTCGCCGCGCAGCGGCAAGTCGCGCGTCGCCCGCAGCGCGAACCCGAATGGCGAGAACGCCATGACCCGCAGGGCCGCCACCGACAATGCGGCGATGCCGAGCGACAGCCAGTAGAAATGCGCTGCCGACGCCGCCCATTTTTCCGGCCAGACGCCGAGAATGCCGTTGTCGCCGCCGGTCACCGAGACCCACTGGAACGCAACCGACCAGACGATCTGCGCGAATGCCAGCGTCAGCATCGCGAAATACACGCCTGACAGTTGGACCGCGAAAAATCCGAACACAGCGGCGCCGAGACACCCGAGCAACGGGCCTAATAGCAGCGAGACAATCATCGGCAGGCCAGCGAGTTTGGCGAGAAACGCGACGCCGTAGGCGCCGAGCCCGAAATACGCTGCGTGGCCGAACGAGGCGAGCCCGCCGACCGACATCAGGAAATGCAGGCTCGCGGCGAAAATCACGAAGATCGCAATCTCGGAGCCGACCGTCAGCGCGTAATTGCCGCTGATCAGCGGCAGCGCCGCGGCCAGCACCAGCGCGACGATCGCGGCCAGGCGTTCGTTCGAGGTTAGCGGACGCCAGGGGTTGACGGTCAGTCCCGGCGTGCGGCGCGCGGGCGCCTCCGCCTTTCCGAACAACCCCCAGGGACGCACGATCAGCACCACGGCCATCACCAGGAATACCAGAATGACGGATATCTTCGGAAAAATCAGGATGCCGAATGCGTTCAATTCCGAAACCAGCACCGCCGCGACAAAGGCACCGACAATGCTGCCGAGACCACCGATCACCACCACCACGAACACGTCGACGATAATGCGCAGATCCATGGCGTGATGCACCGCATCGCGCGGAATCTGCAGCGCGCCGCCGAGCGCCGCGAGAAATACGCCGACCGCGAACACGCTGGTAAACAGCCATTTTTGATTGACACCGAGCGCCGCCACCATGTCGCGATCCTGCGTCGCGGCGCGGACCAGAACGCCCCACCGCGTGCGCTGGAACAAAATCCACAGCAATCCAAGCACGACCGGACCGAGCACAATCAGGAACAGGTCATAGGACGGAATATTCTGGCCGAAAAAATCAACGGCGCCTTTGAACCCCGGCGCGCGGCGACCCAGGAGATCACTCGGCCCCCAGATCAGGACGACGAGATCCTCGACCATCAAGGTGAGGCCAAACGTCGCCAGCAACTGAAACAACTCCGGCGCGTGATAGATTCGCCGCAGCAGCACCATCTCGACCAGCACGCCGATCACGGCCACGATCAGCGCCGCGGCAACGATCCCGCCCCAAAAGCCGATGGCGCCGGAAAATCGCTCGGTCAGCGTGAACGCCACATAGGCGCCCAGCATGTAGAAGGCGCCATGCGCGAAATTGACGATCCGCGTCACGCCAAAGATGATCGACAGGCCCGACGCCACCAGAAACAGCGATGCGGCGCTGGCAAGACCGGTCAGGAACTGGACGAAGTAAAAGGCCATCAATCGGTGCTCATCTAGAGTTACCTCTCCCCGCACGCGGGGAGAGGGAGAACCAAGGCCTCACTCTTTCGGGCGCAGTTTTGAGACTTCGTCATCGCTCGGCATATAGTTGCCGCCCTTGCGATAGACCGCATCCACCATGATGCCCTTGCCGTCCTTGAGCGCGGTCTTGCCGACGAACGCGCCCAGCGTCGACTGGTGGTCGATCTTGCGGAAGACGATCTCGCCGAACGGCGACGGCACCGACAATCCCTCCGCCGCTGCAATCAGCTTCTCCGGATCGGTCGAGTTGGCCTTGGTGAGGATCGCGGCGGCCGATTTGATGGTTTCGTAGCCAACGATCGAGCCGAGCCTTGGATAGTCGTTGTACTTGGCCTGATACGCCTTGAGGAAGGCATCGTGCTCCGGTGTCTTGATGCTGTACCAGGGATAGCCCGTGACGATCCAGCCTTCCGGCGTTTCGTCCTTCAGGGGATCGAGATATTCCGGCTCGCCGGTCAGGAAGCTGACGACGGTGCGACCCTTGAACAGGCCGCGGGTGTTGCCTTCGCGCACGAGCTTCACGAGGTCAGCACCAAAGGTCACGTTGAGAATGGCTTCGGGATTGGCGGCGGCGACGGCCTGCACGACCGGGCCGGCGTCGATCTTGCCCTGCGGCGGCCATTGCTCGTCGACCCACTGGATATCGGGCCGTTTCTCCGACATCAATTTCTTGAACACCGCGACGGCGGACTGGCCGTATTCGTAGTTCGGCGCAATCGTCGCCCAGCGCTTGGCCGGCAGCTTCGCCGCCTCCTCCACCAGCATCGCCGCCTGCATGTAATTGGAAGGCCGCAGGCGGAACGTGTAGCGATTGCCCTTTTCCCATGTGACGGCATCGGTCAGCGGCTCGGCGGCGAGGAAGAATACCTTCTTCTGCTTGGCGAAATCGCTGACGGCAAGGCCTATGTTGGACAGGAAAGTGCCCGTCAGCATCACGACATCTTCGCTCGACACCAGTTCATTGGCGGCGGTCTGCGCGTCGGCGGGCTTGCCACCATCATCCTTGGAGATGACGACGAGTTTCTTGCCGTTGATGCCGCCAGCCGCATTGATCTCCTCGACCGCGAGCTGCCAGCCCTTGCGGTAGGGCTCGGTGAAGGCGGGCAGCAGCGAATAGCTGTTGATTTCACCGATCTTGATTTCGCTCTGCGCCATCGCGGCGTTGGCCATGCCGGCGAGCATGACACCCAGACCCGCCGCCAAGAGATGTTTGCTTCGTCGCATCCGATATCTCCAATGTTAAAATTTACAGGCTATCGCAGACCGTCTTCACCTTTTATCTCGGTAATCTTCAGGCCGCCCACGCGCGGCAACGGGCGGCCGCTGTCGGTGATCGCGACCGCGACCATGATTTCATTGGCGCGCGGCGCATCGTTGATCTGCACTTCCATGCCGTCGAAATGACTTCGCACGAACGCTGCATCCTTGTGGCCAAGCGGAATATCCAGCGTGGTGCCCGGTCCGCTGCGCTTCTTCGAGGACGGAATCAGCGCCGCGCCCTTGCCCAATATCTTGCGTATCGGCGCACCCATCTTGGGATGAAGGATCGCGGCCGCATGCTCTAGTTCGCCGTTTTCGCCCACCGCCGCGGCCTTGCCGTAACTTTGCGCCTTTGCCCCGTCGATTCCCAACGCCGCCACTGCCCGTTTCGCGAGCAATTCGCCGAGTTCCTCGCCAATCGCAATCAAGGGGAGTGAGATCTTCGACATATTTGCCGGCGAACGGATTCTCGATCACCGCGATGGCCGCCGCCCTCCGGGTCGGTGGCGTGACGGTCTGTCCCATTTCCAGCAAGGTCTCTTCGACTACCGTGACGATTTTGCGAATGATGGCACTCATCGCTTTCCGCTCTCTCGAATGACAGGGATTGTTACATCAGGCATATATCGCACTTTCAATCTCGCGGCACGATGCCGCGGGCGGCTTATTCCCGCCGAGTTCCTTCAGCGCGACGACGCGCGTTTCACCTCGCAACCGCAATGCCGCCCCATCGATCATTCCCTCGGCGAGTAGCATCCGCGCTTTATCCGCACCGGCTTCCAGCGCCGAAAATATTTCGTACTGCTCCAACACATTCACGCCGCGCGTGACCAACCGGGCACCGAGATCGCTGTCGGGTTGAAGCTTGTCCGCCCGGCAGCGGACAATGGCGGGATGTCCGGGCAAGTCCACGGCGTTGGCGATGATGGTGGCGGCGCCATCGGCCTGCGCTGCGGTCGGCGCCAGCACCGTGACGGCGTCGGCGATCCCCAGCGAGAAACTGCGCCCATGACGTCCGCTGGTCGCAATGCCGCGCGAGGGATCATCGGCCGCAATCACGGTCGTTCCGATGAGGCCGGGTTGATCCGGCCGGTCCACGAGACCCACGGTGAATTGCGCGCCGTCCACCAAATATAGCGCGATGTCCCCGCCATTGTTGACATAAGCGCGCTCGAGCCGGGCCTCCTGAATCATCGCGCCCAGAATTTCCTCGGCGACGGCGCCGGCCACCGCCGCCATCGGCGTGATGAAATGTTCGACAGCCAACGGCGCGACCGCCGCGTGCATGCGACGCGCGACCGCGCCTTGCAACAGGCACCACTTCGGATCGGCCGCTGTGCGCAGCAGCGGCAGTTCATCGCAGAGTTCGTCGAGCAGGCCGGTAAAGCGGCGGACCGCGGCGTCATAGGCTGCGCGCAAACTGGTTTCGCTCCCACGCGCCTCCACGATCAGATCAATCGGGCCATCCTGCAGATGAAGACGCCTGCCGTCCGCCAGCCATCCGATCTGCGGCAGCCTTTTCATGGGCGCGATCCCGGCTGCGGCGAGTTCATCTGACGGATTTCAGTGTTCTCTTTCAGCGACGCCAGCGGACGCACATGGTCCATATGGCCGCCCAGCGCCGCGTAGTCCGATAGCCGCAGGGTAAACTCGATCGGCGCCACCAGCGCGGGCGTCGGGACATAGCCGAACGCCCCCGCCGGCAATCGCGTGACATCGACCATGAAGGTAATGCCGCCACCCGGCCAGACATACACCGGCGCGCCGCCGCTGGTGACCCGCGTCAACGCCTCCTTCACCGATCGTGTCAGGCGCACCGGGTTGTCGGTGACGCCCGCCCGCAGCGATCCGCCCGCCCCGCCCATGAACAGCACCGTGCAGAGTGCGGGTTCGCAGTTCTCCTGGATCCGCTCGACCGACGCCTTCAAATCGGCTGGCATCGGCTTCTCGACCGGCTTGAGCGCCTCGTTGAGGACATAATAAGCCGCGTGCTCGCCGGTTGTGGAAACCATCAGCATGGTCATGCCGGGACGAGCCGTCTTCGGATCGAAAGGACCCAGCACCGTCAGCGGATCGGAAATCCTGGTACCGCCCCAACCGGTGCCGGGCTCGGCGACCTGGAAATAACGGCCCGGCGTAGAACGCCGTCCCTTCATCTTGATTCCAGTGTCGGGAATATCGAGCAATTTGCCGGCCTGATGTTCGCTCAAGACGCCGGTGATATGGTCATCCACGACGACCACTTCGTCGACCTTGCCGTGCCATTGCTTGGCGAACATGCCGATCGTGGCCGAACCGCAGCCGACCCGCATCCGTTCCTCGGCGACGCCATTGACGATGGGCGGATAACCGGCCTGCACCACCACGCTGGCGCCGCCGTCGATGGTGAGTTCGACCGGCTTGCAGTTACTCAAATCCATCAACGCGTCGCAGGTGACGCGGCCTTCCTTCTTCGAGCCACCGGTCAGATGATGGACGCCGCCGAGCGACAGCATCTGCGAGCCGTATTCGCTGGTGGTGACGTGACCGACAGCCTCGCCCTGCACCCGGACCGTCGCGGTCTCCGGCCCGAGAAATCTGTCGGTGTCGATCTTCACCTTGACGCCGCAATAGCTGAAGATGCCTTCGGTCACCACGGTGACCATGTCGACGCCGTCGACCTCCGAAGACACAATGAACGGCGCCGGTTTGTAGTCGGGATAGGTGGTGCCGGCACCAATGGCCGTCACGAAAACGCTGGGCTCGTGGACGAGCTTGCCGTCCCAGTCGCCGACGGCCTGGAACGGCACGATCTGCCCGCCATGGGACACCGTGCGCTCCAGCACAATATGGGGATCGACACGCACCAGTTCGCCGTTATGGTTGGCGTAGCGGTCGCAGGCGCCCGCCGCGCCCGGCTTGATGTAGCACATCACGGGACACGCATCGCAGCGGATCTTGTCGGTGGCGGTGGCGGTCGCATCAGTCGGCATGAACAAGCTCACAAGCCGGCGTCAAACTGTCGAACGGCTAAAACGGGTATCGACTGGTACCACGACCAGCCGGCGTCGAGAACTCGCTGTTAATCGGTGTCGGTCGCCGGCGGTTCATTCGTATACGAATGATCTTGCGCGCGTCGCGAAAACCTGTCAAGCGGCGTTCGCGACGAAAAAAGAGCACTGCCGAATAAAACCCCAATTGCCTCGCCTCCCTGTTCATAAACCGCGCAGCGGGTTTCGCCGGGGAAAGGCACGCTTGCACGTTTGTATGCAAACGGTATCTTCGGGAAGCGTTTGAGCGATGTTTGCAGTGCAATCATCTCGCCGGAACCCATGAGCATGACGCAGACCATGATCCGCCTGACCGTCAACGGCCGGATCCATCACGTCGATGCTGCTCCCGATACCGCGCTGCTGTATGTGCTACGCAATGATCTCGCCTTGAACGGGCCGAAATACGGCTGCGGGCTCGGCGAATGTGGCACCTGCGCGGTACTGATCGACGGCGTCGCCGCCCGCTCCTGCGTGATCCCGATCAGCGGCTGTGTCGATCGCGACATTCTGACGCTTGAGGGCCTCGGCTCGCCCAACCATCCCGATCCGGTGCAGGATGCCTTCATCAGGGAGCAGGCCGCGCAATGCGGCTACTGCCTCAACGGCATGATCATGACCACCAAGGCGTTGCTGCTGCGCAATCCGCGGCCCACCGAAGCGCGAAGCCATGGAGGCGCTGCGTTACAATCTGTGCCGATGCGGCGCGCATGTCGAAATCGTGCGGGCGGTAATGCGGGCGGCTGGCTGTGCCCCCGAGGTCTCGTGATTGATGACCGCGCCGGACTCTCCAGAAAATCGACCAAGTCAGCCTGGATCGTTGTCGGTGGTTCGTCGGGCGGCGTCCGGCGCGAAAGGCGCCTTCGAAACCTTCATCACCATCACCGGCGATGGTTCGGTCACGGCCTTCAACGGTCATGTCGATCTCGGCACCGGCGTCCGCACCGCGCTCGGGCAGATCGTCGCCGAAGAGCTCGACGTGTCCCTGGCGCGCGTCGATGTCGTGCTGGGCGATACGTCGCGGGTTCCCAATCAAGGCGCGACCATTGCCAGCGAGACCATCCAGATCACTGCGGTCCCGCTGCGCAAGGCCGCCGCCCAGGCGCGGCAATTTTTGCTGGCGCGCGCTGTGGAGCGGCTTGAACTCCCGCTCGAAGACCTCACGATCGATGACGGCCTGATCCGCGGACATAACCGCAGCGTCAGCTTCGGCGAATTGATCGGTGACGAAACCATTCGCCTTGAACTCGCTGACGACGTCCCGGTCAAGGCCGTCGAATTCCTACACCATCGTCGGCCAATCGGTGCCGCGCACCGATCTGCCGGCCAAGGCCACCGGCGAATTAGTCTATGTCCACGACGTGCGCGTGCCCGGGATGCTGCATGGCCGCGTCGTGCGGCCGCCCTATGCCGGCGTCGATGCCGGCGCCTTCGTCGGCACCAGCCTGATCGCGGTCGATGAGGCGTCGGTCGCGCGATATTCCGGGGCTGGTCGCCGTCGTCAGAATCGGCGATTTCGTCGGCGTCGTCACCGAGCGCGAGGAAAACGCGGTCAAGGCGGCCGCGCAACTCAAAGTCACCTGGAAGCCGACGCCGACGCTCCCCGACCTGAAAGATGTCGAGACCGCGCTGCGCGCCAATCCTTCGACGCCACGGACCCTGATCGACAAAGGCGACGTCGATGCGGCGCTTGCCGCCGCCGCAAAGCCGATGCAGCGGACATATATCTGGCCGTATCAGATGCACGGCTCGATCGGTCCGTCCTGCGCGGTCGCGGATTTCGGGAGATCAGGTTCGGGTGTGGTCCGGCACGCAGAACCCGCACATGCTGCGCGCCGATCTGGCGCTGCTGCTGCAACGGCCTGAATCCGAAATCGACGTCATCCGGATGGAAGCGGCCGGCTGCTACGGCCGCAATTGCGCCGACGACGTTTCGGCTGACGCGCGTGCTGCTGTCGCGCGCGGTCGGCCGCCCCGTCCGCGTTCAACTGACACGCGAACAGGAGCACGCCTGGGAGCCGAAGGGCACGGGGCAATTGATGGACGTCAAGGGTGGCCTGCGCGGCGACGGCAGCGTTGCGGGTTACGATTTCGCTACGCGCTATCCCTCGAATGGTGCGCCGACTTTGGCGCTGGTGCTGACGGGTACGATTTCGCCGACGCCTAGCGTATCCGAAATGGGCGACCGCACCGCCATCCCGCCTTACGATTACGACGCGATGCGCGTGGTCGCGCACGACATGCCGCCGATCGTGCGGGCCTCCTGGTTGCGTGGCGTCTCGGCGCTGCCGAACACGCTTCGCCCATGAATCCTATATCGACGAGATGGCAACGGAAGCCGGCGTCGATCCGATCGAGTATCGTCTGCGCTATCTCAGCGACCCGCGCGCGATCGATCTCGTCAACGCCGTCGCCGAGCGCGCCAATTGGACTCCACGTCCGGTCCGGCAGGAGCCGGTGGCCGAAGGCGACATCGTGCGCGGGCGGGGCTTTGCCTACGCACTGTACGTCCACAGCAAATTTCCGGGTTACGGCGCCGCATGGTCGGCCTGGATCACCGATGTTGCCGTCAACAAGGCGACCGGCGATGTCAGCGTGACGCGCGTGGTCGCCGGCCAGGATTCCGGCCTGATGATCAACCCGGATGGCGTGCGGCACCAGATCCACGGCAACATCATCCAGTCCACCAGCCGCGCGCTAATGGAAGAAGTCTCGTTCGACCGCCATTCGGTGACCAGCCGCGAATGGGGCGCCTATCCGATCATCACCTTCCCGGATATTCCCAAGATCGACGTCTTGATGGTGCCGCGGCCGGATCAGCCGCCGCTTGGCGTCGGCGAATTCGCTTCGGTCCCGAGTGCGGCGGCGATCGCCAATGCGATCTTCGACGCGACCGGCGTGCGCTTTCGCGAATTGCCGTTCACGCCGGAGCGCATTCTGGCGGGATTGCGCGGCGAAGAACAGCCGGTCGCCAAGCAGCGCTGCCGGCGCCGACGCCCGCCCACGACGCCACCGCGACAAATGGCACAATCCGTTCGCGAAACGCCGCGGCGTCTTTGCCGGCGCCGCGGCGCTGTGCGCGGCAGCGATCGTCGGCATCGGCGCGGCCGCGCTGCCGTGGCGGGCGATCGCGCCGATCGCGCGGCCGGATGCGTCGGTGTATTCGGCGGCGACCATCGCGCGCGGCCAGCAACTCGCCGCGCTCGGCGACTGCGCGGTCTGCCACACCGGAATCGACGGCATCGTCAATGCCGGCGGCCGGCCGCTCGAGACGCCGTTCGGCACCATCTACAGCACCAACATCACGCCCGATGTCGAAACCGGCATCGGCGCGTGGTCCTATCCCGCCTTCGAGCGCGCGATGCGCGAAGGCATCCATCGCGATGGCCGGCAACTCTATCCGGCGTTTCCCTATACGCATTTCGCCAAGGCGACCGATGCCGATCTGCAGGCGCTCTACGCTATCCTGATGGCGCAGGCGCCGGTGCGCGCCGACACGCCGCAAGACCGCGCTCGCGTTTCCGTTCAACTTGCGTCCGCTGATGGCCGGATGGAACGCGCTGTTCCATCAGCCCGGCCCGTTCGAGGCCGACGCGACAAAATCGGAGGCCTGGAATCGCGGCGCCTATCTGGTCGAGGGCCTCGGCCATTGCGGCGCCTGCCATTCGCCGCGCAATGCGCTCGGCGCGGAAAAGGCCAACGCCTATCTCGCCGGCGGCTTCGCGGAGGGCTGGGAAGCGCCGCCGCTGACCTCGCTGTCACAGGCGCCGATCCCCTGGAGCGAGGATGAGCTGTTCGCCTATTTGCGATCCGGCGAATCCCGTTTTCACGGCGTCGCCGCGGGCCCGATGGCGCCGGTGGTGAAAGAACTCGCCGCCCTGCCCGACCAGGATATTCGCGCCATGGCGGTCTATCTCGGCTCATTCAACGAGAACGCGATCGAGCAAACCGGCGCAGCAAGCGCTGGCCGCGCAGCTCGAAACCTCGACCGGCACCAGGCCTTGCGGCCTCTTCGGCCGGCGCCCGCCTCTATCAAGGCGCCTGCGCGGTCTGCCATGAGGTCGGCGGCGCGCCACTGTTCGGCAGCCGGCCGTCGCTGGCGCTGAACAGCAATCTGCACAGCGCCGTGCCGGACAATCTGATCCAGGTCATCCTGCACGGCATCGCCGCGCCGGTCTCGAGCGATCTCGGCTATATGCCCGCCTTCAAGGACAGCATGACCGACGGCCAGATGGCCGAACTGGTGTCTTACCTGCGGCGGCAATTCGCCCCGGACAAGCCGGCCTGGACCGGCGTCGGGCCGCCGTCGGCCGCGTCAGGCAGGCGAGCCAGCGCTGATCGCGCTGACCTGCTCAGTGCCCGGCCGAAACGGCCACTGGTTGCCAGGCTTTCGGCAGGATAGAGTTCCGGCCATGGCAGTCACAGATATCGCGACCCGGACCTATAATCACGGCTGGCGGCTCGATCCGATCGTGCGCAGCCTGCTCGATACCGATTTCTACAAGCTGCTGATGCAGCAGATGATCCGGGAATTCTATCCGGACACAGCGCACCACCTTTTCGGTGATCAACCGCAGCCGGCATGTCCGGCTCGCCGAAGTGATCGACGAAGGCGAGCTGCGCGCCCAGCTCGACCACGCCCGCTCGATCCGCTTCAGCAAGAAGGAGTTGATCTGGCTCGCCGGCAACACGTTCTACGGCAAGACCCAGATGTTCTCGCCGGACTTCATCAACTGGCTCGCCGAATTTCCGGCTGCCCGAATACGAACTGCACAAGGTCGACGGCCAGTACGAACTGCATTTCCACGGGCCGTGGACCCACACCACGATGTGGGAGATCCCGGCGCTCGCCATTCTCAACGAGTTGCGCTCGCGCCAGGTGACCAAGGGACAGGGCCGGTTCGCGCTCGACGTGCTCTATGCCCGCGCCAAGGCAAAGCTATGGACCAAGGTCGAGCGGCTGCGCAAACTGGAGGGCTTGCGGCTGTCCGATTTCGGCACGCGGCGCCGCCACGGCTTCCTGTGGCAGCGCTGGTGCGTCGAGGCGGTCAAGGAAGGCCTCGGGCCGTCCTTCACCGGCACCTCCAATGTGCTGCTGGCGATGGACAACGATCTCGAAGCGATCGGCACCAACGCGCATGAATTGCCGATGGTCGCGGCGGCGCTGGCCAACGACGACACCGAATTGCGCTGGGCGCCGTATCGCATTCTCGACCAATGGCGCCACACCTATGGCGGCAATCTCCTGATCGCGCTGCCCGACGCCTTCGGCACCAAGGCGTTCCTGCGCGACGCGCCGGAATGGGTCGCGGACTGGACCGGCTTTCGGCCCGACAGCGCGCCGCCGATCGCGGCCGGCGAAGAGATCATCAAGTGGTGGAAGCAGAAGGGCCGCGATCCCAGGGAGAAGCTGCTGGTGTTTTCCGACGGCATGGATGTCGGCTCGATCGAGGAGACCTACCGGCATTTCGCCGGCCGCGTCCGGATCAGTTTTGGCTGGGGCACCAACCTGACCAATGATTTCGTCGGCTGCGCGCCGGACGGCTCGGCCGATCTCGATCCGATCTCGATCGTCTGCAAGGTGACATCGGTCGATGGCCGGCCGGCGGTAAAACTCTCGGACAATCCGGAAAAGGCCACCGGCAACCCGGCCGAAGTCGAACGCTATTTGCGCGTGTTCGGCAACGCCGGCCGCGTTCGCACTGCCGTGCATGTCTGAGCGGCGCGCACCGAACCTACCGCGCCTCGACGGCTCGCGTTCGATCGAGGATGTCCACGGCCGCAGCCGGCCGATGTGCAGCACATCCATCTCGAGCGTGCGATCGATCGGTCGCGATCCAGCGCGCGGATCAGGTCGTCGAGCCGTTGATGTCGACGCCGTCAAGACTGACGTCGACATCGCCCGGCAACAATCCGGCGCGCGCGGCCGGCCCATCCGGCTCGATCCGCGCCAAGAGCGGCCCATCTCGTTCTCGATGCCGGCGGGTACCGCGTGCCTTCGTGGAATCGGCGTGGTCTGGCCGGACACGCCGATATAGGCGCGCCTGACATAGCCGTGGCGGATGATCTCGGACACAAAACTGCGCGGTATTGCGGCGACCGCAAAGCAGATGCCCTGCGCGCCGGTGATGATCGCGGTGTTGATGCCGATCACCTCGCCGCCCGACGACACCAGCGGTCCGCCGGAATCGCCGGATGAGCGCCGCGTCGGTCTGGATGACGTCCTCGATGGTCCGGCCATTCACCGAGCGGATCGAGCGGCCCAGCGCCGATACCACGCCTGCGTCACGGTCGATTCAAAGCCGAGCGGATTGCCGATCGCGACCACAAGCTGGCCGCGCGCGCAGGCTCTTGGAATTGCCCAGCGAGGCATAGCGAAGTCGCGACGCCGTCGGCGCGCAGCAGCGCCAGATCGGTGTCGGGATCGACGCCGAGCACGCGCGCATCGGTGACGATGCCTTCGAGTGTCGCGCAGCCGGATCTGCTTCGACGTCCCGACCACGTGACTGTTGGTCAGCACCAGGCCGTCGGGCGAGATCACGATCCCGGAGCCAAGCCCGCCGCGCTCACGCGTACCCGGCGTTCGGCCCAGTTCGACCCGGACCACCGCCGGGCCGACGCGTTCGGTCACGTCGATGACGGCGTGCGAATAGGCGTCGAGCAGGGCCTGGTCGCTCAACGGCGGCTTGGTTCTGTGGCTTCGTCAGCAGCTTGCGATGAGGGCTCGTCGTCCGGTCAGCCGGGAAAATCCAACATGGTCAATTCCTTCCCATGTCAGATGGGGGCCCTGCTCGGCTCTCGCAAGGACTCAAAAAGCCGCCTCTACTGCACGCCCAGCCGCTGAAACAACAGACGGTCCGCTGGCGCCAGCGTCGCGGCGTCGCCCTGATGACGACCCGGCCGGTTCCTCCAGAATATAGACCGGCCGGTACAGTCAGCGCGCTGTAAAGGTTTTGCTCCACCAAAATAATCGACATGGCCTTCGCTGTTCTCTGATCCAGCACGATTCCTTCCAGGTGCTGCACCATCGACCGCGCGGGACCTTCCGAAGTGCTCGTCGATCAGGATCAATTGTGGATCGATCATCAGCGCGCGGCCGACCCGGGCAGCACGCGGTGCCGCCGCCGGCAGCAATTCGTCCGCCGCGATGACGGCGCTCGTCGGCTAGCTCGCGGAAATGCTGAACAATGTCATCCATCCGTCCATCCGGTCCTGTGGTCTGCGCGCGCTTTTCAGCATGGTCAGATGTTCGGTTGGTTCCGTCAGCGATGGAAACAGCCGCCGGCCCTGTGGTACGATCGCGATCTTGCGCGCGGCGATGTCGTGCGGCCGCAGCCCGATCAAATTCTGCCGTGCCAGGCGATCAACCCCTGAGCGTATCTGCGGCGG
>CAWETC010000035.1:0-9593 GCA_963811915.1 uncultured Alphaproteobacteria bacterium
GATGCGTCCGCTTGCGCTGGATCACCAGCGGATCGAACGGCGAGAGGATATGCACCAGCTCCAAAGCCGAGCCGCCCGCATTCTCCAGCGTCGCCGGAGCGGTCCAATGCTCCTGCTTGCCCGCGCCTTCGATCGCGACGGGCACCAGCTCATTGCGGCGGACCCTGGCCTCGATCAGGCGGCGGACCTGCGCCTTACTCGGCGCGTCGAGATGACAGATGGAATTGCGGCTGACAATGCCCTGCGCGCGCAGCGCGCGATCGAGCAGGTAGTGGATGATTTCGTGGGCTGAAGCCGGCTTCGGCGGGTGGTTGGGCGGCTGGTCCCAGCCGAAATGCCGCGCCATCAGCTCATAGGTCTTGAGCATGCCGTTGCGTTCGGAAATCGCGAGCCGGCCTTCATAGAAGGCCAGTTGCAACGCCCGCTTCGACGGCTTGCGACTGGCCCATGGGTGTGTCTTGTCAGACCAATACGTCGTCGTCGATGTCACGAATGGTCAGCGCGCCGTCGCGCTGGATCAGCCGCATGACCTTGCGCAAATCCGCCGGCAGAACCGAGGACAGCCATTTTATGGCCCTCACGCCGGTGGCGCTTCATGGCGGGCAGGAAAAGACGCAGATCCCTCACCGGCACATAGGACAGCGCATGGGTCCAGTATTCAAATACGCTTTTATCGACGCTCTGGGCCTGGCGCAGATCCGCGCGCCGATAATGGGGGATGCGGGTCCAGAGAATATGATGGTGAGAACGCTCGATCACATTGATGGTGTCGATCTGCACGTAGCCGAGATGCTCGACCGCCGCGGCCGTCGCCGGCGCGCCCTCGCCGAACGGCGTCGGAGTGTCGAGCCGCTGCGCCCGCAGCCAGATGCGGCGGCCTTCGAGCTTGCTCAGCGGGATGGATTTATCGGCGGCGGGCATCGTGCGGCAATGGTACCGGATTCGCCGATATCAAGAGACGGAAATGAACAACCAGCGCTAGCTATTTATGGCCTTCCTCTTTCCCGATGCTGCCGGTCGCGACCTCCGGATCGCACGACGCCTTGCCGCGCTCCGGCGCCTGGCACCGGTACACGCTGCCGGTGAGGCGGTCGATCAGCCACACATTGTCGTCGGCGACGCTTTCCATGCCGACAAACCTCGTGCCGACAGCCGTGATCAGCGTGGACAACAGGATAGCCGCGGCGATGAGGCCTGCACCGATCAAGATCGGCATCGCGGTTCCCGAGCTATCCGGCGTGGATGGGCGATACCCCTGATATTCGTTTGGTCTTTGTGGTGATCGAAACGGCGCCAGGTTATTTCGCTCGCTTTGTTTTTTTGCACGGCCGGTTTTTTTAGCTGCGCATCTGGCCGATTTATTGTCAGCACGTCGGCACTCCCGCGACCGCTTTGCGAGGCGAACGAGGCGGATTTCGCAAATTTAATGTGGCCGAGATTCCGGACCCAAAAAGCCCCGGCTAGCCTCAAATAACCGGGCTTTTCGCGAGCCGGGCCGGCGCCGATCTGCCCGTGTGACGTAAGTCACGTTCATCGCATTGAACCGGTCGCATCCTCCGAGCATCCAAACGCTATCAAGTGTAACAACGAGGACAACAGCCAACGGGGCCTGTTGCCGCGCCGCAGGAGGTACACCGGCGCCAAGCTCGCCAGCGTGGCCGACGGCAAATAATAATACAGAAATCCGAGCGTGCGTGGCAGCAGCGCCCAGGCGAGCCAGTGCCCGAGATAAAACGATAGAGGTGCTATCCGATGAAATGCCGCGCAAGATGCAAGGCACCGACTTCATCCAGACCACCGCGCGATACCGTCGTGGTCGGCGATGAAATGCCGAACATGCCGCATATCGAACTTGAACAGGCCGGGAATTTCGTCGTCGCCAAGATCGAGGAAGCCGTTCTCGCTGTCACCGGCGGCTAAATGACATCCCGGCGTTTCGACGGCAGGGGGCACGTTGGGCCGGACCGCCGAGTGGCGTGCGACGTCGCGTGACCATTGGCATCATGGCCGGTCGTTGCCATCAGCCAACGCGAGCGCCGCGCTGACGCCGCTCTCCAGGATTTCGTCAGACAGCCGCTTGTCGTTGACCGCGCGTGCCAGTTGAAGCGTGCCTACCATCATCGCGTAGATCGCGACCGCATTGCGGCTCTGCTCGCTCGGCGTGCCGGCGCGAAGCTGCGTTGCAATTAGTGCGATGAACCTGGAAATCCTGGCTGTGAATGCATCGCGTGTCGCCTTGGGATGGCGCGCAATTTCCGCGACCAGTGCCGCGGTCGGACAGCCGCCGCCGGGATTATCGCGGTGGCGGGGCGACAGATAATCGCGGATCGTCTTCTCCAGCCCGGCATTACTTTGCGAAGCGCTCCGCAACGTCTCCTCACGCCGGTTCAGCGCCTCGGAAAGCACCGTCTGGACCAGATCCTCCTTGGATCGGAAGTGCGTGTAGAAGGCGCCATTGGTCAATCCCGCACCGGCCATGATGCCGGCCAGCCCGACCGCGGCAACGCCGTCCTCACGGAACTGCCGGGAGGCAACATCGATGATGCGCCGGCGGGTAGTGTCGTTGTGTCCCTTGTCGTAGCGCATCCTCACTCCCCTGCGTGTTATGACGGAGAACCTTCGGGCCGTTTCGCGGCCCCCCCCCGCGCAACACCCCGACGTGGTCGTGATCGCTCCGGCCCGTTGCATTACGATCATAATAATGCATTATGATCATCATTCAATGCCTAAAGCGCCCAAACAAGCTTCGGCCCAGCTATGACGGGTGTTTTTCAACGATTGCGAGCATAGGGACCCCGGCGATGGAATTGCAACAAGCCACCGCGTCAGCCTTCGACCGCGAATCGACCATGACGTCCGAGGACACAGGTGCTGCGGTTCACGCAACTGCGATCACGCAAAAGCCCAATTCCGCCACCGAGCCGCGCGGCGGGCACGCTCGTGTCGCGATGCTGACTGGAGCCATTCTGCCGACCTTGCTCAGGCTAGCGTTGCCGACAATGCTCGTGCTGCTCGCCCAGACCGCCGTCAATATCGCGGAGGCTTATTATGTCGGCCTGCTGGGGACCGACGCGCTGGCCGGCGTCGCGCTGGTTTTCCCGGTGTTCATGTTGATGACGATGATGTCGAACGGCGGCCTTGGCAGCGGCGTCGCCTCGGCCGTGGCGCGCGCCGTCGGCGCCGGCCGCAAGCACGACGCCGACGCGCTGGTCTTCCATGCCGTGATCCTCGCCGTCATCTTCGGCGCGCTGTTCACGCTTGGCACAATCCGGGGCGGCCCAGCCCTGTACCGGGCGCTTGGTGGCCAGAACGGCGCGCTCGATGCCGCGCTGAAATACTCCAATTATCTTTTCGCCGGCGCGATCCCGGTGTGGATCGTCAACCTGCAGGCGGCGGCGTTGCGCGGCTCCGGCAATGTCAAAGTGCCGGCCATGGTAACGCTGGTGGGCGCGATGGTGCTGATCCCCGCCTCCCCAATCCTGATTTTCGGTTTCGGTCCGATGGCTGGATGGGGTATCGGCGGCGCCGGCATTGCCTTCGCGCTCTATTACGGCGCGGCCATGCTGGTGCTGCAGCGCTATATGGCGTCGAGGCGTTCGGGGCTGAGGTTCAAGGTGGTCCCGCTCGAGCGGCGGCTGTTTGCTGATATTCTGCAAGTCGGCATACCAACCGCCTTCAATACCGTCCTTACCAATCTGACGGTGATCCTGGTGACCGGAGCGGTTGGGCTGTTTGGCACCACAGCGCTTGCAGCCTACGGTATCGCGTCGCGGCTCGACTACGTCATGATCCCAATTCTGTTCGGTCTATGCACCGCCGTCCTGACCATGGTCGGCGTCAATATCGGCGCCGGCCAGATCGCGCGCGCCAGGACGATCGCGTGGACCAGCAGCCTGGTTGGATTGTCGCTGACCGGAACCATCGGCCTGCTGGTTGCGATATTCCCGACGCTTTGGCTGAAGCTGTTCAGCCACGATCCTGACGTGCTGAGGGAGGGCGCGATCTATCTGCGCATCGTGGCGCCGGCCTATAGCGCGCTCGGCTTCGGCTTTGTGATCGCCTTTGCCGCGCAAGGCGCCGGGCATGTGTTCTGGCCGTTCGTCGCGGTCGCGGCCCGATTGCTTCTCGCCGCCGGCTTCGGCTGGATCGCGGTCGGCCACTTCGGCGGCGGAATGGCGGCGCTGGCGCTGATGGTCGCGGCCTCGCTGGTCGCCTATGCGGCGATCTGCGCCATGGCGATGGTTTCAGCCTCCGTCTGGCGCAGCGACAAGGCTTGAGCGCCGGCGCTGGTCCGGCGCGCGTTCAATCGGTCGCGCGTTTTCAGGTGCCGTCGTAGGCCTTTCGAAGGGCTGCGATGTCGAGCTTGACCATCTGCATCATCGCCCGCATCGCGCGCTCGGCCCCCGCGCGATCGGCACCACCCAGCAATTCCAAAAATACGGATGGTACGATCTGCCACGACACGCCGTAGCGATCCCTGAGCCAACCGCAGCGTTCGACCTGCCCGCCATTGGCTGACAGCGCGTCCCACAGGCGATCGACCTCGGCCTGATCGGCGCAGTCGATCTTGAACGAGATCGCATGGGTGTATTCGAACCGCGTGCCGCCGTTCAGCGCCATGTATTCCTGGCCGGCCAGCGTGAACTGGACCACCAGCACGCTGCCGGCCTTGCCGGCGGGACCATCAACGAGGTTCTTCTGAATTCGATCGATCCGCAAATCCGGCAACAGCGAGACATAGAATCTCGCAGCCTCCTCGGCTTCGCCGTTGAACCACAGGCAGGGTGAAATCTTGGACATCGGTAAAATCCTCCAGGAGCGTCTTCGACTCTCCGAGGACGAACGAAGGGACGCCGACCCGACATCCAGTTTGGCTTTTTTGAGTGGTGAGATTCGACCCACTCGCTGTCGCGGCCGGGCTTCGCCCGGCCATCTACGTCTATCGGATTTCTGGACGTGGATGCCCGGCACAAGGCCGGGCATGACGACTCACTTGCTATCGCTTTACTCTTACGACGCAATCGGCGGCGGCATGGTCAGAAATGCCCGGGTCACGTGCCAGAACAATTGACGATTGGTGGCCAGCGTCACCGAGTGGGCCGTGCCGGGAAGAGTGATGAGCTGCCGGTCACCGTTGGGCAGCTTATTAAAGAATTCCTCAAGGTCGGCGACGGTCGCGTTGCCGTCATACTGGCCGCTCACCAGCAGCACCGGCGCCAGCACCTTCTCCGGATGCACCACCGGCATATTGGCAGTCATGTCGAGATAGGTGCCGGTCGGAATCTGATCGCCGAACTGCATCTCTGCATCGGCCAGCGCCTCGACGGCGGCGATATCGCTGGTGCCGGGTTTATCGCGCGTCGCGATTAACTCGATCATTGCACGGTCACGCTTGCGCATGTTGTGGGTGCGATAATAGTCGAGCTGCTCGGCGCGCTTGGCCAGGGTCGGCGATCCATCGCCCTTGTAGGTGAAGGCGGCCAGCACCAGGCGGTCGATGCGGTCGGGCGCCGTCATGGCATAGGCGCCGGCGCGCAACGCACCGGAGGACTCGCCAAGGAAATGATATTTCTGGCGGCCGGTTTCGCGGGCGACGACGACCATCGCCGCCTTCAGATCCTCGACGCCGCTGGCAACATCGGAATTGCCGGAGGTGCGGCCGGACTTGCCGTAATTTTCGTGGTCCATGGTCCAGACGTCAAACCCATAGCGGGCGAACTCGTTCATAACCGAATATTCGCCGTGGCCGGGCACATTGAGATCGAATGCCCGCGAGGTGACCGAGGAGCCGTGGACGAGGAAGAGCACCGGCTTCGACGGCTCACCGGCCTTGGGCGCACCGACCCGCTTGCGGAACATCCACAAGGGAATGTCGCCTTTCTTGGTCCAGTACTCGCTGCTCCAGATCTCGCCACCTTCTGCCGCGCTGGCACTTTGCGCTGGCAGCGTGCTGGCTAATCCTCCGGCAACGAGACCAAGCCCCGTCCCCTTGATAACGGCGCGCCGCGCCAGCAATTGATTGAGATAGTTCACTAGTCCCTCCGATCACGGGTTCTTGATTTTTAGATTTCTTCGCGGCGCCGCCGCGCGGCGTCCTTTAGAGTTTCGCGGAATTACCCTAGCAGACGGTATGTGCTTCCGGGAAGCCACAGCAGGGAAGTTCGGTTATGCGCGGCGCGGCCGCTGACCGCAGACGCGCCCCCGCTTCCGGAGGCGGCACGACGCCAGACTTACTTGGTCTCCGCGGGATCGCGATGCACGGGATCGATCCACAACACGGTCTCGGGCTTCTCGACCGGCTCGATATCAAGATTGATTGCGACCGCCTGGCCGTCGCTGCGCACCAGCACGCATTCCAGCACCTCGTCGGGACTGGCGTTGATTTCCTGATGCGGCACATAGGGCGGAATGAAAATGAAATCGCCGGGATTGGCTTCCGCGGTGAATTGCAGATGCTCGCCCCAGCGCATCCGCGCCTTGCCCTTGACCACATAGATGATGCTCTCGAGATGGCCGTGATGATGCGCGCCGGTCTTGGCATCGGGCTTGATGGTCACGGTGCCCGCCCACAATTTCTGCGCGCCAACGCGGGCGAAATTGATCGCAGCCTTGCGATCCATGCCGGCGGTCGAGGGCACGTTGGGATCGAGCTGGTCGCCGGGAATGACGCGAACGCCATCATGCTTCCAGCGTTCCGCGTCGCCGTGATCATGGGAGTGATCGGAATGGGGATGATCGTGAGAGCCTGACATGCTGTGCTTTCCATTAAATCCGAGACCATCAACGCTACCGAAAACCGCGATCACAAACCAGATCGGATCAGGAACTTTCGATACATCGGGGACTTGTCTTCGCGAAGCTTAACTGTTCCAAAGGAGAGTTCCATGGGTGCAACGGCAGACAAGGTTAAAGGCGCCACCAACGAAGCCGTCGGCAAGGCCAAGCAGGGCGTTGGCGAAGCGGTGGGCTCTGACAAGCTACAAGGCGAAGGCGCGGTCCAGGAAATCAAGGGCAAGGGCCAGAAGGCCGTTGGCGATGCCAAAGAGGCCACCAAGGACGCTGTGAACAAGGCGGCTGATGCGGCCAACAAGAATCTCTGACAGAATTGATTGATGTTGGAGTTGCAAAAAACCGGCCGCTCTGGCCGGTTTTTCTTTCCATTGCTTTGCTTGCCCTGGCAGTTATGCCGACGCTGGATCGCGCATGACTGCGATGCGACGATTATTCCTTCACCTCCAGCAATTCGACATCGAACATCAGGGTTGCGTTGGGCGGAATGACGCCGCCGGCGCCGCGGGCGCCATAGCCCAACGCAGGTGGAATGATCAGGGTACGCTTGCCGCCGACCTTCATGCTGGCAACACCTTCGTCCCAGCCGGCGATCACCTTGCGTTGCCCGATCGGAAACTCGAACGGCTCGTTGCGATCGACCGAGCTGTCGAATTTCTTGCCCTTCTGGCCATTCTCGTAAAGCCAGCCAGTGTAATGCATAACGCAGATCTGACCGGGCTTTGGTGAGGCACCAGTGCCGACCTTGGAGTCGATAATCTGCAAGCCTGAAGCTGTGGTCATGGTTTTTCCTGCGGGCTGAGCTAATGCACCGGCTGGTGCAGCGAAGAGAAAAGCGCCGGCAATAGCAACGGCGATTGAGAGACTTCGAAACTGGAAACGTCGCATCATTCAGCTATATCCTAATCAAGAGAGAATTCAGGTGCACGAGCGGCTCGCTCAATATCCGAGCGCGCAGCCGTCCTTGCGTGGATCGGAGCCGCCGGTCAGCGTCCCCTTGTCCCAGTCGATCCAGACCGCCTGGGCGCCACCGAGCGGCGGGATCACGCTGGTGGTCTGGTGCCCGAGCTTCTTCAGGCCTTCGACGATGTCGGCAGGCACGCCGTCCTCAAGCTGATAGACGTTTTCGTAATGCAGGCCGCGCGGCATATCGATCGCCTCCTGCACGTCGCAGCCATAATCGAGCATGTTGGTCAGCAGGTGACACTGCCCGACCGGCTGATACTGGCCGCCCATCACCCCGAACGGCATCACCGCGCGGCCATTCCTGGTCGCAAGACCGGGAATGATGGTGTGCAGCGGCCGCTTGCCCGGCGCGATGCAATTGGGATGGCCGGGCTGAATCCGGAAGCCGGCGGCACGATTTTGCAGGAGAATGCCGGTCTTGTTCGAGACGATCGCCGAACCGAACGAGTGTGCGATCGAATTGATGAACGAGCAGACGTTGCGATCCTTGTCGACGACGGTGATGTAGACCGTCGAGGGATTCATCGGCGGCGATACTTTCGGCAGATCGAGCATCGCGTCCATGCGGATCTTGCCGGCATATTCCTCGGCGAATTCCCTCAAGATCCCGGCCACGTCGACGTCGACATAAGCGGGATCGCCGACAGCTGCTCGCGCATCATGTAAGCGACGCGTGCCGCCTCGGCTTCAAGATGAAACCGCTCGACGCTCATGGCAGGGAATTTCGTGAGATCGAAACGCGCCAGGATGTTCAGCATCACCAGCATGGTGATGCCCGGGCCGTTCGGCGGGCACTGCCAGACGTCGTGGCCCTTATAGATGGTGCCGATCGGCAAGTCGTCTCGGTGGTATGGCGCGCGAAATCTCCAATGCGTGCAGTCCGCCGATGCCGCGCAACGTCTCGACCATGTCCTCGGCGATCGGCCGGTGTAAAAGGCGTCGCGGCCGTTCTTTGCGATCGCCCGCAGCGTCTGGCCGAGTTCAGGTTGATGGATCACGTCGCCGGCAACCGCCGGCTTGCCGTGCGGCAGCAGATAACGCTCGGTATTGGTACCCTTCTTCAATTTGTCGAAGCCGTTCTTCCAGTCGAATGCGATACGCGGGGCAACGACATAGCCTTCCTCCGCGGCCTTGATCGCCGGCTGCAGCAGGGTATCGAGTCCAAGCTTGCCGTGGTCGCGCAAAATCGTCGCCCAGGCGTCAACCGCGCCGGGAATGCTGACCGCGTGCGCCGAGGTCAGCGGGATCGCATGCATGTTGCGCTCGAGGTACCATTCGGGTTTCGCGGCCATCGGCGCGCGGCCAGAGCCGTTATAGGCGACGATATTGCCCTCGCCCTTCGGCTAATGGGCGCGAAGCGATCGCCGCCGATCCCGGTCGACTGCGGCTCGATCACGCCAAGCAGCGCGCATGCCGCGACCGCCGCGTCGGCGGCGGTGCCGCCCGAACGCAGCACCTCGATTGCCGTCAGCGCCGCCAGCGGATGCGACGTCGCCACCATCGCGTTCTGGGCGTGGACCGTCGACCGGCCGGCGAGATGGAAATTCCTCATGCCAAGTTGCTCACTTTGTCGTTTTGTCGTGGATTTTCAATTGCGGGGCTTACATGGCATTTCCGGCCGTGATGGGCAATGCTTGAAGCCTATGATGCCATCGCAACGCCGCCTTGCGCTGGCAGGATTTTTGCGGGTTTCGCCTCCGCCATCAGCCTGATAAACCATCGCGATGCCCTACAAGGTCGCCGCTTTCTATCAATTCGCAGCCCTGCCGGATTTCTGCGCTTTACGCGAGCCGCTGCGGGCGATTTGCGCCGACCTCAAGCTGAAGGGTAGCGTGTTG
>CAWETC010000036.1:0-38753 GCA_963811915.1 uncultured Alphaproteobacteria bacterium
GTGATGGCATCGCACGACATCATCTCGTCCGCAGGAAGCAACATATATGGCGGTGGCGGATTGAAAACTTGCCCTGAATTGTAATGCAGCCTCCTAACGCGCAAACGAGCCCCGACAGCAAGCTGTGTCGCGCGATGGAGATGAGCCCAGCGACGTATCTTGTCACGGCTCCGTTCATTGTCCCGTCAACCGCTGTAGGGTGTTGGCCGGTGTTTGTGCGCGTGTCGATTTGCGCGGCATGTACGCTTCGTCGAACTTCCGTCGATATCCTCCGTCACCTGACGGCTTTCAGCGCCATCTCTGACGACGCGAGGCGTGATCAGAATAATCAGCTCGGTCTTGTGGATCAAATTGTCCTTGTTGGAAAAGGCTGCCCCCACCCCGGGATGTCACCGAGCAGCGAAATCTGCGTGCTGCTCTTCGAGGCAGTACTCTGGATCATGCCTCCTAGCGCCAACACCTCGCCGTCGTTTACGACAACGGTCGTTTTGACGCGACGTTGCTGGATCGTCGGCGAATTGATGCTTGAGGAGGTAGTCGGGACCACGCTGCTTACCTCCTGCTCGATCTCCAGCTGGACCCGACCGCTTTCATTAATTCGGGGTGTGACGGATAGGATGACGCCGGTATCCTGCATCGTGATCGAGTTCACGATCGCGGTCTGAGCGTGACGACGCTTGTCGCAGACTGGGTGTGATCGGAACCTGATCACCAACCTGCAACCTGGCCGTTTTATTATCCATCACCATCAACGATGGCGTCGAAATGACATTGACGTGGGTCAGCGAGTTCAATGCGCTCAGCGTTGCGGCGGCGTTGGCGGCGTTGAAGGCGTAGTTGAAGCCGGGGAACGCTCGCCGACGCCGCCGTCGCGAGTGAGGTGAATAAGGCCGTGGGGGTGCCTTATTTTGCAGCGCTGCCACTGCACGCCATATTGAAGATCGTCGTTGAGCGTTACTTCTGCGATAACGGCTTCGATAAGAACCTGGCTTGGCACGACATCGAGGTTTTGGATCACACGAAGAACCCGCTGGTAGTCGCGATCATTGGCCATGATCAGCAGCGAGTTCTTGGTTTCATCCGGCACCACTTTGAGAGCCGGCTCGCGGCCGGATCCGTTCGTCGAGGGAGCATATGCGGCGTCGGCGACAGATACGTCAGGCTCATCGTTCAAGCTACTTGCCAGGTTCTTCAGATCTCCGCCGTTGGGGGGCCCAGGCGCAGCCGGGCTACCCTGCCCCGGCAAAGCTGGTGTCGCGGCCGATCCGGCACTTTCACTGAGACTGACTTGCCTCGAGCGCGGTGCGACATTTCTGGGCCAAGATCACCTTCATTTCGTCCGAGAACATCGACTGTAGGACACCTGCCAACTCGGCAACGGGACGATTTTGTACCTGATAGACATGAAGCTGTGGCTCCGCGCCGTCGACCTTTCCGTCAAGCCGCTTGATCCAGCTTTTCGCACGCGGCAGGTAGCTCGGCTGGGGCGTCACGACCAGAATTGCGCCAAGCCGGGTGTTGGCGATGAACCGCATGCGGCCCTTCATGGGGCCTTCCTTGTCGGACGAAAAAACCGCCTTTAATTCGTCGACTAGCTTTTCCGGCTGGGAAGTCTTCACTGGCACAACAGCAAACGACATGCCCTTCATGACGTCGACATCGAAAATGGAGATCGCGTCGAGCATGCTATCGATCTCGCCCGGATGACCCTTGATCGCAAGAATATTGCGCCCATCATCGGCCTGGACGATTGCGCGCCTTTGGAACCATGGGTTCAAGGACGCGAGCGACTTCGGTGGCGGCAACGTATTTCAGTTGTACGATACGAACGCCATTGCCACCTACCGCGCTGCTTGCAGCCCATGATCGGGCGTCAAGGCGCCGGTGATATCGTTGTCGTTCGATGCAACGCTTGTTTGCGCGGATCGGCCGGTAGAGATCGTGCCAGTCGCAGATTGATCGGCGGGCACGATCCGGTAGATGTTCCGGTTTTCCACTAGAGCGGCACCGATCGGCGCAAGCGCGGCCTGGAACAGTTCCAGCGCGTCCGCTTTTGTCACCGGGTGCGTCGTTTGGAGCGGTATAACCCCGTCGACACGGGGATCGACGAAGTAGTTGACCCCAACCATATCGCCAAGCACGGTTTTGGCCGCCTGCTGCAGCGGGACGCTCGCTAATTTAAAACAACCGTGGCACCTGCATTATCTGCTTTATGGCGCATAGAGGATCCACCGATCATTCGGCCATCGCCGCTTTCGGTGATCGGGACCGCCTGCGATCCTGGCGTTGGGAGCGCAATAGCGGATGGACCGCCGGCTCGGTCATAGGCCTCAAGCGACGTTGATTGTGTTGAACTTTTCGACAGCGTCGCCAAGGTGGGACCAATCGCGCCGGAGCTGCTGCAGCCGGAAACGGCTATCAGAGCCATCCAAGAGGTGGCTAATCTCGTCGCAAAATTACGAGGAGGCAACAAGGCCAAGGCTCCACCGGCACGCGGCAGGATTTGCGCGTAAACATTTGGTAAATCATCATGGTTAATGCATCGTAAATTGCATCCCGGCATAGTTCAGATTGGGGGTTGAGCGGAACGAACCGTGTCTGACCCGGTCGTCGTCCGAAGGTTTAGCTTCGCCGAAGTTTGCTTTGTTGCCCGGAAAATTGCGGATACCGCAATCTGATGCGAGCTATATTCCCGGCCGTAGGCAAATCGACAAATCTTTACATTGGACAGCTTTCGCCGGCTAACGGCTGATCCACGCGACAGCCGCGGTTCTAGCCACCGCAGCAAAGGATCCGTATTCTGTGGACCTTGATCCTCTTGGCTGTTGCGATCGGCTATTAACGGCCCAACGCGTGTGGGCCGCCGGTCTGGCCGTTATTCCGATGCGATGACCGGTTTTTCAGTTTCCTTAAACGGAACGCAAGCGATCGTCCGATCGTGTATTGACCCTATCACGCCCGCAAATCTGATCGCCACGCTCACGCTCGTTTTGATCGGCGTCGGCTGGTAACTTACTATGAATAACGCCTGGATAGCTGTGGCTGGTGGAGCAGCCGGACCGAGCGGATCAATTACCCTTGTCGCCTTCAACGAGTGATGATGACCGGCGCTGTCATACCTTCAGCTGCAGAAAACGCTGGGCAGGATATCGAGCTCCTCTGATCGCCTCGCCCACGGTCGGCGCCGTCTGGCAATGTCCGTATCTGACCCCATGCGATTTTTTGCGACGCCGCAATGGATGAGTTGGCTGGACTTATCTGTTCTGGCAGCTCTGTCTACAGGTCTGCATTTGGCTATCGCAAGCACTCAGACAGGGAGTGCTGAACGTTGTCGGACAGACGCGCTTGCACGATGCATTTTCGTTCGCGCAGTTGGCAAAGCACGCATTCGCAGCAGCGTCAGCAAGTCGCAACTTACTCTTAATGGCAATGCCCGGTTCTGCGAGTACAGGTCCGATCAGGCTCAATAGAAGAGCTGCGCCAAATGCGAATTTCATCAAGGATCTCCGAACCTGACCACCGTTCGATATTGGCGTCATGACAGCAACTATCTCAAATGCGGCTGCGACGAACTCTATAGGTCGCCTCCGCCCCTACTCGACGCGTTCATATTGTTCTTATTCGACGCGGCATTGCTAGACAAATTACTTCAATCGTATGACCGGTTTTAAGCAGCGGCCAGCCATCGCGGTTGTTTCCCGCGCCCCGACCAGGTCTCGGAAGGCTCCTTAGGATTGCGCTATTTTGGAAATCCCGCGGATATTTGCGTTGCGCGCGAGGCTCACTTTCCAGGGATTGCGCATCCGAATGGCTCCGATTGCCGCATTCCTTTTCCGCCGCGAAACTGCGCCGATTGCCTTTCAATCTGACGCTTTTCCAAACGCCAATTGGACGGTTAAGTATTGGCTGGTTTCCTCTTGAAGTTGCCATATCTCTTCAGCGGACATTACGTCAAGGTTCAACCTCGCTCATCCCTCTCTCATTTTTTGTAATTCGATCTGCATTTATACGCGTCACAGTGGTGCTTTCCTGTCCGGATGACAGGCGGACCGCATGGGCTTAATAAGCGTTGCGCTTACGAAGACTTCAAAAGGTGTCTGATCAATATCTGGATATCGAGCCAAAGGCTCCAGTTATTGATGTACCACAAATCCAGCTTTACGCGTTCGGAGATATGTTCGACTGATGGCGTCGCTCCCCGCGCGCCGTTACATTGGGCCCATCCCGTAATGCCGGGCTTCACGTGATGGCGAAAAGCATAATCGCTCAGGACTTTTCGAAGTAATTGTCGTGTGCCAAAGCGTGAGGGCGCGGCCCGATCAGAGACATGTCACCTCTCAAGAACATTCAACAACTGTGGCAGTTCGTCAATACTCGCCGACCGCAGAAACCGTCCAATGAGGTTACCCGGGGATCTTCGCGCATTGCCTGTACAATCGTCGAACCGTTTTCCTGAACTGTCATGGTCCGAAACTTAAACATAACAAATTGCTTGCCGTTAAACCCCTTTCGGTTTTGCCGGAAAATAACCGGGCCTGGGCCATCGAGCTTGATCGCAATCGCGGTAAAAACCATCACCGGCAGGCAGAATATCAGCGCGACGGTACCCAATGACCAGATCCATGACGCGTTTAACGAAGCGCTCGGCCCCACTGAGTGGCGCCCGTTGAATTTCGATCGCCAAGACACGTTGACGCGCAGAAAAGAGAAATTCGTCAACGTCGCACACGCATGTCAGGCAATAGCCGACCGAGACCGGAAGAGCCTTCAAATGGTCGCGAAGAATTCCAGTCGGCCAGCGTCTCCCCAGGCAGCGCCAGCAGGATCTCCCCGCAGTTTTGCGCGCGCACAAAATTCGCAACCTGATTGATCGTACGTATGTCGGTCGAGGTGCGAACCAAGAGGATCATCTCTCGCGCTGAGCGTAAAGCGATTAACGTCAGCCGCACCGAAAAATGCCAGCAAATCTCGCGACTCGAGGGCGGCAATTTCGTTGAAATCCCCGATGAGTACGACGTCGCGGCGCCCGACCGTCCCTCGTGAAACCGCCGAGACCAATGCGGTCTTTGTTATCTTGCGCGCGCCGAGCAGACCTACCGGCGCAAGGAAGTAGAAGTCACAAATGCGCCGCGCGAATAGTCGATCCCGATTTTCAGAAGAAAAGCAAAAAATGCAAGCAGCAAGCCGGTCGTAAACCAGCAAGTCAGGATTTGTGCGGTTTCGACACCGCGGTTTTGCACTATCGGCAAAATCGTAATAACCACTGCCACTCATCCGCAAGATGTGAATAAAGCTCGCCAGTAGCCCGACAGCGCAATACGGCAATATATCTGTCGTCGGATAACCCGCGGCCAATTGATAGCCAACGCCACCGATCATGCTTGCGAGCAATATGACAAAGGCGTCGGTCGTGGAAAAAGATACGGAATGACGGTCGCTCGAGCAGCCCGGCGGGCGGCTTGGCGAACAAGACCCCGAGCCGATCAGACTTATCGTGAATATCCGACCCAACGACATAAAATTATCGTCACCAAATAAAATAACGCTGATCAATAATCTGGTGAGGAAGCACGAAACCTGTTTCACCAGCAAACATCAAAGTAACTTTTCGTTAACGGAGCTAAGATAAACTGACTGGCGGGTGCGGCGCAACATTAAAGCACGAGATTGAACCAGTCCGCGCTGGAGCATATATTGCGCAATGCTGCTACTCCTTGCCTGTGCGTCGGGATTTACCTCGGTCTCAATTTTAGTGTCTTGGTTTTGCTAGCCCTGTCCTTCCTTGGAGCGGGTGCGTTTACTTTTTCGCTTTGGTCAGGGACCGGCTTTTTTGACGCTTTCAGGGATGTGTTCCTCCCGTTATTCTCAGCCCAGGCGGGATATATGCTCGGATTAACGGCGCGAGATACCTACGGACATCTTCTCACACGGCTAAAGATAGGCCAATCCGAGCGTATCTAGGCTAATCCTTCCTCGCCAGAGACTATCGCCGGGTCTGGGTCGACGTTGGGATGCGCGTTCACCCATTCAGAGGGCGTGAAATATCTTCGCGTCTTCGCCCGGCTGCTGGTCCCGAGCTTTGTCGTGGTCACCGTGGTCCATGCCACGGAACAGCCTGTCACCGGCATTCAACACGACTATGAGCATTTTTTCACATTCGGCTTTGTCAAATTTACGTTCGCCCCAAGTCTGTCGACTTCCGCAAAGTTGCTGAGGGACTGGCAGCTCTGGTGCGCGAGACCATGACGGCCGACGCGTTCTCGAGGGGGGTCTACGTGCTCCGGGCCAAGCGAGGCGACCGGATCAAGCTTGCCTTCTGAGAGATGGCACGGGCCTGGGCCTATTCGGAAAGCGGCTGGAGACTGGAGGACGACATCTTTCGGTATGCGCAACCGTAAGCTGGCCGATCGCGGCGACGTCCGGCTTGCGTTCTACTGGTCCCACGTCCAGCGCAACTTCTACGAACTCGCCACCCCCGGGACTTGCGCCGATTGCCAGCGAGGCGCTGGAACATATCGCCGCGCTATGCCGTCGAGAGGGACATCAGTGGCGCGGCGCCGACGAACGTCGCACCGTCCGGCAGCAGAAAACTCGGCCACTCGGCGACGCTCTTAAACTGTGGCTGCGGACAAGACAAAACTTGGCTTGATCAGTCAGAAGAGCGAGCTTGCCGAGGCCATCCGTTACGCCCTGTCGTATTCGGAAGCATGACGCGCTTTATCGACGATGGCCGCATCGAGCTCGACAACAACACCGTCGAACGCTCCATCCGCCCTATCGCGCTCACGCGATCTCGCATGGCCCGTAGTTCCGCGCAAAAGCTGGGCAGCTCCGCACTTCGAGCATGAAACCGCCCCAAAATAGTTTCGATTTAGAGCGAAGTTAGCGGAAAGTGAGAAAGGTCCTTCTCTCATGGTCTGGCTGCTTGTTGCTCTCGCAATCTACGCGATTATTTTCGTAGCGGGCCGTGCGCACAGTCGATATCTTGATAGGCTCGAAGAAAGGTTGGACGGGGTAGTTACGATACAGCTCTTCAGCGTATCATCTGACATCACCAAAAAAATCGAACCTGCAACCAATTTGACGCTCAAGGAATGTCACGAAACGACGATTGATCGGTCCGCCCCAGTTCTTGCTGGGAATCAAACGGGCGTCTGTCTCTTGGAGGCTGACGATCGAAGCATCTGTCACGCGATTCGTCTAGTTTCCGATGAGAGCGAAATGCTCGATGTGGACGATGAAGGAGATGAGGGTGGCCATCAGCGGAGTTTAACGTCGTTGCAAAGGGAATAGGAAAGCTGGTGAAAAATGGAACCGGCATCCGTGCATTTCAGCAGCAACATGGTAATGCATTGAGCTTTGAGTTGGGCCTCACTGCATCGCACCCTACTAAGTGCGCAAGAAGCCGATAAATGATGGCTCAAGCATTCGCGGGTTGGCGTCATAATCCAAGGAACCGGCAATCTCTGAGGCTGAGGGAAAGCACCCGCCGCGGCGTGATGGTCCGTTAAGTCACAGCAGCGCCGAAATCTGTCTCGCTCCTCAGCGTCTTCTCTGACCGTTCATGCAGCCGATCGGCATTTAGCCGTTTTTTCATAACGGGCGACAATTTGAAAATGAAGACACGAGGCGGAGAGATCGGAACGGTTATACCCGTTTTGGATTTCGACCCATGCGCCTCTTGCGACGCTCGCTCGGCGTATGTTTACGGCGGAGGGCGTATTATTCCGTTTATCTGCGATGGCCGAGACTGATCCCAAGCTTGAGTGCCTTCTGACGCAATGAACCTTCCGTTCTTTTGGTCAGCTTTACAATTTTGGCAATCGTCGTCTTGGCTTTCGAATGGGCTCGCAATTCCTTCACGTCGGCTTTGGTATATTCACGGCGAACAATAGTCTTCTTTGTTTTCTTGGCCACTCTCGATCTCCATTTGATTCGAAGCGCCTTCTAGCACGATTGCTCCGATCAACAATTTATAGTTCACTCATTGATGCTATCGGATTTAGAAACGCTTTTCATGCGAATTCGTCACCAGATTTTAGATAGCAGTTACTGATCAAAGCATCTCGCATGTTCACTTCGGTGATCGAAAAACCACGGGTGCCTGCGAGGAGACTTCATTCAGCAATCAGTGGCAGCCGTTCCGGTCTATGGAGTCAGGCAGCGATATTTTCTGCCGAGATTTGAGCATGTAGTTGGTCCAACTAGGTGCTGCTGCATCCCTGATGGTATCAGAAGTCCGTTCGCGGCCATTGATCGCTGATGACATCGCTTCAACGCCTCGAAGGAGCAATAATGTGCGTGCACCGCGCTGCGCGACCGTGTAGCGCCCGCACCGCTGATCCCCGGTAGTGAAACAACAGCCCGCTGCTGTTATGCCGGGGTTTTTGTTATGAAAGAGCTTCTACGGCTGCGGATGGCCTTTCGTCGGCTCGAATGCGTCGGCAATCGAGAAAGCTCGCGCGACCTTGTCGATCGTCGAGTTCGCAACCCCCTCCGCGGGCGAACACTGTCCACCGCTTAGAGGCCTAGCGGGAAATGCGATCGACCTGGGCACGCGCCGACTCGGCGGACAGACCGAAATCACTGCGGCGACTGAGGCAACTGGCGATACTCGGACGCGCTCATATGCGCCGCGTTGGGTGGCTGTGCCACGAGCACAGGGATCCTTCCGGCCGGTCCCGATTACCTACACCATTTCCGAAAGATACGCTCCGATCCGCGGTGGAAGCGACGAAGCCAAGCGCGCCGCCCTGACCAAGGCAACTGAACTTTGCAGCCAGCAAGGGCGACAGTTCGTTCCAAATAACATGGGCCAAACAGCGCGACTTGATCTCGCGCGTGAAGCTGCCCGTGCCTAACGAAGGAGATGGTGTCCTGAAGCTGAAGCAAATCTAAACCTATGCGAAGAGCTTTTGTTATGGCCGATTCGACAACGCACTGGTGCACGCTCTGCTTAGCGGAGCGCGGAATACAGACGCCCGTTCAAGTCGATTGGCCCCGCATCCCGATCTGCAGCGAGTGCGCGGCGGCGGCAGCCGACAGAGTAAGCGGCGAGTCAGCGTCCGATATCCCACAGCCAACCGTTCCCGCCCCGCACAATCTTCAGTGATCTGAGCTAAGCCCTTAGTGGCAAGACGCGGGCGGTGTGCGCTGGATCGCTCGTCGCATACGCCGCCCAGTCGTCCATCAGCTTCTCGCGCAGCTCGAAAAACGCGGTCCGCTTGTCAGCGGCAATCATGGCGTCTGGCACCTTGTGGGCACGCGCTGTCCCTGACGACCCAAATATAACCGCGACGATCAGCCTGACAGCGGGTGTTCCTGAGCCCTCGACCATGACGATCCTGGGTTGCTGCGTTGGCTTCATCGCGTATCGACAAGCGTCCTGTCTCGCCCTCCTCGCGAGAATAGAGCCGAAGTAACACATCTCATAGCAAGGTCCTCTCGAAGGAAGAGCTGAGCCCGCTCAGCCGTAGCTTGGTCCTTTCGGCGACGGACGCCATCTCTCTTCCCAGAGTCAATCCTCAATCTTTGGCGAGGGCGTGATCGACACAACCGGGGCGGGCGCCATGATGATCGTGGGCTTCGCTGGGATCGGCTTTCCCCGCCCCTCGCCTGAAGGCATAACACAGCGTTTAGCTGTAGCCCGATCCACCAGCCCGACCAGAGCTATAGAGAGACCGCCTTCGGGCGGTCTTTTTGTTTACTGACACCACGCCCGCACTCGGGTTTGCCATCCGGGCCGAGCATCCGGCGCGAAAGCATCAACTTCGTCGCAATCGCTTAAGCGAATAGGATTGTCGAAATATCTATTTCCCTTGTCTGCCGCGCTCGGCGGAAAACCTTCATTGTGGCTGCCACGCCCGTCAACTCGCGGATTGCTTTGCCCGTTGTATTGGCCGCTATATTGACCGCTGTACTGACCAGAATAGAAGCCGTCCTGCAGACGTCCAACGCTTTGAGCCGAAACAGGCATGGACGATCCCACCAAAATTAGAACCGCTAGCGTCACTTTGTTCATGTTCGTGCTCCGCCGGCCCTTAGCAGAAACGGGCACATCGGGCGGAAGTTCCGGCGCTGAGCGCAATCATGGACCCAAGAGACAAACCACTTCTGGATCAGGCGGATAATGCGCATATCGCCGATGCGGTGCCGCCTCGAATCAGTGTCCATTACCAAAAACATGTTGGCACAGCGCGCGGAAAGTCCACCAATGACGACGCGCCGCGAAAGCCAGCCCACGCGCCCCGAATGCCCAACTCTAGATCCGCTCAAATCTTTCAGTCGGACTTGAACACGGGCCCATGGAGGACGTGACATGTCCCGGGGGAAGCAAGCTTCAAAGCGGAAGCGTCTGATCAAAGCCGCTGCTGTGCCGGCGCTGGCCGTTGCCGGACCTCGGTCTTTCGCTGGTCCGAAGCGCATCCGCTCTTGCGAGAGTGGACCGCACGCAATCGTTGAGCACCACACCCCATCAACGCTTCGTTGGCGAAGCGGAAATAGCCGACGTCAGTCTGGCTACCTTCCACGTCTTCGACAAGGAAAATGGCAGCGGCGGCTTCAGGCGGGCGGCGAAGGGCGGCGGTGGCGGCGGTAGTCGTGGTTGTGGATTTCGCGGCTCCAGCAGCGGCTATCGCTACAGAGGCGGCGGCTGCGGTGACGGAGGCTGCTGCGCGTCCTGGGGCGGCTACCGTTCTGGTTGAGTGGATGCCATTTTTAGCCATTGGCGCTGGTACCGGCCGAATCTGCCACGCGCAGATACCGGCGGGCGCCGGCGCTTCACCCCCGATGCTGCCGGCAAGAACGAACCGATCAGGCTGGCGCGTTTAGGTGTAGTTTTTCTCATTGGGCTGGCATCTCTGCAGAGAGACTGGCTGCATCAATGCTGAGATAAACGGTCGCGTATATGACGACGGCCACGGCAAGCGCCCCGATGAGAACGATCACCACTTTCAAATTGAGTGCGTTCATCCTATCGCTCCGCTGTCGTTGGGCTATCGGCCAATCGCGGCGATTCCAAGATAACGCAGCGATCGAGCATCGCCGCTTGATCGCGCGAGATCGCAGAGTTTCGGTGCCGCGCCAAGTTGGGACCGACACCCGGACCGCAACCATCGCGATGATGTTGTCGATCACCGAGCAGTCTGGGGCGCCGACGAGCTGAGGGCACCTTGTTGGAGGCGGCGTAGCGCAAGCGCAGCCGAAATGCCAGGGCTTCGAATGATGGGCGGCCCCGCAAGCTGGCGCAAGCCCGCTGCAATTCAGATGCGCTTTTGGTGCGGAGAACACAATAGCCGGTCTGCCTCACGCGCTCGCTGCTCGATCTCATCGGCAAGCGCGAGAAGTCTCGGGGTGATGTCGCCGTCGCATGTCGCGACAGCCAAGCGGCGCAACCTGATAACCTGGCGCTGAACCACGCTCAGCCGCTCGATGTCGCCGATCATGACGGGTGCCTTAGCCAACTCGCAGATTTTCCGCCGACGTTTTGCCGCGGTTGTCCTGCTCTTCGGAGTTCAGCTTGTCGCCCTCATTGAGGCTGCTGAGGCCGGCTCGTTGCACGGCCGAGATGTGCACAAACACGTCCTTGCCGCCGTTGTCGGGTTGAATAAATCCGTAACCCTTGGTCGCGTTGAACCACTTGACCATACCTGTCGCCACATCCGCACTCCCTTAAAAAATTCAATCGTTGTATTAGAGCGACCATCACGGCACCAGGCAAGCCAAAACCCGCCGCCATGAACCAGGGCGAGCGCAGCAACGACGGCGATCCACGCCAGACCAACCTGCGGCTACGACCGCCGCGCCATCGTCGACCCTCGCCGCATGGTACGGGGAGGTGAGCAATCCCGCCCGGTGTGCGCACCAGAAAAGCCCAATCCCAGCGAGGCGCGGGCCAACCACCCGAAGGATGGTCTCCCCCACAACACCCTCAGCGGCGCAGATCAACGACGGCGATCTTGATCGCAAGAGCGTGGCAACAGCAACCGCCGCCGCTCAACCCGGCGGCGTGTTGGCGCGACCTCAGCCCGCGCCATGTTGGAAACAATGAGCCCCGATTGTGAGCCAGTTCACATCGGCTCGACCCGGCGCCTGCTAGGCTTCAGGGATTTCAGGGGCCCAGACTGGCATAGGCGGCGTCGCCGAGCGATCCCGGTGCCGCTTGCATGTTGGGTCGCGGCCAACTTTGGTTCAGGGGCTGACGGTCTATTTAATGCAGCACAAGGGCATCCGATATCAGGTAGTGCAGACCGCCAACCCAACGGGTTGGAAATGGGCGGTGCACCTGGACGGGGGCCGCAGCCAAACCGGCGTATCGTTCTCAAGGCAATATGCGATTTACGACGCCACAAACGCCATTGAGAAGACCTTGAATGAGAAGGCCTTGAACCGGGGCGCCTAAAGCGACGTGGGCCGCCATGACATGAGCAAGGGCACCCGCACAGCAGGATGCTGCGCCATGACAGAATACGGCGATCGAATTGAGCCGTTCGAGCCCGGAGCCCGGTCGTTGGCGCGCACGGCTCAGGCGCCTTTAAAAAATTAAAAATGGGTAAATCGTCGGACGGCGGCGCGCCGTCAGGCTGTGATCTGGATCATGGCTGGCCGGCCGGGAGAAATGATAGCGTCGCGGTGATCAAACCGCCGTTCCAACCGGAGGACCTTGGCATGCCCAGATTGTTCGGATCTCCCGTATTGGCCCCCAGCGGCGACGGCCGGCTCGAGCTGTTCATGTTTGCGATCGATGGCAGCCTCTGGCACCTCTGGCAGACCGCGTGGAGCAACGGATGGTCAGGATGGGCGTCACCCGGCGGTGAGTTCGGCGCCTGGCCGGCCGCGATGGCCCGCAATGGCGACGGCCGGCTGCTGACCCTGGCGGTTGGCGGCACCCTCGAACAGATCGAGCAAACCAGCTGGTCGAATGGCTGGTCGGGCTGGACCCCGCTCGGCCTGCCGCCCGGCGGGTTGATCAACCCGCCGACCGTGACCGCGGGCGCCGACGGCCGCTTGGTTCTGTTCGCCAGCAGCGCCGGGCAGGATGGCCCTCCCCAGCTGTGGCGTCTGGAGCAAACGGTCTGGGGCGGCCCCTGGAATCCGAACTGGTTCGCCCATTTCGCGCCCGAAGGACAGTTCATCACCGCTCCGCCCACCATGATCCTCGATGCCCAAGGTCAATTGCAGGTCTTCGTATTGTCCGACACCGGCGAAATGTGGAACATCGGCCAGACCGCACCGGCCGGCCCTTGGACCGACTGGATTGCCCTCGGCTCGGCCGGCGCCGGCTTCAGCGATCGGCCGGCGGTGGCGGCCAGTGCCGATGGCCGGCTTGAATTATTCGTACGCGGCAATGACAACGCGCTGTGGCATGCATGGCAAACCGCGGTCGGCGGCCCGTGGTCGGCGTGGGTGTCGTTTGGCGACGCCGGCGTCGGCTTTCAGGACCATCCGGCCCTGGCCGCGAGCGCGGATGGCCGGCTGGAGCTGTTCATCACCGGGCTCGACGGCAATCTCTGGCACACCTACCAAACCGAAGCCAGCAATGGCTGGTTATTCTGGTTCTCGCTCGGCAACGCCGGCGCCGGGTTGCTGAATGGACCGGCGGTCGCGCCGAGTGGCGACCGTCGCCTCGAAGTGTTTGTCCTCGGCGCGGACGGCGCCCTGCATCATATCTGGCAGACCGCGGCCAGCAACGGCTGGTCCGGTTGGGTTTCGCTGGGCACCCCGTAACCCGCGCGACCCTGCACGGCGTGCGGGGGCCGGCGCGCGACCTCGACCTCGACCGCGGCCCCTGTCCCGCCGCCACGCGCCGTTGCGAGATGCCGCACAGCCGGAGGCAGCCCGGGCCACAGTCCAGCCGGCGCGCATGCGCATCCTCGAGAGTCGGAGGCGAACCAGGACGCCAAGCGCTCAAGCGCCGGGCGCGAAACATCCATCGGCGCGCCATTCGGGCAGCTGCGGTTGCCGATGCTATGAGTTTCGCGCGCGGCAAGTCACCGCGCGCGTCTGGCCAAACGAACCCAAATTTCATGCGGGGGCGCAAGGGCTTACAATTCCGGGCGGCGGTCGGCCGGCCGCCTCCCCCAATGGTGCAGGGCTGCTCAGCCCACCCGTCAGGCCGTCCGGCGCGCTGCCGCATGACAAGACGCGGACTTTCGGCGATGGTGCGGCCCGCAACACGATCCCCCGCATGATCTCTACCGGAGTTCTCTGAATGCCCTTTCCGCGCGCCTCCCAGGCCCTGTCCCGCTTCACCGTGCTCGATCTCACCCGCGTCCGCTCGGGGCCGACCTGCGTGCGGCAGCTCGCGGACTGGGGCGCCAATGTCGTCAAGATCGATGCCCTGATGGCGGACGCCGCCGGCGAGCAGCCGGGCGGTCCGCGTTCCGGTTCCGACTTCCAGAATTTGCACCGCAACAAGCGCGCGATGACACTCAACCTGAAGGATCCCCGGGGTCTCGAGGTGTTCATGCGGCTGGCGGCCAAGGCCGACGTGATCGTCGAGAACTTCCGCCCCGACGTCAAAGCCAAGCTCGGCATCGACTATGAGAGCGTGCGCAAGATCAATCCGCGCATCGTCTATGGCAGTATTTCCGGCTTCGGCCAGGACGGCCCCTATCACAAGCGTCCCGGCTTCGATCAGATCGCGCAGGGCATGGGCGGCCTGATGTCGATCACGGGCGCGCCGGGCGAAGGACCGATGCGGGTCGGCATTCCCGTAGCGGATCTCACGGCGGGGCTGTTCTGCGCCATCGGCATCCTCACCGCGCTCCTGGAGCGCGATGTCTCCGGCGAAGGCCAATGGGTACAGACCTCGCTGCTGCAGGCGCAGATCTTCATGCTGGACTTCCAGGCCGCGCGCTGGCTGATGGAAAAGGACGTCGCCAAGCAGGCCGGCAACAACCATCCGACCAGCATTCCCACCGGCGTGTTCAAGACCTCCGACGGCTATATCAATATCGCCACCACGGGCGGGCGGATCTGGGAGCGCTGCGCGCAGGCGATCGGGGCGCCCGAGCTCGTGACCGATCCCGACTTCGCCACCGCGCCGGCGCGCTCGAACAACCGCGACGCGCTTAATGCGAAGATCAGCGTCCTGACCGAGAAGAAAAGCACCGACACCTGGGTCCGGGAGCTCAACGCCGCCGGCGTGCCCTGCGGCCCGATCTATTCGATCGACCAGATGTTCGAGGACGACCAGGTCAAACATCTCGGCATTGCGCAGGACGTGCCCAACGAGGAGGACCGCCACATCCGCCTGGTAGGCCAGCCGTTCGCGCTGTCGCGCACGCCGAGCAAAATGGCGGCACGGCCGCCGGAGTTCGGCGAACAGACCGACGAGGTGCTGGCCGAATTCGGCTTCAGTGCGCATGAGATCGCGGGCCTGAGAGAAGCCAAGGTGGTGTGACAGCCCTCGAACGCCATGCTCAACGGCTTGCAGCCCGCTCCGGAAAAGCATCGGCCAGCGCGCCGCGGTCGGGCCGCAGCACGCCGCGTTCGGTTATCAATCCGGTCACGAGGCGCGCCGGCGTGACATCGAACGCGTAATTGGCGACCGGCGAGCCGTCGGAGACCACGCGCACCGTCTCGATCCGGCCGTCCGCCGTGCGCCCGGTCATGGTCGCGACCTCGTCGGCGCTGCGCTGCTCGATCGGAATTTGTCTGATGCCGTCGTCGATGGAAAAATCGATCGTGGGCGACGGCAGCGCGACATAAAACGGCACGGCATTGTCGCGGGCAGCCAGCGCCTTGAGGTAAGTGCCGATCTTGTTGCAGACGTCGCCATTGGCGGCTACCCGGTCGGTGCCGACGATGACCAGATCGACCATGCCGTGCTGCATCAGATGGCCACCGGTATTGTCCGGGATCACCGTATGCGGCACGCCGTGATGGGAAAGCTCCCAGGCCGTCAGCGAAGCCCCCTGATTGCGCGGACGGGTCTCATCGACCCAGACATGAACATCCCAGCCGCGATCGTGCGCCAGATAGATCGGCGCGGTGGCGGTGCCCCAATCGACCGTCGCCAGCCAGCCGGCATTGCAATGGGTCAGCACGTTGACCCGCTCGGTCGGCTTCTTGCCGGACTTGATTGCCTCGATCAGGCCAAGACCGTGCTGACCGATGCTCCGGTTGATCGCGATATCCTGTTCGGCGATTTCGCCGGCGCGCGCAAAGGCAGCGGCAGCGCGCGCCCCTGGCGGCAGCGGCGAAAGCGCCGTGCGCATCTCTTCAAGCGCCCATTTCAGGTTGATCGCGGTCGGCCGCGTCACGATCAGCGCGTCATAGGCCCGCGCCAGCGCCGCATCCGAGCCATCGGCCCGCATCGCCAGCGCCATGCCATAGGCGGCCGTAGCGCCGATCAGCGGAGCCCCGCGCACCAGCATCGAGCGGATCGCATCGGCCGCGGCGTCGCAGCCGGCAATATCCGCCACAACGAATTCGTGCGGCAGCCGCCGCTGGTCGATCGCTCGGACCGAAACGCCGTCTGGCTCGACCCAGATGCTGCGGGTATGACGTCCGTCGACCTTCATGCGAATCTCACCCTCGTTAGGCTCGCCTGCCGAAAATCATCCGCGCAATATCCGTCCAGCCACCGCGTCGAGCTTCTTCAAAAGCTCGGGATCGCGCGCTTCCGGCGCGGTAATCAGCGCCGTGTCGAGCGCGCGGTCCGATCCTATCGGACACGGCTCATGCTCGCGCGGAAAATCCCGGGCCAGGCGCACCACGAGGCCCCTCGCCTTTTCGGCGTTCGAATTCAACACGCGGATGATGTCCTGCACCGTGACCGCGTCGTGATCCGGATGCCAACAATCGAAATCAGTGACCATCGCGACGCTGGCGTAACAAATCTCGGCCTCGCGGGCGAGTTTTGCCTCGGGCATGTTGGTCATGCCGATCACCGAATAGCCCAGCCCCTTGTAAGTCGTGCTCTCGGCCAGGCTCGAGAATTGCGGTCCCTCCATGCAGATATAGGTGCCACCGCGTGCGAACGCGATGCCCTCGGCTTCGGCCGCCGCGGCCAGATGCAGCCGCAACCGCGGCGAGACCGGATGCGCCATCGACACATGCGCGACGCAGCCCTTGCCGAAGAACGAACTTTCGCGCCTGTAGGTGCGATCGACGAACTGGTCGACCAGCACGAAGGTGCCGGGCGGCAGTTCTTCCTTGAAGGAACCGCAGGCCGACAGCGAAATCAGGTCGGTTACCCCGGCGCGCTTGAGCACATCAATATTGGCGCGGTAGTTGATATCGGAGGGCGACAGCCGGTGACCCTTGTCATGCCGCGACAGAAACACGACCGGCAAGCCCGCGATGGTGCCGCGGCGCAGTGCCGCCGATGGCTCGCCCCATGGACTGGCGATCACCTCATCGCGGCTGTTTTCCAGCCCCGGCAGATCGTAGATGCCGGATCCACCGATAATGCCAAGCACGGCATTGGTCATGACTTCTCCCAAATCGCTTTCAAGCCTGTTTCAAGTTCGCCCGCCGGAAATGTTCGACTATATTGCGGGCCAATAATCAACCACTGTTCTTTGACCGCAAGCGTTTCTATCTTGGGCGCGGCCCTATCCGTCGCAACCGTGCACCGCATCTTGTTCAGGGAAAGTTGATGTCAACCATGAATGACCGGGCGAAGCGTCAATCGATCATCGCCGCCTGCCTGCGCATGAACGAACTCGGCATTAATCAGGGCACCTCTGGAAATATCAGCCTGCGTCACGAGGACGGCATGCTGATCACGCCGACCAGCACGCCCTATGAGGCGATGCAGCCCGAGCAGATCGTTTTCATAGAATCTGGACGGCCCGGTCGACACCAATGAGCGCCCCTCCAGCGAATGGCGCTTTCACCGCGATATCCTCAAAGCGCGCCCCGAGGTGAACGCGGTGGTCCACGCCCATCCGCCCTATGCGACTATTCTGGCGATCATGGGCCTGGAAATTCCACCTGTGCACTACATGATCGCCTGCGCCGGCGGCGATACCATCCGTTGCTCGCCCTACGCGACGTTCGGAACCGAGGAACTGTCGCGGCATGCCGTCACCGCACTGCACGACAGGTCGGCCTGTCTCCTCGCTCACCACGGCATGATCGCAATAGGGCCCTCGCTGTCGAAGGCGATGTGGCTTGCGGTTGAAGTCGAAACGCTGGCGCGACAATACCACGGCTGCCTTCAGATCGGGACCCCGCCGCTTCTGTCCAAAGCGGAGATCGAAAACGTGAAGAGCCGGATGGCCGGATATGGCGTCGGCGGGGGATAGAAATTCAAGACCCGTAGCAACCGTTAATTTTTTCAAATCGTCATCGCGAGGAGCGAAGCGACGAAGCAATCCATACTCTCTTTGCGGCGCGATGAATTGCTTCGCTTCACTCGCAATGACGGCGTCCTATTCTATTCGCAAAACGCGCCTCCGCATTCCCGCGGCGCGATGCGTCCGGGCCTATGATTAAATCTTTCGCCCTGAAAACAGAGGGCGTGGGAAATGCCGGGTGCTCGATGCACCCACGGCCGCGCGTGGTGTGTAGTAAACACGCGCGTTAGTCACCACGGATACGCCAGATCAGCCGGCATTCCCTCACGCAATGGTTTTAGCGGCTTCCTCCGCGCTCTTCCCGGTGAGCGAGGCTTGTTTGTCACCGTCGCCTGCGAATTAGATTCGCAGACTTGACGCCAGCGTCGGGAGATATTCGTGTAAATGAATATACACCATGCCCCCCTTCCAAGGGGCACCTCCGCACCGACTCTCACAACTGACTTTTGCCAGGCGATTACCCGCATGATTTACTCGTTTCGCCGTTCGCTCTCGCAGATAATTCAGCTAAAATGCCTCACGGACACAGGAGAACTAAAATGCGATACAAGGTGTTGCTGCTCGCCAGCGCCGTGGGTGCCGCCCTTTGCACAACCGCTTCCCGAGCCGTCGAGCTGAAACTGCTCACCGCCGGCGCGTTCAAGTCGACCGTGCTGGCGCTGCTACCGGAATACGAGAGGATGAGCGGCAACAAGGTTTCGGTCGAAAATGAAACCGTCGGCGGGCTGATGAAGCGGATCGAGGCTGGCGAAAATTTCGATGTTGTCGTGATGACCCCGGAAGGAGTTGACCAGCTAACCGGCGAGGGCAAAGTGATTTCCGGCAGCCGCACTAACCTGGCTCGCGTGGGCGTCGGAGTCATGGTGAAGACCGGCGCGAACAAACCTGACATTTCGACCATCGAAGCTTTCAAGACGGCCGTGCTCGAGGCAAAGTCGATAAGCTTCATCGATCCCGCGAGCGGCGGCTCCAGCGGCATCTACATAGAGAAGCTGCTCGAGCGCCTCGGCATATCGGATCAGGTCAAGCCTAAGGAAAAGCTCAAACAGGGTGGCTACGTAGCCGATTACGTCGAGTCCGGCCAGGCCGAGCTTGGAATTCACCAGATCAGCGAGATCTTGCCGCATGCCGGCGTCGCGTTGGTCGGACCGCTGCCGAAGGAAATTCAAAACTACACCGTGTACGCCGCCGGCATCGGTGCAGGAACCCAAAACGGCAACGCCGCCAAATCATTGATCGGCTCATTGGTTGGCCCATCGGCCCAGGCGTTGTTTAAATCCAAGGGCATGGAGCCAGGTGTCGACTAAGCCCGCAGGATGGTTGAGCCGTTGCGAAAGCCATCGCCTGCCGCAGGCGAATCCAGGCCGGCCATTGTCTCGTCCACCATTTGATAGGTGTCGCGGAGTTTATCATCGGGCGCGCATTCGCGCGGCCGTTGGCTCTACCCATCCTACGGACTATTCAACCGAAACGCGGATGACGCCGGACCGCATTATGCCGAGCGCGCGAGCCGCGCTCATCGATACGTCGATGACGCGCCCCCGAACAAAGGGACCGCGATCATTGACCCGGCACTGTATTGAACGCCCCGCGCTGGTAACTGTTACGATGCTGCCCAATGGCCTGGTGCGATGAGCGCACGTCATTTCGCTACCGCGACCCCGCCCACCGTAATATGAGGCGAGACCGGATTCGGCTTCGCACGCGGAAGCCGTGAGTATCAGCAAGGCAACAACCAAGGCGGATCGACGCATCACGCGGTCTCTCAAGGACTAAACAATGGCAAGACAAGCTCGGGATCGAGATAAAGTTCCAGACTGCAATGCCGTTCAGAAGCGAAGCGTGCACGCCAAACGGCCGACTGACGTGAATTGCGGATGCGCGTGAGCCGGCCATGCGCTACGGCGGCTTAACGATCGCGCGAAATCTTGATTTTTCGAGAAAACCCTCAGGCGGCGCGGGTTCAACGATGTGGTCGCCGACAAAAATCGCGCTAACCAGATCAGATTGCGGTGCGGTGAATATCATCCAGCCCGCAGGATGGGTTGAGCCCTTGCGAAACCCATCGGGCAACATTCGAACTGAGATAAGGCAGACCGAGGCGGCCTACATCGCGACCCTACAGGCGCGGCCGATCATCACCACGACGAGCCAGATCAACGAAATGCGAAATAGCAGAATTTCGCAAACTCATCCGCAGAGGCTAAAGAAACGGCTCTGCGGTGAGTATTGACCTAAAGATCAGGTTGGGTCCAACCGAAGCGACGACTGATTGCATTCAACGGCATTCGCCGAGCATGCTACGGCAGTCACTGGCGCACTTGCCCGCTGTGATGGACAGTGTGATGATGGTGGTGCTTGTGGTGTTGAAGACGAGTTGTCCCGGCAGGAACGCGGGCAAAGGCAGTTGAGACGGTCGTGATACTAATGATAAGTAAGGCGGCAACCGAAACGATGGTTCGAAGCGACATAACCAATTCCTCCCTCAGACTGCTGGGCTTGATCTCATGCCCGCAGCGCCTTTGGTCACGCTAGCTTCTGCAGGACCCATCGTCTAGATCAATCTTCATGTTCACGCTGCAATCGTCCCGGCGCCAGGGCATCGCCCGCGCCATGATCGCCGCCTTCGCCGACCGCCTGCGCGCAACTGGCCTCGACACCATCTTCCCTGCGCGCTCGCCACCCTGCAGCACAAGCGCCTCCACGCCAGTTTGGGTTTCGATCCGGTGATGCTTGGCCGCCCCTGGGTGTGCGTTAGCCTTAGGCGGCGCCCTCTGTCCGAAGATCCGCGCGGGATCAAACTCGAAAATGCAGAGCCGTTCGCGGAGAGTCCGCCCTACCCCGATGAACGGACATCATCAGACCGCGCCGACTGGTCCGTTTCGTGCCAATTGCCGAAGTCCCGCCCAAGCGCGAGCGTTCAAGGCAGTTTGCCCAAATTTATTCTCGTCGGCCAACCGACTGTTGTGTAAACCGGCGCACAAAGAAAATGAAGTCTCGCACTTTGAAAATAACGCTGACTATCCAACTCGGCGTTCCTAAATAGCGAAGCGCTTCCATGTTTCCTTGGTCGGTCTGCTGTCGCATGTTTTGATCAGAAAAATATTCGTTCGCATCAACACACCAGTCCAAGATCCGTGAAATTTCATCGCGCAATGGCTCGCCGCATGGTAGCTTTCCAGCGAAGTTTAGTTCTCTCCGAAGGCAAATTCGCTCGATTTGCGGACGCGATTTTTCATCGTAGGGAATTCCCAACTTGGCCAGCCTCGCATGGGTGGCTTCATGTACTATGCAAGACGCGATCTGTTCGAGCGTTGTCGTTTCGAGAAGAACAAAACGCTCATCGAGTTGGCAAGCGCTTAGGGAGTGCAGATAGCTTGCGCGAGCATATGGAAGTAATTGTACCCATATTCGTTCGAGGCTATTCTTGACGCGCTGATAGTGAAGTGGACTATGGTCTTTTATCAACCGGAGCGCATCCTCAACCCGTCGCAACCCGGGCTGGGGTGGGTCCTGAATGCTCCCGACCCAAACCCCATCGACCACTTGACCCGTAGATAGCCAGAACTCCATTTTATCGACGAGAGAGGCCTTCCGACTTGATTTCATTAGGCGCAACGCTCTGCGGCTTCGACGGATATATCTCAACCTGCCCTACAGTTAAGCCGTTACCGCAGCATTAAGGGTTCAACTCGATTGTCGAGCAAATGTCCGCTTCGGGTCCAACAACGGTCCTGACAGCGCAGAAATCTGCTTCCGTTCTACTCCTGAGACCGGACATCCGCGACTACGCCGGTCATGCCCTTTTCGTGGCCATAACCGGAAATGGAGGTTTCACGTCGATCACTGCACGGCGAGTGACCGCCATGTCGATCCTACGACGAACAGCAACCCGCCGGCGCAACAGCCGCCTTCTTATGACGGCTGCAACCGCGCTATGTTCAGGCCAGCGCTCTCAACGCCCGACATCATTCTGGAGTCCATAATGACGGGTCTGCGATCCGTGGTGCTGATGGTGGTGGAGGCGAGTTCGTCCCGGCAGGGACGCGGGCAAAGGTGTCTGTTGGGACACTCGCGATGCCAATGATAACCAAGGCGGCAATCGAAACGATGGTTCGAAGCGACATGACCGATTCCTCCCTCAGGCTACTGGGCTTGATCTCATACCAAACGCCGCACTCGAACCTTGGTTCCGCTTGGCGTTCCGTTTGCGGCAGCCTGATCCATTCCACTTCCACTGCGTTACTCGCATAGAAGCGGCCCCGGAAGGTACCGGGGCCGCTCTCTATCAATTCGGCTCAGTTCCCGCTGGGCATCGGAACCTTGAATCCTTCCTTTTGCAGCGCATCGCGCACATACTGGAAGCGTTCATAAGTCGAGAGGGTGATTGGGCCGGCATAGCCTTCGCTCTGCATCTTGCGCGGAGGGTACTGCACATAGGTCTTCATCAGCGTTTGAATGGCATTGTTTATCGCCACCAATTCCCACGTTCTCTCCGTATAGTTGTTCATGAAGATGTCGTAGCGCTCCTGCGGGTCAGCCCAGAGATCGAACACCTGAGGGACGGTGGCGACATACTTCTCAGGCCCCTTCCAACCCTGGTTACTGTCCACGGCAAGCCCCCCGGTCGATGCACCGTCATCACCACGCAGATTGAATACCGCCTTGTAGTTGCCGACCCGCGCCGCGCCGGGAGTGAGTTCGTTCTCGGTGAAGTAGAACCAGGAGTTGCGCGGTGACTTGCCGGTGCCGAACAGAACCGGCGTTATGTCGTAGCTGTCGAAAATGATCGGCTGGCCGGCGCGATCCTTTTCGGGAAGCTTGACGCCGGCCAGCGAGGCGAAAGTGGCCATGAAATCGAGACCACCGCAGATCTCGTGGTTCCTCTTGCCCGCAGCGATCTTGCCCGGCATCCAGGCAATGGTGGGGACGCGATTGCCACCTTCACGCACGGTGCCCTTGGTGCCACGGAACGGCGTATAACCGGCGTCCGGATAGACATCCTGCCATGCGCCGTTGTCGGTTGTGAAGACAACCAGCGTATTCTTGTCGAGCCCGAGGGCGCGTACCTTGTCCATGATCCGGCCGATGCGGGCATCGACCTCCACCACAGAGTCGGCATACTTGCTCTTTGAAAGCGACTTGCCGATGTAGTCGGGGTCCGGCATGTTCGGTTGGTGTACCTTCATGAAATCGATGCTCATGAAGAAGGGCGTCGTCGAGTTGGCGTTGCGGTCGAGGTATTCCATCGATGCCTTCTCGACGTAGCGGTCGAAGAATGGAATACCGACAACTCCTTGCTCCGGTGTATTGACGTATTGACCGTTGATTTTGAAATCCTCTTTGGCGGTCTCGCCCGCATTGCCCGACAGTGCGCCCTTGGTCACCCTTGCGAACATGGCGCGCAGTTCGTCCGACATGTCGGGAAACCAGGTCGGGTCGGCATAGGTGTACGCATTCAGATGATAGAGGCCGACATACTTCATTTCGTCGAAGCCCTGAGCGTTCGGCAGTGCATAATCCGCTTCGCCCAGGTGCCACTTGCCGGCGAAGAAGGTCTTATAGCCGCCGGTCTTGAGCACCGAAGCCAGGGTCCACTCCTCGCTCGGCAGTCCTCCGCCCTGGCCCTGGAAGGCCACGGTTGTCATGCCGCTGCGGTTCGGGATGCGGCCGGTCATGATTGCGGCACGGCCTGGCGTACAACTCGGCTGGGCGTAGAAATCGAAGAACGTCATGCCCTCATTCGCCATTCGATCGATACTGGGCGTCGGCATGCCGCGACCCTCGCCACCGCCGTAGGGACCGGAGTCGCCGTAGCCAAAGTCATCGGCCACGATCAGGATGATATTAGGCTTTTGCGCCTGTTGCGCCTTCGCGGGGGCGGTCAGCGCGGTGGCCGCCAGTAACGAACCGAGGATGCCGCCGAAATAGAGACTTCTTACTCCCATGGTCGCACTCCATAATGAGAAACGTCAACATAATGAGAAACGTCAACGAATTGCGCGCCTGCGAGACCGCCCAGAACATCGGCCGTCTGATCCGCCAAGATGCGCGTGATTGGACGCCTGCGCGCTTGGCAACCGTTTTCAGGGCAATACCGTTCCGCTGATGTGATGTGCAGTCTGTGCCAATCTGCAGCGACGGCACTCCAGTGGAATAGCCGGCGCGGCACATTCACTTCATGTTTGATCTGAGCCGGCTACGCAGTTCCGCTTTGGGTCCAAACTTGGAAGTGCAGAGCCGTTCACGGAGAGGAGTCCGCTGGTAAGTGAGGCCGGATACACCCGCGCCCGATGGCATGGGAGCCTTTTCCTCACGCTTCCATTGATCGGTGTGATCGGATACCGGCTTAAGACGGCAAGGAGGGAAGATGACCTGTCAAAGTCATCGGCGCATAGCGGACTTGCGGTGACAACACGGCCGTGACCGTTTCGTGCCACTTCCGGACTCGCGCAGAGCAACAACTTGCTATTCGATAGAGGCCGCCGACTGACGCGGCCTTACTTTCTCGTTTCGCCCAGCAGCTTGCCCGTTGAGGCATTAATGAAATGAAGTTTAGAGCAGGCCTGGCAGGCGACCGACACATAAGCGCGCTCTCCATCATCCGGGTTGTCAGCCAGCCAATGTTGCACGTTCAATCCTGTGTGAGGACATTTGAAAATAATGGGGCGCATGCCGGCAAGTATGAAGACATCCGCGGGCCATGGAAATTCCGGATGTATACGTAGGCCACCGCTAGCAAAAGGGACTGCTCCAGAAATCAAAAGGGACAACTAATTCAGGACGGGGATGGAAAGAAGCCAGTGCCGTGCCTCCGGGGCTTTTTGTCGCCACTGCAGCAACCGAGCGGAGCCATGCTAATTTCCGAGATGGGTTCAACCTGCGAATACTTTGCTGGGAGCAGATGTTTTCTGCTTTGCCTCCAACAACCGACATTACTCAGCAGGGTCGGCAGGACCGTTGCGCGCCGATGCACAACGATTGAAATTGCCATTCGCCTGCCCCTGTTTCTCATTGGCATGGGCCAGGAAAAATACCGCACGTGCCGCCGGCATCGGAATCGCGGGGTTGTTCATTGTTGGAAGTGCGGTGCTGGTCATTGACCATGACCGGTTTGCGGCTTGCCTTGCGGGTATGATGATGTTCCGCTGCAGCGGCCGCCTGGATTGACGACGCTGCAATCAGCGCCGAGCAGAGAATTGTGACAAGCGTCTTTCGCATTTTGATCTCCGCAATGCTGGCCGCCCTTTTCCGAGTCGCTTTTGCCTTTCATGCAGTATTTTCGCGTTCTTGCGCGGGTTATTGCGTCCGCCGTAGATAGCAACCCGACGGATATTCGCAACATTAGCTTTCGCGAAACTGGCTAATTCACCCGAGGTCGCGCTCGCACATGGCGGAGGATTTTTTGGCATGGGGCGCTCGCGCTGTTTATTCACGACGTTGGGGCCTCGCTGCGGTCGCATATCGGCAGGCGCGAATGAAATAGCCCCGACCTAATTCCGAACCCAGATTTGATCTGCCGCAAAACCTGATATCGCGTCAGGGATAATTTTTATGGTTGTTCACTGTATGGAGGGCTGCCATGATCATGGAGCGCCTGTCCCAAGAGCATCGCAATATTGAAAGGCTGCTCACCATCCTTGAGCGGGAACTTGAGGTTTTCGACCGCGGCGGCCGCCCCGACTATGAGGTTATTGGCGCGATTATTAGCTACTTCGAACTCTACCCGGAGGTTTACCACCATCCCCAGGAAGACGTTGTTTTTGCCAAGCTAAAAATTCGCGATCCCGCTGCGGCTGCGAAGGTCGGTGATCTCGCTCGCGAACACCAAAAAGGGGCCGAACGTTTGCGCCGCGTCGCTCAAGCGGTCGAGTACGTGCTCGCGGATGGTGAAGTCCTTCGGCAAGATGTCGACGCCATCGTTCGCGATTTCATCGCGCACGAGCGGCAACACATGATGATGGAAGATCGATATTTCTTTCCTGCTGCGCTTAAGGCCCTAAAGCCGCAAGACTGGATAGAGATCGCTTCGGCCTTGACCAATGCTGAGGATCCGCTGTTCAGCGAGGCGGCGGAAGAGACGTTCGAGGCGCTACGAGCGCGTATCTTGCAGATGGAACGAGAGACCGCCGCCGAACGAAAGTAGTCGCGCTTTCATCCGCAGTGCTTGGATTGTGCCTAGGATTCGCAACCGGAACTGCCTGTGCAGCAGGCCGCTCGGTACGGGCACACTTTGTGAAGCATTGGTGAAGCCGCATTCATGTGGCTCGCGCCCGAGTCAAATTGTTGGTGGATCCAAGAGAGGGTCGCAACGCGTATTCATCAATGACAATTCGGTAGATCCAGTCCCCGTAAGAACGATCGCGGACCGGCGACAACTTGATCAGTCTCGACCACGTGATTGATTTTCCAAATCATAGTCGTTCATATGACGCAACGCGGCGTGCCGTGCGATTTTGGGGACACGATAGCGCTATAGAGGAATCATTTTTTATAAGCGAAGATGCATTGAAGCGGATTCAACCAAATGCCCGCCTCGACGAGTTCGGGTTTTCTGAACGCGTTCGATTCCAACCGTGATTTGATATGTGCCGCCGCCGCCAGGATCTATGTTCGTGGAAGCAGAGGCTCCTATGATCTGGTCGCCGCCGGTTTTTGAACAATTGCTGCGTTTCAATGCAAAAGGGCCGCCACTTGAGCGGCCTGGTCATAGGATCGGATTACACCGCGACTGCATTTGGGGTGCTTGTCAGTCATTGCCACGGCCTTTATTCCACCGTTACGCAGACTAATGCCCACGACGTTTGCTTTCGCTAATCGGACAATCGGTCAAATTTGATGGTCTCGAAGCGTCACCCAGTCGGTGACAATTCCAGCAACTTCTTTTCCACAGCGTCGTACACTTTGACCTGGAGCATCGGAAACTCGGCTTTGAGGTCCTTCGCCCTTTTCTGCGCCGCTTGAAGCGTTGGAAATACCGTCTTCATCCGGCCATCGACTTCCAAGCCAAAGCCCTCGGTCATCACAAGGTCAGCGCGCGTGATGTTGCGGGGTCGCGGCTCGACCGGCATAGTCAGAGGGTTTTTCATGGCAACTCCTTCGGTTGCCCCCTCCCTATGTAATCATTGCCGTCCTCGATAGAAGCGGAGCCTTTCAGCGATGTTGGGGCATTCTTCCCTCCCGCCGAGCGCGTCGCGCTGCCCGATCAGGCTCACCATTTCCCGGCGCATGTCCATCAACCGGAGCGAGGCATCCGTACAATCCAGGTCGCGGTTGATCTGGTCCCGGATGGACCCCTCCGCTTCCAGCATTTTTGCCCTTAGAGCCCTGATTTTGCGACGAATTTCATTGATTTTGTTATCCATGGCTTATAAGAACAAACAAAGAACATGAAGTCAAGTTACGGATTGGCGAGGTGGTTAAAAATGAGCATCCAGAGAAGACTTACCGAACAGATGACCCACGCCCAGGCGTTGAAGCTCCGAAGCCTGAGCCAGGAGGCCTATCAGCCGAAACTGTATGAGCAGAACCTCTCGCAGGCCGAAGCCGCGCGAAGGATCGAAGTGCTCCAACAGGAAATCGCGCTCGCCAATTCATTCTGATGTGCAGCCGCGTCCATCAAAGCGCCGACCCGTTTGTACTCCGAAATCTGATCGAGAAGCCCGACGCGCTTCCCTCGCAGGACGGCGTGGCGGGAGAACTATATGCCGGCGATTATTGATGCCGCGGACCATCAGCGATGGTTCGATGGCGCCGATGATCTTCTTGTGCCGTACCCGGCCGATAAAATGAGCCTCATTCCGGTTGAGTGAATTTCCTGCATAAAATCCAATGTTCCAAATCATTCGAGAAGCGTTTCAGACTTCCCGTCTGAAGTAACGGCTTAGGGCCATAAATCTGGAGTTGTCGGCGAACGTCCGCTTTGGTGCCCGTAACGGATTCAAGTCGGATATCGCGTTATGTCCGAAAAGTGCCAAATTTCAGCCGCGAGCCGCCCTTCCTCCTGGGCGGGCTGTCGTATATGAGAGAATTGCCAAACGGAACGTAGTCCCCAGGAGCGAATTGACAGCATGGATGGTGGCGGCGGTTGGTAAATCCAAAAATCGAGATCTTGATCGACGCAAGTGCAGACACGCATTTCAACCGGGGCACGGCATGGTAAATCGATTTACGACGGCGCAATCCACCGTGGCGATGCGGCGTTGGGGGCATTCCGCCATTGTGACGCTCGCGGCGATGGCCGCACTGACGGCGCTGACCGCCGACGCCGCGGCAAGACAGGCGCGCCAAGCGCCACCCACCGAGGCGACGGCGCCGCGCGACGCGGGCGAGCCGATCATGGCGATCGTGTCGATCAAGACCCAGCAGGTCACTTTCTACGATGCCGACGGCTGGATCCTGCGCGCGCCGGTGTCGACCGGCATCAGGGGGCGCGAGACGCCGGCCGGCGTCTTCGCCGTCCTCGAGAAGGACAAGGACCACCATTCGAGCCTCTATGACGATGCCTGGATGCCGAACATGCAGCGCCTCACCTGGAATGGCATCGCGTTGCACGGCGGGCCGCTGCCCGGCTACGCGGCCTCGCACGGCTGCGTGCGGATGCCCTATGACTTTGCGGAGAAGCTGTTCGACGAGACCCGGATCGGGATGCGGGTAATCATCGCGCCGAACGACGCGGTCCCGGTCGATTTTTCCCATCCGGCGCTATTCGTGCCGAACGCGCAGGCCCTCGCCGCTGCTCCGGCGCGGGCCGAGACGCTCGCCCGCGAGGCCGCGGAGGCCGCCAAGGCAGCCGACGAGGCGAAGAAAGCCGCCGCAACAGCGGTGCGCGAGACAGCATCGCTGACGGCGTCGCTGCGCAAGCTGGAATCGCTCAAGACCCGCGCCGACGCCGAGGTCGCCTACGCCGACAAGGCGCTCGCCGCGGCAAAGACGGACCAGGCCACGGCGCGGGCCGAGGATATGAAGCAGAAGGCCACCGCCAAGGCCGCGGAACTGGGAACGCAGCTCGACACCACCAAGGCCGACGCGAAGTCGAAGCCCGACGCCGCCGCCGCAAAGGACGCCGCCAAGGCGGCCGAAGCCAGGAAGGCCGACGCCGCCAGGGCGGCGAACGACGCGAAGCTCGCGCTCGAGCCGGTCTCGGTCTACATCAGCCGCGCGACGCAGAAGCTTTACGTGCGACGCAACACACATAAGGCTTGGGCGGATGGTGGCGAGGTGTTCGATGCGACGATCGAAGTCCCAATCACAATCCGCGATCCCGACAAGCGGATCGGCACCCATGTGTTCACGGCGATGGCGCGCAATGATGCGGGCCTGCGCTGGAGCGTGGTCACGATCGACAACGGAGACGACGCCAAGGACGCGCTCGACCGCATCACCATCCCGAAGGATGTGCTCGATCGCATTGCGCCGACCGCACTGCCGCGATCCTCGATCATCATCTCGGACGAGCCGCTGAGCAGCGAGACCAACTATCGCACCGAGTTCGTCGCGGTGCTCAACAACCAGCCCCAGGGCGGCTTCGTGACGCGCAAACCTACGCCCGATGTCCTTGTTGCGAGCGGCAACTCCCCGGGCGACGCCGGCTTCGGCTTCTTTTTCCAGCCCAACTGGGGCCAGCCTGCCGATACGCGAGCTGTCGATCCGCGCCGGCGCGGCGGCCAATACTATCGTCCGGTGCAACAGGGCTGGTGGTAAGACGCGGCGGGTCAAAAGGCGAAATTCGCTGCGCGAAAATGTTTTCCGCTTTGCTCCCAAAAGAAGTGGTTCTGGGCGCGATCCCGGCAGAGCACCTACCGAGCAGCCTGCTCCGGACCTCGCGCGGTGCCGTGGCGTTTTCGGTGTAGCTCTTCAAACAGGCGGATAATCTCACGCGAGCGGCCTGGCAGTATAATAATTATCTTGCGTTGGTCCTGCCGGGAGCAAGATGACGCCTCGGGCTTGGTAGCCAGCACCGTGTTGTACGGGTTGCCGAAGACAAATACCTTGGAAGTCCGCCAGATGATCCGTTCCAATTGCACAAACGTGCGCATCTTTAGCCGGTACTTCCACAACACCAGGTGTTGAATGAAGTTCCAGGTGAGGCCCCAGGCCCAGAATGGCAATCGCCGATAGCGGATCGGGTCGAACCCCAACCGGCGCATTTTGTAGACGAGAAGATTGGCGCCGACAAAATTGTAGCGCCAGTTGTCGAAGAAGGCGGTGACGCTTAGGTAATCCTCCTCATGCCGACAATGATCCAACGACCCCGGTGAGCGGATTAACAGGCTTCCTCCCGGCTTTAGCATCCGCCAGCAGCGCGCCAGCCAAGCGTCCAGGTTTTTGGTGTAGCCGATCGATTCGAGCGCATAGATAGCGTCAAAACTTTCACTCGGGAGATCGAGGCTGTCGAAGTCGGTGACGATCACCTGCCCATGCCCGCCCAGTTTTGCAAATTTCCGCCGGCAGATGTCCGCTTGCACGGATGAATTGGTCACGCACACAATTTCGATATCTCGCCGGCTGGCGAGGTAGTGGGCCGCCGCGCCAGATCCGCACCCGAGATCCAACAGCCGCATCCCGTCCTTCAGCTTCAGAAGAACGTATTCGGCTTCGTAAGGGCGCGAAAATGCGACGCGGGGGAAGACGCACGTGCTGTAGTTCGCTTGCTCGTCGCGATACGTACCGAACACGTCATCATATGAACGCTTCTCGTCGTCGTGCTTGAGAAAGTCGGTCGGCTGCGGTGCCCACTCGATCAGTTGGCGCTGCTCGAATTGATTGAACTCGTGGCCGATCTTGCTCGCGTCCTTTGGCTGAGTCACCAAGAGAAAAAGTACGTAATGAAAACCGTTGTAGGCTACGAACAACGCGATGACGATCGCGACGACCAGCTGAAACGCCAGAACAATATCCAAGGTTGCACCTATGACCGCTGAAACACTCCAGAAGCGATCGAGATTCTCCTGTCTATGGGGCGCCACGGCCAAGCAGCACCGTGCGCTATATTATGCGATTTTATGCTCTTCTTGGGGAGTCCGATAGAGATGGCTCATTGCGGACAACGTTCCGCCGGCGATTGATCGGATCGTTTGACTTCGTTTGGTCCGCAACCGTCGTCTCGAATGTTGGTACCTGGACCGGGGCGGATTCCATTGGTGCGGTTATTTGCGAAGCGACGCGATGTACGCGGCGATATCGGCTGCCTCAACCCGGTTCAGCGGGAAATTCGGCATCTTGGGATGCGGATCAAGCAGAAAGAACGCCAATTTTTCGCGCATTGAAATCCGGCTTGCGGGCAATTGCGGCAAACGGAGGAACGTCGGCACTCGCTTGCCTTTGATCATTGTCAACTACGTGACAGGTGGCACACCAACGTTTCGCAAGGTCGGCCCCATGGTCCACATCGGCGGCAACTGCCTCTGATCCAGTCAGCCCAACCACGCCGATGAAAACTGCAGCGAGACCGATTCGCAGGACACCTTTCAACATAGGGCGCTCCTCCTGTTCTGTCACCAAAGTGTTGCGATAGCGCATCTGAGGGCCTCGGATGAATGGTACGGGTCGACGGCCGACTACTCTAGCTTTTAATCTGGATGGAATTCGATCCTGGTCGCGCTTCAGTATATCCGAATCGGGTCGGACAATCGCGGCACTTTGATCGCGCGCCGGTGTAGCCCGGAGATGTCCGCGATCACGAAGCAAGCGGATTCGGATTTCGGAAGCATCGAGCTGTCCCTTCCTCGTCACTCCTGAGAAAGCCCCTCGTGCAACAAGAGAAGCCTGGCACTTTGCGCCGGCCAGGGGGGAAATGGCACCCAGCCGGCCTCAGACGCGATCAGGTTCGATGTCTCAGATGGGTCAAAAACGGTCCTGACGACCCTGAAACGGGACATCCGAAATGCCCCAGAAAGCAGACATTCTCAGTGTTCGTCGGCATGTCACAAACGTGCCGATCTGAAATCTATTGAGCACTTGAGAGCAAGTAAGAGCAATTCCAGCTATCGCTCCTTTAGCTACTACAGGGTCTACTTTTGGAGAGGTCGCAATGAAAACGTGAAAACGTATGACTTGATGGTGATTGGGTCAGGCACCGCCGCTCAGGTCACCGAGATTCCTCCGGGCGAGACGAGCGAGCATATAATTGAGCCTGTGAAGGATTATCCATCTCGGTCGCACGCCTATGGTGACATTCGTCGTCATCAGCCACAGGCGATCTTGGCTCCGGGGCGCCGTCCGGGGATTGCCTGGTCTGCTCGTTGAGGAGAAATCCAATGAACGCTATCGCTCAGCTGCTCGGCCGCTCGGGCCTCCTGAAGATCGATTATCACCTGCTCCGCGCCGCAATGGTGATTATCTTCGCGTGGTTCGGCTACGACAAATGGTTCGAATCGGAGATCAGAGGACTGCTGCCCATAATTACCCACGGTCCGTTGATCTCCTGGACGATTCCGGTTTTGGGCATTCGCGGCACCGCCATTCTTCTCGGCACCTCAGAGTGGACCTTTGGCACGTTGCTGCTTCTGGGTTTCTGGAACAGGAAAGCGGGCATGCTCGGCGCCCTCGGTTCGACCTTCACCTTCATCGCCACCTTCACGGCCATGCCGTTCGTTCCTGACGCGTGGGATGCGGCCGCCGGAGGCTTTCCAGCGATGACGAATAATTCGGCCTTCCTTCTGAAGGATCTCGTGCTGCTCGCCGTATCTGTCTACCTCCTGAAGGAAGACGTTAAACGGATCGTGACCCGGAACGAAGGCACCGCCTGAGCCGGGTCGCGCGTTGCAATCTCCCGAACTGGAGACTGGTGCGCCCCGACTGGCAGACAATTGAAAAGATCAAAGAGTTTACCCGGGGCGCTGGTATGATCTGGATCATCGCCCTCATCTGGATGGGCACGGGGTGCATGCTGAATGCGCGACGCTGTAATCGCACACACTGCCGCTACACCGGACCTTACAGCCTCGCCATGACCGTACCCGTGATGGCACTCGGTACAGGGGTCGTCAGCATCGGCATACTTGGATGGGTTTGTTTGGGCGTGATCCTGCTCGGTGGAATCGGGCTGATATGGTGGGCCACAGAAAACGCGCATGGGGGAATTTCTCTTAGTGTTGAGAGCCGAACGATGTTCACTGCGCGGGGTCCGCTCAGGGCCCAAACTCGGAAGTGCAGAGCCGTTCGCGGAGAATTCTCCTTCGCCCCGATGAACGGATGAGGTGGATGGCTCCCGCTCACGGCATCTAGGTGCCAAGGTGTGAAGGCTATCAGGCGTTCACGAGCAAAATGGGAGCCATCCGCTATGCAGATTACCACGATCGGCCTCGACTTGGCCAAGAGCGTTTTTCAGGTCCACGGCGTTGATGCGACTGGTCAGGTCGTTGTTCGCAAGTCGCTTCGACGGTCACAGATGCTGCCATTCTTTGCCAAATTGCCTGCTTGCCTGGTCGGCATGGAGGCTTGCGGCACGTCGCATCACTGGGCGCGTGAGCTGATCAAACTCGGCCATGAGGTGCGTCTGATACCGCCGGCCTACGTCAAGCCATATGTGAAGCGAGGGAAGACCGACGCTGCCGATGCGGAAGCGGTTTGCGAGGCGGTGACGCGGCCGACAATGCGGTTCGTGCCAGTGAAGTCGCCCGAGCAGCAGGCGGCGCTGTCGATACACCGGACGCGCGATCTGCTGGTCAAGCAGCGCACGCAGACGATCAACATGATCCGCGGTCTACTGGCCGAATTTGGCATCGACATCCCCGGGGGGCTCGAACGGGCGTTGCTGATGGCGCGGCAGATCGTCAATGGCAAAGCACCGGATGTGCCGATTGAAGCTGCCAAGATTGTCGGCACACTCTCGCAGCAGGCGCTCGACACCCACGTTCGGCTCCGCGAGATCGACCGCGATCTGGCCGTCTGGCTACGTGGCAACGATGTTGCACGTCGTCTCATGACGATCCCCGGTATCGGGCCGATCGGCGCGACGGCTCTTGCAGCATCGGTTACCGATCCGCATCAGTTCCGCTCGGGGCGGCAATTCGCTGCCTGGTTGGGACTGACGCCAGTTCAGAAGTCGAGCGGTGGCAAAGAGCGGCTCGGTCGTATCACCAAGATGGGCGACAAATATCTGCGCAAGCTGCTCGTTGTCGGCATGACGGCGCTTGTGCGTCGTGCAAGGCACAATCCCGCGACAAATCCACGGCTGGCGGATCTGCTTGCGCGAAAGCCCACAAGGGTCGCCACCGTCGCGATGGCGAACAAGACCGCGCGGGTCATCTGGGCGATCATGACACGTGGCGAGACATATCATGCCGGTCACCGACCGGCGCTGGCGGCATAAACAGCGTTATACGGCTTAGCTGAAGAGGAGATCAGCTTCACGAGGTTGCGAGCGCGATGCGATGTGATGGCAGACCGGTCAGACCGGGAACAGGGACAACCCAATCGATGTCCAAGGCGTCATAGCCTGATGAACAGAATGGGACCTTGTTCGCGGACTCCATCAGGGCCAGCAGTCTCAAACCGACTGCATCAACAGGCCGGACAGAAGACTGTCCCCGACCAATGTCACTGCGTCAATTTATCTCTTGCAACGCGGGAGCCATCCACAGAGGACATCGTCAGACCGCGCCGACTGGTCCGTTTCGTGCCCACAGCGGACATGACGCCTAGCGGCCTTTGCAATCTAAATTCCTGTTCGCCATCTCAATGCGCTCTCGGATCCCCGAATAAATCTGGGCAGCCAACGGAGCCCTTTTGCACAATCGAGTGAGATGGGGAGGACAGCCATCGCGCTTGGTACAGCCAAAATCGGCAATCTTGGTACTTTTCTTTTGACCGGGCCAACGCATCTATTCGCTAACTCCAGCGACCGGAGCGATCCGATCCCCATCAGGCCTGGTGGGAGCCCCGGTCAATGCAGACAGCGCAGATCGCAGACTTGGAGACAGGAGTTCCACACTACCTGGCATTTTGTAGATATCCGGCGCGTCCACGCTCCCTGCAACATTTCCACCAAAGAGACAGAGGAGATAATTCCCATGAAGGCGATCATTGTAACGGACCAGGCCGCGGGAACGGCCGGGATGAAGCTGGTGGACCGGCCCGAGCCGCAGGCGGCGATAAACGACGTCATCGTTCAGGTTCATGCGTCGGGATTCGTCCCGACTGAACTGGCGTGGCCCTCGACCTGGACCGATCGCCTCAACCGTGATCGAACACCGTCGATCCCTGGGCACGAGATGGCCGGAGTGGTCACCGCTCTCGGCTACGGCACGACGGGACTGTCGGTGGGACAGCGGGTGTTCGGCCTCGCCGACTGGTATCGCGACGGCACGCTGGCCGAGTATGTGGCGATCGAAGCACGCAACCTCGCGCCGCTCCCGGGCGAGGTCGACTTCACGGTGGGCGCGAGCCTGCCGATCTCGGGCCTGACCGCATGGCAGGGGCTGTTCCAGCACGGCCGCCTTCAGGCGGGGCAGAGCATCCTCGCACACGGCGCCGCCGGCGCGGTCGGGTCGATGGTGACGCAACTCGCACGAGAGGCCGGCGCCTACGTCATCGGCACCGGGCGCGCCGCCGACCGCCAGACGGTGCTCGACTTCGGCGCGAAGGAGTTCGTCGACCTCGACAACGACGCCTTGGAAGACGTCGGCAAAGTCGATCTGGTGTTCGATGTCATCGGCGGTGACATCCAGAAGCGGTCCGCAGAAATCATTCGAGCCGGAGGAACACTGGTGACCGTCGTCGGGCCGGCCGAGGCGCGGCCCTCCGACGGCCTGGCGGTCGACTTCGTCGTCGAGTCCGATCGTGCCCAACTGAGTGAGATCGTCCAGCGGGTGCGGGACGGACGACTGCGGACGAACATCGGCAACGTCTCGACCCCTGACGATGCCGTCGCCGCCTTGAATCCGACCAAGCGACGCAAGGGGAATACGATCATCCGCGTTCGCCCCTGAGCGACGCACGCCCATTGATGCACGCAGCCGGCCGGCGCTGCCAGTTCGGCCGGATTCTGGAAAATGCCCGAAGCGGGTCTTGGTCGTGTAAAAACGGCACACAGCCAGGGTCAACAACGGACCTGACAGCGCAAAAATCTGCTTCCGTTCTACTCCTGAGACCGGACATCGCCGACTACGCCGGTCATGTCAGCTTCGTGCCACAACAGACTTCGTCCGGCTAAGCCTCTTGTCGTAGGCTGACAATAAAGTCTGCGAATTGATCATAATTCCTAAAGCCATAGAACCCCACCATCGGGGTGGGCCAACTCCACGATAACGAAGTCCAAGGTGACGCGTTGTCCTGCATCTTTCTTATAGCGATTGGCCGTCTTACTGACCCATATCGCTTTAGATATACGCTCCCATACCGAGGTCCATAACGCTGCACCTCGATCTCTGCGATATCTCCGATGGGTACGGATAAACGACGGGCTCCTATTCCGAAAGGCGAGAACCGAACAATCACATCTTTCTTTGTGATCACAAATTCTATGCCGAATGCCACCGGCACCAGAACGAGTATGCAGATGCTAAACAGAAAAATGTCGATTATGACAGTCAGCTCCACCAAGAAAAGAATAGGCGCGCGGTTTAAAACAAAGAGAAGAGGCACCAGCACGACGCTCATGGCCAACATAAGCACTGCGAGCATCCGCGTTGCCTCAATCAGATATAAAAAAGCACTTGGCTTCTCTCGGAATATGATCAAGTCACCATCCCGCGGCGCAGGCTCATCATCGAACATAGTCACTATCACGTTGCAGGCCTCTCCAAAGTCTCCATTTGCGCGATCCTCGGCTACTTGGAGGCAAAGCTAGGTTTCTCGACCCAGAAAGTCCATTGACTGGTTGCATCAAATGACAATCTCAACCAGTGACGTCACCAAATGTTTAATTTGCAAAGTGCGATGTCAGCTTCGGGTCCAACGCGGAAGTGGAGAACCATTCCTGGAGAGTTCAGTCTACCCCGACGAACGGACATCGTCAGACCGAGCCGACTGGTCCGTTTCGTGCCAGGAGCCGACGGTGCACCCGCGCGAACAGTCGCATTGGCCGATGCACATCCCATCAGTGTTTCGTGGAACAAGTAATCAAACATGCGAGCGCGCCGGGCAAATGAACTCCCGGGCCGCCGGTCATCCGTCGCCATCTTGATCGTGTCGCTTGGTGGCGTTCGCAGTAGACGCATGATCAACGCAGCTCTCGTGCTCCTCATCCTGGTTCTTGGCCTCGTTGCTCCGGCGACGGCAGCGGAACTCGACGATGCCGTCGCCGCGGCGCACAGTGGCGATTACGTGGCTGCGCTTCAAAGGTTGTCTCTGCTTGCCGAGAAGGGCGATGCGCGTGCCCAATTCGACGTCGGATTCATGCACGCCTACGGATGGGGTGTGCAGCGAAATCCTGCAGAGGCGATCACATGGTATCGCAAGGCCGCGGACCAGGGACTTCAGATCGCGCAGCACTTTCTCGGCCTCGCCTACGTGAACGGTGAAGGCGTGCGGCCCGATGATGCGGAAGCCGCGCGATGGTTCGCCCGGGCAGCAGCGCAGGGATTTGCCCAGGCTCAATTCATGCTCGGTCTGATCATTCTAGACGGCAGGGGCATCCCAAAAGACCTGGTGCAGGGCTACGCGTTCCTCGTGATGGCTGGGCAGGGAGGTGTCCGATCGGCGGTACGCGTCGTGCAGAAGCTGGCGCTGACCGAAGCGCAGCACGGGCAGGCCCAGCAGATCATCGACGATTGGAAGCCAAAGCCTGAATCACTTCTGGCCGGCATCGCTAGCCCGCGAGAGGAGGAACTGCTCGGCCTCGATCGGCATATCGGAGAGATCGTGGATCCCTCGACCTGGCCGGCCTCGGCGATCGGCGTCGTCGCTGTCGCGTATTTCAACAAGGGCGGCTGGTGCACGGGCACGCTCGTTGCACCCCGGATCGTGCTAACTGCCGCGCACTGCCTGTTGAACGGAACCGAGCTGATCAAGCCTGGGAACGTCCACTTCCTGCCCGGCATGAACAAGGGAAGGACGAATCGTCTTCGGCTGCAGAGCGGTTCATCGTGGCGAAGGATTTCGTTCCGACCCTGAGGGACAAGTGGACGCTGGATCGATCGCCGGCAGACTGGGCGCTAATTGTCCTGAAGGACGCCGTGCCGGCACGGCCAGTCGCCGTGAAGGCGCTGACAGGCGAGGAACTGAGGGCGGCCACGCTCGCCGGGACGATCTCCGAGATCGGCTATGGCGAAGAACGGCGCTATTCCCCGACCGCGTTGCGAAACTGCCGGGCCGATTGGGCAAAGACAATCGGCTGCTGATAATCCAGTGCCTGGCGAATTTCGGTTACTCGGGCTCGCCGATCTTGGTCGACATCAACGGCATCCCTGCCGTGGTCGGCATCTTCTCGGCCTTTCTAGAGGAGCAGAGATTGACGATTGCCGCCTCCGCCAGCCAGTTTGAAGCGGCCATCACGGACCT
>CAWETC010000037.1:0-19577 GCA_963811915.1 uncultured Alphaproteobacteria bacterium
TGGGCGCTGCGGCCGTAGGAACGGACGCAGCATCGGCTTTCGCCGCGGGCGCACCGGCAGGCGACGCGGGCGCTGCCAAAAACGCAATAACGTCTTTGCGGTCCTGATCGGTCTTGAGGCCGGGAAATGGCATTCGATTGCCCGGCACTATCTTCTGGGGATCCATCAAATAAGCGTCGAGCGTGGCTGCCCCCCACGTCAAGGCCGCCTGCTTCATTGCCGGTGAATAGTTAAAATTGGGCTCGACGCCCGACTTGCGCCCCACGATCCCGGCCAGGCTTGGGCCCAGAATGGTTTTGCCGGGCTCCAGAGAATGACACGCCTGACATTTCTTGAAGACCTGGCGTCCTGCGACGGCGTCGCCCTGTGATCCTGCAGTGTCGGCAGCAACACCACCTTGCTGGCCCTTCGCGGGAACTGCAGGGGCTTGGGCCGGCGCGGCTGGCTCGGCCTGAGCCATGACCATGGCATGATCGTGCATCGGTGCCGGCTTGACCACTTCGCCCATAGTGACGACCGGAGCGAGCGTCGGTGGCGCGGGAGCCTTCGCTTTGCTGTCGGCCGCTGACAATGTTCGAGGCGAATCAGGTTGAGCTTTGGTGGCCGGCGCGGCGGATTGCGATGACGGCACCTCAGCCAGCTTGGAATTAGTCTGCGTCGGGGAATTCGCCGCAACAACCACCAACAAAATAGCTGCGGAAGCTCCGATAACGCCAGGTACCCAGTTTTGCAAATGTTCCCAATCGAGCCGTGGACGCCATTGCCGCATGCTGATTTCCGATCTTAGAGAAGCGATTGCCGTATCCCGGCAGCTTGTAGCCAGAACTCAAGCGCCGTTCTCGAATGGAGGCAATAATTCCGGCTCGATGCACAAAGCGCTTCGAGACCCAGGACCGCATTAGAGGAAAACCGCAACTGCCCCGTATTTTTGGAGCCTATTGCCTTGCCGAGCAGGGAGATCGGCAACATCTCGCGCCGCATTCGGGCCGAAGTCAACAACCCTCGTCTCCGGATCAACGGCGTTGCCGATGAGGTCCGCTCAAAACTCGTTTGCGATCCTGGCCAGCATGCCCAGCAGCGCGGCACGGTTGGCGGGGCCGAGCAACTGGTTGAGACGCGCTTCATGCTTGGCGGCGACGAGCTTCTTCGCCCGCGCCAGCACTGCGCGGCCCTTATCGGTCAGAACAAGGATGTGCGAACGCCGATCATTGGTCGAGCGCATCCGCGCGCACAGCTCGCGGCTCTCCAGGCCATCGAGCATCGCGACGAAATTCGGCCTGAGAATTCCGAGCGTGCTGGCGATTTCGGTCTGGTTGCGTCCGGGATTCTTGTCGAGCAGCAGCAGAACCGAGAATTGCGCCGGGGTCAGTTGCAATGGCGCGACGCAGTGCAGAAAGTCCTCGAACACTTTCAACTGCGCGCGCTTGAGCGAATAACCCAGTAATTCGGACAATTCGCCCAGTTGCAGCGCGGCGCCTTCCGCCGCATCCCCGGCCGGCTCCTTGCGGCCAGCGCGCGACGCCTTGGCGACGTCGACGGCGGTAGCGTTTTTGGAAACAGTCATCGCTCGGTGCTCGTAATCCCGCTAGGCTGGAAACGCCCGGCCGGGCACGCCAGGCCTTGAGATTATATTTGATAATTGTTATCCACTATATCAAATACCGGCAGGCATTTTCAACTGCTGTTATCGGATCGGCGAGCGGCCTTTCAAGGCGGCGCGCGGCCAACGCCTTTAGAGCGTTTTCGAGCGAAGTGGATACCGGTTCGCGTGAAGAAAACGCGTTAAATTAAAGATTGGATCCTTGGTTCTGATTCAATCAGAACCAAGGATCCAGGGGAGCGCCCGGTCTTGAATACGACGATCATGCTGTTCTTGCTGCAGGACGGCATCACCAACGGCGCGATCTATGCCTTGCTCGGGCTGGCGCTGGTGCTGGTATTCGCCGTCACGCGCGTGATCCTGATTCCGCAGGGCGAGTTCGTCACCTATGGCGCACTGACCTATGCCACGCTGTCGTCCGGCCAGGTACCCGGCACGGCGCGGCTGGCGCTGGCGATGGGCATCGTGGCATTCGGCCTCGACCTGTTCGCCGCCCGCCGGTCGCTGCATCTGCGATTGGTCGGGCGGGCCTTCGCGATCAATATCGTGCTGCCCGTGCTGATCCTGGCGCTGACGATGGGGCTCGCCGGCCGCCACAGCCCGATCGCCGTCAACATCGCGCTGTCGCTGACGATCGTCGCCGCCATCGGACTGTTTCTTTATCGTATCGCATTTCAGCCGCTGGCCCACGCTTCGGTGCTGGTGCTGCTGATTGCCTCGGTCGGCTGTCACCTCGCGTTGCAGGGTTTTGGCCTTGTGTTCTTCGGCGCCGAAGGCCAACGTGGCCCGACGGTTTCGGATACTGCCTTCACCGTCGGTCCTTTGCGCTTCACCGGCCAGAGCCTCGCGGTCTACGCCATCACGATCGCATTGATCGCCGGCCTCTGGCTGTTTTTCGGTTTTACGTTGACCGGCAAGGCGCTACGCGCCACCGCCGTCAATCGTCTCGGCGCGCGGCTGGTCGGCATCCGGACCGCATTGTCGGGACAGATCGCGTTTCTGCTGGCCTCGGTCATCGGTGCCGTCTCGGGAATCCTGATCGTGCCGATCACGACGCTTTATTACGACACCGGATTCCTGATCGGCCTGAAGGGCTTCGTCGCCGCGATCATCGGCGGCCTCGTGAGCTACCCCCTGACCGCGATCGCCGCGCTGCTGGTCGGCACGGTGGAAGCCTTCTCCTCGTTCTACGCCAGCAATTTCAAGGAAGTTATCGTGTTCACGCTGATCCTTCCGGTGCTCGTGCTGCGGTCTCTGGCAGCGCCCGCGGTCGAGGAAGAGAAGGATTGATCGCGATGGCGCAGCGGCTACCTGTCATCATATTTGCACTGGTGATGGCGGCGATCCCGTTCATCCCCGGCATGCCGCCGTTCTGGATTGTGCTGTTGGACAACATCGGCCTGTCCGCGCTGGTCGCGATGGGGCTGGTGCTGTTGACCGGCGTCGGCGGCCTCACTTCGTTTGGCCAGGCGGCGTTTTGCGGCTTTGGCGCCTATACCACGGCGGTGCTGACCACGGCCTACGGCGTCTCGCCGTGGCTGACGTTGCCGCTCTCTCTGCTGGTGAGTGGGGTCGCCGCGGTCTTGCTCGGCCTCGTCACGGTACGGCTGTCGGGCCACTATCTGCCGCTCGGCACCCTCGCCTGGGGCCTCGGCCTGTTCTACCTGTTCAGCAAGCTTCAATTCCTCGGCCGCAATGACGGCATTTCCGGCATCCCGCCACTGTCGATCGGTTCGCTGCGGATGATTGATCCCGGTACGATCTATTTCGCGATCTGGATCGCGGTCCTGCTCTGTGCGCTGCTCACCATGAACCTCTTGGACTCGCGCACCGGCCGCGCGATCCGCGCGCTGCGGCGCGGACACATCGCCGCCGAAGCGTTCGGTGTGCAAACGCCGCGCGCCAAGCTCCTGGTGTTCATCTATGCGGCGGTGCTGGCCGGGCTGTCGGGCTGGCTGTATGCGCATCTGCAGCGCGCCACCAATCCCACGCCGTTTGGCGCGCAGGCCGGCATCGAATATCTCTTCATCGCGGTGGTCGGCGGCGCCGGTTATGTCTGGGGCGGCGTGCTTGGCGCCGCCATCGTCGTCGTCCTGAAAGAGATCTTGCAAAGCTATTTGCCGTATCTGTTTCACGGCGAAGGCCAGCTCGAGACCATCGTGTTCGGCATCCTGCTGGTGGCGCTGCTACAACTGGCACCGACCGGGGTGTGGCCCTGGCTGACGGCGCGGCTGCCATTCAAACTCAATCGCAAACGACCCGATACATCACTCGTGTTGCCGCCGCGGATCAGAGCCACGACCATTTCCGACGCCTTGCTTCAGATCGAGCATGCCCTCAAAAAATTCGGCGGCGTGATCGCGGTCAATGACGTCTCTTTCGATGTCCGGGCTCGCGAGATCGTGGCGCTGATTGGTCCCAACGGCGCCGGCAAGAGCACGACCTTCAACCTGATCACCGGCGTACTTGCCCCATCGGGCGGCACGATCTCCGTGCTGGGCAAGAAAATCGACCATGCGCGGCCACAACAGGTGGCAAAGCTCGGCATCGCCAGGACGTTCCAGCATGTCAAACTGGTGCCGGACATGAGCGTGCTGGAAAACGTCGCGATCGGCGCGCATTTGCGCGGCCATGCCGGCGCGATCGCCAGCATGTTCCGCCTCGACCGGTCGGACGAAGCAAAATTGCTGGCGGAAGCGACGCGGCAGATCGAGCGCGTCGGCCTCAGCGAGCAGATCGATCAGCTTGCAGGAAGCCTGTCGCTCGGCCAGCAGCGCATCGTCGAGATCGCCCGCGCGCTCTGCGTCGACCCTATGCTGCTGCTGCTCGACGAGCCGGCGGCCGGGCTGCGCCACATGGAAAAGCAACAGCTCGCCGCGTTGCTGCGCCAGCTCCGCGACGGCGGCATGTCGGTGCTGCTGGTGGAACACGACATGGGCTTTGTGATGGATCTGGCCGACCGCATCGTCGTTCTCGATTTCGGCACCAAGATCGCCGAGGGCCCGCCGCAGGCGATCAAAAGCAATCCCGAGGTAATCAAAGCCTATCTCGGAGCGGTCGCATGAATTCCGGGACCAGCGCACTGCTCTCGGTATCGTCGGCACACATCGCCTATGGCAAGGTCGAAGCTGTCCGCTCGGTCTCGCTCGATGTCGCCGACAACGAGATCGTCACGATCATCGGCGCCAATGGTGCCGGCAAGACCACGCTGTTGAATGCGATCATGGGAATCCTGCCGCTGAAGGGCCGCGTCACCTTCGCCGGCCAGGACATTGCGCGGCTTGACATCGAGGACCGGGTCGCGGCCGGCCTTAGCCTGGTACCAGAGCATCGCGAATTGTTCGGCACCATGAACGTCGAGGACAATCTGCAACTCGGCGCGTTCCGGATCGCCAAGGCCGTGGCGGCACAATCATTCGAGCGGGTTTACAGCCTGTTTCCGCGATTGAATGAACGACGCAAGCAATTGGCGGGAACGCTGTCCGGCGGCGAGCAGCAGATGCTGGCAATGGGCCGTGCCTTGATGGGCGCGCCGAAACTGTTGATGCTGGACGAACCAAGTCTCGGTCTGGCGCCGATCATCGTCGCCGATATTTTCCGCATCGTCGGCGAGTTGCGAGCGAGCGGCGTGTCGGTGCTGTTGGTCGAACAGAACGCGCAGGCCGCACTACAAATCGCCGACCGCGCCTATGTGATGGAGCTCGGCGAATTCATCCTGGACGGCCCGGCCAAAGACATCGCCGCCAACGCACGCGTCGCCGCCAGCTATCTCGGCTTTGCCCATGAAGGCGCGAGCGGGATTTAGCCGGGCTTGTCCCCGCGGTCGCCTGTCCCGCGCCGGGTTTAGTCGCGCCGACCGCCTCAGTCAGGCGCCCGCCAATAACCCGCCAATAAGAAGCTTCATCAACGACGACGGGCTTGTGAGCCAAGCTTAGACCGGCTGGCGATTGACGTAAATTTTCCCAATGATCGGTATTGTCGTGGGGTCAATCCGGTCCAGCGCTTGAAAGCGTTGGTAAATGCGCTGACGTCGCGGTATCCGAGAAGCCACGCGATTTGAGAGATCGGGAAATTTCCGTCTTTCAAATGGCCTCTGGCCAGATCGACCTTCAGTTCATCCAGGACGCCCGAGAAGGTTAATCCCTCCGAAGCAAGCCGACGAGCGAGGGTGCGTTGGCTCATCCCGAGCCGTCGGGCAATCTCACCGACCTGTGCTTTTCCATGTGGAAGCAGGTGTGAAATTGTGTTTTCCACGCCCGAACGCAGGCTGGATCGATCTCGATGAGCGAGCGCCTCGTTACAGTATTTTATCAGTAACTCGTTGAGATATGGATCCGCGCTACCTATCGGCATTAGTTTGACGGCCCCAGGAAATACAACTTCGTCTATATTGGATCCGAATTCGACTTCACATCCGAAGAAAGATCTAAATTCCGCAACCGCTTTCGCGCGACTGTGCATCACCCTTATCTGGCTGGGTATCAATCGACGATTTGTGAGCTGCCTGCAGAGGCGAACGACTGACGTCAGCCAAAATTCAATTTGATGTCGATCCGACCGCCGCTCAATGCCGACGTAACTGAGCATGATTGCGGCTTCACGGCCTTCGCCAATTCGCAATGAGAGCCCCTCGTTCACGATCCCGCAATAGCGCTCCGCCTTGTGCATGGCGTCGGCTAGAATTTCGGAGGACGCCAAAACATAATAAAGAAGTCCGATCTCTCGAAGATCATAGTCGAGCGCCAGATGGAAACCCAGCAGATCATCCTGGGATGCGGCAGCAGCGAGCTCCAGTAACTTGATTTGGCTGCGTACCTTGAGGCGAGCGCTAGGATTGTCGATTTGCTCGATCGTCAAACCGGCTTTAGACAAAAGAGGTGCCAGTGGGATGCCGGACTCGCGCATCCGCTCGCAGACCAGGCGGGCAATTCCGCCGGTGGCGCTTGGCACCGAATCGATGCGCGCGGGTCCGGAAGCGGACACGAGATTGAACCTTATGTTCTCACCTGTTTACGAACTGTTCGTTGCGCCGAGACAGACCTGGCGTGGATAAACAAATTATTGGCACATGATAACAAGTCCCGCGCCAGCTGTCTGCTAAATCTGGCCTGCCGCTTCCAGGCTGGCCAGTTCTGGCCGCACATCATCTGGCGCGGACATCCTTACGCTTCATCCATTGCTGTCGCGTCGCGATGCGCGCAGCTTTACCAGTCCTGATCGTTGGACGCATTTCCAAAGGTTCTATCTTGTGCAGGGTACCGGACAGTGTTTTTTCCCAACTGCGAATTACGCGGGCGTATATCAGGCTCTTATGCATTCCGGAAAGCGAGCATAACGTAAGGATGGTTTCACTGGCGCGCATCGGAAGTTACGAGATTCGCATCTTTGAACCTTTAGCAGCAATTCCCGTTTCCGCGTTATTTTGGATCGAGCTTTTCGATCATGACGCGCAATCGTCGGTCGATAGTTGCGCCTGCCGCGATATTGAGGAAGCCGTGGTCAGGTTCGACGATTTTATTGCACGATGAAGATGTTGAAAAAAATGACTTTTCAAAGCCGGACCGTTTGGAAGACCAATATGACCAAAGCAAAAACACAGAAAATCGCGATCTTTATCGACGGCCCCAACCTCTACGCCACCGCCAAGACGATCGGTTTTGACATCGATTACAAACGCCTGCTGAAGGAGTTCGAGAGTCGCGGCATTTTGGTCCGCGCGTTCTACTACACCGCGATCATCGAAGATCAGGAATACTCGTCAATCCGTCCGCTGATCGACTGGCTCGACTACAACGGCTACACCGTTGTCACCAAGGCAACCAAGGAATTCATCGACGCCAGCGGCCGCCGCAGGGTCAAAGGCAACATGGATATCGAGCTTGCGGTGAATGCAATGGAACTCGCTGGGCATGTTGATGAGGTCGTGCTGTTTTCCGGTGACGGCGACTTCCGGTCGCTGGTTGAAGCGGTGCAACGCCGAGGGGTGCGCGTGACCGTGATCTCGACGATTTCGACCCGGCCACCGATGATCGCAGACGAGTTGCGGCGCCAGGCCGACGTCTTCACCGATCTCGTGGAACTGCGGTCCAGGTTTGGCCGCGATGCCGCCGAACGGCCGGTGTGACGAAAGATTTCGCACCACCACCGTCATGCCCCGCCAACGGGTCAGCGCGAAGCGCCGCCCGATGACAGGCTCCAGCGGGGCATCCAGTTATTCCGCGACAGTCTCGACACCGCGGCGTACTGAATTACCCCGCGTTCGCGGGTGATGACAATGGCGTGCTGGAAACACCCCGCTCACTTCGCGGGAATGTATTTTCCGTCTTTCACCGTCAGGATGATGCGTGAGCGGTCGTCGAGGCCGTTGCGGTCTTTTTCGGTCCAGTTGTAGACGCCCTGGCTCGCGGCGATCTCGCGTTCGCTGAGGAAGGCCTGACGGATCGCCTCGCGGAATTCCGGCGTTCCGGGCTTAGCGGTCTTCAACGCCACCGGGATGATGCGCTTGAGCACTTCAAACGAATCGTAGGAATGTCCGGCGAACTGGCTGCGGCTGTTGGGGCCGTACTTGGCCTCATAGGCGGTGTCGAGCGCCAGACCCGGCTTCTTGGTCAGCGCGCTGTCCGGCTGCGTCTCCGGTGACATCACCGGACCCGACGCCATGATCACACCTTCGGCTGACGGACCTGCAATGCGGATGAAGTCCATGCTGGCGGCGCCATGGGTCTGATAGATCAGGCCCTTGTAGCCGCGGTCACGCAGTGCCGACTGCGGCAGCGCCGCCGCGGTGCCGGACGCGCCGATCAGGATCGCATCGGGATTGGCCGCGACCAGTTTCAACACCTGACCCGCGACCGAGGTATCCGGCCGCGCAAACCGCTCTTCGTCGACCAGCGTCATGCCCATCGGAACGGCCTGGTTCTTGAAGTCGTTGAACCAGAGATCGCCATAGGAATCGGAGTAGCCGATATAACCGACGGTCTTGATGTTGTGCGCCTTCATGTGCTCGTACAGCACCTTGCCCATGATCCGGACCGGCTGCGGCATGTCGACCGACCATTTTGTCCGCTCCGGCGTGATCGGAAACGGCGCGAGGCCGAAATGCGGAATGCCGGCCTCATTGGCGACGTTGGACACGGCGATGGTCGGCGGCGTGGTCGACGATCCCATGATGATATCGGCCTTGGATTCGGTAACGAAGCGTCGCGCATTGGTGGTGGCGTTGGTCGGATCGCCGCCATCGTCGAGCACGATGAGCTTGAGCGGCACGCCGGCAATTTCCTTGGGCACGAATTCAAGCGCGTTGCGTTCGGGGATGCCGAGCGCCGCCGCGGGTCCCGTGGTGGAGATCGAAATGCCGATGGTGATTTCATTGGTTTGCGCACCAGCAGGCAATGCCGGCAGCGCCAGAGCCGCCGCGACCACGGCGGCGGATAGATGAAACTTACCCATTACGTCCTCCCTTGGATGTCATTCTATAGAGCAAAATTCGACCGGGACTTCAGCCCCTTCTTTAGGTGATGCGGCTCAGCCCTGCATGAACTTCGCGATGATCTCCTGTGGCATCGCCGCGGATTTCAGCTTGGCCGGATCGTCCGGGTGATGCCCGACCAGCACGCGGGTCTCGAACGCCTCGATCGCCAGCGCCTCGCCCTTGAACACCTTGTGCGTCACCTCGAAGCTCGAGCGCTTGAAGCTCTCGACCCGGCTTTCGATCGATATCCAGTCGCCATGCGTCGAAGCAATGTAGAATTTCGCCCGCGTATCCACCATTGGAATCCCGACCATGCCATATTTTTTGACAATGTCCTGCTTGGAGAAACCGGCGGCCTCGAACAGGATCGAGGTCGAGTCGTCGAACATCTCGAAGTAGCGCGGGTAATAGACGATATTGGCAGGGTCGCAATCGCCCCACTGGATCTGCACATTCCTGCGGTTGACGAACATCCGATGATCCTAACGCGGCGCCATACGCAGCGAGGCATCGAGACGCACCACCTCGCCGTTCAGATAGGGATTGTCGATCATGTGCAGCGCCAGCGAGGCGAACTCGTCGGCATGTCCGAGCCGGCGCGGAAACGGAATCGCCGCGGCTAACGAATCCTGCGCTTCCTGCGGCAGATTGGCCAATAGCGGCGTCAGGAACAAGCCCGGCGCGATAGTCAATACGCGAATGCCGAACTGCGCCAGTTCGCGCGCGATCGGCAACGTCATCCCGACGATACCGCCCTTCGAGGCCGAATAGGCCGACTGCCCGATCTGGCCATCATAGGCCGCGACCGACGCGGTGCAGATCACGACGCCGCGTTCGCCCCCGCCAGCGGCTCCAGTTTGGACATCTCAGCGGTCGCGAGCCGCAGCATGTTGAACGTGCCGATCAGGTTGACCTTGATCACCTTCTCGAAATCAGCGAGCGGCATCGGCCCGTCGCGGCCGATCACCCGCTTGGCGACACCGATGCCGGCGCAATTCACCAGAACCCGGGCCGGACCGTGGGCCTTGCTCGCCGCAACGACCGCCGCTTCCGCCGAGGCCGCATCGGCGACGTCGCAGATAACCGCGACACCGCCGATTTCGGCGGCGACGGTTTTGGCGAGTTCGCCGTTGAGGTCGCACACCGCGACCTTGGCGCCTTGCGCCGCGAGTTGGCGGGCGGTCGCGGCGCCTAATCCCGATGCGCCTCCGGTGACGATGGCGGCCTGGTCCTTCAACTGCATGATATCCTCCTGGCGGGGTGGTTGTTCCGACTTGATAGGATGATTTGGCTAAAGCGTGATCACATTGGCGGCCGGCGTGGGCGAATACAGCTCATCGATCAACTGGCTGCGATGCTCCAGCACCGCGCGCTGATTGATCGACCCCTTGTCGGTGACCTCGCCGCGATCGATCGACATCGGCGTATCTAAAAGCATCGCCCGCGTGATCCGCGTCGACGACCCCGTCGACATCGCCAGGAATTTCGCAAATCGCTCGCGGAACGCCCCACGTATCAAGGGATCGGACGCTGTCGCCACGAGATCATCGGCGGGAAGCGTCGGGTTGATCAGGCGGCAGCCGTCAGGATCGAGGACGACCAGCGCCGCTACCTCGTCGCGGTTGATGCCCGCAATCACCACGTCGCGCACGAGCGGCGCACAGGCCGCGATGAACCGCGCCCGAAGCGGACCGACGCTGACCCAGGTACCGCTGGCCAGTTTGAAATCCTCGGCGATGCGGCCGTCGAAATCGAAGCCCGCGCTGAAATCACCGGGATCGACCGGCTTGAGGGCATCGCCGAATTTGTAAAAACCTTCCTCGTCGAAGGCGCGTGCCGTGAGCTCGGGCTGCCGCCAGTAACCCGGGGTGATGTTCGGTCCCTTGGCGCGAACCTCGAGCTTGCCATTGTCAGGAACAAGCTTGGCGTCGTTGCCCAGGACCGGAAGCCCGACGTGACCGGAGCGGCTGGTGGCGGGCCGCACCGACATGAAGAACGGCCCGGTCTCGGTCGCGCCGAGACCCGTCAGCATCGGCACCCGGAATCCGGTCTCCTGCACCGCGAGTTCGTCGATGCTGTTCCAGAGGTAGGGCGACATCGCCGCCCCGGAAAAGAACATCGCGTGCAGCCGGTGGAAGAATCTGGCGCGCAACGCCTTGTCGTCGCGCAGATAGGGCAGCAGCGATTCATAGCCCTTAGGCACGTTGAAATAGACGGTCGGAGAAATCTCGCGAAGATTGCGCACGGTCTGCTCGATACCGCCGGGCATCGGCTTGCCGGCATCGAGATACATCGAGCCGCCATTGTACAGCGTCAGCCCGACATTGTGATTGCCGCCGAAAGTGTGATTCCACGGCAGCCAGTCGACGATGACGGGCGGCTCATCCTTCAGGAACGCCATGGTCTCGCGCAGCATCACCTGATTGGCGCAGATCATCCGCTGGGTGTTGATGACCGCCTTGGGATTGCCGGTCGAGCCTGATGTGAGCAAAAACTTTGCAATCGTATCCGGGCCAATCGCGTCATGCGCGGCATCGAGGCCCGGATGCTCGGGCGAGGCCAGTAAGTCGCCGAGCGTCGTGACAGCCCGGCCGGGCACGTCGCCACGCGACACCACGATCTCGGTCTGATCGGGGATATTGATGCGGATTGCATCGGCGAATTTGCCGGCGTCATCTGCAAATACCAGCCCCGGCGTCAGCAACTTCATCAGAAAGCCAAGCTTGCCGTAATCTTTCGATACCAGCGAGTAGGCCGGCGACACCGGGCAAAACGGAATGCCGGCATACAGCGCGCCGAACGCAAGCAATGCGTGATCGATGGAATTGCCGGAAAGGATGACGACCGGTTTTTCAGCCGAAAGACCGCGCGCGAGCAGGGCCGAGGCGATGCGCCGGGTCGCGCTCAATAATTGCGTATAGGTGATTTGCCGCCAGCCGCCGCTTGCGATCGCGCTCCGCCATGAAAACGCGGCTCGGCTCGGCCTGCGCCCAATGATGCAACCGGTCAGTCAGCCGTATCGGATAGTCGCCCAGCGCCATTTTCGGCCGGAGATAGATGGTGCCATCGGCACGGCGATCGACCGACACCGCGGGGTCGCCGAACGAAATCGCGCGCAGCGGATGCGCGTGGCCGGCGAGCAGGGGAGGATAAGTCGGGTTTGGCGCTCATGTCAGCTGGGCTTCACCTTTGCCGTCTTGCGATCGAGGAACGCGCGGATCCGAAGCTTAGCCTCTTTGTCACTTTGCGCCACGGTCGCCATCAGGGATTCCATCAGCAGCCCGGTTTGCGGGTTGGCCTCGGCGATCATCGGCAGCGCCTGCAATACCGCGAAATTGGTCAGCGGCGCATTCATCGCGATCCGGGCGGCCAGTTCCATGGCCTTGGCCAGCGCATTGCCCTCCTCGGTGAGGTATTGCGCAAAGCCGTAGGAGGCGCCCTCGGTCGCGGAATAGACCCGTCCGGTCAGCATCATGTCGGTCATCCTGGCGACCCCGATCAGCCGCGGCAACCGCACCGATCCGCCGCCGCCGACAAAGATGCCGCGCTGGCCCTCGGGCAATGCGAAATAGGCGCTGGGTTCGGCTACCCGAATATGCGCCGCGCAGGCGAGTTCCAGCCCGCCGCCGATCACCGCGCCTCGAAGTGCGGCGATCACCGGCACGCGGCTATATTGAATGCGGTCGAACACCCGATGCCACATCTGCGAATGGCGCAGGCCGTCGGTAGCATCCTGCTCGGTCAATTCCGACAGATCGAGGCCGGAGGAGAAATGATCGCCAATGCCATGAATTACCACAGCGCCAATTCCATCCGGCAAATTCGTGAAGCAATCCTGGATCGCGAGAATAATGCCATCGTTCAGCGCATTGCGCTTGGCCGGGCGGTTGAGGCCGACTGTCAGCACCGCATCAGATATTTCGACCTTGAGCAGCACGGATGGGTCCGAGGTCCCGGCGGATGCGGCGTTTCCCATGGCCTTATTCGTTCCTGTCCAGAATAGTTATATTTTATAACTAAAAGGGGAGAAGTCAACCGATACTCGGTATCGCTGGCGGACGTCGGGACCCGTATCCCTCCGCTGTGCATGTGGCGACGATATCCCTTGCCGCCTTTTTCCAGATGACACGCCGCAGCGGAGGGTTCCCGCGCCCCGTACGCAATTGCGAACGAGGCGGGAACGACGCGAGCTACAGCACCTGATGCACGTCGAGCACGACGCGGTCGGCGTGGCGCGCGGCCGATCCGATAAACAGATGCTCCATCAGCCAGCGGTACTTCGCAGCGCCGGTCTCGAATTTCGGCACAGTACGAAATAGATCAGCCTGGGATCGACCGGCTCGCCGCGTTTGAGCCGCTGCATCAGTTCGATCGGGCCGAAGCGGATACCCTTGTTCTCCACATAGATCACCGCGCCATCGTCGGTCTCGAACGCATATTTGGCTTCGAGTTCGATCAATTCGTTGGGCCGGATGATCTGAAAATCCGCGCCGAAGGCACAGACCTTGCCGTTGATACCGGCGCCGCGCACCTCGCCGCCGATAACGGGAATAATCCGCCGCACGCCGGTGCCGATATCGCCGGCGGACGTCACGCCGCCGATATGGGCGGTGATGGTGAAGACGTATTTGGTCGAAAGCTGTGGGTCCATGAAAACCTCTTTCTCGCGAGGGCTTACCCTATCATGCGCTGCGGCAGCCAGGTCGCCAGCAGCGGAAACAGATCAGATCACCAGCCGGATCAGGTCGGTGATCACGAACGGCAGTACGCCGACAAAAATCGTCGACATGTTGACGTCCTTGATCACGCTCTTGATGACAAACACGTTCATGCCGACCGGCGGATAAATAGCCCCAACTCAACCGTCATGACAATGACGATACCGAACCAGATCGGATCGAAGCCGAGCGCGGTCACGACGGGAAACACGATCGGCACGGTAAGGATCACCATCGCCATCGCATCCATCAGGCACCCGAGCACCAGATACATCAGGAGGATCAGCGCCAGCACGCCGTAAGGGCCGATGCCGAGACCGGTGAGGAACCCGTGACGTTCTGCGGCGTCTGGGTGATGGTGAGGAAATAGCCGAAGCACAAGGCGCCGATCAGCACGGTGAACACCGCGGCCGCGGTGCGGGTGGCCTGCAGCAGCGACTGCAGAATGCCGTCCTTGCTGAGCTTGCCCCTGAGGATGCCGATGATGAACGCGCCGACGGCGCCGACCGCACCGGCCTCGGTCGGAATGAAGAACCCGCCATAGAGGCCGCCGATCACGAACAGAAACAGCAACAGCGGCGACCAGACATCGCGCAACGCCGCAAGGCGTTCGCGCCACGAGGCGCGCGGGCCCGCCGGCAGGAATCCGGGCCTGACCGCCCCGATGATGCCGATAGTGATCATGTGCATCACGATCGCCAGCAATCCCGGCACGATGCCGGCGATGAACAACTTGCCGATATCCTGTTGGGTGATGATCCCATACACCGCCAGCACCGTGGACGGCGGCAGCATGGCACCGAGCGTGCCGCCGACCGCGATCACGCCGGTGGCGAAAGATTGCGGATAACCGAAGCGGCGCATTTCCGGGTAGGCCACCGCGGAGAAGGTTGCGGCGGTCGCGACCGACGAGCCTGAAATCGCCGCGAAGCCGCCGCAGGCGGCAATGGTGGCAATACCGAGACCGCCCTTCCAGTGGCCGACAAAGGTGTTGGCGGCGCGGAACAATTCACGGCTGATGCCGGAGACCGACACGAATGCGCCCATCAACAGAAACATCGGGATCACGCCGAAGGAATAGTCGGTCACCGTGCGCATGGTGGTCTGGCCGACCAATTTCAGTGCCGGAGCAAAGCCGGTGAGATAACCAAAGCCGGTGATGCCGACGAGGCCCATCGCCATGCCGACCGGCACGCGCAGCAGCATCAGCGCGAACAGGCTGACAAAGCCGATCAGGGCAACGGCCTCGTTGCTCATGCCGGCTTACTCCGCCGTCCTGATTTTGGCGTCATGAATGTCTTCGGGATGGAAAATCAGGCGCCAGGTCCGGATAGCGATCAGCAGCACCGCCGAAACATCGCCGATCCAAGACACCAGAAAGAACGGCCAGATCGGCACTCCAAGGTCCATGCTGACGATGTGCTCGGCGCGCGTACTCACCACCTTGTCGAACAACGTGTAAGTCTGCACCGTCACCACGAACAGCAGCACCAGCGTCGCGAACACGTCGATCCAGCGCTGATATCTCGGCGACGCATTGGCCCACACCAGATCGACGGTGATGTGGGTGCCACGATAGCTGGTAGCGGCAATGCCCCAGAAGATCAGGATGCCCAGCATGAACTGGCCGAAATTGTAATAGTCGGGGATCGTTACCGCGAAGAACTTCCGCATGAACACCGCGAGAAAGGTGTTGAGCGCGACGATGCCGACAAAAAACGCGGCGATCCATTCGATGGAATCGATGAAGCGGTCCATGACGATTTTGCGGGCCGGCCCGGGCGGGCCGGTAACAACGCCTTCTTGGGTCACTCCGGGATTGGCGGTCATGGCCGAGTTACCTAACTCCCATCATGGCCGGGCAAAGCCGTTCGAAGGACGGCGTCGTTTCCCTCGCCTATGCCGGCCATCCCGCTTCTTTGCAGGCTTCACGGGTGGATGCCCGGCACAAGGTCGGGCATGACGAAATCTGCCTGCGCGCCTTCACGTCGCTTTATAGCCCCGCCTCGTACTTCTTCAGCGTCGCCTGCAGATCGGCGTCGATGGCGACGGGATCTCCGCCGGTCTTCTTCACCGCCGCGGCCCAGCTGTGGTGCGGCGGCTGACGGCCTGCTCCCACTCGCGACTTGTTCCGGCGTCAGCGTGGTAGACCTCGTGGCCCGCAAGCGCCTTCATCTTGACGCGGCCATTGGCTTCGAATTCGGTCCAGGGGTCGGTAGCTTCGATGCCCATTCCGGCGTGCAGTGATCATCGATTATTTTTTTCTGCGCCGGCGACATCGAATTATATTTATCGAGGTTGATGTTGTAGGTGAACACCGTGGTATAGAGCGGCACGTCCATGTGATACTTCACGACCTTGTCGATGCCGAACAGAAAGATCGAACCCCAGGGAAGGTGATCTCGTCCGCAACGCCGCGCTCGAGCGCGTCGCGCGCCTCCGGCGCCGAGGCCTGCACGTTGATGCCGCCGAACATCTTCACCATCTCGCCGATCGTGCTCTGCGCCGGGCGCACTTTCATCCCTGAGATCGCTCGGCAAAGGACCTTTTCTTGCCGTGCAGCGCGCCGGATCATGGATGAAGGCGAAGCAGAGCTTGGTGTCCTTCATCTCGGTCGGCGCGTATTTATGGTACCATTCGTTCAGCGCCAGCGTGCCCTTCTTGCCGTCGGAGAAGACGAAGGAGGCGGCCCGCGCCGCAATCGGAAAGCGGCCGGGTTGATAGCCGGGATTGACATAGGTGACATCGGCAATGCCGTCGCGCGCCATGTCGTAATGATCGAACGCCTTGCCGAGTTGCTCGGAGGGAACACCGAATCTTGATCGTACCGCCCGAGGCTTTCTCGATATCGGCGGCCCAGGCCTACGTCGCCCGCACCAGCGGATGCGCCGGTGGCACCCAGAGCGACACCTTCAGGTTGACGGTCTTGTCCTGCGCCAGCGCAGGCGTCACGCCCGCCGTCGACAGCAGCGCCAAGTCACCAACGACACAGGAGCGTTTTCCTCATCGACATCATCTCCCTCGAAGCGTCCGGGCTTAAAGAACCCTTTGTCGATATTGTTATATGATATGGTTTTCATTCCAAGCAGGGCGCGGCGGCACCATCCACGATGACCGCGTAAAAGCTGTAAAAGTCAAGGGAGCAGATAGTGCGGACAAGGTAGCCTCATCGGCGCGGGACCAGCGGGATTGCTGCTGGGCCAGTTGCTGCACGCTTACGGCATCGACGACGTCGTCCTCGAACGTCGCACGCCGGACTCTGTGCTCGGCCGCGTCCGCGCCGGCCTGCTCGCGGAAGGAACAGTGGCGCTGCTCGATGAAGTCGGCGCCGGCGCGCGCGCACACCACAAGGGCCTCGTCCATAACGGCATCGAGCTGAGCTTCGGCGGCGCGCGCCCATCGCATCGACATGAAGCCGCCACCGGCAAAACCATAATAATCACGGCAGCCGAAGTGACGCTCGACCTGATGAACGCGCGTCACGCGGCCAGTCTGACCACGGTCTATGAAGCTGCCGACGTCGAACCGCTGGATTTCGACAGCGATCGTCCCCGGGTGTCCTATCTCAAGGACGGCGTCGCCGCGAGATCACCTGGCTTCATCGCCGGTGCGATGGGTTCCATGGCGTCAGCCGCGCCAGCGTGAAGCCCTCGGCGGTCGAGACCTTTGAGCGGGTGTATCCGTTCGGCTGGCTCGGGATTCTGTCGGAGACGCCACCGGTGAGCCACAACTGATCTACTCCAACCATGCCCGGGGATTTGCCCTTTGCACCATGCGCTCGACGCATCGCAGCCGCTACTACGTCCAGTGCCGCCTCGACGATCACGTCGATCAATGGCCGGACGAGCGGTTCTGGGATGAATTGAAGCGGCGGCTGGATCAGAAGGCGGTCGACGAACTCGTCACCGGGCCCTCGATCGAAAAGAGCATCGCGCCGCTGCGCAGTTTCGTCGCCGAGCCGATGCGGTTCGGGCGCATGTTCCTGGCCGGCGACGCCGCGCACATCGTGCCGCCGACCGGCGCCAAGGGGCTCAACCTCGCCGCCAGCGACGTGCATTATCTGTCGCGGGCGTTGCGCGAATATTACGACGAGAAATCCTCCGCCGGCATCGACGCCTATTCCGCAGACCGCGCTGGCGCGGGTCTGGAAGGCGGTGCGGTTCTCGTGGTGGATGACCTCGATGCTGCATCAAGTTTCCCGACACCGAGGCGAATTCGGCGCGCGCATCCAGATTGGCCGAACTGGATTATCTCGTCAGCTCGAAGGCGGCGACGACGTCGCTGTCGGAGAATTACGTCGGCCTGCCGTATTAGGCAATTCGTGCCGGACGCGGCCGATTCGGCCCCGAACACCAGCGCCTGTCGACATCTTCGTTTCTAAGACGAGTACGCCGAAACTCGATCGTTTTAAACTTTGTAAGCGGTGCATTTCAGCGCCGGCGATCGCGTTCAATGCCGAGCGACGCATTTCGCCAGCGTCGCGATGCCCATCGCATGAGCGTCACCGCCCATCCATCCCCGAAGGCTTCGAACGCCAGTCCCGGCACAGTCCGCTCACCGATCCCTGGGAACCGATCTATTCCAAGCAGACGCCGGACGCGATCATCCTCGGCCTTCGGCTGGCCACGCCGCATACCAACGCGCGCGGCTTCGTCCATGGCGGGTTGATCGCCGCGCTGACCGACAAGGCCATGGGGCATAGCTGCGGCGCACAAGATGCGCGGCGCCCATTCGCTGGTGACGGTCAGCATGTCGATCGATTTCATCAGCAGCGCCCAGATCGGGCAATGGCTCACGGTCGAGACCGACGTGATCAAGACCGGCAGCACGATCTGCTTCGCACAGTGCTTGGTCAAGGCCGACGACGTCGCCATCGCGCGCGCCAATGGCACGTTCCGGGTGGTGCCAAGAAGAGCGCGAGCGATGACGGCGGTCACGGCTCATCAGGCTCGATTGCCCGCCGAAATGCCAGATGCAGCTGCGATATCGGTCACGAGATCGATGAAGGTGCGCACCTTGGCCGACAGCAGCCGCGAGGTCGGATAGACGACGTGAATCGGCAGCGGCGGCTGCTCGAATTTCGCCAGCACGATCTTCAGCCGCCCGCGCCTTGATCGCCTCGGCGGCCTGATAGGCCAGCACCCGCGTCAGGCCGCCGCCCTGCTCGGCATACTGGATCGCGGCGTCGGCGCTGTTGGTGGTAAAGCGCGGCGTAGCAGACCACGCGAATCTCGTGGCCATCCCGGACAAAGCGCCAGTCCGGCGCCGCCGTCGTGGCGCCGAACTGAATCGTCTCGATGCGACGCGATCGCCTCCGGCGTCGTCGGGCTCGCCGCGCTGCTCGAGATAGGCCGATGAGGCGACCACGATCCGCCGCATCTCGCCGACATGGCGCGCCACCAGGCTGGAATCCGGCGAGGTGGCCGATTCGGACCGCGAGATCGACGCCGTCTTCCACCAGATTGACCATGCGATCCGACAACCGCAATTCGCCGCGAGACCTCGGGATAGCGCGTCGAGATACGCCGACATCACCGGGCTGACATGCAGGCGCCCGAACCCGATCGGCGCCGAAACCACCAGCCGCCCGCTCGGCCGCGTGCGTTCGTCCTGCGCCGAGCCTTCGGCTTCCTCGACATCGGCGAGAATGCGCCGGACGCCGCTCCAGATAGCGCGCGCCGACATCGGTCAGCGCCACCGACCGCGTGGTCCGCTGCAGCAGCCGCGCGCCGAGGCGGTCCTCGAGCGCCGCGACCAGCCGCGTCACGCCGGATGGCGACAGTCCAAG
>CAWETC010000038.1:0-126172 GCA_963811915.1 uncultured Alphaproteobacteria bacterium
GGTTTCCTAAACCGTAGGTCGCATGTTCGAGTCATGCCGGGATCGCCAATTTAAATAGCCGGGTGCGCCGCCAGGGGCGGCCGTGCTACGAGATCGCGATAATCTCGAGCTCCTGCCCGGATGCCCCGACGACATCCCCAACAGCTTTGCCCATCAGAAGCCTCGCCACGGGAGACACGAAGGAAATTGAACCGGCGTTGGGCTCCGCTTCGTCCTCTCCCACGATACGGTATTTTTGTACGCGCCCATCGTCGCGCCTGAAGGTCACCGTGCTCCCAAAGGCAACGGTGTCAGTTGATGTCGGACTGGGGATGACCTGAGCCGTCCGAACTCTCGCCGCAAAGTAGCGCGCATCACGCAAGGGGACCGCTGCCTGCCGCCGTCGTTCGTTCACGTCCTCGATCTTCTGCGCGGTCTCGTACGCCTCGCGAGCCTGATGAAGTTGAAACTCCAGCGCCTTTAACCCCGCTTCCGTAACAAGGTTTGGATGAGGCGAAACCGGGCGGTCGGGTAGCAGCGTTTCCGCCGCTGTTTCGGCACTGTCTTCCTTGGTGAAGGCAACGCTCAACTCAGACTCCTTTTAAGCGAGATATGCCACGTAAGTAAGATATGCCAACCCTGCGTCAGCGCCACCCCAGGGCAGGAGCGATGTGGGTCAGAATTGCCTCGATCACATGCGCGTTGTAGGCCACGCCCAATTGGTTCGGGACGGTCAAGAGCAGCGTATCCGCCTCGGCAATCGCTTCGTCCTTCCTGAGCTGCTCGATGAGTACGTCCGGCTCGGCGGCATAGCTGCGGCCGAAGATCGCCCTGGTCCTCTCGTCGATAAATCCGATCTGGTCATCATCTTCGCGCCCACGCCCGAAATAGGTGCGGTCACGATCGTCCATCAGCGCGAAGATACTGCGGCTGACGGAGACCCGCGGCTCGCGAGCATGGCCCGCCTCCTTCCAGGCGGCTCGGTAGGCCCGGATCTGGGCGGCCTGCTGCACATGGAAAGCCTCGCCCGTTTCGTCGTTCTTGAGTGTCGAGCTTTGCAGGTTCATCCCGAGTTTTGCCGCCCAGATCGCGGTAGCGTTCGAGCCCGCGCCCCACCAGATCCGGTCGCGCAGGCCATCGGAATGAGGCTCCAGCCGCAGCAACCCGGGCGGATTTGGAAACATCGGTCGTGGATTTGGCTTCGCGAAGCCTTCACCGCGCAGCAGGTTGTAGAAGACCTCCGCATGACGCCGCCCCATGTCGGCGTCATCCTGGCCCTCCGCTGGTTGATAGCCGAAATATCGCCAGCCATCGATCACCTGTTCGGGCGACCCTCTGCTGATGCCGAGCTGCAGACGCTGGCCGGCGATGAGATCGGCGGCGCCGGCGTCCTCGGCCATGTAGAACGGGTTCTCGTAGCGCATGTCGATCACCGCGGTGCCGATCTCGATGCGGCTGGTCTTTACGCCGACGGCGGCCAGCAGCGGGAAGGGCGAGGCCAACTGGCGGGCGAAGTGATGGACCCGAAAATAGGCCCCGTCCGCGCCCAATTCCTCGGCGGCAACGGCCAACTCGATGGATTGCAGAAGTGTGTCTGCCGCCGAGCGGGTCTGCGATTGCGACGAGGGCGTCCAGTGCCCGAACGAGAGGAAGCCGATCTTTTTCATGCGGGCAATCTATCGCTATCCGGGTTTGTTTGCGACCTCTAATGCCCGAGAAACGCAGTCGAGATCGCCGGCACGTAGGTGATGACCAGGAGGGTGATGAAGTTGAGAATGACGAACGGTAACACCCCCCGATAGACGATTCCGAGCGGCGTCTCGAATACCGCCTGCGAGGCGAACAGGTTCAACCCGAATGGCGGGGTGTACATGCCGATGCTCAGGTTCACGGCCATGATGATGCCGAAGTGAATGGGGTGGACGCCGGCGGCTTCGACGATCGGGAGCAGAAGAGGCGTCAGGATCAGGATGGCTGCCGGCGGCTCGAGAAAGCTGCCCATCGCCAGGAGGATGATGTTCAGGCACAAAAGCGTCGCCCAAACCGGCAAATGGAGCCCGTTGATATTGGCGACGATCTGCTGGGGGATGCCGCTGGTCGTGAGCAGCGAAGCGTAAATGCCGGCCGCGGTCACGATGATCATGATCTGAGCGATCAGCTCTACCGCGCTGGTGATGATGCGCCAGAGATCGGCGAAATTGACTTCGCGGTGAATCACCATCGTGACGAATAGCGAATAGATGACGGCGACGCCGGCGGCTTCCGTCGGTGTAAATATGCCGCCGTAGATTCCGCCGAAGATGACAATGATTGTGCCGAGAGACCAGCTCGCGTCCTTGGTCGCGGCCCAGATCGCCCTCCAGTTCCCGGCTTTGCCTGACGGAACGCCTTTGGTGCGGGCGTAGGCCATTACGTAGATGGCGTCGACAAGACCGATGAGGAGGCTTGGCAGTATGCCGGCCGTGAACAAGGCAATGGCCGATTGCTGTGCCACCATTGAATAGATGATCATCGAGATGGAGGGCGGTATGACAACGGCAATCGCGCCTGAAGAGGCGATCAGCCCGGCCGCGAAGCGCTCGTCATAACCATTCTCGCGAAGCGAGGGATAGGTCATCCGGCCGACCGCCACCACGGTGCCGACCGCTGTGTGGGTCATGGCCCCGAACAGTTCCGAGGCGGCCACGGTCGTCACGCCGAGCGATCCCCGCACTCCGCCGATCAACGAGATCACCCATACGATGATGCGCCGCGCCACGCCGCCTTGCGCCATGATCTCGCCCGCCAGCACAAAGAACGGAACGGCGAGCAGCGGAAAATTGTCGAGGCTTCCGAACATGTAAACCTGGATGCCGCCGGTCGGCAGTCCGGCAACCAGCAGAATGACGATGCAGGTCACGAAGAGCGCGAGGAATATAGGGAAGCCGAGAACCAAGAGAACTGCGGGAAGGATCAGGTAGATCAGTGCGTCGAGCATCGATATCGCTTTCCGGATAAGTCCTGCGTTCTCGTCAATGGCCTGATGTGTGGGATTGCCCCCGCCACCGGCCGGTGATGAGGCGCACGGCCACGAGGAAAGCCATGATCGAAAGCCCGATCGGTATCATCGCCTGCGGAATGGCGAGCGGTATGTCGGCCGCCAGGCTTCGTTGATCGAAGGCGGCCAACTGACGAATGGTGGGCCAGGCAAAAATGACCAGCACGATCGCGGTCGCGAGGAAAACCAGTTCGGACAGAAGATCGAGGGATGCGCGGACGTTCGCCGGCATCAGCCGGACGAATACGTCCATCCGGATGTGGCGGCCCGACCACGCCACCGGTCCGCTGCCAAGGAACACGCAGCCGACCATCAGAAACAACATCGTCTCCTCCGCCCAGGAAATGGAGGAGTGGAAGAAATAACGGCCGATGATATTCGCGAAATTCAGCATAACGCTGCAAACGAGCAGCACGCCTGCTACGACGCGAAGCAGGGCAAGGAGCGCACGAACCGCACGCAGCAGAACCTCGATCATTCGCAACCTCGCTGTGTTGCTGGTGTCGGCGTGGGGCCGGGGGCGGCTTCGAAAGACCCGCCAGGCATGCAACCGATCGAAACGGCAGCCGTCCAGGCGACAGGCAGGATTAATGCCGAACGGGCCTGCCTGCCGTCCGCCTCGCGGATTGTCGCACGCATCATGCCTAGGGCCGCTTTGCGGCGATGCGCGCCGCCACCTCTTGATGCGTGAGGCCGCCGACCCGCGCATTGAGGCGGCCGCGGTTGGCGATGCAGAATATCACCGCGATTTCGTCGGGCATCGGCGCATCCGGCAGCACGACAGACATGCCGTCGTAGTGCGAGCGCACGTAGACGTCGTCCTTGTGATTCATGGGAATATCGATACAGGCGCCGGGCGCGGCCTTCTTGGTGAAGGATGAGATCCACGCGTCGGCGCCGCCGAGCAGGTCGCGGATGGGATTGGCGAACGCCGTGGTGAGAAGGGCGTTGGCATGTTCCTGCTCGCCATCGAGCCCGACAACGCCTCCCTTTCCGTAGCTCTGGACCTCGTGTTTGCCGAAGGCGGACATCGCGAGTTCGCCCAACTCCTTTCCGAGCGGGACACTCTCCTGGATCATCGGTTCGAGATCGCCGACATAGCGGCCGGCGTAGGGATTCTGCACCACGGCGACCGCGGCAACCCGCCGCAGCGGCACGTCGGCGACCTGTCCGGCATCTTCACGGCGTTCCTCGATAAATACGTGCGTTCGGCGAATGACTATTTTCACAGCGGGTGCTTCCGTCTCTGGTTGATTCCAAGTCTGGCTGGATACAAGTTAGATTGTCAGACAATTTGGCGATATGGATCGTGGCTATTGTCAGACGATTTGTCAATGTGCTACCACCGCACGCTCTGGCGGCAAGGCGGCGACCTATGGAATTGCGGGTTTCAGTCCAGTCTGTTCAACAGCAGGCTGTTGAAAAACTCCGAACGGCGATACTCGCGGGTGTCTTCAAGCCCGGCGATCGCCTGGTTGAAGCCGACCTTTGCCGGCGCACCGGCGTGAGTCGCCCCTCGCTGCGGGAGGCGCTGCGGAGCCTCGAATCGGAAGGCCTCATTATCATCGTCCCGAATCGGGGGCCGCAAATACCGGTTCTCACCTGGGAACAGGCGGAGCAGATCTATCAGGTGCGCGCGTTGCTTGAAGGCGAGGCGGCGGCGCTTTGCGCCAAGCACGGCACGCGGCGGGATTACGAGGAGATGCGTGCGGCGCTGACAGCGTTCGACAAGGCGGTGCGGAATGACGACAGCGCGACGCGGCTGTCGGCCACTGCGGAATTCTATCGGGCCATGCAGCGCGGCTCGGGCAACGCCGTGATCGACGACCTGTTGCAACGTCTCGTCGCGCGGGTGAACTTTCTGCGCGCTCAATCGATGTCGCAAGCCGGCCGAGGCAAGTTCAGCGGCCGCGAAATGCGCGCCATCTTCCAGGCGATCGTGGATGGCGACAGCAGGGCCGCGCGCAAGGCCGCCGAACTCCACGTGAAAAACGCCTCCGTCGTGGCGCACGCCATGTTCGAGGCCAATGCCGCGCAGAACGGTCAGAAAGAGGCCGGATAAGTGAAAGAGCCGAGAACATGATCACACTTAAAGTGCAAGACCGCGTCGGCCGGATCGTCATCGAGCGGGCGTCCGCTGCAAACGCGATCACGACCGCGATGGTTCAACAACTCCGCTCATTGCTGCGGGAAGCGGCGGAAAGCGCGGATATCCTCACACTACAGGGCGAAGGCGCCGACTTCACCATCGGGCGGGATCGTCATGAACCGCGGACAGGCACGCCATTCGAGGCGTTCAGCAACATCAGCGAGTTGAACAAGGCAATCTCCGCCTTTCAGGGCATCTTGATTTCGATCGTTCGAGGGCGTGCCCACGGGCTTGGCATGGGCCTGGTCATGCGGTCGGACATCGCCATTGCCGGCAACGATGCGCGCTTCCGCCTGGATGAGGTCGAGCACGGCATCCCTCCGATGTTCATCATGGAGAAAATCGTCGACCATCTGCCCGCGAAAAGTGCGCTCGACATCGTTTTGAGCGGGCGGGAATTCGACGCCAGCGAAGGTCTTCAAATGGGGCTGCTGTCGCGTGTGGTGCCGACGGATCGTCTCGACGCCACCGCCGCCGAATTCGTCGGAGCTCTGCGCGGACGGGATCGCAGCGTCGTTCTGGCGTGCAAGCGCTACATGGCCGCCGCCGGCAAGATGCCGGCGGATGCGCGTGCGGCGTTCGCCCTGGTCGAGCAGGCCCAGTTTGCGATCAACAAGCATTAAGTCCCGAAGCCGCGCGGCTCGGCGGAGTGGAGCCGCGGGAGTGCGGAACGATGGAACAACAGTGAGGTCGAAATGAAGCTGCTTCAACTTGCAAAGCTTGTTCAATCCATAAGGCTTGTTCAATTCATAAGGCTTGCTCTTTCTTTTGGTTCCGCGATAGCTCTCTCGACGATAGCCGCGGCCGATGCGGGGCCGATCGTGATGAAGCTCGGCACCGGCACGTTGAACGATTTACAGCATGAGTGGATGAAGATCTTCGCCGCCATCGTCGACAAGGACTCCGGCGGCCGGATCAAGGTCGAGATCTATCCCGCCAGTCAGCTTGGCACCTCGCCGCGGATGATCGAGCAGACCCAGCTCAACTCGATCCAGGGCGTCGTCGGTCCACCGGAATTCCTCACCGGCGTGGATGCACGCTATCAAATTCTCAGCGCGCCGGGATTGTTCAAGGATCTCGCGCATGTGAACCGCACCTTGCAGGATCCGGACTTCAATCGGGCATTCCTTGGCCTCGGCGCCAACAAGGGCCTGAAGGGAATCGGACTGTTCATCTCGGGACCGACCGTCTTCGTGATCCGAAAGCCGATCAGCAAGCTCGCCGATTTCGCCGGGCTGAAACTGCGCGTGTTGGCCGCGCCGATGCAACTCGATCAGGTCCGGTCGATGCAGGCCACTCCGGTTCCGATGCCGCTCGGTGAGGTCATGCCCGCGCTTCAACAGGGCACGATCGACGGTGTCATGAGCTGCATTCCGGTGCTGGTCGCCTTGAAATATTCCGACGCCGCGAAATACCTGGTCGAGACAAACCACGGACTGATCGCTTCGCTGTCGGTCATCAGCAAAACCTGGTTCGATAACCTTCCTGCCGATCTTCAGGACGTCGTCGTCAAGGCCGGCCAGAAAGCCAGTCAGGATGTCTATCAGTTCTCGGTGGACGACGTGAACAACGGTCGCGAAAAATGGAAGAAGGCGGGCGGCGAAGTGATCGAACTTTCTTCCGCGGAGCATGATCAGTTGATGAAGCAACTGGTGAGCGTTGGAGAAAACGTCACGGCGAAGAGCGCCCCGGAAAGGGTGATGTTCGACCTGTTGCGCGCCGCGGCCGAGCGAACGAAGTAGTTCGTAGGCGGCCGCGCGGTACTCCCGCCGCGCTCTGCGCGGTGTTCCTGGCGGCTGCCCGTTTTCTTGTATCGGTTTTGTCTGCACCGGCTGAGCCCGGAGCGTGTTTGCGGAGAGGCGTTGGCGATGAGCGGTATTCGGCGTGTGCTTGTAGTTGGAGGCGGGGTTGGAGGTTTGACGGCGGCGACCGCCTTCGCCCGGCGAGGCGTCGAGGTTGACCTTATCGAGCGTCGTGCGGCGTTCGATGTTCCCGGTGTCGGCCTCGGCCAGCCCGCCAACGCGCTACGAGTTTATGACGCCATCGGCGTTCTTCCCGAACTCCTGGCGGACGGTTTCGCCTATGACCGCATGCATATCTTCGACCCAAACAGAGAGCTGATTGTCGAGCACAAGTTTCTGCTCGGTGACGACGTTATCCCCGCCTTCTGCGCACTGTCCCGGTTACGATTGCATGAGATATTGTTGGCTGCGGCTGAGCGGGCCGGCGTCAGGGTCCGATTGGGACTGACGGTCAGCGAAATCCACGACCAAGAAGAGCGCGTGACCGTTGAGCTCTCAAATGGCGAGACCGCCTCCTTCGATCTAATGGCCGGCTTTGACGGGATACGCTCGTCCGTTCGCCAGCATCTGGTGGGCACGGCGTTCGAGCCGCGCCCTTCCGGATATGGAGCCTGGCGCCTGCAAGTGGCGCGGCCCGATTACGTCCGGGGCATGGAATTCCTGCAGGGCGTCGGCAGCAAGACCGGTGCCATGCCGCTGCATGACAGCCTGATGTATCTCTTCCACATCCGCCCGGAAGCGCCCAATGCGATTTTTGAGCGCGAAGACTACCCGAGGCTGCTCAAAGAGCGCCTGATGCAGTACGGCAGCTACGTCGCCGAAGTCCGCGAGTCTCTCGACGCAAATTCCGACATCGTCTACAGCCCGATCGAGCCGATGATGCTGCCGTGGCCGTGGTTTCGCGGGCGCGTGGTGGTCGGCGGCGATGCCGCCCACACCTTTCCGCCACACCTGACCCAGGGGGCGGCGATGGCGGCGGAAGACGCCTATGTTCTTGCCAATGACGTGCTTTCCGGCGACGGGCCGGTGAAGGCCCGGCTGGCGAAATACTCGATCGATCGCTATGCACGGTGCGCCTTCGTCTATTCCTTTGCACGCCAGTGGATGGAGGATGAGCAGTCGGTCCGGACGGCGCAGGATCTCGTAGTCGCGCGGTCCGAGCTGGAGCTGAACGCGTCGGTTCGGATCGGCGCCAGCGATCGCATCCTCAACACGCGTGTTTTCTAGCAACCCGTTTCGCGGCCTGTGCCGAGCGCAAACGGCACGCGAATGCCACGCGATCGCCTTTAAGATTAACGGCGGATTTATGAATTGGTGACAGGTAGATATTCCGGATGCGGAGTAATCGAATGTCGAGAGTTGGAATTGGCGCTAAACTGCTGATCTTTTCCGTTGTCATCTTTATCGGTTACGCTTTCCTCGCGGGGCTCGCGAGCCACAAGATCCACCAGACCATCAGTTCCGAACGTGTCGAGATGGTACGCCAGCTCGACGAAACCGCAGTATCGATCGTCAAGTCGGCCTATGCCCGCGCCCAGAGTGGCGAACTGACCGAAGCCGCGGCCCAGAAGCTGGCCAAGGATCAACTGCGGATCCTGCGCTACGCAGGCGACGACTATTACTATGTGTACGATTATGACGGCCTTTGCATCGTCCATGGCGCAAGGCCCGAACGCGAAGGCAAGAATTTCTATACCGCGCGCGACCCGAGCGGCAAGCAAATCATCAAAGAGCAGATCGATGCCGCGCGCAACGGCACCCACGTTGTTGGCGTCCTATTCCCGCGCTCAGGATCGGAGGTACCGGTACTCAGAGTTCAGCTATGCGATCGCGTTTGATCCCTGGCATTGGGCGATCAGCACCAGCGTCTTTGTCGACGATATCGATGCGCGCTACGCCGAGGTGGCCTGGCAGTTCTTCTCGATCGCGGTCGTCGTTGGCCTGTTCATGATGGCCTGCGCCTATTGGTTGTCGCGCCGGATTACCAGGCCGCTTGGCCGCCTGGTCGAGTTTACCGAGCAGCCGCTGTCCGAAGCGCCGTCGAGTGCTTTCCTGGGCGATTTGCGCCTGAAGGACGAAATCGGCACCGTCGCGCGTGCGCTTCAGGTGTTCAAGGAGAAGTCGGCGGAAGCCGAGCGCCTGCGCGCCGAGGTCGATGTCCAGAAGACCGACGCCGAAGCGTCGCGCCGGCAAGCCCTGGCCGGCATGGTGACGACGGTCGAGACGGAGACCGATACCGCGGTCACCGGCATCGACAGCCGGATGACGGCGATGACCGAAGCCGCCGCGGTGATGAGCCGATCGGCGGGACTGGTCGGCGCCAGCTCCCAGACCGTCGCGGCGGCCTCCGCGCAGGCCCTGGCCAATGCCCAGACCGTTGCCAGCGCCACCGAACAATTGTCGAGTTCGATCCGCGAGATCAGCGTCCAGGTCAGCAACGCGACCAAGGCCACGACCGTCGCGGTCGGCCGCAGCGACCATGCGCGCACCACGATCGCCACGCTGGCCGAGGCGGTGGCGCGGGTCGGCCAGGTCACGACGCTGATCTCGGAGATCGCGTCGCAGACCAACCTGTTGGCCCTGAACGCCACGATCGAGGCGGCGCGCGCCGGTGATGCCGGCAAGGGTTTTGCGGTGGTCGCCAGCGAGGTGAAGAATTTGGCGACCCAGACCGCGCGCTCGACCGAAGAGATCAACCGCCAGATCAACGAAATCCAGAGCATCACCCAGGAAACCGTGCGCGGCATGGACGAGGTTAGCGGCACCGTGCGCACGATCGATGAAATCGCCAGTTCGATCGCCGCGGCGGTCGAGGAACAACACGCCGCGACCAACGAAATCGCCCGCAACGTCACCGAGACGGCCAACGGTGCGCGCGAGGTCTCGACCCGCATCGCCGAAGTGTCGGGCGAGGCGACGCGCCTGGGTGACGAGGCGGGGCGGGTTCACAGCTATGCCTCCGATGTCACCGACGCGGTATCCTCGCTGCGCCGGGTCATCGTCCACGCCGTCCGCAGTTCGGCAGCGGCTTAAGCGCGATCGAACCATCGATATAGCCCGGAAACCGCGACGGCGGTTCCGGCCGCGATACGATTACGGATTGCGTGCCCCGCATGGGGCAATAGCGCCCCACTATCGCCTTTAAGATTAACGGCAGATTTATGAATTGGTGGCAGTTAGATATTCCGGATGCGGAGTGATCGAATGTCGAGATTTGGAATTGGCGCTAAACTGCTGATCTTTTCCGTAGTCATCTTTATCGGCTACGCCTTCCTCGCGGGGCTCGCGAGCCACAAGATCCACCAGACCATCAGTTCCGAACGTGTCGAGATGGTACGCCAGCTCGACGAAACCGCAGTATCGATGGTCAAGACGGCCTATGCCCGCGCCCAGAGCGGCGAAATGACCGAAGCCGCGGCCCAGAAGATGGTCAAGGACCAGCTCCGGGCGTTACGCTACGGTAATAACGAATATTTCTATGTCCATGACTATGACGGGCTCTGCGTCGTGCATGGGGCGAAGCCCGAACGCGAAGGTCAGAATTTCTATAACTTCGTCGATTCGAACGGAAGGCATATCATCAAAGAGCAGATCGATGCCGCGCGCAACGGCACCGGCGCCGTCATTGCGCTCAGCCCTCTGGCGCGCGCCGGTTCGAATGTGCCTGTGTCGAAGTTGAGCTATGCGATCGCGTTTGATCCCTGGCATTGGGCGATCAGCACCAGCGTCTTTGTCGACGATATCGATGCGCGCTACGCCGAGGTGGCCTGGCAGTTCTTCTCGATCGCGGTCGTCGTTGGCCTGTTCATGATGGCCTGCGCCTATTGGTTGTCGCGCCGGATCACCAGGCCGCTTGGCCGCCTGGTCGAGTTTACCGAGCAGCCGCTGTCCGAAGCGCCGTCGAGTGCTTTCCTGGGCGATTTGCGCCTGAAGGACGAAATCGGCACCGTCGCGCGTGCGCTTCAGGTGTTCAAGGAGAAGTCGGCGGAAGCCGAGCGCCTGCGCGCCGAGGTCGATGTCCAGAAGACCGACGCCGAAGCGTCGCGCCGGCAAGCCCTGGCCGGCATGGTGACGACGGTCGAGACGGAGACCGATACCGCGGTCACCGGCATCGACAGCCGGATGACGGCGATGACCGAAGCCGCCGCGGTGATGAGCCGATCGGCGGGACTGGTCGGCGCCAGCTCCCAGACCGTCGCGGCGGCCTCCGCGCAGGCCCTGGCCAACGCCCAGACCGTTGCCAGCGCCACCGAACAATTGTCGAGTTCGATCCGCGAGATCAGCGTCCAGGTCAGCAACGCGACCAAGGCCACGACCGTCGCGGTCGGCCGCAGCGACCATGCGCGCACCACGATCGCCACGCTGGCCGAGGCGGTGGCGCGGGTCGGCCAGGTCACGACGCTGATCTCGGAGATCGCGTCGCAGACCAACCTGTTGGCCCTGAACGCCACGATCGAGGCGGCGCGCGCCGGTGATGCCGGCAAGGGTTTTGCGGTGGTCGCCAGCGAGGTGAAGAATTCTGGCGACCCAGACCGCGCGCTCGACCGAAGAGATCAACCGCCAGATCAACGAAATCCAGAGCATCACCCAGGAAACCGTGCGCGGCATGGACGAGGTCAGCGGCACCGTGCGCACGATCGATGAAATCGCCAGTTCGATCGCGGCGGCGGTCGAGGAACAACACGCCGCGACCAACGAAATCGCCCGCAACGTCACCGAGACGGCCAACGGTGCGCGCGAGGTCTCGACCCGCATCGCCGAAGTGTCGGGCGAGGCGACGCGCCTGGGTGACGAGGCGGGGCGGGTTCACAGCTATGCCTCCGATGTCACCGACGCGGTATCCTCGCTGCGCCGGGTCATCGTCCACGCCGTCCGCAGTTCGGCAGCGGCCTAGGCTCGGGGCTGGCGTTAAGTTACCCTGCGTTTCACGGAGGGTATGGTTGAATGAGCGCTGCCAGTCCGCAACAGCTTGCGATCGAGATCGCGAATAATGGCTCCGTCTCTGCGCTTCTGATCCGTCCCGCCGAGGCGCGCGCGTGTTTTGTCTTTGCCCATGGCGCAGGGGCGGGGATGGCCCATCCCTTCATGGAGACCTTTGCGACGGGTCTTGGCGAACGCGGCATTGCGAGCCTCCGCTATCAGTTTCCCTACATGGAAAAAGGCAGCCGACGGCCCGATCCACCGGCGGTCGCCCAAGCTGCGGTGCGCGCCGCCGTGGCAGAGGCCTTGCTGTCCTGTCCGGGAACGCCGCTGATCGCGGGCGGTAAGTCCTTCGGCGGACGCATGACGTCGCAGGCGCAGGCGACTGCGCCGCTGGCCGGCGTCCGGGGATTGGCGTTCCTAGGGTTTCCGCTGCATCCGGCGGGCAAGCCCTCCAGCGATCGGGCCAAGCACCTCGCCGAGGTCCATGTACCGATGCTCTTTATGCAAGGCACCCGCGACAAGCTTGCGGAATTAGCGCTGATGGAGCCTGTCGTCACCAGCCTGGGGCCGTCGGCGTCGTTGCATCTCGTCCGGGAAGCCGATCATTCTTTCCACGTACCGGCGCGTTCGGGACGAAATGACCGCGAGGTCATGAAGGAAATCCTGGATACGTTCTCGACCTGGATCGGCGCGCTCGAAATCTTGTGAGTGAAGTCTTGTGAGGAACGCAACGCGGCCGGCGTCCGAAGGCCGCTCAGCAGCCGCGGCAGATGCTGTGCAACTGCCGGTTAAGCGCCTCGTCGTCGTGCTTCATCTGCTCCAGGGATTCCATGGATTTTGAATCGCCGGACGCGCGGGTGGTTTCGGCCCTGTGTTTGGCGGCGAGCGCCGTCGCCTGACGCTCGTAACAGGTCTCCCGATCCGGCTTCGCCTGGATGAACCGGCATTGCTCCACCGCCGCCAAAGCGGGAGCCGTGCCGAGCAGGACCCCGAACATGATCGTTGCAAAAAGCTTCAAAGCCGCCGGTCCTTTGTCTCACGTGTTTTCAATCCGGTAGAACACGGCAACATTACGACTGCATGTCAATCTTTATGTCGGCCCTGACGTCAGCCTTGGCGTTGAATGCCATAGGTCCTGTCGCGCAGCCGCCGCATCCCCGCCAGCCAGCGATCGATGCCGGAAGCCTTGCGCTGCAAGTACTCATGGACGTTCGGGTGAGACAAAATCAGGAAGCGCTCGGCCGCCATCGCCTCGATCACGATGCGCGCCACTTCGGCCGGCTGCATCACGCCGTCGACCCTGGCCGCACTCGGGCCCGGCGTCGTCATCCCGGTCTGCACCGACTGCGGACAGAGCACGGAGATGCGGATGCCGCGGTCGCCATATTAAATCGCGAGGTGCTCGGCCAGCGCGACGGCGGCATGCTTGGTCACGCCATACGGCATCGAGTTGAGCGACGCCAAAAGGCCGGCGCGCGGACGCGGTATTGAGGAGATAGCCGGAGCCCCGCGCCAGCATGCCCGGCACCAGCGCGCGGGCCGCGAAAACATGGCTCATCACATGCACCCGCCAGCTTACATCCCAGTCGGCGTCGGATGCCGTCTCCTGTCCCTTGCGCGACAGGCCGGCGTTGGAGAAGAAGATGTCCACCGGCCCGAACCTGGCCTCGGCGGCGGCGATCAGCGCCTGAACATCGCTCTCCTGTCCGACGTCGGCGGTGACGGCAAAGCCATCGATGTCACCGGCGACGCTGGCAAGCTGCTCCCGCGACGATTTAAGGTCGGCCAACACCACGCCGCGCGCGCCGGCTTGCGCATAAGCGCGCGCCACTGCCTCGCCAATGCCGCTTGCCGCGCCCGTGACGACACAGACTTTGTCTTTGACATCCATGATGCTGATCCAGTTTCTCGGCTGGCAAGTTCGCCTGAATTGAAGCACTGGTTAGCGGTTGCAGCAACGGCATCGTGCTCCCGGTGACGCATGCGGTCTGCCGGAACCTTGTCCCCGAAAATGGGGACAGTCGAATATCTTGCTTCGACCTATAGTCGGCCCAAAGCATACCGGGTGAATCCGGCTGACTCTGCTTCGAGGAGACGACCCATGCGACATGTCACGCTTCGTTCTTCCGCAACTTCGGTTTTCCTTGCCGGCGTCATGGCCTGCGCTACGAGCCATGCGCAGGCGCGATCGGCTGTCGATCTCGATCATCTGACCGCGGCGCAGGCGGCGTCCGATCTTTGCGCGGGCAAATACAAGAGCGCGGACCTTGTCGCGGCTGTGATCGCGCGGGCCAAAGCCCGCCCTGAATTGAACGCGTTCATTACGCTCGATGAAGCCGGCGCCATGAAGGCGGCGCGCGCCTACGACGCCGCGCATGGCCGGCGCGGGTCATGCAAGCCGCTCGGTGGCGTGCCGATCGCTATCAAGGATAATATCGAGGTAGCCGGCCTGCCGGCTTCGGCCGGGACGCCGGCGCTGAAGAACTATGTGCCCAGCGATGATGCGCCCGTGGTGGCCAAACTGCGCGCCGCCGGCGCCATCATCGTCGGCAAGACCAACATGCACGAACTGGCCTTCGGCGTTACCGGTTACAACACCGCCTTCAAGACCGGCGCCGAATTCGGCGTCCGCAATGCCTACGACACGACAAAAATCGCCGGCGGGTCCTCATCGGGCAATGGCGCGGCTATCGCCGCACATATCATCCCGGCGGCGATCGGCACGGATACCGGCGGGTCGGTCCGCATTCCCTGCGCGTTCAATGGCTGCATGTCGCTACGGCCCACTATCGGCCGATATTCGCAAGCCGGCATTGCCCCGATTTCCCATACTCGCGATACGCCGGGACCGATGGCGAACTCGATGACCGATGTCGCGCTGCTCGATCGCATCATCGCGGGCGGCGGCCCGATCGACGCCGCCAGCCTGAAAGGCGTTCGGCTCGGCCTCGTCGCCGCCACTACGGCTAATCTCGATGACGATACCAAGATTGCGTTCGCTGCGGCAATCGACAGGCTGAAGGCGGCCGGTGTCACGGTGGTCGATGTCGATATGCCGAAGCTTTCGGAGCTGAACGGGCAGGTCGGCTTTCCCGTTGCGCTCTACGAGGCCTATGACGACATGGTCGCCTACCTCAAGCGCGGCCCGAAAATTTCGATCGAGGATCTGGCAAAGGGCATCTCCAGTCCGGACGTTAAAGGCACCTATGACGGCCTGGTGATTCCGCGCAAGCTGCCGGGACCGAATAATACGGTGGTCGATGCGAAACCCGCCTATGAGGCGGCGATGAAGACCGCGCGCCCTGCACTGCAGCAGCTCTATCGCGCGACCTTCGCGAACAACCATCTCGATGCGATCGTATTCCCGACGGTGCCCAAGGTGGCGGTCACCGCCAACCCAGACGCCAGCAGCGTGCCGAATTTCGTGATGTATATCCAGAACACCGATCCAGGCAGTGACGCCGGCGTCCCCGGAATTCAGATCCCGATTGCCTTGGGTGCCACCAGCAAACTGCCGGTCGGCATGGAACTCGATGGTCCGTCCGGCAGCGATCGCCGGCTGCTTGCGATCGGTCTCGCGCTTGAAAAACTGCTCGGACGGATTCCGCCGCCGACGAAACTGTAGCAGGCGGAGCGGTCTTTCTTATCGATGCCTCGCAAAGGCCGCGGCGACCCCGCCGCGGCGATGGACGCCGAGCTTGTCGAAAATGCGCTTCAGGTAGGTACGGACCGTGGAAGGTTCGACGCCAAGCCGATGGGCGATGACCTTGTCAGGCAGTCCCTCGCAAATCATCAGCGCCACCTCGAGCTCGCGTTGCGATAGTCGTGGTGTGCCGATCGGCTCCGGCGCACCGAGCGGCTTGGTGCCGCCCGCGCGTATCAGGGCTCCCGTAAAGGCCGGTTCGACCAGGCGTAACAGCTCGAGCGTTCGAGCATCGAAGTTCTCGCGGTGGCGGCCACGCCAGATGCGCAGGTCGCCGATGTTGCGCTGCCCCGCATAGCTAAAGACGTTGACACCCCAATGCAGCCCGTCGCGCGCGAGGAAATCATTGAAGAATTCGGTCCGCATCAATTCGCGCTGCGGCATGATCTGGGTCACCAGCGTCGGCTCGCGGCGCGCCTGCAGCTTGAGGGTGATCGGGTCGTTGTATTGATAGTAGGCGTCATAGCTGGCGAGATTATCCGGGCTCATGTTGAGCCACACACCGCTGCCGAAGCTGCGCGAAGGCGTGTCCCAGACAAACGATGCGTAATGATCCGCCGATAGCAGCTCGAGCAAATGATACCCGATGCGCTCACGTACTTCGCGCTCAGCGAGGTCTTCGGCCAACAGGCCGAAAAGATGCGACAGAGCGCGGCTCTCTCGGGCGGTGACGTACATCCGACGATGCTAGTCCGGCGCGACGAGGGGCGCAATTGCTGAAAGCCGGATCCCTTGTTCTGGTCATGTGGGATGCCCAGGTTACGGCCCCTCCCTCGATTACATCTTGATGTCGGCCTGAACCAGAACGCGATGGTTTTTCGGCGCCAATAACGCCTGCAGCGCCTGCAGCGCCGCGACACCGCAGGCCGTATCCTGTTCGCCGTTGCCGCCACTGAGGCCGACGCCGCCGACGACTTCGTTGTCCACGACGATGGGAAACCCGCCAACGAAGATGGCGAACTTGCCCTCGAAGCTCCATTGAATGCCGAACGCCTCGTTACCTGGAAGCGCCGGGCCGTTCGGCATCTGATTGAACAGATGCGTCGCACGCTTGTGCCCGGCCGCGGTGAACGCCTTGTTCCAGGCGATCTGGGGCCCGGTTACCCTGGCGCCGTCCATGCGTTCCAGCGCGAGCGGATAGCCGCCTTCGTCGACAACACAGACGGTTTCCAGCACGCCGATTTCGATGGCTTTTCGTATTGCAGCGGCGACCATGTCGCGCGCTTCCCCTAGCTCCAGCTTCAATGAAGATCTCATGGCATTGTCCTGTCGGTTCGAATGGTGAGCAGATGATGATTTAAGCTGGCTCCGTCAGCAGCCCCGATAGATCGTTTTGATCTGGGTATAAAATTCCAGTCCAGTGCGCCCGGACTCGCGGAACGTCGAGCTGGAGGATCGCTTCAGGCCGCCAAACGGCGCGTTGATCAGATTTCCGGTGGTGGTGCGGTTGATCTTGACGGTCCCGGAGACGATGTCATTGGCGAAGTCGTGGATATAGCGCGGGTTGCGCGTCACGATCGCGGCCGACAGGCCGTATTCGCTATCGTTGGCCTTGGCGAGCGCGTCGGCGTAGCTCGTGACCTCGATAAGGCCAATGACGGGGCCGAATATCTCCTCGCGTGCGATCCGCATCGTGTTGGTGACATCGGTGAAGATGGCGGGTGAGACGTAGTAACCGTTGTCGTAGCCGGGTCCGGTCAGGCGCTCGCCGCCGCACAGCAATGTCGCTTCCCGCTTGCCGATCTCGATGTAGCGCAGCACGGTTTCGAGTTGCCGCGCGGTGGCCAGAGGGCCGATAGTGTTGCCTGCGACCATGCCGCTGCCAACCTTCAGGGCTTTCACCTTGGTCACGAGCTTTTCGGTGAAAGCAGCCTTGACCTCTTTCATCACGAGTACGCGGCTGGTCCCTGTGCAGGCCTGACCGCTGAGCGACAGGCCGCCCTTGATGGTCAGATCGGCGGCCTCGTTGAGATCGGCATCCTCCATCACAATCAGCGGGTTCTTGCCGCCAAGCTCCAGCTGCGTGCGGGTAGTAAAGCTCACCGAGCGATGGATTTCCTCGCCGGCGCGGGTCGAGCCGGTAAAGGAAATCGCACGCACCTCTGGCGGCACCGTGATTGCCGGGCCGATCTCGGCGGCATTTCCGGTGATGAAATTGAGAACGCCCTTCGGCAGGCCTGCCGCAACAAAGGCTTCGGTGAGACGGTAGCCGGAGAGCGGCGCATCCGACGACGGTTTGAATACGACGGTGTTGCCCGTGATCAGCGCCGGCGCGATCTTTCGTGCCGGGATTGATACCGGAAAATTCCATGGCGTGATCACGGAAACCACGCCCAGCGGCTCGCGCTGGGTGTAGACGATCATGTCGGCATCGTCGTTGGGGAAGGTCTCGCCCGCGAACGTCTGGCCCTCGACGGCATAAAAGCGCAACGTCTGTGCCGAGCGCAGCACTTCATCCTTGCTCAGATTGAGCGCCTTGCCCTGTTCCCGGGTTAATTCCGCGGCGAAGCGATCGACGTTGGCTTCGAGATGGTCCGCGGCGCGGTTGAGAATCTTTGCCCGGGTCGAGATCGGCGTCTTCTTCCAGCCTGCAAAGGCCGCGGATGCGGCGCGGACGGCGGCTGTGGCATCCGCTGCCGATGAAGCCGGAAAGCGGCCGACAATGTCGCCGGTGTCGGCCGGATTGACGTCGTCGAAACGCACGCCGGTTTCGCTCTCGGACCATTGCCCGTCGATATGGTTCTTGAACAACTCGATTTCGTCAGGCGCCTTGCGGGCGTAAGCCGCCTGCGTCGCGGTATTGGACATGACAATAATGCCTTTCTCTAGCTCCAGAACAGGACGGCGCAAACCGTCGACACAAACAGGCCGGTCAGCACGGGCAGCAACAGCGCACGCACCGTGTCGAGCACCGATACGCGCGCGAAGCCCGCTACCGCGATCAGCGACGACCATGCGATCAGGGTGCCGCCGCCGGTCCACACCGTGCCCATCTGCCCGACCGCGCACAGGGTGGTCACGTCGAACCGGACGGCGGGTCCGAGCGCGCCCGCCAGCGAACCGGTAAGCGGCAGGCCCGCGAAGCCGGACCCGTCGACGCCGGTGATCATGCCGACGATCAGAACGGCGAACGCCACCAGGGCGTGGTTGTGCGGGATCCACGCCTGCGCCGCCTGGATCAGGTTGAACAATAGCGGCGGTGCTTCCGCGACCGGGACATTGAGAATGCCGGACGCGAGATCACCGCCCGCGCCCATGAAGAAGAAACCGGCGATCGGCAGAACCGACCCCATCGCCTTGAACGCGAACACGAAGCCGTCGGTGATATGGTCGGCGCAGACATCGAGGCTTCGGCGCGGGCCTTCGGCGGCGAGCGTTGCCAGGATCATCAGGGCTGTGCCCATGCCGCCGACGAGCGCGGCCGCGTCGCCGCCCTTGAGTTCCGGCAGGCCGCTGGCTACGCCCAATTTGGGCAGCACCATCACCGCAATCACGGCCGCGAAACCCACGGGTGTGAGAATGGCGAACAGTTTCGACCAACCCGGGTGACGCTTGCCCATCAGGTCGGTTCGGATCCGGGTATCGACGGAGAGCGGCTCTTCATAGCTGGCACCGGTGCTGCGCGCGATCTCCGCTTTGTCGAAAGTGCCGGCGGCTTCCAGCCGCTCAAGCTCGTCTGTGCTCGATTGGTTCTGCCAGCGTACCAGCAAGGCTTCGCTGCCCGGGCGAATCAGTTTGCGGATCGAGAGATAGGCGAGCAGCAAGGCGACGCCGCCGGTGATCAGCGACAGCGACAGCGCGCGGTCGGCGACCGCAGCCGCGCTGACCGCCGCGCCGGCTGCCTTGGCGCTGATGCCGGGAGCGACGCCGATGACATAATCGGACGACAATGCCATGCCTTGACCGGCAATCGCGGTCGCCATGGCACCCGCAAGCGGCGGCAGCCCGGCAACGATCGCCGCCGGCAAGAGCACCGCGGATACCAGCGGGACCGCCGGCGTCGGCCAGAAGAACAGCGAAATGACGTAGGTCACGGCGGAAAGAACAAAAAATGCAGTGTGACCATTCGTCATCACCGCCCGGAACGGCTTCACCATCAGCACGTCGGAACGCAGCGACTTCAGCGCGTTCAACAGCGATGTGATCAGGGCGATCACGAGAAAGATGTTAAACAGCTCCTTGGCCGCGACAAAGCTTGCGTTGAAGATGCTTCCAAGCGCGCTGACCGGACTGTGTGTCCAGACCAGCGCAACGGCGAAGGTGGCGACGATCGAAGGCACCACCACGTTGGCGCGCAGGATCATTGTCAGCACCACGGCCATCACGCCTGCGAGATAGACCCAATGGGCCGCGGTAATTGTGACTTGCTGACTCATTCTTCCCCCGGGCTGGAACCGATTGGTCAATTCCCGCCTCCAAGAATTGTATACTGTATCCCTCAGCGCAAGCGCTAATTTAGAGACGCGTCGAAGTTATTCACGTAACCTGCATGCATGCCACGCGAGCACGCGCAATCTGTCGATTGACATAAATTGCATAATGTATACAAATTTGGCAGAAGCTAATCCGGGTCCTTTAAGCCGCCCAACGTCCATAAAAAGGAGTGCGACGATGCCAGAATTGATGAATCACGTTGAATTCCGCACGGCTCTTGAGAACGCCATCAAGGGCAAGAGCGCCAACAAGGCTCCGTTCAGCATTGCGTGGGCCAGCGGCAAGCTGAGCCGCGCGCATCTCGGCAAATGGGCGGAAAATCACTACCACTATGTCGGACCGTTCGCGGACTATCTGGCTTACATCTACGCGCGGATGCCGGCGCAATACGTCGAGGCCAAGGATTTCCTGCTCGCCAACATGTACGAGGAAGAGATCGGCGGCGACCGCCATACCGATCTTCTGATCCGCTTCGCCGAGGCCTGTGGCACGACGCGCGCGCGCGTCATCGATCCCGACAACATGACCGCGACCACGCGCGGTCTGCAGAGCTGGTGTTATGCGGTGGCTATGCGCGAGGATCCCATCGTCGCGGTCGCAGGTCTGGTGGTGGGCCTGGAGTTCGCAGGTGCCGTCGATCTATCGCAAGCAGACGCCGACGCTGCGCGAAAAATACAAATTCAGCGACCAGGAAGTCGAATTCTTCGATCTGCACATCGTATCCGATGAGATCCATGGCGAGCGCGGCTATCAGATCGTGCTCGAGCACGCCAATACCGTGGAATTGCAGCAGCGCTGCCTGAAGATCTGCGAAATCGGCGCCCAGATGCGGCTCCTGTACACCACCGCGCTGTATTGGGATTATGTTGCCAAGGACATTCCGATCAGCGAGATCGAGAACGTCGAGCCGAAGCTGCACCATGCCGAACGGCAATTGTTGCAGGCCTGATCGGGTGCCGCGCGTTACCTTTCACCGCGACGGCCAGATCTACCAGGGCGAGGTCGCCGAGAACACGAATCTCGTGGTGCGGGCGGGCATCAAGCAGTTTCCCTTTCCCCATCTGCGATATGGATGCGGGATGGGGAAATGCGGAAAATGCGCTTGCCGTGTTCTCAATGGGGGCGAGCTGTTGTCCGAGCCGAACTGGAAGGAAAAGAAGCGGTTGGGTTCCGGGCTGGACGAAGGCTACCGCCTGATTTGCCAGCTTTGGATCAACCACGATGTAGAACTTGAGCAAGCCGAGATTCCGAACGAGCCGCCATCGCCCGCGGTGGCGTAAATCCGCTCCGCGCTGAATAGTCTGGCGCTGCAACGACGATAAGGAATTGCGATGTATGTCATCCTGACAAGCAAGCCCGGACAGTTCAGGACCGAGGTCGTCAAGGGTTTGCGGCCGCTGGAAGCCTACGATTATCTGTTCTACGGGCAGACCAAGGCGCATTTTGTAATCGCCGAATTGCTGGAAGAGCGCACCAAGATCCGCGTCATCGAGGACGTCACCGCGATCGTCAACGATGTGCCTTCCAAATTCCTGGAAAAATTCGAGACCACTGAGCAGGCGCTGAAGGAACTCCGTCACCTCACAAGCTTCGGTCACATGCAGACTGAGTTGCGCAAGACGGCGCTGTCCGCAAACTGAAGCCAATTTGGCCAAGCATGACATGATTCAAGTCACTTTCCTGACCAACAACGGCAAAGTGGTGAGCGCGCCAGAGAACAGCAACTTGCTGCGGGTTTCGCTGCGCGAACAAGGCGGTATTCCGTTCAAGTGCGGGGGTGGGCTTTGCGGCACCTGCAAGTGCCGGATTGAGCAGGGCCTGGAGCACACCGATGCCGTCAAACCCAAAGAACGCAAGCATCTGACCGAAGAACAATTCAAGGCTGGCTACCGGATGGCGTGCCAGACCTTCATGAGCGGCGATGTCAGTGTATCATGGGTGCCGATGGCGGAGCGGGGCGTCGCACCCGCTCGCGTCGAGCCGGACGCGGCGGCGGTCGTACCCCTGTCCGATGATCCCGCACTGGAGCCGACTCGCGAGTAATGACATGACGCGCCAGCCAGCCGGGCATCGAGCGCTGCAACGGGATGGCATATGGATGGGATTGCAGTAAGGTGGGACTAGACAGCGCGTTCTGCAGCCGGTATCAAGCGAACGTCAGTTTGGCGGGCGCTTCTGCGCATTGTCGTCGCGCCGGGGTGGCGGATCGTTTTCAGGGCAGGTTAATAAGCAGGTCAGTAATATGGCGCTCACGGCCATCACAGCGAAGCGTCGACTTGGCGAGGAGCATTCCCCGCTTCGCGACCAGGTGGTTACTGAGCTTCGTCAGGCCATATTGTCCGGGCGATTGAAGCCAGGCGAACGTCTGGTCGAGGGCCGTCTTGCGGACGAACTGGGGGTGTCCCGCAATCCCGTGCGCGAGGCGATCCGTGCGCTCGCTTCCGAGGGGCTGATCGAAGTCACGGCGCGGCGCGGCGCGGCCGTCGCGACAATGACTGAGCAGGAAGCGCGCGAGACGATCGAGTTACGGGCTCTGCTCGAGGGCCAGAACGCAAGGCTGGCGGCACGCCGGCACGACCAGCAGATCATCAAGCGCGTCGAGACCGTTCTGAACAAGGGAAGTGCGGCAGTTGCCGCCAAACGATTCGATCAACTCTTCGATCTCAATCAGCAATTTCATAGCGAACTTGCAGCGGCCGGACAAAACACGGTGCTCGGGGAGTTGCTGCAGAAACTGAGAGAGCGGACATCGATGCTGTTCTCGCCGCTCGACCCAGGCCGGCAGGCCCGCAACTGGGAGGAGCATGCGGCGATCTTGCGGGCGATCATCGACGGCGACGAGCGTACGGCTGCCAACCTCGCGGCCGAGCATGTGATGCGTGCCGGGATGGATTTTCTGGTAGGGCTCAACAGTGGCGGAGAGACGCCACTCCTTCTGCTGGCGGAGTATAAAGACAGCCATCGCATAGGTGCCGCTCGGGGGAATTCGTCACCACGGCAGCCGCCGTCGCAGAAGGTGTCTCCTTCGAAGGTGTCTCCTTCGAAGGGGGAGACGCGAACCGCACGCGGGGCGCAGCCAACCGATCGTAAGCCCGGTTCCCGCTCTCGGCCAAAGCCAAAGGCGACGGCATCACCATCATAAGCTTGTGTTCTCGTTGCTGCTTGGGAAGTGATTTGCGCAACGGACTGGTATCGTCGATGTTACGATAGCCACGCTTCGCCCCCCGAGGCATGATCGCCCGCACATTATCCCGGGAAACTCACCTTGCCCTCTCGCACCATCGAAGAACCTGCGCGTCGGGTACCGCTTTACGGCGAGTATGAAGTTGCCGTGCTCGGCGGCGGGCCGGCGGGGATCACGGCAGCGGTGGCTGCGGCGCGGGCGGGGCGGCGCACGCTGTTGATCGAGCGCTATGGGTTCCTCGGCGGCATGGGAACGGCGGCGGGGGTGACCAATTTCTGCGGCCTGCATGCCAACGTTCATGGCGAGATGCATCGGGTGGTACAGGGCATCGCCAGCGATCTGCTCGGGCGCATCGATCGAACTCGGCGGGCTCAATGCGCCGCATCTCATTCTCGGGAAGATCCTGGCACAGGCCTATGACACCGCGGCCTACAAGATCGCGGCCGACGACCTGCTGGCGAGCCATCGTGTCGATGTTCTCTTTCACGCGCTCGGCGCCGGCGTGGTCATGCACGACACGCGCCGGATCAACGCGCTGATGGTCGAGACCAAGGCCGGCCGACAGGCGGTGCTTGCGGATATCTTCATCGATTGCTCCGGGGACGGCGATCTCGCGGCCTGGGCCGGCGCGCGTTATGAGGTCGGGGATAACAACGGCAGCATGCTGTATCCCTCGATGATGTTCCGGCTCAACGGCATCGATCCCAAGCAGGCCGGCGAAGCCTGGCGGACGATCCCGGCGCTGATGGAAGCGGCCGAGGCCGCCGGCGCGCATCGTTTTCCGCGCAAGGCTGCGATCGTGCGGCCGCAGCGTTCGGCCATCGAGTGGCGGGTGAATTTCACGCAGCTCGCGCGCGCGGACGGCACCGCGATCAACGGCCTCGAGCCTGACGATCTCACGCGCGGCGAGATCGAGGGCCGCCGCCAGGCCGTCGAGGCCTTCAATTTCCTGCGCACGGTGCCGGGCTTCGAGAAATCCTACATCGTCGACCTGCCACCGCAGCTCGGCATCCGCGAAACCCGACGCATCGTCGGCGGCCACATATTGTCAGGCGAGGACGTGCTCGGCTGCGCGTCGTTCGAGGACAGCATCGGCGTCAATGGTTGGCCGATGGAATCCCATGTCGCGGGCGACGTGATCTTCAAGTTCCCGCCGATTCCGGAATCGCGCGGCTTCAATGAACTGCCTTATCGCATGCTGATGCCCGAAGGCCTCGACAACCTGCTGGTGGCCGGACGCTGCGCCTCGATGACCCATGACGGCCAGTCGGCGGCGCGCGTGTCCGGCGCCTGCTTTGCGATGGGCGAGGCCGCCGGCACCGCCGCCGCCCTGGCGCTCGACGGCAACGCAATGCCGCGTGATATCGCGGTCGAAAAGTTACAACAAAAGTTGAAGCAACATGGTGTGTTTATCGCGCAGGGTCAGGACGTGCCTGAAGGACTTTAGGTCTGATATGAGTTTGGAATCTTCCGCATGCTCGGTGCACACCTTTCCCCTTGTGGGAGAGGTCGGGTCGGACGATTGATGCGAAGCATCGATCGTGTGATCCGGGGGAGGGGTTACGCACTATCGATGGACCCGTACCCCTTATCCTACCCTCTCCCACAAGGGAGAGGGGGCTCACCGCCTTTGTTGAAACACTGCAACAATGCTTCAGATAAGATCAAAAAGAGACGGAGAAAACTCGATGACGTTGTGTTTTCGCGCCGGCGCGGCGCGGTTTTTGTTCGGATGTCTGCTGGTATTGGCGAGCGCAGCCCACGCCGACGAATTGCTGAAAGCCAAAGTCGGCGTGCTCCGGCTGTCGTCGTCGGCGCCGGTGTTCATCGCACAGGACAAGGGCTATTTCCGCGATGCCGGCCTCGATATCGAGTTGAAATTCTTCGACGCCGCGCAGCCGATCGCGGTCGCGACCACGTCGGGCGATGTCGATTTCGGCATTACCGCCTTCACCGCGGGGCTTTATAATCTTGCCGGCAAGGGCACACTGAAAGTGATCGGCGGCATGAGCCGCGAGAAGGCCGGCTATCCCCTGATCGGTTATTTCGCCAGCAACAACGCCTATGCCGCGGGAACTCAAAACGCCCCGGGATCTCGCCGGCAAGCGCATCGCGGTGACGCAGATCGGTTCCAGTTTTCACTATTCGCTCGGCTTGCTTGCCGACAAATACGGATTCAAACTTTCCGGCGTGAAAGTGCTGCCAATGCAATCGCTGTCGAATGCCGCCGCCGCGCTGAAGGGCGAAACCGTCGATGCGGCGTTGCTGCCGGTCTCGACCGCGCGCAAGCTGATCGACGATGGCGGAGCCAAATTGCTCGGCTGGGTCGGGGACGAAACGCCATGGCAGCTCGGTGCGGTGTTTGCTTCGCCGAAAACCTTGACCAACAAACAACTGGTGACAAAACTTCTGGCCGCGCTGGAGCGGGCCGACCGCGAATATCACGATAAGATTCTGGCTTCCGTCACCGACGGCAAGGCGCCGATCAACGAGCAGACCATGCCGCTGCTGGAGATCATCGCGAAATACACCAATCTGCCGCTCGAGCAGGTGGTCGGCAATTGCGCCTATATCGATCGCGACGGCAAGCTCGATGTGCAGAACGTCGCCAACCAGGTCGAGTGGCTGCAGGCTCAGGGTTTTGTTGACAAGGGATTCGGTGTCGACGCGATTATTGCCAAGGATTATGTGAAGCCGGATTGATGGCTTTCATCCTTCCAGACGGCCGCATTGCGGCCTCCTTGGGAATGATGTCTTAAACCCTCATGTGGTGGGGAGCGCGAAGCGCGTCTCGAACCATGAGGTCACCGTGTATATGGTCGGGCTTCGACCTGGAGTACCCCAATGGAGCTGATTGCCGACCATATCAGTCATCGCTTCGGCGCACTCGCAGTGCTCGACGACGTGTCGTTCACCGTCGGCGCGGGCGAGGTGGTCGCAATCGTTGGGCCGTCCGGCTGCGGCAAGAGCACGCTGCTGTCGATTCTCGGTGGATTGTTGCAGCCAATCGCGGGTTCCGCGCAATTGCGCGGCGCGCCGCCGCCCGAAAGCCTCAACCCGTTGACCTTCGTGTTTCAGGATTTCGCTTTGTTGCCCTGGTGCACGGTCGAGGAGAATGTCGAATTCCCGCTGCTGCATGCGGGCCTGACATCGGGCGCGCGCCGGGCGATCGTTGAAGATGCGGTGCGCCGCACGAGTTTGGCGGATTTTTGCGGCACCTACCCGAAGCAATTGTCGGGCGGCATGCGCCAGCGCGTCGGCATCGCCCGCGCGCTCGCGGTGCGGCCGGCGATCCTCCTGATGGACGAACCGCTGTCGGCGCTGGATTCGCAAACCCGCGAATTGCTGATGGAGGATTTTATCGGCCTGCTGACCGACGGCGCGATGGGCGCGGTCTATGTGACGCATAATCTGGAGGAGGCGGTCCGTCTGGCGGATCGCATTGTCGTTCTGTCGCGGCGTCCCGGCCGTGTCCGTGAGGTCGTCACCATTCCGATGACACGCAACGAGCGTGGCGGCATCCAGGCCCGCGAAAAGCTGCTTACGCTGCAGAACGATCTGTGGTCGCTGATCCGCGAAGAGGCGATTAATGCCGAGCGCGAGGTCCAGCATGCTTGACCGTGCGAACGACCCGGCGGCCTCGCCGCCACCCGAGAAAGCCGAACTGCGGCCAGTGGCCTTTCGCGGCGCGGGCTTTGCCCCGAAGGCGGGCCGTTACGCCGGCTGGATCGCGCTGGTGCTGGCGATTGGTGTGTGGCAGCTGGCCGGTACTGCCGGTCTCGTTAATCCGCTGTTTCTGCCGACGCCGGTTACGACCGTGCGCGCGATCTATCAGCTCGCGCTGTCAGGCGCGCTGTGGCAGCATCTGTCCTATTCGATCATGCGGATCGGTGCGGGGTGGATTCTCGGAACCGCCGCAGGCGTGATCGTCGGCTTTGCGATCGGGCTCTCAAGCATCGCGCGCGGCGTCGGCATCACCTTCATCTCGGCGCTGTTCCCGATCCCGAAAATCGCACTGCTGCCGCTTTTGATCCTGTGGCTCGGGATCGGCGAAGAGCCGAAGATCGCCACCATCGCGCTCGGGGTGTTCTTCTCCACTGCGATCTCGGTCTATAGCGGCGTCGACAACGTACCGCGCAACCTGATCCGGATGGCGCAGAGTTTCAACGTGCCGTTCCACGCCATTGTGATCAGGGTGATCTGGCCGGGCGCACTGCCGTCGATCCTGGCGGGCTTCCGCATCACGGCATCGATCGCGTTGTTGCTGGTGGTGAGCGCCGAAATGATCGGCGCCGAATACGGCATCGGCGCCTTTGTCTTGCAGGCGGGCAATCTGATGCAGACCGATCAGCTATTGGCCGGCGTCGTTATCCTGTCGTTGTTCGGGCTTGCGGTCGGACGGCTGATCAATTGGCTGGAGACGCGGTTGCTGCACTGGCGGTAGGGTCGTCGTCCCGGCCTTGAGCCGGGACCCAACCGCGTGATCTCTCGATTAGGCAATGCAGCTGAGACCTTCTGCAAAACGAAGGCCGGTGGTTATGGACCCCGGCGTTCGCCGGGACGACGAAAGATTGAAACCTGCATCCTCACGCATTGCCGCGGTCTTCGCGGAACAAATCCAGCTTCTGCTGCACCGGACGATCGGAGAAGCTGAACAGCACCGAATCCTCGTCGGCCTCGTGGGTCACCCACCGCCAGCTTGGCACCACGAACAGGTCGCGCGGACCCCACTCGAAAGTCTGCTCGCCAATCCGCGAACGGCCCTTGCCTTCGATGGCAGCGAAGACCGTCGCGTCGGTCGAACGATAGCGCGCGGTCTTGAAACCCTTCGGCAGCAGCTGGATGAAGGTGCCGATGGTCGGCATCGCGAAATCGCCGGTCTCGGGATTGGAGAATTTCAGCTTCAATCCGTGGCAGGCGTCCCATTCCTCGCGCAGCTTAGCCTGCTCCAGCGCCTCGCGGGTGTAAGCGTAGGGATAATTGAAGATCGGCGAGGTCTTCGATTTACGTTTCTCGTCGACCGGCAAAAGGTTGTGACCGTAACGGGCGAAACTATCGCCAGCGGGGCGGGTGATTTTCTGCTGGTCCTCTTTCATGCCTTCCGCGAAGGAGGCATCGAAGAACTGCACCATCGGAATATCGAGACCATCGAGCCAGAACATCGGCTCGGAGGTCTCGTTGGAATGGTCATGCCACGTCATCGATGGCGTGATGACAAAATCGCCCGGCTCCATTGCGGTCCGTTCGCCATCGACGGATGTATAGGCACCTTTGCCCTCAAGAATGAAACGCAGCGCGGACTGGCTATGGCGGTGGGCGGGAGCGATGTCGCCGGGCACCACCATCTGCACGCCGGCAAACAGGGACGTCGTGATTTTCGACTGGCCGCGCAGCCCTGGGTTTTCCAGGATCAATACCCGCCGTTCGGCCTCCTTGGCGGTGATCAGCTTGCCGGCTTCGGTCATGTAATCGCGGATCGCGTCGAATTTCCACAGATGCGGGCGGCAGGCGCTTTTTGGTTCCGGGGTAATCAGGTCGCCCAACACGGTCCACAGCGCCGAGAGATTTTCGCCGTCGATCTTCTTGTAGAACGCCTCGCGCTCCGGGGTCTTCTGAACGGCTTCCATGGCAGCCTCCCGTCATTCTCTGATTTTCGAATTATTGACAGCATACTTACAAAGTGGATAGCGTCAATCAAGAACACGCCAAAACAATCGAAGTGAAGGGGAGGTTCCGATGAAGCTGCACGGCTATTTCCGCAGCAGCGCGTCCTACCGGGTCAGAATCGCGTTGAACCTGAAGGGCTTAAGCGCCGACCATCTGCCGCATCATCTGCGCAAGGGCGAACAATGCGCCCCGGCCTATCTCGCGATCAATCCGCAGGGGCTGGTGCCGACGCTGGAGAACGACGGCGGCGCCATCCTCACCCAGTCGCTCGCCATCATCGAATGGCTCGACGAAACCCATCCGGAACCGCCGCTGCTGCCGAAAGATCCGCTGCAGCGCGCCAAAGTCCGCGCCTTCGCGATGGCGCTCGCGTGCGATACTCATCCGGTGCAGAATCTCAAAGTCCTGGCGCGGCTGCGCGAGCTTGGCCTGCCCGAAGAACAAGTGACGGGCTGGGCGGCCTGGGCCAATCGCGAAGGTCTCTCGGCCTGCGAAACCCTGGTCGCGGGTGAAGGCGGTCCATTCTGCTTCGGCGAAAAGCCGACGCTGGCCGATCTCTGCCTGGTGCCGCAACTGGCCAATGCGCGGCGCTTCGGTGTCGATGTCGCCGCTTATCCGCGGCTGCTCAAGGCAGAGGCCGCCGCGAAAAATCTGGCGGCGTTCGCGGACGCCGCGCCGGAGCGGCAGCCCGATGCCGAGTAAATCAACAGAGATCACGATGGATGCGGTCTATACCGCGCCGGGCTATCTGTTTCGCCGGATGCAGCAGATCGCGGTCGCGATTTTCATCGAGGAGTGCAGGGCTCACGATCTGACGCCGGTGCAATATGCGGCCTTGATCGCGATCCGCACCCATCCCGGCATCGACGCGACCCGGCTTTCCGCCGTGATCGCCTTCGATCGTTCCACGCTGGGCAGCGTGATCGAGCGGCTGGAGGCCAAGGAATACATCGAGCGGAAGCCATCGCGCGAAGACAAACGGGTCAAACTGCTTCATCTGACCAAGGCCGGCGCCGCGTTGCTGCGCGACATCATGCCCTCGGTCGGTCGCGCCCAGGCACGGATGCTGCAGCCGCTGAAACCGGCCGATCGCAAAGCCCTGCTGGTGCTGCTGACCCAGCTGGTCGATCTCAACAATGAGGCGTCGCGGGTGCCGCTGCGCGCTGAAGATGCACTCGAACATCTGGGGAAATCGGGCTGATGGGGGCGCCTTCCACACCGGTTTTGATCGCGGGCGGCGGCATCGGCGGCCTCGCGGTGGCGCTTGGCCTCGCGCAAAAGGGCATTGCCTCGGTTTTACTGGAGAAGTCCGCGACGCTCGGCGAGATCGGCGCCGGCATCCAGCTCGGGCCCAACGCGTTTCACGCCTTCGACTATCTCGGGGTCGGCGAGGCCGCCCGCGGCATGGCTGTTTATGTCGACCAGATGCGGCTGATGGACGCGATGTCAGCCAAAGAGATCTGCCATGTCGATTTGCGCGACGCGTTTCGAAACCGGTTCGGCAATCCCTATGCGGTGGTGCATCGCGGCGATCTGCATGGTGTCTTGCTCAAGGCGTGTCAGGATCACCCGCTGATAGGGTTGCGCGTGCGATCCGAAGTCGTGAATTACGACCAGGATGGATCGTCAGTCATGGCGCGGCTTGCTTCCGGCGATGATGTCACCGGCCGGCTGTTGGTCGGCGCCGATGGGCTGTGGTCGAATATCCGCAAGAAAGTCGTGGCCGACGGACCGCCGCGAGTGTCCGGGCATACCACCTATCGTTCGGTGATCCCGACCGAACAAATGCCGGAGGATCTGCGCTGGAACGCGGCGACGCTGTGGGCCGGCCCGAAATGCCACCTCGTGCACTATCCGCTATCGGGCTGGAAGGTATTCAATCTGGTCGTCACCTGCCACAACGACGCGCCGGAGCCGGTGGCCGGCAAGCCGGTATCCGACGAGGAAGTGATGCGCGGGTTTGCGCACATTCATCCGCGCGCGCAGGAGATCATTCGCCACGGCAAGAATTGGAAGCTGTGGGTATTGTGTGACCGTGATCCGGTCGAGCGCTGGATCGACGGCCGGGTCGCGCTGCTCGGCGATGCCGCGCACCCGATGCTGCAATATTTCGCGCAGGGCGCCTGCATGGCGCTGGAAGACGCGGTGTGCTTGTCGCACATGCTGGCGTCCTATCCCAACGATCAGGCCACCGCGTTGGAGCACTATCGCGCGCAGCGGTTTCCGCGCACCGCGCGGGTGCAACTGCTCTCCCGCGCCATCGGCGAGCACATCTACCATCCCTCCGGCGAGCACGCCCGCCTGCGCAACGCCATCATGAGCGCGAAGAGTTCGGAAGATTATTACGGCGATCTGGCGTGGCTATATGGCGGGACGGGGTTGAAGGGGTAGGCTATCCCGTTGCTTTCTTTTCCCAAGCAAACTTCCCGGCGTAGCGATGAGCGCAACAGCGCTCACGCTGGGGTCTCCGCTTAAGGCCGGGACGATGCGGAGTTTGTTGAAGCGCGGTTTGGAAGAGCCACAAACTGCCGGCTCAATTTCCGCGTTTTACTTTATCGCGTGGCAAACTGGCTCAAAACGTTCGAGCATGCCGGCGAAAGCGAGGCTGCCTGCGTCGCCAGACATTGTATGATGCGGCCACCGCCCGCTGCGACACCCGCACAAAGCGCGCGCACATCCTCACCGCATGCCGACCTCAGCACGAAAATCACCTCGCGGGGCCGCATCGGCCGCAGCGCCAGGGCGGCCGCCGGCGCAGCGGTGGGGTTAGCCCCGGCAGTCGCAGCGCCACCCGCCGCATCCGCCGGAGCGCCGCCGGCCGCATTGACGGCTTTCTGACAATTGGCAGAAAGGTTCGCCTTGTTTTTTTCCAGACAACTCAGCGCCGCAGCGCCGCCGGTCGGCACGCCGGCGCAGTTTTGCTGATAGTCGCTGCGGCACGCGCTTCGTATCGCTGCCACCTGCGCGCTGCTGGGCTTTTTGGCCGGGGCGCTTGCCGCCGCCTTTGGCGCGGAAGTCGTTTTGGCGGCCGCTGGCGGAGCCGCGGTCTCGGTGTCAGGCTTGGCTGCTGCGGCGGCTGGGGCGGACTCGGCTGGCGCTGCCGGTGCGGACTCCGCATTCGGTGTCGCTGGGGCTTCGACGGCACGCACCGCTGCCTGGCAGCTGGATGAGAGGCTCGAGATGTTTTGTTGCAAGCACTGCAGCGACGCCTTGCCGCCCGGCGGGATGCTGGCGCAATGGGCCTCGTAGTCCACACGGCATTGGGACCGGATGGCGCTGCGTTGCGCATCGGTGGGAGCTTGCGAATGAGCCGGGGTGGCGACGGCAAACAGGATGATCGTCATAGGCGCCCACAGCGCCGGCGCTCGTCTTAACGCGTTGATCATTTGAATAAATCCTTTGTTGACGCGGCAGCCGCCGCTTCGACTGAAATGAAGTTCACAAAGGTTCGCTACAAAAGCTTTCGCAGGCGGGATCATTTTCTCTTTCGAGTTCCACCGCAAGCGGATTGTTGCTACTCTTGAATCGCGAAAAGCGCGCCTTCTCTACAAATTGCCTTCTCTGATACGAGATGAATTGGGGGACGGAAATGAAGCTGACGCGTTCCACCGGGCTGAATGGTCGGGTGAGGCAAGCAACCATCGCCGGCTACCCTGTTGTTTCTGCCCGGCGCATCATTTTTTTCATCCCGGCGCTGGTCGTGTTGAGTGCCTGCGAAAAAAATAGCTTTGTGCCGCCGCCACCGCCGAAGGTTGATGTCGGCCTGCCGGTGCAGAAGGGCATCACGCGCTTTCTCGATGCCACCGGCAACACCGCGCCGATTCAGACCGTCGATCTCGTGGCGAGGGTGCAGGGCGTGCTGCAATCGATCGACTACAAGGACGGCAGTTTCGTGAAGCAGGGCACGACGCTGTTCACGATCGAGCCCGAAACCTACAAATACAAGCTCGAGCAGGCACAGGCGGCCGAGGCCGGGGCGCGGGCGACACTGAAGCAGGCCCAAACCGACTACAACCGTCAGGTGGATCTGGTTGCCAGGCAGGCGGTTTCGCAAGCGACCCTCGATTCGGCCACTTCTACCCGCGATAACGCCCAGGCCAGCCTGCAACAGGCCGAGGCCAACACCAGGATCGCCGCAGTCAATTTCAGCTATACCAATGTCGTCGCGCCGTTCGATGGCATCGTCAGCGCGCATCTTATTTCGGTCGGAGAACTCGTCGGTGCGACGTCGCCGACCCAGCTCGCGACCATCGTGCAATTCGACCCCATTTACGTGAATTTCAACGTCAACGAACAGGACGTGCTGCGGATCCGCGCCGAAGCCACGCGGCGGGGATTGACGTCGAGCGATCTCGCGCGATTGCCGATCGGGGTCGGGCTGCAAAACGAAGACGGTTTTCCGCACAAGGGGAGGCTCGATTATGCAGCGCCGACCGTCAATCTGTCGACGGGAACGCTCCCGGTGCGCGGTGTGCTGCCGAATCCGGACCGCGTACTGCTGCCCGGCTATTTCGTTCGGGTCCGTGTTCCCTACGATCGGCAGGAGAATGCGTTGCTGGTGCCGGACGTGGCGTTAGGCAGCGATCAGGCCGGACGCTATGTGCTGGTGGTGAACGGCGACAATGTCGTCGAGCAGCGCAAGGTCAGGACCGGACAGGTTGAAGGCGAGCTGCGCGTCATCGAAAGTGGCCTCAAGGCCGATGATCGTGTCGTCATCGCCGGACTGCTGCGCGCCATCCCCGGCCAAAAGGTCGATCCGCAACTGCAAAAAATCGAGCCGGGCCCCACCGCAGCGAATTAGGAGCGGGCATGATTTCGAAATTCTTCATCGAGCGGCCGGTTCTTTCCAACGTGATCGCGATCTTGATGATCCTGATCGGCGGCGTGGCGTTGTTCAGCCTGGCCGTTGCGCAATATCCGGACGTTGTACCGCCCACCGTGCAGGTCACGACCCGCTACCCCGGCGCCAGCGCCAAGACGGTCATCGATACCGTGGCGCTGCCGATCGAGCAGCAGGTCAACGGCGTCGAAAACATGCTTTACATGCAGTCCTACAGCGCCTCGGACGGCACTTACACGCTCACGGTCACGTTCAAGATCGGCACTGACCTCAATTTTGCGCAAGTGCTGGTGCAGAACCGCGTGGCGAGCGCGTTGTCGTCGCTGCCGCAGTCGGTGCAGAGCCAGGGCGTCACCGTGCAGAAGAGGTCGACGTCGATCCTGCTGTTCGTGACGCTGACGTCTCCGAACGCGACCTACGACAGTCTTTTCCTCAGCAATTACGCTACGATCAACATCCGGGACGAATTGTCGCGATTGCCTGGCGTCGGCAATGTGACCGTATTCGGCGCCGGCCAATATTCGATGCGGGTGTGGCTCGATCCGAACAAGATGCAAGTGCGCGGGCTGATGCCGCAAGACGTCATCCAGGCGATCCAGCAGCAGAGCCAGCAGGTCACCGCAGGGCAGGTCGGCATGCCGCCGACGCCGCCGGGACAGGCGTTTCAAATCACGCTGAACGTCAACGGACGGCTCGATGACGCCAGCGAGTTCGAGGACATCATCGTCAAGACCGGTAACAGCGGCGACGTGACCCGGGTGCGCGACGTCGGCCGGGTCGAACTCGGTGCCCAGACCTACAGCCAGATATTCTCGCTCAACAAGAAGCCGGCGACCGGTATTGGCGTGTTCCAGTCGCCCGGCGCCAACGCGCTTGAAGTCGAGAAGGCGGTCGAGAAAAAGATGGCCGCACTGGCGGCGCAATTTCCGCAGGACGTGAGATACGACACGCCGTTCGATACCACCAAATTCGTCTCGGCGTCGATCAATGAAGTCTACAAGACGCTGATCGAGGCCGGCCTGCTGGTTCTGGTGGTGATCCTCGTTTTCCTGCAGGACTGGCGCGCGATGCTGGTCCCGGCGACCACTGTGCCGGTGACGATCATCGGCGCGTTCGCGGGGATGGCGGCGCTCGGCTTCACCATCAACCTGTCGACATTATTCGCGATCGTGCTTGCGATCGGCATAGTGGTGGACGACGCCATCGTCGTGGTCGAAGGCGCCGCCCACAACATCGAAAAGGGAATGTCAGGCCATGACGCCGCGATCAGCGCGATGGACGCGCTGTTCGCACCGATCATCGGCATCACGCTGGTGTTGATATCGGTGTTCCTGCCGGCGGCGTTTCTGCCGGGATTGACTGGCCGCATGTATGCGCAATTCGCGCTGGTGATCGCGGCCACAGCACTGCTCAGTGCCATCAACGCGGCAACCCTGAAACCGACCCAATGCGCGCTGTGGCTGCGCCGCCCGGTGCCGCCGGAACAGCGCAACTGGTTCTACCGCGGCTTCAACTCGGTCTATAACCGCCTGGAGCGGGGCTACGCCGGATTGATCGGCCGCATGGTTGCGCACAGCAACTTGTCGGTTATCGTGGCCCTGATCCTGATCGGCATCGGGGGTTACGGCCTGTCGCGGGTGCCGACCGGTTTTATTCCGATCGAGGATCAAGGCTATTTGCTGGTGGCGGTGCAGTTACCCGATGGCGCCGCGCTCGATCGCACCCAGCGCGTGCTGGACCAGGTCAGCGAAATGGCCGGCAAGACGCCCGGGGTCGAGCAGGTGATCAGCATTGCCGGCATATCGGCCCTCGATAGCAGTTCAAGCCTCGCCAATGCCGGGGTCGCCTATCTGATTTTGAAGGAGTGGAGCGAGCGCGGACCCGGCCAGGATCTGCGGTCGTTGTTCGTCGGTCTGAACGAGAAGCTGGCCGCGATCGACCAGGCGCAGATTCTGGTGATCCCGCCGCCGCCGATTCAGGGCATCGGCAACGCCGCTGGCTTCGCGATGCAGGTTGAGCTGCGCGACGGCGATTCCGATTTCGGAAAGCTGCAAGCCATGACCGGTGCGCTGGTTGGCAATGCGCAGACCCAAAGCGCGCTGCAGCGCGTCAGTTCGCCGTTCCGCTCGTCGGTTCCGCAGTTCGACGTCGACGTCGACCGGATCAAGACCCAGACGCTGCATGTCACGACCGACCAGGTGTTTTCGACGCTGGCTTCCTATCTGGGATCGTCCTACGTCAACCAGTTCACCAAGTTCGGCCGCACCTTTCAGGTCTACACCCAGGCCGATTCGCGATTTCGGCTGAACCTGCGCGACATCGAAAATCTGATGGTGCGCAATGAGCAGGGCGATATGGTTCCGTTGGGCACGCTGGCGACCATCACACCGTCGGTCGGTCCTTCGCTGATCAGCCTGTATAATCTCTATCCGTCCGCGACCGTTATCGGCCTGCCGGCCCAGGGCTACAGCTCCGGGCAATCGATGGCGCTGATGGAAGAGATCGCGGCGAAAACCTTGCCGCCGGGGGCGGGCTACGAGTGGACGGCGATGTCGTACCAGGAAAAGGCCGTCGGCAACCAGATCTACTATGTGTTCGGTCTGGCCATGTTGCTGGTCTATCTGGTGCTGGCCGGGCAATATGAAAGCTGGTACGCGCCGATCTCCGTGATCCTGGCGGTGCCGCTGTCGCTGCTCGGGCCGATGGCCGTGCTCACGGGGCTGCGGATCGAGAACAACCTCTATACGCAGATCGGGCTGATCCTGCTGATCGCGCTATCGGCGAAGAATGCCATTCTGATTGTCGAAGTCGCGCTGGAACTGCACGTGCGCGACCGCAAGCCGCTGCTCGAATCGGCGATCGAGGCGGCGCGGGCGCGCTTCCGGCCGATCCTGATGACCTCGTTTGCCTTCATCCTCGGCGTGGTGCCACTGGTCGTGGCCAGCGGCGCCGGCGCCAGCGCGCGCAAGTCGATCGGCATCACCGTATTCTCGGGGATGATCGCGTCGACCTGCCTCGCGGTATTGTTCGTGCCGACGTTTTTCGTCGTGGTTCAACGGTTCGAGAATTGGCGCGCGGAGCGAAAAAAGAAAACGTCCGATGCACAGACGATACCGCAGGCCGGATCGTAGCCGTACAAACCGCAATCTATCGATCAGATCGACTTGACCTCGCCGCCGTCCATCCGGAGCGTGGAGCCCGTCATCCAGCGCGCACCCGGCGACACAAGGAACGCCATCAACTCGGCGATTTCCTCCGGTTCGCCATAGCGCGCGATGCCCGCTTCACGCGGAAATTTTTCGGTTGCTTCTTCCACGGTCATGCCGTGGAGCGGCGCCCAATGCGCAAGATAGGATCGGCGGCGGCCGGTCATCACCGGGCCGGGCAAGACGCTGTTGACTTGCACACCGTCCGCGATGCCGCGATCCGAAAAGGCCTTGGCGAGTGCCACGATGGCGGCGTTGATGGTTCCCACGGCCGCGTAAGGCGCTTTCGGGAAAAGCGCCGAATTCCCCGACATGAACACGACGGCGCCCTTGGTCTGTTTGAGCGATGGCCAGGCCGCGATCGCCAATCGCCGCGCGCCGTGCAGCTTCAACGCCAGACCGCCGTCCCACTGCTCGTCGGTCATTTCGAAGAGGTCGATCTGCGGCACTGCGCCGGCGATATTGAGCAGGGCGTCGATCCTGCCGAAGGCGGCCAGCGTCTGCTCGACGACATTCTGCGCCGCCGAGCTATCGGAAAGATCGAGATCGATGACAAGCGGCTTGGCCCCGGCCGCCTTCACGGCGGCCGCGGTTTCCTCGAGATTCTCGCGCCCGCGCGCCGCGAGCGTGATCGAGGAGAAATCCTTGGCGAGACGGATTGCGGTTGCGCGTCCGATGCCCTGGCTGGCTCCGGTGACGATCGCCACTGAATTCGACATATGAGATTTCCTGTTGCTGAGAAACTGGTGATTGATCAGGCGTTCGGAATTGCCGCGTCAGGCGAGGAAGTCGCGGATAGCCGCCGCAATCTCCTTTGCATGCGTTTCCAGCGCGAAGTGGCCGGTGTCGAAGAAACGCACGACCGCATTGGGAATGTCGCGTTTGAATGCCTCCGCCCCCGGCGGCAGGAAGAACGGATCGTTCTTGCCCCATACGGCGAGAAAACGAGGCTTGTGGGTACGAAAATAATTCTGAAAGACCGGGTAGAGCGCAACATTGCTCTTGTAGTCACCGAACAGATCGAGCTGAACGTCATCGGCGCCGGGGCGTGCGAGATAGAAATTGTCGAGCGACTGGCCATCCGGGGAAACTGTCGCCTCATTGGTGACACCGTGGGTGTACTGCCATCGCGTGGTTTCGGGATTGAGGAAGGCGCGAAGGGCTTCGCGGTTGGCCTGTGACGGTTCCTGCCAATAAGCGCGGATAGGGGTCCAGCCCTCACTCAGGCCTTCTTCATAGGCGTTGCCGTTCTGCGAGATAATCGCGCTGATGCGCTCCGGATGTTTCACGGCGATGCGAAAGCCGGTCGGTGCGCCGTAGTCAAAGACGTACATCGCGAACCGATCAAGGCCGATGACTTCAGTGAAACGATCGATGACGTCAGCAAGGTGGTCGAACGTGTAGGCGAACTTGCCGCGCGCAGGCATATCCGACTGGCCGAAACCCGGCAGGTCGGGGGCGACGATGTGAAAGCGATCCGCGAGCAGCGGGATGAGGTCCCGGAACATGTGGCTCGCGCTAGGGAAACCGTGAAGCAACAGCAGCGCCGGCGCACTGGCGGCTCCTGCTTCCCTATAAAAGATCTTCAGACCATCAACGTTGACAGATCGATATTCGATGGCGCTCATAACGGCTCTCCTGTTGATTGTAATTTCCATGAAAGAGGTTATTACCGGGCTGGCCTCGGTGCCGGGCTATGGATCGCTTGTGGACGACGCCCCGAGCCTCACGTCCGGCGATTCCGGCGTGAGATAAGGCAGCAGGGCGCAACAGATCAGTGCAAATCCAATGCGCGGCGCGATCAACGCGCACAGCATGGCAGCAACGAAGATCAGCAAGGTGGTCAACGACCGGCGCCTCGCCATGCGCCGGGCGCGTTGCGAGATCTGTGTGATGTCAGCCTGGTCCAGCGCCTGCCGCTCAAATATCCGGTAGGCGACATTCACGCAGACGAAGATCGCCGCGTAAAAAGCCACGGGCGCCGATGCTAGCTCCGTGCGTGCGATCCATGCCGTTGTGAACGGAACCAGCGATACGGCAAAGAGGTGGGCGAAATTCACCCAGATCAAAGCCGGCGTCACATGATGGACGAACCGAAGCAGGTGATGGTGGTTCAGCCAGATAATCGCGATGAACAGGTAGCTGACAGCGTAACTGATCGCGGTCGGCCATAGAGGTAGAAGCGCCGAGAATGTCGGCTGTTCGGGAGCCTTGAGTTCCAGCACCATGATCGTGATGATCACTGCGATCACGGCATCGGAGAAAAAGCCCAGACGTTCAGTCGTTGTCTCTTGTTCGCGCATCGCTCGCTCACTGCTTGAACATCTAGAAAATCATTTTCATGCGCCTGCTAGTTGGCAGGAGCTATGCTGCGCAAGGCCTCGAGAATGACACCGACAACCGCATCCGGCGCAGTGACGCTCGGCGTGTGATCGACCGGGTACGAACGCACCTCGGCCTTCATTCTTTCAGCCATGAAACGCTGCGTGCCGGGGATGATCATGCGGTCCGCCTCGGCCAGCAGAAACCAGCTGGGCCGGTCCAGCCAAAGCGGGCGTCCGACCTTGACGCTGATGCAAGGCACCGCAATCGGCCGTTGAACAGCGGCCAGCAACGCGTGCTCGTCAGCGCTGGCGTTTTGCGCGAAGGCCGCTGCGAACGCGTCCTCGGGCAGCCAAATCAGGCCGTGACTGTCAGGAGCCAACTTCGGGGCTTTGGGATCAGGTTCCGCGCGATAGAATACGTCCGCCACCGTCTCGCCCTCAGCCGGAGCAAGGGCCGTGACATAAACCAGCGAGCTCACTTTCTCGCTGCGTGTGGCGGCGATGACCGCACCCGCATAAGCATGGCCGGCCAGCACGACCGGACCATCGACTCGCTCCAGCGTGCGGTCGAGTGCCGCTACGTCGTCCGGCAAAGACGTCAGCGGTAGCGGCGCCGCGACCGATCTGATGCCGCGCGCGCTGAGCTGGCCGATCACCTTGCTCCAGCTCGAGCCATCAGCCCAGGCACCATGAGCGAGCACGACGGTCATGTTATTGCTGGGCATTTTTTGCTCCTGTTCGCGTTTTTGCTGCCATTTGCGGCGTTCCTTTGTCCGCCGCGGCCGGCTGGCGCGAGCGGCTTGTAACTGCCTTGAATGCCTTAGTCTGGTTATTGAAGGTGCGATAACTTGTCAAGAGCCGTCAGAGCAGTTACGCATCGAAGGCCGATTCGTTTAACCCGACGAGGTAAGTGGATGGCCCACGGCCGCCCGCCCGCTATGTTCATCGCTGACGCGCCTGCGCTCGATTTCCTGAACTCGGTCGCCACGCCGATCGATGTCGAGATCGACTGGATCGAGGATGGCGACGGGTTTCTGGGATGGCTGGAGCAGGCACGGCTTGTGCCACCTGACGTGCTCAAGACGTTGCGGGCGCAGGCTACGCCGGGGCAGATCGATCACGTAGCGGCTCAGGCGCGTTCCCTGCGGGAGTGGTTCAGGAAATTCGTTCGCAGCCGAAAGGGATCGCCCCTCGCGGCCAAAGACCTGCAAAAGCTCGAACCTCTCAACCGGTTGCTCGAACGCGACGAACGATTCAGCCAGATCGAGCCACGCCATGCCGGTGCCAACGCCCTGGAATTGCAGACAATGCGGCGCTGGCGATCACCGGAATCGTTGCTGTTGCCGATCGGCGAAGCACTGGCGAAGTTCGTATGCGAGGAGGACTTCTCACATGTGAAAGCGTGTGAGGGTGCGGCCTGCACACTTATGTTTGCCGACCATACGCGCGGGCGTGCACGCAGATGGTGCAGCATGGCGATTTGCGGCAATCGCGCGAAGCAGGCGGCTCACCGTCAGCGGCTGAAGCCGCGTCACTGAGAACTGGCTCGTTCGATGCGCCTGCCTCTGCGAAGAATCTCTACGCTCCCGAGATTCAGCGTTTCGCTGCGCCTCGGGCGCCGCAAATCAGACCTTTACCATCCGCTTGCCGCGGTTTTCGCCGGCCAGGAGTCCAATCAGTGCCTTCGGTGTATTCTCCAGGCCGTTGATGACGTCTTCCTGGACTTTCAGCTTGCCGGAGGCGACCCAGGATTGCAGATCGTTCAATGCTTCGTCGCGCTGGTCCATGAAGTCCATCACGATGAAGCCTTGCATGATAAGGCGCTTGACCACGATCAGGCCGGGTACGCCGCGGGGCCCAGTGGCTGACGGCACGCCGTCATATTGCGAGATCGCGCCGCAGCAGGCAATGCGGCCGCGGTTGTTCATCTGCGCCAGACAGGCTTCGAGAATGTCGCCGCCGACATTGTCGAAATAGACATCGATGCCTTTCGGCGCCGCGGCCCGGAGGGCCTTGAACACCGCGCCATCCTTGTAATCGACCGCGGCATCGAAGCCGAGTTCCGATGTCAGCCAGTTGCATTTGTCCTTGCCGCCGGCGATCCCGACCACATGGCAACCTTTTATCTTGGCGATCTGGCCGACGATCGATCCGACCGAGCCGGCCGCGGCCGACACCACGACGGTTTCACCGGCTTTCGGCTTGCCGATGTCGAGCAGGCCGAAATAGGCGGTCAGGCCGGCGATACCGTAAACGCTGAGCAGATGCGTCATCGGTTCGACCTTCGGCATCTTGGCCAGATGCTTTGCGGGCACGGCCGCATAATCCTGCCAGCCGGTATCGCCGAACACGATGTCGCCGGGCGCAAGTCCCGCCGCCTTCGACGATACGACTTCGGCGATGCCGCCGCCGGCCATCACCGTGTTGGCTTCAACCGCCGCACGGTAAGTTGCGCCATGCATCCATGCCCGGTTGGCGGCATCGAGCGAAATATAGCGTACCCGTACCAATGCCTCGCCGTCCTTGGGCTCCGGAATAGCGGCATTGGACATCTTGAAATGTTCGGGTCCGAGTTTGCCGGTCGGCTTTTCCACCAGCAAAACCTGACGATTGATACCTTCACTCATGATGTTTCCTCCCATCGATGTGGCTGTTCTTGATGCAGTCGGCGCGCACGAAACGCGCAACTGCACAGATTGTGCGTTGCGCACGAGGCTAATCGGCAGGCGCACCTTCCACAACAAGAACATTGTGGCAAACCATTCGACGGAAGGAAGCGTGTTGCGTCGGCCCCGAAATCTGCCACACTCAAACGTGGCCGGAACTTATGGGGGTAAGGGATGTCTAACAGGTTCACGCAATACATATTGATCGCGATGGTGCTTGGCATCGTGATGGGGACGCTGGTTTTCAATTATCTTCCCGACACACGCGCCGATATAGCGGCAGACGTAAACCTGATCGCCATGCTGTTCCTGCGCCTGATCAAGATGATCATCGCGCCGCTGGTGTTCGCGACGCTGGTCGGCGGCATCGCCCATATGGGAAGCGGCGCGAAACTGGGACGGATTTTTGCCAAGACGATGGGCTGGTTCATCAGCGCCTCGTTTATTTCTCTGCTGCTTGGATTGGTGATGGTCAATGTGTTGCAGCCGGGCGCAAATTTTCCAGGCACCCTGCCTGACAAGGCGCAATCGACCGGCTTGCCGGTATCGGCGTTCTCGGTCGAGAAATTCCTGACCCATTTGATTCCGACTTCGATCGCGGACGCAATGGCGCAGAATGAAATCCTGCAGATCGTGGTTTTCGCGGTGTTCTTCTCGGTCGCGCTGGGCGCAATGCCGGAGCGCTCCAAGCAGTTGCTTTCGCTGATCGATGACCTCGGCCACATCATGCTGAAGGTCACCGGCTATGTGATGAAATTCGCGCCGATCGCGGTCTGGGCCGCGATCATGGCGACGGTGTCGAAGAACGGACTTGGGGTGCTGTGGAAACTGGTCGTCTTCATGGGTGGTTTCTATTTCTCGCTGATGCTGCTGTGGGGCATCCTCGTCATCGTGGGCTTCATCGTCATCGGGTCGAGATACGGCCATCTGCTGCGGCTGATCAGGGAACCCCTGATGATCGCGTTCTCGACGGCGAGTTCGGAGGCCGCTTACCCCAAGACGCTGGAGGGCCTCAACCGCTTCGGCGCCTCGCCGCGGATCTCGAGCTTCGTGCTGCCGCTCGGCTATTCGTTCAATCTCGACGGCACGATGATGTATTGCACCTTCGCCAGCATCTTCATCGCGCAGACCTACAAGATTGAGATGTCGCTCGGCACCCAGTTTGCGATGCTGGCGACGCTGATGATCACCTCGAAAGGCGTCGCCGGCGTTCCCCGCGCGTCGCTGGTGGTGATCGCATCGACGCTCGGCCAGTTCGGCATTCCCGAGGCGGGCCTGTTGATGATCATGGGTATCGATACGTTCCTCGATATGGGACGCAGCGCCACCAATGTGATCGGCAACTCGCTCGCGACCGCGGTGGTGGCGAAATGGGAGGGCGAACTGGCGCCCGAGCACGCGCTCGGCACAGATGACGTCGTGCCGCCGGACATGATCCCCGGCGAAATCCCCGCAATGGCCGGCCATTGACGGAGGCGATGCATGCGTCATCCCTTGGGGAGATCGATCCGGGCCGGCGGCCTGTTGCTGGCGGCCTGTCTGCTCGCGACCGCCGCGGGCGCCCAGACCGGCGAAGGGCTGAGCCCGACGCTGGCCAGGATCAAGAGCACGCATGTCGTGCATCTGGGTTATCGCGAAAGTTCGCCGCCGTTCTCGTTTCTCGATCAGGCTAACCGGCCGATCGGCTACAGCCTCGAACTCTGCGGTGCCATCGTCGATGAGATCGGTGTCGAGGTCGACGACCCCGCGCTTAAGATAGACTACGTCAAGGTCACCTCCGATGACCGCATTCCGGCGGTAGTGCAGGGCAAGATCGACCTCGAATGCGGATCGACCACGGCCAATGCGGAGCGCGCCAAGCAGGTGGCGTTCGCGCCGTTGATGTTCGTGGCGGGCACCAAACTGATGGTGCCGAAGGATCGACGATTTCGGCGCCGAAGGACCTGCAAGGCAAGACTGTCGTGGTCACCAAGGGCACCACCAACGAGCAGGCGCTGCGGGCCCTCGACAAAAAGTTGACGCTCGGTCTCACCGTCGTGGTGGCGCCGGATCACGAGCAGTCCTATCAGACGCTGGTGGACGGCAAGGCCGATGCGTTCGCGACCGACGATATTCTGCTGTATGGCCTGATCGCACGGCACAAATCGCAGGACAAGTTTCGCGTCACCGGCGACTATTTGTCCTACGATCCCTACGGCATCATGTATCGCAAGGGGGAGCCACAACTGACTGCCGTGGTGGAGCGCGCTTTCCGCAAGCTCGGTACCAACCACGACCTTATTCCGCTTTACAACAAGTGGTTCATCGCCCGCCTGCCAACCGGCGAGAAACTCAATGTTGCGCTATCGCCGCAGCTTGAAGATGCCTTCAAGGTGCTCGACGAGTCCGAGGGAGCGGATAATTAGGTTCTTCCTCGTGGCGAAGCTTCATCCTTCGAGACGCGGCCAAGGGGCCGCTCCTCAAGGATGAGGATGGGGACCTGTTTATAATCCAACTCTCTCGTGAAGAGCGCGGTGACGCCGCGCGTCTCGACCCACGCGTCCGTGATGGACGATCGTGCTTCGAACGAGCGTAGATTTCGCAGTTAGTTCAAGGCTTGATGTGAAGTACGGATTTGGCCGCGTTGATGGTGTTGTTGAAGGCTGCCTTGGTTTGACCCGCCAGGGTGTTGGCCTCGTAGGTAGGCCCGGCAGTAAATCCGGTCTTGGGTTTGAGCCCAATGGCGGTCTCTGCCTTATTGAGGACACGCGCAAAGCTGGCGCCGGTGGCGCTCGCCGCCTTGTTCAGGTCGGAGACCTGCTTTCCGATCGCGGCGGTGGTGGATGATGCGATCGATGATAATGATATGTCGCTCATGCGATCCTCCCGGGTTTGCGGACCATCGTTCCGGTATGGTTAACGAGCGGTTAACAAGGCCGGACTTGGCCGGCTGCTCGCTCAGAAAAAAGCCAAATCCTGCACGCGGCCGCCGCGGGTAATCGCGGCGAATTCGATCGCGGTGAACAATCCGCCGGCCACATAGATTTTCCGGTTGAGTGACATAGCCAGCGTCTGGCTAATGCTGAAGGCGTCGGCGATGGTTGCGGCGACGTGCACGGTGGCCTGCGGATTGATCCTGCGCACCGCGGCGGCGATATTTTGCGCATCGCCGCCCTTATGGTGCGCTTTGGTGGCAACGATCATGTCGAACGACGGCGCCAGCGCGCCCACGATCTCGTCGATCTTCTTGTCAAAGGAAACGCCGGCCACGAGAATCCAGCCTTGGGCGCCGTAAACCGCCTGAAGGCCAGCGAGCGATTGCCGGATGCCGTCAGGCGTGTGGCCCACGTCGATAATTGTCAGCGGGTCCTGCCTGATGATCTCGAGGCGGCCGGGCCAGCGGACGTCGCGCAGGCTTGACCGCACGGCCGCTTCGATCGCGGCGGGAGCATCCGCGGGCCGTACCCGTTCCAGCCAGAGCAGGAACAGCGCGATCGCGGTGGCGGCGTTATTGAACTGGAACGCGCCCAGCAAGCCGATTTCGAGAGACCGAAACTCGTAATCGCCAAATCTGAAATCGAACCGCTGCGCCGGCGGCGAGACAGTTTCGCCGCCGATTCCGATCTGGTCGCGAACGAACAGCGACGTGACGGCGCGATAGCGATTATATTCGATCAGATGCTTTTTGAGGCCTCGGCAATTCTCGCCATAGACGATCGCGCCCCCGGAGGCGCAGGCGTCGCTCTTGTCGGAAGCGATCAATTCAAGCGAATGGCCGAGCAGCTCGACATGTTCATAGTCGACCGAAGTCACACCGGTCGCGAGCGCGCCAACCAGACGAACCGGATCGTAGCGGCCGCCGATGCCGGCCTCGAACACCGCGAAAGCGCAGTCGCTTTCCCCGAAATAGACGCAGGCCAGTGCGAACATGGCTTCGAAGGCGCCGAATTTCTCACCGCGCCGCTGCGAAATTCCGGCCATGGCCGCCTCGATCCGCGAAACCAGACGCGTCAGATCGTCATCGCCAATGGAAACGCCATCGACCGCAAACCGTTCGTTGAAACGATAGAGATGCGGCGAGGTGAACAATCCGGTTCGCAGGCCATAGGCGCTTCCGATAGCAGCGCAGAAGGCCGCGGTAGAGCCTTTGCCGTTAGAGCCCGTGACCACCACCGAGCTCCGCTGCAGCCTCGCCCGATCGACCGCCAGGGCATCCAGCAGCTCCGCCATCCGCGCCAGGCAAACGCCATCGCCATATTTCGGAAGGTCAAACACTAGAGCAACCCCATGGCGCAAAAAGTGTGGCGCCAGATTTTCAGGATCAGGTCACTGCGGTCGGATTCCTCCAACAGCCGGATCGACGGATTGGAATTTACTTCGATGATCCCAATCGTGTCCCGCTCTCCGCCGATATCGGTAAACAGGTCGATGGCGGCGACGCGCAGGCCGAGTGTCCGGGCTGCCTTCCGCGCCAATGTGACCGCCATATCGGAGAGCGGCATCTCGATCCGCATCGTGCCTCCAGCGCTCAGATTCATCCGCCCGGGAATTTCCCAGCGCTCGCCTTTCGCCAGCACTAAGTCGAGCGACGTGTCATGTTCCGCAGAGGCCGGCGAAAGGCCGCGTGCTTGCAAAGCCGCGTTATGCGCGGCCAGGAGTTCGCGAATGGACCTGACACCATCGCCCACGATACCGGGCGGGTATTTGCGCGCCGCATAGATCACTTCGTCATCCAGCAGAAAGATCCTGTATTCGATTCCGGAAACCGCAGGCTGAATCAGTATCGCATCGTAGTGCGGTGAAACCTCCCGCAGATATCGATCGAGCGAGGCTTCGTCGTGTACGATTTGTGCAAAATCGCCGCGTGATCCCTGCAAGGGTTTAACGAATGCGGCTCGGCCCAGTTTTCTGAAATAGTCCGATGCGTCGTCCCGCTCATGGCCGGCGGGCCGATGGGCACGATGCCGCTCATGCAGGAAGAAATATTCGCCGCCGAGCGTCGCAACACCGGCGTCTTCCAAGAATCCTGTTGGTGAAATATTTGTCCGATGCCAGCGTAGCCGCGGTGGCGTTGTTTTGCGGATACCACGCGCACCGCCCGGCGCCGAAATGGATGGTTTTGGCTGACGAGGCGACGCTGAAAACAAGCCCGCTGCCGCCATCGAGGTCCCGAAATGCCAGGCCAAATTCCGCGCAGGCAAAGGCCGCATAGATCGACTGATCCGGATAACAGCCCGGCTTTCCCGATCGGAATTCTCTGGGGCTTCGCATGCATTATCCAGTGGGTTGATCTCGGACGAAGTGTTCTTATCCCTAACGAAATTCCCGGCAGGTCGCGGCAATTAATTGCTCGATCGATGTTGATTTCAGCAAGTTAATTGCGTGAGTGCAGGCCTTGCGGTGAACCGGCGCTGAACCATTCCACGTGACCGATCGACACTTGTTCTGAACCCTTCAATTATGCGTCAAGTCCGGTTGACTATCTCCGATATTGGCGTACGTCAGGTTCAAATTCCCCTGCGAAATTCTCTGACATTGCAGGGGTTTTTGCATGATTTAAGCCCCCCGCAACTCAATCCTTCTATATTATAGCAAGCGGAAAAACCAAAACTCATGAGCGCCTTCCATCGAGAGAAAGTTCTTTCCGTCCGGCATTGGACGGATACACTTTTCAGCTTCACCGCCACCCGCAATTCCGGCTTTCGATTCCTCAACGGACAGTTCGCGATGATCGGCCTCGAGGTCGACGGGCGTCCGCTGCTGCGCGCCTACAGCATGGCGAGCGCCAATCACGAGGAAGCGCTGGAATTTTTCTCGATCAAGGTCGCCGACGGGCCCCTGACCTCAAAGCTTCAGCAGATCAAGGAGGGCGACACCATCCTGGTCGGCCGCAAGGCGACGGGTACGCTGATTGCCGACAACCTGATCCCGGGCAAGCGCCTGCTGCTGCTGTCTACCGGAACGGGCCTCGCGCCCTTCGCGAGCCTGATCAAGGATCCGGAAGTGTACGAGCGGTTTGAAACCATCGTGCTGGTTCACGGTTGCCGGCAAGTCTCCGAACTGGCCTATGGCGAAGAGCTGGTGGCGCGATTGCGCGACGATGAATTGTTTGGGCCGCTGCTGGCCGAAAAGCTTAAGTATTATCCGACGGTCACCCGCGAACCGTTCCGCAACCGCGGCCGCATCACCGATCTCATCACGTCAGGACAATTGTTTGGCGATCTCGATCTGTCGCCGCTGGATATCGATACCGACCGGATCATGATGTGCGGCAGCCCGGGCATGCTGGAGGAACTGCGCCAGATGTTCGAGGCGCGCGGCTTTCTGGAAGGCAGCCACAGCGAGCCCGGCCATTTTGTGATCGAGAAGGCGTTCGTGGAGCGGTGATCTTTCCTCTCATCGTCCCGTATGCGCGGGGATGACAAACGAGAGGGCAGTCACGCGAGTACTCAATCAACAATGAAGAGCTTCGCCGCCCCTCTTCGTCGAAGACCGATGGGCGGCGTCGCCGAAGCCGGATACCTGGTAGCTCATGCCCGGCGTGAGCCTGAACGTGCGGCCATCGCGCAATTCGGTGTCAAGTGCGCCTTCCAGAACGTAGAGCACGTCGGCACCAGTGATCGGCCAGATAACCCGGTGTGTACTCCACCATTCGGACACGAAGGTCGCCAATATTCAGGGTGCGCCAGCAAGCTTGACCACTCTCGCCAGGACGAATCGTGGCGGCAATCTGGCTCCAGTCCGTTACGGTGAAGGCAAATTTGGTATCTTCCTTCGGCAAGATCCGCTGTCTTGATGTCCACGACGATGGGCATTTTCCCTGCTGACGACGGTTCAACAATTTTGTGCTGATGTCACCCGCGGAAGATCGAGGATAACTCTCGAAGCGAGCCCGCCAACAACCAATCTTGATGACGCGATCCTGTTGCTGCCTGTTATAAGCGCGGCCAACGTCGTGCGGCGTCCGTAACGCGGCGATGTCGGGAGCGTTAGAGGTTTGTCTGCATATCATGCTGGCTCCGCCAGAACGGCTTTTGTATTCGCAGGTGGAGGTAGCTTCGGTGCCATTCAAGTGGGCATGATGCACTCGCTCGCCGCCCACGGCATTGCCGCCGATATGGTGGTCGGCTCCAGCGTCGGCGCCATCAACGGCGCCTACTACGCCGGCGATCCCACCTTAAGGGGGGTTCTGCAGCTCGAAACCATCTGGCGCGGATTGCAGCGCCACGACATTTTCCCGGTCACCTGGCGGACCATGCTGGGATTTCTCTGGCGCCGGGACTTCCTGATCCCGCATGATGGAATTCAGAAGCTGATCGACGATCATCTGCCCTACCGCAACCTGCAGGACGCAGCGCTCCCGATTCACATCGTCACCACCGATATCGTTTCCGGCGACAGTATCGTATTGTCGGAGGGGCTGGCCGCGCAGGCGATCATCGCCTCTACCGCGATCCCCGGCGCTTTCGCGCCGGTTCATTACAAGGATTGGTACCTGGCCGACGGGGCGATCTCCTCCAATACGCCGATCAAGGTCGCAGTGGCGAAGGGCGCGCAGCGCCTGATTATTCTGCCGACGGGTTATGCCTGCTCGACCCAGACGCCGCCGGTCGGCGCGGTTGCCAATGCGCTGCATGCGCTGACGTTGCTGATCGCGCGGCAGCTGGTGAGCGAACTGGAAGATCTCGCGCCAGATATCGAATACTTCGTGGTGCCGCCGCTGTGTCCGCTGGTCGGATCGCCCTACGACTTTTCGCGAACATCTGAACATATCGAGCGCGCCATCCGCAGTACCGATGCGTGGCTGGCGAAAAACGGCCTTGAGAAAAGCGGGATTCCCGAGCAGATGCGTCCGCATGCGCACTGAACGGCATCGAAAAAGGTCCTCATCCCGGATGAGCGCACTTGCCCTCACTCGGGAGGAGCGGCATTTTCGCCGCGTCTCGAAAGGATGAAGTTGGTGGCATCCTGGTTCGAGACGGCGCAAATGCGCCTCACACCATGAGGAGACAGATCACGCCGGATCGGGTCACGTTACGCTGCACTGCAAAAGGGCCCATCGCGACCCTGGACCGCTTATGCCATGGCGGATTGATTCTGCGCCGGATGATCCGGTAGCCTCATGGCCAGCGCCGTCATATCCATGACCTGTTACGCCGGATATCGTGTAAAGGATTGTTCTGGCTTTGGATTAGGCTGCGGCCGACAATAATAAAAATGGCAGGATTTGCCCGAGGGACCCATGGAAACATTGCTGCTTCCGTTCTCGCCGCGCTTCATCGTTCTGACGATTTGCAGCGTCGTCACGGCGTTGCTTCTGGGCATCGGGATCGTCGATCACAAGGTGTTCGATCTGGTCCTGATCCCGATCCTGATTTTCGGCGCCCTCACACTGCTTGGGATTCGCGATCTCACGCAAAAGGGTCACGCGGTTTTGCGCAACTATCCGATTTCGGCGCATCTGCGGTTCCTGCTGGAAGAGATCAGGCCGGAGATGCGGCAATACTTTTTCGAGAGCGAGAAGGACGGCATGCCGTTTTCCCGCGACACCCGCGCCGTGGTCTATCAGCGCGCCAAGATGGTGCTCGACAAGCGGCCGTTCGGCACCCAGGAGGACGTCTATCGCGAGGGCTACGAATGGATGCACCATTCCGTGGCGCCGAAGGCTCATGTCGATGACAAATTTCGGGTCACCATCGGCGGTCCCGACTGCACCAAGCCCTATTCTGCATCGGTCTTCAATATCTCGGCGATGAGCTTTGGCGCGCTCAGTCCCAACGCGGTGCGGGCGCTGAATGCGGGCGCAAAAAAGGGCGGCTTCGCGCATGACACCGGCGAGGGTGGCGTCAGTCCCTATCATCGCGAGAATGGTGGCGATCTGATCTGGGAAATCGGATCCGGATATTTCGGCTGCCGCAACCGCGACGGCTCCTTCAACGCGGAGGAATTCGCGCGTGTCGCCACCGACGATCAGATCAAGATGGTCGAACTCAAGATCAGCCAGGGCGCCAAGCCCGGACATGGCGGGGTGCTGCCGGCTGCAAAAGTCTCCGAAGAGATTTCGAAGATCCGGGGTGTTGCGATGGACGAGGATTGCATTTCGCCGGCCTCGCACGGGGCGTTTTCGACGCCGCTGGAAATGATGGCCTTCATTGGCGAGATGCGCCGGTTGTCCGGCGGCAAGCCCGCCGGTTTCAAGCTCTGCATCGGGCATCCCTGGGAGTTCCTGGCGATCTGCAAGGCGATGATCCAGACCGGAATCTATCCCGACTTCATCGTGGTCGACGGCAATGAAGGTGGCACCGGCGCCGCCCCGCTGGAGTTCATGGATCATCTGGGCATGCCGATGCGCGAGGGTGTCAGTTTCGTCCACAATGCACTGGTCGGTATCAATGCGCGCGATCGCATCCGCATCGGCGCTGCCGGCAAGATCGCCACCGCTTTCGACATGGCGCGCGCCATGGCGATCGGCGCCGACTGGTGCAATTCGGCGCGCGGTTTCATGTTTTCGTTGGGCTGCATCCAGTCGCTGAGTTGCCATACCGATCGCTGCCCGACCGGCGTGACCACGCAGGACCCTTCGCGCAACCGCGCGCTTGTGGTGCCGCACAAGATCGAGCGGGTTTACAACTACCATCACGCCACGTTGCATGCGCTGGCCGAACTGCTCGCGGCCGCCGGGCTCGACCATCCGCAACAGATCCGGCCGATCCATTTCTCGCAGCGGACGTCGACGACCGAGGTGCGGACATTCGCGCAGCTCTATCCCCCGCTCCGCCCGGGTGAATTGATCGACGGCACCAGCGATCCGCGTTTCCGCGACGCCTGGGCGATGGCGCGGGCGGACTCTTTCTCGGCGGTGGGATGAGGCTTGGTCGCTACCCCACATCGCCCCGGGCTTGAGCCGGGACCCCTAACAACCATTGATGATTGCTCAGAAGGTCTCTGCCGTTGTGCCCAAAAGCACGGCCGCGGCGTATAGCTCCCGGCTCAAGGCCGGGACGACGAACAAGTAAAACGCGCCCGCCTCGCTAATGCGGGTTTTCCAGGCTGAAGAGTTCTGTCTGCTCGTCATAGGCGAACAGCTCCGCATAGCGCGCCCATGATACGATCGTCTTCAGCGTTTCGTCCGCATATTCCTCGGACATGTAGTCTTCGAGTTCGTTGCGGAAGCGCGCGGCGGGGGCGGTGTGCGAGGGCCGCTCGTCGAGGACCCTGCGGATCAGGCCCATCACCGGTACATAGTTGATGAGGTGTTCGGCGAACAGCTTCTTGCGGGCATCTGTTTCCAGATGGGCAAAGCGCTTGCCGGAATCCGTCAGCATCAGATCGCCTTCGCTCAATTGCGCAAACCTCAGCAATTGAAGTGCTTCACCGAGATGAAATATCTCGTCGGCTTCGAGCTGCAGGTGGCCTGCGAGAATTGGCAGATCGGCGTGCCCGTTATACGGCGGGCCGGCCAGCGTCTCGATCAGGCCCGAAAGCACGTTGGACGAAACGTGGTTGAGGATCATGCCGACGCCAACGCCGTGGATGCCCTCGATCGCCGGTGATTTCACTTCCGCGCGCTGGGTCATGCGCGCATAGATACTGTCGACAAGTTGCCGAAAGGTCGGATCGAGACGATTGCGCGGATGCGGCAAATCGACCTTGATCTCGGCGGCGACGCGGCCGGGATTGGATGAAAACACCAGGATGCGGTCGCACATCAGGACCGCCTCCTCGATGTTATGCGTCACCATCAGCACCGATTTGATCGGCAGCCGGCCTTCGATCCATAGATCGATCAGGTCGGTACGAAGTGTTTCGGCGGTCAGCACGTCGAGGGCGGAAAACGGCTCGTCCATCAGCAGAAGGTCGGGGTGCACCACCAGAGCCCGCGCAAAACCGACGCGCTGGCGCATCCCGCCCGACAATTCCTTTGGATAGGCGGACTCGAAACCGTCGAGACCGATCAGGTCGATCGCCGCGAGCGCCCGGGTGCGGCGCTCCGTGCTCTCGACCCCGAGCGCTTCCAGGCCGAGTTCGACATTCTGCAGCACCGTTAGCCAGGGAAACAGCGCGAAGGACTGAAATACCATGGAGACGCCGTTCGGCGGTCCGACAATGGTTTCACCGCGGCACTTGGCGTCGCCCGAGGACGGTGTGATCAGGCCGGCTATGATCCGCAACAGCGTCGATTTGCCTGATCCGGATCGGCCGAGCAGGCCGACGATCTCGCCCGAATGGATCGTCAGATCGACCTTGTCGAGCACCAGCAGATCCTCGCCGCTGCCTTTCGGAAAAGACCGGCACACGCTGCGGATATCGAGCAGGCGGTTCTGGATGGTTTGATCGAGCATGAATTTCTCCTGATCAGCCGAGACGAAGACGGCGCTCGCCGAAGGCGTAGAGCGGTCGCCACAAGAGCCGGTTGAAGAGCGTCACCAGAATGCACATGATGGCGATACCCAGAACGACGCGCGGGAAATCACCGGCTTCCGTCGCCGTGGCGATATAAGCACCAAGACCCGCGGCCGACAGATGGGTGTTCCCCCAGCTTGCCACCTCCGCGACGATGGAGGCATTCCACGATCCGCCCGACGCGGTGATGGCGCCCGTGATGTAATAAGGGAAAATGCCGGGCAGGATCACCTTTGTCCACCACCGCCATCCCCGGAGGTGAAAGCTGCCGGCGGCCTCGCGCAGATCGGTCGGAAATGCGCTGGCACCGGCGATGACATTGAACAGAATGTACCATTGGGTCCCCAGGATCATCAGCGGGCTGAGCCAGACATTCGCGTTCAACCCGTACCGAACGATGACCACGACGAACACCGGAAAGGCCAGATTGGCGGGGAACGCCGCCAGAAACTGCGCCAGTGGCTGGATATGCTCGGCGAGTTTTGGCTGAAGCCCGATCCAGACCCCGATCGGCACCCATATCAGGCTCGCGAGGAAAATCAGGACGACGACACGGGTCAGCGTGATGAGCCCATATCCGAGGGCGCTGAAGAGGTCCGAGGGGCCCAAGGTCGCCGAGAGATATTCATAAACCCTCCAGGCGGCATAGCCGGTGCCGGCGACGATCAACACCAGCCAGAGCGCATCGATCAGCCGTGACGGCTGGCGGCTTCGCGCCGGCAGTTCCAGGCTGGCCGGGATAGAAAGGTGCCAATTCGAAATCACCTTGTTCATGGCGGCGAACGGATACGACAGTGCGCGCAGCGCGCGGGTGCGCCGAAACAGATCGAGCATCCAGGATGTCGGTGCGCTTGCCGATGCGGTCTGCTCGAAGCGGAATTTGTCAGCCCAGGCCACCACGGGGCGAAACAGCAATTGATCATAGGCGATGATGACAAGAAGCATGGTCAGGATCGCGTAACCGATCGCGGGCAGGTTCTGCTTTTGAATGCCCAATGCGACATAGGAGCCGATCCCCGGCAGCGTGACGGTGGTGTTGCCGACCGTGATCGCCTCCGATGCCACCACGAAGAACCAGCCGCCGGACATCGACATCATCGTATTCCAGATCAGGCCCGGCATCGCGAAAGGTACGTCGAGCCGCCAGAAGCGCTGCCATCCCGAGAGGTGAAAGCTTTGCGAGGCTTCTTCCAGGTCCTTGGGCACGTTGCGCATCGACTGATACATGCTGAAGGTCATGTTCCAGGCCTGGCTGGTGAAGATCGCGAACACGCAGGCCAGCTCGGCGCCGAATACACTGCCCGGAAACAAATTCATGAAAAAAACGACGGTGAAGGTCAGAAAGCCGAGAATCGGGACCGACTGCAGGATATCGAGCAGCGGGATCAGCACCATTTCGGCGCGCCGGCTCTTGGCGGCGAGCGCCGCATAGACGAAGGTGAAAATGATCGAGCAGAGGATTGCCAGCAGCATCCGCATCGTGGTTCGCAACGCATAGACCGGAAGATTTGCCGGATCGAGCGAAACCGGGGTGACATCGAGCGTGGACAACGGCGCGGTGGTCTGTTCGCCGCCGTAGACGATCAGGACCATCGCGCCGATCACAAGAATCAGCGCAACGAGATCCCAGACATTGGGCCGCATCGCCTGTCCCAGGGACGATATCCGAAGGTCCTGAAGTGCCATGAATGCAGCCTTGTACTCGCGGTGGCGCTGGTCCGGGAAGATCGAGACCGGTTCCCGATTCTCGTGATCGGCGTGGCTTACGATGGGTGGATAATTCGACGAAGGAAGTGAAGAGCAGCCAGGTCCCGAGGCGCCGGAGGCGGAGCTTCATTGCAGAAGTCGCCAGCGCGCGCCAATAGTTTTTTAAGCGTTCTTATTCTGCACGAGGTCAAGTCCGGTACTGCGCAGGCAGCGGGAACGTCGGATTCAGGGTGGTGGCGTTCGGCGCGGTCGACAGGTCAAACATGCCGTTCGGTCTTCCATTCGCAGTCAATGAGGAGACCAGAAACAACTTCGATTCATCTCCTGTTATTGCAAGCGGTTCGCAATTGGAGCGAGGAACGCGCGCGTAAGACAGTTGAATGACATCGCCTGATGACGTGCGTGCAACACAGCGAGGTTAAATCGTCCGGGGTCAAGCTGGGCGACTTACCCGGGCACCAGGTCCGCCGTAGGCGGAGCGGGCGTGCTCAACCTCGACAGTGACATGCGACAGGTCGGCAAATTTCGCCAGTCGCTGCCGGTAATGCGCGGCCTCGCGCGAATTCGTCGTGGCGACCGAGACAATAGCGCCGAGATGCCCCGGCCCGAGCCGCCAGAGATGCAGGTCGGTGACCCGTGTCGCCCTCGATTTCGATCGTCTTGCGAACTTTCTCGGCCATGCGCGGATCCGGCATGCGATCGAGCAGGATGCCGCCGGTGTCACGTATCAACCCGACCGACCAGTTGGCGATGACAAGCGCACCGATAAAGCCGGCAAGCGGATCCATCCAGAGCCAGCCGAAGGCGCGCGCCAGCAGCAAACCGGCAATCACCAAAACCGAGACCGCGGCATCCGCAATGACATGTACGACGGCGGCCCGCATGTTGTTGTCGCGGTGATGCGCGCCACCACCATGACCGTGGGCGTGATCGTGCTCTTCGAACTTCAGTTCGCGCACTTCAGCGTGGCCTGCCTGCATCAGCCGAATCCTGGCAACGAAGGCGTGCGGCTCCGGAATCTCGTCGCGCGATTCCAGGTACCCGTCGCGTGCCTCGAACGTGAACAGTTGGCGGCGGCCGTCGGGCCTGATGGTTTCGACAGTGACATCGGAGGCCGCGGGCAGGATGTTGGTATCGGTCCTGAGGCGAAAACGCGGCGGCACGTTATCTTCAAAGACCTCGATGTCGAGAACGCCACCTTCCAATGCGACACGGCGAGGTGCTTCGTCGTGGCCATGACCATGCGAGTGATCATGCGAGTGACCGTGGCCGTGATGATGGCCGCCGGCCAACAACCAGGCGCTCGCGACATTGACCACGAGGCCAAGGACCGCAATCGGGATCGCTTCGTTGAAGCTGATGGGAACGGGATTGAGCAGGCGCGAAACGGCTTCGTAGCCGATCAGCAGGGCAATCATCGCCAGGATGATGGCGCTGCTGTATCCCGCGAGATCGCCGAACTTGCCGGTGCCGAACGTGAAATTGCGATCGTTCGCATATTTGCGGGCGTAGGTGTAAGCCAGCGCCGCCAGCAGCAGCGCACCGGCATGGGTCGACATGTGCAGGCCGTCGGCGATCAGGGCCAGCGAGCCGAATAGCGCGCCGCCGATGATTTCGGCGATCATCATGACGCTGCAAAGCACAATCACGGCCCAGGTTCGGCGTTCCGCCTTGTCGTGATCCTTGCCCAGAAACAGATGGTCGTGCGGTTGAATCTGAAAGATCGATTCGGTGTCGGTCATGACGTTCTCACCTCAGATAGGTATGGACCACATCGATCAGCTGGTCGGCCGCGTCGGCGTTGAGCGCGCCGGGATTTTTCTCAGGGTCGACGAGATGGGTGCGGATGTGGTCTTCGACCACCTCGGCCATCAGGCCGGCGACGCTGCCGCGAATGCCCGCGATCATATGCATGATGCGCTCGCATTCCACCTCTTCGCTCAGCGCGCGCTCGATCGCCTCAACCTGGCCGCGGATGCGGCCGACGCGCGCCAATAGCTTCTTCTTCTCTTTGACGGTGTGAGCCATGACAGAAGATATATAGGGTACCCCCCTATGCTATGTCAATCACGGGTAGGCGGTCGGTGCGATGAATGAAAGCATTTTCGGGTTCCAAAAAGATGACCCGCCCCGGGGGGACAACCGGGCGGGTCGGGTGCGGCACGGGGGTAGATGAGCCGCCTGTGCCGGACGAGGAATCCACGGGGGTTTGAGAGGGAAAGGCTCTGGCTCGGCCGATCTCAGTAATTGCAGGTGCGGACGCGGTCCATTTAGTTGCCGTAGGCGTCGAACTGGCGGACCCAGCCGCAGCGGCGATCGCCCTCATACTAGTAGGCGTCGTTGGCGGCGATCGCGCTGCCGACCACAACGGCGCCGATGAGGCCGCCGCCAATGCCCCAGCCGAAGCCCTTGGCTTCCGCTTGGTTGGTGGTGGCGGATGCGACGGTGATGGCGAGGGCGACGAGGGCGAGGGCGGCCATTCTCGATTTGATCGACATGAGAAGCTCCATCCGGTGGGAGGCGGCCCGTTGTGGTCCGCATATCAATTGGACGGAACGTCTTCGAATCCGGTTCGATTCGGCGCTCGATTAATTCCAGGTAATGACTGACCGGTCGATATGCCCGGTGGTTAGGGGAGACCTCAGACTTTTGGAATGTTCGTCAGGGTTTGCATATCAAACCCGTCGACATCGGCGAGCAATTCGCAAAACGCGCGCGCGCCGCGATCGAGCAGGCGTTCGCCTTTCTCCGCGGAGGCCTGCGTCGCATCGCCGACGGCGCCGCTTCGGTGCAGGTCCTGGGCCTGCCATGCGAACGGTGCCGGCCGGTGCGGGGATAGCCAGCGATAGTCCTTTTCCATCGCGACCCCGGCGGAACGAAAATCCGCGATCGCCGCGTGTCGTACGTGCGGTTGTATCGCGCCAGCATGATCGAGGTCTCGACGGCGCCGCCATGAATGCCGTGCTGCCATTCCGGCGCGGAGAAAAATCCCTCCGGCGCACTGAGGCGGGACCAACTCGTGGTCACGACAAGAAGCCCATGCTGCGCCCGCAGATCTTGCGCGACCAGGCTCATGGCCGCGCTGTTACCGCCATGGCTCGTGACCATGACCAGCTTCTTGAGGCCGGCGCGCGCGACGCTTTCACCGAGCGCCATCCAGGCCTTCAGTGCAACTTCCGTCGGGAGCGTCAGCGTGCCCGGATAGTCGGTATGCTCGGTGGAAATCCCGACCGGCTGTACAGGCAGGAACGTCGCCGGAAGGCTGTCGGCGAGAAGCTCGCGCACCCGCGCCAGATAGGCCTGAGCGATCATGACGTCGGTGCCCAGGGGCAAATGCGGACCATGCTGTTCGGTGGCCGCCAGCGGCAGCACCGCAATCCAGCGCGCCGGCGCATCCCCGGCGAACTCAGGCCAGTGGATGTCGGTCCAATCGCGGAGGGGAGCGGTTGCGGTCATCGAACGAAAGGTTTCCTTGAAAGGTTTCCTTGAAAGGTTTCCTTGGACGGATGGCAAGGTGGTTGTATTGGACGCCATCGGCGCCCAGTATTTCCCATCATGGGCCAGAATGATCGATGGAGTCCAACATGAACCCGGCTCTTTTGCTGCGAGCGTTAACGGCCGGTCTGGCGGTCTTCCTGACGGCTGTTGTGACGCCCATGCCGGGGCGTGCCCAGACCGTGCTGGATAAGGTCTCGTTCGGAACCAACTGGGTCGCGGAGGGCGAACACGGCGGATTCTTCCAGGCCTTGGCCGACGGCACCTACAAGGCCTACGGGCTTGACGTCACCATCGTGCCGGGCGGCCCCAACGACGATAACCGGATGCTGCTGATATCCGGCAAGCTCGATTTTTTCATGGCCGCGAACACGCTGATGTCATTCGATGCGGTCGCCAACAACGTACCGGTGGTCACGGTTGCCGCTATGTTCCAGAAAGATCCGCAGGTCTTCCTGACGCATCCGGAATCGAAGATCACCAAGCTCGACGAGCTCAAGCCACTGACGCTGTTCGTGTCCAAGGAAGGCATTTCGAGCTATTTCAGTGGCTGAAATCCGAATACGGCTTCAGCGAGGAAAAAGTCAGGCCCTACAGTTCAACTCGCAGCCGTTTCTCGCCAACAAGCAAAGCGCGATGCAAGGTTATGTGACCTCGGAGCCGTTCGCGATCGAAAAGAGCGCCGGATTCAAGCCGGGATCATCCTGCTGGCGGATTATGGCTTCAACGCCTACTCCACACTGATCGAAACGCGCCGCGATCTTATCGACAAGAAGCCGGACCTGGTTCAGCGTTTCGTCGACGCCTCGATCGTCGGTTGGTACCATTATCTGTACGGTGATAGCGCGCCCGCCAATGAAATGATCAAGAAGCTCAATCCGGAAATGACCGACGAGCTGCTCGCTTTTTCGATCGCGAGGATGAAGGAATATGGCATTGTCGATTCCGGTGACGCCCTGCACGACGGCATCGGCGCCATGACCGACGCGCGGATGGCAAGCTTCTTCGACAAGATGGTGCGGGCCCATGTCGTGCGTTCCGACATCGATTATCGCAAGGCCTATACGCTTCGCTTTATCAACAAGGGCGTCGGCCTGGATCTGCGGCCAAAGAACTAGGACGCGGCAATGGCCGAGCCAGCACCGTTGTCTGCAAGGGAGACCGGCCCGGCCGGCCTCGCCGTCAGCCTGCGCGGTGTCACCAAGGTCTACGACAACGGTGTGAGCGCGCTGGGACCGTTGGATCTCGACGTGCGCAAGGGCGAGTTCGTGTCCCTGCTCGGACCTTCGGGCTGCGGAAAGTCGACGGCGCTGCGCCTGATCGCCGGGCTGAACGCGCCGACAGCGGGCACCGTCGGCGTTTCCCCGCCCGCCGCCGCGGTGAGCGGCGGGCATTCGATCGGCTTCGTGTTTCAGGAGCCGACCTTGATGCCGTGGACCAGTGTCCGGGAAAATGTGCGGCTGCCGTTGAAAATCGCGCATGTCCCGGCCGCACAGGCCAATGCCCGCATCGATGACGCCTTGGCGCAAATGGGGCTCGCCGAGTTTGCCGATGCCTATCCCCGCGAACTATCCGGCGGCATGAAGATGCGGGTCTCGCTGGCGCGCGCCTTGGTTACCGATCCGGATATCCTCCTGATGGATGAACCATTTGCCGCGCTCGATGAGATCACCCGTTTCCGGCTCAACAACGATCTGCTCGCGCTGTGGCGCAATTTGCGCAAGACCGTCATCTTCGTGACGCATTCCGTATTCGAGTCGGTTTATTTGTCGCAGCGGGTGGTGGTGATGACATCGCGGCCCGGACGCTTCGGCACCCAGATTTGCATCGACGTTCCCGAACCGCGCGGTGAAGAGTTTCGAACCTCGGCCGATTATGCCGGCTACTGCCGCACGGTTTCGAACGCGCTGGTGCCGTCCTATGCCGGACAGCCCGGCTCATGAACTCCTTGCAGGCGCCGCCACCACCAAAGGACCCGCCGCTACAAGCCCCGCCATTGGCCGCCGGACAGGCGATGCCTGACAGCGGCGCGCTGCGGGTGGTCCGGATCCTGCTTCCCTTCGCTGTGCTCGCGATGGGTATTGCGGCATGGGAGCTCGTGGTGCGGCTCAACAATATTCCACCCTACGTGCTGCCGGGACCGTCAGCGGTATTCTATACCCTCGTCGTGGACTGGCCGGTGTTGTCGCAATCGCTGCTGACCACGCTTCTGACCACGCTCGAAGGGTTTGCCGCCGCCGCCGTCGGCGGCATCGGCTTGGCGCTGTTGTTCAATCAGTCGAAATGGCTGGAATATTCGCTGTTCCCCTATGCCGTGATCCTCCAGGTCACGCCGGTCATTGCGATCGCCCCGCTGCTGTTGATTTATCTTCCGCAGAAAACCGCGGTCATCGTCTGCGCCTGGATCGTCGGCTTCTTTCCGGTCTTGTCCAACACCACGCTCGGGCTGAATTCGGTGGATCGCAATCTGGCCGGCCTGTTCAGGCTCTATGGCGCGTCACGGATGCAGACACTGCTTTATCTCAAATTGCCGGCGGCGTTGCCGTTCATCCTCGGCGGATTGCGGATCGCGGGCGGTCTGTCATTGATCGGTGCGGTGGTCGCCGAGATTGCGGCGGGCTCCGCCGGTGCAGGTTCCGGCCTGGCCTATCGCATCGCCGAGTCCGGTTACCGTCTCAACATTCCCAGAATGTTCGCCGCGTTGCTGTTGCTCTCCGTTGCCGGAATTGTCATTTATGGGCTGCTGGCGCTAACATCGCACCTTGTGTTACGGCGCTGGCACGAGAGCGCGCTTGGAAAGGAAAACTGATGGTGGGCGGAAATATTTCTTCGGAGAAAGTCGATTTACTGGTCTATGGACCGAACAAGCCGATCATCGACAACGGTTTTTCCGATCAGTTCATCCTGCACCCCTTTGAAACCAGGGCTGACCTTGACCGGCTCAGTCCGGCGGTTGCGACGAAAATTCGCGGTGTTGCGGTCACTTACAGCACGGCCCGCTGCGATGGCGCCGTGATGGCGCTGCTTCCGAAACTTGAGATCGTGTCCTCTTTCGGCGTCGGTTACGATCACGTCGAGGCCAATTACGCGCGCGAGCACAACATCGTCGTGACCAATACGCCGGATGTGCTGACCGAAGAGGTCGCGGATATCGCGCTCGGGCTGCTGATCGCCACCTTGCGCGAGTTCATCAAGGCCGATCGCTATCTGCGGTCCGGCCTGTGGACCACGCAGCAATTTCCCCTCAGCGTCGGTTCGCTGCGGGATCGCAAGGTCGGGATGGTCGGCATGGGTCGGATCGGCCAGGCGATCGGACGCCGACTCGAGGCGTCCCAGGTTCCCGTGGTCTATCATTCACGAAATCCGGCGCCCGGTGTTTCGTACAAGCACTATCCCGATCTGATCGAAATGGCGAAAGCCGTCGATACGCTTGTCGTGATCGTGCCCGGCGGGCCGTCGACAGCCAAGATGATCAACGCCGATGTCATGAAGGCGCTCGGGCCGCGCGGTGTCATCATCAATGTGGCGCGCGGATCGGTCGTCGACGAAGTGGCGTTGATCGCAGCGCTGAAGTCGGGGGGCATTCTGGCTGCGGGACTCGACGTGTTCGCGAACGAACCGACGGTGCCGGACGAATTGCGCGCCATGCAGAATGTGGTGCTGCTGCCGCATATCGGCTCCGCGTCGGTGGTGACCCGAAATGCGATGGATCAGCTGGTGGTGGACAATCTCAAGGCTTGGTTCGCCGGCAAGCCTCCGCTGACGCCGATCGCCGAAACGCCTGTGACGAGCCGCTGATGCGAGGTCGCCATGGCATCGCGGCCGCGGCGCTGCTGGCGTCGATCGTCTGCGGGCCGCGGGCCTGGTCGCAGGATGTGGCGACCTTGAAAAAAGACATGATCGGCCAGTGGGAGCTCTCGACCACCGAACGCAGCAAGACCTGCGTGGTGACGCTGAAGGGCGATTCGACGCCGCAGGGCCTCAAGCTGGAACTGGAGCCGGGCTGCGCCGCGGCGCTGCCATTCACCAAGGCGATCACGGCCTGGAATATAAGGGGGCTGGACATCGTGCGGCTGCAGGATGCCAACGGCGAGGCGGTGATCGATTTTACCGAGGTCGAGACCGGGATTTTCGAAGGCTTGCGCCAGGGCGAAGGCATTTACATCCTGCAAAATCTGGCCGCGGCGCGTTCACTGGCGAAATCGATGGATCAGATGATCGGCGATTGGGCGATGGTTCGCGGCAATGGCCAATCGATCTGCGGCCTGACCCTGACCAATACCGAGGCGACGGCGGACAATTTCCAGGTCTTCCTCAAGCCGCGCTGCGATCCGGCGGTGACCGCCTTCGCGCCGACGCAGTGGCGGCTGGAGCGTGGCGAATTGCTACTGCTGTCGGTCAATGGCGAGGTCTGGCATTTTGAGGCCGACGACAACGCGCAGTGGCGGCGGGTGCCTGACGCCGCCGATCCGCTGATCATGCTGCGGCAATAGGTCCGACAGCCGGCTGGCCGAGCAGGAACCTGCTCGGCGCTTTCCGGGTTTTGCCCGTTCCGGCGTTTGATCAAATGGAGTGGAGCAACTGCCGTGCCGAAAAGAAGCGTGCTTGCAATCGGCATTGAACCAGCCTTTGTGAACTTCACGGCGTTTCCGGGCCTCACTCCCGAACTTGTCCGCAGCTACATCAATACTCAGATCGAGCATCTGTGCGCATCAGGGTACGATGCGGAATGCTGTCTGATAGATCTCGGTGAGACCGCCGAAGAAGTGGCCACGGCCGCCCTTCGGTCGAAACCTTTCGACTGCGTCGTGATTGGTGCAGGATTGCGACAACCGGCGCCGCATTTGCTTCTCTTCGAACGGATCATCAACCTTGTTCACGCCTTAGCCCCAGGCGCCAAAATTTGTTTTAACACGACGCCGGCCGATACGCTGGAAGCCGTACTGCGCTGGATTGGACCTTCACGATGATACGCCTGCGCGAGGAGAGAGCCTGCGTGTCTCAGCTAGATCAGCCGTAAGCCCTTCATGCTCGCATGGCCGTTCTTGCCGACGATAATGTGGTCATGCACGGCGATGCCGAGCGGCTTGGCGATATCGATGATCGCCTTGGTCATATGGATATCCGCGCTCGACGGTGTCGGATCGCCGGAGGGGTGATTGTGCACCAGGATGATGGCGGTGGCGGATAATTCCAGCGCCCGCTTGATCACCTCGCGCGGATACACCGGCGTGTGGTCGACGGTGCCGACCTGCTGCACCTCGTCCGAGATCAACTGGTTGCGCTTGTCGAGGAACAGGATGCGAAACTGCTCCTTGTCGGCAAACGCCATGCTGGTCCGGCAATAGTCGATCACCTCATTCCAGGACGATAGCATGGTGCGCTGCTGCAACTGGCCTTTGGCGACGCGGTTGGCGGCCGCCGCGATCAGTTGGAGCTCGGTGATCGTCGCCTCGCCGACGCCATCGATTTCGCGCAGCCGCGTTGCCGGCGCGTGAACCACCTCGGCGAAGGAGCCGAATTTCCTGATCAGGGATTTGGCCAGCGGCTTGACGTCGCCGCGCGGCAGCGCGCGAAACAGCACCATTTCAAGCAGCTCATAGTCGCTCAAGGCATCGGCGCCGGCGCCGCGAAAGCGTTCACGCAGCCGCATCCGGTGGCCGTGGTAATGCGGTGCTTCGGTGGACGGCTCGTCAGGTGTGAGAGGTTTTACAGGCATCGGCAGCAGCATGCCGTGCCGGTCAGGTTTTGCAACCGGGAAGTGTCGGCGATGGGCCGTTGGCCCGCAGAAATCATACGCCTTCGTCTAACGGGCCGCGGTTGCGCGCCGGCGGCCAACCTTCGCTTTCTCGCCGAGCAGGAGCATGTCGGCGACCGTGGTCATGTCGAGGATATCCGACATGGCGTCGCGCACCTTGGTCATGGCCAGGCGCACCTTGCAGCGCTTCACGTCGTCGCAATCCTGGCAGGGCTGGTAGGAGGTTCGCCGCGCGCAGGCAATCGGCGCGATCGGACCATCGAGCGCGCGGACCACCTGGCCCAGCCTGATCTCGGCCGCCGGCCGCGCCAGCCGGTAGCCGCCGCCGGGACCCTTCCGGCTGTAGACAACGCCGGCGTTGCGCAACTCGCCGAGGATGGCGTCGAGAAACTTCTTCGGGATGTTGTTCGCCTCGGAAATATCCGCGGCCTGCGCCATCGCGTCCGGTTTCAGGCCGGCCAGATGCGCCACGGCCTTGAGACCATATTTCCCCTTGGCGGTGAGCATATCGGGACCGGATTCCGAGCATGAAAAAGCGGGGCCTCGCGGACTCGAATCCTCGGGAGGCATTTAATCCATATATATGATCGATTTTAGAATCTATATCCAGCCAGCGGCGTCGCCTTTCCGGGCGCGGGGCGGGCAAGCGTCATCGTTGCTCGAACCGCGCCGGCCTCCACGGGGAGCGTGGAGGCAAGGTTTTCAGGCCCGTTGCGCCGGATCAGAAAACGATCTGCGATCGCGCCGCGATCCAATCGATGGTGGCGCCGCGATAGTTCGTGCCGTTGAAGAACTGCGGATTGTCGACCACGACGTGCTCATAGTCGAGCATGAACTTCATGTTGTTGTTGGGATACCAGTTGAAGCCGACGCCATAGCTGGTCTCCTTGCCGCCGCCGTAGGTGGTGGTGCCACCGGTGAAGACGCCCGGCGCGGAATAGGCGGGTCCGAGCACTGCGGTCGTGAGATCGGGGCTGTTGAGATTGATGATGGTATAGCGCGTTGCGAATTCGAGAGCGCCCCAGCCGGAAGTTCCCGGCGCCATCGGCGTTTCCGGAATGACGCCGGTATAGGCGCCCCGTGTCGGATCGTAATGCCGGGTGCCGCCAATGCTGTAGCTCGCCTGCAGATAGCCGCCGTCGAAATTGAGGGTCGGGCCCGGGATACCGCCTTGCAGATTGCCCGGAGCCGCCGGCACCCCGGCACGGGTGTCGATGACATAGTGATAGTACTCGCCCTGGGCAAAGAAGTTGTCATACGAGGCCGCCACTTCGATGCCGTAGACTTGTCCGCCGCTCGCGGGAATGTTGCCGGTGTTGAGGAAGGTGGTCGGGTCGATGCGGAGTTCCGGCCGGTCGGTGAACTGGATGGCGGCCAGATTGTCCCCGGTGCGCGGGGTGAACAGATTGGCGTAATTGAATCCGATATGGAACGTCGCGTTCTTTTCCTGCACGACCTGATAGGCGCCGCGCGCGAGGAACGACAATTGCGGACCGAGCCCGGTCATCTGCGCGCCGGTGACGCAGGGCGTGCCGGCCGTCACCGCCGTCGTGCCGGTGTTGCAGGAGGCGCCCGCGGTATGCAACGCGCCGGCATCGGGACCGGTCAGGAACGCGCCCAGCCAATAGCGATCATTGTTGGAACGCGCGCCAAGCGCCGAGCGGAAGTCGCCGCCGCCGAACGTGGCGGCGATGACCTGCGCGGAAGAGCGCTCGAGAAACATCAGATCGTTCGAGCTCGTGGCTTCCTCGAGGGTCCACGGTACGTCCATGATACCGAAATCGAACGCCACCGGAAATTGCTGTCCGTGGCTGTAGAAGCCGTTGTAGGTCAGGAAGGCGTTCTCAACGCCCGACAGGAAGTTGTTGCTCGTGGTCGGGCTGGTGCTCGAGTTCGCGTTGGCGAGCGCATTGTTCGGATTGGTGCTGTCCGAAGTGTTGCCGAAATCATAGACGAAGGCGTAGTGCCAGTCGCTCATGAACGTTCCGATCACGCCGATGCGGGCCCGGCGCAGGTCGAACTCCGTCCGAAAGACCCTTGCGGTCCAGCGTCATCGGTGCGGCATTGTAGCCGGTGTATCCCCCGGTATCGACCTGGAGGCGGCCAAACAGTTCGACGGTATTATCGCCGGTCGCATCCGAAAAGCCGAAGTGATAGCCGCGGTCGTAGGTCATGAGTACCTTGGGAGGCAAGGCCGGGCTCGGTACGCCGTAAGGCGCGCTGGAGGATCGTGGCTGATCGGCCGAAGGCGTCTGGGCCGTGGCCACCGTTGCCGGCTTTTGCCGGCGTAATTGCCGAATTTCCGCCTGCAGGGCCTTGATCTCGCTTTGGTGCCGCTCTTCCAGTTGCTGGATACGCGCCTCCAGTCGCTGCAGCGTGGCGGTATCCTCCGCGCGTACCGGCGCTGCGCTCATCAGCCAGATGCCGGTCGCAGCGAGAAAAACGGAAATGCCGCTTCTCGCGAAAGCGCGTGCGTTCGCCGGAAAGGGAGTGCCCCAAATTTCCGAATCCATCGAAATCCCCATAGTTTGTTTAGTCTATAGATTGAGTAGGAATTAGCCGGGATCGCGCTGTCAAGTTGGGGTCGAAGCCCATCGTTGTCCGCGATTCGACGGCAAGGGCATGCTTTTTCCGCCGCGGCGCAAAGAACGCTTTTCTAGCGAGCCAGCTCCGTGTTCCGTCGAAGGCTTGCCGCGGCGTCGAGACCGGCGGGCGCTCCATTGGGAGAATGGCCGGAAACCCAGCCAGCTTTTCAGGCTCGCTCCGACCGATTGAAAATGATGTGCGCGTCGTCGCGGCGGGGCGTGTCAACGCATGCCGGATGTTGCGAGCGCGATTGCGTCAGCTAGAGCGTTTTCAAGCGATGTGGATGTCGGATCGGGTGAAGAAAACGCGTGAAAACCAAAGATCAGAGCCTCGGTTCCGATTTAACCAGAACCGATCAGGCGCCAGAAGCCACGCGGGGCAGATGATGGATTCGGCCTGCCGAATTAGATGACGGCGGGCGCCTTCTCGGCGTGGCGTTGTGACAGCGTGAAAATTTCGAGGCCACTGGCGGTCACGCCGACCGAATGCTCGAATTGCGCCGACAGCGAACGGTCGCGCGTCACCGCGGTCCAGCCGTCGGACAGGATCTTCACATGTGGTTTGCCGAGATTGATCATCGGCTCGATGGTGAAGAACATGCCGGGCTTCAGCACCACGCCTTCGCCGGGACGGCCGACATGGATGATGTTCGGCTCGTCGTGAAACATGCGGCCCAGTCCGTGTCCGCAGAAATCGCGCACCACGCTCATGCCCTGCGGTTCGACGAAACTCTGGATGGCATGGCCGATGTCGCCGGTAGTGGCGCCGGGTTTTACCGCGGCGATGCCGCGCATCATGGCCTCGTAGGTCACTTCGATCAGCCGCTCGGCCTTTCGCGCGATCGGGCCTATCACATACATCCGGCTGGAATCGCCATACCAGCCCTCGACGATGAAGGTGACGTCGACATTGACGATATCGCCGTCCTTCAGCACCCGGTCCCCCGGCATGCCGTGGCAGACTACATGGTTGATCGAGGTGCAGGTCGAATAGCGATAGCCGCGATACATCAACGTGGCGGGATAGGCACCGTGCCTGAAAGCGAAGTCGCGGACGAAATCATCGATCTCCGACGTCGGCAGGCCCGGCCTCACGATGTCGGTGAGTTCATCGAGGCATTTGGCCACCAGCGCGCCGGCCTTGCGCATACCTGCGAATCCGGCGGGACCGTGCAGCTTGATCTGACCGGTTTTGCGCAAGGAGGTATCGGAGGCTTCGACGTAGCTCATGGGCGGATGATCTTGGCGGGAAAGAGTGATCTGACAGTCCAATTTAGTGATTGGCGCCGTGAGTGCAAGCCAAGCTTGGGAGGCCGGAACCGGCGGGAATGGTCGCCAAAGGCCGGTTGGCGAGGAATCCTCGTCAATTCGAAACCTCGACCGTGGTCTCCACCGGCAGTGCGCCGCCGCGGACACGGATTTCGCGTACCGGGTAGGGCACCCGGATGCCCTCGCGCTTGAAGGTTTCCCACAGCGACAGCATCACCTCGCTTTTCACACTGTCCATGCCGTCCGGGTCGGAAATCCAGAAGGTCAGGGAAAATTTCATGCCGGCCTCGGCGAACTCGACCAGGATGCAGTTCGGTGGCTTGTCCTTGAGCGCGCGCGGCGCGGCGGCTGCAATTTCGATCGCCAGCTTGCAGACCAGCCGCGGATCGGCGTCGTAATTGGTGCCGAAATTGACCTTCACCAGCGTATTCTTGTCGGTGTAGGTCCAGTTGGTGACCTTCTGCGTCACCAGATCCTCGTTCGGGATCAGGAACTCGCGGCCGTCGCCGGCGGCGACCGAAATATAGCGGGTTTTCATCGCGCTGATGCGGCCCGAGCTGTCGCCGATGGTGACGAGATCGCCGGGTTTGACCGATTTATCCGCCAGCAGAATGATGCCGCTGATGAAATTGGCGACGATCTTCTGCAAGCCGAAGCCGATGCCGACACCGGCAGCCCCGGAAAAGATCGCCAGCGCCGAGAGGTTGATGCCGACTGCGCTCATCACCATCGCGACGGCGATTATCATCAGCGCCAGCCGGATCATCTTGACCAGCAGCACCTGAATGGAAGGGGTGAGGTCGCTGGACTGCGTGATCCGGCTTTCGGCAAAATTGCTCGCGATATTGGACAGCCACAACGCCACGACCAGCAGCACGCCGAACTTGATCAACAGCAACGGCGTCAATCGCAGCCCGCCGAGCACGATCGAGACCGAGTTCGAGCGCGTCGATCGCCGGCTCAAGCTGGCCGATGATGCTCAAGGCGGCCACCAGCCATGCCGACAACGACACCAGGCGGACGATAAACGGGTTGCGAATGACCGATGTCACGAGGCGGATGATCAACCAGGCCAGTGCAAGCTTGGCGGCGACCGCGAGCCAATAGCTGCGGCTTGGCCAGGTCGACATCCGCATGGTCACACGCGCCACTATCATCAGCACCGCGAACACCACCGTCGGCGCGCTGCCGACCAGCACCCGCGCGAACAGCCGCAGCGGCGTCGGCCAGCCCATGGCCAGCGACGTCATGTTCACCCGCGAGCGAATGGCCGCGCCACTGGCAAATGCGATGCCGGTGGCGGCCAGGATCAACCCGAGCTGTAGATAGAACCAGGGCGAGGTGACCTCGGCGCCCACCGAACGTGCCGCCGCGTGCAGGGAGTTGGTGACGTCAGACAGGTCCATCGTCAAATCTCTTCTCTAGGCGGATCAATCGGGAAGGCTTTGATTCGGAATGCCGGCAGATTCTCATAACCGTGGCGCCGACGCCATCGATACGACCGGTCTTTGATGTAGGTTCGGGCCGTTAAACCGGGCACATTGCCGCTGGCAACGGAAAATGGGTTGGCGTCGAAGTGTGGCGACGATAAGGATGCAATTGCAAGGATTTGTGCAAGAACTTGTGCAGGCATTTGCGGCGATCAGCGGAGGTTCATGGCTTCTCTCGACTCGGTCAGCATAGCCATTCTCCTCGGCTCGGTGCTGGTGATGGCCGGCATTCTGTCGAGCCTGCTGGCGCTGCGCTTCGGCGCGCCCTTGCTGCTGGTGTTTCTGGTGATCGGCATGCTGGCCGGTGATTCCGGACCCGGTCAGGTACGGTTCGACGATGTGCGCACCACCTATCTGGTGGGCTCGGTGGCACTGGCTTTGATCCTGTTCGATGGCGGCCTGCGTACGCGGTTTCAAAGCATCCGCGCGGTGCTGCTGCCCTCCATGGTACTGGCGACGATCGGCGTGCTCCTGACGGCGCTGATCACTGCACCCGTCGCCAAATATGCGCTCGACCTGAACTGGACCGAAGCGCTGCTGGTCGGCGCCGTGGTCGCGTCCACCGATGCCGCGGCGGTGTTTCTGCTGGTGCATGCGCAGGGCCTGCGGTTGCGCCCGCGCGTCGGTGCGACGCTGGAGGCGGAATCCGGCACCAACGATCCGTTCGCGGTATTTCTCACGCTGATGCTGGTCGAGCTCATTTCGGTCGGCCAAAGCTCCGCGTCGCATGTTGCGCTGGAGCTTGGCCGCGAAGCCGTGCTCGGCGGCATTGTCGGCATCATCGGCGGGCGTCTGGTGGTGCTGGGGCTGAACCGCGTGGCGTTGCCGCAGGGCCTGCACGCGCCCTTTGTCACCACTGCGGCGCTGGTGATCTTCGGCGCGGCGCAGATCGGGCATGCCTCAGGGTTTCTCTCGGTTTATCTGGCCGGTATCATCATCGGCAACCGGCCGACCCGCGCGCATAATTCGGTGGTGACGTTTCTCGACGCCGCGACCTGGCTGGCGCAGATCGTGATGTTCGTCATGCTCGGTCTCCTGGTGTCGCCGCAGCGGCTGGTGGTGAGCGTTATCCCGGCTGTGCTGGTGGCGCTGGTGCTGATGCTGGTGGCGCGGCCGCTCGCGGTGTTTCTCTGCCTGGCGCCGTTTCGGTTCAACTGGCGGGAGAAAGTCTTCATCGCCTGGACCGGCCTGCGCGGCGCAGTCGCGATCTTCCTGGCGTCGATCCCGATGTTGGTCGGCCTGTCGAAAGCGTACCTCTATTTCGATGTCGCCTTCGTCGTCGTCATCATCTCGCTGTTGCTGCAAGGCTGGACGCTGGCCGCCGCCGCCCGGCGGCTCCACGTCGCGTTGCCGCGGGCGGATCGTGGCCCACGGCGCGTCGAGCTGGATCTGCCGGGTCAGCTCGAGCAGCAACTGGTCGGTTATCCGGTCCGGCCGAAAAGCCTGTATTTCCGGCGTGGCCTCATTCCGTCCTGGTCGAAACCGACGCTGGTGATCCGCGACCAGCACATTCTCTCGCCGGCCGAGGCCGAACCTGTTCGCGCGGGCGATTATCTCTATCTGCTGGCGCCGCCGGAAAAGGCCGAAGCGCTGGATCGCTTCTTTGTCGACATGCAGCCGAGTTCGGCGCCAGATCCGCATCTGCTCGGCGACTTCATGGTCGCCGGCGAGCACACACTGGGCGAACTGGCCGAGATCTACGGCGTCAAGGTCGATGCGGAGCAATCGAAGCTGACGCTGGCTGATTACTTCGATATCCATCTCGATCATGCGCCCAAGGAAGGCGCGACACTGACGCTCGACAGCATCGATCTGGTGGCGCGCAGCCTCAGCGGCGGGCGGGTGAATGTCGTCGGCCTTCGCCTGCCCGAAGAGCACGAGGAAACAGCCCCGTTGACGCCGCTGGCCGCGCTCAAGGAAAGGCTGCGGAAGGTGTGGTCGTCGGTTGCTGGACTGTAGGCTCCCGTGATCAGGACGGCGTGACCAGGGGAGTGGTTGTCAGGCGCGCTTGGTCAATTCGCCGGAGCTGTACTACTATCTGTTGGGATGAGCCAAGCCAGGCATTGTTGGTGGGGGCAGGGACGCAAGGCATGAGCGATCTTCGCGATTGGTTGCGCAGAAATAAATTCGAGCAATATGCCGATGCGTTCGCGGCGAACGACATCGATCTCGATATCCTGCCGGAACTGAGCGAGCACGATCTCGAACAACTCGGCGTATCGCTGGGGAATCGGCGCCGGCTTCTGAAGGCGATTGCCGAACGCAGCGCGGAGGGAGCTCAATCGAAGGCCGCCGACGAATCCGGTTCAGGCGCGGCCGAGCGGCGTCAGGTCACGGTGTTGTTCGCCGATATGGTCGGCTCGACCGCATTGTCGGCCAAGATCGATCCCGAACTCCTCGGGGGGTTGATCCGGCGCTACCAGGACGCCGCCGCCGGTGCGATCGGACGATATGGCGGCTTCGTCGCGAAGTTCATGGGCGATGGGGTGCTGGCCTATTTCGGCTTTCCGCGCGCCTTTGAAGATGCGGCGGAACGCGCCGTTCGGGCGGCGATCGATATCCTGGCGGAAGTCGGCGCTATCGAGTTGCCGGATCAGTCGCGGGTGCAGGCGCGGATCGGCATTGCTACCGGCCTCGTCGTGGTCGGTGAAATCATCGGAACCGGCACCGCTCAAGAGCGAACTATCGTTGGTGAAACTCCCAATCTCGCCGCACGGCTGCAGGCGCTGGCCGGACCGGACACCATTCTTGTCAGCGAGGCGACCCAGAATTTGCTGCGTGGGATGTTTGAGCTCGAACAAACCGGGGGACACGAGTTGAAAGGCTTCGCTCGCCCGGTACCGGTCTGGCGGGTGCGATGTGAGGCCTCGGTCGAAAGTCGTTTTGCCGCGGTTCATGCCGGCCGGAATCTGCCGCTGGTCGGCCGCGCCCACGAAATGGGGTTGATGCTCGAGCGCTGGCGGCTGGCGCGGCAGGGCGAGGGCCAGATCGTGACGGTGATCGGCGAAGCCGGGATTGGAAAGTCGCGTTCGATTGAGGCGCTGCAGGAGGCCCTCGCCAGTGAACCACATGCGCGCATCAATCTGCAATGTTCGCCCCATCACAGCGACAGCGCGCTTTATCCTGTCATCCAGTACCTCGGTCGCGCTGCGCGCTTCGCCGCGACGGATACGCCGGATGCGAGGATCGTGAAACTCGGCGCGCTGTTTGCGCAGCGGGTGGCCTCGGACCCGGCCGCGCTTCCCTTGTTGGCTGAGCTTCTGTCGATCCCCATGGCTGCGGCGCAGCGGTCGCCGCAGACACCGGCTCAACGCAAGGCCTCGATATTGGCGCTTATCGTCGACGAGTTCCTGCGCATGGGCGAGAACGATCCGGTGCTGATCATTCTGGAAGACGCGCATTGGATCGATGCCACCACGCTCGAAATGATGATGCGGCTGACGGACAGTATTGACCGGGCACGATCGCTTGCCTTGGTGACCGCGCGGCCGGATTTTGCGCCGCCCTGGCAAGCGCGGCCGCAAGCGACCCTTTTGACCCTCAGTCGCCTCGGCCGTCAGGAATGCGCGCAACTGGTTGCCGGCGTCGCTGCTGCACACGGCCTGTCGGCGGAAACGGTCGCAACGATTGTCGCCAAGACCGACGGCGTGCCGCTGTTCGTCGAGGAGTTGACCAGGAGTGTGATGGAATCGGCAGGAGAGGACGGCGCGGTGCCGGCGACGCTGAAGGATTCGCTGATGGCCCGTCTCGACCGCCTCGGCCAGGCGCGCGAAGTAGCCCAGATCGCCGCCGTCATCGGGCGGCAATTTACCCTCTCGCTGCTCGCGATGGTTGCATCCAAAGGAGCCTCCGAACTCGAGGCGACACTGACGAAGCTTGTGGCGGCGGGAATTGTCTTTCCCGAGGAGCGCGGCCAGGAACGGAGCTTCAGCTTCAAGCATGCTCTGCTACGTGACGCCGCCTATGAGAGCCTGCTTTTGGCGCGCCGGCGCGAATGGCACGAACGTATCGCCAACGCGCTTGAAAAACATTTCGCCGACATCGCCGCGAGCGAACCGGAACTGCTGGCCTATCATTTCGGCGAGGCCGGCCTGGCAGCTCCCGCCTGCGATTATCGCATGCGCGCCGGCGATCAGGCCGTAAGCCGTTCAGCCTACCCGGAGGCAGTCGCGCATTTTTCGGCGGGTCTCCAGTTGGCCGGAACCCTGCCGCAACAGGATCGGCTGCGCCGGCAGCTGGATTTTCTGCTTAATCTCGGTTCGGCTTCTGTCGTCTTGCGCGGCTTGCAAAGTGTTGAGGTGGAGGACGCCTATACCCGAGCCAGCGAAATCGGGGAGCAATTGGGTGACGGCGTCAGATTGTTCCAGGCAAAATGGGGATTGTGGATCAACGCCAATCTCAGGCGCAAGACCGCCCTCGCGCGTGAGCGGGCCGGTGAACTCGTGACGTTCGCGCAGCGATCCGGCGATGAGGAACAGTTGCTCGAAGCCTATCATTGCCTGTGGTCGACGGCATTTTTTCGTGGCGATGTGTTCGACGCGCTGGATAGCTGTCGGAACGGTTTCAAACTCTATGACATGGACCGTCACCGTCACCTCGGTCACCAGTTCGGTGGTCACGATCCCGGGGTTTGTGCCCACACGCAATGCGGCAACTCGCTGCAGCTGGCCGGCGATCGACAAAAGGCGGCGCAAAGCCTCGCGCAAGCGGTCACCCTCGCTGAAATGCTCGATCACCCCAACAGTCTCGCTCATGGGCTGCACAATTGCAGCATAGGTCACCAGCTTGGAGGCGATCGCGAAGCCACATTCGCGGCAGCGCATCGCGCGCTAGGGCTGGCGGAGAAATTCGGCCTGTCGCCGTGGCGCGCGAGCAGCGTCGTGGTGACGAGCTGGGCGACCGCGATCGGTTCAGGCGTCGCGGACGCCGTGCGGCGAATCGATGCCGAGATCGGCAATGCCACGGCGGTCGGTCCCCTCCCTCAATATTACCTCGGCCTGGCCGCCGAAGTCCTGCTGGCCGCCGGCCGACCGGCGGACGGTCTCGTCCATCTCGATCGCGCTATCGCCGGGATCGATGAACCCGGCGTCGGGTTTTATTTACCGGAAATCTATCGTCTGCGCGGCGAATGTTTGCTGGCGCTGAGCCGCTGCAACAAGGACGAGGCGCGCTCAACCTTCGCGACCGCCCGCGATATTGCCCGGCGCCAGGGCGCGACGATCTTCGAGCGCCGCGCCGAGGCATCGCTTTCCGAGTTCGCCGGTTAGTTATCACGCCGGCGACGCAGTCATCGGCAATACCTCGGCGCCACCAAACGCGGTCACGTGACCGCGCCGGAGCATCACGATCCGGTGGCTGCCGCCAGTTTGTTTGGAGCCTCGATATCAGTAACCGCAGGAAGAACAGCGCGGAGCAACCGGGACGTAATAAGCGCGCGCCGGTGCGACCATCTCAACCCGCTGCCGGGTCTCGTACTGAGCAGGAATTTGCTCATACTGAACGCTTTCCGGGGCCACCATTACTGTCTGCGGTACCATGACGGTTCGATATTGTGCCGGGCTGCGATGAGCGATGACCCCACCGGGAGCGACCATCACGCTTTCCTGGACCGTCCGATACTGCGGCGGCACGATCTGCTGCTGATAGCAGGTGCCGCAAGGCGGGGGCGGCGTGTAACAGCTGTAGCATCCGGCAGACGCGGCGGTCGGGAGGGCAATGGCGGCGAGAGTGGAAGTGATCATCGCTGCACGGGACATTTTCATGGGGGTGCCTTTGAGTTGCAATCCGTCCCATGAATAGGCTTGCCATTGCGATCGTCAACGAGAGACGCGCGTTTACCTTTACGGAGATCATTAATGGAGGGTTTTCCCGCCAGCTCTAATTTGACTTCGGAAATGCAGCAATCATGTCGAGCTCGATGCGCGCGCCGGGTGTCGACAATTGATTGATACAGATAGTCGTGCTGGCCGGTGTCCAGCTTCCGAAATACTCCTTGAGAACTGCGACCATGCCGTCCTGATCGCGGATGTCGGTGAGGTATTTCGTGACCTTGACAATGTCGGTCCAGGTTAGTCCCTCATGGTCGAGAATACTCTTGATCGTCTCCATCGCGCGCCGGGTCTGTTCCTCGATCCGGTTGGGATGATCGTGTTCGCTCATGTCGTGCGGATGCTTGTGATATAGCGGCGAGGGTGTTGCGCCGGAGATGAACAACAGTCCGCAGGGACTCTCGAACTCGAATCGCCGGCGCATACGGCATGTCAGGTCGACGCTCCGGGATCGTCTGGATTTCCTTGATGTTTGAATTGGTTGGCGAGACTTGGAACGCTGGCTTGCTGGTCATTTACGAAAGCTCCGAAATGCAGGATAAATGATCAATAACATACCGTCCCCGTCCCACCACGAACAGATGGCCGGTGAATTGAAGGCATCGCCGGGGGACGTCACCGAACAACAGAGCAGAGAACTCGGCCCGGTTATCGCAAAATCAGACCTGCGAGAGGGCCGTCGGCAACACCTCGGCTCCGCCGAACGCGGTCACGTGGCCGCGCCGGAGCATCACGATCTGGGTCGCAAGCTGGCGCATCTCGTCGGCGTCGTGGCTGACATAGACCATGGGGATGCCGGCTTCATCGCGCAGGCGCATCAGATAGGGCAGGATCTCCTCTTTGCGCTCCTCATCCAGCGAACTCAGCGGCTCATCCAATAGCAGCAGCCTCGGCTGCGACAACAACGCCCGTCCCAATGCCACGCGGTGACGCTCGCCGCCGGACAGGCGGCCGGGACGGCGATCGAGCAAATTGCCGATATCGAGCAGATCGATGACGCGCTTGCGAACGGCCGGATCCTCGGCCAGCCGGTTCATGCGCCGTCCATAGTCGAGATTCTGGCGCACATCGAGATGCGGAAACAGCCGCGCATCCTGGAACACATAGCCGATCCGGCGGCGATGCACTGGGACATGGATATGCTCAGCGGCGTTGTCCAGCGTCTCGCCATCGATGGTGATGACGCCGCGATCCGGTCGCAGCAATCCTGCGATCATGTTGATCAGCGAGGACTTGCCGGCGCCCGAAGCGCCGAACAGTCCGGTCACGCGGCCCTCACTGGTAAAGGAAGCCTCGACCGAAAATTCGCCAAGTTGTTTTGCGACATCGACCCGCAGCATGATCAATTGCCATGCAGGCGTTGCGTGGCGCGCCGCGCGAACCATTCGGAGGCGATCAGCGCGGCCATGGCGATCAGAATCGAAACCACCACCAGCCGTAGCGCCGCGGTATCGCCGTCGGGCGTCTGGATCAGCGAATAGATCGCCGACGAAATGGTCTGGGTCTCGCCGGGAATATTCGAAACAAAAGTAATGGTCGCGCCGAATTCGCCGATCGCCTTGGCAAAGCCAAGCACCATTCCGCCGAGCACGCCCGGCAGCGCCAGCGGCAGCGTGACGGTCAGGAACACCCGCCAGGGCGTCGCCCCCAGCGTTCCTGCCGCCTGTTCCAGCCGTTGATCCACGGCCTCGATCGACAGCCGGATCGGCCGCACCAGCAACGGAAACGACATGATGCCGCAGGCCAGTGCAGCGCCGGTCCAGCGAAACGCGAACACGAGACCGAGATGTTCGGCGAGCCATGCGCCGATCAGGCCGCGCCGTCCGAATGTCAGCAGCAGCAGATAACCGGTGACGACGGGCGGCAGTACCAGCGGCAGATGAATAATGGCGTCAGCGATCGACTTGCCCCAGAATTCGCGCCGCGCCAGCAGCCACGCCACGGCGATCCCAAGCGGGGTCGCTACCAGCGTCGCGACCGTGGCGACCCGCAGCGAAAGCTCGATCGCCGTCCATTCCGTTGGCGAGATGTCGAACACGCGCTTTAGGTGGTTGGACTGACGAGAAACGAGAACCCGTATTTCTCGAAGATGGCCTTGGCGGCCGAGGTGCGCAGGAAGGCGAGATAACCGGCGGCTGCCGCCTTTGCGGTCGTCGTCGCCGCCACCGGGTAGATGATCGGCGGATGCGAGTCGGCCGGGAATCTACCGACGATCTTCACGCCGGGCTCGACCTTGGCGTCGGTCGAATAGACGATCCCGAGTGCCGCCTCCTGGCGCGCCACCAATGTCAGCGCCGCGCGCACGCTTTCGGCCATCGCGAATTTCGGCGCTGCGGCGTCCCATGCGCCGAGTTTTTCCAGCGCCGCCTTGGCATATTTGCCAACCGGGACTGCGTTCACGTCGCCGGTGGCGATCTTGCCGGCGCCGGCCAGTTTCGCGAGATCGAAGCCCGGGCCGATGGTAACGTTATTGATACTGGAATCCTTCGGCGCGATCAGCACGATGCTGTTGCCGAGCAGGTTGATCCGCGTCGGCTCGTTGATGGATTTCTTGGCCGTCACGTAATCCATCCAGTCGATGTCGGCGGACAGGAAAACATCCGCGGGTGCGCCCTGTTCGATCTGCTTGGCGAGTGTCGAACTGGCGGCGTAGCTCGCAGCGATCTTGACGCCCGTCTTCGCGGTATAGGCGGCATCGACGTCGTCGAGTGCGTTCTTCATGGAAGCCGCGGCAAACACTGTCAGGCTCTTGTCCTGCGCGAGCGCAGGCGACGATGCCGATCCGCACAGCATGGTGAAGGCGATAAGAAGTCCGGCAAGACGATGCGTGGAAAAACGATGCGTTAAATGACGATGCATGGAAAGCGCTCCGCTCCGGCCCGCGGCGCTATCGGCGCGCAAGTCAGGCATTGATGAAGGTGCGACAGGCGGAAGCGCCGTTCCACTGATCCCGGCGACTTACGGTCAATCCGGGATATCGCGTGCCAAACAATAGCAGGCCGATGGTCCGGGTAAAGTCCGCAGACGTCAGGGGGCGCGGGATCAAATCAGGGCAATTCGGACGGCAGGATCGCGATCGATATCGAATTCTCTCTGGTTCCGCTGATTTGCAGCACGAACGGACTTGCCGAAATGTCGTACTTCATGGTCTTGCGGATGCCGTCGCAATCGGTCGCACCGCTGAATGCCTTTGGCTTCAAGGAGTGACCGTCCTGCACCAGATCGATCCAGGCGCCGGCAGACAGGTTGACGGTATAGATCCCGGCCTTGGGCAGGCTTTTGAAGCTCGTGAAGCCGGCGAAGGTGCCTTCCTTCGGGGCGCGTTCCGGCGGTGTGGGCAGCTTGGCTTCGGCCGGCGTGGCCAGGCTCAGCGTCATGCCGGTGGATGGCACGGCCGCGAGTTCGGCGCCCGAGGCGAGCTTGACGCGATCCGGCGCGGTGAGCGCCGCGCGCTCGTGATCGATATTCCATTTGAACTTGTCGCAGCCGCTAGGTTCTTCCGCCGCCCAGGCAGGCACCGCTCCGAGCAATACAAATGCGATAAAGAGCGGTGCGCGCATATTAGTCTACTCCAATCATAACGTCGGAAGCCTTCACGACGACGGTGACGTGGCCCTTGGTCTTGATGCCCAATTCATCGACCGCCTCGTTGGTGATCGAGGAGGTGATGGTCTGACCGTTGCCGATATCGACACGGACATGCGACGTGGTCGCGCCCTTCTTCACGTCGACGACGGTGCCCTTGATTTGATTGCGTGCACTGATGCGCATGAATCGATCCTTCATAGTGTTCACCCCGCGCATGGCGACGGGCTGCCTCGACAAATCGGGATGGAAATAGAATCAGTAGCCCTGATCCGTGGCTTCGCCAGCGCTTACGGCGCGGCGAGGCCAAACCTTAGCGTATTTTCAGCCAGAATGAAATCGCCCATGGTCTGTTATGGCTTGGCGTTCGGTGCGGCCAGAACCTGACGGCACGCGGCCGGCAATTGCGCCAGCGTGATCGGCGGTCGCGGTTTTTGCGGCTCGGGCTGCGGTTTGGGATGAATAACCAAATCCTGGAACCAGTAGGCGAGATCCGAGGCGTTGCAGCCCTCTTCTTCCGAAGGAGGCGGCTGGCTCTCGCAATCGGTGGCGCCGGCGGGGCATTTGATACGGATATGGAAGTGATAATCGTGACCATACATCGGCCGTATCTTGGAGAGCCAGCTGCGGTCTCCCTTGGCTTCCCGGCACAGCGCTTTCTTGATCGCCGCGTTGACGAAGATGCGCTGTACGCTCGGCTCCTGCGCGGCGTCACGGATCAGCGCGAGATGGTTCGGCGTCCAGACCTTCGGATCGATGTCGAGCCGGTCGGGCCGCACCATCATGACCGCGGACATCTCCTCGCGCTCGTTGCGTGACAGCGTCCGGTTCGGCATCGGCGTCAGCCAGATATCGGCGTCGAGCCCTACTTGATGGCTGGCGTGCCCAGTGAACATCGGGCCACCGCGCGGCTGCGACATGTCGCCTACCAATATTCCCGGCCAGCCGGTATCCTTATGCACCTTGGCCGACAACCGCTCCAACAGCGCGACCATGTCGGGATGCGCCCAGTTGCGATTGCGTGACAACCGCATCACCTGCCAGGTCTCGCCATTGATCGGCAGCGCCGCGGCGCCGGCAATGCAGCCCTTGGCGTAGAAGCCGATCACGCGCGTCGGCATCGCCGCGGGAAGGATTTTCCGCCCGAACAATTCCTTGGCGCCCAATTTCGGATCATTGGGATTGGCCAGTGGCGGCAGGGGCTTCGGATTGACGCTGCCCTTGTCCTGCGCCAGCGCGGCGTTGGCGCTGACGATGGTTGCGGATGCCAGCAGGAGAGTGAGAATCGGGCGGAGATTCATGCGGGCACTCTATATCAAGGCAGCGTAGCATGGAATTACGCAATCGGAATGAGGTGCGCCCGTCGCAATCGCTTGATCTCCGGCATCTTTGAAGGCTGGCTCGCCGCGTGCCGTCTTCACGGCGCATGGCTGAGAACGCATCATCCCGAGCGGGCAGCAAGGGCGCGACCATCAAACGGCTGTCGGTCGTAATGGATGCGCTGAAGCAATCCGGTCTGGCCGCCAAGCGGCTGGAGCTGGAAATCACCGGGACCTTGCTGCTGGAAAAGAGCGCTCGGGTGCTCTCGCCACACTGCATGCGCTGCGGACGCTTGGCGTGCGCATTTCGATCGATGATTTCGGCGCCGGTTATTCCAGCCTGAGTTATCCGCGAAGTTTCGCGCTCTTTCTTGCGCGCGGTATTGCGCTTGTCGAGATGATAGGTCAGCGCCAGCGGCCACGCAGTGGCGCAGCGGGGCTTCGGGAATCTCGTGCTGCGCATTCAGCAGGATGTTGCGGTTGCCGCCATAGCTCAATTCTCTGGGGTGCAGCTCGCGAAAGGTTTTCGACGAGGTCGGTCTGGCAGTGGAAATACACCGCGTATTGGTTGGTGGCGGATTTCACCTGATCGATCCGGATCGTGCTGCCGCTTCTCTTCCCGGGCGTGAGATAGCTCGGCTGGCCCCATTTCAGGGTTTCCTGCAAGGCGCCGACGCCTTTGGTGGTCTTTGCGGTGTCAAAGGTCAGGCGCCGCAGCGCCAGCCACTTGGCTTTCAGCGGTTCCGGATAGGCAGCGAATACGGCATCGACCGCGGGGGCCGGCCGTCCGGCCGGATTGTTTTTGTCACCGGTTTTGTCGCAGGCTTTTTGGTCGTGCCTTTCATGCCGCGTTCCGAACCGGTTCTGACATCTCACGCGATTAGAGCATGGATTGGCACGACCCGGTACTCGAAACGCTTCAGGCGGCGTTACGAAGCCCGGCCAGGAAGGTATCGACGCTCGCGAATAGCGCGCTGGCGTGCTGGTCAAGTTCGCTGGATGCGACGAGGACGCTATCGGCCAGCGCGCGCGATTCGTCGGCGGCATGGGCGGCGCCGGCCACGTTGATCGCGACTTCGCTGGTCCCGGCGGCGACCTGCTGCACGCTTCGCGCGATTTCGCGTGTCGCCGAACCCTGCTCTTCGACGGCGGCGGCGATTGTGGTGGCGATCCCGCTGATCTGCCGGATGGTGTCGCCGATGCCGCCGATCGCGGTGACGCAAGCGCCGGTGGAGGACTGGATCGCGGCGACCTGTCCAGCGATCTCATCGGTCGCTTTCGCGGTCTGGCTGGCGAGTTCCTTGACCTCGGATGCGACCACGGCAAAGCCCCGGCCGGCGTCGCCGGCACGCGCGGCCTCGATGGTGGCGTTCAGCGCCAGCAAATTGGTCTGGCTGGCGATCGCGCTGATCAGGCGAAGCACATCGCCGATCTTCTCGCCGGCGGCCGCGAGACTTCCGACCATTTCCGTGGTTTGGCTGGCCTTGGCCACGGCGGCATCGGCGACGTCGCTGGAATGGGTGACCTGGCGGCCGATCTCGCTCACCGAGGACGCCAATTGTTCGGTGGCGGCGGCAACCGTGTTTACACTTGCTGAAGCTTCTTCGGAGGCCGCCGCAGCGGCCGCGGCCTGCTCCGACGTGCCGTTGACGCTCGCGGTGATCTTGGCCGCCACGCCCTGCATATCCTCCGTCGCCCGCGCGACGGCGCCCATCACGCCCTTGACGTCGACTTCGAAACGATCGGCCATCTGCCGCTGTAGCGCCTTCTTCTCCTCTTCGGCCCGCTGTTTGGCGGCTTCCTGCGCCTCGCGCAGCGTACGCGCCTCGATCATATTGCGCCGGAACACGTCGACCGCGCCCGCCATCGAGCCGAGTTCGTCCTTGCGGTCGCCGCCGGGGATCGTGACATCGGTGTCGCCACTCGAGAGGCGGTTCATCACATCGGTAATGGCCGTCAACGGGCGCGACATGCCGCGGCCAAGCAGGAACGCCAGCAAGGCCGCTGCGGCAAGAATGGCGCAGGCGCCGACAATGAGATGACGCTGCGAACGTGCCGTCGCCGCCTCATAGGCGGTGGTATCCTTGACCAGTTCGATCACCGCGACCGGCTGCCCGGCATAATTCCTGATTTGCCCGAAATAGAGCGCGGCCGGATGCCCGTCGACGGTCGCGTCGCGGCGCAAGGCGTTACCATCGAATACACTCTTGAGTTCTTGCTGAGTGACTTCCGAGCTGTCGCCAAGGGTCGATGCGATCCTGACGAAAGACTTGCCATCGAAGCGGTGTACGGCCAGATCGACGCCGAAACGCCGCTTGGCGCTGTCGACGAATTGCTTGCCGAAGGAAACGCCAATGTCGGCGACGGCGATGCTTTTTCCCTCGCGCATGATCGGTGTCATGGCGAACACGCCCAGCGAATCCCGTCCGGCTTCAACGCCGACGATCGGCTTGCCGGTCTTGTTCGACTCCACCACGGTCGCGCGCCGTGCCGAGATGTCTTCGCCAAACAGTTTCGGTTGGTGGACCCGGAAGAAGGCGGTTGCCGGCGGCGTGTGGAAACTGATCAGCGGCATCCCCTGCGGCCTCAACGCCGCCAGCGGTCCCTGCAGCAGCGCCGACAGTGCGTCGCGGTCGCCTTTGGCAACCGCGTCTGCCACGGGGGGCAGCGTCGCGATGACAGCACTGACCGCCAGCGCGGCCCGGCCTTCATAGTCAACGGCGGCGATGACGCTGTCATATTGCAGCTTGAGCTGCTGATCGAGCGCGAGCTGTGTCAGGGAACGTTCCTGAATGATCGAAAATGTCCCGAGGATGCCGCAGGCCGCCGCGACGGTCAGCGAAATGGCCAGAATCAGGCGGGCCGCGATTGATCGAAGTTGAAACATGGGAAGTCCGGGCTCCGCGCCAGCAATGCTACGGAAAGTCCCAGAAAGTGCTTAACAACTGATTGCATGCGCGGTGCGACACCGCGACCGTACCACCCTAAGGTGGTGTTTCTCGGCACGCCAACTCGGCTGACCGACGAAAGTGCAAGACGGCGCTGGTCGCGACGCGTGTGCCGTTGCGACCAGCGAAAATGACGTTCGATGTGCGAAGCTTCCGGATGCAAAGCCTAGTTTGTCGGTCCGCGGGGGATGGTGGCGCTGGAATCCAGCAACATCCTGCCGACATCCTCATAATGGTTGTCGCGGGCCTGGATCTGCTGGGCGATGGCGTGGATATCGCGGAAACGGCGTTCGAACTTATTGGCGCGGAACACGGCGGTGGCGCCGGCCATGTGATAGGCGGCGTCGACCACGGAGGCGGCCTGATGAATGGTCCAGGTCGAGGCCAGACGCAACGCCAAGCGGCGATCTTCCGTGAGCTTGCCGGTTCGCGTTGCCTCGTCCCACGCTTCGCCGGCCGTGGCATAGATATAGGCGCGCGCGGCGCGCAGATTGCCTTCCATGCGCCCGAGCGCGCCAAGAACTGCATTGTTCTCGCGCATCGCCTTCAGGCCGACCGATGCCTTGCCGCGCGCCAGATCGATCATGGCATCGAGCGTCGCACGGGCAACGCCGACCGAAATCGCGGCGAAGCCCAGTCCGAACATCGCGAATGTCGTGAAGGCGTAGAGCGGACCTGTTTCACGCAGGCCAGTGGGATCGTCACGCAGGGCGACGTATTTTTCGGGGATGAACAGATCGTCGACCGAATAGGAGTTGGTGCCGGTGCCGCGCAGCCCGATCACGTCCCAGACGTCGTACATGGTGGCGCTGGTCGCGGGAAACACGATGGTGCGGATTTCCGGAGAGCCATTCGGCTTCATCCGCTTGGTGCCGTCGGCCTCGATGATCTGGACATGGGCGCCGAGCCAGTTCGCCTGGCGCGAACCGCTGGCGAAGTCCCAGCGCGCGGTGACGCGATACCCGCCGGGGACGACCTGCACCGCGTTGGCGACCGCGCCCCAGGCGAGGACGCTGTTGGGGGCGTCGAATATCTCGTGCGCCACATCGAGATCGAGATAGGCTGCCGTCATGCCGCAGACACTGCACTGGCCGAGACACCAGGCGGTGGAGGCATCGGCCTTGGCGATTTCCTCAAGCATCTGCATGAAGATCTGGGGCTGCACCTCGGCGCCCCCGACGCTTTGCGGCAGCAGCGACCGGTACAGCCCATTTTCGATCAGGGCGGAGACCACCGGCGGTGTGAGACGTCGCGTCCGCTCAACCTCATCGGCTTCACGCGCGATCAGGGGTACCAGCGCCTTGGCGCGTTCAACCAGGCCCAGCGTTGCGGGCTTATTCATGACGTTTCCTCGCCCTTTATCGAGTGATCAATTAAGGGCATGTTGGTCTATCTGGCGCCGCGGATCAAGATGGGGGCGCAGAATAAGCGATGCATGGGATGCATGTCCTTTATCGCGCCGGTTTCCGCACGACGAGGAGCGTGCAGTGCGGTAAGGACACTTAGCAAAGGCAAAATCGTCCGCTCAGCTATCCACCTTCAACGCGGCGATAAAGGCTTCCTGCGGAATGTCGACCTTGCCGAATTGCCGCATCTTTTTCTTGCCTTCCTTCTGTTTCTCCAGAAGTTTTCTTTTGCGGGTGATGTCGCCGCCGTAGCACTTGGCGGTGACGTCCTTGCGCAGCGCGCGCACGGTTTCGCGCGCGATCACCTTGCCGCCGATCGCCGCCTGGATCGGGATCTGGAACATGTGCGGCGGGATCAGTTCCTTCATCTTCTCGACCATGGCGCGGCCGCGGCCTTCGGCGCGCTGGCGGTGCACCAGCATCGACAGCGCATCCACCGGCTCGTTGTTGACGAGGATCTGCATCTTGACGAGATCGGCGGCCTTGTAGTCGGTGAGATGATAGTCGAACGAGGCATAACCCTTGGAGACCGATTTCAAGCGATCGTAGAAATCGAACACCACTTCGTTGAGCGGCAGTTCGTATTTCACCATGGCGCGATTGCCCACATAGGTGAGCTCTTTCTGCGACCCGCGCCGGTCCTGGCACAGCTTCAGCACGCTGCCGAGATATTCGTCGGGAGTGAGGATGGTGGCCTCGATCCACGGCTCCTCGATTTCGGCGATCTTCACCACGTCCGGCATGTCGATCGGATTATGAATCTCGATCACCTGCCCGTCGGTGAGGCGCATCTTGTAGATCACCGAGGGCGCGGTGGCGATCAAATTGAGATCGAATTCGCGCGACAACCGCTCCTGGATGATTTCCAGATGCAACAGGCCGAGGAAGCCGCAACGGAAACCAAAGCCGAGCGCGGCCGAGGTTTCCATTTCGAAGGAGAAGCTGGCGTCGTTCAGGCGCAGTTTTCCCATCGCCCCGCGCAGCGTCTCGAAATCGTCGGCGTCGACCGGAAACAGACCGCAGAACACCACGGGAATCGCCGGCTTGAAACCGGGCAGCATGTCCGTCACCGGCTTGCGATCGTCGGTAATGGTGTCGCCGACGCGGGTATCGGCGACTTCCTTGATCGCGGCGGTGATGAAGCCGATCTCGCCGGGCCCGAGTTCCTCGATCTGCTGCATCTTCGGCGTGAAGAAGCCGACGCGCTCGACGTCATAGGCGGCGTTGGTGCCCATCATCCGGATGCGCTGGCCTTTTTTCATCACGCCATCGACGATCCGAACCAGGACCACTACGCCGAGATAGACGTCGTACCAACTGTCGACCAGCAGCGCCTTTAGCGCGGCATTGCGATCGCCTTTCGGCGGCGGCAGCCGGTGCACGATGGCTTCCAGAACGTCATCGATGCCAAGGCCGGTCTTGGCCGAGATCATCACGGCGTCGGACGCATCGATGCCGATCACGTCCTCGATCTGTTGCTTGACCTGATCCGGCTCCGCCGCCGGCAGGTCGATCTTGTTGAGCACCGGCACGATCTCATGGCCGGCATCGAGCGCATGATAGACGTTGGCAAGCGTCTGGGCCTCGACGCCCTGGCTGGCATCGACCACCAGCAGCGAGCCCTCGCAGGCTGCCAGCGAGCGCGAAACCTCGTAGGCGAAGTCGACATGGCCGGGCGTGTCGATCAGATTGAGGGTATAGGTCTTGCCGTCCTTGGCCGGATAGGTCAGCCGCACGGTCTGCGCCTTGATGGTGATGCCGCGCTCGCGCTCGATATCCATGGAATCGAGCACCTGCTTCCTTCATCTCGCGCGCCTGCAGGCCCCCGGTGGTCTGGATCAGACGGTCGGCCAGCGTCGATTTGCCATGGTCGATATGCGCAACAATGGCGAAGTTGCGGATGTTGGAAATAGGGATGGATGTCATGGGCGCGGGATAGCATTCGTCCCCCGACGCGGCAACCATATTACGCCATTTTAACGGCGCTTCTTCACGCCAAGCTGATTCCACTTTCGTGGAAAACGCGCTACGCACAGGGCATGTCAACTGCATCAATTTTGCCCTCGGCTTCTCGCGCGCGCCGGCGGCGGCGACCGAGCATCCGGCGACTGGCGGCGTGGCTCGCGGCGTTGGCCTCGGATCGCAAGGCCGGCCTCTGGCTGGTGACCGGTTTTGCGATCCTCCATCGTGTTCTGGACCTTCATCCTGATCGACCTCAAGGCGGCGCAGGACGTCCATATGGACGTCGCCGAAGCGTTCGCCTGGGGCCAGAAGTTCCAGCTGGGTTATGCAAGCATCCGCCGCTGGCGGGCTGGGTCGCAGGTCTCTGGTTCAGCTGTTTCCTGTCACCGACTGGGCCACGTATGCGTTGGCGATGGCAACACTGGGCTGTGGCCTCGTGATCTGCTGGTTGATCGCGGTGCGCGTGGTGGATTACCGCCGCGCTTCTTTGTCGTGGTGATGCTGGCGCTCTATCCGATCTTCAATTTCAAGGGGTTCAAATATAATCCGGATCTGCTGCAACTCGTGACGCTGCCGCTGGTCGTGCTGGCTTATTTGAACGCATTCGAAAAGCGCAGCGTGACTTCGGGCCTGTGGCTCGGCCTTGCCGGGGCACTGGCGCTGATGACGAAATACTGGGTGCTGACCATGATCGGCGCGATTGGGATCGCGGCGCTGATTCATCCCGACCGGCTGGTTGTTCCTGCGCTCGCCGGCGCCATGGGTCGCCATTGCCACGCTCGTGGTGACGATGATTCCGCATCTGCTGTGGCTGAAGGAAGTGGACTTCGTGCCGCTGACCTATGCCGGCGATGTCTACGGATTGTCGAGCCGCGCGCAGAGCGCGCAACTCGTGCTCGGCTATATCGGCCACAATCTGGCGCTGCTGGCGGTACCCGTCGCGCTGGCGGTGCTGGCGCTGGCATTCAGACGGCGATGGTGGGCGACGCTGGTGCGACATCCGCTCGCGCTGTTGACGCAACCATGGTCGCGCGGCGCCAATGCCGGCGTGAATGGCTCGCAGGCGCTCAATATCTGGATCATCCAGATCGTGGTTGCGATCGGACCGCCACTCGGTGGCTTGCTCTTCACGGTCTATATGAAGACCGATTGGGGCATCTCGCTGTTCTTTCTGACCCCGTTGGCGTTGGTCGCCATTCCATCGCTGCGCCTTCAGAAGTGGGCGCTGTTTCACATCACCGCGATCTGGTTCGTCGCCACGCTGACGGTGCTTGCCGCCTCGCCCACCATCGCCGAGCGCGAGATGGCCACAAATCCCAATGGCGCGTCAGGCTATGGCGCGCGCTCCCAGCTTGCCCGCGAATTGACGCAGGAATGGCATAGGCGCTTTCCGACACGATGGGCGGTGGTCGCCGGCACGACCGAGGTCGGCGAGCCCTTGACGTTCTACAGTCCGGATCATCCCGCACCGTTTACGCCGGGCGAAATCTGGTCGTCGGGGTTGACCTCGCTCGAGGAAGCCAAGCGGCTTGGCTTTATCGGCGTCTGCGATACGTCGGATGGACGGCTGCCGGTCTGCGAGGCCTGGATGGCGGCCAACGGCAAGGATGCCGAGCAAGTGGCGATCACCACGCAGCGTTTCTTCCGGGGCCATCCCGGTCCTGCGATCACCTGGAAAGTCTATATCGTCCCGCCGGCGAAGTAGATGAAGCCGGCGCGCTCGGTCACGTGCCTTCTTCGTTGAACTTGCTGCCGACCAGTTCGGAGATGGCGGCAATCGCAGCTTCGGCCTCGGGGCCGATCGCGGAGACGACAATGGATGTGCCGGGCCCCGCGGAGAGCATCATCAGTCCCATGATCGAGGTACCGCCGACGGTTTCGCCGCCCTTTGTCACCCAGACTTCGGCATTGAACCGCTCGACCATCTGCACGAATTTTGCCGAGGCGCGGGCATGCAACCCGCGTTTGTTGATGATGGGAAGTTCGCGAGATACGGCGCCTGGCGGGACACTCGGTCCGACAACGTCTTCGGATGACGCGTCGTCGTCGCTCATTTGCCGGCGAGCACCCGGCTCGCGATGGTCACGTATTTGCGTCCGGCTTCCTGGGCCATCGCAATGGCATCGGGAAGCGATCGCTCTTCGCGAACCTTGGCGAGCTTGACGAGCATGGGAAGGTTGATTCCCGCGAGCACTTCCACTTTCGGGCGGCTCATGCAGGAGATCGCGAGATTGGAAGGCGTGCCGCCGAACATGTCGGTCAGGATCGCCACGCCATCGCCACTGTCGACGCGATTGACCGCTTCGATAATGTCACTTCGACACAAATCGGAGTCGTCTTCCGCCCCAATCGTGACGGCTTCGATTTGCTTTTGCGGGCCCATGACATGTTCGAGCGCCGCCTTGAACTCGTCGGCAAGACGCCCATGGGTCACAAGTACTAGACCAATCATCGGAAACTCCTCGTGGGTGCTTTTGGTGCACCGCACGAACGCGCCACTTTGACCATCCAGAGCCCTCGCGCAAGAGGGGATTTTCGCGATTCTCTCGGAAATAATGCTTTGGGAGAGAGATGGCGCCGGTCTATTCGGTCGCGATATGTGGACTGATATGGTTACGAATTCCCTTCAAACAACGGTCGGAAGGTGGAGTGGATTCGCAGCCGGAAGTTGTCGTCAGTTTCGCTGCAATCAAGGGGAGTGCGGCAAAGCCTGCTCCCACGGGGATCCGCGGTAAGATGACACTGTGGATGCGCGTGACCAAGGCGTCCGGCGCCGGTAACCGTTCCGCGTCCGCGGCGTGGAGGTCGACGACCAGGCCCACGATGGCCTCTTCGGCGAAGTCGCAGCGGCGAATACCGAAGCCGCGAATTTCGATCAGGCCGGCCAGTTGGCGTGCCGGGCGGACGATCAACTGTTCTTCGCTCGCCTCGAGATGGACGCGGTCATCGCCGATCAGCACGGCCGGCGCTATTTGCCCGGCGCGTCCGGCCAGGATGAGATCGAACGCCAGCCGCGATTTGCCGGCCCCTGACGGCCCACGGATCAGCACGGCGCGATCTCCGACCAGCACGGCCGATGCGTGGACGCTCACTCCGGCGGTATCGGTCATGGCACCGGCAGCCTGACCACAAAGCGCGCGCCGGCGATCGTTGCCTCGCCGTCGGCACCGAGCGGGCCCGCGCGATTTTCAGCCCAGATGCGGCCGCCATGGGCTTCCACGATCTGCTTTGAGATCGACAGTCCGAGTCCGGAATTCTGTCCAAAACCCTGATGCGGCCGGTCGGTGTAAAAGCGCTCGAAAATCCGCTGCAGCGCATCGTCGCGAATCCCTGGTCCGTCATCGTCGACCATGATTTCAATTTCCGATCGCACGCGCCGGCAGGTGATGCGGACCTTGCCGCCCGCTTCGGAGAACGATTGGGCATTGACCAGAAGATTGGAGATCACCTGTCCCAGCCGTGAATCATGGCCCGGCACCGAGAAAGTGTCGGCGGGATTGCGGCCCTCGAAGCGGATTTCGACGGCGATGTTGTTGCCGAGCCGGGTCTCGTTGGCCACCGTGGCCAGCGTGCTCAGCAGGCGGCGAAGATCGACCGAGGTCATATCCTGCCGCTGCAGTTCAGCGTCGAGCCGGCTCGCATCGGAAATGTCCGAGATCAACCGGTCGAGCCGCTTGACGTCGTGCTCGATCACCGCCAGCAGCCGCGAGCGGCTGTTCTCGTTGCGCGCCAGCGGCAGCGTCTCGACCGCGGAGCGCAACGACGTCAGCGGATTCTTCAATTCATGGGCGACATCGGCGGCGAACATCTCGATCGCTTCGATGCGGTTATAGAGCGCATCCGTCATGTCGCGCAGCGCGCCGGAAAGGTGCCCGATCTCGTCGCGGCGGCCGGTGAAATCGGGAATCTCGACGCGGGTCCGGATGCGGCGCCGGACACCCTCGGCGCTGTCGGCAAGCCGGCGCACCGGGCCGGCGATGGTGCTTGCCAGCAGTAATGACAGTACGATCATCACCGCCGACGCGACACCGCCGACTTTCAAGATCGCAAGCCGCTCGGCGGTCACCATCTGATCGATGTCACCGCCCTGCGTCGAGAGCATCAGCGCGCCATGCACCGCGCGGAATCGCTGCACCGGCACCGCGACCGAGACGATCACCTCGCCGCGATCGTTGACCCGCACCATGCTGCTCTTCTGGCCATCCAGCGCCTGCACGACTTCCTGGTAGCCGTTGCCGTTCTCCGGCCCGAGTTCGCGGTAGAGCGGCAGGTCGCCGCGATTGAGCCAGGTGCGAATGGCGATCGTCGTGCGTTCGGCGAAGCCCGGCTTCTCCACGGACGGCGGCGGCAGTTCGAAGCGCAGCACGTCGCCGCGGCCATAGAGATTGCGGCTGTCGAGAATGAGCCCGCCGTCGCGGTCGAATATGCGGGCGCGGGTCTTGGTCGGCGAAATCAGCCGGCGCAACACCGGCGCGACACGCTCCGGATTGATCGGAAAATCCAGCCCGGAATATTCGTCGGGCGCGCCATAGGTTTCACCGGGCTTCAGATCCTGCAACCGGTCGGGATCGATGGTGATGGTGTTGGTCTCGACCGTTGCCGAGGCCGCGATCGCACCGGCGATGATCTCGGCCTGCACCAGAAGGCTTTGCGCCCGCGCATCGATCAGCCCGGCGCGAAACTGCGACAGATAGAGAATGCTCGCCACCAGCGCGAGAAGGCCGGCAAGGTTGAGCGACACGATGCGGCGGGTAAGGCTGGAGAAGCTGAGCGCGAAAAAAAACTGACCGAGCCCGGCGCAGCCAGCCGAGCGGCCGCAACCAGCCCGTCACCGACGGAGTCTCGATGGCCTCGAGCGACGATGGACGGCGAGGCGTCCTCGGCATTCAGGCCTGGATCAGGCTGCGTTCGATCAAGCAATGACAAAAACCGCCGGTTGTTTCGAAAGGTCTCTGCGATGCGCGATCGCCTTCGCATGTTACCCCAGACGCGCGGCGGCGTCAGTCAGCAAAGCCGTGCGAAGGCTCGTAAATCAGGTTTCCTTGAAGCGGTAGCCGACGCCATACAGAGTTTCGATCATCTCGAAATCGTCGTCCACGACCTTGAACTTCTTGCGCAGCCGTTTGATGTGGCTGTCGATGGTGCGATCGTCGACATAGACCTGATCGTCATAGGCCGCATCCATCAGGGCGTTGCGGCTTTTGACCACGCCCGGACGTGTGGCCAGCGCCTGCAGGATCAGGAATTCCGTCACCGTCAGGGTCACCGGCTCGTTCTTCCAGGTGCAGGTGTGACGCTCCGGGTCCATGCGCAGCAGTCCGCGATCGAGCGCCTTGGCGTCGGTTTCCTTGGGCACCGCCGTCGGATCCTTTGGCGCCGCGCGGCGCAGCACGGCCTTGACGCGCTCGACCAGCAGGCGCTGCGAGAATGGCTTGCGGATGAAATCGTCGGCGCCCATTTTGAGGCCGAACAGTTCGTCGATTTCCTCATCCTTGGAGGTGAGGAAAATCACTGGCAGATCGGATTTCTGCCGCAGCCGCCGCAACGTCTCCATGCCGTCCATGCGCGGCATCTTGATGTCGAGGATGGCAAGATCCGGTGGACTCGTGCGGAAGCCGTCGAGCGCGGAAGCACCATCGGTGTAAGTCATGATGCGATAGCCTTCGGCTTCGAGCGCGATCGAGACGGATGTGAGAATGTTGCGGTCGTCGTCGACCAAGGCGATTGTGGGCATGAGCCTGCTTTCCGAAAACGGTGATAATTTGCGAGCAATTCGGCGACGCGCCGTATAAGTGGGCTGCGAACGAGGTCAACGAGCAATGCAAGCTGGGCTGAAGTGTGACCGAGTTCCCGAAAGCCCTTAGCGAACCGTTTCTACCGCGCCTATATGGTCACCGGTTTACCCGAAAAAAGGCTCTTGTTGCAATGAGATATGCGGATACGACCGATGCAGCCCACGGCTGACTTCAGCGCCTCCCGCCAGGCCAGACTACTGCTGCGGCGGAACCGGCAGGGGGCTTTGGCGACCCTGATGGCCGGCAGCGGCGATCCCTATTGCTCGCTGGTGAATGTCGCAAGCCATCCCGATGGCTCGCCGATTTTGCTGATTTCGCGCCTCGCGCTCCACACCAAAAACATCCTCGGCGATTCCAGGGTCTCGCTGATGCTGGACGAGCGCGCCGAGGGCGACCCGCTGGAGGGATCGCGGCTCATGCTGGCGGGCCGGGCAGAAGAGGCCGGCGCAGAGCACGTGGATCTGTTGCGCCGACGCTATCTCAACGCTCATCCATCCTCGGAAGTCTTTGTAGATTTTAAGGATTTTTCATTTTTCCGGATCCGGCCGTCCGGCGCGCATCTGGTGGCGGGTTTTGGACGGATCGTGGACCTCAGGCCCGAGCAGTTCCTGACCGATATCGCCGATGCGGGAACCCTGCTGGGGGCCGAGCAGGGCGCCGTCGAGCACATGAACGCCGATCACCGCGAGACGATGAACCTCTATGCGACAAGCTTGCTCGGCGCGGATTCAGCGGAATGGCGCTGTACCGGCTGCGACCCCGACGGCATCGACATGGCGGCCGGGATGGAAGCGCTGCGGCTGGAATTCCCGCGACGGATCGTCACTCCTGTCGCCCTGCGGCAGATTCTGAAGGAACTGGCCGATCAGGCCCGCAGTGCAGCAAATCATTGAACCGGATCAAAGATCAAGAACCTGCCACGCAATAAACCAAAATGCCGGGTGATCTGCTTGGCAAGTCCGGTGTTCATCAATATTAGGTCGCCGGACCGGAGCCATACGGCTATATTGAATGAAAGGTCACCGCGACAGGGGCGCGTTTAGCGGCATTCGCGCGACTGAAGATACGCGGGTTCAGGAGGAGTATTCCGTGCAAGAGACGGGCGTGCATAACGGTGCCTTCGGCGCCGACAAATTCGGCTTAAAAAAACTCAAGGGCGTGAACTGGAATTTCGGCGCGCCACAACTCTGTGAGCATTCGGTGCGGGGCGGCGAAGCCGTGCTTTCGGCCGATGGCGCCTTGTGCGCGGATACCGGTGAGTTCACCGGCCGCAGCCCCAAGGACAAGTTCACCGTTCGTGACGCGACGACCGACAAGAACATGTGGTGGGCCGGCAACCAGTCGATCACCGCAGAGCAGTTCGAGACGCTGTACCAGGATTTCCTCAGCCACGCAGAAGGCATGACGCTGTTCGCGCAAGACCTTTACGGCGGCGCCGACCCGAGCTTCCGGATCAAGACCCGGGTCTTTACCGAACTCGCATGGCATTCGCTGTTCATCCGAACGCTGCTGATCCGCCCGCAGACATCCGAACTCGCGAGCTTCGTGCCTGAACTCACCATCATCGATCTGCCGAGCTTCCGGGCCGATCCCAAACGCCATGGCTGCAAGTCCGAAAACGTGGTCGCGATCGATTTCGCCCGCAAGATCGTCCTGATCGGCGGGTCTTATTATGCCGGCGAGATGAAGAAGTCGGTGTTCACCACGCTGAATTATTATCTGCCGGAAAGGGGCGTGTTGCCGATGCATTGCTCGGCCAATGTCGGGCCCGACGGCGATGCGGCGATCTTCTTCGGCCTGTCCGGAACCGGAAAGACCACGCTTTCGGCCGACCCGAAACGCACGCTGATCGGCGACGACGAGCATGGCTGGGGCAGCGACGGCATCTTCAATTTCGAGGGCGGCTGTTACGCCAAATGCATCAAGCTGTCCGAGGAAGCCGAGCCTGAAATCTATGCCGCCAGCAAGCGTTTCGGCGCGGTATTGGAAAACGTGGTGCTGGACCAGCACTCCCGCGAGCCGGATTTCGACGACGGTTCAAAGACCGAAAACACCCGTTCGGCCTATCCGCTCGAATTCATCCCGAATGCTTCGAGGACCGGCCGCGCCGGCCAGCCGAAGAACGTGGTGATGCTGGCGGCGGACGCGTTCGGCGTGTTGCCGCCAATTGCCAAGCTGACACCGGCGCAGGCGATGTATCACTTCCTGTCGGGCTATACCGCCAAGGTGGCGGGGACCGAACGTGGCCTTGGCAATGAGCCGCAGCCGGAATTCTCGACCTGCTTCGGCTCGCCGTTCCTGCCGCGCGATCCGTCGGTCTATGGCAACATGCTGCGCGAACTGATCGCCAAGCATGATGTCGATTGCTGGCTGGTCAACACCGGTTGGACCGGCGGCAAATTCGGCACCGGCAGCCGGATGCCGATCAAGGTGACGCGGGCGCTGTTGACCGCCGCGCTGAACGGCTCGCTGCGCAAGGTCGATTTCCGCACCGACAAGTATTTCGGTTTCGCGGTGCCGACTGCGCTTCCAGGCGTACCAAGCGACATCCTCGATCCGGTCAACACCTGGAAGGACAAGGCCGAATTCGACAAGACCGCGCGCGCCCTGGTCGGCATGTTCCAGAAGAACTTCGCCAAGTTCGAAGCCCAGGTCGATGCCGAGGTCCGCGCTGCCGCGCCCGAGGTGAAGCTCGCGGCGGAATGAGTTTAGAACCATCGGTTCTGTGAACACGAAGGGCGGCCGAAAGGCCGCCCTTTTGCCGAGTATGAACGACAGCTTGGAGGTGGAAGTCCTCTATCCAGCCTGATGACGGCGAAGGATTAGCGAAGCGCAAGGGCGTGACCGTGAGGAGGCGTCTGAAGAAAGCGTGGAGCAAAACCGCGGCCTGATGGACAAGAACCGGATAACGAGGCCTACCCGGCCGGACGAGCGAGCACGTGATCGCGAAGTCCAGGATCATCAAGGGTCGGGGTGGTAAATCCGGCAGGCGTGCGGCGAAGGCGGTCGGTCTTGCCTCGGGAGGTCTGCGTGTGTCCCGGCAACGGGACTGAGGCCGTCGCAAGGTGGCCTGACCGCGGCGCAGAAGTCAGCCGAGGGCATAGTAGGCGGCAGCGCGCCGCCGAAGGCCTGAACGGTGGAAGAGGCCAGTAGAGCGGTGATCTCGCGCGAGCCATGCGACAGAAGAATCAGGTCGAGCTGAACTTGAGCACCGGAGCAAGGGGTGAAGCCCCGAGCGCCGCCGCCCAAGAGATCGAAGCACGCGCGACGAGAACCGAGCCTCGAAAGCCGGGCGGTCGGCAGGGCCGTCGATGGAAGCAATAGTCGAGCGTGAGAACCTGAAGAAAGCGTTGGCGCAAGTGAAGCGCAACAAGGGCGCGGCAGGCGTCGACGGGATGACGTCGGCGATCTGGCCGGCCTACCTGAAGGAGCACTGGCTCACGATCCGAGCCCAGCTGCTTGACGGCACCTACAAGCCACGGCCGGTGCGGCGGGTGGAAATACCGAAGGCGTCGGGTGGCCTGCGGCCGCTCGGCATCCCGACGGTACTCGACCGCTTCATCCAGCAGGCGGCAATGCAGGCGCTGCAGGCGGACTGGGACGGAACGTTCTGCGAGACCAGCTTCGGCTTCCGGCCGGGCCGCTCGGCGCATCAGGCGGTGGAACGGGCGCAGGCGTACATCGCGTCCGGGCACGCCGTCGTCGTGGATATCGATCTGGAGAAGTTCTTTGACCGGGTCAACCACGACATCCTGATGGGGCTGGTTGCCAAGCGGGTTGCTGACAAGCGCCTCCTGAAGCTCATCCGCGCATTCTTGAATGCGGGGGTGATGAGAGGAAGGGCTGGTCAGTCCGACGGAGGAAGGCACGCCGCAGGGCGGCCCGCTCTCGCCGCTGTTGTCGAACCTGATGCTGGATGTGCTGGACAAGGAACTGGAGAACGCGGCCACCGCTTCGTGCGCTACGCCGACGACTGCAACATCTATGTGCGCAGTCAGAAGGCGGGCGAGCGGGTGTTGGCCGGGATCGAGAAGTTCCTGGAAAAGCGCCTCAAGCTCAAGATCAACAAGGCCAAGAGCGCGGTTGCCAAACCGAGCGTCCGCAAGTTCCTGGGTTGAAGATGTTGCGACCGGCGCGAAAATTATGCCGGAGGCTCTATGCCTTGAAATATGCGATCTGCGTGGTCGTCGCGAGCAGGCGGCCATGGGGAGACCAGAGTTTGCCGGTCTGGTCGCCGTAACTCTTGTGAAAAATATTGGCATCGGCGACGGCCAGAACCCGGCTGATGTCCCCCGCGGCCAGATCCGCCGCATCGGCGTGGAAATAGGTGGTCAGCGAAACCGTGCCGAACGGCACCAACTCGCCGCGCGCATGGAAAATGCGGCCGAAGAACGCGTCCGACATCGACATCAGCGACAGCACATCGATCTTGCGCGGCACACGGTCAGTGATCCAGCATTTGGAGAACGCGTTTCGCGGCGCGTCTTTTTTCGTGCCGCTGAAATCCGGCTCGCCTTCGACGAAGCGAAAATCATACTGGTTGGCCCACGACGCTTTGATCTTTGGAAAGGGCCGGATCTGATCGAAAGCAGTCGCTGGCGGCAATTCCGCCGGCTGGTGCGACCAGGACGGCCGACGCTCGGCGAATACCGCGGTGGCAAGCGTCGCGACCTCTGCGCCGCCCTGCCTCAGCTCGACGCACCAATGCTGCGTCGATCGGTTGGCCTTGACCAGACGCACGTCGAGATCGAAATCGCCTTGCACGATCGGTGCGCAAAAATTGACGGTCAGCGACAGCGGATCGCCGGATCGTTGTGGATGATCGATCAGCGCCCGCAGGATCGTCGCCGCCGTGGCGCCCCCGAACGGGCCGACAAACGCCCAGTAGTCTTCGCTGGTCCGTCCCTGCCAGCAGCTATCGCCGGCGGTGACCCGCGTCGCCTCGTCGAACAGATGTGGGGTCGTTGTCAGCATCGGGAGTCCTCGGAATGCCATGGTCCTTCGCGGTCATTGCGAGGAGCGTAAGCGACAAAGCAATCCATTCTGTCTGACTCTGGATTGCTTCGGTTTCGCTCGCAATGACGCGTTAAATTTCCGCGCAGTATCGCGGCTCTTTTGTCGAATTCAATGTTGTCTGGCATAATGGTTGTTGGGGAGGCCGGGATTCAGGGCGCCCGATCTAGCGGGTCGCTCCGAGCTGCGCGCCCGGCTCCTGCAACGCCAGCGGCGCAGCCCCGCCCACCGGTACGTTCCAGATATCCTGGGCATATTCGCGGATGGTGCGGTCGGAGGAGAACCATGCCATCCGCGCGACATTGAGGATGCTGGCCCGCGTCCATGCCGGCACTACCTGCCAGCGGGCGTCGATGCCGCGCTGGCCTGCGTAATAAGAGTCAAAATCCGCGCTCACCATGTAGTAGTCGAGATGACGCAACGCGTGCGCGACAGATTCGAACCGGCCGGGATCGTCGGGCGAGAATTCACCGCTGCCAATCGCATTGATCGCGCGCGACAAAGCGGGCGACCGCCGGATGACGTCGGTGGCGTCCAGGCCCTGCTTTCGCCGCACCATCACGTCCATTGCCTCCATGCCGAAGATCGCGATGTTTTCCGCCCCCACATTGTCGCGGATTTCGATATTGGCGCCGTCCAGCGTACCGAGAGTCAGCGCGCCGTTGAGCGCGAGCTTCATGTTGCCGGTGCCGGACGCTTCCATGCCGGCGGTCGAAATCTGCTCGGAAAGGTCGGCGGCGGGAATGATCACTTCGGCGAGGCTGACATTATAGTCGGCAAGGAAGACGATCTTCAGGCGCCCGGCGATAACAGGGTCGTTGTTGACGATTTCGGCGACGTCGTTGATCAGCTTGATGATCAGCTTGGCGTAGCGATAGCTGGCCGCCGCTTTGCCGGCGAAGATCTTTACACGCGGTACCCAATCGCGTTGTGGATCGTCCTTGATCGCGTGGTAGAGCGCGATGGCTTCCAGGATGTTGAGCAGCTGCCGCTTGTATTCATGGATGCGCTTGATCTGGACATCGAACAGCGCGGATGGATCGACCTGGATGTTGAGGCGCTCCCTGATCAGCCGTGCCAGCATGATCTTGTTGTGGTGCTTGACGGTGCGGAATTGCTGCTGGAACGCATTGTCGCTGGCGTGGGCTTCGAGAAGTTTCAGCTGTGTGGGATCGTCAAGCACGGCTTCGCCGCAAACCTGGCGCAACAGATCGGTCAGCTTCGGGTTGGCGAGCATCAGCCAGCGCCGGAAGGTGATGCCATTGGTCTTGTTGGTGATGCGGCCCGGATAAAGATGATTGAGATCGTGAAACACGGTCTCCTTCATCAGATCGGAATGCATCGCCGAGACGCCATTGATGCGGTGCGATCCGACGAAGGCCAGTTGCCCCATCCGCACCCTTCGGCCGGACTTTTCGTCGATCAGCGATACCGAGGCGCGGAAATCGACGTCGCCGGGACAGCAGACATCCGCCAGCGCCAGATGCGCGACATTGATGCGGTAGATGATTTCCAGATGACGCGGCAACAGGCGCTGGAACAGTTCGACCGGCCAGGTCTCGAGTGCTTCCGGCAGCAGCGTGTGGTTGGTGTAGGACAGCGTCGCCACCGTGATCTGCCACGCGTCATCCCAGCGGATGTTGTGGAGATCGACCAGGATGCGCATCAGTTCGGTGATGGCGAGGCTGGGATGGGTATCGTTGAGTTGCACCGCGACTTTCGCCGCCAGGCCGCGTACTTGCCCGTCTGATGCAAGGTGACGCTTGATCAGGTCCTGCAGCGAGGCCGAAACAAAGAAATATTCCTGTCGCAGCCGCAGCTCGCGGCCCGACGGACTCTCGTCATTCGGGTAGAGGAACTTGCAGATCGCTTCCGCGCGCGCTTCCTCGGCGCTGGCGCCGAGGAAGTCGCCCGAGTTGAACACGTCGAGCTTGAGCGGATCGGGCGAGCGCGCCGACCACAGCCGCAGCGCGTTGACGTGCTGGCCGCGCCAACCCACGATCGGGGTATCGTAGGCGACCGCCTGTACGGTTTCGCCGGGCTGCCAGATTGCGACGTCGCGCCCTCTGTCTTCGATGTGTTCGACGCCGCCGCCGAAATGCACCTGGTAGACCACTTCCGGCCGCTGAAATTCCCAAGGGTTGCCGCAGCTGAGCCACTCATCGGGATATTCGTGCTGCCAGCCCTGCGCGATGATCTGGCGGAACAGGCCGAAATCGTAACGAATGCCATAGCCGATCGCGGGGATTGCCAGCGTCGCCATGCTCTCCATGAAGCATGCCGCCAGCCGCCCCAGACCGCCATTGCCGAGCGCTGCATCCGGTTCGCATTTGCGCAGTTCGGAGAGGCCGACGCCGAGATCGCCGAGTGCTGCATCGAACACTTCCAACAGTCCCATGTTGTTCAGCGCATCGGTGAACAGGCGGCCGATCAGAAATTCCAGGCTGAGGTAATAGACGCGCTTGGAGCCAGCGTCGTAGCTCTGCTTTTCGCCGGTCAGCCAGTGGTGCACGATGCGGTCGCGTAGCGCCAGCGCTGCGGCCATGTACCAGTCGTGCTTGGTGGCCATGCCGGCGTCCTTGCCGATCGCCAGCCGCAGCTTGGCAAGGATGGCGCCCTTGATCTCGGCCAGCGCCAGCTCGTCGACGGGTTGGCCGACGGCTGGAAAATTCACCGGGAAAGGTTGATCTGGCAAGTTGGGCATCCCCACTGAACGCTGGAATAATACGCGTCTTGCGCGCCGATCGAAACCCATCGCGGGCCTCGATGGTGCAACGCATGCATGATTTTTAGGCAAGGACCGGGCCGTTGGTCGGAGAATCTGTGCCCCGTTATTGCGGCGACTATGCGCCGTGGGCGAGGTGAGTTTCCGATTCCTCGTCGTACCGGCATAAATTGCGGGTGAGCAAAGGCGCTCTTCGCGCCGTGCCCCGTCATTCAGGAATCCCAAATGCAAAGTAGTAGGTTGATGGGAACGCTGTCGCTTTGCCAACCCCATGATGCCGCAGCACGCGGGTTGCGCGACCTCGGCTCTGACGCCGGTGATAGGGGTCCGGCCTTCGGGCGGCAGAAACGAAGTTGGAACAAATTAAGAACACTTTAGCAAGTCTTTGATATATCATTGTGATTCGAGACTATCCCGACACAACATCTATGGTCTGTCTGAACTTCCGAGGACTACATGTCCACCATCGCCTTCGACACCTTCGCCCTCACCCGTATCGCCGACTTCGCCCGCTCGCTGTCGCGGCTGCATCAGACTTCCCGCCGGCGGCTGGTTGATGACGACCAGATCGACCGCGAATTCAACGCCGTCTGCATGTCGGTGTGGGGCTATACCACGGACGATTTCAGCGACGATTTGTTTTCGGTGCACGACCATGCCTGGCTCGATACGCTCGACGAAGCGCATGCCCGCATCTTCGCCGCCGAACAGGGTTACGATCTCGTCGACGATCACGGCATGCTGACGGATTGGTGGGGCTATTGCTGGATGATCCTCGCCGAAAAGCGCGGTCTGCTGACGCCGGAGAACCGCGCCGCGGCGCGGGCGCAGATCGAGGAAAAATATCTGTCGGCGCCGAACGTGATCGGCGTCATCGTCGGGCGATAGATGGTGTTCGGACCTCATCCTGAGGAGTGCGCACTCGCGCGCGTCTCGAAGGATGAAGAGTAGTTGCGGTCATGGTTCGAGACGCACGCTTCGCGTGCTCCTCACCACGAGGCTCAAATCCTAATTCGCTTCGGCGCGCTTGTCTTTGGCCGATGAGGATTTCGGCACCGAACTCATGGGCGCGACGACATCGCGGCGGGTCTCGGCCATCGGCGGCTCTTCGCCGACCATTTCCGCCGCCACCGGCGCCACCTTCATCTCGCCGAGCCGGGCGCGCACTTCGGTGGTCAAGCCTGGATAGGAAGCCACCGGCGTGAATTCGGCGGTCTGGTTGAGGCCGATCTTGATGCCGGAATATGCCACCAGCCCGTTGGTGGTGGCGATGATGTCGCCCGCGCGCAGCGAGGTGTCGAGCGTCAGGTCGACCGGCGCCAGCCCCGCGGCGTCGCGGCCGTTGCAGGTGCAGTCGGCGCGCAGCGCTTTACGATAGGCGTAGGCGTTTTCACTGTCGGCGTAACGCTCACCGGTCGCGGACGACGCGCTGTCGATCGAACTGCCGTAGAAAACCTTGGTGGGACTGGCCGGACAGAATGCCTGGCACATCTGAACCGGTGTTGCATTGGCGCGCGACAGTGGGAAATACCGGCCATCGCAACTGCGCACGCAAAATGCGGGTCCGGAACCGGCTGAGGCGACCGGGCGGGAGGGTGCCGGCGCGGGCTGCTGGCTGAACGGATCAGCGAAGAAATTGGCTTGAGGAGGGGCCTGGTGCTGCTGTTTCAAGGCACCGCCGAACAGGAAATCGAACAGATTCTCGGCGGACGCCGCGCGCGGCAATGCATCGGCGCCGGTGAGCGCGACGATGGCAACGAGCATCATGCGGCGCCGCATGGGCTGACAAGACAACTCTGTACGCAACGCCAACTCCACCCGACGCCAGAAATTCCACCGCGGCAGGCCATGCCCCGGCGCGATTCACATTAGTGCGGGATGGTAAACGAGGTATGAGCAGACGCTGGATCAGGAAAGAAATGCTTCTCTTCACCCTCTCCCGCTTGCAGGGGAGGACTGGGGTGTGGGTGCCTGATGAGAATGGTAATGCGGAGAGATACCCCCACCCGACTCGCTCTATCGAGCGCCATAGCCGAAGCTTCGTGTCGGCGTTCGTAAGAACGGCCGCTAAGGGCGGCCTACGCTCTCCCGCGAGCGGGAGAGCTAAGGAGGAAGACAAGCAAACTTCAGTCCTTCAAAAATTCACCTGCTCGGTACAACGAGCGAAACGGAAGGCCGGCCCGCGCAAAGGTTTCGGTGGCGCCTTCTTCGCGGTCGACCATGGTGAGCACCAACGCGACATCGCCGCCGGCGTCGCGCACCGCCTCAACCGCCTTCAGCGCGGATTCGCCCGTGGTGGTGACGTCTTCGACGATCACCACGCGCTTGCCCTGCAGGCTTTCGCCCTTCGCGAGCCCTTCCACCGCCAGCCGGGCGCCATGTTCCTTCGGCTTCTTGCGCACAAAGAATGCCGCGATCGGATGACCCTTGAGCCAGGAGATTTGCGCGACCGCGCCGGCCAGCGGCACCGCGCCCATTTCGAGGCCGCCGATATAATCGAGAGCGTCGTCCTTCAGTGCTTCATAGGTCAGTTCCGCGAGCAATGCGGCGCCTTCGGGATCGAGCATGGTCGGCTTGAGATTGAAATAGAAGTCGCTTTTGCGGCCCGAGGCCAACGTTATTTCGCCGCGGCCGAAGGAGCGCTTGCGGATGATTTCGGCGAGACGGGCGCGGGAGGCTGATTTGGACAAGGCTGCTATCTCTTATGAGGTGGCGCAATCTATCGGTGGTTTCCAGCACATTCCAGAGCGGATGTGGTGTCGTCAACAGCGCCCTCGTCATCATCCGCTGGGCCTTATGACAAGCTCCAGCGGGTGATCCCGTATTCCGTGCCGGCGGTTGTAAGGCCCACGGGTTCCGGGTACTGGATAGCCCGCTTTCGCGGGGACATGACCAAAAATGACGATCGAACTGCACACCTGGAACACGCCGAACGGCCGCAAGATCAGCGTCGCTCTGGAAGAGATGGGCCTGCCCTACAAGGTGGTTCCGGTGAACATCAGCAAGGGCGAACAGATGGCGCCGGCGTTTCTGGCGATCAGCCCGAACAACAAGATCCCCGCGATCGTCGATCCCGATGGTCCCGGCGGCAAGCGCGTCAGCATCTTCGAGTCCGGCGCGATCCTGCTCTATCTCGGCGAGAAGACCGGCAAGTTCCTGCCCGCGCCGCTGATCGAACGTATCCCGGTTTATGAATGGCTGATGTGGCAGATGGGCGGCTTCGGCCCGATGCCGGGACAGGTGCATCACTTCATCGCGCTGGAGAACGAAACCGACCGAGCCTACGGCCTGAAGCGCTATATGACAGAGACGCGCCGGCTCTATGGCGTGCTGGATCGCCGCCTCGGGACCTGCGAGTTCGTCGCCGGGGCGCTGTCGGTCGCCGACTTTGCCATCCTCGGCTGGGCGTGGCGGCACGAGCGGCACAAGGTGTCGTTCGCCGACTTCCCGAATGTCGGCCGCTGGTACGACGCGCTGATGGCGCGCCCCGGCGTCAAGCGCGGTATGGAAGCGAAGCTGGATTGAGTACTTGCGAAGCGCACTGATCCCCTCTCCCCTTGTGGGAGAGGGTGCCTGAGATGCGAAGCATCGAAGGCGGGTGAGGGGTCTCTTTCTATCGATAGACCGTAACCCATCACCCGTCTCGAATTCGCTACGCTCATCCGAGCCTCCCTAAGAGCGAGCTACGCTCGTCTCGGCTCCCACAAGGGGAGAGGGAAAGAAGAGATCACGCCCGCTTCGCCTCGAACGCCATCCGTAGCGCAAAACCCGCGAGCACGGTGCCCATCAGCCAGCGTTGTACTTTGAGCCACATCGGGCGAGTGCTGAGAAATCCGGTGATGGAGCCGGCCGTCACCGCAATGATCGCGTTGACGCTGACGCTGATCACGATCTGAATCGTGCCGAACACGATCGACTGCAGCAGCACGCTTGCCTGCGCGGGATCGATGAACTGCGGCAGCAGCGCCAGATACAGCATCGCGATTTTCGGATTCAGGAGATTGGTAATGAAACCCATCGCGAACAGCTTGCGCGGCCCGTCCACGGCGAGTTCACGCACCTGAAACGGCGAACGGCCGTTGGGTTTCAACACCTGCCAGGCCAGCCACAATAGATACAGCGCGCCGCCGAACCGCAGCGCGTCATAGGCATAGGGCACCGCGAACAATAGCGCGGTGATGCCGAACGCCGCGCACAGCAAGTAGAATACAAAGCCGAGCGCGACGCCGCCGAGCGAAATCAATCCCGCGAGCCGCCCCTGCGCGATCGAGCGCGAGATCAGGTAGATCATGTTCGGCCCCGGCGTCAGCACCATGCCGAACGAAACCAGGGCGAAGCCGAGCAGAGAAGAAAAATGGGGCATGTGAGACTCGTCAGCGGGCGATGCCCCTTTATACGGCGCGCACGATCGCGACGCCATTTCGTAAATAGCGTAGTGGTTGGTCGAATATTTCAGGGGAACACCGTAGTCATCGCCCGGCCTCAAGCCGGGCGATGACTAACTACTGGCGCCGCTCAATGCGCCTCGTCCCAATTATTCGCCGCCCGTGCGTCGACCTGTAGCGGCAGCGACAGCAGCACCGCGGGGAATGGCGCGTTCTGCATGGTATGCTGCACCACCGGCAGCGTCGCGGCGACCTCGTCGTCGGGCACCTCGAAGATCAGTTCGTCGTGAACCTGCAGCAGCATCTGCGCCGAGAGCTTCTTCTCGGCGAGCACGTCTTCCATCCGGGTCATGGCACGGCGGATGATATCGGCGGCGGTGCCTTGCAGGCGTGCGTTGATCGCGGCGCGCTCGTTGAACGACCGGACCGAGGCATTCGAGGCCTTGATGTCGGGGTAATGGCATTTGCGGCCGAACAATGTTTCGACATAGCCATGCGTGCGGCAGAAATCGCGGGTCTCGTCCATATAGGCGCGGATGCCGGGAAAACGTTCGAAATACTTTTTGATGTAGGCGGAGGCTTCCTCCCGGGCGATGCCGAGCTGGTTCGCCAAACCAAAAGCCGAGATGCCGTAGATGATGCCGAAATTGATCGCCTTGGCGCGGCGGCGGATTTCACTCGGCATGTCCCTGACGGGGACGCCGAACATTTCCGACGCCGTCATGGCATGAATGTCGAGCCCGTCCCGGAACGCCTGCTTGAGTACGGGAATGTCGGCGATCTCCGCCAGCAACCGCAACTCGATCTGCGAGTAATCCGCCGACACCAGCTTGTGGCCCGGGGATGCAATGAAGGCACGGCGGATTTTTCGTCCGTCTTCGGTGCGCACCGGAATGTTTTGCAGGTTCGGCTCGTTCGACGACAGCCGCCCGGTGGTGGTCGCCGCCAGCGCATAGGTGGTGTGGACGCGATGGGTCTGCGGATGCACATAGGTCGGCAGCGCGTCGGTATAGGTCGATTTCAGTTTTGAAACCTGCCGCCATTCCAGGATCTTCTTTGGAAATTCGTGACCTTGCTCGGCGAGTTCATCGAGAATCTGCGCGGACGTCGACCATGCCCCGGTCTTGGTCTTGCTGCCGCCCGGCAATCCCATCTTGCCGAAGATGATGTCGCCGAGCTGCTTGGGACTCCCGACATTGATCGGCTCGCCCGCGATCTCCTGAATTTCGGCTTCGACCCGCGCGGCGGTCTGGGCAAATTCGCCCGACAGCCGCGACAGCACCTGGCGGTCGATCGAGATGCCGCGGCGTTCCATCCGCGCCAGCACCGAGATCAACGGCCGCTCCAGCGTTTCATAGACCGCCGTCATGCGCTCGGCGACCAGGCGAGGCTTGAGCACGCGCCATAGCCGCAGTATCACGTCGGCATCCTCGGCCGAATACGCCGTCGCCCGGTCGATCGCGACCTGGTCGAACGAGAGCTTGCCCTTGCCGCTGCCGGTCAGCTCACCGTGGCTCATGGTGGCATGGCCGAGCCATGTTTCGGCCAGCGCATCGAGCCCATGGGCGTTACGGCCGGCGTCGAGTGCATAGGACATCAGTTGCGCGTCATCATGATTGCGCAGGGTGATGCCGTGTTGTGCGAACATCACGGCATTGAACTTGACGTTGAATCCGATCTTGAGAATCCCGGCCGATTCCAGCAACGGCCGCAGCGCATCGAGGGCCTCGGTCGGCTTGATCTGGTCCGGCGCCACGCCGGCCGCGAACAGGCCCGCGCCGTCGCCGGATTGCTTGTGGCTGAGTGGGATATAGCAGGCGTCGTTGGGCGCCAGCGCCAGCGCGATGCCGCACAATTCGGCCTGCATCGGGTCGATCGAGTTCGCCTTGGCCTCGATGGCGAAGTGGCCGACATCATGGACGCGGGCGATCCAGGTATTGAGTTCGGCGAGGGTGCGGAGGGTCTGATACTTGCTGCGATTGACCGGCGTTTTCCGCGCTTCTTCGGCGCGCGCGGCGGCGAGGGCCTGCGGTGTGAGGACGACGTTTGATCTACCGGGTTTGCCTTCGCTTCGCGCGCTGCTCGATGCGCGCCCCGCGGCTTTTGCAGAAGGCGGCGAGCCAGGGCCGTCAAACAGGTCGCGTTCCCGGTCGGCACCGGCCGGGGCGGCTTGCAGGGGGAGCGGGCCAAAAACACTGGCGCCGCTCCTGTTGCCGGCATCCGCTTCCACATCCGCCGGATCGACCTGTGAATATTCGGCAACGCGGCGGGTCAGCGAGGAAAATTCCATCGCTTTGAGGAACGCGATCAGCTTGCGCGCATCCGGTTCATGCACCGCGAGTTCGTCGAGCGGGACGTCGAGCGCGACCTTGTCGTCGAGCAGCACCAGTTGCCGCGAGACGCGCGCCTTCTCGGCATTCTCGATCAGCGCCTCGCGCCGCTTCGGCTGCTTGATCTCACCGGCGCGCGCGAGCAGTGTTTCGAGGTCACCATATTCGACGATCAGTTGCGCGGCGGTTTTGATGCCGATGCCGGGCACGCCTGGCACATTGTCGGTAGAATCTCCGGCCAGCGCCTGCACCTCGACCACTTTTTCCGGCGGAACGCCGAATTTCTCGATCACCTCGGGGACCCCGATGCGGCGATCCTTCATGGTATCGTACATCGTGACACAGTCGGTCACGAGCTGCATCAGGTCCTTATCGGAAGAGACGATGGTCGCGGTGGCGCCGCGCTCGCAGGCCTCCCGCACATAGGTTGCGATCAGATCGTCGGCCTCGAACCCGACCTGCTCCAGGCAGGGCAGGTCGAAGGCACGGACGGCTTCGCGGATCAGCGGGAATTGCGGAATCAGATCGTCCGGCGCCGGCGGGCGGTGCGCCTTGTAGTCGGGATAGAGCTTGTTGCGGAAGGTGATTTCCGACTTGTCGAAGATGATGGCCAGATGCGTCGGCCGGTTGTCCGGCGGCATGTCGCGCAGCAGCTTCCACAACATGTTGCAGAAGCCGAGCACGGCGTTGACCTGCAGTCCGTCGGACTTGCGGTTCAGCGGCGGCAGCGCGTGATAGGCGCGGAAAATATAGGAGGAACCGTCGACCAGAAAGACGTGGTCGCCTTTCGCGAGGGCCTTGACGGCAACGGGCTTTGGAGCGGCTTTTTCGGATGTTTTCGGCATGGCCGCAACTTCAGGGATTTTTCCGCCGATTGACAGCCTTCGGAGGGGGATTGTGCGGTGATTTTTGTGCCCGGCCATGAGTTGCATTGGCGGCCGTTCCATGCCCCCCTGCGATGAAAGAGCCGGAAGGACGGAATTATGACCGCGCAGCTCGACGTATTGATGGAGAAGTTGCGGTCGGTCGAGGCCGAGATCGAGACCGAACTGACGAAGCGCCGGGAGGAATTGCGTTTTCGTTTCGAAAACAGCCGCATTGTCTTCGAGGAAGATGTGCTGCGGGTACAGCGCGCAATCAAGGTCGGGCTGGCGCGCTATATCCTCAACGCCCATCCGTTGATTGTGCTGACCGCACCGGTGATCTATTCGCTGATCATTCCGATCGCACTGGCCGATCTCTGGGTGATGGCGTATCAGACGATCTGCTTTCCGGTTTACAAAATTCCGAAAGTGCGCCGTCGCGATTATCTTGTCTTCGATCGGCATCATCTGGTCTATCTCAACACCCTCGAGAAGATGAATTGCGCCTATTGCTCGTATTGCAACGGCGCGATCGCGTTCATCCGCGAAGTGGCATCACGCACTGAGGTGTATTGGTGCCCGATCAAGCATGCCCGCCGCGTGCTGGGGCCGCACCCGTATTATCAGGGCTTCGCCGATTTCGGCGATGCTGAAGGGTTTCAGGCCAGACTGAAGCAAATGAAGGACGGCGTGAAGATCGAAGGATCGGCTTGAACGGCGAATTCCGTCGTTCCTGCCCAACGGGTCTGGCCTCCGGCCGGCGCAAAAGACGCGCCTCTTTGCGGTCCAGGAAGACGATGATCTCGGTATGAACTATTCCGCCGGCTGTAGTGTCGGGCGCGGTTGCTTCGGCGCGATCCAGAACGCGGCGGGACGTTCGAACAGGAACCTGGCGCCGGCCTTAAGGGCAATTCGCCACAGCGCCAGCGCTCCCACGACGCCGGCGAGGGTGACAATCAGCGCGGTGGTCCCGACATCGTGGAACGGTCCGGGGCGCAGCAGCAGCGTCCGCGTCGCAGCCATCGGCAGGAAGAACGCGAGATAGATCACGATGGAATGCTCGCCGCAAAAGCGCAGGAACGTCAGCCAATGCGCCCGCGCCAGCAGCGTCGCTATCGTGATGATGGCGCAGGCGCCCGCGATTCCAAGGATCAGCGAAATCAGCGGCCATTCGCTGCAACCTGCTATCACAAGGCCGCCGTCGATGATGGCCCACAGCGCCAGCGCCGCGAGCGCCAGCCCCGGATGTGCCCGCGCACGATCGGAGAGCGCAAACACGTAGTCGGCGAACAGATAGCCGGAATAGAAATAGACGAAGCGGGCGCAAAATTCATCGATCGCGGTCCAGCCGGTGCCGATGTGGGCCGTCTCCAGCAACGCCGCGATACCCCAGATGGCAAGTGGCGACATGCGTCGCGTGGCCTTGGTGACGACAAAGAATATCGGCAGCAGATAGATGAACCAGAGGGTACCGAACGGCTCGATGAAGGATTCAAGATAAAGGAAGCCGGCATGGGTCCAATTGCTCTCCGCGGCAAAGGCCGGCGCCTTGAAGCCGAACTGGATCGTCACCCACAGAAGGTAGAAATAGGCGAAGTGGACCACCTTGCGGTCAAGATAAGTGCGCCAGTCGCGGTCGATCACGATGGGCAGGAACAACCCCGAAATCAGAAAGAAATCCGGCATCCGGAACGGCTTGGCGAACGCCACCAGCAGGTGCATGAAACCGGTCTTGCCGGCGGCCAATTCGACGCCCAGCACCGAATGCATCATGACGACCATGATGATGCAGATGCCTTTGGCGTAGTCTACCCAGTCGACCCGTCCAGGCGTTAATGGCGTGGAACGCGTGGTCGCTGTGGATGTGCCGTTTGATGTCATCGATGTGTCTTTTTGGTGTGACATGGCAGCATCATCGGCCCGATCGGTTTCTTTCCTCTTTATTCATACAAATAGCATGCCGCTTTTTCGCGCTTTTCCGGTTTCCTCTCGGCTGTAAAATGTTTTAAGACCTGCCCACCGATAGACTCGTTAACCATCATCGATAGGCTTTGAAAATGCGTATTGCCATGATCGGCACAGGCTATGTGGGGCTGGTGTCCGGCGCCTGCTTTGCGGATTTCGGCCACCAGGTTACCTGCGTGGACAAGGATGGCGACAAGATCGCGGCCTTGCGCCGGGGTGAGATCCCGATTTTCGAGCCGGGCCTCGATGCGCTGGTGGCCGCCAATGTCAAAGCCAGCCGTCTGGATTTTACCACCGATCTGGCGGCACCTGTCGCCGAAGCCGACGCCGTGTTCATCGCGGTCGGCACGCCGTCACGGCGTGGCGACGGTCATGCGGATCTGACTTATGTGCACGCCGCGGCGCGCGAGATTGCCGCGGTGCTGAAGGGGTTTACCGTCGTCGTTACCAAATCGACCGTTCCGGTCGGCACCGGCGACGAAGTCGAACGCCTGATTCGCGAGGTCAATCCCTCCGCCGATGTCGCGATCGCCTCCAATCCCGAATTCCTGCGCGAGGGTGCCGCGATCCGCGACTTCAAGTTCCCGGACCGCATCGTGGTCGGCACGTCGGACGAGCGCGCGCGCAAGGTTTTGGGTGATGTGTATCGGCCGTTGTCGCTTAATCAGGCGCCGCTGATGTACACGGCGCGGCGCACCGCGGAACTGATCAAATACGCCGCCAACGCGTTCCTCGCCACCAAGATCACCTTCATCAACGAGATCGCGGATCTGTCCGAAAAAGTCGGCGCCGACGTGCAGGAAGTCGCGCGCGGCATCGGGCTCGACAATCGTATCGGCTCGAAATTCCTGCATGCCGGGCCGGGCTTCGGCGGCTCGTGCTTCCCCAAGGATACCCGTGCGCTGGTGAAGATCGCGCTCGATCACGACGTACCGCTGCGGATCGTCGAAGCCGTGCTCGCGGTCAACGACAACCGCAAGCGCGCGATGGCGCGCAAGGTTTCGAACGCGCTCGGCGGCAAGCTGCGTGGCAAGACCATTGCCGTACTCGGCCTCACCTTCAAGCCCGATACCGACGACATGCGCGAGGCCCCGTCAATTCCGCTGGTGACCGGGCTGCTCGATCTCGGCGCAAAGGTGCGCGCCTACGATCCGGTCGGCATGGAACAGGCGCGCCGCGAATTGCCGGATATCGAATATAGCGACGACCCCTATGCCTGCGCGCGCGGCGCCGATGCACTGGTGATCGTGACCGAATGGGTCCAGTTCCGCGCGCTCGATCTCGAACGGCTGAAGCGCGAAATGGCGCAACCGGTTGTGGTCGACTTGCGCAATGTCTATCGCCGCGAGGACATGGTGGCGCTCGGCTTTACCTATGAGAGCGTCGGGCGCGGCCCGGTTGAGCCGAAGGGTTGATCCAAGTGAAGCTGTCATACCCCGCGGATGCGGGGTATCCAGTACACCCGGTCCTTGCGGTCAGTAAGGCCGGCGTTTACTGGATCACCCGCCTTCGCGGGTGATGACGGAATAGAGATATTGCCCCGCAGCTTCGACACCCCTCTTCCAATCGACGCGGTGCTGGACGAACTCACCCGCACACTCGCGGGCCATACTGCTGCCGTACTGGTAGCGCCGCCGGGGGCGGGCAAGACCACGCGGGTGCCGCTGGCGCTGCTGGATGCACCATGGGTCGGACCCAAGAAAATCATCGTGCTGGAGCCGCGGCGGATCGCGGCCCGCGCCAGTGCCGAACGGATGGCGCAGACGATCGGCGAGCGTGTCGGCGAGACCGTGGGCTACCGTGTCCGGTTCGGCTCGAAGGTATCGCGCGCGACCCGGATCGAGGTTGTCACCGAGGGCATTTTCTCGCGGCAAATTCTCGATGATCCCGAATTGTCCGGGGTCGCAGCCGTGCTGTTCGACGAATTTCACGAGCGCTCGCTCGATGCGGATCTCGGCCTGGCGCTGGCGCGCGATGCGCAAATCGGACTGCGCGAGGATTTGCGCATCCTGGTGATGTCGGCGACGCTCGACGGGGCGCGGGTCGCCACGTTGCTGGGCGATGCGCCGGTGGTCGCCAGCGAGGGCCGCGCGTTTCCGGTCGAGACGCGCTATCTCGGCAGAAAGGCCGATGCGCCGCTGGAACGGCAAATGGCCGATGCCATCGCGATGGCGCTGCGCGCCGATCCCGGTTCGGTGCTGGCGTTTCTGCCCGGGGCTGCTGAAATTCGCCGTACCCAGAATTTTCTCGCCGAACGCGTCCACGATGCATCTGATCGAAATCGTGCCGCTGTTCGGCGCCCTCGATGCCGGCGTGCAGGATCGCGCCATTGCGCCCGCGCCGAAGGGGCATCGCAAGGTCGTGTTGGCGACCTCGATCGCCGAGACCTCGTTGACCATCGAAGGCGTTCGCATCGTGGTCGATTCCGGCGTGGCACGGGTGCCGCGCTATGAGCCCGATATCGGTCTGACGCGGCTGGAAACCGTGCGTGCCTCGCGCGCGGCGGTCGATCAGCGCCGCGGCCGCGCCGGACGCACCGAGCCCGGCGTCTGTTACCGGCTGTGGGACGAACCGCAGACCGCCTCGCTGGCGGCCTATACCCAGCCGGAAATCCTCAGCGCCGACCTGTCGTCGCTGGTGCTCGATCTCGCGCAATGGGGCGTGCGCGATCCCTCGACGCTGGCGTTTCTGGATCCGCCGCCCGTGCCTGCGTTGAAGGAGGCGCGCGGTCTTTTGTCCGAACTGGGGGCGCTCGACGGCGATGGCCGGATCACGGCGGAAGGCCAGAGCCTGCGCGCGCTGGCGCTGCCGCCGCGGCTGGCGCGGATGATCGTGGATTCACATCGTTTGGGCGCGGGCGAGGAAGCCGCGGAGGTTGCCGCTGTCATCACCGAGCGTGGCCTCGGCGGCGACAATGTCGATCTCGACGTCAGGCTCGATCAATTCCGCCGCGACCGCTCGCAACGCGCCACTAGCGCGCGCAGCCAGGCGCAGCGTTGGGCCGCGCAGGTGGCTGCGAGTGAAAAGGCCGGCGCGATCGTTTCTTCTGCGCAGGAAGAACCTACCATCGGCATGATGCTCGCTTTGGCGTTTCCCGATCGCGTCGCGCGTAATCGCGGCAATGGCAGCTTCGTGCTCGCCAATGGACGGGGGGCGGCGGTCGATCCGGCCTCTGCGCTGGCGCGCTCGCCTTATGTCGCGGTCGGCGAATTGACGGGCACCGCCGCCCAGGGGCGCATTCTGCTGGCGGCGCGGATAACGCTGGAAGATATCGAACGGCACTTCGCCGATCAGATCGAGACCACGGATGAGATCACGTTCGATCGCGGCGCGATGGCATTGCGGGCACGCCGCAAGCGGGCGCTGCATGCGATCACATTGTCGGAGGCGCCGCTCGCTTTGTCGCCCTCGGCCGAAACCGCGCGGGTGCTGGCCGACGGCCTGATCGCCGCCGGCCTCGATCGATTGCCGTGGTCAAAACCTGCGAAGCAGTGGCGCGACCGCGTGATGTTCCTGCGCAAGGCCGAGGCCGATCCGCTTGCGGATTCATGGCCCGATTTGTCCGATGACGCACTCGCCGCACAGCGCGAAACATGGCTGGTGCCTGCGCTCTACGACAAGGCTTCCCTGAAAGAGTTTTCGGCGGTCGATCTGTCGGAGGCGCTGATGACGCTATTGCCGTGGGAGTTGCGGGCAAGGCTGGAGCGGGAAGCGCCAACGCATTTCGAGGCGCCGACCGGCACCATGCTGGCGATCGACTACGAGGCCGAGCAGGGGCCGACCATTGCGGTCCGGTTGCAGGAATTATTCGGGCTCAACACCCATCCATCGATTGCCAAGGGCGCGATTCCGCTGGTGCTGGAACTATTGTCGCCGGCGCACCGGCCGGTGCAAGTGACGCGCGACCTGCCGGGTTTTTGGCGCGGCAGTTACGCCGGTGTGCGCTCCGATTTGCGCGGGCGCTATCCGAGGCATCCCTGGCCGGAGGATCCGGCGAGCGCCCTGCCGACCCGGCGCGTCAAGCCCCGTGGGACGTGATCTGCCCGATCGTCATTGCCGGGCATAGTAGTCTGCCCTGCGCAGACTACCTGTCTGCGCTCCCGGCAATCTATCGCTTGAGAGGGCTCTTTTTTGAAAATTGATGGATACGCGGGTCAAGCCCGCGCATGGCGAACTCCCTTGTTAACACTTCGCTCATCCTTTTCGTCAAAATGGCAGCCGGCGGCGCCGCCATTGGTCGCAGTCTTGTCGCTGACATGGTGTTATCAGCGGGTCCTCAGATCGAGTGTGGCGTGATGCGTACCATAGTGATCTTTGCTGCGATCATGATCGGCCTTGGCACCGTCATGGCGCAGATCGCAGACAGGATGACCCCCGCGCTCGCCAATACCGCGCCCCGGAAAGCTGCCGTTGTCGAAACGCCGGCGCCGAGCGGCCTGCGTACGCTCAGCATCGCGCACGACGCCCGTGGTCATTTTGAGACCGAAGGCCGGATCGATGGCCAGCGGATCGGCTTCATGGTCGACACCGGCGCATCGGTCATCGCCTTGAACGAAACTTCCGCGGCACGGTTCGGGCTGCGTCCGTCGCGCGGCGATTACAAAGCGGCGGTCACGACCGCCAACGGCACTGTCAAGGCGGCGCCGACACGGCTGGCGATGGTCGACATCGGCGGCATCGTGGTGCGCGACGTCGATGCCATCGTGCTGCCGGACGAAGCGCTGTCGGAAAACCTGCTCGGGCTGTCGTTCCTGTCGAAGCTGAAGCGGTTCGAATACGCCAACGGCCAGATGGTGCTGGAGCAGTAAGGCTCCTTCGCTGCCAAACTCATATTTTGACGCGTTTTCTACCGCAGATAAGTCTATGCAATCTGCGTAAACTTGATTGCTATGCGAACCGGTACCCACTTCGCTGGAAAACGCTTTAATCCGCCGCAATTAATCGCAACAAGCCTACTATCCCGCCTTCCACCGCGCCCAGGCATTCGCTATGGCTGCGCTGTACCCTTATTCATTTTACGCGAGGCCTCTTGCATGTTTCCGAAGCCGAAATCCGCGCTGGTTCCGAACACCTATGCGTTTGAATCCGAGCCAATGGTGAAGGTGACTGGTTTTCGCGAATACGATGCCCGCTGGCTGTTCGGCAAGGAAATCAATCTGATGGGCGTTCAGGCGCTCGGCATGGGGCTGGGCACGCTGATCGCGGAACTCGGCGTCAGGCAGGAAGTCGTTACCGGGCATGATTTCCGGAGCTATTCGGCTTCGATCAAATATGCCCTGATCTCGGGATTGCTGGCTTCGGGCTGCAAGGTGCACGACATCGGCCTGTGCATGACCCCGATGGCCTATTTTGCGCAATTCGATCTCGATGTGCCTTGTGTCGCGATGGTGACGGCATCGCATAACGACAACGGCTGGACCGGCGTCAAAATGGGGGCCAACCGTCCGCTGACGTTTGGTCCCGATGAGATGACCCGCCTGAAGGAAATCGTGCTTAATGCCGACTTCAAGAACAAGGTCGGGGGTTCATATCAGTTTCATGAAAATTTTCCGGCGCGCTACATCGCCGACCTGACCAAACGTCCGAAGCTGAAGCGCAAGCTGAAAGTCGTGGTCGCCTGCGGCAACGGCACCGCGGGTGCCTTCGCGCCACAGGTGATGGAGGCGATCGGCTGCGAGGTGGTGCCGCTCGATACCGAGCTCGACCATACCTTTCCGAAATACAATCCGAATCCGGAAGACATGGAAATGCTGCACGCCATCCGCGACGCGGTGCTGGCGCACAAGGCCGATGTCGGTCTTGGATTCGACGGCGACGGCGACCGCTGCGGCGTGGTCGACAATACCGGCGAGGAGATTTTCGCTGACAAGGTCGGCGTCATGCTGGCGCGCGACATGTCGGCGATCCACAGCAACGCGCAATTTGTGGTGGACGTGAAATCGACCGGGCTGTTTGCCACTGATCCCGTGCTGCAAAAGCAGGGCGCGAAAACCGCCTACTGGAAGACCGGCCACTCCTACATGAAGCGCCGCACCAACGAACTGGGCGCGCTGGCGGGGTTCGAGAAATCCGGTCATTTCTTTTTCAACAAGCCGTTTGGCCGCGGCTATGATGACGGCCTGATTTCGGCGATTGCGATCTGCGAGATGCTCGATCGCGCGCCCGGCAAGTCGATGGCAGATCTGAAGAATGCGCTGCCGAAAACCTGGTCGTCGCCGACAATGTCGCCGCATTGTTCCGACGAGACCAAATACGGCGTGGTCGATGCCGTGGTGAAGCATTTCGAGGCGATGCAGGGCAAAGGCGAGAAGGTGGCGGGGCAGAAGATCCGCGACCTCGTCACCGTCAACGGCGTGCGCGTTACGGTCGAGGATGGCAGCTGGGGGCTGGTGCGGGCCTCCTCCAACAAGCCGGAACTGGTGGTGGTGGTCGAGAGCCCGGTTTCAGAGCAGCGGATGCGCGACATGTTCGAGGCGATGGACTCGGTATTGCGCACCCATCCGGAGGTCGGCGAATACAATCAGAAGATTTGAGTTTTCTTGACCTCGCCCTGCTTACGGACCGCCTGCGGGGAGAGGTCGAAATTCGAACGCTGCTCGAATTTCGGGTGAGGGGGATTCACCGCGAGTACGATATTCGTTGAGACGCCCCTTCACCCCAACCCTCTCCCCGCAAGAGCGGGGCGAGGGAGCTTTCTTCATTATGCCGCCGGCACCGGCAATGCGGTGACCGACTTGATCTTCTCCATCGCAAAGCGCGATGTGACATTCTTCAGCGGCACCGCGCCGATCAACTTCTTGTAGAACACGTCGTAGCTCTGCATGTCCGCGACCACGACGCGCAGCATATAATCGACGTCGCCTGCCATCCGGTAGAATTCCATCACCTCCGGCATCGCCCTGACGGCTTCGGCGAAGGTCCGCAGCCACGCTTCCGAATGATCGGCGCTCTCGACCGACACGAAAACCGAAATACCGAGTCCGATCTTGTTCTGGTCGACCAGCGCGACCCGGCGCAGGATGATGCCGTCGGCTTCCAGCCGCTGGATCCGCTTCCAGCACGGCGTCGAGGACAACCCGACGCGGTCGCCGATCTCGGCCACCGACAGCGAGGCATCGTCTTGCAGCACGGTCAAAATCTTGCGGTCGATGGCGTCGAGCCGACGACTGGGCTCAACAACGTGGACGGCGAGGTCGGACATGAGAAGAACTTTCTTCCAATTATGACGTTTGAAGCCATAATACGGAGAAAATTATTCTAAGGCAAGCCTCATTACTGCTCAGTCCGTACCGGGTGGGCTGTCCGATCCTGGCTCAAAAATGCTTCAACTTCAGCACGTTGCGGGGCCGCGAAAGCGCCGCCGAAACGGGTACATTTCAGTGCCGCAGCCGCGGATGCGAACCGCAGCGCCTGCCGCAGATCCTGATGCTCGGTGATGGCGAGGGCGAAAGCGCCGTGAAACACGTCGCCCGCGCCCAAGGTATCGACGGTATGCACCGGAAAGGCGGGCGTCTCATGCAGGTTCTGATGGTCATCGAGCCACAGCGTGCCTTTTGCGCCGCGTGTGCCTGCCAGGAACGTCGGCGTCAGTTTGGCAATCTTCTTGAGCGCTTCGCCGTCGTCGCTGACCCCGGCGGTGGCTTGCAGGGCTTCGCTTGAAAACACCAGATGTGACGACGCCGTCAGCAGCCCCTCCCGCATCGACATGGTGCGATCGACATCGACAATGACGGGAATGCCGCGCCGGCGCGCTTCGGCGCATAGATCCGTGCAGAATTCCGCGCAGCGATTCTCGGTCAGAATGGCGCTGCAATCCTTCAGCAATTCATCGGCGTCGGGCAGCCGGACTTTCCACAATTCCGGATCGCGGAAGGTCACGATGGTGCGCTCGCCGCTCGGGTCGATCATGATGTTGGAGATCGGCGTCACCAGATTCGGCATATGCACGATATGCGAGGTGTCGATGCCCTCATGGGCGAGCTTGTCGAAAATGTACCGGCTTGAGGTCTCGCGCGCGTCGCCCATCGGTCCGCAGATCGAGGCGCGGCCACCGAGCCGGACAATTCCGATCGCCGCGTTGAGCGCATTGCCGCCGCAGATTTCGTCGAAATGGCTGGCATTCACCTTGAAGCCGCGCTCCGGCAATTCCTCGATGCGGAATGTCAGATCGCGTACCGGCATGCCGATACAGAGAATGCGCGGAGGGATTTTCGGCGCGGCAGGGTGAAAGTTCATCGCCTCTTCCATCATATCCGTCCTGCCATGTGACGGACCATGATATCCCCTGTTAATCGGCCGGGCATGATCGGGTTCCAGTTATGCGTGCGGATCAGGATATATCTGCAGCCAGCGGCCGACCAGATGATGGGCAATCGCAAACGGGTGAGGTCCGGCAAGGCCGTCGGGGTGCTGACGCTTCAACATCAATGTCGCCTCGGCCCGGTCGAACCAGCGCGCGTCCTCCAGCTCCGTCCGGTCGACAACGATATCCTCGTTGGTCGCGCGCGCGGTGCAGCCGATCATCAGCGACGATGGATAGGGCCAGGGCTGGCTCATGTAATAATTCACATCGGTGCAGCGAATTCCGGATTCCTCGAAGATTTCGCGCCGGACCGCATCCTCGATGGTCTCGGCGGCCTCGACGAATCCGGCAAGGCACGACCACATCCCGGCCGGAAACTGTTTCTGTCGCCCGAGCAGGCATTTGTCGCCCGAGGTTACCAGCATGATCACGACCGGATCGGTGCGCGGGAAATGCTCGGCCTTGCAGTTGGGACATTCGCGCTTCCAGCCGCCTTCCCGCATCGCGGTTCGGGTTCCGCAATTGGCGCAGTAGCCATGGCGCTGATGCCAGTTCACCATCGATTTCGCCATTGCGATTGCCGAGAGCTGGGTGGGCGGCACCACGCCCTGCATCGCCATGCCGCGCAGTTCGTTCACGCCGACGTCATCCCGGGTCAGCAATTGTTCCACCGCCGCGGCCGATATGCCCATGCCGAATACCGGCGCACCCTCGCGCAGGCCGAGGAAGATCGTGCCGGGGTTGGCGCCGGCCTGATGGGCTTCGTCGATGGTCAGCAACGCGCGCGGGCCATCCGTCTCCTGCTTCACTACCAGCAAGTCGCGATACACCACATAGGCACGCGCATCGCGGTGGCCTTCCAGGGCCAACAGCTTTTCATCGTCATTGCGCAGATGCGCGGCGCGATCGAGGATGTGGGTGACGAAGGCCGGTTGCCCCAGGGGAAACGAATCGAATGCTGTCATGTGTTCAACCACATTGTTCAACCGAGCCAGATCTTACGGCGCAGCGCGCTGATGAAGGTCTGGACCTCTTCCGCATCGTGCGCGAGCGGCGGCATCACGCCCCAGACCGGGCGCGGCCAGGCGGCGTCGCTCGAGCGGCGCGCGATCACGTGGACGTGCAGTTGCGGAACCAGATTACCAAGGGCGGCGATATTCAGTTTGTCGCATCGGGTGATTTCCTTCAGGGCGCGGGCGGCGCGGGAAATCTCCGTCATCAATTGCGCCTGTTCGACCTCGTCGAGGTCGATGATCTCCACGGCATCGGGCCGGCGCGGCACCAGCAATAGCCATGGGTAATGCGCATCCTTGATTACCAGCACCCGGCACAGCGGCAGGTCGCCGATATCGATGGTGTCTTCCTTGAGCCGGGAATGCAGAGACCAGGCGGGCGTGTCAGCGGGCATGACGGCAACTAATGCCTTTCCGGCTTTTTGCACAAGTCCCGCAAAGCGCCCTCGACCGGCTTGCTTTCCGGCCCTTTTGGCCCCAAATAGGGACCGGGAGATTGGCGGTGGACGAGCCACTCGCCAACCGGGTCAGGTCCGGAAGGAAGCAGCCCTAACGAGGTCCGGATCGGGTCGCTCGTCAGTCTCCTACCTGTTTTCGAGCGAATCGCGCAAAAAGCGGTGATTAGCCCTGCGTTTGATTCGGCTCGTACTTATTCCGCAAGCCGGCTTCGAGAAATAATCAATTGCGGATCGATCGATGACCGATGCTGGCATTCCCGTAACGCCCCCGACCGAAGCGGATGGTGGCGACCAGAGCGGTTTCGATCTCGGCGGGCTGCCGCAGGCCGGCCAGCATTATCGCGTGCTGGCGCGTAAATACCGCCCCTCCAGCTTCGCCGATCTGATCGGCCAGGACGCCGTGGTCCGCACGGTATCGAACGCGTTTGAGACCGGACGCATTCCGCAGGCCTGGATCCTGACCGGCGTGCGCGGCGTCGGCAAAACCACCACGGCGCGGATTCTGGCCCGTGCCCTGAATTACGAACTACCGGACGGATCGGTGAAGGGTCCGACCATCCACATGCCGGTGCTGGGCGTGCATTGCCAGGCCATCATGGAAAGCCGGCACATGGACGTGCTGGAAATGGACGCCGCTTCCCATACCGGCGTCGATGATGTGCGCCAGATCAACGACAGCGTCCGCTATGCGCCGGCTAGCGCGCGCTACAAGGTCTACATCATCGACGAAGTCCACATGCTCTCGACCGCGGCGTTCAACGCCTTCCTCAAGACGTTGGAAGAACCGCCGGAGCACGCCAAATTCGTGTTCGCGACCACGGAAATTCGAAAGGTGCCGGTGACGGTGCTGTCGCGCTGCCAGCGCTTTGACCTGCGTCGGGTCGAGGCCGACGTGCTGATGGGCCATCTTTCCAATATCGCGGCCAAAGAAAAGGTCGAGGTCGAGCCGGAAGCGCTCGGCATCATCGCCCGCGCCGCCGAAGGCTCGGTGCGCGATTCGCTGTCGCTGTTCGATCAGGCGATTGCGCATGCCGCCGGTGCGGTGCGCGCCGATGCGGTGCGCCAGATGCTCGGCCTTGCCGACCGCACGCGGGTCATCGATCTCTTTGACTCGCTGGTGCGCGGCGATATTGCCAGCGCCTTCAAGGAATTTCGCGAGCAGTACGACACCGGCGCCGATCCGATCGTGGTGCTGTCGGATCTCGCCGAATTCGTCAATTTCGTCACCCGCGTCAAGATCGTGCCGGCGACTGCCGACAATGTCGCCTTCGGCGAAACCGAGCGCCTGCGCGCCCGCGACTTCGCTGCCAAAATCTCAATGCGCGTGCTGTCGCGGATGTGGCAGATGCTGCTCAAGGGCATCACCGAAGCGCAGGCCGCGACACGGCCGGCGGCTGCTGCGGAAATGGTCCTGGTGCGGATCGCCTATGTCGCCGACATGCCGACGCCGGACGAAGCGATCAGGATGCTCGACCAGCATGGCGGTGCATCGCCGGTGGTCACCGCAAGCACCCCGCCGCGCAGCATGCCGGCGCCGGTTGCCTCGATGCCATCGTCTCCTGCGCGGGCGACCGCCGCGCCGCGGTCCGGCGCCGAGGCGTCCGCGCGCCCGCAGATGGTCGCGCCGACCTCGGACGTTCAGGCCGCACCGGCGGCGCTGCGGATATCAAGCTTTCCGGCACTGGTCGCGCTCGCCGGCGAGAAACGCGATCTCCTGACCAAGGCGGCGCTGGAAGCCGATGTCCGTCTGGTGCGCATCGAAGACGGCCGGCTCGAAGTGACGATGGAACGCAGCGCGGCGCGCACCCTGATCAACGATCTGTCGCGCAAGCTCGAACAATGGACCGGGCGGCGCTGGACCGTGATCGTGTCCAACGAAGCCGGGCAACCGACGCTGCGCGAGCAGAACGAGGCGCAGAAGAACCAGCGCGAACGCGCAGCTGAGGCTGACCCACGGGTGCAAGAGGTGCTGGCGCGGTTTCCGGGTACCAAGGTGGTCGAGGTGCGCAAGCTTGCCCCCGAGCCGCCGGAATCCGATGCCAGTATTGACCCTGCCGAGAGCGCCGACAGCGACGATCTCTAGCAAGACATAAGGAACAGTCCATGGCTGATTTTCTCGGCATGATGAAGCAGGCAGCCCAACTGCAATCGAAGATGCAGGCGATGCAGGAAGAACTCGGCCATGTCGAAGTCGAGGGTATCTCCGGCGGCGGCCTCGTCAACGTGCGCATGACCGCGAAGATGGAAGTCAAGGCCGTCAAGATCGACCCGTCGCTGATGAAGGCGGACGAGCGCGAGATCCTCGAGGACCTGCTGGTGACCGCGCATAACGACGCGCGGCGCAAGGCAGAAGCGGCGATGCAGGAAAAGATGCAATCGCTGACCGGCGGATTGGGTTTGCCGCCGGGGTTGGGCCTCACCTGAAATGGCTTCTGCTGTTGCCGGTCCAGAAATCGAACGCCTGATACAGCTGCTGGCGCGGTTGCCGGGGCTCGGTCCGCGCTCGGCGCGGCGGGCGGCACTGCATCTGATCAAGAAACGTGAAGCGCTGATGACGCCGCTCACGAGCGCGCTCCAGGTGGCGATCGACAAGATCCAGGTCTGCAAGATCTGCGGCAATATCGATACCCAGAATCCCTGCACGGTGTGCACCGATCCGCGGCGCGATCCCGCCATCATCGTCGTGGTCGCCGACGTCGCCGATCTCTGGGCGCTGGAGCGCGCGAATGCCACCAACGGTCTCTATCATGTGCTGGGCGCGACCCTGTCGCCGCTCGATGGCGTCGGCCCGCAGGACCTCACCATCGACGCGCTGGTGGCGCGCGCGCATGATCCGCGCGTGACGGAAATCATCCTGGCCTTGAACGCCACTGTCGACGGCCAGACCACGGCGCACTATATCACCGACCTGTTGCAGGAAGCCGGCGTCAAGGTGACCCGGCTCGCACATGGCGTGCCGGTCGGCGGCGAGCTCGACTATCTCGATGAAGGCACGCTGTCGGCAGCCATGCGGCAGCGGACATTGTTCTAACTCACTCACGGAAATGATCGACATGACGAGACGACGATTCGCCGTACGGTTGGCTTTGGTAACGTTCATTGCGGCGGATCTGCCGCGCCGGCCGCTCTGGCGCAACAGGAAGATCCTGCGAAAGCCGCCAAATTGATCGGTGCAGGTGGCGTGCTTTCGGGAGAGCTGAACGCGCTGCACACCCGCGTCGCCAAAAAGGGCAAACGCGCCGCGACCTACCAGCTCACCAGCGAGCCGCGCCGGCTGCCGCCGCCGAACGGCCTTTGCGGCCTGGAAACCGGACCGGAAACGTTTCAGATCGTCATCAACAATGAGGCGCAGGCGGCGCAGCTAAAGGCGTTCATCGGCAAGGAAGTCTCGGTCAAGGTCGACGAGGTCGCGTGCGCGCAGGAAGCGGGCCAGATGAGCGAGGCTGTGGTGACGAAATGGAGCGTGGTGACGAAGCACTAGCGCCACCCCCGCTCGTGGCATCGTCCGGCTTGACCGGGCGATCCAGTACGCCGTGACATCTGATTGAGTATGAAAATTCCCTGGAATACTGGATCCCGCTTTCGCGGGGAATGACGACCGAAGATCAATTGCGGCGCAACGTGCGAGCTAAGCCTTCGTCTCAAGCCCGTCAAAATGCCCGCGGCGCTGCAGCCAGGCAAGCAAATCAGGCTCGGCACCGCGACCGCGACGCAGATCGAAAAAAACAGCGGCCATCCCGTCGCCTTTGCGACAAAGCCGGCGCCCGATGACAAATAGGTGCGTCCGACCGCGGCGAGTGCGGTGAGCAGCGCGTACTGCGTCGCGGTGTGCAGCGGATTGCGGCACAGCGCCGACAGGTAGGCGACGAAGATCACGGTGCCGATGGCGCTGGTGAAATTCTCCGCCGTGATCGCGAATGCCAGCGCCCATTCGTTGACACCAGCCAGCGCCAGCCAGGTGAACGACAGATTGGCGACCGCCTGCAGCACGCCACCAGTCCACAGGCTGGCGGCGAGCGAGTAACGCCGTGCCACGAACCCGCCCGCGAAACCGCCGATCAACGTCGCGGCGAGGCCGACGCCCTTGACGATGGCGGCGTAGTCGTTGCGGGTGAAGCCGAGGTCGATCACGAAGGGTGCGGTCATGGTGCCGGAAAACGCGTCGGTGGGTCTGAACAGCACCACAAAGGCGAGCGCCGCCCAGGCGTCCTTGCGGCCGAGAAATTCAGAGAAGGGCCGATCGCCGCATGCATACGCGCGCGAAGGCGGCTCCGTGCGCGTCACGGCTTCGGCGCGGACCGATTGCTCCGGCTCGGTGGCGGACAGCGCCGTGATGGTGCCGATCAGCACCAATGCGCCATCGCCACATAGCCCACATCACACCGACGCGCGCGCGAAGCCGGTGCCCTCGAACGCATTCACCATGAACAGCGCGCCCGCGGTCGAGACCAGCATACCAACGCGATACGCCGCGACATAGGATGCCATGCCGGCGGCCTGTTCGCTCTCGGCAGGCTCTCGACGCGAAACGCATCGACCACGATATCCTGCGTCGCTGATGTCGCCGCGACCAGCAGCGCGCCAGCGCCACGAACAGCGGCGAGCGCGCCGGGTCGGTCAGCGCCAGCAGCAGGATCGCGACGATCAGCAGCAGGTGCGAGAACACCAGCCAGCCGCGCCGGCGGCCGAAGCGGCGCATGAACAACGGCACGTGCAGCGCATCGACCAGCGGTGCCCAGAGAAATTTCAGCGTGTGAGGTGTACCTACCAGCGCGAACAGCCCGATGGTGCCGAGGTCGACGCCGGATTCGCGCATCCACACCAGCAGCGTCGAGCCCGACAGCGCCAGCGGGAGGCCCGACGAAAAGCCAAGCAGCAACACGATCAGCACCCGCGGTGCAGGTAGACAGCAAGGCCATCGCGGAAGCTGGCGCGCGGTTTTGGAGCGGCAGATGCTGCGGCAGGCTTTCAGGCGCGCTGGTCATGCCACAGTGCTAGCAGATTCGGACGGGATAAACGACGCCGGTCATCGTCCAGCTCGACGATTGTCCGTTGTCATCGTCCGCGAAGGCGGACGATCCAGTATTCCGCGAAGTTCGAGTTCAGCCATGAATCCTCGTCTTGTTGGATGCCCCGCCTTCGCGGTGACGGTGAAATGGGTGAAGGCGAGGAACTAAGCACTAGCGGTGCCTGGATAGAGATCATCCCAATTGGGATTGAGCTCTTCTATCAATCGGATTTTTCCAGGCTGATTCCACTTCTTCAACCGCTTCTCGCGCTTAATTGCGTTTTCGGCATCATCGAATTGTTCGAAATAGACGAGCCGGTCGACCTGTATTTCTTCGTGAAACCTTTTGCCGACTTTAGACGATGTTCGGCTGCGCGACGAATAATATCATTGGTCACACCGATGTAAAGCGTACCTCCAATACGGCTGGCTAGTATGTAGACGTAGAAGCTGCGCGCGCCCATCGGCCGCCTCTGGAATCTGGATCGCCCGGTCAGGCCGGGCGATGACGAGTATAGTAGGTTGCGCTAGCCTTCCTCCGCAAGTGCGGGCGGACGAAGATAGTCCCTCACTCCCCTGCCTGCAGCTTGCGCGGCAGCGGGAACAGGTCGGGGGCACCTGTTTTGACCAGGCGCGGGGCTTCGGCCGGGGCGTCGGTCTTGCTGAAATCCAGTTCCTCTATCCGTCCCGCGCGTTTTTCGATCTTGTCGGCGGAAATCAGGATCTGCCGGACGTCCTCGTTGGCGTCGGAAAAATGCTTTTGCAGCTTCAGGACACGGTCGCGCAACCGGCCGAGATCGTCGCCGAGATTGAGCACCTCGGTGCGAATCTGGTCGGCGGCATCGCGCATCCGCGCGTCTTTCAAAATCTGTTGCATCACCTGGATCGCCAGCATCAACAGCGACGGCGACACCAGCACCACGCGGGCGCGGTAGGCCTTCTGGATCACGTCGTCAAAGCCATCGTGAATTGGTAGATCCGAAGTCGGACGGCACGAACATCAATGCCGTGTCCTGGGTTTCGCCGGCGATCAGATATTTCTCGGCGATATCGCTGACATGCTTCATCACGTCGGCGCGCAGCCGCTCCGTGGCGACTTCTTTTCCTCGTCGGTGCGCGCATCATGCAGCGCGGTGATCGCCTCCAGCGGAAATTTCGCATCGATGCAGAGCGGCCGCTGGTCGGGCAGGAACACGACGCAATCCGGGCGCTTGCCGGTCGAGAGCGTGTGCTGGAACTCGTAGGAGCCTTTCGGCATGCCGTCCTGGACGATCGCTTCCATCCGCGCCTGGCCGAACGCGCCGCGCGATTGCTTGTTGGCGAGCACGTCGCGCAGCGTGGTCACCTGCGATGTCAGGTCGGTGAGGTTCTTGTGCGCATTGTCGATGATGCCGAGCCGCTCGTGCAGCACCCGCAGACTATCCATGGTGTTGCGCGTGGTCTGTTCCATGGATTGGCCGACGCGGTGGGTCACGCTATCGAGCCGTTCGGTGACCGCACGCGCCATCTCGGCCTGCCGGCCGGCCAGGGCCTGCCCCATTGCATCGACCCGGCCGGTGGCCTCGTTCTGGGCGCGGAGCATGTCGCTCAGGCGGTCTTCCAATTCGTCGGCGCGCATCGCCTGCGCCATCGCCAGTTCCGCGCCGCGCCGGGCGGAGCGGGCGATC
>CAWETC010000039.1:0-65770 GCA_963811915.1 uncultured Alphaproteobacteria bacterium
TATAACGACATCAGAACGCATCGGTCATTGGACAAAGACGCGCCGGTTTCTCGCCGGGTTCAACGAACCGGTGTGATCAGTTCATGCGCCATCCTGGGCGGACTGCATCACCACTACGCCCGAGCTTAAGTTTTCGTTACACACAGGGGTTTGCGCCCACTGGAAAGCGCCGCCTTTGCACGGCGCACGCCAGACCCGGACTCCGCAGCACCTGATCCGACCGTGCGGACACCTATTCGCTTCGCATCAATAGAGAGCAGACGGCAAATATGGCCCGGTGGGCTCGTTATAGAGACCCATGGTCATTAGCGTCATCTGGGAGGCGAGCTTCAGTCCGGCCTCCAGGCACCATTTGAAGACCTCATGGTTGCGCGTCGGCAGCAGAAAACCGGGGCCGCCGAATTCAGGCGCCGCGCCGATCAGCGCCATCAGGTCTTGGTTCGTCTCCGCGACGCTGTGGCCAAAAAAAGCAATCCCGGTCGTGTAGCCGGTGATACGCCCGAGATGTTCGACGACCAATGCGCCGTTCTGGCTGGCCGCGTCGCGTAATTCGCAGGCGCGATCGAACCCATGGACCTGATGGCAGACCCTGTCGCAAGCGGCCACGTCGGCGGCCGTCGCTGGACGAACTTCGTAACCCTGAAATTTTTGCCGAAGCGGCTTGCCCTGCAGGACCGACACGGGCTCCCGGGTACGAAAACCGAGCTTCGTATAGAGACAGAGGGAGCGATTATGAAAGCCAGACTGCAATAGCCGCACCCCAGACGCCTGTTGCCGCGCAGCACGGTCGAGAACATCTTGCATCAATTGTCCGCCGACGCCACGGTTCTGTCCCGTCGGATCGACGGTAATTGGCCCAACTCCGGCGATGCGGGATCGCTCGTCAAGAAAATTGCTGCCGACGACACCGCCTTCGACCTCGGCGACGACGGAGTAGAAGTCGCGGGTGGGTCAGCAATATCGACAGCAACCCGCTCGCCACTTCCGGCGAGGGAAAATCCGGTGGGAAGTTGTGGGCCACGGCGATCGCCTTGAAGGCTTCATAACAGATGGTACCGCAGGCATGGGCGTCGGCGGCTGTGCCCGGACGAAGAATGATGCTCATCGATTATGCCCCTTTGTTAGCGCCGCGATGGTGCGGATGCGCAGGTCTCCGGGAGGCCGGCAGATCCCGCCATACCGACTACACCTATCAGGATGCATGCTGCATTGGGGTGGAACTTTTTATGCCACTTCGAGAAATTCGTTCTGGATCACTTCTGCGAGCTGCGCCCGCGCGGCATCGATCGCCTTTTCGCGAGCCTCAGGGCCAAATGCCAAATTCTCCGCACGGACAAATATGACATTTGTGATGCCCATGAAGCTCAATAGGTTTCGAAGATGCGGCTCCTGCGAGTCCATCGCCTTTGCCGGCCCGTCGCTGTATAGACCGCCCCGGCTCTCAACGACGATGGTACGCTTGCCCTCAAGCAGGCCCTCGGCGCCGCTTTCGCTGTACCTAAAGGTTATTCCAGCCCGCGACACGTGGTCGAACCAGGTCTTCAAAGTCGAGGCGATACCGAAATTGTACATAGGCGCGCCGACGACGAGGGTGTCGGCAGCCTTAAGTTCGGCGATGAGTTCGTCAGAGAGCGCTCGAGCGGCTGCCTGCGCGGCATTTGCGGGTTCGGCTCCGCGCAGCGCAGTGGCGGACTCGACGGTCAGATGGGGGATCGGGTTGCCGCCCAGATCGCGCGTGATAACGCGAAGGTGAGGATCCTGCAGACGCAGCAGGGCGATGGCATCCTGCACGAGTTGGTTTGAAACAGATGCAGCGCCCAACGCGCTGCTCGTGAGAACTAGAACTGTCGACATGACGTGCCCTCCGGGGGTCTCTGATCGTTGCGATGACCTGGAGATAGTGGTGCAATGGGCGCACCTGAATGCCTATAATTAGCATCATTCTGTTGCTGTAGGAGGAACACCTAACGTGATCGAGCTAGACGATCTGAGAGGATTCGTGGAGGTCGTTGAGAGCGGCGGCTTCAATCGGGCCGCCAAACGTTTGGGAATCTCCAAATCCGTCGTGAGCAGACGAATTGCCAAACTCGAAGCGGATCTTGGCGTCCGGCTCCTGAGCCGAACCACGCGCGGTATCAGCCCGACGGCGGCCGGACTTGAATTCAAGATGCGAAGCGAGCGCATACTGGCCGATCTAGGGGACGCGCGAGAGGCAGTCGCCCACCAAGGCGGCGAGGTTGTCGGGCGTCTTCGCTTGTCGGCGCCACTGTTCTTCGGTGTTCGCTACGTGACTCCTATCTTAGCGCAAATGGCGGAGCGGCATCCGAGACTTGAGATGGATGTCTCATACAGCGACCGGATGGTCGACTTGATCGGAGAACGGTTCGATGCCGCCATCCGCATCGGCACACTAAGGGACTCGAGCCTCATTGCTCGCCGGATCGCTCCCGTCAGGTCCGTGTTTGTCGCGAAGTCCTGACTATCTTGCCCGCAACGGACGACCCAGCACGCCGAGCGACCTCGCGGCGCACCAATGTCTCATCTATACGGGCCGCGTGGCGGCCGAATGGCAATTCCGCTCAGGAAAACGCTCTATTTCCTTCCGGCCCGAGGGGCGCCTTCGCTCTGATAGCGGCGAAGCCACACTGCAATGGGCCATCGCCGGGCTCGGCATTACCGAAGCACCATCGTTCATGGTCTCGGATGCTGTCGAAAGCGGCGCCCTCGAGCCGGTTCTGCTTGACTATTCGACCCTTGAACATGCGATCCACGCTGTACGACCCCCGGGCTCCTACGTCCCAGGTAAGGTGCGAGTTCTCATCGACACTCTAGTCGAGCGATTGGGAGGTGAACCGGAATGGGAGCGGTTCCTAACGAAACGCGAATAGTTGCAAGTGTTCCTTGCGAAGCGACAGCGACTACAACGAGTAAGGACAACGAGGGCCACAAAGACCGCCACGTGTTGCTGTCGCCGCATCTGCTTGAGCTGTTCCGTGCCGGCGCGAAGCAACGCTGGACTTCGTCCTATCGTCACTTTCCAAGAAGCGATCGCGCTAGTTGTGAAAGTTCCAATCCGTGGCCAACACCATTTGACGGAGCCATGTTGCCATCGGCAGATATTGTCGGCCATCCATCGAACAATGGTTCGAGCAAGGGGAACTCTTCCAGCCAACGAACCGACATGCTTACAGCAGCAACGTGTACAAATAGACCCGGAAGAAAATGCGAACTCACAACGACATCAAGCGCTTCAGCAATTAACGCAAGATCAAATACAGGTGTTAGTCCACCGATCATCGCGAGGTCGGGCTGGACAACATTAGCAACACCTTCCGACATCAGGGCAACGAGGTGTGATAGGTCCTGCACGTGTTCACCCATAGCGAGGGGAACACTCGATGATTGTTTCAATACGCGCAGGCCTGCCAGGGCTTGTGACGGTAGCGGCTCCTCGACAAACAGCACGCCGAATTCCTCAGCGATACTCAGAAGTCGCCTCGCCGAGACAATGTCGCACTTCTCATTGGCGTCGGCCATAACGGCGACTTGACATCCTGCTACGTCGCGCACAGCGGAAATTAGCCCAGCGTCATTCGGTAAACCAGCAACACGCGGCTTCACCGCGCGAAGGCCGCGCGAAATGTGCGCCAGGGTCACATCAGCAGCTTCTCTTGGAGATTGACCGGCAGTGTAGTCCCCGCTGGCGTAAACAGGCACGGTCCGCAACTGGCCTCCCATTGCAACCCCAAGCGGAACACTTCGGCGCCGAGCCTCCAGATCCCAGCACGCGGTATCAATCGCGGCAAGCCCAATGATATTCGGACCGAGACCGGACCGGTTAAAGCTTTTGATTACCTTTTTCCAGAGTGCCCTGGGAGGAATAACAGCGTGTCCGGTGACAAAGGCTCCCAAGAGATGTTGCGCAGTCTGGGCCGCAGTTCCTCCGTTGCCTCCAAGTACATACGAAAATCCTAGACCGACGAGGCCTTCACTATCTTCAATTTCAACTATGATGACGTCGACGGTACTTACACCGGAGCCCCCGACAGCGCGCTGGAGATTGAATGTCAGCAGCCGCGCTCCCGCACGCTTCCAGACAAGAGTCATCGCCCACCTGCCTGACGTAACAATTCCGCCAGTACGGCTTTATTGCGTGAGGGATCGATTTGGCTCGCTTGACCGATGATGCTGAACACACCGACAAATTGCCCGGCCGTACCCCAAACTGGCGCCGCAAGCGCACCAATGCCGGGAAGAAGGTGCCCCCTGTTATAGGCATATCCTCTGTTTTTCACGGCGACAATCAATCGCATCAGCGCTGCCTTGGTTTTTACGATCGGATTGAAAGTAGCTTCAGTGTTGGCGAACTCTTGTTCGATGAGGGATTGCGTCGTCGAGGTCGGCAATATCGATGCAAATACAATTCCCGCCGCTGTTGTCAAAATCGGCAACACTGATCCCACTTTCATTGTCGTGATGACTTCACGGTTGGCTTGCTCAACATGGAGAATGATCGGACCGCTTGCGCTCCAGACTGACAGCGATATCGTCTCGTCGACTAGATTGCGCAGCTTGACCTGTCGCGCAATCGCGTTTGATAAATCATCCGATCCACTGGTTGCGGCTGCTCCGATTTCCAAGGCTAAGGGGCCAAACCAATACTTGTGGCTCTCAAGATCCTGCTGAACCATTTTTACATACGTCAAGCTGGCCAAGTAGCGATGCAGTTTTGCCGGCGGAATGCGCGTTTGTTCCGAGAGCTCGCTCAGCGATACGGCATTCTTGTATTTACACAACGCGACAAGAATTCGACCCGCAAGATCGACCGACTTCACGCCTCTTTTTCGATATCCATCGGAAAGAGAAGCTGGCTTCTCCGCCCGATCGGAAGGGCCTTGCTTTCGCAGCCGGGTCATCAGTTCCTGCCCAAGAGCTCCTTGCCATCTACTGGGAAAATTCGAAGAAGTCCTAGCGATATTGTTTTCCCATCGCCCTAACGCCGATCGCGCTAAGAAGCCCCGCGATGACTATATATGACGCGACCAGCCAAGGCGTGCCGTTCGACTTGGCAGTAAGCGTGGTGGCCACCAGGGGAGTCAAGGACACCGAGAATACCGCACCGATCTGATAGACGAGAGAAATGCCAGTATACCTCAGCCGTGTCTCGAAAAGCTCGCAGTAAAGGGCTGCAAGTGGCCCATATAACGGAGCCCAGATCACTCCGAACGCAGCGACAATGGTTAAACACACCAACGTGGCGTTCCCAGAATACCGCATAACCCAGAGCGCAGGGAAAGCGATTGCAGCGTTTACCAAGGATGCCCAGAAGTACACCCGTCGGGTACCGTAACGGTCCGCAAACGATGCAGCGTACGGAATCGTGAACATCAGCATTAGGCCCGAGACCGATATCCACGACAGCACCGCTCCGCGCGAAAAGCCCACTTCCGTCAGCATTGGAATCGCATAAACGCAGTAGAAAGCGAAGACGACGCCCATAATCAAGTTCGCGGCCCAGCCCAGCAAGACGTTCACTTTGTGGGTCTTCATCAAATCGGCAACTGGAGAGCTTGCAACTACCTGTCTCGACTTAATCTGAACAAACTCCGGCGTCTCCAAAACCTTCAGGCGGATGAAGAGACCAACGGCAAGCATCAACAAGCTCAACAGGAAAGGTATGCGCCATCCCCATCCCAGAAATGCGACGTCTGACATCACCGCCGACAACAAGGCAATCATTGCGGTACTCAGGCACAAGCCCAAAGCAAGCCCGATCTGCGGAAACGATGAATAAACCACACGGTTCTTTTCGTCGGCATGTTCGTAGGCCATAAGCACAGCCCCGCCCCACTCTCCTCCCAGCGCCAAACCTTGCAAGATGCGAAGAAGAAGCAACGCGAGAGGGGCTAGAACACCTATTTGCGAATAATTCGGAAGTAAGCCGATCGAGAACGTGGCAAGCCCCATAAGCGTCAGTGCGAAAACCAAGAGCGGCCGGCGCCCGATCTTATCGCCGAAATGTCCCAAAACCGCACCGCCGAGGGGGCGGACCACAAAGCCTATAGCGAAGGTTGCATAGGCAAGCATGGTCGAAACAAGTGGGTCGCTTGTAGGAAAGAAGAGCTTATTGAATATGATGCCGGTCAGACTACTGAAGATAAAGAAATCGTACCATTCGATGGTCGTCCCGATCAGACTAGCGAATGCAATCGTACGTACGGAGACCTTGGCCGCGGTTGCCTCTCGCGAAATCACTCCAGAATCAACAATCGCGGGTTCATGAATGCTCACTTCAAGCTCCGTCGTGCGATAGCTACGTGCTTCCTCGACTAATTACCGTTCCGCTGCAGCTTCGACTGCGGGGCTGCGTAGGGCACCAAGGCTATCTTGGTACGCTTCGTCATCGATACCCTGCAAATTCAAGGGCGATCGCGACCGCCGGTCGACGTGAAGCTGAAAGATGTCGAACCGATTATAGTTACCGATGATGTCTTGCAGCTGCTTGGGTTCGATGCATAGCTCCAGATCGATATCTGCGTAGGCAATACCTTCGACGTCGATAAGGGGCTCGGAGATTAGTTGTCCGTGCGGGTCTATAATGCCCGAAAATGCGTTAGGTGTACCGCTCAACATCCTTCGCTCTTCGTCCGTGGTCGCAAGCATTTCGATGATTTCTTCCGACATTGAAGAACACGAAACGATACTGAAGATCTTGCCTTCGAACGAATGCGCAGCGCATCGAATCTTGATCGCTTCGGGCATGTTATAATTTGACACGAACGGGAAGCTTATAAAATTTGCTATGTGCACGAGTTCGCCTTCCGCCAACAAGGCAAATCTAGCCAACGTATTCGTGTTTTCCCCGCAAGCGAGCATACCGATGCGCCCTAAAGGTGTTTCGGTTGCGCGCAGCCCGTCGCCATCGCCCGATGTCCATGTCAGCTTTTCAGCAAATGTCGGAACGAGCTTGCGCCTCTTGTTGATTAGCCCACGCTCCGGCGAAATTAAAAGATTAGTGTTGTAGAGGGCGCCCAAGCTACGTTCATCGCGTTCGTTAACGCCGATAGCTAAGTGAACATCCAACGCACGAGCGATCCGACATAATTCTTCGACTTCCGGTCCGGGAACGCTGATCGAATTTAATATGAGCTTCCGAAACCAGGGGCTGCCGCGGAAGGGGCTATAAATCCAATTCCAGTAAGGATATCCGGCAATGAATACTTCGGGAAACACTATGAGTTTCGCGCCGTTGTTCGCGGCTTCAGTCGCGAGATCGTGGACTTTCAGCATGGTCTTTCGAACATCCAGAAAGCATGGCGACGCCTGAACGGCTGCGACTTTATATTTGGGCAAGGACAACATGACGTTCCCAATCTCATAAAGGGCGAAGATAGAGTTTCTGGAGAAACGACAGAGAGCCGTGGGAAGTCAAATTGAATAAGTGAAACGCCTTACGCATTGTGGAATTACTTAGTTGCGCACCCGCGATACCGACCCGTCGGGCGATTGGCGAATTCGGTATTCTCATCGTGGATCGCATACAACTTGCCCAGCCCGCACGCCGGATGTCTGCTTGCGGAACAAGTTGATGTCTGAAATACCCGGGCAGAGGACAAGCTCTGCCCGACCTCTAACCGCCGGTTAGTGCCAACATCAGACAGGCACCACCAGAGGATTCGCGAGTGTAGGGCCTGACCCTTTCACCGCAGAAAGAAATGGTCCGCATTTTCTATTCGGCGTAGACGCAGCAAGCGGACGGCGTAAGATCGCATCCTGATGACCGATCTGTTCAGGCTGATTCTCGGTATCCTGGCTTCGCGCTTCAAGGCGAGAGCAACGCTGGAAGCGGAAAACCTGGTCCTGCGGCAACAGGTCAATGTACTTCGCCGGCGAACGCCGAAGCGACCGCACCTCAACAATACGGATCGTTTTCTATTTGTTTGGCTCTACCGCTGGTTTCCGTCCGTCCTTGAGGTGGTTGCGATCGTCCGGCCGGAGACCATCATTCGCTGGCACCGTGCTGGGTTTCGGGCCTATTGGCGCTGGCGATCCCGCAACCGGGTTGGCAGACCGAAGGTCTCGGCTGAGCTGCGCACGCTCATTGGCGAGATGAGCCGTGCGAATGCACTTTGGGGCGCGCCGCGTATTCATGGTGAGTTGCCCAAGCTCGGCTTCGAGGTCGCCCAGTCGACGGTCGCTCGGTACATGTGCCGCCACTCGCGGCCACCGTCTCAGGGCTTGGCGGACGTTTCTCAGCAATCACGTCGACGGCATCGCGGCGATCGACCTCTTTGTCCTGCCGACGATCGCATTCCAAATTCTGTATTGTCTTGTCATTGTGCGCCACGGACGACGACTTTGGGTGTCGTTTGGCGTGACGGCAAACCCAACCGCGGAGTGGATCTAGAGCGTTTCCTATAGAAATTGAATCGGGAGGGATTCCGGTTCTGAAGCGAATATAATTCAAGATGCAGGCGGGGTAAGGAGGCCAGCATCTGATGGTGAGACCCCTTTCCAACGATCTGCGTAAGCGGGTGGTTACGGCAGTTTCGAAGGGCGAGAGCTGTCGATCGGCTGCTGTGCGATTTGGCGTTGCGATTTCTTCAGTTGTGAAGTGGTCACAGCGTTACCGCTCCACCGGCTCGGTCGCGCCCAGTGATGGGCGGACACCGCAAGCCGGTGCTTGATCCGCATCGAGCGTTTATCGTGAGGCGGCTCAGCCAGACGCCACATTTGACACTCCACGCGCTGAAGGACGAACTGGCTGCGCGCGGGGTCAAAGTCTCGCACAATACGGTTTGGCTGTTCCTGCGGCGCGAGGGACGTCGGTTCAAAAAAAACGCTGTTCGCCCTTGAGCAGGGCCGCCCCGACATCGCCCGCCGACGGCGGCGCTGGCGATTCCCGCCGCCTGGTCTTCATCGATGAAACCTGGATCAAAACCAGCATGGCTCCGCTGCGCGGATGGGGACCAAAGGGCGCGCGCCTGCGTGGCTTCGCGCCACATGGCCATTGGCGCACGCTTACCTTCCTCGGCGCCCTGCGCTGCAACCAGCTCACGGCGCCTTGCGTCTTCGATGGCCCAATCAATGGCGAATGCTTCCGAGCCTATGTCGAACAGCAGCTCGTTCCGGTTCTAAAGCAGGGCGACATCGTCATCATGGACAATCTCGGTAGCCACAAGTCGGCCGAACTCCGCCGCATGATCAGGGCCGCCGGCGCAAGGCTCTGGTACTTGCCGCCCTACTCGCCGGACCTCAATCCAATCGAACAGGCCTTCGCCAAGATCAAGCATTGGATGCGCCTCGCCCAGAAACGCACCGTCGAAGACGTTTGGCGGCATATCGGAACCCTCGTCACCACTATCCAGCCAACTGAATGCAACAACTACTTCCACAACGCCGGATACGCTTCCATCAAAACATGAAATGCTCTAGCGCCAGGTCACCGAGGCGTTCCCGTGGGACCACGCGCCGCGATATCTTATTCGGGATCGAGACACTTCGTATGGTCCAGCCTTTTTGCAGCGGATCCCTGCAATGGGCATTCGGGACCATCCGATCGCACCCCGATCGCCCTGGCAAAATGCTTACGTTGAGCAACTCATCGGCTCGATCCGCCGCGAATGTCTCGACCACATGATCGTGTTTGGCGAAGCGCACCTGCGCCAGATCCTAAGCGGATATGCCGCCCATTATAATGTGTCGAGGAACTCATCGATCTCTGAACAAGGACGCCCCTCTCCATCGCGTGATTGAGCGCCTTGGCGCCGTCGTCTCACGACCTCTCCTTGGCGGCCTTCACCATCAATATTGCAGAATCTGATTTTCGGCACACAGGTGAAGGGATCACTCTTGGGCTCTGACTCACTTTTGGTGCAGCGATCGGCGTGCCGCGGGTGGCACAGTGGCTGATTCAACCTTTTAGGGGAATCACCGCAGATGTGCCGTAAGACCCATACCGCGACGCTGACACCGGGGGGCCTTGCCGTCGATGGCGTCGAGATCGGGGCCGCGAAGATCATCGTAATGGCCAGGCCGAGCACGAAGATGGCGACCTGCCCTGAATGCGGTGCCGTTTCGGGTCGGATCCATAGCCGCTACAGGCGACGCCTAATCGATTTGCCTGCCCACGGTCGAATCGTCGAGATCAATGTTGAGACACGCCGGTTTCGATGTGTCGGAACAGGCTGCCGGCGGCGCATTTTTGTCCAGCGCCTCGGTGACGCGGTCGCATTGCCGTCAGCCCGCGAAATCATGCGCCAGCAAAAGGCCCCCGACCTCGATCCATGGATCGTCGCCGCGATCGCAAGTCCGCTCAGCTCGTTCGCCAAGGGCATCATCGCGGATCGCGATGCCGTTCAAGCCGCGATCATCCAACCATGGTCGAACGGTCAGACCGAAGGTCAAATCATAAAGCTCAAGCTGGTGAAGCGTCAGATGTATGAGCGTGCAAAAATCGATCTGCTCGAGGCACGCGTCATCGGTGCCGCCTGAACAACTGCACCAAAAGTGAGTCAGAGCCACTCTTGGACGCTTATTCACAGCCTTGGCACCAGAATCTCTGCCACAAGCGCCACCCGCGACCGCAACAGGTCGCGGGCAATCCCAAAGATCAATCGACACAAATCCAGCATCGGGTACCAGCATCGCGCGATTCTCAGTCAACTGCCAGCACGATTGAATTTACGACAGGGACAACCTCACCGCATGAAGAAACTGCTACATCGCAAGATAGCGCCGGCGAATATCTTCATTGCGGGCCAGGCCAGCCGTATCCTGGCGGTGCACCACCTTCCCCTTATCGATGACAAGTGCCTCCTCAGCAATCCGCAAGCAAAAATGCATATTCTGCTCGGCAAGCAGGATTGTGGCGCCACTCGCTCCCAGGTCCCGCAGTACTCTGCCAATGGTGGCGACCACGATCGGAGCCAGCCCTTCGCTCGGTTCGTCGAGCAGCAGGACCAGTGGATTGCCCATCAAGGCACGGGCGATGACCAGGAGTTGTTGCTCGCCGCCCGAGAGGCGGCCTGCTTCTCGCGACCGTAGTCTTTCGAGTAACGGGAAGGTCTCCCAGACACGCGGTAGGGTCCAGTCTCGCCGTCCGTCGGGACCGTCCTTTGCCGCGATCAGGAGATTGTCCTCCACGCTGTGCTCGGGAAAGACCTGCCGGTCCTCAGGCACGTAGGCGAGGCCGAGCCGGGCACGCGCGTGCGGCGGCGCGTGGGTGATGTCGCGGCCGGCGAAGAAGATGCGGCCGCCCCTGGCCGGCACGATTCCTGCGAGCGTTTTCATGGTCGTGCTCTTGCCCGCGCCGTTACGCCCGAGCAGCGCCAGCGTGCACCTTTCCTGAAGGGCGAGATCGACATCGAACAGGACCTGGCACGCGCCGTAGAAAGCGCTCAACGCTTCGGCGCGCAGCAGGTCCGTCATGCCGTGCGTCCTCCGTGCCGAGATAGGCTTCGATCACAGCCTTGTTGCTCCGGATCTCATCCGGTGTGCCTTCGGCCAGGACGCGGCCGTAGCACAGCACACGGATCGTATTTGCGACTTGGAAGACGATGTCCATGTCGTGCTCGATGAAGACCAGCGTGAGCTTGCGCCGTTCCCACAGATCACGCACGCGTTCGATCATGCGCCAACGCTCGTCAGGACCCATGCCGGCCGTCGGCTCGTCGAGCAGAAGCACCCTGGGTTCAAGCGCAAGAGCGATCGCGATATCGAGCAGTTTCTGGTCGCCGTGGGAGAGGATCGCGGCCTCCAGGTTCGGGACCTTGGTCAGGCCCACCAGTTCCATCACGTCTTCGGCTCGCTCGCGCACGCCGGGCGGCGGAAAGCGGCGGGAGAGATTGCCCCACTGGCCGATATGGGCGGTAACGGCGGCCATCAGGTTCTCCATCACCGTCATGGTCGGAAAGCAGCTTGCCACCTGAAAGGCCCGCGCGATACCCCGGTGCATCCGTTCGCTCCTGGAGAGACGAATGATGTTCTGACCGTCGAGCAGCACCTCACCGGCATCGGGCGGGAACGCGCCGCTGATCAGGTCGAAGAAGGTGCTTTTACCGGCGCCGTTTGGACCAATCACTGCCGAAAGCGACCCTGACGGAAAATCAAGCGACACATCGTCGATTGCCCGTAGGCCACCGAACGTCTTGGTGAGATTTCTGATCTCAAGCTTCATCGCCGGTGTCCGGGCCACGCCAGTCTGAGAAAATCGAGCACACCGCGGCGGAGCCCGAGCGCGAAGGCCAGGATCACGATCCCCAGAACCAGTCCCTGATATTCGGTGATGCGTGTCACCACATCGTTCAGCGCGAGCAGGATCATCGCGCCCACGACGGGTCCGAGGAAGCTGTTGACGCCGCCCAGCATGACGGCAAAGATCGCCTGGCCCGAATTCGGCCAATCGGCGAGTTCGGGATAGGCGCCCGAGACAAACAGCGCAGCCAGCACACCGCCCAACCCTGCGAAGGCGCCGGCAATCGTAAAGGCCCAGAGGCGAGCTCGCCAAAGAACGATACCCAGGAAGCTGGCGCGGTTCTCGTTGTCGCGGATCATGCGCAGCGTCTGGCCGAATGGGCTCGCCGAGATGTGGCGCAACGCCAGCAGGCCGAGCACCGCCACGATCGCGCAGAATTGGTACATATGAAGCTGCGACGCGAGCTCGAAGCCGAAGATCTCACGGCGCGGTATGCCGCCCCGCAAGCCCTGGTCGCCGCCGGTCAGGCTCTGCCAGGAGATAATGACGCTGTAGAACAGCATCTGTACCGCGAGCGTGATGAAGGCGAAGTAGTCCGTGCTGAGGCGTACACAGATTGCACCAACGCAGAACGCGGCAAAGGTCGTGACCAGCACGGCAAGCACGGCGACGACAGGCAGCGAGAGATCCGTCATCTGCATCGTCAATGCGAAGGCGTAGGCGCCGAGGCCGTAGAACATGCCGTGGCCGAACGAGACCATGCCCGTGTTTCCGACCAGCAGGTTGAGCGAGGTTGCAAGCAGCGCCATAGCGCTCAAGCGGATGATGAAATCCTCGAAGGCGGGGCTGCGATGGAACAGCGGGATCGCCAGCACGACGATCAGGGCGACGGCACCGATCGCCATTTCGCGCAACGCGAGGCGGTTCCTCATGCCCGGCGACCGAACAGGCCCTGCGGACGCAGGAGCAGGATGGCGATCATCAGGATATAGATCAGGCCATCGGTAAACCTGGGAAAACCGATCGTACCGAAGCCGCGCACCATGCCAATCAGCAGCGCCGAGACCAGCGCTCCGGCGATCGAGCCCATGCCTCCGATCACCGTGACGATGAAACTTTCGATCAGAATCGAAAAGCCCATGCCGGGAGACAGCGAGCGTACGGGCGCCGCGAGTGCGCCCGCCAGCCCCGCCAGCCCTCCGCCGATGGCAAACACGATCGCGAAAAGCAGCGTCGTATTGACGCCCAGCGCCGAAACCATCTGGGGATTGATTGCGGCGGCGCGCACCGTCTTGCCGAACCGCGTCATCGAAAGACCGAGGCCAAGCATGATCGCGATCAGTGCTGCAATCCCGATCAGCACGGCGTAAAAGGGCGGCACCACGCCGCCCGCGATGAAAAGCGGCGGCACCTGGAAGGCCGCCGGCATCCCCATGGCGTGGAACTCGGGCCCCCAAACGATCTTCACGAGGTCGTCGAAGATCAACACCACGGCGTAACAGATCAGGAGCTGCATCAGCACGTTGGAGCCGTAGACGCGGCTGATCAAAACGCGTTCGAACAGCACGCCGAACAGCGCCATCGCAAGCGCTCCCGACAGCACCGCAAGCGTGTAGTTGTCGGTTACGCCGAGCGTCGAGTAGGCGACGTAGCCGCCCAGCATGTAGAAGGTGCCGTGGGCGAAGTTCACGACCTTCAATACGCCGAAGATCAGGGTCAGGCCCGCAGCGACAAGGAACAGCAACATTCCCACGATCAGCCCGCTGGTGGTCTGGGTAACAACGCAAGCGGGTGTCGTGAGGCAAGCGCCGAGCGCGCTGAGGTCCATCTCAGATGTACTTCTGCTGCTTCTTCCACTCCGTCTCGAGTTCGAGGATCTTGCCCCAGTCGGCGGCCTTCACGTCGACGATGAACGGTTCCTTCGGCGTGGTCTGACCCCAGCCTATGGCATAGCCGATCGTCGTATGGTCCTCGCGCATAGTGATCGTGCCGTCGGCGCCGAACGGGGTGTTGATCTTCATGCCCGTGAGAGCCGCGGCCAGGGCCTTGCCGTCAAGCGAGTTGGCCTTCTTGATGGCTTGCTCGTAGAACTGCATCGCCACCGCGTTTTGCCACGACCAGTTGGTCGGCCGCTCGTTCCACCTCTTGAGGTAAGCTTGGCCCCATTTCTTGTTGGCAGGCGTGTCCGGGAAGGTCTCAAGGTAACGCGTCGCCGACTGAATGCCGGCCGGCAAATTCTTGATGGCGGCCAGCACGGGATAATCGACGTTGGGCGTCGCCACCGTCATCTGCGAAAACAGCGCGTAAACGTTGCCCTGGTTCACGAAGGCCGAGAGGTCGCCGGCATAGAGCAGCGTAAACAGAGCCTGCGGCTTGGCCTGAATTAGCTTGGTGATAACTTCGGTGAAGTCCGGCTGGCCGAGCTTGGGCCAGGCATCGGTGACAATCTCGACGTCCGGCTTGAACTGTTTGAAAAACTGCAGGTATTGCGCGGTGGTGTCGCGGCCATAGGCGTAGTCCGGCGAGCAGGTCGCCCATTTGTTAAGTTTCTTGGTGTTCGCGAATTCGGCGAGATAGATACTGCCGGCCACGGCATCGTGCACGCCCTGACGCGCGACGCGGAAGGCGGTGGGCGCGCGGATCTTGGGGTCGGCGGTCAGCGACGAGGTCTCGCTGTTGGTGTGGATGCAAGCGATGCCGAGGTCGCGCACGACTTCCTGGACCGCAAAGGAGGCGGACGAGGCCTCGGCGTCGACCAAGAGCTCACAGCCCGTGGTGTTCACCAGTTCGCGCGCGATACGTGCAGCCTCCTGGGGCTGGCCCTTGGAATCGCGGAAGACGAATTCGATCTGCCGGCCGAGAAAGCCGCCCGCGGCGTTAATACGATCCTGCTCTATCATCAGCGAGTTGCGCGAAGAGGTGCCAAGTAGCGCAATCGGCCCTGACAGAATGCTTTGCATTCCGATGCGCAACGTGTTGGCCTGCGCCCTGGCCACCCAAGGGGCGGCCAGTAGACCAGCCGCACCACCGGCCAACACAGTTCGACGCGTAATGGATCCGCTCATTGAACTGCACCTCCCATGAACCGTCACCGCCCGGTTTTGAGACAAGCGGCTGTTTTTATTCAGGTTGCCAACTGTAGATCGGCAATAGCGGATTGATCAAGCTGGCATTTGTCGCGGTGATCGAAGAGCACCGCGGCACCGCTCTTTGTTGCCATGCAGCAAGCGGCGCACGCGATATTTCGGGCGAGACGCGCAAGGGTCTGCACAACGGCCACAATTTTGTGGTATGAGGCTCCGGTTAAGAAAATACGTTAAACTCAAACAAGGAGGACGATATGCTGTTGCGCTGTGCGGGAGTCCTTGTCTCGTTGATCGTAGGATTTCTTTCGATGGCCGCCGGGGCGATGGCGGCTGACGCCCCGAAGGAAATGAAGCTCTATGTCTTCAGCTCCGGCGCGCTCAACCTCGACAAATCGGTGATTCAGAACGGCGCCAGCGGCAAGGTCCAGATACCCGTGGCCTTCTTCCTGATCCGGCATCCCAAAGGGGACGTGCTGTTCGATTGCGGCAATAACGACAAGATCATCACCAACGCCGACTATTGGGGACCGTTCGTCAAGGCGCTCGATCCGGGCCGCTCGCCCGACGTCGCCATCGACGCCCAGTTGGCCAAGATCAACGTGAAGCCGTCCGACATCAAATATGTCGTGCTCGGGCATTTCCATGTCGACCACGCCGGGAATATCGGCAAGTTCCTCGACTCGACCTTCGTGTACCAACGCGACGAGATCAGGAATGCGTTCTGGCCGGCGCCGGGCTATGCCACCTTCTTCATCACTGACGATTTTGCCATGCTACGCAACGGGGTCGGTGGCCCGATGCCCAGCAAGTACAAAACGATCGAACTGGACGGCGATCTCGACCTGTTCGGCGACAACAGCGTCTACATCCATCGCGCCGTATCGCACACGCCGGGCAGCCAGATCCTGGTCGTGCGTCTGCCCAAGACTGGAACGGTCGTGCTGACCAGCGATGCCGTCTATCTGCAGGAGAATCTCGAAAAGAACATCCTGCCGAGCGTCGGCAGCGTCTATGATCCGGTCGGTATGCTCGACACCTATGCCTGGGTCAGGCGGGTCCACGACGCCGAGGGCGCCGACATCATCTACGCGCACGATCCGGAGGTCTACAAAGCCCACAAGCACTCGCCTGAATATTACGAGTGAATCGAACGGCGTGCGCTAAGCAGTTTCCGATCCCGGGCTTCGCGCCCTGGATTGTGTTCACGCGGTTCGCCGACTGTGACCGTTTGCAGCATTTGGGTCTTGTGAGCTGATGTCACCGCTTGTGCTGGCGCAGCATGTCACCAAATGGTACGGGCCGCGCCGTGCCGTCACCGATGTTTCGTTCGCGATCGAACCAGGCGAGATCGTCGGTCTGCTTGGGCCAAACGGCTCGGGCAAGAGCACTATCTTCCGCATGCTGACTGGTTATCTGGTGCCGACCTCCGGCCGTATCGAGGTCGAGGGCCATGACGTCGTAGCCAATTCGTTCGCGGTTCGCCGCGTCATCAGCTATGTGCCGGAAGACGCGCCGCTCTACGATCACATGCGGGTCGACGAGTTTCTTCACTTCATGGCCAATCTCAAGGGATTGCGCGGGGCTGCGGCAAAGGCTGCGGTGGACGCCGCGGCCGAGCGGCTGGACCTCACCCGCGTCATGATGCTCCTGACCGCCAAGCTCTCGCGCGGCTTCCGCCAGCGCGTCTCGATCGCGCAAGCGCTGTTGGGAAATCCACACATGCTGGTGCTGGACGAGCCGACCAGCGGGCTCGATCCGCACCAGGTCATTGCCGTTCGCGATCTCATTCGCGCGCTCGCGGGAAGTCACACCGTGCTGATCGCATCACACATCCTTCCCGAGATCGAAAAGATCGCCTCGCGGGTCATGATCCTGCTCGATGGCGCGCTTCTGACCGCCGATGCGCTGAAGGAGAAAGCGGAAGGGACAATGTTGCGGCTTGCGGCAGCTGCGCCGGAACCGACCGTCAGAGGCGTCGTCTCCTCCATCGCCGGCGTGCGTGACATCGCTGTCGAACCGGACGCCGGCTCGGGAACGATGCATTACCTGATCAGGGCCAAGCCGCGAGCGTCGCTTGCCGCCGACATCGTGGCCGCGCTGGTCGGACACGGCGTCGCCGTCTCCGAGCTGTCCGAAGGCCGTCTGGATCTCGAGCGTGTGTTTCTCGACCTGACGCGGCAGTCGTCGGAGGTGGCCGCATGAGAAGCTTTGCGATCCTCTTGCGCAAGGAGGAGATGGCGCTGTTTTCCTCCCCGATTGCCTACGCCGTGATGACCGTTTTCCTTCTCATCATGGGCTACAGCTTCACGCTCACGTTGTTCATCAGCCATCAGCCCAGCATGGTGCACGTCTTCTTCCAGATGTTCGTGCTGTTCATGCTGACCGTGCCGCTGATCACCATGCGGCTGCTGGCGGAGGAGCGAAAGCTGCGGACGATGGAAATATTGCTCACCTCCCCGGTCTCCGAGGTCGCGATCGTGCTGGCGAAGTATTTCGCCAGCATGAGCCTGATCGTGGTCATGCTGCTGCTCTCGGGTTGCTACGCGGCGGCGCTGGCCTGGTTCGGCGATCCCGATTTCGGACCGATCTATAGCGGCTATCTCGGCCTGCTGTTGTTCGGCTCGGCCCTGGTCGGCACCGGACTGTTGGCATCGGCGCTCACCGCCAATCAAGTGATCGCGGCGCTGATCTCGCTCAGCGCCTTCCTGTTGTTTTGGATCATCGACAATTTCGGCTGGCTGCTCGCGAGCCCGGCGGACACGCTGGTGGTGAACCTGTCGCTCGCGGTGCATTTCCGCCCCTTTGCGGTGGGCTCGATCTACCTTTCGGACGTCGGCTTCTTTCTCAGCGTCTCGCTGCTGACGCTGCTGTTGACCGTGCGGGCGCTGGCGCGGCGGTAGGGGAGACGAATGTCGCGGTTTACACCATCCGATCTGGTCGTCGCCGCGCTAATCGCCGCCGCGATCCTGTTCGGCGCGCTCGGCTTTTCGGGGTTTGGCGACAGGATCTCAAACACCCTGTTGTTCGCAGCCTGGTCGCTGACGTTGCTGACGCTGTTCGCACTCGCAGTCCGATTGCCGCTACGCGGCCGCGGATCGCAGTGGACGGCCTGGGCCGCCAACGCGCTGATTGTCTGCGGCGCGCTGGGCGCGGTGATTGCCGCCAATGTCGCCCTCTATCGCCACGACGTGCATTTCGACGCGACCCGAGAAGGACTTAACACCCCACCGCAGCAGCTCACCGACGTTGTCGATCAGCTTCGGTCACCGCTTTCGATGACCTATTTCTACAACGCTGGCGATCCCAACGCGCTCGCTGCCCGGGACATGATCGAGATCGCGGCTCGCAACCATCCGCTGCTGGCGTTCCGCGCCATCGATCTCGATAAGGAGCCGGGGCTTGCGCGCGACATCGGCGTGCATTCCTACAATACGGCGGTGTTGCAGGCGGGTGACCGCAAAGTGCTGGTGGAAAACGTCACGGACGCCGCGCGCCTCGGCTATGCCGCGCTGCGCGTCCTTCGACAGCGCGCCGAGACGATCTGCTTCGTGACAGGCCACGGCGAGACGTTCCGCCCGATGCCGGGCCATTACCATTTCAGTCACGTTGAGACGCTGAGGGGCCATGATATGCCGGGCGCCGACGACGTGCTGGTTGCCGAGCCCGAGCAACTCGATCGGTTTCAACTGGCGCTCGACGAGATTGGTTTCGAGATGCGCCCGCTCGTCATGGCCATGGCAAGCGCCATTCCGGCCAACTGCACCGTGGTTGCCGAGATCGGTCCACGAACGGCGCTCGCGGCGGGCGAAGCGGATCTCCTCGCCGACTATCTCAAGAGTGGCGGACGGGTCGCAATGTTGATCGATCCGCGGTTTCCCCTTGGAGCCGACCTGCAAAGCCGTTTGCTGACCCCGCTGGGCCTGTCGAGCGAACCGGCCATCATCGTCGATCCGCTGAATCATTTTCGCACCGATCCGGACAAGGTCGCGGTGCCCTATTATCCCTCGCATCCGATCACGGCGCGTCTAGCGCTGACGGTGTTTGCGCAGGCGCGGGCGATCCGCCTCAGCCAGCCACCGGCGGCGGTGAGGGCCAGTGTCCTTGCCGCCAGCAGCCAGGACAGCTACTTGCGGCCGCCGTCGGCCGCCGGCGGCATCACCGTCGCAGCCGGCGGACCGGCGCCGGTCGCGGTCGAGCATAGCGCTCAGGCGCTCGCGGTTGCGCTCGAAGGCGCCTTTCCCGGGGCCTCGCCCGACAAGCACTTTCGGCTCGTCATATCAGGCACCAGCAAATTCGCGACCAACGAATATTTTTCCTATGTCTCCAATGGCGAGCTGTCGGTCGCCATCATGCGCTGGCTTGCCGAGGACGACGCGTCGCCGAACCTCGCGCCACGGACCTACAGTTTGCCAGAAATCGTGCTGACGAGCGCCCAGATGCGCGACACCTTTATCGCGCTCGAGCTATTACTGCCGCTCAGCACGGCTCTTTTTGGCGTCGCGATGTGGTGGAGGCGGCGTTGACAGGCGCGGCGGAACTACGCGCCGCGGCACGATGGAAAACGCCGCTCGCCGTCACCATGCTGCTGGTTCTTCTTCTTGCCTTGGTTGTTTCGGGGCAATGGCCGGAGTTGCGCAGCAAGCTGTCATCCTCGCCCAAAGGCCTGCTCGCCACTCCGCCGAATGAGATCGAACGCATTGGTATTCGCTCGGGCGCCGATAGCGTCACGTTGCACCGCCAGCCGGGCGGATGGACGATCGAAGGCGTGGACGGCGCTGCGCCGGCCGAGCTTGCCTCGCACGTCGATACGGCCCTCAGGTTCCTCAAGGTCAGCGAGCCGTCGCGCGAAATTCCCGCGGGCGAACTCGCCGCCGAGAGCTTTGCGGCGTTCGGGCTCGATCCGCCAGCCGAGGTTGCCGTGCTCGAGACCCATTCCGCCGTCGCGGCGACGGCGAACTTTGGGGTGACAAATCCGGCGGGCACTTCCCACTATGTCAGGTTGGGCGGCGCCCCGACGGTCTATCTGATGCCACGCCATGTTACGGAAGAGTGGCGGCTGGTGTTCGATATGGCGCGGCGGCTGCAAGGCAAGGCCGGTTCCGCCGTCGCCAGCCGCGGCGCGGACCTGCTGTTGCCGGTCTCAATGGCGCAGGTGTGGGCCGTCGAGATCGTTGCGAACGGAAAGCTTACCCGTTTCGAGCGCGACGCGGCAGGAGCATGGTTCAGGCATATCGGCCAGCACACGCACGCGGCCGGCAGCGACGTTCATGTCGCCGATCCCATCCAGGCAACGATCATCGACGGCGCCTTCCGCGCCTTCGATGCGACTGCGGCGGAAACCAGCGATCGGGCCTACCGATGCGCCGCATCTTGCCCGGTATGGCCTCGCGCTGCCGACGCTGATCGTGCTGTTTTACGCGCGCGACAGCTCAACGCCCCTGGCGCGGCTCGAATTCGGCGCGCCTGCCGACGGGCTCGATCGCTATGCCCGGCTGGCGCCAGATGGCGCGGTCATCACCGTTGCGGAGTTCGAGCCCAGGCGCCTGACCGAGCTGCTCAAGGCCGTCGGAGCAGGTTCGTGAGGTTGCGGCGGGTGCTGCTTGCAGCAGCAATTGCGCTCGGCACCTCGGTCGCGGCGCAGGCGCATCAGGTCAACCTCTCGACCGCGCGCGTGACCTTGGCTGGCGATCGCAGCGTCAGCGTCGAGGTCGGGCTCAAGGGCAGCGACGCCGACCGCCTTGCCCGCACCGGAATCTTCGATGCGCAGCGCGATCAGGTCGACCCGGCGCTGGTTGCCGCCTCGGCTGCACCGATCATTGCCTACGTCACGGCGCACGTCAGCGTGACCGGCGCCGACGGCAGGGCGTGCGCGCCGGGCACGGCGGCGCTCGCGCCCGACGGGGACGGCGTGATCTTTCGCAACCGTTTCTCGTGCCGGGATGTCGGCGGCGACATCGTTTACCGGTCGACGGTGCTGACCGACACCGATCCGGCGGCGCGCCAGGTGGTGCTGATCGGCGAGGGTGCCAACGCCTCGCAGGCGCTGCTCGATGCCGCCAACAACGCTGTTACGCTCTCGGCGCCGGCGCCGGCGCTGCTCTCGACCCTGGAGCGCTATCTGGTCACCGGCATCGAGCACATCTTCCTGGGCTACGATCACATCGCATTTCTAGTCGCCGTCGTGTTGTGGGCACGGCGACTTGTGCCGGTGATCAAGATCGTGACCGCATTTACGATCGCCCATTCGATCACGCTCTCGCTTGCCACGCTCGACCTCGTTGTTATTCCCGGCGCTGTTGTCGAGCCTGCGATCGCGGCGTCGATCGTGTATGTCGCGATGGAAAACTTCTTCACACGCGACATCGACAGCCGCTGGCGGGTCACCTTTGCATTTGGCCTCATTCACGGCTTCGGCTTCGCCGACGCTCTCCGCGAGATCGGCCTGCCGACGAATGCCGTCGCCCCCGCGCTTGCGGCCTTCAACATCGGCGTCGAGATCGGGCAGGTGGCAATCGTCTCGATCGTCATTCCGGTGCTGATCGCCTTGGATCGGCTGATGGCCGTCAACGGCAGCAAACCGGTGCGAGCGGCAACCCTGGTCCATGCGCTGTCGGCGCTTATTGCCGTGCTCGGCAGCTATTGGTTTCTCACGCGCGTGCTTGATGCATAGCGACGGACGGTTGGTGCCAGATTTCTCCGCGGCAAGCTCAAAGCGCTGCAACGCTTCGGAGTAAAACCGAGCCCGGCTGGCGCGGCTTGCGATGACCGATCAGTAATTGCGGCGAACTCTTATGTGATTGGAAATGCAATAGGCCGTTATGGGGTAAAATCCCCCCTAGGGTTCCACGCCCGAGGAGCAACAACATGACCCCACACATCCCCGAGGCATTTTCCACCAGGTTGATCGACTGGAGCCCCTTGGTAATCATGGGCAACGCGATGCCGCCCCGAGATCCTGATGAAGACGAAGAGGACGAGGACGAAGAGGAAGACGACCGCGCCGACGAACCGCCGGTCGTGCGCGCGCCGGACGAAGACTAGAGCGCTTGGCGTCTCTTTGATTGGCGTGGCCGGCGCGGATCGAACGCTCCTTGCATTGGCAGACAAGTCGGCTTCACTCCAGATAAGGTCTGGTCGTGCCGCACCCGCCCAATGGCGCTCAAGCCGCGGCCCGAGCCCACCTCGCGTTCGGTTCGGAGATTCAGCCACCAGCATGCGAGCCGCTCGAAAGCTCGTCCCCGAAAAACCTTAGGCAAGGATTCCTATCGCGCAAGGATTTGTTTGCGCGGGGTTCGATGGTAGTGCTGCTACCGAATTGCTACGGGCGGATCCGGCTCGCTTCGGCGGGAGCGCGCGGATACACGCAGACGACTGAATTACCTGATGTTTATCTGGTAGCGAGAGAGGGACTCGAACCCCCGACCCCAGGATTATGATTTCCCTGCTCTAACCAGCCTCAAACGTCTCGACGACGCAAAACAGCCGATGCTCTGGGCTTATGCGTAAGAACATCGCCGTGCAGTCTAATATCGCAAGCAACTAAGTGAGAGGTATAGGTGGGAAGTCTATTGAGTGCCTCAACCATCTGTTTGAGCTTTGCCGCGTTCGCATATCTTTCTTCCGTGGTGTTTCTTCCGCCATGCCCCAGGATATCGGCCCTTATTTCGGAAGTTACATAGGCGTCTTTCAAATTGTCGCCGCCAGTCTTGCGAATGGAATGAAATACCTTCTTTTGCTCCCGATAGCCTGGAATCGCTGTCTCCCAGTGCTCCACGAAGCCGTCATAAAAGACATCCCCAAGCGCGGTTCGATCACTGTTCGCGCGCAGATCCGGAAACAACAGCTTGTAGCCCAGCGCCTTGATCGCTGAACGATACCTAAGAAAGCCAAGCCTGCAGGGCTCCGCGACCAACGGGATGCGCCGCGTCGATTGCGGATTCTTGATGCGGCGGTGTTCGTTATTCCTGATAAAAATGTAAGGAATGCCATCTTCCTCAAGCACGTCATCAACGTCGAGACCGCAAATTTCTTCGCGGCGCGCGAGCGTCTTCTGCGCCAAAATCGGAACGAAATACAACGCATCGTGGATGACGGTCGATCCCGCCGTCATGCGATTTTCCTGACTTTCGCAGCCGGTCCACGGCGGCAGCCTGAAGAATGCGGTGTAGTCTTCCGGATCCAAAAAGTTACGCGCCTCGCGAGGCCGCCCGGCCGAGTTGGCCCGCAGTTCCGTGACTTCCGAATAATCACGTATCGTATACCCGTTGGCCCGGATGTAGCTTAGCACATCGTCTAGCTGCCCCATGTGTCGGTTCAAGGTGGCGCCGACGCGGCCCACTTCCTTCGCGGGCAATTTTTTTGCCCGTTTTAGCCAATCGGACAGCGGCAAATTTTTATCGTTCTCTCCCTTTCCATATTGTTTCGGAAGCGTGAGAAGCAGCGTTTTGTACTTCGGGATCTGATCCTGTGCCAATCGACTAACATGATCTTCGCCGAGCATTTTGACGAACAGTTCGGCGACGGACCGGACCTGTCGCTGGGTTTTTTCAGCCCATTCATTGAGTTTAGCCTTGTTCGCAATCAACTGGTCGACCAGTTTGAGAATCGAAGTTTCCCGGTTTGAGAAACTCTCGGCCAACTCAGTCTGAAGCACCGGTACAACGACGTCCGGCGGATAGGCAGACTGAGCCACGGGCGAGCGTGGCGCAGGCTGCGGAGGTGAGGTTTGCCCGGTTTTCAAAACTTCGTCGATGAGGGCAGCATCCTCCGCGTATTCACCCGACCAGCGGCGCGAGACCGCAAAAAGCGCCGCCGACTGTGCGCGATGGTAGATGCGCTCAGCTTCCCGGATGTCGCCCTCCCCGTGCGGCGCCCCACATGAGTCGAGCAACGAAACCAGGCGTGCACGCGGCAAGCCCGTCAGGTTTCGGTCCCGTAACAGCGCGATCGTCTGGTCGACCGCCAAAATCTCGTCTGCTGACAGGCCGGTTTCGGTCATTGCCGCGCGGTCGCTGGGCTCGACCTTGGCAAAAGGACCACGCGAGGCCTGGAGGCGTTTTACCCACGCCATGATCAGGTCAGAACTTTTGCCTTCGCCGGCCGTAATCCCATCGGCAATCTCCAGCGCGGCGACGCGATCAAGCTTTGCCAGATGCGCACGCGCTACCGACGTCAACATCGCCTTGGTTTGTTCGGCCGACAGCATCTCACCGTTTTCCCGCCGCATCACGCGCTCGCTCTCATGGGTGAGATGCGCCGCGATGGTCCGTGCAACACCAAGATTGGGCGTTCTCAGGCTGATGGCAATCGTCGTGCGTTCCGTCTCCCCGACTTTCTTGCAGACGCGACGACGCCACCAGTAGACGCCACCTCTTCGAACCACATGCTGGACAGCGCGCACGACTTCACCCCGTGTGTACAGGCGTTTGCACAGCTGCCGAATGATCCCCAGCTCATTCCGGGAAACCATCTACATTCAATGAGTTAGGGATCTCTGGCTGGCGACGCAGTGCTGATCGCACCTGTCTCCAGCCAAATTCCCTGCTAACAGGGAATTTTACAGGGAATTTTGCGATTTTGAGGCTCTGAGACCCCAAACCCGACAGAGAAATGGCTGCGCTGCAGCGACTTTTCGCGAAATTCCCTATGCAAATTAACAGGGAAAATATTTCGGGAAATAGGGAACTCTTTTTAGCTATCAGGGAATTTCTGGTGCGTGTAATGTAAGCGTCCATTATCCGTTCGAACGCGCGGCGGATAACATCTCCCTCGCGGAAGCGCTCGTTGCGGGCGCGCGAGAACGTCTGGAACGGCGTCGCCAAGACGAAACTCGTAGAACAGTTGACCTTGGTCACTCTTCAGACGGCCCATCATGGATCGAACTCGCCGCGATTCGCGTCAACACAACGGAATCGCGCTCCGCGCCCTGTCTCAACCGACTTTTGCAACAAAATCTGCCAACAAGCGACATCGCAAGCTTGACCTGATAAGAAATTGGCCGCCAACTGATGGGTGGATGGCCCCCTGACGGCATCGATGTGCCAGGATGGTGGTCGTTAGAAATCACCAGCAAAGGGAGCCATCCATGGGCGATATTACAACAATTGGTCTTGATCTGGCAAAGAGTGTCTTCCAGATTTATGCGGTCGACGAGGTGGGCAGTGTAATGATGCGCAAGCGGCTGCGACGCAGCCAGGTCCTCGCATTCTTTGCTGGGATTTCGCCGTGCCTCATCGGCCTCGAAGCTTGCGCGACGGCGCACCATTGGGCCCGCGAGTTGAATGCGCTTGGCCATGAGGCGCGCCTCATGCCGCCCAACTATGTGAAAGCCTATGTGAAACGCAACAAGCACGATGTGGCCGATGCCGAGGCGATCTGCGAGGCGGTTCGGCGTCCATCGATGCGCTTCGTACCGGTAAAAACGGCGGAGCAACAGTCGGCACTGATGATGCATCGGGCTCGGGATTTGCTGATCCGCCAGCGGACCATGCTCGTCAATGCTCTGCGTGGGCACCTAGCCGAGTTCGGTCTGATCGAGGCGCAGGGCCTGCACAAAGTGGCAAGACTGATTGCGATTGTGATGGACGAGAAGGATGGGCGTATACCGGATATTGCCCGTCAGGTGCTGAAGGTAATCGTCAGCCACATCGAGGATATCCAGACAAGGATCGCTGGTCTTGAGAGGCAAGTTCTCGCATGGCACAAGAACAACCCGGTCAGCCAGCGTCTGGCTACCATTCCGGGGATCGGGCCGATCATCGCCACGGCGATCGCAGCTACGGTTGCAGATCCGAATATATTCCGTAGCGGCAGAGAGTTTGCCGCCTGGCTAGGGCTCGTGCCGAGACAAAACTCCACCGGGGGCAAAGCGCGGCTTGGGGGAATTAGCAAACGAGGAGACGGTTATCTCCGTCGTCTGCTCGTCAACAGCGCACACACGGTGCTGCTTTGTTCGAAACAAGCCAAGACCGCCCCCTGGTTAACGTCTTTGCTCAGCCGAAAACCCCGGCTTGTCGCGGCAGTCGCCTTGGCGAACAAGACGGCACGCGTGGCTTGGGCCATCATGAGCAGACAGGACACCTACCGACACGCAGCAGTGGCAGCATGAATTGCTAAGCCGCGGCGTGCCGTAAGCTTGCGAGAGTGAAAACACGTGATGGCAAGTCGGTCACCCGACGGATCGAGAGAAACCTGACCGCCTCAGCGGGATTCCGATCCCGACCAACTGATAAGGCCTCGACTTGCGGAATTCATCAAGGCCAGCGGTCATGTAAGACCGCACTGAAAGGCCGGACACATGACTGCAAGCGACCACTGTTCATCACGCGAAAAAAACTCTTGCAAATCGGGGGCCATCCACACATGAGGCGGCCTTACTTCGGATGTCTGCCTCTCTGTTCGGCGCTCCGCGCCAGCTTGATCCATTCCCCAGCCGTTCGCAGCCACGCCACCTTGTCGAGCGGGCTTATCGCCTTCGCTGCCTGCTGGCGGCATTCCTCGGCTGCTGGCGGAATCTGGCTGCTTCGTCTTCAGACATGGGAAGCAGGTAGCTCAAAAAAGGGACCAGTGCAAAAAATCAAAGGGGCCTGCACGAAAGGGAGCGGAAGTTGGTGGTTGGTATCCTTCTGCGCTCTCAATCAAATGCGGAGCCTGTGATGACCGAGGGTGTAACAGGCCTTGTGCAGCGTACTGGCGCTGATGTGCATTGCGTTTCTGGCTGCGACACTATCTGCGGAATTAAGCCTGCGATGACCGATCCCGATCGGCATCCATGTCCCGCTCTAGATGTGGTCTTTCAGGAGGTTGTCCATCTGGTCCGAACCGAGGAAGCTGAGGTTGCGAAGCTTCAGTGTTCCACGGAGAGACCAGATGAACAGCCACAAGAATGCGCCGCTGACGCCCAAAGGTCGAGAGGCCATGGTGCGCAGTGTGGTGGAAGGCGGACTGAGCCAAGCCGAAGCGGCCCATCAGTTCAATACGACACCTAAGACGGTTGCCAAATGGGTCAACCGGTTCCGCGCCGAAGGTGTGGACGGGTTACGCGATCGTTCCTCAAGACCCCATTCATTGCCGAGCCAAACAGCGGCCGCGACATGCACGGTCATCGAGGGGTTGCGCCGTCAGCGCCACACCGGCAAGCAGATCGCCGCGGAAACCGGCGTCTCTCCGGCCACCGTCAGCCGCATCCTGCGATGGTTGGGATTAAACCGGATACGCGACCTGGAGCCGGTCGAGCCGGCGCGCCGCTACGAGCGCGCCACGCCCGGCGAGATGATCCACATCGATATCAAAAAGCTCGGTCGTTTCGACAGGATCGGCCACCGCATCACCGGCGATCGCACCGCCCAGAGCAACAGCCGCGGCGTCGGCTGGGAGTTCGTCCATGTCTGCATTGACGATCACTCGCGCGTCGCCTTCTCCGAGATCAAGCCCGACGAGAAGGCCGACAGCGCCGTTCCCTTTCTCACGGCGGCCGTAGCTTACTACAAAAGCCTCGGCGTTACCGTCACCCGCGTCATGACCGACAACGGCAGTTGCTACAAAGCCTTCGCCTTCCGCAATGCTTGCCGCGACCTGGGCATCAAGCATATCCGCACCAAGCCCTACACGCCGAAAACCAACGGCAAAGCCGAGCGCTTCATCCAGACCGCCCTTCGGGAATGGGCTTACGCCCGGGCCTATCCCACATCCGACCGCCGCGCCGACGAGCTTCCGATCTGGTTGCACCGGTACAATTGGCACCGGCCTCATGGCGGCATAAAATCGCAAACGCCCATCAGCAAACTCGGTCTAACCTGGGACAACCTCTTGAGGCTCCACATCTAGAGCGCATAACGGACTTAATCGGACATCGCGCGCCATGTCCGAAAAGTGCCACAAGAGACTTATGCACCGCAGCAAAACAGCCTCTCTAACCGCGCGGCAGGAGGAAGCAGCTTAGGTCCGCGCCCGATTTGTTGGGAACCCATCCTCTGCGCTTGCGTTTAAGCAGCCATCTGGCTGCGTCGCTCGGAACCTTCCGAGTCTCAGCGACTTCGTTCACCGAGAGAACGCAAATCTCATTCTCGCGTAGGAGCGTGTCAGCGAGGTTGACCTAATGAGCGCCATATATCCATTGAGCATCCACCGCCGCGTTGAACGGCAGTGGGCTGAACGCATTAATTCGCTAAGACAAACCCACGGCCAAATTGTTGCTGGAACCGAGAGAGGGGCGCAACGCGTAGTCAACAATGACGATGCAACGAGTCCAGTCCCGGGAAGAACGATCGCGGACCGGCGACAACTTGATCAGTCTCGACCACGTGATTGATTTTCCAAATCATAGTCGTTCATATGACGCCACGCGGCGTGCCGTGCGATTTTGGGGACACGATAGCGCTATAGAGGCATCCTTTTTTATAAGCGAAGATGCATTAAAGCGGATTCAACCAAATGCCCGCCTCGATGAGTTGGGTTTTCTGTACGCGTTCGATTCCAACCGTGATTTGATATGTGCCGCTGCAGCCAGGATCTATGTTCGTGGAAGCAGAGGCTCCTATGATCTGGTCGCCACTAGTTTTTGAAGCAATTGCTGCCTTTCAGTGCAGGCAATGAGCGCCGCCACATGAGGCGGCCTGGTCAGACGATCGGATTGCGCCGCGACGGCATTTGGAGGTGGTTGTCAGTCATTGCCACGGCTCAATTCACCGTTGCGCAGGCTAAAGCCGACGACGTTTGCTTTCGCTAATCGGACAATCGGTCAATTTTGATGGTCTCGAAGCGTCACCCAGTCGGCGACAATTCCAGCAACTTCTTTGCCGAAGCGTCGTACACCTTGACTTGGAGCATCGGAAACTCGGCTTTGAGGTCCTTCGCCCTTTTCTGCGCCGCTTGAAGCGTTGGAAATACTGTCTTCATCCGGCCATCGACTTCCAAGCCAAAGCCCTCGGTCATCACAAGGTCAGCGCGTGTGATGTTGCGGGGTTGCGGCTCGTCCGGCATCGTCAGAGGCTTTTTCATGGCAACTCCTTGCGGTGCCCCCTCCCTATCTAATCTAATCACTGCACTCCTCGACAGAAGACCAACGCCTTTCGCGCCCGCGATGGCGGCCGGATGACAGACACGCTCTGGAACATCGCCAGATCGTGGCTCTGATCGACGCTAGAGATGAGCGTAAGTTCGCTCTCAAGGCCCTAAACAAAAAAGTTCAGCGACCAGACTGAGACACTACCCCTTCGGGCGGTGCTAAGGGCACTCAATATTTCAAATTGGGACGGAACAATTCATCTGGGGCGTTCTTGGTCCCTCAGCCTTCGGCGATCCTATCTCCGAAAGCCAAGCCACCGACCGGTCTACATTTTGCCCAATGCCCGGCGGGAGGTCTCAAGCGGCCTCAGATTTGCCCCTGAGGCCGTTTTGCTCGGACGCTCGCGGCGAGGCAACAGTCTGCTTGGAACGTATGTCGCTGGGGTTGCTTGGCTCTCACCGGATGCCAATGCCCCATAGCATCCGATTGAATGACGGTCTCGGTATGGTCTCGTGTCCTGGGGCCGTTTTTTTGGAGCCGGTCGCAAATTCAAAACGGGCCACTCGTCCGGCTCACCTGGAGCATCAGGATCGATAGATCATGGAAAAGGAATCGACGTTTAATTCTATAACCGGTTCCGACGAATTTGCATTCCATCGGTTCCTTGGGCTAACCATCGGCTTGCTGCCGACCTTTGGCGTAGCATCCAGAGCAAATGCATTTGCTGAAAAGCAGATCCCGGCGAGAACTGCAAAAAGCCCTAGTATCATTTCCCCTTTGCCTTTAGCCTCAGCTTGCGACATCCAGGCGCTTGGGGTTCGGCTAGAAGCTGCCAACTGAGACCTAATCGAACGCGATACCGATCCGACGCGCCTTTCGCCAGACAACGTGACAATGGTGATTGCTGTGCTCTGTGTCGATAGCCAAGTCGAATGAGTTGGGAATGCCGATTTGGCTTTCGACCTCGAGATTTGCGCCATAGCCCGACATTTTGCGGACTAGGCACTCGATTCCAAAGCCATCAAACGAGATCGTTCCAGCCTTTAGGGTCTGTTGGCGCTGGGTGCGTCGCTTTTCGACTAGACTTGGCATGCTTCCCTCCCGTTAAATTTTGTTTGAGGGCAGCATTTGCCCAATCGAGCGGGCTGGCAACTATCGTCCTGCTATCGAATGGCATTTGTGCCCCGCAACATAAACGGACGATGGACCGCCTCAGTTGGCTGTATCTTCGAGCCTTGCAGAGGGGACAAGCGCCATCGCGCCGGTGACCTTCATTGACCGCGGGACGCCCTTGTCGTCGTGATTCCGCAAGCACAGAAACGGCCCCAGCGCTTGCGCAACTGAGGCCGCTTGTGTCGGAACTCCCGACCGGGGGGTGCCCGCGGGCGGGTCTGCCAGCTGAGGTTCTTGCACGAATTAAACCAAATCGCTGGCTCACGAATAATTCCAGCAGCCCCCAGGCTAAATCGCAAACACCCAGACGACAATCAGCTGGGCCGCGACGAGTTCCTAGAATTGCGAAGAGCTTATATGAACTGGATTAGCTGGGCCATCGCATCCTATGTTGACTGCCGGCACCCTTGGGAACCCTGAGTTCCCAAAATGCAGCCTGCCCTGAAATTCCAGTTCGAACGCGCCGTAAACGAGTAAGCGCGGTGGCAGGCCGTTCCCGCAGACGAACGGTCGGACGCACCGGCTTGGTGGTGGAGCACTGCGGTAGCCGCCGTCGATGAAACCGCAACGATGGCTGTAGAATGGCGCGCTACTCTTGGCATAGCCGACGAGTTCGACCTACGCTAGAGGTGCGGAAGTTTTCATGAACGCGCTCGTCGGACAAACTTACTTGCCGTGGCGGGGGAATTTTCACGCAAGCTTAAGGCGATTGACGCCGCTTAACGGCTAGTGTCCCTTTTTGCAGACTTACAACGTATATAACTTTCTTGGCGGATATGGTCCGGGTGACGTTGTACGGGAAGGCCGACAAGAAAATCGCCCGATCGCGCGATCATTTGCGTCCAGCACGAGAAGCGACGATATTTCCATCTGAATGACTAGGGCCTGTCGTCATTTAGAGGATTCGCAAATCATTTGAAGCGTGATTCATAGGGAGCCTTCTTTGGGAGGCTTTATGATGAAGCGCTACGGATTGCGCGACGACCAGTTTGCGCGGATTGAGGCTCTCCTGCCGGGCCGCCCCGGTACGGTTGGCCGCAGCAGCGAACTTGGCAACCGCCTGTTTGTCGAGGCGGTGATCTGGAAATTCCGTTCAGGCGCCCCTTGGCGCGATTTGCCGGAGCGCTTCGGCGACTGGAAGAATACCCACAGGCGCTTTTCGCGGTGGGCCGCGAGCGGGGTTTGGGAGAGTTTTTTCAAGACCTTGGCCGATGATCCGGACAACGAGTACGCGATGATCGACGCCACCATCGTCAGAGCGCACCAGCACAGCGCCGGCGCCCGTAAAAAGGGGGCTGTGACCAAGCCATCGGCCGCTCGCGCGGCGGTCTCACGACAAAAATCCACGTAATCGTCGATGCGCTGGGCAATCCACTGGCGCTCAGTCTCACCGGGGGCCACACCCACGACATCACCCAGGCCGACACACTGGTGGCCCAGGTCGAACCCAAAGCCCTTCTCGGTGACAAGGGGTATGATGCCGACAGCTTAATCAACAGCCTTGAGGTCCGTGCTATCAAAGCTGTCATCCCGCCGAAATCAAACCGCAAGGTCAAACGGGACTGCGACTTCGCACTCTATGCTGAGCGAAATCTCGTCGAGCAATTCTTCAATACCATCAAGCATTATCGGGGTATCGCGACACCCTACGAAAAGACCGCCCGAAACTTCCTTGCCGGGCTGCATCTCGTCTGCGCGCTCGCCTGGCTCAAATGACGACAGGCCCTAAATCGATGCGACTGCCCCGACGTCATCATCGCAGCATCGTCCTGAAGACATGGTCCCAAAGTGTGGTGCTGACGCCGTAGTTTCGGGACGCAAATCTGTGATGGCTTTGATGATGCTTAAGAAGTGACAGCGGCAGACTGTCTGGACCGTGATGCGCGCAGTGATGCACGAACAAATACCAGACATAGGCGGCTAGCGCGCCTGCAACGAAAGCGCCGCCTACGATCAAATAGACCAGCGCGAAACAAATCCATATCTGCCAAAAAATTGTGAGGACCGCATCGTCGGGATTGGCGTGATGCAGCCGATGTTCGGTCGGTGCGAAGCCATGCAGCACAAACCGATGCACGATGTATTCCGCAAGGGTCCATGCAACGCCGCCGCCGGCGAAAAGCACAGCGTCACAACTCATTCTGAGCTGCGAAATTGCTAGCAGGACGATTGCGAGTAAGGACGCTATTAGCATTTCGCCGAAATAGATGATGGCGATCATGGGCTCATCCGAGCCGCTGCGCCGTCAGACGCGCCGCCCCCCAGGGCGAATTCCGGCGGCGTGGCGGTCCAACCCTCCATAGAAGGTCGCCCTCCGATAATAATGGTTTTGCACTGGGCGTGTTCCGCAATCATCCGGGCTATCCGACAAATCGGGCGTGACCCTCCTCACCTGTATGGCAATTTTCGTTGCCGAGCGCTACTTTGCGGTGTGAAAGAAGGCGCGACCTGAATGGCAAAGACCTTACTTTCGATCGAGGATTTGCGGTGGCGGGCGTTGGCGGAAATCCGGAAGCAACCGGGCTGCTCGGACGTTCAGGGCATCGCAATCAATCGCGCCTCGGATCAGCAAGCTGAGAATAATTGGTCCTTATGTGTGGTGTCCGCTGGCGTTGCTGATGCCAACACCGCGGCTCGCGCCGCGCTCCATGTCCAAAGCGTCTCGCGTCGCGATTATGATCTGATGCCGACTTGATCTTCAGTCGGTGCGCCTTTTACCGCGGTGGTTACCGCTCAGGCAGGCCTCGAATTTTTTAGTGGTTAAACCGCCAGGGCGGACGTAGAATTTATGCTCCGATAGTGGCCTGCGCCTCTGTGCGGTATCTCAAGCGAGGAGGCAAATCCGATGTGTGACTATAGTCTGCACGCTGTCGTGTCTCGTCGGCCCGCGAGTGGCCTAATTTGGCCAGTACCCCTGCCCTGACCCGAAAACGACACCTAACAGCCGTCACGCTGCGATTCCGGTTTTTGGCGGCTTGTACTATTCGCTTCTGAACTTTTTATTGTTTGGATGAGGACACGAGTTGGTCGCCGTGGGATCCGCGAACCTACCTTACTGAAAGGCCGTCGGCGTGAACCGGCGCCGCGCTGAGGTCCTTACTTCAGGAAGGCTATAGGTCTGGGCAAAACGGACTCCGGCTTCCACTTTTGCCTTATCCCGGGGCTTCGTGGCCGTGCCGGAAGGATGCCGACGCCGTAATGGGACGCCATCATCCCGTAGCTGCGATTGTTTTCAGGGTCGTAGAACGAGGCCCTGTGGACACCGGATTTCAGATTGTCGGGAACGACGAGCCGCGGCACCCCACCAAAAAAGCGGAACATGCGGACATGGGCCTCGATCCAGTCCGCCAGTTTCTGCGTCAAGGTTGCCTAATTGGAGGCGCCAAGGACGGCGACGAAGTTCTCCGCTTCGCGGCGTCAGCTGGCCGCTTCTGGATCTCGCAAGAGCGCCAGGGGGTGATCTCATGGCTTGAATTTATCGTTTTCCGCCGCGATATCGTCGTCGTTAGCCTTTTCGGCGACCACCTGGGCAAGGCCGCGCCGAAAATCACGCTCCGCTGTTTCCATCAGCCCGGTCACCAAATATTCCGGCACTCCGCCGATCGCAGCATCTTGATAGACTTCGGAGTTGACTGAATAAGTGACCCCATTTGCCGGGATGCCCTCGACGAAAATGCGAACCTTCCAACCGTTCAACGTCGGGATCGCGCGAACTTCGTAGACCTTGCCGCCGTGTTCGAAGGTCGTAGCCTTATGCATCGCATTCTCCAACTGCCATGGCGGGCACCGCGCAAAACTTCCGGGCGGGGAACAAATCAGCAAATCAGGCGGGCTTTTTGCCCAAGGGTCTAACCCCGTCGGTCGACGGCAGTCCCAATTTCTTGCGGAGATCGCCCGCATAAGGCTTGCAAACTGCGAAGGTGAATGTTGCGGCGCGGGCGCTGTCCGCCTCAATCACCCGCGCCGGGATTTGGTGAGAAGTATTGGAGTTTGTCCGGCTTCCCCTCCCACTCCTTGGAGTTGGGCGGGGGCGCTTTTTTGACCATAATATTTGGCCAGATTTTCGCGTATTCCGCATTCAGCGACAGCCATTTCTCAAGCCCCGGCTCGGTGTCAGGCTTGATCGCGTCGACCGGGCATTCCGGCACGCAGACCCCGCAATCGATGCATTCGTCCGGGTGGATGACGAGCATGTTCTCGCCCTCGTAGAAGCAGTCCACGGGGCACACGTCGACGCAGTCCATGATTTTGCAGCGAATACAGCTCTCGTTGACGACGAAGGTCAATTAAGCGTCCTTTCAGCAGATCGCAGTGGCGACCTCATTCATGGTGTCGGTCCGTCCTCGCGGTGCTCGTTCATTGGTTGAAAATGGACGCACAGAAGACCTACGTCCTCTGGCTGAATTGGAACACCGAGGAGCAGGCATTCAGCGGCCGAGGGGCCCGTGCTCGGCAGGTTGCCGGACATCTCTCTGCCGAAGTGCGTGCAGTCCGGGCAAACACCGATCCGCCGATGCGCACCACTCGTAGCTAGAGTGGACAGCACTTGGTGCAGGGCGCGACGCATCGCAGTTCGCTCTGTCGCGTCGAGCGAATCCACGGCGCGCACCAGAACTTCGAACGGATCGCGTGCAAGCGCTTTTTTGCCCTTGCTCGTCAGTCGCAGACTTACGCTCCGCCCGTCCGTCTTGAATGGCTGTCGGACCAAGTACCCACCCGCTTCAAGCGCCTTAATGGCTTGTGTCGCGGTGCCGCGGGTTGTCGCTTGAAATTCCGCGAATGCCGACGGGGTCCGCGAGAACGGGTTGGCACGCGCGAAGAAGCGGAGCGCCATCCATTGGGCCGGACTGAGTTCGCCGTCATAGCCCTCAGCTTGTACGAGCCGTCCCACCTGCAGCAGGAGCTCTGCCGTTTCGCGCGCTGACATGATTTACCTCTTCGCGAGATATAATAGCGTTTCGAAATTAACTTGACAACCGATCGGATGCAGATAATTTTGTTTCGAAACTAGTTGGAGGGCTTGATCATGGCCCGCAACGCGGCCCTGCCGATCCTTACGGCCGAACCCGGCCTCACCCATTATCTTGAGGAAATCCGGCGGTTCCCGATGTTGGAGCGCCAGGAAGAATACATGCTAGCCAAGCGCTGGCGCGAGCACGGCGATCGCGACGCGGCGCACAAGCTGGTCACCAGCCATCTGCGGCTCGTGACCAAGATCGCCAGGGACTATCGCGGCTACGGCCTGCCGATCTCGGAGGCGATCTCCGAGGGCAATGTCGGCCTGATGCAGGCGGTCGAGCGCTTCGAGCCGGAGAAGGGCTTCCGGTTCGCCACCTACGCCGTGTGGTGGATCAAGGCGGCGATCCAGGAATACATCCTGCGCTCGTGGTCGCTGGTGAAGATGGGCACCACGGCCAACCAGAAGAAGGTGTTCTTCAACCTCCGCAAGGCCCAGAGCAAAATCTCCATCCTCGACGATGGCGATATGCGGCTGGACCAGGTGAAGATCATCGCCCAGCGGATCGGCGTCACCGAAACGGACGTGATTTACATGAACCGGCGGCTCGGCGGCGACGCCTCGCTCAACGCCGCGATCCGCGAGGACGGCGATTCCGGCGAGTGGCAAGACCGGCTGGTGGACGAATCCCCGGACCAGGAGACGACGCTCGCCGCGAGCGAGGAGTTCGATAACCGCCGCAAGACGCTGTCCGGTGCGCTCACCGTGCTCAACAAGCGCGAGCGGCGCATCTTTGAGACGCGCCGGCTCGCCGAGGAACAGATCACGCTCGTGGAGCTGGCCGAGGAATTCGGCGTCTCGCGCGAGCGCGTGCGCCAGATCGAGGTGAGCGCCTTCGCGAAGGTGCAGAACGCAGTGAAGCACCGCGTCGCGGCGATGGCGACCCCGGCGCCTCTGCAGGTGCGTTAGCTTCAACCCTCTCCCGTGGTGGGAGAAACTGACGATGGACGTGTCGCTCTGGGTACGTTTTACGGCAACCGAACGACGCGAGAGGGGCGCCGCTCACCGGGTGCTGATCGAGCCCTCGCTCGACGATCCATGCACGGCACTTTGCATCATCGATCGGGCGCCTAAGCCGCGCGCTGCAGATGGAAAGTTATCCGAAGTTTCATAATGAAGTCGGGGTGCCGATCGTGCGCATTGGCTGCCGCGAGTTCAAGTGCATTGGGGATAAACCACCGCAAGATCACCCACACATCTACCTCAAGATAGGCGATGCCAGTGAGATCGTCTGCCCCTATTGCTCTACGCTATTCCGCTTCGATCCGAGCTTGGGCGCACACGAAGCTGATCCGGCAGCTTGTGCTTACGGTGACAGGGACTGAGTTGAAAAGCAGCAACGCTGCTTCCTTCGTCATGCCGGCCGCAGCCAACCAGCGCCAGGCGCCATCGTCCCGCAGTTTCGGGGCGGTTCACGATGGCCACGAACGATCCGAATTCGGCAGGATGCAAGCGTCACGACGGCCGAACCAGCGATAGCGGTTGTGCGCGACCAAATCATAGATCGCGTCGCGGATCACCCGTGGGATGAATTGGAAGATCCATGTCCACTGCCAGCGCGGAAGCTCGCGCGCAATGCGCAGCACGGCTTCGGATTTTACATAGGCCTGGCCGCTCGCCAAGAAGGCAAAGGAATCCGGGTGATCAGGATCGATGCCGAGCTGCTCAGCGAGCGGACGTCCCTCGGCCAACTGGATCGGAACGAAGCGAAAATAGCCGCGGCGATCACGTTTGCTCACGAAGCGGCAGCCGCCGCGAGCATAGGACGCATACGCCGTCGAACAGAATCAGGCCGTGCGGCGAGTTGATGCCGCCAGGACTTTTTGGATCAACGATGATTGAGTGCTCCGCCTGCATGGGAAAACCAAACACCCGCGGGACGGCCGGCGCAACAGGGGTGGTCGTCGCCTTAGAGCCTGACTCGAATATGGCTGCCGACATCACTGATGGCCGAGCACTGGGCGGCAACCTCCGTCTCATTCGATCACCGCGCCAACGCTTGTTCGCCCGCGCTAACGTGGTGGATCGAATGAGCGGGTCCATGCGGGGCAACAGCGCCGCCTCCGAGAGGTCGATATCCCGAAGCCGGAGAACCTTGATGGAAGAGATGCCACGTAAATCCGCAGCCGAACTTGAGGCTGAGTGCCTTCGGCTTCTAGCGATGGATCCGCACACGCGAGGTATTAGGCGCGTCGAGATAATTCGCATTTACCCTAAAGGAACGGGGCCGAATTGGACCTACGGCGCGCTTGATCCGATGCCGACGCGAGCGGGCTTGGCCATTGCCCAAACGCTTATCGCGTCGGTCTATGGAAGATGGGCGCTGGCAGATTAATGCGCTCATGCAGCCCTCGCTTGTAGGGGGCCGGATAAACCACCATATGTTAGGCTCACCCCCGTCTGAGGACCATTCTCATGGCTGTTGCTGGCGGTGATTACGTCCATTTCGTTGTGGAGTACGGCGGCAAAAACGAAAAGTGCCGGGTAACGGAGACTGCCCTACTGAACAGAGCGCGTATGAGCAGAAAGGACGCAGGCTATGCACAGCTCATCGCTATCTTTGTAAGGCACCGAGCCGAGATCGAACATCTCGCTCTCGCGAAGTTGCAGCGGCAGGGTCACTCTGACCGCGGTGTCGTGGTAACCACTGAGGATCTGAACCCTTGATGCAGGCTGGCTGTTCGGTCTATCCAAGTCGTAAGCGGCGAAGGCGTTGACCCCAAGCCACAAACCGCGCTGCGATTTACGCCAAGCACAAGAATACAATCTGTTGACAGGTTAAGCCACTCATGCCGGCATCAAACGCCTTAGCTCTTTCTGGGCGGCGGTTCGTTCGCTACTTCCTCTGCCAGTAGCTTTAAAAGCTTCTCCTGCCGCGCGTCAGCTTTCGCTGCCGCCGCTTCCGATGCAGCCACGAGACTGCGATAGAGCTTAAGGTTTTGCTGGCGAATGAAAAATTGATGTTCCATAGCTACCTCCTCTGAGGGCATGGACCGAAGGGCATCGTGCGCCCAAGAATGGGAAGTGTCGAAGAAGGCGGATTGGGAGCCGGAAGAACTCTGCTAAACAAAACTGCTCGTCGAAGCGGGCAGTTCGTTTCCATCGGCGTTGCGGATCTCTTTGTTGGCCGCCGCTCTGCTGGCCGCTCTGGTTTGGATTTTGCGTCTGTTGGCCAGGCGTCTGATTCGGGTTCTGGCCGGACTTAGTGGACCAATCGCCCTGTCGATTCTGCTGACCATACTTGCTGGGGTCATTCTGTTTGTCATCCCGTCTCCTTAATGGTCGGGAACATATGACAACCGAGCATACGGTGGTTCGTTCCGGCAAATCAAAAAGAAAGCCGTTCAATTCAGCGGCAGACTACTTGCCAATTATCGCGACCTTTGCCTTCAGTTACCCCCCTCGTGCTGAGCGACACATCCAACATATGCATATGCGCTTTTACCGTTGTCGCACCCGGAGTGCGATTCAATGCTTTCTTAGCGCCGCCTTTTTGCTTTGCTAGAGACTTTAGTTGACCGATATTCGTTGCGGTCCAAGGCGGGAACTTCGTTTTTCCTTAGCCAACCCAGCGTCGCCGAACTTACCCCTCGCGCCGAGCCGGGTCCTTGTGTGATCGTCCACCGTCATCCGGATTATTTAGAGGCTAACCACTCTTGGGCAACTATCTCACCCAGCAAGCCTTGGTCGCGACGCCGCCGCCAACTGCGCGCGACACGAACGCTTGCCGACTCATCGAGCGATGGAGCGCAGGTTTTGGGCGATGGCCCGAGCTTGGACTTGTCTTACGCGCCGCGCGGGCCGCGCAGTCTAGTCGCCGAGCCTCAGAATGTGCTCAGGTGCGCTCGCGCCGCAATTGCTCCAGTTGAATTAGTGCAACCGGAACACGCCGTCGATCTTTCAAGCTTTCAAGACACACTTAAATTCTGGCACTTTGCGGCGAAGAGGCGAGCGAGAAACAGCCTCTAACATTACAGTTTTCGTGTTTTGAAGTGGGCACGTTGAGCGGCGGCCTGGTGAGCTCTGCGCCAGAGTGACCATGCAATGATGTGTGCGGGTTGGATCTGCTTTCGGGCGAGCCTGATGGCGATGCGGCGGACTTCCTGGATTGACCAACGGATCAATGACGGATTGGCGATATTTTGAGTTTCGCCGTGGTTCGGCGTTTCGTTTTTTTGGGCGGCGGCGAATTGGCGCGATGGCGGATCACCGCCATCATGGCGAAGGCGAGCATCACCAGGGAAACGTGGCGATGCCAGCCATGCCAGGATCTGCTCTCGTTGTGATCGAGCCCGAACTCGTTTTTCGCGGTCTCAAAGCTGTCCTCGATCGCCCACCGATGGCCTTCGACCGCCACCAGCGTTTCGATGGATGTTCCAGCTGGACACCAGGTGGTGAAGAAGGCGAGATCGCCATCGGCGATATGACGACGGATCAGCAGACCTCGTGTCCAAAGACCATGATTTGCGCTGTAAAATTCTTCGGCCTCGAGATCGGCCAATTCGAGATAGCACCAATCGTGCAGCCGCGGTCCTTTGGTTCCGGCCCCTGCCGACAGGCGTTTCCAATCGGACGCGCGCCGCGTCCGGGCGATGTCCGCGGCCTTGCCGACGACCGATCGCCGCTTGCCCCAGGATTGAAATACATGAGCGCTGCTGACCCCGAGCACGTAGCCTTTGCCTGCCCGGCGTAATTGCTGTTCGATATCGCCAACACCGTAGACAGTATCACCAGCAACCCACTTGAATGGGACAGCCGCGGCTATGGCGCGTGCGATCATGCTCGTTGCAAGCTTTGGCTTGGTCGCAAAGCCGACACCGGGAGGCACATATGCGGCTTCCAGACGATCTGGATCGTCGGTCCATTCCTTCGGAAGATACAGCGCGCGATCGATCAACGCATGACCGTGGCGCGACACGTAGGCGGCGAAGACGCCGATCTGGCAGTTCGTGATCTTGCCGGCGGAACCAGTGTATTGCCGCGCCACCCCGCACGATGCCTTGCCTTGCTTGAGAAAGCCGGTCTCGTCGATCACGAGCACCGCATCGTCATCCGCCAAATGCTCGATGACATAATCGCGGACGATATCGCGCAGACCATCAGCATCCCAATCCCTGCGACCCAGGATCGCCTGTTGCCGCCAAGGACCGGGATCGCCAGCTGCCTCCGCTCGCATCCAACCGGTCTTGCGTTGCTCATCTCCGAGCAGGCTTTCCAGAAACAAGCCTGCATTCCTCGCAACACGATCTTGATTGAACAACGGACGTATCCGTTTCTTGATCTCACGAAGCGACGCCGCCCACAGCGCAAGCTGTCTCTTCAATCGACGCTGGCCGCGTCCACGATCTTCGAATCATGGTTGCCCATGGATTTAGAAATCTCCATAAAAGGCAACTGTAGTGCTAATTCGGCTGAAATACCCAACGTCCGCTTCGGGTCTTGGTTGCGTGATAACCCATCCTCTGCGCTTGCGGAGTTTGAGCAGCCATTTTGCCGCCCGGATTTAATTTACGACAGGCACAAGGGTGAGTCCTCCACCAAGAGGGCAGCCCTGCCGGGGCAGCCGGGATAATCGTCAGAGTGCGACCGTTTCCTCGACTACATGTTTCAGCGGCGTCCCCTCGGCGGACAGGGTCATTCGCAGTTTGAGCTTGCCACCCTTCACCTCTCCGCTACGCACCAGGTTCTCAATTTCACGCTGCGATGTAACTCCGACATGCTTCAGAAATTTTCGGATAGCCATATTAAAGCGGTCTTCGTCCAATTCGGCTGTCATGGCTGTTCTCCTTGATTAGGCAGGGAAAGACTAACATGAGGCAAGCAAAAATTGCGTGTTTCTTCCCGTCGCGATCACGCCAGGCGACATGGTGGCGTTCGCCCGGCTCGGCGCATATGGCCCAGCTAGCCGTGATGTTTTGCGCAATGACGGGGGGCCCAATTATCTTCTGCGCCTCAATGAGGCACGCAAGAAATACGCTCCGAAACGCAATGACTTCGTCGTCAAGACGAGCCTAAGCTGTCGCGGAAAACGCATCTCCTAGGAGGTGACAATGAGAGACCTTGTGCAGTGCCGCAAGTTAGAAGCGAAGTTTCGCCAACTCGCAGTAAGCGATCCGGCCAGACGTTTCCTTTGGCTCGCCGAGGCGGAGAAATGGGAACGCGAGGCTGAAGCGGAAAGCGCTTCTCACCTCGAAGCACGCAATGCCGTGCGAACGACCGGTGCAATCGAGCCAATCACCACAAAATCTAGTGCACGCTCCTGAGGGCGGCGCTCTCATTGCGAGTGGATCCACCGCGAGGGTGGGAAGAGCAGGCGGTGCTCGCACTAGGTGTGCCTACCGCAAATCAAGCCCGAGCGTATAGGTGATGCAGTCCACCCAAGATCGGACGGGACAGAATGCGTCCCGCTGCCTCGGCGGCACGTGATATCGGCGCGCCCTTGTTCAACGATAAGTGAGTGTGCGCCTGCCATTATAGTAGTCCAAGTAGGACAGCAGCACATGGCGCAGATGGCGTTCGCCGAACACCACGATATGGTCGAGGCATTCCCTGCGGATCGAGCCGATCAACCGTTCTGCGCATGCATTTGCCAGGGTGAACGCGGAGACGTCGGGCGGTCTCGAATGCCGATCGATCGAACGCGGCGGATAAATATCTCTCCGTATGCACCATCGCGATCCCGGATTAGGTATCGAGGGATTTTCTCCCAGCCGTAAGCCTCAGTGAGCTGATTGGCGATCCATTCGGCCGTTGGATGCGCAGTAACTCCGAACCACAGCAGTTACCGCCGGCCATGCCCCATGATCAGCAAGCCATAGAGCAGCCGAAACGAGATTTTCGGCACCACGAACAGGTCCATCGCGGCAAGCCCATCAGCATGGTTACGAAGGAACGTCCTCCATCCCTCCGTGGGAGGAACCCTCCTCCGCACCATATATTTGGCCACGCTGGTCTGGCCGACATCGATGCCAAGCTTGAGAAGCTCACCATGGATCCTCGGTGCTCCCACAACGGATTGGCGATGCTCATCTGGCGGATAAGCTGGCGTATTTCTACCGTCACGGCCGGTCGTCCGCAGCGGTGCTTCGATTTCCGTCGCCAATGCGATCTAAATCCCGCACGGTGCCAACGGATTACGGTCTCCGGTCGGACAATTGCAAGTGCGCCATACATCTTGGGAAACAGTCGGCAGACGCCTCCCAATATCAATCTGTCAATCGAAACAAATCGAAGTCTCTTAGGATTAGCGCGTCGCAGCACATTGATTTGCTGCCTTAGCACCGGAATCTCTGCCTCACGCGCAACCTGCGACCGCAACAAGTCGCTGGCAATCCCAAAGATCAGTCGACACAGTTCTAGCATCGGGTACCAGCATCGCGCGATTCTCAGTCAACTGCCAGCACGATTGAATTTACGACAGGGAAAATTTTGAATGCGAAGCGGCGCCCGAGCTCGGTCGTCGATGGATTGCCGTTGGTAATCTCAGAGAGCCACTCGTCTCGAAAAATCCTTAAATTTCACTGTCACGATGTTTCCCAGGGAAGAAAAGCAGACGAGCGTCTCCTGCGACGTGTAAGGAAAAACTCAACTGAATTAAGATCCAAATTATTATGGGATGCTATCAGGAGAATTGAGCGAGTAGGCTAGCCTTTGTTTGTCAGTTGTGAGGTAACGTTTCCATTCGCCCAATTGGCACGTGTTTCGTCGCCAGGCGACAAGGACAATAAACGAGAGGACGATCTGTTGGACACGTTCTGCTATGGAATTGCTCTTGCTCTTGGAGACGGAAGTTGCTTTTAGAGGGCGAGTCCGCTTTCCACCGATAGAGCTTGAGTTCAAGCGCCACCACGATTGATTCCGCTTTGGGAAAAGTATGGCGACCCGGAAGTAGCGACCTGGGATATGGACAAACATTCGAAGCCGGTGGCCCGCAGCTAACAGCACCGGCTACTACACTACTAGCCAAAAATTCCGCGCAGAAAGAAAACTATTGTCGCTGCCGACAGCATCGAAATCATCGCCAAAACGAGATGGGGCTGTCCGGTTTTTCGTGGCAGCGTCCTGAAGCCATTTTGACATGCTTCTTATCACAACTGCATCCGAGAATTTAAAGAGAGAACTAATCTCGAACGGGCTCTCCCGGCGCTCTATCGAGCGGCGGATGCGGTTTCGCTAGGCCAATCGTACCTGGCTGCGTAACGCTACCGGCGAGCCTCGTGTCGATACCCTCAAGCGTCGTGATGAAGGCAGCCATAATTGCAACCGCTAAGACGACGGCAAAGATTGCCATGACGGCAGCGCGAGCGTGACGGTCGGCTGCTTGTTCAGGATCATCCCGATCCATGGCAAGCCCTCCTTGGAATAGGGACGACGACAACGCCGGATGGCTAGGCTGGTTCCGCTGCTTATCCAAAGGACCTTGGGGGAGCCTTGCGCGTCGAGTGGGCTGGCCGTTGGCGCAAGGAGACGATACGGCAGCAGCGCTGTCTTGAAGTCGCCTCGCGACCACGCCATGTTTTAACGTACTCGATGAGACGCGTAGGACTTATCGACATCACGGTAGGCAACGTGACGCGCCTCGGCGCATCGCAACGTTCCACCACGCGACGCTGCGCGTCGCACCACATCGCTACGCAACGCGCGAACCGCTGGCGACACCCGGCGGTTCTCGCGCGTTTAGCGCAGACGGTCACCCTCAAGCGCCTGTGGCTCCGAGACGGTCATGTGCAGCGCGTACATTCTTTGTCGCCCAATCCTAGGCGGAATGCATCACCAATATGCCCGCATTTAATTTACGACAGGCACAGGCCCACTTCCGCGGCATCATTATTCCATCATCGGCCGGCCGATCCAAAGTCTATTGAGCCAACGCACTGCCAAGTCGGGCTGCCTCTCGCCTTGCAAGCGCGCCAGGGCCTCCTGATAAGGGCCCACCGCTCGTATGCGCATTGGAAGCCGAGGATAGAGTCGTCGGATCAGCGCGAGCGCCAAATTCATGCTACGCTGTTCACGTTCGCCGAAGACCAATCCGAATTCTCCGCGTAACCGCTCTGGCAGCAAGTGGGCCGTCAGCGCTAGATACCACTTCGGCGCGCTCAATTTTGTCGCGCCCCCCGAGAAGATTTGCTCAGCAATTTTGCGGGCGGCGGGGCTGACAGTGAGCATATCCGACCGCAGCATCGCCTCATTGTAGGCAGTGAACGACGTCCAGCTTGATGGTAAATCGGCTGGCCGAATGCCGAATAACGCCGCGAACAGACGGGCCTCGACCCAGTATTTCTCACGCTCGCTATCCGTCAGCGCTGGCAAGAGGAGATCATGTGTTAACATGGCAGTCTCTGCGAGCGTGGCGTGCACCCACCGTAGCGCCGAGACCTCGTTGGCGCGGTATTGGGAGCCCGCGGCGAAGCGCCCAACCGTCCATGGCAACATTCCTGTCACCACGGCATGACGCCGATGCAGTCGCCGGGCTGCAGCCAGCGCTTGATCGCGCGTGCCAAACACCATCGTGAAAACAGTGTTGAACGTTTGGTGGAACCGGCCGATCGGATCAGCAAAGGTCCGGGAATGCTCGGCGATGGCAGCGGCGACCCAGGGGTGAGCCAACTGAAGCAACAAGGCGCGGCCGGCGCCAAGGAAGAGGGCCGCCTCGCGATCGACCCGCCAGGTCAGTGAAGCGGGACCGAAGACCCCCTCAATTGATCCGGCCGCCGCCTCGCGAACGGTTTCGAGACTTCTTTCAAAATCATCATCGGACAACAACGGTATATCCTTAAGATTTGCTACCGAATGACCGGCCGACCAGCCCCGGATCAAGTAAGAGCAGTATTTACCCTTTGTCATCGCTGGAGCGCCAACCGAGAAGTAGCTGTGCTCCATCGAGGGCGCCTGTGTCCTCCATGCGTCCCCTTAGGGACGACATTACCTGAAGTTTTCGCTGACGTGGACCATCGACTGCGTCTTCATCGATGAGACCTGGGCCAAGACCAACATGGTCGGGGGACCGAGAGGACAGCGCCTGCGCGGACAAGCGCCGCACGGGCATTGGCAAACGCTCACATCCCTTGCGGCCTTGCGGCACGACCGGGCGCGTCTACTACGACAAAGAAGGTGTACCCCCCCTTGTCCCTATCGCAAACTCAATCTGACTAGCAGTTGATCGAGAATTGGGCGATGCTCTTGCCGGATGAGAGATCTTGTCAAGCTCATTGTTTGGATGGTCGCAGATCTGCTTCGGTCGCGGGCAGCGCTCGAGGCTGAAATTCTGAACTTGCGGCAGCAGATAAACGTTCTGCGGCGAACCGCTCCTAAGAAACAAACCTTCAGCTCCCTCGACCGCTTGATTTTTGTTTGCCTCTATCGGCTTCTCCCTGGCGTTCGCGATGCGCTGGCGATTGTTAAGCCGGAGACCGTGGTCAAATGGCATCGCGCCGGCTTCCGGTTATATTGGCGATGGAAATCGAAAGCGCGCGGTGGCAGGCCAACAGTTCCGTTGGAGATACGCAAGCTTATCCGCGAGATGAGCATTGCCAATCCGCTGTGGGGAGCACCTCGGATCCATGGAGAACTCCTCAAGCTTGGCGTCGATATCGGACAGACGAGCGTGGCCAAGTACATGGTCAGGCGACGAGACCCGCCGTCCCAAGGCTGGAGGACGTTCCTCCGCAACCACGCTGACGCGATCGCTGCGATGGATATGTTCGTCGTGCCGACAATCTCGTTTCGCCTGCTCTATGGATTGCTGATCATGGGGCACCGCCGGCGACATATTCTATGGTTTGGCGTCACAGCGCATCCAACCGCAGAATGGATCGCAAATCAGGTCACGGAAGCCTGCGGGTGGGAACAGGCTCCCCGCTATCTCATTCGTGACCGGGACGGCGCTTACGGTGAGGTTTTTATCCGCAGACTCCGATCGATAGGCATCCGCGATCGACCCACGTCGCCGCGCTCCCCTTGGCAAAATGGATATGCTGAAAGGCTGATCGGTTCGATCCGACGGGAATGCCTTGACCACGTTATTGTATTTAGCGAGCGCCACCTCCGTCACCTGCTGCTCTGTTACATGAAATATTACAATGGGGCCCGCACGCATCTATCCCTGGAGAAAGATGCGCCGGTCTCGCGCGCCGTCGATCGCGCCGGGCACATTCTTTGTCGCCCAATCTTGGGCGGACTGCATCGCCAATATGGCCGGATTTAATTTACGACAGCCTCACCCGCCTTGACGTTCTCAAAAGAGGCCCCATCTCCGTAACAAACTTACCTGAGAAGGCGAGAGCGTTTGCCTCAATATAAAAGGCTGCGGGAAAAAGGACGCACGCTTCGGCGCACCATCGCGGATGCGATTGAGGTTCTGCGCCAGGATGCCAAATTCAAAGACACAGATCGCGCGCGAATTCAGGTTGGCGGCCTACCGCTCCCCTCGCAAGAAACCGTCGGTCTGGTTGACGTCCTCTTCGACTCTCTCGACGAGAGGACCTTCATTGTTTCTCTGCCGACGTCCGGCGAATTTCGAGCAAAACGGCCGGGGCGCTCCAAAGCTGACATTTTCGATATCTTCGAATTGGACGACGCCATAGTCGATGGCAACTGCGCCATCCAGCTTCGAGATGGCGCGGTGGTGCGCGCGGTCGAGGTCGTACCCGCACTGCTGCCCCACATCGTGACCGAAACGGACTTGTCCATCGTCCATCAAACGATCGAGCTGGTTGGTGCCAAGGACGAGACGCGATATCGTTTCCCCGCCGATATAAAGCTGCCGGCGGATGGGCTGGATTGCGGTACGCTCCCTAGCCTTCAAGACCGAATTCCGCTGTTAAAGCAGATAAAAGCGCATATCGAAGACCATGAGCCCTCGCTCAAGGGCATTTCAGAGCAGCAGATTTCCGATTCCTTACAGAAATTCGGGATGCGCATACCAAAGAAGCGCCCTCGCCAAGGTTAAAGTCGTCGGGTGCCACCGGCCTGCCACAATTTGACTTGGATCGCGCTTGCTGAAAATCCCCGTAAAATGTTAAATCTACGGAGCTTCATTCTAACGAATGGAGCTCAAAGTGAACCAACCTTGCGTCGTCATGATGCCGGTCCGCGACCTGCGGCCAAACAAGCGCAACGCGCGAACGCACTCTAAGAAACAAATCCGCCAAATCGCCAACAGCATACAGCGGTTTAAGTGGACTTACCCGATCCTTGTAGACGAAAACGGCGAGATCATTTGTGGTCAGGGCCGGTGGCAAGCCGCCCTTGAGCTAGGTCTTAAGAACGTTCCGGTCATCGTGATGTCCGGACTGAGCGACGCTGAAAAACGCGCTCTCGCCCTGGCGGACAACAAGATTGCGGCCAATGCGGGCTGGGATCGCGGTGCCCTTGCCGCCGAGTTGGGCGAGCTCGCTGAATTGCTCCCCAAGTACAATCTCGATCTGGAGATTACAGGTTTCGGCCCGCCGAGGTCGACAGCCTCATGGGCGACCTTGTCGACCCTGAGCAGGACCCGGCCGACAAAATCCCACAACTTGCTCAATTCCCATCAGCCGCAAAGCTGACTTCTGGTTGCTCGGGCATCATTGCCTAGTATGTGGCGACGCGCTGAGCGCAGCTGACTTTCGCTCGGTCATGGGTCACGAGCGCGCGGACATGGTCTTTGCCGACCCGCCCTACAACGTCCGCGTATCTTCGGTCCAAGGTCGCGGCAAGATCAAGCATCGCGAATTCGCCACCGCTTCCGGCGAAATGTCCACCGAAAAATACACAACGTTTCTTACGGGCGCGATGTCGCTTGCAGCTGAGCATTCTCGCGCCGGCTCAATTCACTATTTCTGTATCGACTGGCGGCACCTCCAAGAGGCTCTCGCCGCGGGCACCGAAGTCTACGGCGAACTCAAGAACCTCGCCGTCTGGGTCAAGACCAACGCGGGCCAGGGCAGCTTTTATCGGTCACAGCACGAGCTCATCCTGATCCTCAAGAACGGCGACGCGCCCCACCAGAACAACGTCGAGCTGGGACGTCATGGCCGCAACCGCTCGAACGTCTGGACCTACGCGGGCGTGAACACGTTCCGCGCGGGTCGCCTCGACGAACTCTCGATCCACCCGACCGTGAAGCCGATCGCGCTGGTCGCGGATGCGATACGCGATTGTTCGCAACGCGGCGACATCATTCTCGATCCATTCATGGGATCGGGAACGACGATCCTTGCGGCTGAACGCGTTGGGCGGCGCGGCTACGGGCTTGAAATCGATCCGCTCTACGTCGATGCCGCGATCCGGCGTTGGCAGGATTTTACCAGGCGAGACGCAATTCTAAAGGCGACGGGCCAGACGTTTGATGAAGTGGCCGCCGCCCGCTCCCCGACGAAACGTGGGAGGGCGAAGTGACCAAATCTAGGAAGCTTAAACACCCAACCAAAAAACGTGCCCGGCCCACCTCCGACGACAACGACGTCGGTTACGGCAAACCGCCCCGCGCCAACCAATTCAAACCGGGCCAAAGCGGAAATCCAAAAGGTCGGCCCAAAGGCGCCAAGAGCGAGGCGACCATTCTGCATGAATTGCTCCAACAGAAGATCGATCTCAACCACCGCGGTAAGACGCGAAAGATCACGATCCTCGAGGCAATGCTGCGTCGGATCGCCGAAAATTCCTTGAAGGGAAACACCAGGAGTGCGGCCTTCCTCCTCAACCGCCTTCGCGAAATGACCGCCAACGAACCTGACGAGACCGATCTCAGTGAAGACGAAAAAACTGTGCTGGAGACTTACCTGAAGGACTTTCAATTCACTCCAAAGAAGGATGATTAGCCATGAAACATGATGGAAAAAAAGCTCAACAGGCGGTCGATTACATTCTGCGCACCAATTTCGAACGCTTTCTTCAAATGTGTTTTCTGCACCTCAATCCCGGCGCACCATTTCTTCCGAATTGGCACATAAAAGCCATCGCATACCAGCTTGACCGGGTCCGCCGTGGCGAAATCACCCGTTTGATCATCAATATGCCGCCGCGCTACCTCAAGTCGCTAACCGTCACCGTCGCCTTTACGGCATTTCTCTTGGGGCATGAGCCCTGGCGCCGCATTTTTGCGATTAGCTATGGCGATGACCTTTCCGCCAAGCATGCCAGTGATTTCCGCTCAATCGTGCATTCGCCCTGGTTCAAGCGGGCTTTTCGGAAAATGAGGATACGGCGAAGCATCGACGGCGAATTGATCACGACCAAAAGTGGTTTCCGAAAGTCGACATCGGTATCGGGGCCGCTCACTGGTCTTGGCGGCGATCTGTTTATCATCGACGATCCGCAAAAGCCGGTGGACGCGCAATCGGAGCTCCGCCGCAACGGCCTTAACCAATGGATGTCCAACACACTGATGTCGCGGCTCGATAATAAGCAAACCGGCGCGATCATCGTCGTCATGCAACGCGTACATATGGACGACCTCTCCGGGTTTTTATCGAGCTCCTCCGACGAATGGGAAATTTTGAGTTTGCCGGCGATCGCCGAGGTTAAGGACACCATCCCGATTGGCAATGGTAAATTCCATCATCGACAAGTTGGTGAAGCACTCCACCCAGCCCTGGAGTCACTTGAAACGATACGCAAACAGCAGCAAACGATGGGTCCGGATGTATTCGCGGCGCAGTATCAGCAATCGCCCGTTCCGCCCGGAGGCGCCATGATCAAAAGGGATTGGCTGCGGTATTACGATGAGGTTCCTGAGCGTACCTATTATGCCAAAATGATCCAAAGTTGGGACACTGCCGCCAAGGATGGCGCCCAGAACGACTGGTCGGTCTGCACAACCTGGCTGGTTGTCGACGAGCAATTCTATCTGCTCGATCTGACGCGTGGCCGCTATGAATATCCGCAGCTCAGGGACATCGCCGTGGCGCTAGCAGAGCGTTTCAGCCCGGATGAGATATTGATCGAAGAAGCATCCACTGGCATCGCGCTCGCCCAAGAGATGAACCAAGCCCGAAACTATCATATCAATCCCATTCCAGTCGGCCGAGACAAGATCGGCCGACTTTATGTTCAGCAAGCCAAGTTCGCAGCAGGCCGCGTGCACTTCCCCAGAGGCGCGCCATTTCTGGCGGAGCTCGAAGCTGAATTGCTCGCCTTCCCGCAGGCACGGACCGACGACCAGGTTGACAGCATCAGCCAAGCGCTGGCGTATGAGCCGTCACGTTTTGACTCAAGCTTTCGCTGGGTGTGACAGGCTCGTAGCGGGTGGGAATCCGCCATTGCCCCTCAGATTGCAGGCTTTCGGGACGCATTTTGCAGCGACTCCCCCAGCCCCGTTTTTTTTTGCGCCCCGATCATAAGGTGCTCATCGGTAGGCGAACAACGCCACAAGATTGCTCAAGATCTGCTCGACTTCCCATGCAAACGGAGCGCGTGTGGTGGCACTTTAAACAGAGGTATCTGCCATGGACCGCGCCACGATCGAGCCCGCGATTATCGAGCAACTGATCTACGAGGCCGATCGCCTGCCATGACGAGGCGTCGCTGCTGAATCGACTGTCCCGCTAATAGCGACCGGTTTTCACTCTCTCCTCTCGCCCCGCCCCGATAGGCGGGCTGTGTCAGTGCCAGCACATGATGCTGTCGTTGAACCCAAGGAGAGCCAGATGGCTACCAGCAAATCGAAATCAAAACCCGCAAAGACCAAACGCAAATCGTCTCGCACGGCAAAACGCCACGCCAAGAGCGCCGTCCCGGCTCGATCGAAGTCCACCGCTGCAACTAAAGCCGCCGCCTCACAAGCGGCATCCTCGAAATCACCTGCGTCTTCGTCATCGAAGCAGTCCGCGGTGCTGACGATGCTGAACGAACCGAAGGGCACCACGATCGCCGCGATAATGAAGGCGACCGACTGGCAGCAACATTCGGTGCGCGGTTTCTTTGCCGGCGTAGTCAAAAAGAAGCTCCACCTCAATCTCGTCTCCGAGAGGGTAGACGGTCGAAGGATCTATCGGATCGCCAAATCAGGCACGGCCCGGTGATGGTCATGGAACGGACAGCGCTCGCTCAACTCACCGATCCAGGCGTCGAGGACGAGTTGGATCGGCTGGCGACGATGCCGATTGCCCAGCTGCGCGTCAGATACCAGGAAGTGTTTCGGACCGAACCGCCGAAAGCGTTCGGTCCGGACCTGCTTCGACGCAGCATCGCGCATCGGATTCAGGAGAAGGCCTATGGCGGCCTCTCCCATCTGGCGCAGCGCCTGCTCTATCAGATGATGAAGGCATATGCTGCGAAGCCGAACGGCAAGATCGTGCTGCCACGCCGGATCAAGCCCGGCTCAGTCCTTGTCCGGGAGTGGAAAGGCAAGAGCCACCGCGTCATGGTGCTGGCGGGGGGCTTTGCTTATGACGGCGAGACCTACAGTAATCTCTCTGAAATCGCGGTCCTAATCACTGGTACCCGGTGGAATGGGCCGCGGTTCTTCGGCCTGCGGTCCAAGACGCAAGAGAGCGACGAGCCTGCGCCTCCTGACCCATCCGAGGGCGCAAAGCGAAAAGCCGAGGCCGCATCAGTCCGTTCGAGTCATCAGGCTGGTGGAAACGATTATCGGAAGCGGAATGCTGGCGGTCCCGGCAAACCCGCTGCGAGCGGTGGTCGTCATGGCCATTAAAGCGATCAAACCGGTCCGCTGCGCCATCTACACCCGCAAGTCGACCGAGCATGGCCTGGAACTGGAGTTCAACTCGCTCGATGCCCAGCGCGAAGCCTGTGAGGCCTATATAAAGAGTTCAGGCCTCGCAGGGATGGAGGGCGCTGCCCCAGCATTACGACGATCCCGCCTATTCCGGCGGCAACCTGGACCGGCCTGCACTTAAGAAGCTGTTGGCCGATATCGAGGCTCGCAAGATCGACGTGGTGGTCGTGTACAAAATCGACCGCCTCACCCGTTCGCTGGCCGATTTCGCCAAACTGGTCGAAGCCTTTGATGCGAGATCGATCTCGTTTGTTGCCGTTACCCAACAGTTCAACACCACGACCTCGATGGGGCGGCTGACGCTCAACGTGCTCTTGTCCTTTGCCCAGTTCGAACGGGAACTGTCGTCCGAGCGGGTGCGGGACAAGATCGCGGCGTCCCGGCGCAAGGGCAAATGGACCGGCGGCACCGTCCCTCTTGGTTATGATGCCAAGGACAAAAAGCTCATTGTCAACAAAGCCGAGGCCGAGGTCGTCCGCACCATCTTCCGTCGGTACCTTGACCTCCAATCCTTCAGCAAACTGGTCGCCGATCTCGACCGCAGAGGTATTGTCACCAAGCGGCGCAATACCAAGGTCGCCAAATATAACGGTGGCATTCCCTTCACTTATGGTCCCCTCGCCCACTTTCTCAAAAATCGCGTCTACCTCGGTGAGGTTCACCATGGCGGTAAGTGGTTCGAGGGCGAACAGGACGCTATTGTCGATCGCCCGGCCTTTGACCGCGTTCAACAGCTTCTCGCAACCAAAGCCAGCGGCCGGAAAGTAACGCGCTCCGAAAGCGGCGCCCTACTCGCAGGCAAGCTTTACGACGACCGTGGTAACCGCATGAGCCCGAGCTTTTCCAGCAAGAACGGAGTGCGCTATCGCTTCTACGTCAGCTCGGCACTGCTGCGAGGGCGGAAGGAGGCAGCGGGATCGGTCAGCCGCATAGCCGCGACCGAAATTGAGAGTGCGGTTTTCGCCGCTCTTGAAGCTGATAAAAAAGGCAGCAAATCTGACAACGGCCTTTCCGCCATCGAAATGGTCGAGCGGGTCATTATTGGTCGCCATCAGCTGCAGATTAAGGTTGTGGCTGCCGCCGACTCCGATGACGCGGCTCGCGAAATCAGAATTGTGCGATCCGCGGAGACAAGAGGTACTTCAATCCGCCTGGAAGGAAACAGCGGGTCGGAAGCCGCGCGCAACGAGGGCCTGATCCAGTCCATCGTTCGCGCGCAGGTTTGGGTCCGCTACCTGCAAGATGGAACGTATGATTCCATCGAGGCGCTTGCCGAGGCCAACCTTCTTCATCCCAAGGTCGTCCGCCAGGCGCTCCGGCTCGCCTTTCTCTCTCCTGACGTTACGTCAGCCGTTTTGGAGGGCAGCCAGCCCGCGGTGCTTTCATTGGCGCGCGTCCCGAAACTGCTTCCATTAGCTTGGACAGAGCATCGGCGCTTGCTCGCCTCGTCAGTTGATTTGCTCTAGTCGTTCGCCGCTTCCTGAAAGTCTGAAACCTCCATTTGTTCACTGGGAACGAACAGAGTCAGCGTTTTTCGATTTCACCAAAGGTGAACAAACAGACAAGGCCACACGGGCGTTACACCGCATGGCCTTGAGACTGTCCCCTAGAGCACTCCAGAGATTCCGTCTCGGAGCGCATAACGTGCAGACAATCAGCGGTGCAACAGTGTCGCTCCGTCGAGAACAGGCGCCCCGGGTCAAGGTGCTGGAGGGAGAGGAACTGGGTTCGAACCTTCTCCACGCGGCCAAACGTGATGGAAAGTAATCCAGCGTAAAGCGAGCCGCCTTGACTGGCAGAGAACCCGCCGGCTTGATCTCAACGCCCCCTGAGCCGCTGCGGCCTGCTTGCCAGGCAACTAGCCACCAACTAAGGCACATGGATAAAGATGATCTACCTCCGAGTGCAACAGCACTTTATGGCGCATTCTACGTTGAGTTCGGTCGGATGATGATAAAGATCGAAGATTCTACTCAGAATTGTGAGGTAACTTACAAACGTATTCCACGGATTATGCCAATTTTTTTGGGTCGCGCGCCAAGCTTTTAGCTCAATGGCCGAAGACAACATTTTTGCCAATACCTCACAATTACCTGCTTTGGAGGACCAAATGGCACCGAAAAAATCCGTTCCTCACTTCGCGACCCAGAGCCGGACCATATTGTCCGGCAGCGAGAAAACACCCTTCGCGGGGGCAGGCGACGAAAAGCCCGCGCCCTTGAACGCCATCCTCACCGTTTCAGTCATTGTTCGACGCAAGACGCCGCTCGAGGCAGCGCATATCACAGGGGAACAGCGCCTCACTCGCGCTCAGTTCAATGATAACCATGCGGCAGACCCCGCCGCTGTGAAACTCGTTCAGCGCTTCGCTCAGGAGTTTAGCCTAACCGTAGAGCGTGGCACGCCAGCACCGGGACGCCGAACCGTCAAGCTCACCGGAACAGTCGCCAATATGCAGCGGGCATTTGGCATTTCCCTCGCACATAAGACGATGGAGGGCGTAACCTACCGGGTTCGCGAGGGCAGCATCCGCCTGCCTGCCGAGCTTCAGGGCTACGTCGTCGCCGTGCTTGGCCTAGACAATCGTCCGCAGGCCCAACCGCATTTTCGTATCCTCGGCGAACACGGCGCAGCCGCTGCTCAAGTCGCCCAGGGCCAACGCTTCGCTCGTCCCCACGCCGGTGCTGGTATCTCCTATACGCCGGTGCAGGTCGGTGAACTCTACCAGCTTCCGCCTAATGCTACCGCATCCGGTCAAACCATTGGTATCATCGAACTTGGCGGGGGCTTTCGGCAGTCAGATATTACGGCCTACTTCAAATCCCTTGGTCAGAAGCCGCCAACCGTAATAGCCGTTCCTATCGGAGCCGGAAAGAACAACCCGACTACCGCGAATAGCGCTGACGGCGAGGTGATGCTCGACGTCGAGGTCGCCGGCGCCATTGCTCCGGGTGCTCGCATCGTCGTCTATTTTGCGCCCAATACCGACCAAGGGTTCGTCGACGCTATCGCTCACGCTATCCATGACACCACTTACAAGCCTAGCGTCATCTCGATCTCTTGGGGCTCGGCCGAGGTCAATTGGACCGCCCAGGCCATGACTGCTTTAGATGCTGCCTGCCAATCCGCCGCTGCTCTCGGCGTCACAATTACAGTAGCTTCAGGCGACAATGGCTCTTCCGATGCCGTTACTGACGGTAGGAACCACGTCGACTTCCCCGCCTCGAGTCCGCACGTCCTTGCCTGCGGAGGCACCAACCTTCAAGGTAGCGGCTCAGCTATTACGGCCGAAACTGTCTGGAATGCCCAGCCAAATGGAGGCGCGACCGGAGGAGGCGTTAGCAACGTCTTCCCGCTGCCAACCTGGCAGACCGGTTCCAAAGTCCCTCAACCCACGAATCCCGGAGGCGGTCGCGGTGTTCCAGACGTTGCAGGCGACGCTGATCCGGCCAGTGGCTACGTCGTTCGGGTTGACGGGAAAACCCTCGTGATCGGCGGCACGAGTGCCGTTGCTCCGTTGTGGGCCGGACTCATGGCCGTCGCAAATCAACAGAACGGCAAATCCGCTGGTTTCACCCAACCTGCAATTTATGCCGCCCAAGGCAAAGCCGCCTTCCGCGACATCAGTCAGGGAGACAATGGCAGCTTCCGCGCTGCTGCTGGCTGGGACGCGTGTACCGGTCTCGGTTCACCAATCGCCCCACAGCTTATTAGGACAATCAAGCCGACGTCGTCTCAGTCGAAACTTAAACTTGCAGCCAGTCGGAGAAAGATCCCGGTCCGAAGAACGAAATGAGCCAGGTTGGCCCATCTAAAATGTGCTTATGGACCCAAAGGAACTCTCGCCCTTCAGCGATTGCCGCGCGGTTGCTTTCGATGTTCAACCGCGCGGTTATTCAGACGCGTCTGATAATGACGTTCGCGGGGCTATAAGCAGGATTACGGGAAAGGATGCCGCAACGGTCGCACGGCACACCGCAAAACAGATCATCAACGGAGTTCATGCGAGCGCAAAGCCGATCAAGCCACACTGATCGCATGGGCCTTTCCCATCGCGAGGAATTGTCAAATCGGCAAATCAGGCGGAACTTTTGCGTCGTTCTCCCGCATCCAAAATCCACGTCCGGTCAGCGAATGCTACATAAATCCGTTCCTGACCAAGAGCCGCGCCAAGCTCAATCGAAAGTTCATTCAACATCGCCTCGATTGTCTGGTCGGACAAATGGCCGAGATAGGCGTGGACGGCTTCCCCGTGAATAGCGCCACTGGTTCGCGGTCCGATCCAACAGTACCGTCTGGGCGGGGCCACGCGTAGGTGACTTCCGCACGGGTGAACATGCCGGAGAGGGCGGGCTGGCCAGCTTCCACACGGCGTTTCATCCAAGCACGGGCCGTGCGGACGGCCTCCGAGATGTCAAAGACACGGCCATCAGCGTCCCAGCCCTCGCGTAAGCCGACGCTGATTCGAAAATCACGGCGAGGACCTAGCGAGCCCGGGACAACAGAATAATCTCCAGCCTTCGGCGCAGGCGTTCGAGCGGTCATCTCCCCTTCGCCTTCAGCTCTGCGGCCTCACGCGCCAGCCGCTCCGCTTTAAGGCGTTTGTGGTTTTCCTGGAATTCTGGCTGGGCTTGGCCGTCCGATATCGTCTGCCTCGACGCAAGCGGATGAAGAGCCCTTCGATCGGCCTCGTCCGCGATCTGTTGCTCGGCGGATCGCTTCGGTTTGATCATTTGGTTTTAGCCTTTAGCCCCAGCTCGACCAGGCGGCGGATGGCTTCGGGGCGGTCCAGTTTCACATGCTGACGTGCGATCCATTCGTCGATCGACTGCATTTCGTACTCAGTCCATTGTGGGTTTGGATTGGCCGCCAGTGCCCTTTGTGCCATCCCTTTTGCGACCGCAACGGACGCCGTGATTTTGGACAGTGTGCTTTCCTTCATTAGATCTTTGCCTAGCGTTTGGGATCAGGGATTCCAGCCCGCGGCGAGCAAGAGAAACATCGCGTTGTAACCCTCAAACTTAGCTTCCACCTGCCCGTCCTCGAAGCCGTTCGCGATCATTTCGCCGTTGGAGGTGACCTGCCACTCCCAGCGCGGTGGCCGGTCGAGCGTTACTGACACCTCAAGCATGCGCGAGCGAAACTTTTCCATCCCCCGAATATGCGCCCCGGGGCGCCCGTTTGCCAGTCCGCACTACTGCCACCGACCCGTTGCCAACTATTGGTATGGCCTATTTCGACCTGGGGGTCGGGATCAAGCAGCTGCTGGGTCCTCCTCGGCTTCTCCACGCGCTCCAATCATGAGTGCGTCATCGGATAGCTAAGCCAAGTTGGCCGGCATCACAGGTTCGGAGCCGCAAGACTTGATCGTACAATGACCATCAAGCACTTGAACTGATCCACCACTACTCGGTACATTTTCAACTAACCCAGCGTCGTTCGCGCAATCCCAGGCATCCCCTTCGGTTTGAAAGGGGCGGCTTATTCGATCGCCATCCTTAAATACGGCGTAGCAGCTCATGATGCTCTCCTTCCGAGGTCAACGCTCTCCATTTGGATAGGTTCGCGGGGGTGTTCCATCAAACCCCGCACCAACAGGGCACTTTTCCTGCTACTGCTTTCCGCGCCCTATCGATCAATCCGGCCGAGTACACCTGCACGCGGGCGAATCCAAACGATTGCCAAGGTTTTTCCAGGGGAGGAACTGGGATCGAACCTTCTCCGCGTAGCCCAGAGTAGTCTAGGGGACCCACGCGGATTAGGTCTTTGGAAAAGGGGCCGGCGCGCCCGACGCCCCGGTCAGAACGGAGATGGCTATACCCCAGTCCACAGCCTGCCGCGACTAGCAGCCAGCCAATCGGCAGACCCTAGGAGCCCCGCAGCAACGTCCGACGTCGCGCCACGCTCCTGTCGAACGCCCTGATTGAGCGGATCCGCGAGCCGGAGCCGGGTTATTCATCCGGATCAGGCTCCCCGATGATGGCCGCCAACTCCAACACCTTTCGCCTCAGATCCTCTACCTTTCCGGCCAAAAGCAGATCCTGCCGATCCGCCATCGACAGAATGGCATTTAGCACCTGGTCTGAATGCTGAGCCAATACCACGAGGTGTCGGCCGCAGGGTGCGTATCGTCCTGAAATCCAATTTTTGACCGTGCGCTCATTCGCACCCGTCCAGCCCGCCACCAGCTTTGCGCGCGAGTTTCGATCCTTGAGTTCTGACTTCAATGCCGATGCAATTTTCATCGCGAACGCATGATCGTCAAGGCTGAAATCCGAACTGCCGTCTCCGCCCCTTTTTGGAAAGGACTTGCCCTTTTTCGGAAAGGACTTGCCCTTTTTTGGAAACGACATTCCACCCTCCTGTCCCATACGATCAGGCGGGTAACTCGTGGACGCCTTGGGGGAGGCCGGCAGTATCGCGTTGGAATTGGGTGCTGATTGACAAGGCAAATCAAAAGCTTCGGAAAAAGCTCAAATCGAGCAGAAGGGCCTTCTCTAGCCGCTGCCTATGTTCGGATGTCGACAGATCATCAGAAATACTCCACCGAAAATCAACTCCACACGATCCGCCGATATGCTGAGCAACGCGGCTACACGATCGTGCGTGTTTTTGAAGATTCCGGCCGTAGCGGTTTAAGAATGGACGGCCGTGACGGCCTGAAATCCCTCATGCTGGAAGTACAATCCGGCACCGCCGACTTCCAAGCAATCCTGGTCTACGACGTCAGCCGCTGGGGACGATTTCAGGATGCGGATGAAGGTGCATATCACGAGCACATTTGCTCCCGGGCAGGGATCCCAGTTCATTATTGCGGCGAACAGTTCGACAATGACGGCAGCATCGGTTCGATCCTCCTCAAGAACGTCAAACGGGTCATGGCTGGCGAATACAGCCGCGAGCTGTCAGTCAAGGTTTTTGCAGGGCAATGCCGCCTCATCGAACACGGCTTTCGCCAGGGCGGCCCGGCTGGATTTGGCTTGCGACGCCTCTTAATTGATGAAGGTCGAAACCCGAAGGGCGAGCTCGGACGTGGCGATCGAAAAAGCCTTCAGACCGACCGCGTCGTCCTTACGCTTGGCCCGGCTGAAGAAATCGAACACGTTCACAGCATCTATTCGATGTTCGTCGAGGACGGCAAATCCGAGCGCGAAATTGCGTTTGAACTTAATCGACGTGGGATACTGAGCGATCTCGGCCGTCCCTGGACCCGAGCGTCAATCCATCAAATTTTGACGAACGAAAAATACATCGGCAATAACATCTTCAATCGCGTCTCATACAAATTGAAAGCAACGCCGCATCGTCAATCACCGGGATACATGGGTTCGGGCGGATGGAGTTTTTCCCTCGATTGTAGATCGCGCTCTCTTTGAGCGCGCCAGAGCCATCATCGACCAGCGTGGCAATCACTATTCAGATGAAGAGTTGCTCTCCCTGCTACAAGCCGTACTTGAAGAAGAGGGATCGCTTGTCCGGTCTTATCATAGATGAGCGCGACGGCATGCCCTCGTCAAGTTTATACCGGCATCGATTCGGCAGCCTTTTACGGGCTTACAGCCTCATCGGCTACGCGCCCGACCGAGATTATAGATACATCGAAATCAACCGGCACATACGCGAGTCCTTCCCTGGCCTATTAGCCGAAATTGTAGCGGGCCTCGAAAATGCGGGAGGGTTCGTCGTGTGCGACCCCGTAAGTCAGCTGCTTTCAATAAATGCCGAGTTTACCGCGTCCATCGTGTTGGCGCGCTCATTCGAGACTCAGGCCGGCTCACTTCGATGGCAAATTCGGTTCGACACAGGGCTTGCGCCGGACGTCACGGTTGCCGTTCGTCTGGATCGTTCGAACGAGCGACCTCTCGATTATTACATCCTTCCAAGTATCGACATGAATATGAGCCGGATTCGCATGGCAGAAGACAATGCGCTTTCGCTGGATGCTTACCGATTTGAAATCACTGGACTTTCTCTACTCGATGGCAGCCCAAACGTCATTTCGGGAGGCGGCATGAGCAAATCCAAACCTAACGATCCGAAGCGAGTAAAGACTATTCCCATTGACCAGATTCGCTTTCTAAATCCGCAAGTCCGAAATCGCCGCAACTTTCAGGAAATTGTGCAGAGCATCGCCAATGTAGGGCTCAAGCGTCCGATTACGGTCAGCCCACGAAAGAGCGAGGCGGACTCGGCAAGCTACGACCTTGTTTGTGGCCAAGGTCGGATCGAAGCGTTCATCCAGCTCGGTCAGACGGAAATCCCGGCCATTGTCATTGACGCCGAGGAAAGCGACTGCCTGGTCATGAGCCTCGTTGAGAACTGCGCGCGGCGACAGCATCGAGCGATCGACCTTTTGCAGGACATCAGCACCTTGCGCAGCCGCGGATATAGCGATCGCGAAATTGCGCCAAAGATCGGCGTTAGCGTCGAATATATCCATATGATCGGGACCCTCCTGGAAAAGGGCGAGGAAAGGCTCGTCACGGCCGTTGAAGCCGGCATTCTTCCGCTCAATATGGCTATCGAGATTGCGAAGTCGAGCGATGAGGACGTTCAGCCGCTCTCACGCAAGCCTATACAGAGAAGAAATTACGCGGAAAGAAGCTAGTCGCGGTACGTAGAATTATCGAGCAGCGACGTCGCAGCGGCAAACACATGCATGACAGCCGGTTTGGACGGCGCGACGGTGCAAAACGTCCACTTACCAGAAAATCCATCATCCGCGTCTATCGACAGGAGGCCGATAAGCCAAAAGCTACTCGTGAAAAAGGCCGAAGTCACTCAAAGCCGACTACTGTTCATCGTCGAAGCCATCCGAGAGCTCCGTGACGATGAGAATTTCGCCAATCTGCTGAGGGCGGAAAGTCTCGACTCGATGCCGGCGTTTCTGGAGCAGCGGATAGCTGACGGAACGGCGATATGAACAAACATGTCGATCAGGACGTTTCGCCGGCCATCGCCCAAGCCTTCGGCTCCGATTGCGTGGTCATACCCATCGCCTCCATCTTACCTGTGAAGGCGATAGAGAAGACCGCCAAATCGAGCCACAAATACCGTCAAATCGCAGCATCTATTCGCGAGATCGGATTGGTCGAGCCTCCGGTCGTAATCCAGGATACCCGCGATACCAATTCTTACCTTTTGCTGGATGGCCATTTGCGGATCGAAGTGCTCCGCGACCTCGGTCAGACCGAAGTCGAGTGCTTGGTTTCGACCGACGATGAAGCCTTCACCTATAACAAGCGCATCAGCCGTTTGTCTCCCGTGCAAGAACAGCGAATGATAGCAAAAGCAATCGAGCGAAACGTCCCCAGGGAGAAAATTGCACGGGCGCTGGACATCAATGTTCGCAGTATATCGCGCAAGGTGCAATTGCTTGACGGGCATCTGCGAGGAGGCAATCGGCCTATTGAAGGATAAGATGTGCCCTATGGCCGTTTTTGACGTTCTTCGAAAGATGAACTCCCTTCGTCAGATCGAAGCCGCCGAGTTCCTCATCAATGCCAACAACTTCTCCGTTAGTTATGCGTCGGCCATATTGGCAGGAACACCACAGGCCCAGTTGGTCACCCCGCAGACGCCAAAACGATTGAAGGGCATGACGGCGGAAGCCATTGCGCGCATGGAGCGCGAGCTTTCACGATTGCAGGAAGCTATATCCTCGATCCAGGATTCGTACGGCCAGGATCACCTGCACCTCACGGTCGTAAAAGGATATCTACGAAAGCTGATCACCAACGACCGCGTGGCGCGTTATCTTGAGCAGTATCAGCCAGAGCTTTTCATCGAGTTTCAGAAGATCGCCGAGATGACGTCCACGCTTCCAAGCGAGGCAGCATAAGGCTCAAGGGGGACCCGGACCCAAAAGCGCGGGGACCGCAGGAGAAGCCGCACGCTGGGGCGGATCAATTGCGGCGATGGGGATGGCGGCGAACCCGTCCGGAGCCCATCAGGCCGGTCGAGTTTTCACCGGCCGATACATCGAAAGTGGCGTGTCAGCGACGCGATTTGCGGACGCTGGCACGCTCCGTTCCGTGCCTCCATCCCCGGGTTACTCAATGCGCGTTACTTGGATGCCTGCTTCTGCATTATGTCGTTTACCAAATGGAAGGACGCAGGATTGCCCTTGTCTATGATGCGCAATCCTTCCCGGCGGAGGGTAGCCAATCTTCGCCCAACCGCGCCCTTCTTGTGGTCGTCATCATAATCAAACACAAGAAGATAGACGTGAGGATGGATCGACAGCTTCAACTGTCCTTCCGCCACTCCCCTTATGAGATCGTCTAAAGCCCTCGTTGGCCTTTGCTCATTGAGCGCCACCAAGGTCTTACAGACACCTACGTAGGCATGGATCAGCCCCGCTCTATTCGTCTCGTCCCGAATAAATTTCTCGTACTTACTTATCTGAGCAACCACCGCGATCCGCCGCGGCGACGAGTTGCGAGCTGCTTTTTTGACTGCTGCGGCTTCTCAGCCTCTAGCGCCCAAAGTTCTTTGTTGTCAGCACATTTGGCCTCACAAAATACGAGGCTGGCGCCCCCTGTCTGATCCGGGATTAAAACTGCAAGATCCATCCGCGGGGCGGAACGCTCACTTTCGTCTCCGGTTTGCGTGAAGGCGATTTCAAGGTCGACTACCTTCGGTTCATTTTGAGCAATTTTGTGTACGCCAGCTTTTTCTGCGCCAGAGAACCGCGAAGCCGTTCTAATCAACTGCGGCAAAGTTAGCTTGGACTCATAAGCGGTGTTAACGACAGTGCTTGGGTCCAGCGCAAACCTCCTTCCATCAAATGAAACGTATGGGTCTTTCTTTTCGAGTTCTGGCTTGATTAAATACTTATAGTGGATTGCCAGGCGAGGTTGACCTGCGTCGGCACCATCTTTCCCAAAAGCGATTTTGAAAACGCTCTGACCTTTAACGTAGGCGTTCAAGTACCCGCCACGGACTGCGAGTAGGAGGTTTTTGCTCTCAAGCACCTCTTTCCACCAATTGTCAGCTGAGCTATCGGAAAGCTCTTTTAAGGCTGCGACGCATTTCGCTGATAGCCCCCGTTTGAAAGGCTTCAGCTCAGACTTCAATCCATTCACCGTCATTGACTAATTCCACGTTGCTAAAGAGTTGGGGAAACTGAAGGCGCTCAAATGTGTGAATTGGAATGAGACGTTTCGGCCCGACTGCCGCTGCAAGCCGCTTCAAGTCTCCCGGACTTGCATGCCCCGAGGTGTGAATTACCTCGAATGGAATTGCGACTTTCACAATCGGCTTTGAGCGTCGCCCCCGGGTTGCCAACGCCAAGGTAGCCGTCCCATTGTGACCAATACACCCTGGCGCCTTCGAGAGCATTGGCGCGGTCGAGGTCGCGCATCATCCAGCCGCGAAACAACATGACTGAGCGTGGAGCGTGTTCCGCAAGCTGTTCGGGCCATAAACGAAATCCACGATAGCTATCCACAAGCGAAGCAATATTCTTTTTCACCAGCTGGATCCGTTGACCCTGTGGTATGAAGACGGCCAAATTTGACCATCCCGCAACGGGCTTTGGGATACTGTCCCGGTCGGTCGCCTTCAGAACCTCTGCCGCGTAGGCGTCCACAATAAGCGTGCGCCCGGTCCGCTTGGCTGCGCGATATACCGTGACCACCCTGTCGATGTTTTGTGCAGAACATGCCACCAACGCCATGCCGGCGGTATCCTTGAAACGATCGACGAAAATCTCTTCCAGAGCGGCTTCCGACGGAAACGATTGATCGTGAGCTAATCTCCCGAGGCTAGAGCCTTCCATCAACATGGTATCGATGTTCCGGGGCGGGTTGGTTATGAGGGCCTCAAAAAGGGATCCTTTGCGGCCGTGCGCTCGCAGGTCCCCGGAATAGAACAGCCGCTTGCCGTTCGCCTCAACTTCCATGGCGTAAGCGTCGAAGCCTGAGTGGTCGACCAGTCGCGGAAGTACTGTGAATGGGCCAAGCTGAATGGGCTTGCCGTGCTCGAGATACTGGGCGGCGTCCAACTTCACCGCATCAGGCACGAAATCGGCTGCTGCCCGAATGATGCTTTCGGTCGCCCTCCCCATGACCAGGGGAATTTGAGGGCTGACCTTGGGAATCAGCCCCCAGTGATCTCGGTGCCCGTGAGACAAAACGATGCCGAGCAGGGTCGCACTGCTTTCCGCAAGCCCTTCCACGTCCGGAAGGGGCGTTGATGCCAGGTCGGCAACGTCTAACGGAAGTCCCAAATCAAGCAGAATACGGAAGCCCGCGCTTTCCAACTCAATGCAAGTACCACCAATTTCGCGCGTTCCTCGATGAATTCCGTACTCGCACTCAAGCTCCTCAAGGTAGCGCCGGCAATCCGATGCTCGTATCGCTACGATATTGTGAGTTGGCCAGGACAACAAGTTGCGCTTTTGGTGGATGCCATTTGAACAGACCTTCCGTTACGGAGGCCGCAATAGCTTCCGATCGGCGTAAAGCCGCCGCTGATCCGTGGCGCTGTGCCATTCAAGTCGGGCCCGTGGAAAATGGTCGAACCGGAAGCGTCTAGCTCTCACCATAGCGTCTCGATGTGCGTCCAACCCCTTTCGTAGCTCAGTTCCAGCCGTCTCCAGCCAGCGACCGTTGGGACCAAGGCCCACAACCGGCAAATCCGGATAAACCTTGATGCTTCGGCCCTCGCCGCAAAGCCAGAAACTTCCGAGGCGTCGTCCGCATCCGTAGTGAGTATCGAGGGCCATCATCCATATTCATTTAAGGCCCCGAGAAATTTACACGTTATGGAATATTTTGAAAAAATATTTCTCTCGCATTCGGCCGGCCGGCGGTGTCATTTGCCCTAAACGCTTCATGGACTTGCTCAATGGTCAATTCGGTCACATTTGCGATTGGCGATATTCACGGTTGCTTTGACAAATTGAAGTCCCTCATTGCAGCGTGCGAATTGTTGAGCGAGGGGGATGACGCACGCCTTGTTTTCATCGGCGACTACGTCGATCGAGGACCGGACACCCGCGAGGTGATCGACTTCATGATTTAGAGCCAGCTTCGCGATCCGAAACGCTTCATCTGTCTCCGCGGTAATCACGAAGCAATGTTGACCGCCGCCGCCACCAACGACCGCTCGGACCACGATCTTATGAATTGGTGGGCAAATGGTGGCGAACAGACGCTCGATAGCTACGGCGTCAACGATCCCAGCGCGCTTCCTGCCGAACATCTCGCGTGGATGAAAGCGCTTCCCCTGAAGTATTCGGATCGGAAGCGACTTTACGTGCACGCAGGGGTTCGACCAGGCGTTTCTATTGCAGACCAATCTGACGAGGACCTGCTCTGGATACGTGAGCCATTTTTATCGTGTGATGACGACCACGGCGCTCTTGTGGTTCACGGACACACCCCAACCGAATAAGGGTTGCCCGACCTGCGGTGCAATCGGCTGAATGTAGACACGGGGGCTTGCTTCGGCGGTCCATTGACGGCCGCCCTCTTTACAACGGCACGGCTAACACCGAGCCTATTTTGTAATAGTGAAGGGGGATTTCTGGCAGCCGTGACGGCCGGTCGATTTGAGAAGAGCAGCGTTC
>CAWETC010000040.1:0-12126 GCA_963811915.1 uncultured Alphaproteobacteria bacterium
GCCGTGCTCGGCGGCACCCTGCTCGCCTCGACGCTGGCTTGGCTTGCCGAAAAGCGGCGGGTGCGCGTGACCTCGGCGACATTTCTCGCCGCGCAGGTCGATTTCACCCACGCCGGCGATCTTCTGGTGTTCGTCGACGAAGATCAGATCTCGGCGCTCGAGCGCGACATGCAGGCCGCGGGCGTCCTCGAAGGCAGCAAGATGGCGATGGCCTTCAACATGCTGCGCTCGAACGATCTGATCTGGTCCTATGTAGTCAGCAATTACCTGAAGGGACAGTCGCCCTCGGCCTTCGATCTCCTGCACTGGAATTCGGACGCGACACGGATGCCGGCGGCGAACCATTCATATTATCTGCGCAACTGCTATCTGGAGAACCGGCTGTCGGCGGGCAGCATGGTGCTGGATAACACGCTGCTCGATCTGTCGAAGGTCAAGGTGCCGATCTACAATCTGGCGACCCGTGAGGATCACATCGCACCGGCGAATTCCGTGCTGTACGGTTCGCAGTTTTTCGGCGGCCCGGTGAAATACGTCCTGTCGGGGTCCGGCCATATCGCCGGCGTCGTCAATCCGCCATCGTCAGGCAAATACCAGTTCTGGACCAACGACAATATCAGGGACGTGACGCTGGCGGATTGGCTCAAGGGCGCGCAGGAGCATAAAGGATCGTGGTGGCCCGACTGGCGCCAATGGCTTGCGAGCATCGATGCCGAGGAAATGCCCGCGCGCGCCGTCGGCGCGGGGGCGCTGCCGCCGATCGAGGATGCGCCCGGCAGCTACGTGCGGGTCCGTGCGTAGCCCAACGTCCGGTGTTTGAATATAACGGAGCGTCCCGCCGGTACGGGATTGGAAATCTGGATTGAGGGGGACCTTATGACGCGCGAATTGTTCTGGCTGGCATTGACCGTCATTCTGACGGGGCTGCTGTGGATCCCTTATACACTTAACCGCTGTCAGGTTCGTGGCCTCAGTGGCGCAATGGCCAATCCGTCCCGCAACGACAAGCCGCATGCGGAATGGGCCACGCGACTGATGTTCGCGCATGACAATGCGGTCGAGAACCTCATCATCTTCGCGCCGTTGGTGCTGATCCTGACGGAGATCGATTATTCAACCAAGTGGACCGCCCTCGCCTGCGCAGTTTATTTCTGGGCCCGCGTGGCGCATCTGATCGTCTACACCATGGGCCTGCCGGTGTTCCGCACGCTGGCATTCACGGTCGGTTTCCTCGCTCAGGCCGTGCTGGCGCTGGCGATCTTCAAGATCGTGTGACGCAGTGTCAGAGCTCGAATTTCAGAACCCGGTTTTCCGGACGACGAGATGCAGCATCGTTGCGGACGTCTCGTCGAACCCCCTGATTTCACTGGTGCCCGACGAAATCGAACTCCACTCGCCAGCCGTGGCGTAAGTGGCCTCAAGCCATTCCGGCGATGGATAGTTGTAATACCGGCCGAGATTGTCGCGGCCATCTTCCTCTCCGACCTTGAAGCTGGCGTAAAACACGCCTTCGGGTTTCAGGGCTCGGCGGATTTGTTGGAGGATGGCAGCGAGGTTGTCCCTGGGCACATGCAAGAGACACGCGCTCGCCCAGACGCCGTGATAGGCATCGTGCTCGGCGAGTTCATCAAATAGCAGCGTTTCGACGGGATGGCCGAGCCGGCGCGACGCGATCTCCGCCATTTCGGGGGAACCATCCGTCGCGCGCAGCTTGAAGCCGGCGGCCAGTATTTCGGCCGAATGATGGCCCCCGCCACAGCCAAGTTCAAGGATCGACCCACCCTGTGGCAGCAACGCGAGAAAATCTCTCAGCCATATGGAGGGCGCTTTCGCTCGTTCCGCAAAAGCCTCGGCGTTGCGGCGGTAGAACTGCAGTGTAGCCTCGTCCAATAAACACACTCCTTACCCAGAACATCGCGATCTCACCGGCCCAACTCGTATCGGCAAAGCCCAGCATCAACCGCAGGTTCTGTACCGCAGCACCCGAGGCGCCCTTCCCCAGATTGTCGAGCCGCGCGATTAAAACCGCCTGAGCGTATTTGGGGTTCGCGAAGACATAAAGCTCAAGCTTGTTGGTCTCGTTGAGCGCCTCAGGTTCGATGCGTCCGCTCTTGATGGCCGCGTCGTCGAAAGGCATCACCGAGACATAGGCGCTGCCAGCATAACGCTTCGCCAACGCAGTGTGGAGCGTCGCGGCGTCCGGCTTGCCCGGAAGTGTGTCGAGATGCAGCGGCACGGATACCAGCATGCCCTGCCGGTAGTTGCCGACCGATGGTACAAAGATCGGCCGGCGCACGAGTTGTGAGTAGAGCTGCGTCTCGGGCAGATGCTTGTGCTCGAAGCCGAGGCCATAGAGTTCGAAAGCCGGCGCGGTACCGTCTTCGAAACTTTCGATCATCGACTTGCCGCCGCCCGAATAACCGCTCACCGCATTGATGGTGACGGGGTAATCCGCCGGCAGCAGTCCGGCATCGACGAGCGGCCGCAACAACGCCACCGCACCTGTGGGATAGCAGCCCGGATTTGAGACCTTCCGCGCGGTGCGGATCTTGTCGGCCTGGTCCGGTGCCATTTCCGGAAAGCCATAGGTCCAGTCGGGAGCGACCCGAAACGCCGTCGATGCATCCAGCACTTTGGGTGCCGCGGCTCCCATGCCGTCAATCAGCCTGACGGTCTCGCGCGCGGCTTCATCCGGCAGGCAGAGGATGACGAGGTCTACTTCCTCCATCAGCGCGCGCTTCGCCTGCGCATCCTTGCGCTTTTCATCGGGAATGCTCTTGAGCACGACGTCGCTTTGCGAACCAAGGCGCTCGCGAATGCCGAGGCCGGTCGTTCCGACTGCCCCATCGACAAACACGGAGGGCCGCCTGGAAACGCCGGTGGCCAAGGGCTGGCCTTCCGGCTGCTTGGTGTCGGCGAGGGTCATGACGTGTTCCTTCTATCCGCGGATACGCTAGCAGGCGTAGATGACATGTAATCCAACTGCGGCCGCAGCGCGACCATCTGCTGTCCGATCGTGTGCGCGGCGGCATTCGGTTGCCGCGCAAGTTCCGTCGCCACAGCCACGTGATCGACATCTGATTTGTGCTGGTTGAGCTTGAAGCTGCCCTCGATCTCCTCGACCGTCATCACCAGACCGACGATCGCCTGCTTCATCGCGGCCAGACGCCCCGCCGTCATCTTCGATGACATCCAGGGTGGTTTCGGCGCCAGCCAGTTTTCAAATTTGGCACTGAGCGCATCGAGATGCGGACCGAGTTCGCTGTCGGACAATTTGCGAACCGTGCCGGTCAGGTGCACCGCTTGATACAGCCAGGTCGGCACCTGATCGGGCGACACGTACCAGTCCGCCGAGACATAGGCATCCGCCCCGTTCACGGCGATCAGCCAGGACGATGTCCCATCCGCGAGTTTTAACAGCGGATTGTGACGCGCAACGTGGAACGCGACGTGTGGCGTGCCGTCGTTGGCAAACGCGAGGCAAAACGGCAATGACGACGCGATCGGCTTGCTGCCGTCCCAGGCGCAGACCGTGCCGAATCCGCGCGCTTGCGCAAAAGCCAGGCTGGCAGCACGATCAGGCTTGAACGTCGGAGGCGTATACATTTCAAACTCCTGCTTGACGTAGGAGCCACCAGATCAGATCGCGCTGCTTTATAAGGAAAATGCCGCGGACCGGATCCGGCGGCAGAGGCGACAATCTTAAACGCAGACGTCCGCCCATACCGCGATAATGCGGCGGCGGCGGGCAATGAGGATGGTCATGGCGTTGATCATGGGCGCGGCTATAATGCCGCGCCCGGTTTTCGTCAAGACAGACCCGTCACAAGGCGGTTAGATACTGGTATTCCATGGCGCCGGCACGACGCGGTAGCCGCCGCCGTCCTTGACGACGTTGCCGATGCCCGGGAACGGATAGTGGAAGCCCTGCACCTGCAGCTTTTCAGCGACGATCATGTCGTAGACGCGGCGGCGGGTTTTTTCCGCGACATCGCCGTCCTGGTCGAAGAACGCGTGCCAACCCGGGTTGGTCGCGAACAGATAGGGGTTGTTGGTTACATCCGACTGGATGAACACTTTGCCCGAACCTGACGACAGCACATAGGAGGTGTGGCCCGGCGTATGGCCGACAGTCTCGACCGCGAGCAGGCCTGGCGCGACTTCCTTGCCCCATTCATAGGGCGTGACCTTCTTTTTCAGCGCCGTCTCGAAAATGTTGCGGTTGTTTTTGAACAGACCCTTCATCCGGTCGTTCGGCGCGCGGCTCATCTCGCCGTCATCCATCCAGAACTTCCACTCGGTCGCCGGCACCAGAACTTCCGCGTTCGGAAATGCGAGCGTGCCGTCCGCATTCAGCAAACCGTTCACGTGATCGGTGTGGAAATGCGAGATCACGACGGTATCGACTGCCTTGGGATCGAAACCCGCGGCCGCCATGTTGGAGGGGAATTGGCCGACGGCGCCCTTGCTCGACGCGTAAGCAGCCGGGCCGTTGCCGGTGTCGAGCACAACGAGCTTGGAGCCGGTGTTGATTACCAGCGGCGCGAAATAGATCGTGACCTTGTCCTTGGGCTGAAACGCCTTTTCGAGGGCGGCGTTGATTTCGTCCCTTTTGGCGTTTGACACGAAGCTGTCAGCCAGCGGAAACGTGGTGGCGCCGTCGGAAACCGCGGTCACCTGGATATCGCCGACCTTGTAGCGATAAAAGCTCGGCGCCTGCTTGTCGGCGAGCGGTACAGCAGCGGCGCTGGCAGGGGTGTTCGCCAACAGCGGCGCGGCGGCGACCCCGGCCGCTCCAGCCAATGCGTGACGTCGTGTCAATTCCATGTGGTGTTCTCCCTGTTGAGACAATGAATTCGGCCGATTTTTCCGCCCGGCTTTTTCGCGACAACCCTTAGCAGCGTTTTGTCCGCAACGCGATCATGTGGAGGCGTAAGCCGGAGAGACGATAGTCGAATGCGCTCCGCTTGGTTTATTCCGGGCCGATCTCAGGCCGTGCGCCACAGCCATTCGGCGATTTGCGCGATCACGTCGCCGGACAGCAGCAGCGCCGCTGACCAGACAAGCGCCGATACGAAATTGGCAATCTGGAAATGCCAATACGGCATCTCGAATATTCCGGCTGCGAGCGGCACGGAGGCCCGCAGCGGGCCGAAAAACCGTCCGATGAAGATGCTGGGTGCGCCCCATTTTTTTACGAAGGCTTCGCCGCGCGGCAGGATATCGGGATAGCGTGACAGCGGCCACAGTTGCGCGACATGTTCCTTGTATTTGAAGCCGAACCAATACGAGACCCAGTCGCCAACCGCAGCCCCAATCCCGCCGGCAATCCAGACCGACCAGAAGCTGATGCCGCTGACACCGATCAATGCGCCGATGGCGACCAGCGCTCCCCAGGCCGGGATCAGCAGCGAGATGAAGGCGAGTGACTCACCGAACGCCAGCAACAGAACGATGGGTGCAGCCCACGCCTGATGGTCGCGCACAAAATCAGCCAGCGCGTGGGCGAAATCTTCCATATCGTGAACGCCCTTCCCGGCTACCGGCCTGTTCGAGCAAGGCGCGGATTTTTCTACAGCTTCAATGGCCAGGAACAGGTAAGCTAGCCCCTTCCGCGACATCAAGTCACAAAGATGGGGACAGCGCGCAGGCGCCCGATCGGCTCCGGCCGTCACTTTTTAAGCCCATCCATGGCATAGTCAGGAAAACTGATTCGCGCCATCCTGAGCGCATGGAACACATGAAAAAATATGCCGAAACCATTGAAATCAAATACAAAGGCAAAAGCAGGCGACCTGTTTGCCGCTTCAGAGCCCAAGGGGCGAGCGCCGCTTAAGATGGCCTCCCGCGCGACCAGCGCGGAGGCCGGCTACACCGCGCGCGATATCGAGGTGCTGGAGGGCCTTGAGCCGGTCCGCCGCCGCCCTGGCATGTATATCGGCGGTACCGACGAGAAGGCGCTGCATCATCTGTTCGCCGAGGTCATCGACAACGCGATGGACGAGGCGTTGGCCGGCCATGCTTCCTTCATCGAAGTAGAACTGAATGGCGACGGATTCCTGACTGTCAGCGACAATGGCCGCGGCATTCCAGTCGATCCGCATCCGAAATTTCCGAAGAAGTCCGCGCTTGAAGTCATCATGTGCACGCTGCATTCCGGCGGCAAATTCAACTCCAAGGTGTACGAGACCTCGGGCGGTCTGCACGGTGTCGGCGTGTCCGTGGTGAATGCGCTGTCGTCGCGGCTCGAGGTCGAGGTCGCCCGCAGCCAGAAGCTCTATCGTATGGTGTTCGAACGCGGCCATCCCAAGGGCAAGCTCGAAGACCTCGGCAAGATCAACAACCGCCGCGGCACGACAATCCGCTTCAAGCCGGACACCGACATTTTCGGTGCCAAGGCCACCTTCAAGCCGCAGCGCCTGTTCAAAATGGCACGCTCCAAGGCCTATTTGTTCGGTGGCGTCGAGATCCGCTGGCGCTGCGACCCGGCGCTACTCAAGGGCATTGAAGATGTTCCGGCCGAGGACACGTTTCACTTCGTCGGCGGATTGAAGGATTATCTCGGCGCCGCGGTTCATGCCGATACGCTGGTGCATCCGGACATCTTCGCGGGCAAATCTGGCCGCAACGGTGCTCACGGCGCCTGCGAATGGGCCGTGGCCTGGACCGCCGACGCCGACGGATTCCTGTCCTCCTACTGCAACACGGTGCCGACGCCGGATGGTGGCACCCATGAATCCGGTATGCGCAGCGCGCTGCTGCGCGGCCTGAAAGATCACGCCGAGCGCGTCGGTCAGGGCAAGCGTGCCGCCTCCATCACCTCGGAAGACGTGATGGTCGGTGCGGCCGTGATGCTTTCGGTATTCGTGCGCGAGCCGGAATTCCAGGGCCAGACCAAGGACCGCCTTGCCACCGCCGAAGCCCAACGCATCGTCGAACAGGCCATCAAGGATCCCTTCGACCACTGGCTGTCGGGCAATCCATTGCAGGCCAACAAACTGCTGGAATTCGTGGTCGAGCGCGCCGACGAGCGGTTACGCCGGCGCGCGGAGAAGGAAATCTCGCGCAAGACTGCGGTCAAGAAGCTGCGCCTGCCCGGCAAGCTCTCGGACTGCAGCAACACGGCCTCGGAAGGCTCGGAATTGTTCATCGTCGAGGGCGACTCGGCCGGCGGCAGCGCCAAGCAGGCGCGCGACCGCAAGACCCAGGCCATCCTTCCCCTGCGCGGCAAGATCCTCAACGTCGCCTCCGCCACCAAGGACAAGCTCACCGCCAACGCCCAGCTTGCCGACCTGATGCAGGCGATCGGTTGCGGCACCGGGGCGCATTATCGCGAAGAGGATTTGCGCTACTCCCGCATCATCATCATGACCGATGCCGACGTCGACGGCGCCCATATTGCCTCGCTGCTGATCACCTTCTTCTACAGGCAGACGCCGCGACTGATCGACGAAGGGCATCTCTATCTCGCGGTCCCGCCGCTTTACCGCCTGACCCACGGCAGCAAGACGGTTTACGCCCGCGACGAGGCGCACCGGGACGCGCTCCTGAAGAGCGAATTCAATGCCAACGCCAAGGTCGATGTCGGCCGCTTCAAGGGCCTCGGCGAAATGATGCCGGCGCAATTGAAGGAAACCACAATGGACCCGGCCAAACGAACCATGCTGCGGGTCGTGCTTTTGGCCGACGACCGCGAAGGTACCGCCAATTCGGTCGAGCGCCTGATGGGTACCAAGGCCGAGGCGCGCTTTGCCTTCATTTCCGACAAGGCGGAATTCGCCAGCGATGACCTGCTGGACGTCTAGGCGTCCGGATTGGACATTTAAGTGGTATCATGCGGCCGTTTGCGCCATCCGCGCGCGTAAATCGGGCACATTTCAGGGGATTTTTGCCGCTTTCAGTCGGGTCGTTTTCCAACGGGTGTGCCTGCCCTGCAACAGCTTTTCGGGCAGAAATGGCTATAACTATCGACAAGATTCGGTGCATTGCACTTTTGCCTGAGGATTGGAACATGAAGAAATTGGTACTGGCCCTGTCCGCGGTGGCGGTATTTTCGGGATCGGCCCTCGCGGCTGACCTTCCCGCCCGCACCTACACCAAGGCTCCGGTGGTCGTGGAGACCCCGAGCTGGACCGGCTTCTACATCTTCGGCGGCGGCGGCGGCGGCGTCTGGGATGCAGACAACCATACATCGACTGCAGTCGGGGCTATCAGCAACAATGTGCGGACGGGCGGTGACGGTTGGTTTGGTACGGTTGGCGCGGGCTATGACTGGCAGTTCAACGGCTCATGGGTCGCCGGTATTTTCGCCGATGGCACGTTCGGCAGCCTCACTGGCTCGGTCAACGACCCCTTCAACAACGTTACCGGAAACGTAAAGCTTCAGGACGCTTGGGCGGCTGGCGCACGGTTGGGCTATCTGGTCGCTCCGAATGTCCTGTCCTACGTCAACGCAGGTTATACCGCCTCGTATTGGTCGGGATCGTCTCTTGCTGGGCCTGTGGCTGGCCCATTTCTCGCGACGACACCGTCGTTCAATCGTAGCGGCTGGTTCGTCGGCGGCGGCGTTGAAAACAACCTGAACATCTTCGGTATCACGGCGCCCGGTTGGTTCATGAAGACTGAATACCGCGCGTCTTACTATGATCGCGCTACCCTTCCTGAAACCATTATCGGAGCTCGGGTGGCTGTTACCTCGGCTACCTTCAGGCCTTTCGTGGAGACCATCAGTACGTCGCTGGTCTATCGCTTCAACTGGACCGGACCGGTGGTCGCCAAGTACTGATCTAAATGTACTGATCTGATCCATCTGGATCGAACAAAAGCCCCGGCATCGTCCGGGGCTTTTTTGTGCCTTGCGCGGGCCGGGTACGATGTTGCGCGCGAAGCGTCATCCTCGCTCTTGCACGACATCAGCACGCACGCCACTCTGGCGGCCGTTGCGCGATCGCCGCGCAGCCGACGCGAACCAGGGAAAACCATGCGCCCATCGCTTCTAATCATCGGCCTGGTCGCGCTCGCCATCGGCCTGCTTTGGATCGGCCAGGGCACGGGTATGATCCAGTGGCCGGAGTCGAGCTTCATGATCAGCCAAATCCAGTGGGCCGAATATGGCGCCGCGCTGGCCACGTTGGGTCTGAGCCTGATCTTGCTGAGCAAGCGCTAACCATACATCGGGAATATCGGCCATGAAATCTGACCTATTCGATCTCCGCGGCAAGGTTGCGCTTGTCACTGGCGGCAACGGCGGCATTGGCCTTGGCATGGCGCGCGGGCTTGCGGAAGCCGGCGCCGATATTGCGGTCGTAGGCCGCAATGAGGCGAAATCGATGGCCGCGGCGGCAGATCTGACAAAGCTCGGCATCAAGGCGTTATCCGTTGTCGCCGATGTCACCGACCCATCCGCCGTTGCCGCCATGGTCGCCCGTGTCGGGCGCGAACTTGGCCGGCTCGACATTCTCGTCAACAACGCCGGCATCAACATCCGCAAGCCACCGCACGAGCTCTCGCTGGAGGAATGGGACAGCGTGATCAAAACCAATCTGACCAGCGCGTTCCTGTGTTCGCAGGCGGCCTATCCCCCCATGAAGGCCACGGGCGGCGGCAAGATCATCAATATCGGTTCGATGATGTCGATCTTCGGCGCCAGCTTCGCGCCGGCCTATGCGGCGAGCAAAGGCGGCATCGTGCAGTTCACCCGCTCCTGCGCGGTCGCCTGGGCCGCCGACAACATCCAGGTCAACGCGGTGCTGCCGGGCTGGATCGATACTGATTTGACCCGGCGCGCCCGCGAGCAGATCGACGGCCTGCACGACAAGGTGCTCGCCCGCACGCCCGCGGCGCGATGGGGCGCGATCGGCGATTTCGCGGGCATCGCGGTGTTTCTCGGCTCCGCGGCCTCTGACTTCGTCACCGGCACCGCCATTCCCGTCGACGGCGGATTTTCGGTCATGGGCTAGCGGCTGCCGGAGAGTGCACATGCTCGGGGCGCACGCCGAGTGCGACGAATCTGGCCGTGATCCCCTGCAGCCACGGCACCGCATTGACCACGCGCGCCAAGAAGGGAGCCCGCAGCGGCTGATCGCCCGGATTGAGCGCGACGCTGATGATGTTTTTCTGAACCACGACCTGCATCGCCTGCGTCATCCGCATCGGAAACTCCCGCCGCCGGCGCACCGCATCCAGTTCATCTTCGGACGGCGTGCCGCGGACGAGCCTGGCTGCCAGCAGGTTCGCGGTCGCGACCGCATCCTGGACCGCGAGGTTGACGCCGACGCCGCCGACCGGCGACATCGCGTGCGCGGCGTCACCGATGCAAAGCAGTCCGGGACGGGTCCAGCGCTTCAATCGATTGATCGCCACCGTCAGCAGCTTCACGTCATCCCAGGTCTTGACGTCTTCAATCCCCGATTTCAGGATTGGCGCCATGCTGACCACATCGTTGCGGAATGCGTCGAGGCCGCGCGCCTTGATCGCGTCGTATTGCCCCTTGGCGATCACGTAGGCGCATTGCCAGTAGTAGCCGCGGTCGAATGTCACCATCATCTTGCCGGTATCGACCCGCGCAAACAGGCTTTCGTTTTCATCGGGACGCCTGCCGGCGCGAAACCAAAGCACATCCATCGGCGCGCCGATATCTTCGACCTCGAGCCTGGCGCACTGCCGCACAATCGAATGCCGTCCGTCACATCCGATCGTCAGATCGGCGCGGATCTCGACTGGCCCCTCCGGCGTATCGGCCTTGACGCCGACAACACGGTCACCCGACCAGACCAGATCGGTCGCGTCGGCCTTCATCATGACCTTGAGCGAGGGAAACCGCTTGCCGTTCTCGCGCAGGAAATTGAGAAAGTCCCATTGCGGCATGAACGCGATGAAGGGGTATTTGGCGTTGGTGCGGCTGATATCCGCGATGCGCAGAGACGTCTGGCCGAACTGGCCATCCATTTTTTGCAGCTGCTGGTGCGGAAGCTTCAGAAACCCTTCGATCAGGCCCAATTCGTCCATCACCTGCAACGTCGAAGGATGTACGGTGTCGCCGCGAAAATCTCGAAAGAAGTCGGCGTGTTTTTCCAGCACCACCGTTTCGACGCCGGCACGCCCCAGAAGATATCCCAGCATCATGCCGGCAGGACCGCCGCCGACGATGCAACACCGCGTGGTCACCACACGCCCCGACGGTCGTTCGGAAGAAGTACCCGCGTCCATGATTTCGCTCTTGGTTAGCGCCGGAAACTCTTGATCTCAGATACACTGCCGTCGCGATAGGTCAACTCGACAGAGACGAATTGGGTAAGGCGAGCGTGGGGAAGCATGTGGTATCGCGCTGGAATGCCTGGGATCGCAGGGATAAACCAAAAGCCCGTTGAACTCGCGAAAAGGACAGCCAGCTGGTTGCGGTCATATCGAGGATCGAGCGCGGTCTGCCGCGGCCCGGCCGAGAACACCGAAAATACGCCTTCCGGCAGTTGGGTCATCGGCCAGGCTGCCGCGCGCTCGATGATGCGGTCGGCGAGCACGGAGGCATCGCGCACCAGTTCCTCCTGCCCCTCGCCGGTGGCGGGCACATCGGTCGGCAGCAGGAAGTTCTGCCCGGCGATTTCAAAACCGTGACCGGCGTAGAAAAAGAACGCAATGTCGCCGGGATCCACGGCCGCGTCGAACGCCAATAACGTCTGGCTGAATGGTCAACGACACCCGCACGATGGGCGATACGCTCAAGCAGTTCGGCTTATCCGTCATGGTGGCGGAGAACCAGACCCGGCAGGCAAAGGATCAACAGCGTCATGGAGACGCCAAAAATTCCGTCGCTGAGGGTATCGAGGCGGGCTTTTGAAAACATGGCGTTTCCCGCCACGCCTCCCTGTCCTTCTTTCATCCCGGAGGGAGGTTGGCCGGAAGGCTCCCTGCAAAGGCCGAAAGCGCGGGAGCAGAAAGCAAGCCCGCATTCATGCAAAAACATTAAGCTTTTTCAATGCTTCCCGCACCTGCTCCATTGACTTTGGCCAATTCGCGCCTATGTTCCGGCTTGACGCGGCCCGGTATCGAAACGCGATATCTTGGTTAAGCCGCCTGTCTGCGTATTCGAAAATCCCGTGCAAATCTGCGAGCCGTTCCGGGGTGAGC
>CAWETC010000041.1:0-153627 GCA_963811915.1 uncultured Alphaproteobacteria bacterium
TGGGGCAAGCGCCCCTCTCGTCATTCCGGGGCGCGCGTCAGCGCGAGCCCGGAATCCATAACCGCCATCGTGAGTATTCCCGATGTGCGATTGCACATCGGGGCCTGCGCCTGACGGCGCATCCGAGAACGACGTGGCAAATCAAGTTGCCCACGCCCTCAGGTTGATCCATTCTGCCGGTCGAGGACTGAATGGACAAGCGAACACCCGGCACGACGCATCTCACCGACGCCCAGCGCATCGACTGGTTGCGGCTGATCCGTTCCGACCGCGTCGGGCCGCACACCTTTCGTTCGCTGGTCAATCATTTCGGCAGCGCCAGTGCGGCGCTGGAGCGGCTGCCCGATCTGGCGCGGCGCGGTGGCGCCGATCGTCCGGGACGGATCTATAGCGCGGAGGATGCGCGCGCCGAGCTTGCGGCCTCCAGACAATTCGGCGTCAGCCTGCTCGCGCCGGGCGAAGCCGGCTATCCGCCGCGACTTGCGATGCTCGACGATGCGCCACCTCTGCTCGGCGTGCGTGGCGCGCCGGACGTGTTGATGCGGCCGATGATCGCCATCGTCGGTTCGCGCAACGCGTCGGGTGCCGGTCTCAAATTCGCCGGCACCCTGGCGCGCGATCTCAGCGACGCCGGTTTTGTGATTGCCTCGGGACTGGCGCGCGGCATCGATCAGGCCGCGCATCGCGCCAGTGTGGCCGGCGGCACCATGGCGGTGCTGGCCGGCGGCCATGACAAGATCTATCCGCCCGAGCACGAGGATCTGCTGGCAGCAATCATCGCCTCGGGCGGCGCGATTTCCGAAATGCCGCTCGGGCACGTGCCGCGTGCCCGCGATTTTCCCCGCCGCAACCGGCTGATCTCCGGCGCCGCACTTGGCGTGGTCGTGGTCGAGGCCGCGCATCGCTCGGGATCGCTGATTACGGCGCGCATCGCCGCCGAACAGGGCCGCGAAGTGTTCGCCGTGCCGGGTTCGCCGCTCGATCCGCGTGCCGCCGGCACCAACGATCTGATCAAGCAGGGCGCGACACTGATCACGGAAGCCGCCGATGTCATCCAGGCGGTCGAGCCGATTATGGGCCGGCCGATCGAATTGCGCGAGCCTGACCACGACACACCGCCGGATTTCGAACCCGAGGCCAGCGACCGCGCCCGCATTGTCGATCTGCTCGGACCAACGCCGCTTCTGCTCGACGACCTGATCCGGATGGCCGGCACGTCACCCGCGATCGTGCGCACTGTGTTGCTCGAGCTTGAACTGGCCGGACGGCTGGAGCGTCACGGCGGCGGGCTGGTGTCGCTGATCTAGGCTTCATCCTTCAGAGACGGCGCTCGCGGCCTCCTTCCCCTGGTGGGAGCCAGCGTGAACTAGCCCTCAGTCCTCGTTACGCCGGTCGAACCGCGCTCGCGCATCCTCGATCTCTATTTGATGATCGTGCGCCCACTTGCCCAGCGCTTCCACCGGCTGCCATAGCCCGCGTCCGAGATCGGTCAGTTCGTAATCGACCCGCGGCGGAATGGTGGGAAACACCGTGCGCGTCACCAGCCCATCGCGCTCCAATCCGCGCAGCGTCAGGGTCAGCATCCGCTGCGAGATGCCACCGACCATGCGCTTGATCTCGTTGAAGCGACGCGGGCCGTCGCCGAGCAGCATGATGACGAACACGCTCCATTTGTCGCCGACCCGCGCCAGTATCGAGGCCACGCCGCGGCAATCGCTGTCGAGATGCGCGTTGGGCGGCAGGACAGGCACATTTGATGTGCTCGGGTTTCAAAAATGTGCCTTCTTGCGGCGTTTGCGGACAGTCACTCATATAGTCTCAGTTACAAACATATACCACCAAGGGTGACCACCATGAAACTCCTGCATATCGATTCCAGCGTTCTCGGCCCCCACTCCGTCAGCCGCCAAGTCTCTGCGGCCATTGTCGATCGTCTCCGCCAGGAGACGCCAGGTCTCGCCATCACCTACCGCGACCTCAGCCTGACGCCGCTGGCGCATCTGTCCGGTTCGCATCTTGCGGCCGCGCAAGGCGCGCCGCCCGAAGCCGCGCTCGCGCAGGACCTCGCCGCCGGCCAGGCCGTGTTAAATGAGTTTCTCGCCGCCGACATCGTGGTGCTCGGTGCGCCCATGTATAATTTCACCCTTCCAAGCCAACTCAAGGCCTGGATCGACCGCATTGTGGTCGCGGGCAAGACCTTCAAATATGGCGCGCAGGGCGCGGAAGGATTGGCCGGCAACAAGCGAGTTATCATTGCGATCTCGCGCGGCGGTTTCTACGGCGCCGGGACGCCGGCGGCCGTCGGCGAACATCTCGAAACCTATTTGCGCTGGGTGTTCGGCTTCATCGGCGTCACCAATCCCGAGTTCATCTCGGCGGACGGAATCCAGTTGGGCCCGGAATATCGTGAAAAGGCGCTGGCCGGCGCGCTTCAAGCCGCGACCAATCTTCACGCGGCGTGAGCGGTACGAAACCGCTGTCTGTCCGTCGCCGAACCACGGCGGCGGCCGGATGTCCCTGACAGTGGATAGATATTGTAAAGAGTGCCGGTGTGATGCGGGCCTAAGACCAGGCGACCCAAAATACCGCCAAGGCTGCCGAAGCGCGATCAGCGCAGCTGACACTGGTTTTGCCAACTGCGCTGACCGCACTTCTGGATTCTTGAGAAGTTCTCTATCCGCGATAGATCGGCGCGCCCGCCGGCGAGCCGGTCGTGCCGCCATCGACAAAGATTTCCGCGCCCTGAATATTCGACGCATCGTCAGACGCCAGGAACAGCACTGTTTTGGCAACCTCTTCCGGCTTGCCGAAGCGCCCGAGCGGAATGGCTTTCGAGACACGAATTTCCAGAGCCACGATCGGCATCGGGCGTCGGCGCGGTGCGATTCCAGATCGGCGTGCTGGTGCCGCCCGGCGAGACCACGTTGACCCTGATACCGCGCGGCGACAGTTCCGACGCCATCACACGTGCCATCGCACGCACGCCGGCCTTGCTGGCGGCGTAGGCGGCGTAGCCGGGGTTGCCGAGCACCGAGATCACCGAACCGTTCAAGATGATCGAGGCACCGTCATTGAGATGGGGTACGGCGGCCTGCACGGTGAAGAACACGGCAGTGACGTTGGTCTTGAGCACCGAACTCGAATGTTTCAAGCGACGTTCCGCCTACCGGGGTGTTGGCGCTGATGCCGGCATTGGCGAAGACAATGTCGAGCTTGCCGAATTTTTCCGCCGCCTGCGCGACCGCTTTTTCGGTCGCCGCGATATCGGTCGCGTCGGCCACGATGGCAAGCACGTTCGGTCCCAATTCCCTGGCGGCAGCTTCCAGGGTGGCCTGATTGCGGCCGGTGATGGCAACCCGCGCCCCCTCCGCCACGAACAGCCGCGCCGTCGTAAGCCCTATGCCGCTATTGCCGCCTGTAATCAGTGCCGTTTTGCCCGCGAGCCGCATCGTCATCTCCTGTCTGTGCTGAGTGAAAGGTACATGGTTGCATTATTAAACTACGTTGCTATCTAGGGCATATGGTTTCATAATGCAACTACACGACGCCGTGATCGGAGCGCGCTCCGGGGAGCGCGAATGCTCCGAAAGGATAGCTGTGGTGAAACGGACAAGTTTTGAAGATGCGGAATGCCCCGTCGCGCGATCGCTCGACGCGCTAGGGGACTGGTGGTCGCTGCTGATCATCCGCGACGCCTTCTTGGGGATTCGCCGCTTCAGCGAATTTCAGAAGGGTCTCGGATGCGCGAAGAATATCCTGACGGTGCGGCTGCGCGCCCTGGTGGACCACGGTATCCTGACCATGGCGCCCGCCTCCGATGGCAGCGCCTATCAGGAATATTTGCTGACACCGAAGGGACGCGGGGTGTTTCCGGTGCTGGTCGCGTTGCGGCAGTGGAGCGAGGAGTTTGACGACCGGCCCGAGGAGATCGCGACATTGCTGGTCGATCGCGATAAGGGCCGGCCGGTGCGAAAGCTCGAACTGCACGCCGATGATGGCCGACTGCTGGGCCTTGGCGATACCGAATTGCGGCCCAATCCGAAACTGAAGCAACGTCGCAGCGTTTCAGCGTAGACGACGACGCGTCGCGCTTTACGACAAATTGCGTTTGCCGCGGAGCCGAACGCGCTCCTCCGCTTCCATCTGCGCCATTTCGAGGAGGCGAACGAGCATGCCAAGCCTGTGCCGCCGTGCCAGCCGGGCCAGCGCAGCAGCGGTTTCGGCGATGAAGGCCGTGGCCTCATCGGGCCCGCCATCTCCCGGTTGTTCGTCGGTTTGCGGCCTTCCCTCCTCGCCCGAGGGTGTGCGCGTCCGGCGACCCTTTATCTTGGTCAAAAAAACATCCAATGCCGTGTATTGTTGACAGATACTCTTTTCGAGAGCGCAACTCTAGGACGCATTTCACAACTTTTTGGACGGTAACACGCTGCCGCTCGTTGTCCCTTCAACATCTGGCGATTTGACAGAGGCCTCCGCTGCACCCATGTTCGGTTCGAAACGGCCGACGCGAAGTCTCGCGGAACCGGCCTTTATTTTTCCCGTAAGCTATTGGAATGACATGAATATCGTCATTGTCGAGTCGCCGGCGAAGGCCAAGACGATCAACAAGTATCTTGGCGCCTCGTACGAGGTTCTGGCCTCTTTCGGTCATGTCCGCGACCTCCCGGCCAAGAACGGATCCGTCGATCCGGATGCCAATTTCCAGATGATCTGGGAGGTCGACCCCAAGGCAGCAGGCCGACTCAACGACATCGCCAAAGCGCTCAAGGGTGCCGACAAGCTGATCCTCGCAACCGACCCTGATCGCGAAGGCGAAGCCATTTCGTGGCATGTGCTGGAAGTGCTGAAGGAGAAACGCGCGCTCAAGGATCATGCGATCGAACGCGTGGTGTTCAATGCCATCACCAAGCAGGCGGTCTCCGAGGCGATGAAGCATCCGCGCCAGATCGATGGCGCGCTGGTCGACGCCTATATGGCTCGGCGCGCGCTGGATTATCTGGTCGGCTTCACGCTCTCGCCGGTGCTGTGGCGTAAGCTGCCGGGCGCACGCTCCGCCGGGCGGGTGCAGTCGGTGGCGCTGCGGCTGGTATGCGACCGCGAACTCGAAATCGAGAAATTCGTGCCGCGCGAATATTGGTCGCTGGTCGCAACCCTGATGACGCCGCGCGGCGAAGCATTCGAGGCCCGGCTGGTCGGCGCCGACGGCAAGAAGATCCAGCGGCTCGACATCGGCACCGGCGCCGAGGCGGAAGATCTCAAGAAGGCGATCGAGGCCGCGAACTTCTCGGTTTCCACGGTTGAAGCCAAGCCGGCACGCCGCAATCCGCAGGCCCCCTTCACCACCTCGACCCTGCAACAGGAAGCCAGCCGCAAGATGGGTTTTGCGCCGGCCCATACCATGCGGATCGCGCAACGGCTCTATGAGGGCATCGATATCGGCGGCGAGACCACCGGTCTCATTACCTATATGCGTACTGACGGTGTGCAGATCGACAATTCGGCGATCACCCAGGCGCGCACGGTGATCGGCGAGGATTACGGCAACGCCTATGTGCCGGATGCACCCCGCCAGTACCAGACCAAGGCCAAGAACGCGCAGGAAGCGCACGAAGCCATCCGCCCGACCGACCTGTCGCGCCGTCCGGCCGATATGCGCCACCGCCTCGATACCGATCAGGCCCGGCTCTATGACCTGATCTGGACCCGCACCATCGCCAGCCAGATGGAATCGGCGGAACTGGAACGCACCACCGTCGATATCACCGCCAAGGCTGGCGCCCGCGTGCTGGAACTGCGTGCTACCGGCCAGGTGATCAAATTCGACGGCTTCCTTGCGCTCTACCAGGAAGGCCGCGACGACGATGGCGATGACGAGGATAGTCGCCGCCTCCCGGCCATGAGCGAGGGCGAGGCGCTCAAGCGCAAGGAACTCGCCGTTACCCAGCACTTTACCGAACCGCCGCCGCGGTTTTCCGAAGCGTCATTGGTCAAGCGCATGGAAGAACTCGGCATCGGCCGTCCCTCCACCTATGCCTCGATCCTGCAGGTGCTGAAGGACCGCGGCTACGTCAAGCTCGAAAAGAAGCGCCTGCATGGCGAGGACAAGGGCCGCGTCGTGGTCGCGTTCCTGGAGAATTTCTTCGCGCGCTATGTCGAATATGATTTCACCGCCGCGCTGGAAGAACAGCTCGACCGCATCTCCAACAACGAGATTTCCTGGCAGCAGGTGCTGAAGGATTTCTGGGGCGATTTCATCGGCGCGGTCAACGAGATCAAGGATCTGCGCGTTACCCAGGTGCTGGATGCGCTCGACGAGATGCTCGGGCCGCACATCTACGCGCCGCGCGAGGACGGCGGCGATCCCCGGCAGTGCCCGACCTGTGGCACCGGCAAGCTTAACCTCAAGGCCGGAAAGTTCGGCGCCTTCGTCGGCTGCACCAATTATCCGGAGTGCCGGTACACCCGTCCGCTCGCCGCCGACAGCGAAGCCAGCGCGGATCGTATTCTCGGCAAGGATCCGGTGTCCGGTCTTGACGTCGTGGTGAAGGCCGGACGGTTCGGTCCCTACATCCAGCTCGGCGAGCAAAAGGATTATGCCGAAGGCGAAAAGCCCAAGCGCGCCGGCATTCCGAAGAACATGTCGCCCGGCGATATCGAACTCGAACTGGCATTGAAGCTGTTGTCGCTGCCGCGTGAAATCGGCAGGCATCCGGAGACCGGCGAGCCGATCACTGCGGGTCTCGGCCGCTTCGGCCCCTTCGTGCGCCACGAGAAGACCTATGCCAGCCTCGAAGCCGGCGACGAGGTATTCGACATCGGCCTCAACCGCGCGGTCACGCTGATTGCCGAGAAAATCGCGAAGGGCCCGAGCGGCCGCCGCTTCGGCGCCGATCCGGGCAAGCCGCTTGGCGATCATCCGACGCTTGGCGGCGTCGCGGTCAAGAGCGGCCGCTACGGCGCCTACGTCACGGCGGGCGGCGTCAACGCCACCATCCCCAGCGACAGGACACAGGATACCATCACGCTTCCCGAAGCCATCGCGCTGATCGACGAACGCGTGGCGAAGGGCGGCGGCAAGCCCAAGCGTGGCGCCAAAAAAGCCAAGCCGGCCAAAGCAACCAAGGTTGAGGTGGAGGCGAAGGCGGCAAAGCCCGCCAAGAAACCGGCTGCAAAGAAGTCCGCGGCGAAACCGAAATCGGATGCCGCCAGCAAGGCGCGCGCGCCGCTGACGGCCAAGACTTCACCTTCGAAGGCGGCGAAGCCCCTCGCCAAGAAGAGCGCCGGGAAGGCAAGCGGATAGCGTGGCAAAGCAACGCGACAGCGGTTTTCCGGGCCGGGACGCTATCGTCGCTTTCATCCGCGCGCAGCCCGGAGAAGTCGGAACCCGGGAGATCGCACGGGAGTTCGGCCTCAAGAACGCCGACCGCGTCGAGCTGAAACAAATCCTGCGCGAACTCGCCGCCGACGGCACGATCGCCAAGCGCGGCAAGAAATTCATCAGCCGGCGGCGCTGCCGCCGACCGTGATGGCCGACATCACCGGACGCGACAGCGATGGCGAACTGATCGCCACCCCCACCGAATGGGATGAAGAGGAAAGCGGCGCGGCGCCGAAGATCCGTATTCATATCCCGAGACGTCCCCAGCCGGGCACGGCGGCAGGTATCGGCGACCGCGCGCTGCTGCGCATCGAGAAGGTGGATGAAGGCGAAGCCGCTGCCTATCGCGCGCGCGTCATCAAGGTCATCGATCACGCCAGGACCCGCGTGCTCGGAATTTTCCGCGCCCTTCCTGCGGGCGGCGGGCGCCTCGTTCCCGTCGACAAAAAGCAGGCTGGCCGCGAATTGAACATCGCCAAATCCGACACCGGCGGCGCCGAGGATGGCGATCTCGTCAGTGTCGATCTCGTGCGTTCGCGCGGTTTCGGACTGGCTTCCGGCAAGGTGAAAGAGAGGCTGGGCTCGCTGGCTTCAGAGAAAGCCGTCAGCCTGATCGCGATCCATGCCCATGAAATCCCGCAGGCCTTCTCGCCTGGCGCGTTGCGCGAGGCCGAGGCGGCAAAACCCGCCACGCTGGCGGGGCGCGAGGACTGGCGCGCGCTGCCGCTGGTCACCATCGATCCACCCGACGCCAAGGATCATGACGACGCGGTTCATGCCGAGCCGGATTCCGATCCGAACAACAAAGGCGGCTACATCATCCATGTCGCGATCGCTGACGTCGCATTCTATGTGCGGCCGGGATCGGCGCTCGACCGCGACGCGCTGACCCGCGGCAATTCGGTCTATTTTCCGGACCGCGTGGTGCCGATGTTGCCGGAGCGTATCTCCAACGACCTGTGCTCGCTGGTGCCGGGCGAGCCGCGCGGCGCGCTGGCCGTGCGGATGGTGATCGGGAATGACGGCCGCAAGCGCTCGCACAGCTTTCATCGCGTCCTGATGCGCTCCGCCGCCAAGCTCAACTACGCGCAGGCGCAGGCCGCGATCGATGGCCGGCCCGACGACACCACCGGTCCGCTGCTCGATCCGATCTTGAAACCGCTCTACGACGCCTACGCCGTTGTGAAACGCGCCCGCGACGAGCGCGACCCGCTCGATCTCGACATCCCGGAACGCAAGATCCTGCTGAAACCGGATGGCACGGTAGATCGTGTGATCGTGCCGGAACGGCTCGATGCCCACAAATTGATCGAGGAGTTCATGATCCTCGCCAATGTCGCGGCGGCCGAAATGCTTGAAAAGAAGGCGCTGCCGCTTATCTATCGGGTGCACGATGAGCCGACGCTTGAGAAGGTTCATAACCTGCAGGAATTCCTCAAGACGCTCGATCTTCCGTTTGCCAAAAGCGGAGCGCTGCGGCCCTCTCTGTTCAATCGCGTGCTGGCGCAGGTCAAGGGACATGATTCCGAACCGCTGGTGAATGAAGTGGTGTTGCGATCGCAAGCCCAGGCCGAATATTCAGCCGAGAATTACGGCCACTTTGGCTTGAACCTGCGGCGTTACGCACACTTCACTTCACCTATCAGACGATACGCGGATCTGATCGTGCATCGCGCCTTGATCCGGAGCCTCGGCCTTGGCGAAGGCGCGTTGCCGGAAACCGAGACCTTGGAAACGTTGAGCGAAGTCGCCGCGCAGATTTCCGTCACCGAGCGCCGCGCCATGAAGGCGGAGCGTGAAACCGCCGACCGGCTGATCGCGCATTTTCTTGCCGACCGCATCGGCGCTACTTTTCAGGGCCGCATTTCCGGCGTCACCCGCGCCGGATTGTTCGTCAAGCTCAGCGACACCGGCGCCGACGGACTGATCCCGATCCGCACCTTGGGGACCGAATATTTCAACTATGACGAGACGCGCCATGCGCTGGTCGGCTCGCGCAGCGGAGCCATGCACCGGCTGGGTGACGTTGTCGACGTTCGTCTGGTAGAAGCGGCGCCCGTAGCAGGTGCGCTGCGGTTCGAATTGCTGTCGGAAGGCCAGGTTGTTCCCCGCGGACGCAAACGCGAAGCCGGACGGGAAGCGACCAGAACCAAGGCCACAAAACATCCGGGGCGCTCTCCCCGCAAAAAGCTTCGCAAGCCTGGCAAAAGCAAGCCAGGCAAATCCAGGAAGGGCCAGTCATGGAAAGCATGAGCGCAGCGACGAAGGTCTGGACCAGGGATTCCGCGTCAACCGAAAAGCGCGATGTGTGGACCGCGATGAAGCGTGGCTTTCGCGGCCGCTGCCCTCGCTGCGGCGAAGGCAAACTGTTTCGCGCCTTCCTCAAGGTCGATAATAATTGTTCGGTCTGCAACCTCGATTTCACGCCGCACCGCGCCGACGACCTGCCCGCCTATCTCGTGATCGTCATCGTCGGCCACCTACTGGTGCCGATAATCCTGTTGGTCGAAACCGATTACTCGCCGCCGGTATGGCTGCAGCTCTCGATCTATTTGCCATTTACACTGGTCGCCTCTTTGCTGTTGCTGCAGCCCGTGAAGGGCGCAGTCGTCGGGATGCAATGGGCGCTGCGGATGCACGGATTTGACGAACAAAATCCGGAGCCATAGACCTTTCGATCTCGAAGCAAGAAACGACAAAAGGGCGGCAAGCGTGCCATGACCGAAACCGAGACGACGGCGAAGGAGGCTGATCATCATCCCTATCGCCGCCCGGTCGACGCCGCCACGCTGATCCTGATCGATCGCACCAGTGCCACTCCAAAGGTCCTGGTCGGCAAGCGCCACGACAAGGTGGTGTTCATGCCCGGCAAATTCGTCTTTCCCGGCGGCCGCGTCGATGCATCTGACGGCCGCGTTCCCGTCGCCGCACCAATCCCTGAACCGCTCGAAGCCAACCTGCTGAAAGGCCGCCCAAAGATCACGTCGGCACGCGCCCGCTCGCTCGCGGTCGCCGCGATCCGCGAGGCCTGCGAGGAAACCGGCCTTTGCCTTGGACGCAAGGGTGATGGCACGGCACCGGCGCTCGAAGGCGCGTGGAAGCCCTTTGCCGAGGCTGGCCTGTTGCCTGATCCATCCGGGCTGTTCCTGATCGCGCGCGCGATTACACCGCCGGGCCGGGTGCGGCGCTTCGATACCCGGTTCTTTACCGCTGATGCGTCAACCATCGCCCATCGCGTCGAGGGCGTGATCCATGCCGACGCCGAACTGGTGGAACTGGTCTGGGTCGAGATCGGCTCGAAGCCGCTGGCCGACCTGCATCCCATGACCAAGAAAGTCCTCACCGAACTCGAAACACGCCTCGCTACCGGCCCGCTGAACCACGATGCCGAGGTGCCGTTCTTCCATTTCTACGGCGGCCAGATGCGCCGGGATGTGCTGGAGGCCTAGCGGGCGCCCCGGACCACCCTCCCCGTCATTCCCCGACGTGCGAGAGTACATCTGACGATCGGTAGATAAATCCCACCGAACCGACTTCCAAAATGTAAAATTCTTCTCGTTACCACGTACTGCCTTTGCGCCGGGGCATCCCTATGTCCTACTCAACGACGACAAAACCGACGGGAATGGGGCCATGGCACAACGTCAACTCAAGCTCGGCGCGTTCATGCGGCCGGTCAGCATTCATACCGGCGCCTGGCGCTATCCCGGCGCCTGGCCGGATGCCAATTTCAATTTTTCCCATATCAAGCGCCTGATCCAGAAACTTGAGGCCGGAAAGTTCGACGCCTTCTTCATGGCCGATCATCTGGCCGTGCTGAACATGCCGATCTCGGCGTTAAAGCGCAGCCACACCGTCACGTCTTTCGAGCCGTTCACGCTGTTGTCGGCGCTGGCCGCCGTCACCGAACGTATCGGACTGGTCGCCACCGGCTCGACCACCTTCGACGAGCCCTATCATGTCGCCCGCCGCTTCGCCTCGCTCGATCACATCTCGGGCGGCCGCGCCGGATGGAACATCGTCACCACGTCAAATCCTGACGCGGCGCTGAATTTCGGGCTCGATGACCACATGGAGCACGGCGAACGCTACAAGCGGGCGCGTGAATTCTACGATGTGGTGACCGGTCTGTGGGATTTTTTCGCCGACGACGCCTTTGTGCGCGACGTCGAGGCCGGCCTCTATTTCGACCCGGCCAAGATGCATGTGCTCAATCACAAGGGAAAATACCTGTCGGTGCGTGGCCCGCTCAATATCGCCCGCCCCGTCCAGGGCTGGCCCGTGATCGTGCAGGCCGGCGCATCCGACGACGGCCGGCAGCTGGCTGCGGAGACCGCCGAGGCAGTATTTACTGGCGGTGGCAGCCTCAGTGACGGACAGAAGCTCTACGCCGACATCAAGGGCCGCATGGACAAGCTTGGCCGCGACCGCGACAGCCTGAAGATCCTGCCCGGCGCCTTCGTCGTGGTCGGCGACAGTGTCGAAGAGGCGAAAGAGAAACGCGCGCTGCTCGACAGCAAGGTGCATTACGACAGCGCGATTTCGTCGCTCTCGGTGATACTGGGAACCGATGCCTCCGGCTTCGATCCCGACGGCCAGTTACCGCCGATTCCCGAAACCAATGCCAGCAAGAGCGGCCGTCAGCGCATCGTCGACGTTGCCGCGCGCGATAAGCTGACGGTGCGCCAGCTCGCGCAACGCGTCGGCGGTTATGGCGGGCTGTCGTTCGTCGGCACGCCACAGGTGATCGCCGACCAGATGGAAGAATGGCTCACGGGCTTCGGCTGCGACGGCTTTAACATCATGTTCCCGTTCCTGCCCGCCGGGCTCGACGATTTCGTCGACAAGGTGGTGCCAGAACTACAGAGACGCGGGATATTCCGCAGGGAATATGAAGGCACGACGTTGCGGGAGAATTTGGGCCTGCCACGGCCGAAAAACCGCTTCTTTGAGGGTTAACGCGTATTTCGCAAAAGTGGATACCGGTTTTGCGATCAGAATACGCGCAAAACGCCCCTAAATCGCGCGAGTTTTTAGCCGCAAAACCTTGACTTTGGGCCATCAGAAGCTAGGTTGCGCCGCAAATGCAGGCCTGATGGGCCGGCACCCGATTCCAGACATCAAAGGTTCTGAACATGGCCAAAGCGGTCACCATCAAGGTCAAGCTCGTTTCCTCGGCGGATACCGGCTTCTACTACGTCGCCAAGAAGAATTCGCGCACCATGACCGACAAGCTGGTCAAGAAGAAGTATGACCCGGTCGCGCGCAAGCACGTCGAGTTCAAGGAATCCAAGATCAAGTAAGCTTCCGGCACTGCTGGTGGATTCAACGGGGCCTCGGGCCCCGTTTTTATTTGCCGACCCGCCTTGTCGGCCTGAGTTCAAGCCGCGGCCGCTACCACACGATTGCGACCGTCGTGCTTGGCGCGGTAGAGCGCGGTGTCCGCGCGCTTGAGCACATCGGCGACAGCCTCGCCCTTGCGCTCCAGGATCGACAGCCCGATCGAAATCGTGACCTCGATGCGCTTGGTACCTTTGTGGACCCCGAAAGGCTCACCGGCGATCGAGCGCCGCAGCCGTTCAGCCACCATGCCCGCGACGTGCAAATCGGTCTCGGGCATCACGATCACGAATTCTTCGCCGCCGTAGCGGCAGGCGAGATCGATACCGCGGATCGACTTGCGGATCCGGACCGCGAATTCACGCAGCACGTCATCGCCGGCGTCGTGGCCGAAATTGTCGTTGATCGATTTGAAAAAATCGATGTCGAGCATCATCAGCGCCAGTGGCTTGCCGCGGCTCGAGGCCTGCTCGGCCAGCGTTCCCAGATGGCTCTCCATATAGCGGCGGTTATGCAGGCCTGTCAGCGCGTCGGTGATCGCCATTTCGATCGAGTTTTGCACATTGTCGCGCAGATGGTCGGTGTAACGCCGCTTGCGAATCTGGGTGCGCGCCCGCGCCAGCAGTTCGTTCTTGTCGACCGGACGAAGCAGGTAGTCGTTGACGCCGATCTCGAGGCCGCGGAGCAGCCGTGCATTGTTGTCGACGTCCGCGATAGCCAATATCGGCACAGCCCGCGTCCGTTCCAGCGACCGCGCCTGGCTGCACAGCCGCAGCCCGTCGAAATTATCGAGGCCGAGCGAGACGATCAGAAGATCGTAATTGCCGTCGGCGGCATGAAACAACGCCTCAGCCGGATTGGTTTCGACATCGACGGTGTGCTCGGCACTCAGCACCGGCGCCAGCCGTTCATAGGACGAGGGCCGATCGTCGACCAACAGAACGCGACCGCCCTTTCCGGTGTCGGCGACCGCACTTCGCTCCGGCGCCTGCACGCCAATCTCGAGCGAGGTGATGGCGCGCATGCGCAGTTCGTCGGTCATCATCTTCAGCCGGGTCAGCGAGCGCACCCGCGCAATCAGCACGACGTCCGACACCGGCTTGGTCAGGAAGTCGTCGGCGCCGGCCTCGAGGCCACGCACGCGGTCGGCCGGGCTGTCCAGCGCGGTCACCATGACCACCGGAATGAAATGCGTCGCCGGATTGGATTTCAGCCGCCGGCAGACCTCGAAACCATCCATGTCCGGCATCATGACGTCGAGCAGAATGATGTCACATTCGGCGCGCGCGCAGATCGCCAGCGCCTCGGTGCCGTTGGCCGCGGTCATGACATCGAAATACTCGGCCGACAGACGCGCCTCCAGCAACTTGACGTTGGCGGGGACGTCATCGACGACCAGGATACGCGCGGACATCTAAACTCTCCTATCCGATGAACCGTCGGACGGTTTCAATAAATTTGCCGACCGAAATCGGCTTGGACAAATAGGCCTCGCAACCGCCCTCGCGGATACGCTCCTCGTCGCCCTTCATCGCAAAAGCCGTGACTGCGACGACTGGAATCGAACGTAAATCCGGATCGTCCTTGATCCAGCGCGTCACTTCGAGGCCAGATACCTGGGGAAGCTGAATATCCATTAAAATGAGATCGGGGCGGAGCTTGCGCACGAGATCGAGCGCCTCGAAACCGTTGCTGGTACCGGATGTCTGATAGCCATGCGCCTCTAACAGATCGCGAAAGAGCTTCATATTGAGCTCGTTGTCCTCCACGATCAGGACGGTTTTTGCCATCCCGCCCTCCAATTCCCGCGAAACAGTCCGGGCGTGCGGGCATCAGGCGCCGCCACCGGACGTGTCAAAAAGTGAAATCAAACTAGCGCCAAATTCGCTCTAACCCGTTAAGCCCGACTGCCATCTTTGCGTGAAGTGGTTTCCACTTGCTTGAACAGGTTACGCAAACTCGGGCATGATGGTTTTAAAAATAGAGACCATAAGTTACGGAAAGGCAAACAATTCCGTTGAAGAAATCCCTTCACAAGCCCAAGGAAGTAGCTGAAATCGTTGCGATTCAGGCACTTTCCTTCGTTGCCGGCGACCCCGAGCGTCTGGGCCAGTTCCTGGCCGAAAGCGGGATCGGCCCGGAGACGCTGCGCACGGCCGCGGCCAACCCGCATTTCCTCGTCAGCGTGCTCGATTTCGTGATGCGGGATGACGCCACCGTGAAGGCGTTCGCGACCGCCTCGCAGCTTCATCCGACCAATATCGCCGCCGCCCGGCAGGCGCTCACCGATCCGGCCGAGGAGCGCGATGTGCCGTGAGCGCCACCGCGCCAGCAGGGTTCGCCGGGCCGACCTGCTTTTGCCGGGATTGCCTAGGTGATCTCAACATCGCGGCGCGGCGCTGCGGCGAATGCGGTTCACCTCGCTTGGTTCGCCATCCTTCGTTGCCGTCGCTCACCCTCGCCCACATCGATTGCGACGCGTTCTACGCGACCGTCGAGAAACGCGACAACCCCGAACTCGCCGACAAGCCCGTCATCATCGGCGGCGGCAAGCGCGGCGTAGTATCCGCGGCTTGCTATATCTCCCGCACTTTCGGCGTGCGCTCGGCAATGCCGATGTTCAAGGCGCTCGCGCTGTGTCCGCAGGCCGTCGTGATCGGGCCAGATATGGCTAAATACGTCCGGGTCGGCCGCGAGGTGCGCCGCGCGATGCAGGCGCTGACGCCGCTGGTCGAACCGTTGTCGATCGATGAGGCATTTCTGGATCTCGGCGGGAATCAGCGCGTGCACGGCATGATCCCGGCGAAGGTGCTGGCGCGGTTCGCCCGCGAAGTCGAGCGTGACATCGGTATCACGGTTTCGGTCGGGCTATCCCGCAACAAATTCCTGGCCAAGATCGCCTCCGACATGGACAAGCCGCGCGGCTTTGCCACTCTCGATCAGGACGAAGCGCGCGCGATGCTCGCGGACAAGCCGGTTGGATTCATCTTCGGCGTCGGGCCGGCGACCCAGGAGCGGCTATCACAGCGCGGCTTTCGCATCATCGCCGACCTGCAGCGCGCCGACGAAACCGAACTGATGAAACAGTTCTCGACGGAGGGCCGCCGGTTATGGCGGCTGGCGCGCGGCATCGACGATCGCCGCGTGGTGGCGGACCGGGGCGCCAAGACCATTTCCAGCGAGACCACCTTCGAGACCGACATTCGCGATTTCGCAAGCCTCGAGCGGACGCTGTGGCGACTGTCGGAGAAGGTGTCGTCACGGCTCAAGACGAGCGAATTGGCCGGAACGACCATCACGCTGAAACTGAAGACGGCCGATTTCAGGCAGCGCACCCGTTCGCAATCGATTCACGCCCCCACTCAACTGGCGGCGAAGATTTTCGCGATTTCCAGGGAAATGCTGGCGCGGGAAATCGACGGTACCGCTTTTCGGCTGATCGGTACCGGCGTCAGCGCGCTGCGCTCCGGCTCGCAGGCCGACGACACCGACATGCTGGATCGTCGTTCCGCCCATGCCGAGCGCGCCATCGACGATCTGCGCAAGAAGTTTGGTAATGCCGCTGTGATCCGGGGCATTGCCTATGACGGACCGGAAAAGGCGGGGTAAGCCACACATACCTCGTCATTGCCGGGCTCGATCCGGCAAATCCATCTGCTTCAAAAAAATTTGAAGGGGATCGATGCGCGGGTTAAGCCCGCGCATGACGTTCGGAGGGGGGACGGCCTATCTCGGCGCTTCCGCCGTCTTGCACGGCTTCGAATCCTTGACGTCGAACTTTCCGAGCGCGCCCGAGATGACAAAGTCGTTGTAGTCGAGCACCAGCGCCCGCGAGACGCCGTTCTCGTATAGTTCGAACGACATCGCATAGACGGGGGTCTGCTCACCCTCATTGGGCTTGGTGTCGCGGTCGTAATAGCTCACCGTCACCGGCCAGCGCGTCATCGTTTTCATGACGTCGTTTTGCGTGGATGGGTCGGGTAAATCGATGGCCTTGTCGCCAGGGATCGGCTGCCCGATCACCGAGAGGGTATTGTAGACCTTCTCGCCATTGTCCGAGCCGTCATAGACGGTCAGCTCAAGCACGGATTTGCCTTCGCGCGCCGCGGCGATAATGCGCTGGATCTGCTCGGTCGGAAACACCGTCGCGCCGTCGAGCGTGAATGTCTTGACTTCGGGCTGCGTCAACTTGACCGTGATGTGATCGCCGATCCGCTCTGCGACCCCATCGACCGGGCTGGAGTCGGTGTCGTTCATGCGCGAATCGATCTTGAAACGATAGCTCTTGCCCGCGCCGTCCTCCCAGGACGTCGAACGCAAATCGCTCAGCGTCACCTTGCCCTCGCCGCTGTCGAGTTCGGACACCTGCCGGAATTCCGAGGTGTAGCCTTCGCATGCGCTGCCCGTGAAATTATAGAGAATACGCCCCCGCGCGCTGTTGATCGCGTTGGAGCCACGCGACTTCAACAGACTAAGCTCATAGAGCGCCTGGTGCGGGAGAAATGCGCCACCGGTCGCGGCATCGACTCTTTGCGTGCCAAAGCCCGTTCCGATCGCAATGGCGGCGAGCGCCAGCGCCAATGATCTGACATTGCGAGGCGAAATCAGGAATGCGCGGGCCATGTTTTTCCTCGGACTGGGTTCGGACTACCGTATTCACCGCGATAATGCGCCGCAACTAGGGCATGTCACGGAAAAGTAGCATTTGCCACCGGTATGCCATGTTTTTTGGCATTTCGCCTCCGATCTGCCCTCGCTTGCATGTAACCGTACGATGCGCGAAACAAAGCGATCCGATCGGAAAGCATCGGGTACTGGTCACATCAAACGGGGACGAAACATGGCGGGTACGGTCGAACAGAAGCTTGCGGCACAAGGCGTGACCCTGCATGAACCGCCCAGCCCGGTGGCGAATTACGTCGGTTTCGTGCGCACCGGCAATCTGCTGTTTGTGTCGGGCCAGGTTTGCGTGAGACCGGACGGCAAGCTGATCGCCAAGGGCAAGCTTGGCGCCGGGGTTACCATCGAGCAAGGCAATGCCGCCGCGCGCGGTTGCGCTATCAACCTGTTGTCGCAGCTCAAGGCCGCGCTCGGCGATCTCGATAAGGTGGTCCGCGTGGTCCGGCTCGGCGGTTTCGTCAATTCGACCCCGGATTTCCTCGACGGACCGAAAGTGCTGAACGGCGCCTCCGACCTGATGGTCGCAGCCTTCGGCGACAAGGGCCGCCATGCCCGCACCACGGTCGGCGTCGCTGTGCTTCCGGCCGATGCGGCGGTCGAGGTCGAAGGAATCTTCGAAGTCTCGTAAGCCGAGCTTTTGGGGAGACTTTTAAGGGGAGATTTGGGTGCGTGCACCCGACTGGTTGACGGCGCGGCCGGTGGCCCATCGTGGCCTGCACGACCGCGCCCACGGCATCATCGAGAATATGCCGGGCGCGGCGACGGCCGCGATCGACGGCCATTTTGGCATCGAATGCGATATTCAGCTCACAGCCGATGGCGAGGCGATGGTGCATCATGACGATGCGCTTGGCCGCCTTACCGAAGGTTCCGGTGCCCTGCTCAGCCTGACCGCCAGCGCACTCAAGGCGGTGAAATTCAAGGACACATTCGAGCGGATGATGTCGCTCGGCGAACTCTGCGCACTGGTCAACGGCCGCGTGCCGATCGTGATCGAAGTGAAGAGCCATTTTGACGGCGACCGCAAACTGGTGAAGCGGATGGCGCAGGTGCTTGGCACCTATGCCGGACCGGTGGCCGGCATGTCGTTTGATCCCGACCAGGTGGTGGCATTGCGCGAGACGATGCCGCAGCTTCCCCGCGGCATCGTGGCTGAACGCAGCTACGCCGAAGCCGACTGGCCGGAGGCAACGCCCGGGCAGCGCCGCGGCATGCGGCATCTACGCCACGCGTTGCGGACCCGGCCGCATTTCGTGGCGTATGGGGTGAATGATTTGCCCTCGCCGGCGCCCTGGGTCGCGCGGCATGTCTTCGGCTTGCCGCTGTTGACCTGGACTGTGCGGAGCTCCGAGCAGCGCGAACGGGCCGGCCGCTATGCCGATCAGATGATCTTTGAGGGGTTCCGGCCAGAAACTTGACCTCGAAGGCACTCTTGAAGTCTATGATGCAATGCACGATCTTTGTTTTGGTCACCACGTGCTGATGGCTGATCGCAAACGTGACCGGTCCAATATCGTTGATGGCCTCATCAGAAATAACCCTTGAAGCGGTGTCGTCCGTAAGCCAGATCGCGGCCCGGGATTGGGATGCCTGCGCTAATCCGGTTTCGGACCCTGATCGCCTCGATGACCTCGACACGCTGGCTTCCTCGGGTCCGCCAAGCGACGCCTCAAAAATATCAAGACATTCCTATAACCCATTTATTTCACATGCATTTTTCTCCGCATTGGAAGCGTCCAACTCGGCCTGCGCCCGCACCGGCTGGGGACCGCGCCATCTATTGGCAAAGCTGGACGGGAACATCACCGGCATCGTGCCGTGCTATCTGAAATCGCACTCGCAAGGCGAATATGTCTTCGACCGCGGCTGGGCCGACGCCTATGAGCGCGCGGGCGGCCGCTATTATCCGAAACTGCAGGCCTCGGTTCCCTTTACCCCGGCCAGCGGGCCGCGCCTGTTGATCGCAGACGGCGCGGATAAAGAACGCATCGGCACTGCGCTGGCGGGTGGGCTGATGGGGCTGTGCGATGCCACCCGCGCCTCATCGGTACACGTGACGTTCGCGCGCGAAGCCGAGTGGAAATTTCTCGCCGAACAGGGATTTCTGCAACGCACCGACCAGCAATTCCACTGGCACAACCAGGGTTATCGCGGTTTCGAGGATTTCCTCGCCACCCTCAATTCGCGTCACCGCAAGGCGATCAAGCGCGAACGGCGCGAGGCGCTGGCGGCAGGCGTCACGATTCACGCGCTGACCGGCAGCGACATTACCGAAGATGCCTGGGACGCCTTCTTTGAATTCTACATGGAAACCGGCTCGCGCAAATGGGGGCGGCCTTACCTGACCCGCGCGTTCTTTTCGCTGATCGGCGAGAGCATGGCCAAAGACGTGCTGCTGATCATGGCCAAGCGCAACGGCCGCTGGATCGCCGGCGCCATCAATTTCATCGGTTCCGATACCTTGTTCGGCCGCAACTGGGGCGCGATCGAGCATCATCCGTTTCTGCATTTCGAAGTCTGCTACTATCAGGCAATCGATTTTGCGATTGCGCGGGGCCTCAAGACCGTCGAGGCCGGCGCGCAGGGCGAGCACAAGATCGCGCGCGGCTATCTTCCGCAAACCACGTATTCGGCGCATTACATTGCCGACGCCGGCTTGCGCCGCGCCATCGACGAGTATCTGCGGCGCGAACGCGCCTATGTGGCGGAGGCGGCGCGCGAACTCTCCGAGGCCGGACCGTTTCGCAAAACCGCCGACGAGCCATCCTGACACAAATCGGATTTTGGGAGACGCCCATGCCCGCCTATGACCCCAACAACCCCTTCGCCAAAATCCTGCGCGGCGAGTTTCCCTGCTACAAGGTGTATGAAGACGATCAAGTGCTCGCCTTTCTCGACATCATGCCGCGCTCACCCGGCCATACGCTCGTGATCCCGAAGGCCCCTGCCCGCAACATCCTCGATATTGCGCCGGAGGATTTCGCCCATGTCGCGCGTGCATCCCACAAGGTTGCCCGCGCCGCGATGACGGCTTTCAAGGCCGACGGCATTACCGTGCAGCAATTCAGCGAACCCGCCAGTGGGCAGGTGGTGTTTCACCTGCATATGCACGTGATGCCCCGCTACGACGGCGCAGCCCTGCTCCCGCCAGCCAGCCGCAAGGAAGACAGCAAGGTACTGGAAGCGAACGCAGCGAAACTGGCGGCGGCGTTGAAGGGCTAAGGCCACTAACGCTTGCTGATCGTCATTGCGAGCGAAGCGAAGCAATCCACCACCACCGATAAGGTTGGATTGCTTCATCGCTTTGCCCCTCGCAATGACGAGGAGAGCCGCCCTACCCCGTCTCGAAATCCCCTGCCTGCGGCGGCGCCAGCGGGGTGAATTCGCAGCGGTCGGGCTTGAGGTCCACCAGCGGCGTCTCGTCGAGGCAATCGAGGCCGCGCACCAGAACGGTCGAGCCTTCGATGCCCACCAGCTTGACGATCGAGGTGCCGAGCGGGTTCGGCCGCACCGGCGAGCGCAGCGAGAATGTGCCGCGGGTCGATTTGTTGTTCTTCGGGCTCTGTAGCACCAGGTCGCGGCGCGATAGATGCAGCCAGTAGATCACTTCGAGATTTTCGTAGGAATCGACGCCCTTCAGGGCCGGTACCCACGGCTCGAAAATCTCCAGCCGGCACACCGGGCCATCATGACGTCCCTGCCGCGGGGCATCGAGACGCGAGGTCCAGGGCGTGCGGATGCGGCCGATGAAAACGAGGCCGGCATCGTTCGCCTTCGGCATCTCGACGGCCTGTTCGCCTTCACGAATTTCGCTCTCCCGAACCATCTTCGCCTCGCGTCAAAGCCACCCACGTCATTACCCGAGCCACCATTTGCCGGCAAGCATCACCGCCTCGCCGCAGATCACGCCGGCAAAGATCGAGCGCCGGGTCACGAAGAAAGCGGCACACCCGGCGGCGAGCGCGGTATAGCGCAACCAATCAGGCACGCTGGCCAGCGCACCGGGCGGCTGCACCAGGATCTGCGCGATGACGCCGGCAAGCACGGCGGTCGCCACCGCCCTCACCCACACCAGCAGTTCCGAGCCTTCGTCAATGCCACTACCGAGCCAGAGTCCGAGCATGCGCCATATCTGATTGGGAAACACGCCCGCGAGCAGCAGGATCACCAATGCATGCCAATCGCCGACAAAACCGCTCATGTGAAATCGCTCATATGAAATCGCTCATGGGCGCGCGCGCCACCAATGGACGCCATAGGCGATGGTGCCGGCCGTCACGCCGCTGACAAGAATATCGACACCGCTGTTCAGCATCGCCGCGAGCGGAAACAGCACCAATCCCAGAACCAGTGCAACGCCATCGGATATTTCGCGGCAGTTACGGGCGGTAGAGAACAGAAATGCCAGCGGGGTCAGCATCAGGATCGCGGCGCCTAGCAATTGCGACAGATTGGCCGCGAGGCCGTAGCCGATCGTCGTTGCAATCAGGCTGATGGAAACGAGACCGCCCCCGAGCCCATGAACGAACGCGATCCGCCGTTGCTGCGGGACCTGCGGGAGGAAGCGAAAGCATTCGACCCACAGCGTCACTGCCGTCAGATGGGCCACCAGGATCAAATGCCGACGCTTGGTCTGCGGCGATCGCATCATCGGCAATACCGAAACCACCATCGGAAACAGCCTGACCGCGCTGACAGTGACGGCGATGGCCGCCTGCACAACCGTCGCGCCCGAACCGAGCGTCGAAATCAGGATGATCTGGGCGGGTCCCGCCCATACCAGCGCCGTGCTGGCGAGCGCCCATGCGAGGCTGAAATGCGTGTCATGTGCGAGGGCGCCGATGCCGATATAGGTCGCAAACAGCACCAATGTCAGGATTGTCGAGGCGGCTGATCGTAGTCCCCAGGCGAACGCGCGCAGGGAGCTATGCCATTGCGGCGAGTTGAGAGCAGGAAGGGACAAGGGCAGCCGGAGAACGTGAGTTCGTGGAAAGGCATAACGCTGACGAAACAAGCCAAGGTCAAGCGAGCCGCGCTTCAAGGCTGTCATGCAAGTGACCATCATCCGGCGACATTGGCGCTGCGCAGCACGATACAGGCGCCGCCGGCGCGGCGGATTCGGTTGCAGAGGTCGTCGGCGGCGGCTCGGGTGTCGGCGCCTATCCGCACCTGATAGAACATGTGGGTACCCCGGCTGCGGAATATCGAGCCGGTCAGACTTGGATCCTGATCGCCGATCACGGCGCGCAATCGCGTCATCGCGCGGGAATACATCGCCAGCGCCTTGTCGCGATCAAAGCCGGCGGCGAGCTGCACACCCCATAGCCGCTCAACACCAAGCTTCACATGCTGTTCGAGCTCGGTGACAAAGGGATTGGGCGCGCGCTTGAGCAATGCCATCAGGTCGCGGCAGCCGGTGGTCGGCGCGCGATCCGGCATCTTGCCATTTGCGCCGGCCGTGGCCCAGGCATCGACCGTGCTGCCGGTAATGGCGGCGACATAATTGCGCGTCTCCTGCGGCATGTACCCTGAGCCCGCGAGCCATTCCTGCACCCGGTGCGGGCCGGCATTGTAGGCGGCAGCTGCGAGGCCGAGGTTGCCGAATTGCGCGCGCAATTCGCTGAGGAATTCAGCGGATTTCGGCAACGCCTGCACGGGGTCGAAGGGATCGAGCAGCCGACGCTCGCTCGCGGTGCCCGGCATGAATTGCGCGATACCCTGGGCGCGCTCGCCGCGACGCGTCATGGGTCCCACCGCATCGGACTGGAAGCGGCTTTCTTGCCAGATCACCCGCGCGAAAAATTCCAGCGGCAAACCGTTGGCCTTCGCCGCCAATTCAATCATCAGGCACATTGCCTCTCTTGTATTGCTCTCTCGCGCCGCGTCCGCTGGCTTCTGCGGCTGGGGCACGGCGAGTTCTTCCACGCTAGGCCGCGCGATGCCGCCGCCGGTCCTCGCGGGCGCCGCCTCTTCCGCAGCCAACCGCACCGCGGGCCAAATCTGCATCACGACAACCGCACAAAGTGCTGCGCGCCAACCGATAGCCATTTGCATTGCAGTCCTGTTTTCCGGCAGACCGTGCTTGACAGGGGAACCCGGCAGTCTAGCTATTTAGGAAACATGGCGCGTCTATGGGAGCGCAAGAAAGCATAAGAATAGGAGCGCAAGACATGACCGCACCGTCAGACGATCAGCTTGGCTTTGCCCCCGACGACGACGCGCCCATTCCCTATATGGCGCGTACCCGCGAATATTATGCGGCGATCGGCTACACCACCCCCTATCGCTGGGCGCATTATGTCGCGGCACCTTTCCAGCCACTGCGAAAGCCGCTCAGCCAATCCCGCGTTACCATCGTCACCACGGCCGCACCGTTCGATCCTGCCAAGGGCGATCAAGGTCCGGGCGCCAAATACAATGGCGGCGCCAAATTCTATACGGTCTATGACGGCGACACCTCGAGATCGCATGATCTGCGGATTTCGCACATCGCCTACGACCGCGTGCACACATCAGCGGATGACAGCGGCAGCTGGTTTCCGCTGCCGCAATTGCTCGGGCTGGCGCGTGACGGGCGGATCGGCGAAGTCGCACCGCGCTTCTTCGGCGCGCCGACCAATCGCAGCCACCGCGTCACGATCGAAACCGATGCACCCGAAATTCTCGCCCGCTGCCAGGCCGATCAGGTCGATGCCGCGGTACTGGTGCCGAATTGCCCGGTCTGCCACCAGACCATCAGCCTGGTCGCCCGGCATCTGGAGGCCAACGGCATTGCCACCGTGGTGATGGGCTGCGCCAAGGATATCGTCGAGCATGCGGCGGTGCCGCGCTTTCTGTTCAGCGATTTCCCGCTGGGCAATTCGGCGGGCAAGCCGCACGACCCGGCTTCACAAGCCTCGACGCTGGAGTTAGCCCTGCGGGTGCTGGAAACCGCGCCCGGCCCCCAAACCACGGTGCAATCGCCATTGCGCTGGAGCAGCGATGCCGCATGGAAGCGCGACTACAACAACGTCGCCCTTTTGAGCGCCGAAGAGCTGGCGCGGCGGCGGCGCGAATTCGACGCGCAGAAGGAAATTGCGCGCGGATTGCGTGAAAACGCAGCCTGAACCTCCTCCACATTATCCAAAAACCCGAGAAATCGGCATTTTCCGGCCGATATCGGTTTACGTTAACGCGGCATTTTGCCGGTCGCGGGGTTTCTTGGGCGGTAAAGCCGCGTAAGACTAGGACCTCTTTGTTAGGAGGTTTTTTAGATGTTGGATCGACGCCAGAGCGCGCGCGATAAGGTCATGTATGGCGGGGTCGCCAAGGTCGATGACCGCGGTGGATCGCGGGATTGTGTCGTCCGCAATATCTCCGAAAATGGCGCCAGCATCGAATTCGGCAACGACTTCAGGCTTCCCAAGCGGCAGATGCGGCTGACGATCGCACGCAAGGGCCGCTCCTTTCTCGCCAAGATCATCTGGTGGCGCGACAATTTCGTCGGCGTGGCATTCCATGCGGAAACGCCCTCCGCCCCCGTCTCGGACATCGAGGAGCGGCTGCGCAAGAGCGAGATAAAAAAACGCCAGCTACAGCGCCGCATCAAACAACTTTTGGAAGGTTGAGGTCTTTAGAGGGTTGACGCGCCTGACCGCCGCCTGTCTTTCTACCGCTTCGAAACAAGAAGCTCAGGGAAGAAGCTCAGGAAAGTCATGCGCGCACTCTCATTGATTTTATTATCGGCTGTTATTTGCTGCACCAACGAAGCCGTATCAGCCCAGACCGCCGACCGCACTATCGAAGAGATCAAGACCGAAACCCTCGCCAGGGCGCAAACCGGCGCCTATCCCGCCCTGGGCATAGCGCCCGGCGACGCCAGCGATGCGCTCGGCCGCATCAAAAGCCGCGATCCCGACGAATGGGCCGCGGCCTGGAGCGCGGTCGCCGACAGCTACATGGCCAAGGCGCGAGCGGCGAGCGATCCCAAAGAGGCCGACGCCAACTTCCTGCGCGCCTGGCGGCTTTATTATTTCGGGCAATGGCCATCGCCGACGTCGGCGGGAAAACAGGCAGCCTACCAGCGGGCCGTCGATGCTTATCTCCTGCACGCCAAATATTTCGATCCGCCGCTCGAAGTCGTTCGCATCCCCTATGAAGGCAAGGAAATCGTCGGCTACCTGCGGCTGCCCGCCAATGCCCCTCGCCCGGTGCCGCTGGTGCTGGCAATTTCAGGTCTGGACAGCCGCAAGGAAACCGTCGCCGAAACCTATGCGGCGGCTTTGCCGGAAGGCATCGGCTTCTTTGCGGTCGACAGTCCCGGCACCGGACAGGCGCCGCGCAAGGCGGATGAGACCGCCGACCAGATGTATTCACGCGTCCTCGACTATCTGGCGACGCGGCCGGAGATCGACAAAAACCGCATCCTGGTGCACGGCCAAAGTTTTGGCGCTTACTGGGCTGCGAAGCTCGCGCACACCGAGGCGAAGCGCCTTGTGGGTGCGGTGACCCAATCGCCGCCGACCCATCGCACGTTCCAGTCGGACTTCTTCCGCGACCGGATGTACACCCGCGAATATCTGTTCGACCTGGTCCCCGCCAGCCTGTTCGTGTACGGCCTGAAATCGGCGGACGAACTGATTGCGTTCCTGCCGAAGATGTCACTGCAAGCGCAGGGATTGCTCGGTAAACCCACCGCGCCGATCCTGGTGGTGGGCGGGACAAAGGACACGCAGGTGCCGATCGACGATCTCGAGCTGCTCATCAATAGCGGCAGCCAGCCGCGCGAGGCCTGGATCAACCCGGTTGGCGGCCACATGGGTCGAAGCACCCCTGCATGGCCGGATCCGGTGATTTTTCGCAAGGTCATTCTGCCCTGGGAAGTACGGCATCTGAGGACGGGCGCGCCGTAAGTCCGGCGCGGTCTTCACGCCACCAGGGCTACGTTCCGGAACGCCTTCACCAGCGGGCGTTCCAGTTTTCCGTCCATCCCACACAGGATCTTGTAGGCTTCCGGACGCAGCAGCGCAGGCCGGTACGGCCGCAACTCGATCAGGGCGGCGAAGATATCGGAGATCGTAAGGAGCCTCACCAGATCGGAAATCTCCGGCGCCCTCAATGCGTCGGGATAACCCGACCCGTCGAGATATTCGTGGTGATGCCTTACCCCGTCGAGAATCTCCGGGCTGATGTTCGGGATATCCTTCAACAGCTCATATCCGATCACCGGATGCCGTCGCATGACTTCCTCTTCGGTCGGATCAAGACGTCCGGGCTTGTCGAGAATCGCCAGGGGAATACGAGCCTTCCCGATGTCATGAAGGGTTGCCGCTATTCCCAGTCGCCCGATGTCCGATAAGTCGAACCCGACATCCATCGCGAAGCCGACGGCGACGCCCGTTACCAGCAGGCAATGCTGGAACGTGCCCTGGTGATAACGGCGCACGTCATCAAGCCACGCGCTTAGCCCGTTTTGTTCGATGCTGTCGATGATCTGCGATGTGGCGCGCTCGGCACACGCCAGGTTTATCGGCTTGCCGTCCCGTATCGCCGAAAACATCGATGCGAAGGCGGCCGAGCTATCGGCGAGCTCGGGCGCAGCAACGGCTAAACCGGTTTGTGCAAACTTCTCCGCGATCCGAACCAGCTTGGGTATGATTTCTCTTGGGCGCGAAATCACGTCGGTCGCGCCGAGCGCATAGGCCTGCTCAACCATCGAGCGAACCTGGTTCTGAACCACAAACAGCTTTTCGGAAATGCCGCCCAGCTTGCGCAACACAAGCCTGATCTGTTCGATCCGAACCATCTGGCGCAGGTCCGCGTCGACCATCAGCACTCCGTCTGAGCTGCCCGGCGTGTCACCATTCCCCAGCAACTGCGGAATAACGTCAAACTGCGGTTCCAGCATCGCCCGGACCGCCGCTATTTTCGAAGCCTCATCGGTGACGAAATGAACAAACATTTCAATGCCCGATAGAAAAAAATGAGGTCGCGACCTCTCAATTGAAAAGTAAAACCGGCAATATTGATCCATCGTAAGGAAATTTTCCTAACCAGAGGCTAACGATCTATAGTTGTGCGGCACACCGGTTGCGGCAAGTCGCCGCGCGCCCATGCCGACATCGCGCGGTGCCGGCTGGGCCTGTACGAAGGCCGGTGCACGCGAGTACTGCCTAGACTGGCCGGGTTGATGAGGTAAAGCGCGCCCCGGTTAGAGCAAACTCCGCCGATTACGCCTGCGAAGATGGCGCCGGTATCAGCCCGTAGCGCAACATGGTTTCCTTCATCTTCGCGGGGTCAGGCGTTCCCGCCGACAGCAGGCCCGCCATATCCTTGAAATATTGAGGACCCAGCACGCCAGGGCTGAGCACGCAAAGGCATGACGTCGGCTGTTGCGTCCGGTTGCTGAATCCGTGCACGACACCCCGCTTGATGAAGACAGTTTCGCCGGGTCCAATATCAACATCCCTGCCGTCAACCCGCCAGGTCGTGGTGCCATTCAGCCCGTAAACTGTCTCATCCCAGCTTTCGTGATAATGCGGAATCGGCATCCTCGCATTCGGCTGTACGGTCATCTCGAACATATCGAGGCTCCCGGCCGTTTCATCTTTGTTGTAAAGAAATCTGAGTTGGAGGGGGCCTAGGTTGATGGTTTCAGGCATGAAGCTTTGCTCTCGAGGCTCGCCGCTGCGCAACCGGCATCGAGCAAACCGTAATGCCGCTCGAAAGCAGACGCAATATAGCTTTGATTATGCCCTGTTCGTCTCGCCATTTTAGTCCTCGATTGCGCTTCACGGAGCTCGCGGAGTCAGCTACTGAATTGGCAAAAAGCTGGTAATTTCGGGCAACTTATACTTTGATATTGCAGGTGCGGTCTTATGTTTTATCCATCGAGCATGAAGATGCGCCTCTCTTGGCTGGCATTCGCCGTTGGCGTGCACTTCCTTGCGGCTGCGTCAGCTACATACGCCGAAGAACGCGCGCCTCTGTCGTCTCAATCCACCGCCAACAGGCTGGATAAATCGGAGAGATCTCGCTTGCCTCTCCTGCAAGTTTCGGATGAGTCGAAGCGCCGCGAGCCGGTGACTATTGTTCTCGCCATCATGTCCGGGAAGTGCACAACGCTGAAAATTGCAGGACGCGATTATCGGTGCAGGGCCATTGCGTTCTTTCAGACCGAAGAAGGTCGGGCAAATTTTGTAATCGCGCTCGACGATCCCTCCGACAACAATCACATCATCACGTTCTCCGGTGACAATGGTCGCAGGCCCCAGGATAACCTCTACGAACTGCCGATCGACCGCATGCTGGTAAGAACCAAGGACAGGCCGAAGGTGGATGGCCTGCCGGTGCCACGCGTCGAACTATCGGCCGGCATGTGCAAGCAGCTTGGCGTCTTCGCATCGAGACAGGTTTCCAGCATCACCTGCAGCGCCGTGGATAAAAATGGCCAAAAGTACGATTTGCAGTACGAGTCCGATGGTTCACCGATTGCGGTGAGACGCGTCAGGCAGACGCAAGCCGGCCGCCCCGCGATTTCGCCTTTTGATTAAGCTCGGCCGTCGCACGGCACATCAGTCGCGTTACTGTCCGATGGCTGCCGCCAACAACTCCTGCGCCTGCCGCCGCGCCGATCTGCTGCGGCACATTCTTGAGGCCCTTGTCCGGCCAGTCCTTGTGGCCGTGCAGCCAGCGCGCAAACATCGTTGGCGTCGTGACGATGATATGGGCCTTAGGCTCGACATATTTGCCATTGGCATCGTTGCTGCCGGCTTTCTCCCCGCTCATTCCGGTCGCGGCATCGAAGCGGAGGCCGTCGAGCATGCCAAACCCCTTGTACAGCGTGTCGAGGTTCAGCTTGGCTGGGCCAAATCCCTTGTAGGAGCGTTCACCCACAGTAACAGTCATTTGGGTGTAGAGATCGGCGATGACGGCGGCATCGTCGGCGTTGCCGGCGTCGAAGATCGGCTGAAGCTTTTCGATTGCCGCATCGCGGGCTGCGATGTAGCGATCATCGAGCGTGGGCTTAAACGGCCCAGCGACCGCATTCGAAAGCATGGCAACGAGACAGGCGCCCGCGATCAAGGCAGTGCCGGGTGCTTTCAAGGGCATGTCGGCTTTCAATCCTGACGCGAGGCTCGCGTGGAGCGTTCTGGCGTTTGTCGATCCGGCACGACGTCCGGTTCAGGCGGACGGCGCTTTGCCGCTGATAGGTGCCACCGGACGCCGCGCCTCGCCGGGCTCAAGCGTGAAGCGCTGATCGAGCGAATACCATGGCGCCGCGAAGCCCTGCTCGGGTGACGGTTCGTCGTGGCGCACGTAATTTCCGATCAGCGCCCGCGTGACGCCAAATTGCACATCTGAATCGATGTGTTCGTCATCGGGCGAGTAGACCTGCGAGATCAGCGTCTTGAAGCCGGGCTTGTAGGCCATGAAGTGCAGATGCGCCGGCCGGAAGTTATGGCGGCGGGTGGCCCGCACCAATTCTCCGACGGGCCCGTCAACCGGAATCGGGTAACCCGCCGGCTTCACGCTGAGGAAATGAAAACGTCCGGCGTAGTCGGACACAAACCGTCCGCGTAAATTCATCTCGGCCTGATTGGGATCCTGGTTTTCGTAGAGACCCTCTGGCGACGAATGCCAGACGTCGATTTCGGCCCCAGCGACGGGACGCCCGTTGCCATCTTCGAGACAAACATGAACCAGAAGTCCCGGACCGGGCGTCGGCGAGCGCACCAGCGTGTCGCCGCTAGCGCTCAAGGGCTGGTCATCCCGCCAGAATGGCCCTAGCATGTTCGCCTGGGTTTCGGTCTGGCCATTGTTGCCGTTGTTGAGCAGGCAGACCAGCGGGGAAACACCGAGCGATCCCGCCATCAACGCCACCTCGTTGTGTGATGGGGTGGTCTTCTGGCCCATCATCGCGACGATCCGGACCGCATCCTGAAACTCGCGTTCGGTCAGGCTGATTTCGCGCACGAACCCGTGCAAATGCCGCACCAGCGCCTGCAATATTTCGCGCAGGCGCAGATCCTCGGTACGGCTAACGGCTTCGAGGACGGCGTCGGTCACCATGGCCTGATTTTCGATGATCATTTTCGTCACCTTCCCCGCTCGATCATTCAATTTGCATGCATTGATAGCCCATGATGCGTTGGCGCCAACAAAAAAGCCGGCGGTCTTGCGACGCGCCGGCTTCTTATTCGTATGATTAGCGGCTCACGCCTTGACCAGCGGTCCTCGCGAGGCCGGGCCTTTCGAGCCACCACCGCCACTTGGACCATTCGGTTTGGGTTTGCGCGGCACCGTGCGCTTGCGCGCGCCGGGGAGCTTCTCCGGCTTCGGCGTCACCGGCCCTTCGACATATTCGAAGCCGATCTTCTCGGCTTCGGCCTCCGCACCGGCCTCGTCCTTGACCAGCACGACGCGGACATGGCCGCCGCCCTTGAGCTTGCCGAACAGCACTTCGTCCGCCAGCGGCTTCTTGATGTGCTCCTGGATCACACGGGCCATCGGCCGCGCGCCCATCTGCTCATCATATCCATGCTGCACCAGCCATGCCTTGGCCGGCTCCGACAGTTCGATGGTGACATCACGGTCGGCGAGCTGCGCCTCAAGCTGGAGCACGAACTTCTCCACCACCATGCCGATCACATCGGCATTGAGATGGGCGAACGAAACGATGGCATCGAGCCGGTTACGGAACTCGGGCGCGAACTGGCGATTGATCGCCTCGTGATCATCGCCTTCCCGCTTGTTGCGCGTGAAGCCGAATGCCTGCCGCGCGAGATCTGCCGCGCCCGCATTCGTGGTCATGATCAGGATCACGTTGCGGAAGTTGACCTGCTTGCCGTTGTGGTCGGTCAGCCTGCCGTGATCCATAATCTGAAGCAGCACGTTGTACAGGTCCGGATGCGCCTTTTCGATTTCGTCGAGCAGCACCACACAATGCGGATGCTGATCGACGCCGTCGGTCAAAAGGCCGCCCTGGTCGAAGCCGACATAGCCTGGAGGCGCGCCAATCAGGCGCGACACCGTGTGACGCTCCATATATTCCGACATGTCGAAACGGATCAGTTCGACGCCCAGTGACGCCGCGAGTTGCTTGGCCACCTCAGTCTTGCCGACACCGGTCGGACCTGAGAACAGATAGGAGCCGATCGGCTTCTCCGGTTCGCGCAAGCCTGCGCGTGCGAGCTTGATCGAGGCCGAGAGTGCATCGATGGCCTTGTCCTGGCCGAACACCACGCGCTTGAGCGTCTGCTCGAGATGCTTCAACACCTCGGCATCGTCCTTCGACACGCTCTTGGGCGGAATCCGCGCCATGGTCGCGATCGTGGTTTCGATTTCCTTGATGCCGATGGTTTTCTTGCGCTTGTTCTCCGCGACCAGCATCTGCGCTGCGCCGGATTCGTCGATCACGTCGATCGCCTTGTCCGGCAGCTTGCGGTCGTGGATATAGCGCGAGGACAATTGCACCGCGGCCTCGATAGCCTCGTTGGTGTATTTCAGCCGGTGATAGTCCTCGAAATATGGCTTCAGGCCCTTGAGGATCGCGATTGCGTCCTCCACCGTCGGCTCGTTGATATCGATCTTCTGGAACCGGCGCACCAGCGCCCGATCCTTCTCGAAATGCTGGCGATATTCCTTGTAGGTGGTCGAGCCCATGCACCGGATGGTACCGGATGCCAGCGCCGGCTTGAGCAGATTGGAGGCGTCCATGGCGCCGCCGGATGTCGCTCCCGCCCCAATCACGGTGTGGATTTCATCGATGAACAGGATGGCGTTCGGATGCGCTTCCAGTTCCTTGAGCACCTGCTTCAGCCGCTCTTCGAAATCGCCACGATACCGCGTGCCCGCGAGCAGCGTGCCCATGTCCAACGAGAACACGGTGGCAGCGGCCAACACTTCGGGCACTTCGCTGTCGACGATGCGCTTGGCCAGCCCTTCCGCAATCGCGGTCTTGCCGACGCCGGCTTCACCGACGAACAGCGGGTTGTTCTTCTGCCGGCGGCACAAGACCTGGATGGCGCGGTTGATCTCGGAATTTCGTCCGATCACCGGATCGATCTTGCCGTCGCGCGCCTTCTTGTTGAGGTTCACGCAGTAAGTATCGAGCGCCTCGCCCTTTTTCTTCGAATCTTCATTGCCCTTGGTCTCGGTCTCCTCGTCGACACCGCGCACCGGGCGCGCTTCCGACACCCCGGGCCGCTTGGCAATGCCGTGGCTGATGTAATTGACCGCGTCGTAACGGGTCATGTCCTGCTCCTGCAGGAAATAGGCGGCGTGGCTTTCGCGCTCTGCAAAGATCGCGATCAGCACGTTGGCGCCGGTAACTTCTTCCCGGCCGGACGACTGGACATGAATCACCGCGCGCTGGATCACACGCTGAAACCCCGCGGTCGGCTTGGCGTCGTCGGCGCCGTCCGTCACCAGGTTTTCGAATTCGGTCTCGAGATAGTTCACGAGACTCGTGCGCAGCTTGTCGAGATCGACGCTGCAGGCGCGCATGACCGCGGCCGCATCACTGTCATCGATCAGCGACAGCAACAAATGTTCAAGCGTCGCATATTGGTGGTGACGCTCGTTTGCAATCGCCAGCGCTCGGTGCAGGGATTGTTCAAGGCTTTGGGAAAAAGTCGGCATTCGCGTCCTCTGTGGCCCCCGCCAGTATCATGATCGTCGTTGCCCGGTCAGGCAACAATAACCTTTGTCATATATAGTTACACCCGATCATGGCGAAAGACCGGTTCCCATGGCTCATTGCGCTCGGGCTAAGCTCGGGCCGCTGCACCCGCTATCCACGCTGTGGAATAATGCAAAACCCGTTCCCGTTTTGGCGGAACGCGCACGACGTCACTTCTTTTCCATCACACATTGCAGGGGATGCTGGTGCTTGCGCGCAAAATCCATCACCTGCGTCACCTTGGTTTCGGCGATTTCATAGGTGAAAACGCCGCACTCCCCAATTCCGTGATGATGGACGTGGAGCATGATCTTGGTCGCGGCTTCGACATCCTTCTGGAAGAACTTCTCCAAAACGTGAACGACGAATTCCATCGGCGTGTAATCGTCATTCAGTATCAGGACACGATACAGGTTCGGCCGCTTGGTCTTCGGTTTGACCTTTGCGATAACGGATGTCGCAGGACCGCCGGTACCGCCCGCAGGCGTATCGTCGTCACCCATTCGGGGGGCAGATGCGGCGGCTGATGGCACGGACGGATCGGGTTTAAAGGTTAATTGCAACATGGCATAGGCGTTCGAAATCCCACGGGAAGCCGGATAGCGACCAGATGATCTTCTCCGACGGAGCCATCGAAGAATCCCTGACACTCGTCCAGATCGTCCAGATCGCCGCTCCCGGCTGGCCTGACCCATCAGCTGGATCGACAGCAGAATATGGGTCCGGCTTCGGTTCGCCGCAAGCGCGCAGATTATTGCACAACTTGCGACGGGGTCCGATTCCCGGCGCGGCAATCCTGCGCAGGTTAGTCAATCCTGGCGGGTTTGACAAAGCGGAGCCGCGAATGTCGCGCCGATCCTGAACAAGAAAAGCCCGGCGGATGATCGCCGGGCTTTTTGAGTTTCGGAAGGACGAAGTTCCCGTTAGTGGGCGGCCGGGGTGTACTTGGCGACCATGCCTTCAAGCGGCTTGAAAGTCTGCTTGGCCAGATCGCTGTAAAGGCCCGCGATTTTCTGCGAACTCGGCCACGAAAGTCTCATAGGCGGACTTCGCGAACTCGGTCTGCACTTCAATCGCCTTGTCCAGCGACTTCACGCCCGACAGCTTTTCGACGAATGACTTGGTGTCCTCAAAAGATTTCTTGGTGTAGTCGCCATAGGCGCTGGCAATCGCCTGAAAGCCGGTCTGAAGGGTGGTGGCGGAAGTAACGACCGTTTCGAGATGTTCTTTGCCGTACTGCTGGATGTCTTCAATTTTGACCATAATAATAAAGTCCTTTCCCAAACTGACGTCTCGTTGATCCACCGGAAGATCCCGGCTCCCTAGCCGCTTCCACGATAGTGCAACGCACAATAAAGTCAACGTTTTTGTGCGACGCACAAATTTATGATATTTGCATCGAATCGCTGGGTCTTACGCAAGCCTTCCTTAATCTTTTGGAAACTCCGGCCACCTAACTTGATTCTTGGCTCGTTCGGTTCCGGGCAGCTATCCGAAAACTCTTTGTGTACAGCGTCTTAGCTAGAACAGCGGACTGATCGGCGGGCCAGGCGGCAATACGTGCCGCCTATGGTGTCTGAACAGGGAAACATCAGCGGCCGTCGGGCATAATTTGGCCTCACGAACCGGTGATCAAGATAGAAATTGGGACGGGGAAGTTCATGCTTCGCACAATCTTGGCTTCCTCGCGTTTGCGAGTATGCGTCTTCGGGTTCGCTACGGCTGCCGCAGCGATCGCCTTCACCAACGATACCGCCAACGCGCGGCATTACCGCCACTCCCGTCACTATGTGCGCCACCACAGCGAAGAGCATGACAGCTATAACCCGCCATTCTCTTCCATCATCGTCGACGCCAATTCCGGTGCGACCCTTTCCGCCAACAATCCCGATGCGAGCCGCCATCCTGCCTCGCTGACCAAGATCATGACGCTTTATCTGCTGTTCGAGCGTCTCGACGCCGGCAAAATGAAGCTTGATACGGAAATGCAGGTGTCTGAGCACGCCTCCGAGCAAGCCCCGACAAAACTCGGATTACGCCCCGGCCAGACCATCACCGTCGAAGATGCCATCAAGGGACTGGTGACGCGTTCCGCCAACGACGCGGCCGTCGTGATCGCCGAAGCTATTGCCGGAGATGAAGACGATTTCGCCAAGCTGATGACCCGCAAGGCGCGCGCGCTCGGCATGAGCCGGACCGTCTATCACAACGCGTCCGGCCTGCCCGACGACGACCAGGTGACGACAGCGCGCGATCAATCGACCCTCGGCCGCGCCATCCAGGACCGCTTCCCGCGCTATTACCGCTACTTCTCGACAACCGTGTTCAACTATCACGGCCATCCGATCGCCAACCACAACCACTTGCTCGGCTCCGTTGAGGGCGTTGACGGAATCAAGACCGGCTATACCCGCTCCTCCGGCTTCAATCTCGTGACCTCGATGCGCCGGGGTAACCGCCATCTGGTGGGCGTGGTGATGGGGGGCCACAGCGGCGGTTCGCGCGACGCCATCATGCGCAGCCTGCTCGCGGAAAATCTCGAAAAAGCGTCGACCAGGCGAACCGTTGCCGCGATCACCGAACGCAATCCTTCCGATGCCAATTCCGATGTTGCGGAAGCCGAGGCTGAGAGCCAGCCGGCGCCGACGGTTCAGGTCCAGGGCGCCGTTCAGGCCGCGCCGGCTGAGCCAGCCGCGCTACCGCCGGTGCGTTCGGCGGCCCCGGCGTTGCGAGCGGTCGTTTCCGCCGCCACCGCAGCTATGCCGCCCGCCAAATCCGATGCGCAGGTCAAGTCTGACGGGAAGTCCGAACCCGCGCCGCTGACCAATGGTGTGATTCAAACCCAGCCGATCGCCGTGATCCCCGGTTCCTCCGAACCGATGAAGCCGGTCAGGGTGAAGACCGTGCAGATCAAGGCTGGACAGGTCAAGCTGGCGTCGGCCGGTTCGGCGCAGCCGGCCACGCCCGTCACCAACACGATCTCGGCACACCTGGAAGTGCCGGAGACCTCGAGCGCGGTGATGGCCAAGGCCGAGACCGGCAAACCTGATTCCAGCAGGGTCGACATGCCGCCGCAGCCGGCGAACCACGGCACCGGAAATGGCATTCTCGGCGTGTTGCCGGCATCGAGCGTCCCCTCCGGCTCTCCCACCCAGGCGATGGCCTACGCGGACCCTGCTGCCCGTTCCCAACCGCAGTCCCAGACCATTCAGCAAAACGGCGCGATCAAGCCTGAGACGACCCATACCGGATGGATCATTCAGGTCGGCGCGCTGGAGAGCGAAAGCGAAGCGCGCCAGCGCATTGAAGCCGCGCGCACTCAGGCCCGTGGCTTGCTCAATAAGGCTGATCCGTTCACCGAACCGGTGGTCGCCAAGGGCGAAAGAAAGTTGTTCCGAGCCCGCTTCGCCGGCCTCGATCGTGATCAGGCCGAAGCGGCGTGCCGCACGTTGAAGCACAACGACATTTCCTGCATCACCATTCGCAACTGATCGACACGACTGGCAACGCCGCGCCAAGCGCGGCGCTCTGAGAGAGCGCGCCTCCAAGCGCAGGATATACCGGCCATTATCGTTGCCGTCATGCCGCGGCCCACGCGCAATCCGCGCCGCGCAAACCTCTCGTCAAGATTTAGCCGTTACAAACGATGAATGTGAAAGATCGACCACGCCGGGACAACGGCGGGCGGCAACGGGCGTCAACCGGAGAATGAAGCAAAAGCAACTCGCGGATTTCTAGCGTTTTGATAGCGTTGCCGGAGTTAAGTGTGATGCGTACGAAGCAAAGTCTCCTTGGCCTCGTTTACACGAGCGGCGAGGTACGTCGACCCCCCCTGGTCGGGATGCAGTTTCTTCATGAGCGCGCGGTGCGCCCGGCCGATCTCGTCGCGCCCCGCGCCCGGTTGCAGGCCAAGGATCTGATAAGCCTCCTCGTTCGTCATTTTGCCGCTCGCCGCCGGGCGGCCCTGCCCCCCTGCCGCGTTGCCCTGCGCGTGCTGACGCCAGGCGGGAAACCTGCGGTCCAGATAGCTTTCAAGTAACGGCACGCTCTCGGCATCGAGGCCTGGGATCATCGCCGTCAACTGCGGCAGGTCGAATTCGTCCAGGGAGTGACCGGCATTCGGCCCGGCCACGATCCGGCCTGAAAGCTCGCCGCTGTCATGATCGAGGGTCATGTCGAGAAACTGCGAGCGTACCCGCGAGCGCTGTCCCGACGAGCGTTGTCCGCCCAATCCTCCGAACATTCCAGCGATATTGGAGAAACCCGACGTGCCGAACGGCGACCAGCCGAGAAGTCCCGCGCCGAAAATACCAAGCGGGACGGCGACGGCGAGTTCGCCCCGGATGCCGGTAAAAGCCGCAACCGCGAGCGCCAATACGCCGCCAATGATCTTGACCGCGCGCGCCAGCACTGCCGGATTGGCTGCACGAAACATCTGCAACAGCGAATAGAGCAGGATGACGGCGACGGCGCCGGCGATCAAAGTAGCCATGGCCTCAATATAGCGGGATCGGCTGGAAAAAGCATGCCGATCCATCCTGCTCCAGCGAAGATGATGCCAGATCTCCGTGGTGATCGCAGGGTGAATTCACTACTCTCCGATCCGACCCCATCCGGATAGCGAGGAAGCGCGCAATGGCGACACCGGGCTTGACGACGATCAAGAGCAGTTTCGTGCCGAAAGATACGATGAACAAGCTTGAGGCCGCGGTGCAGGCCAAGGGCATGACGGTGTTTGCCCGCATCGATCACGCCGCAGGCGCGACCGCGGCCGGGCTGTCGCTGCGGCCGACCGAGGTCCTGATTTTTGGCAATGCCAGGGGCGGCACGCCCTTGATGAATTCAGTCCAGACCATTGGACTGGACCTGCCGCTGAAAGCGCTGGTGTGGCAGGACGCCTCCGGCGATACATGGCTTTCGTATAACGATCCGGCCTGGCTCGCAAAGCGGCACGGGGTTGGCGCTGAGGCGGAGCCCGCGGTCAACAACATGACGGCCGCGCTGAGCGCCGTCGCCAAGGCCGCCACCGCGGCATGATCCCGGCAACGTCAAGCCGCAGGTAATCCTGCCGCTGGCATCGGATCACTTCATCTGGCCAAGCAATTTGGCCGCGCCGCTTCCGGTTTTCGACAATTGCTGCAACGCGGCGCGGCCTCCGGCGGCATAGGCTGCAGCGGCGCGCAACAACTCGCGCAACTGCGCCGCGGCACCGGGATCGAATCTGCACCACGCGCCACCGGTCAGGCGCGCGATTTCCCGGAACGCCTGCTCGGCTGTGCTGTCATGGCCTTCCTGAAACATGAACACCGGCACCTTGAGCAGGCCGAGTTCGCCCGCTTTGGTGCAGAGGTCATCGACGCTTTCCTCCATGGCGTCACCGACGAAGACCACCGCGCGCACCGCGGAGGCGACCGCCTCGCGACGCGCCTCCAACAGCACCTTGCTGATCTGGGTGTTGCCGCCCCGGCAGTCGATCTTGCCCATCAGCCTTGCCAGTTGCGCGCTGTCGGAAATCCAGCCGGTCGCACGGCACTCGTTGAGGCCGCGATAATAAACCAGGCGGATATCCAGACTGCCCAGCGCCGCCGCTTCGCGAAACATGTCGGCCTGCAGCGCGCAGGCCATATCCCATGTCGGCTGCCGGCTCATGGTGGCGTCGAGTGCGAACACCAGCCGGCCCCTGGCGCCAGCCGCGTGCGGGGACATTGCGCGGGCCTTGGCGACAAAGGCGGCGATGTCTTCCGAGGCGGACGGCCTCTCCTTCGGCAACGAACCGGCTTTGGCGGCCTCGCGGGCCGCGGCTATTTCGCCAGCTGATTTCGGTTTAGTCGGTTCGCCGGACATGAACGCTCGCCAATGACTGCAAGCCTTATGTGGGCTGTGATCCGCAAGGGGTCAATGCAAGCGTCTGGCCCAACCCGAAGTCGGGACGGCCTTCGACGTCGCCGTGACGCCTCTGGTCAGTTCTGGGCGACCGGCGCGTAGGGCGTTACCGGTCCGGCATCCGTCATGACCGGGGGTGTTCTTGTGTCGACCGGCCTTAGCGGGCTGTCGTCATCGAGGAATTTATCGACCATCTCCTGGATCGATGCCTTGGCTTCTTCAGGACCGGTATCGCGCATGTCGTTGTGCTGGAAACCAGTGCGCACGACCGTGATGCCGGCCTTCTCGCAAATGGCCTCGTCGGGAACGACGCCGGGATCGGGCTTGAAGACGGGATCGTTCGAGCGGAACGACAGGATCTTGAACCTGCCGTCGGTCATGAACGGCACACGCAAATTGTCGAGCGTCACGATCTTCCTGACTTGATCGGGATACATCTTGGCGAAGTAGAGCGAGACATCCGCGCCCATGGAGTGTCCCACCATGGTCAGATGATCGTAGTCCGCGTTTGCCTGGACCTGCCTCATTTCATCGACAGCAAAGCGGATGTTCGCGATATCGCGCTCGTACTGCGGCTGACGACCGACATAGAGTTCACCGACCTTCGTCACCATCGGCGCGTCGGTCGGCAGGTCATGCTGGATGCTGACCACCAGATAGCCGCGAGCAGCAAACAGGTTTGCCAGGAAAGAGTATTCGGTGAATTTAACGGTATTGCCGTGACTGATGATCGCCACGGGCAATTTGATCATGCCGGCATTGGCCTGCAATTCCTTGTCGCGCCGCACGGCGACATCGACAGCGACCACACGGTTATCGCGCGCTGGATCTGTGAAGGTGAGCATCTCATGCCGGATCGCCCACTTGCTCGCCGTGAAATAACCGGCCGCAACAAGTACGCACAGCGAAAGCAGAATGATAATTCCACGTTTCATTTTTGTCCGTCCGCATTCAGGTCGAGATGCCGTCGTCACATGATTAATATAATTCGCAGCCAAGTGAGTGAAGACCAAATATTGTGACTCGGCCGCCTTATCGTTGTGCGTCGCACCCGATTATTGTGCAGTTGCACAATCAAAAGCACGCCGATCGACTTTCAATCTGAGACGCTACGCATCAAAAGGTGGTTCAGATCTTAGGTAAAAGCCCGGTAAAATAAAGCACTGGTAAAAAACGGCCTACCCGCGTCATTCGTTCCACGGCCCCAGCCTCGAAGATGAGCGAACCACCGCTGGTTGCGGACGCCGAAGGCCGGCACCGATGCCATGAGGCTCGGACTGCCCCGTCAGCAACGCCCTGCCCTAACGGTGTCAGACGCCCAGGATGTCGTGAACTTCGAGCGGCTTGTCGACCTGGCTGAACCATTCGGCGCGATTGGCTGCACGGCGGCGGCCGCGCTCGTCGAGCGGCAGCTTCAACTGGCGCAGCAGGCTTGTGACCTCCTCACGCGCCGTCACATGGCCCATGCTCGGGCGGGTGCCGAGCGTCGCCTCGTCGAGGTCGTCGAGCGCGGTGAGCCCGCGGGGGAAGAACTCGCGATAAACCACGCGCTCCGCAAAGCCATCGATCGAGCGGAAGCCGAGCCGGAACGACAACTCGTTGAGGCCATCGGCGACCAACTGCTTGTTGCGCGATCCCAGCATCGACAAACGGTTGCGGACGACGATCCAATCGGTGCTGGCGCCGTCGACCTGGCGGCGCTTGCGGCGTGCATCGCGCACCATCTCCGCGTAGTGGCTCTCGCCGGTCACCGAATAGGTCGCGGGGTCGACAGTTCCGAGCACATCGAAATCGAGGAAGCTATCGTTGATCGGCGTCACCAGCGTATCGGCCATCGAATGCGCCAGCCGCATCAGATAGCTGTCGGAACCCGGGGTATCGATGACGATAAAATCGAATGCCCGCTCGACCGCGCTCACGGCGGACATGAATTGCTGGAATTCGGAAGACTCGTTGTCAGCGATCTGCATGGTTTCGCCGAGCTTGATGCAGCAATGCACCGGAAGCTCGAGATCGAGACTGGTGCGGCGTGCCCAGGCGCGCCGATTGTCGATGTAATGCGTGAAGCTTTGCTGGCGGCAGTCGAGATCGATGGTGGCGACACGCTGGCCGGCCTTCATCAGGGCGACGGCGATATGCAAGGCGGTGGTGGATTTGCCCGAACCGCCCTTCTCGTTGCCCAGCACAACGACATGAGCTGAGCCCGATTGCCCCTGACTAGTCTGTACCAACATCCTGCGACCCCTGTTGATATCTTCAAATTACGCACGACCCCGGTCAAGTTAAATGCGCAGCGGCGCTCTCAAATCACTCACCGTCTGCCTTAATCATGAATCGCAGGGCATCGCGCGGCATGTCCGCGATCGGCCAACCACTAAGGCAGGCCGCCATCAAGACCGTGCTGTTTCATTCGGGAATTGCCCTGCTTTGCGGCAAGGCATCGGCTTTGATAAGGTCGACGGCCCCGCCACAACGTCAGGCGCCGCCGGCTTACCTGACCTCACCTGATCGAGCCCCGATGTCGCCAAGCCCCATGATCGTCCGCACGGTCCCTGCGTTACGTCGCGCCCTTGATGGTCTTCGTGCACGAAAAGCCACGACCGCGCTGGTGCCGACCATGGGAGCACTCCATGACGGCCATGTGTCGCTGGTTCGGCTGGCCAAACGTCGCGCCAAAAAAATAATCGTATCGATCTTTGTTAATCCGACTTAGTTTGCGCCATCTGAGGATTTCGGCTCATACCCGCGCACCTGGAAAGCCGATGTCGCCAAACTCGCGGCCGAGGATGTCGACCTGATCTGGAATCCCGACGTCAAGACGATGTATCCGGACGGCTTTGCCACCCGGATCCTGACCGAAGGGCCGGCCACCGCGGGTCTTGAGGATCGCTTCCGTCCGCATTTCTTCGGTGGCGTCGCCACCGTGGTCGGCAAATTGTTTACGCAATGCCGGCCGGATTTCGCGATCTTTGGCGAAAAGGACTTCCAGCAACTGCGCGTGGTGACGCGAATGGCCGGGGATCTCGATCTCGGCGTCAAGGTGATCGGATCGCGAACCGTGCGCGAAGCGCGACGGACTTGCGATGTCGTCGCGCAACGTCTACTTGTCGCCGGAGGAACGTCAGGCCGCGCCCATGCTGTACCGCGCGATGAAGGAAAGCGCCGGGCGCCTGCGGGCGGGCGACGACGTCGAAGCCGCGATGGCCGGCGGAGCCGAGCTGATCGTCAGCGCTGGTTTTACACTGGATTATTTCGAGGTCCGCCATGCCGAGACGCTGGCACCGATCGCCTCGGTCAAGGACGGACCGATGCGGATCCTGGTCGCCGCTAAAATCGGAAAAACCCGGCTGATCGACAATATCGGGGTTAGACTAGACGCCCGATCGCACAGCCCTCCAAGAGCCATGACTATTCGCGTAGTTCCTGCGCGCGACTGCGGCATCGACACCAAGGTGGGATCGACCGAAATCGAAGCCTGCCGTGTAAAACTGCGGACGGGGTGCTTCGCACTCAAGCGTCCAGCCCGCCCGACGCCAAGGCTGCGGATTGTGACGGTGTCGTCGCTCTAACGCAGGGCACAGCAAGCAAAAGGGCCGGCGCCCCAGCGCGGCTCGAAGCCCAAGGCGGCCCCGCCGAAGCATCCTGCGCTTAGAGCAACCCGAGATCGCGCAATTCGCGCCGCATCGGCTCAGGCATCGCGGCAACGCTCGCGGCAGCAGCCTTGCCGAGATCAGGCGGTGCCGAGTTTTGCGTAAAATAGCGCCAGCCCTGAAACGCCCGCATCGGCCGCGGCGAGACCGCGATCACTTTAGGCTGCATCACCAGCCGGCATCGCCCGATGCCGTCCCGATCGCGAAACGGCTCAATCGCGATGAGCTTTTCGCGGGCCGCAATTTCACCGCGGATCACCCAGTACAGCGAGCCACCCGCGAGCAGCTCTTCGACGCGCTTCGGCGTCATCCGGGTGATGTGAATATGATGGAGCGGCAGGCCTTTTTTCCTGGCGGTCTGCACGCGCTCGGCAATCCAGCCCTTGAGTTCCTTGACCGACTCGCAGCCGACGGCAAGCTTGATGAGATGAAGTGACATGCGATGGGGTTTAGCGATCAGCGCCGGCTTTTGAAAGCATCATTCATTCGCGGCGGCAGGAACTGGAGCCGGTGCCGGAGCTGCAGCCGGTGCAAGCGAAACCGGGGCGGAGGGCGTGCGCGGCGGTTTTGGCGTCGCCTGCCTTTTCGCCGCGGCCGGCGTGGGCGTGGACCGCGGTGACGGTGCTGACGCATTGGCGGTCGGCGGCGGGCGCGAAGACGGCGTCGCGGCGGTGCCCGGCTCCGGCGTCATGATGCTGACCGGCGGGGTCGAGGCCGCGGAGGGAAACTCGGCATTGGTCGGTCTGCCCGTGGGCACGCCCGGTATAAGCGCCGCGACCGGTCCGGGGGGCGGCGGCGCATTCCAGGTCGGCGCATAACGCGAGATCAGGCCATCATAGACCCGGGCATCCATGTTGGCGACGATCTTAGGCTATCCGTCAGTGACCGGAAAGCAGCACAATCCGACGGCGTGCAATGGTCACGCGCCACCAGCACATACGCCACCAGTCCGTATCGATCGTGCTCAACCGCGCGACGCAATACGCCCAACTCCGGCGTCATGCTGGTGTCGGCAGCAGCGACGTTGCCAAACGCGGTCAGCCGGCTGATCTGCGAGGCCGCGTAGGATACAGCCGCCGCCGCGGCTTCAGCCGAACCGAACAGAGCTTTCTCGCATCCGGCCAGAACGATGTCTCCGGCCAGGTCGTCGACGCACGACAATGCCGGTAGCGCAACCTTCATCGTCTGCAACGATGAGGGTCCATTGGGCACCGGCTGGTCGCCCGGTCCAAACCCGCGGCTGGTGGCGGCGATAGTGGCGCCGATGGCCAGCAGCGTGATCACCGCCAGCGCAGCATTGGCCACCGACTTCTCGGCGCGTAACACCGTGACGAGAACGATGATCCCGAAGAAGCCCGCTGCAGCCAGTGTCAGCCACATCGGAAACGCCGGTGAACGCCAGATTTGTTCGAGCGATGTAGCCCAAGCCCAGTTCATGCGCGATGTCCCTCAACGCAGCGTAATGCGCATTCGGCGAAAGTGAATCCGGACTCTTTCGCACGAGGCACAGAATGGTTCTGCGAACAGGGCCTTTTCACGGCAAGCAAAATGCAAGCCGCTTGATCCGGCCATGCACCAAGCTTCAGGAAATATTGAGCTGACTTTCCTTGGCCACCCGTTCAAAAGCTTCCGTCGAATTCTTGATCCTGTATTGGCAGTCGTCGCCATCGGTCGGAAGCTGTCGGATGACCTCATAAGTACCGCTGGCGGCCGGCCGCGCAACATTGCTGGCGGTAAAATAGACAGTCTCTCCAACGTTGTATTTGTGCTTCAACGCCATCTCCATCACGCGAAAACGTCGATCGCGCCCACGTGTCCCGCTGCTGCGATCGACCGGAAAGCCCCACTGGTATCTAGCACGCCACCGGCCTTTTTGGCCAGTTACATAAGTACATACCAAATACGAAGAATTTGCAGGTTTTTCAGTACGATAAAGGCCTGTTCGGAGGAACCCGGTCGGATCCCCTGACCGCTGCATGGAACCATCGCGGAGAGGCTCAAATTCGGACCGATCCGAGCCGATTTTCGCCGAAACCGCGCCAAGGGGATTAGGCTCACGCGGCTAGAGCCAGCCTCTCACCCGGATTTCCCGGATTTTCGAAGTCCACCGCCGGCCTAAACGCCCCGTGCCAGGGACAGTGACGCCACTCCGAAGCCAGACCGGCGAATTTCAGGCGGTCTGCGGCAGCTTGCCATCCGGACTGGCGTGATCCACCACGGTGGGAAGTTGCTGCGCCAGAATTTCCGAGATCTGATCGACCGGGATGTTGAACCGTGCGGCCAATTGCTTGACGGTGTCGCTGCCCAGCACCTGATGCAGCTGGTCGGCCGTAATCGGCAGATTCTGACCATTACCGATCCAGGATTTGACCTGATCGCCGAGGCCCGCCTGCTCGAGTTTTGCAACGATGGCGGAGAGCCCGCCTTGATTGCCATTGCCGAGCACTTCGCTCAGCACGACCGGAAGCACAGCGCTGCCAAGCTGGCCGAGGGCGCTCTTGAGCGCGGGTGAATTTTCCAATGAATCGAGAATTCCCATGGCCAAACCTCTTTGCCAGTCCGCAACGCCCGCCCCAGATTCAGACCGCTTTCGCCGGCCTCCGTCAAGCCGCGACTGCAACCAAGGCCGGTAATTCGGGCCTACACCGTCTCAAATCTGTCAATAATGATGGTTTCGGCGAGGCCCGCATGCGTCCACTCCCGAAAGGCCGGTAGAGCCATCATCGTCTCCATGTAGTCGCGTGCGCCCGGCTCAAGCTCGATCGCATAGGTGCGAAAACGATGCACCACCGGCGCATACATGGCGTCGGCCGCGCCAAAGGCGCCAAACAGGAACGGTCCGGACGCTTTGAAGCGCCCGCGACACTCGATCCAGATCTGCTGGATGCGCGCGATATTTGCGCGCGCATCAGCCGATAGCTCGATGGCGCCAACCGGCCGGTGCAGGTTCATACCGCATTCGTTGCGAAGCGCCGCAAAGCCCGAATGCATCTCCGCCGCGATCGAACGCGCATGCGCCCGGTCGGCGCGATCCTCGTGGCCACAGATGTTTCTCCGGAAATCGTTCGGCGAGGTATTCGATAATGGCCAGCAAGTCCCAGACCGTGACGTCACCATCGATCAGCGCCGGCACCTTGCCCGAGCGCGTGAAATCCAGAATCCGCTTCTTGTCGGCGTCGCCGGTATAGAGCGGAATGAAAACTTCATCGAAGGCGATGTCGTTGGCTCGCAGAGCCAGCCACGGCCGCATCGACCAAGACGAATAGTTCTTGTTGCCGATTACGAGTTTCAAAACCATGCACGAAAATCCATCCTGGTGTGATCCCGAGTTTGCCTGAGTTTGTCATCCTGGCCCTGAGCGTTCAACCCGAGCGTTGCGCCGATTGCCGCGAATGTTCATGCATGGCAGCATCAGGGAGCACCGGGGGATGCGCATGTCATTCGGACAAAGAAACTGTTCGAAGCCGCAGGCCGGCACTTCAATCGCGGCGCGTTCTTCTTCGCCGCTATCTCGGCTGGTTCGTCAGTCCATGGGTATTGTTCGCCTCGACCGCTGCTGTGGAGATCGTGACCTGACGCAGACAGTTCGCCTCGAATGCCTGGCGCGCTATGGTCGGTTAACGCCCCCTCTCAATCCCATTTCGGCGCGAAGCCGAAATCGGTGAGCCGCCCGTTGGCGCTTCCCATCCCGGATATCTCACGCATCTCCCCGTCCGACAGCGTGAAGTCGAAGATGTCGATGTTCTCGGACAGCCGTTCGATTTTTGACGTCCGCGGTATTGCCGAAACATTCTGTTGCACAAGCCAGCGCAGGCAAACCTGGGCGGCGCTCTTGCCATGACTTTGCCCGATCCGCGCCAGCGTCTGGTCGTTCTTGATCCGGCCCTTCGCAATTGGACTGTAGGCGACGACAGCCATGCCCCGGCGCTTGCAGGCCTCCAGCACCTTGGCCTGGTCGAGATACGGATGATATTCGACCTGATCGCACGCCAGCGGCTCCGGGCAGGCCGCGACGGCCTCTTCGATCAACGCCACCGTGAAGTTCGAGACCCCGATGTGCCTGGTCATGCCGAGCTTCCTGACATGCGCCAGCGCGCCCAGGGTCTCCTCGAGCGGCACCTGCGGATTTGGCCAGTGCAACAGCAGCAAATCGACTTCGGAAAGCCGCAGCCTGGTAAGGCTCTCCTTGGTGGATCGCTCAAGGTCGTTCGGCGCGAAATGGGTGGTCCAGACTTTGGTCGTCAGGAATATCTCGTCGCGCCGGACCTTCGCGGCGCGCAGGCCTTCACCGACCTCGCGTTCGTTCTCATAGACCTGCGCGGTGTCGATGTGGCGATAGCCTAATCTCAGCGCCTGTTCGACCAGACGCGCACAGGTCCGCCCCCGCAGCTCCCAGGTGCCCAGCCCGATCGCGGGGATTTTAGCGCCATTGGCCTCGACGAATTGCATCGCGGGAACCCGAACAGATCGAACCACAGTATGTCGCGTCCGTGCGGCGCTGCCAACCGGGCCGCGCCGGATCAAGTCTTTTTCGCCGTCAGGCCTTATTCGCGATCAGGCTTTGGCCAAAGCGGAAAATACCGTTTCCGGGGCGTGGGCGATGACCGCCAGAAGCGCGCGCGCCGGCCCGCGCGGCATGCGTTTGCCCTGCTCCCAGTTTCGGATCGTCTCGACCGGTACGCCGAGCCGCGCGGCGAATTCGAGCTGCGTCAGGCGGGCACGGCGGCGAAGATCGCGGACCGCCGGAGGCGCCGATGTTTCCGCCTCTACGGCGAAAGTCGTCACAGGCGTCGCGACGGGAGTAACGGGCGCGAGGGGGAATTCCCGTCCTTCGCGCAATTCGACGATTCGTCCGTCCGCTTTCAGCCGCAAGCGCTGCATGTCCGAACTCGAATTCGCGCGCGATCCGAAACGCGCGCGTCGATAGTCGGCGATACGCGTAAAGGTCAGATTAACGATAAAGCGCCGGCGGCCTGTCGTTCTATTTCAGCCCGAACCACAGTGTCGCGATGCCGAGAAACGAGAAAAAGCCGACCACGTCGGTGACGGTCGTGACAAACGTGCCCGACGCCACCGCAGGATCGGCGCGCGCCCGTTCCAGCACCATCGGAATCAAAATGCCACCAAGCGCCCCGGCGACCAGATTGCAGACGATCGCAAGGCCGATCACAATCCCGAGCCGGGAATCCGAAACCATGCCACCGCGGCAATGCCGGTGATGACAGCAAAAGCGAGGCCATTGACGAGGCCGACCAGGCCCTCGCGCATGACCACGCGAAACGCGTTGTTGGAGCCGAGCTCGCGGGTGGCCAGCGCGCGCACCGCGACCGTCATGGTCTGGGTCGCGGCATTGCCGCCCTGGCTCGCGACGATCGGCGCCAGCACCGCCAGCGCGACCATTTGTTCCAGTTGCCCCTCGAACAGGCCCAGCACCGAGGATGCCAGAAAGGCAGTGGCAAGATTGACCAGCAACCAGTTGAAGCGGCCTCTGGCGATGGTCCAGACATTATCGGACAATTCTTCGTCGCTGGTGACACCGCCGAGCGCCCTCAGATCCTCGTCGGCCTCCTCCTCGATCACGTCGACGACGTCGTCGATCGTGATCACGCCGACCAGCCGGTCTGCGGTATCGACAACGGGCGCCGCGACCAGATTGTATTTGCCGAATAGCCGCGCCACCTCTTCCAGATCGTCGAGGACGGAGACGCGGCGACGGTCTTCGTCGATCAGATTGGCCAGCGGCACCTGCCTTCCGGCGCGCAGCAACGCATCCAGCGGCACCGCACCGTGCCAGCGTTGCGCGCTATCGACCGGGTAGATTTCGTAAAAGCGTTCCGGCAGATCGGGCGTATCGCGCAGATAGTCGATCGCCTGTCCCGCGCTCCAGTCCGGCGGCACCGCGACGAATTCGGTCTGCATCCGGCGTCCGGCGGAATTTTCCGGATATTCCAGGCTGCGCTCCAGCGCATCGCGCTCGGACGGGGGCAGCTTTTCGAGGATTTCCTCCTGATCTTTCTCGTCGAGCCCTTCGAGCAATTCGACGGCGTCGTCCGATTCCAGTTCGCGAACCCCTTCGGCGACCGTCTCGGGTTCAAGCTCTTCGAGGATTTCCTCGCGGACGGTGTCATCGACCTCGTTCAGCGCGGAGAAGTCGAAATCCGTGCCGGTGAGTTCCACCAGCCTGACACGGTCGTCCGCATCGAGCGCCGCGATCAGATCGCCGAGATCGGCTTCATGGAGTTCCGCGACGGTCGCACGCAGTAGCGGCGTGTTGTCGGCATGGATCGCGTGTGCGATCTGCTCGACGAACGCGTGGCGAATTTCGCCATCTTCATCGTGCATCGGCGGTGGGTCGAGGACCGGCGAACCGGCGGCTCGGGCCACGTCGGTATCTTCGGCCATGCCGCGCCTCGCCGGTTTGACAGGATTGCTGAAGTCGTCAGAGTTGTCCTTCACGCATTACTCAATAGGCAGCACTTGGCGCAATGACAAAGATGCGGGGCCAAACATGCCGGGCGATGAGGAGCTCGGAACGCCGATGAAAGCGCCGCGGACCAGCCTCATTGTCATGATGACATGGATCGCGGCGGCTTGGATCGCGGCGGCGCAGGCGGCGGATTGTCCGCGCAAGGACACGCTCGGCACCTCGCGCATACTCAAGGTCGACGCCGCCGCCACGCCACGGGTCGGGCTGAAAAGCTTCGCGCAAACGCTGCCGCTCGCCGACCACGAAGTGGTGCTGACATTCGATGATGGCCCGTGGCCGCCCACGACCACGCGGGTGCTGGCGGCGCTGGCCCACGAATGCGTCCGGGCGACGTTCTTCCTGATCGGAAAATCCGCCTCGGAGCATCCGGCACTGGTGCGAAGGATCGCGGCCGAGGGCCACACCATCGGGCATCACACCTGGGCGCATCGCAGCCTGACGCACATCAAGCCGAGCGAGGCGATCGAGGAAATCGATCGGGGGATTTCGGCAGTCGAAATGGCGCTGCACGGGGTTGCAACAACCACACCAAGCACGCCGTTTTTTCGCTTTCCCGGCTTTGAGGTCGACGCCGGCGACACTCGATCTTCTGCAATCGCGCGGCATCGCGGTTTTCGGCGCCGATTTCTGGGCCAGCGACTGGAATCCGATGACGCCGAACCAGGAGCTAAAGCTGATCACCGACCGGCTGAAAGCCGCCGGCAAGGGTATCATCCTCTTCCACGATACCAAGGCCCGCACTGCAGCCATGTTTCCGGCGTTTTTGACTTATCTCAAACAGAACGGCTATCGCGTGGTGCATCTGGAACCGGCCTCGGCGGCGGCCGCTCCCAACGGCGCTCACTGAGCGCTAAATCATCCGTGAAGCCCCGCACAATTAAGGCGGCGTTCACGTCGCGGTATGTAATTATCGGCCCATGAGAATGCGTGACGGTGTTGGTTTCATGATTGGCAGGGCGTTGGCTGGACTTCGGATCCGGCAAAGGACCGCATCATCCTCGTCAATCGCCGTATTCTCCTCGCTGGCTTCCTTGGGGTTACTTGCCTGCATTACCGCTCCAGCCGCCGCGTTGGCGGCGGACTGCCCAGGCCACCCCGACGCGATCGGCACTTCGCGCACCCTGGTGGTTGATCCGCGGGAGCATCGCCTGGTCGGCACCATGCAATACCGCGAGACGCTGCCGCTGGCGGATCACGAGGTGGTGCTGACATTCGACGACGGGCCGCTGCCGCGCAACAGCAACCAGATCCTGGAAATTCTCGCCTCGCAATGCGTCAAGGCGACTTTCTTCACCATCGGCCGGATGGCGCAATCCTTTCCGGAAGGCGTCCGCAAGCTTCGCGACGCCGGCCATACCATCGGCACCCACACCCAGAATCATCCGCTCAACATGAACAGCATGCCGATCGAACGCGCGCGGAAGGAAATCGACGACGGCATTGCCTCGGTAAAGGCGGCCCTGGGCGATGACACTGCGCTTGCCCCGTTCGTGCGCATCCCCGGGCTGATGCGCGCCGACGCCGTCGAGGACTACGCGGGTTCGCTGGGTCTGCAGGTCTGGAGCGCGGATTTTCCGGCCGATGACTGGCGGCATATTTCTTCGTCGCGCGTGTACGATCTGGCGATGAGCCGGATCGAGGCCAAGGGAAAAGGCATCCTGCTGCTTCACGACATCCAGGCGCGAACCGTTGCCGCCTTGCCGAGGATCCTGAACGAACTGAAGGCGCGCGGCTATCACATCGTCCATGTGGTGCCGGCGACCCCGGACCGGCCGGCAACGCCGACCGAGCCGCAGCAATGGCTGTTGCATCCGCCGACCGAAGACGTGGCGATCTCACACTGGCCTAAAATCCCGAATTTCGTTTTTGCCGGCGCCAACATGCTTCCGGCGCCGACACTTTCGGATGTCGACTGGCTTGCCAGAGAGCCGATCGCCTTTGCAGAACCATTCGATCACACCAGACGGCTGGCGCACGGCATTCCGCAGCCGCAGGAACCGCCCTGGCCCCGGTCATCGTCGCTTCCGCTGGAGAATGCCGCCGTCACCCTGCCGGCCCCGGCGCAGAGCCTTTTTGAAATGCCGGACGGACTGCGCGCCGCCCTCGCTGCGTCCTCGCGTCATGCCGAACAGGCCGAATCAAGCGCGCGCGAAACGCGTACAAAAGTGGTTTCGGCCATTGCTGGCGGTTCCCAGCGCATTGGCCGCGGCAAGCTATATGCCGCACATGGCCAAGTACATGCTTCGCAACGCGACCAGCGCCGCAGCGCCCCCAGAGTAGTGGCCGGGCGCGGAACCCGCACCGGGGCGCCGAGCCATCGCAGCCCGCTGAAGCATTTGGTTCAGGTCAAGAAAAGAAACGTGTGATCGTTCAATTCGTCACGATCTTCGTGATGCACAACAGCACGATCATGGCGAGAAACAGCAGGTCGATATAGGACTTCATTTCGCCGGCCTGACGCAGGCCCCCAACCTCCGTGACGACTTGCCGGCGCTGGGCTGCTGCGGCTGGTCCCTCCCCGGCAAGGCTCGCAAGACGGCGCGCCTCAACCTCAAGCCGCTCGATGCGCTGGAAGAAATAAAACGAACGCAGCGCCGAGGCCGCGCGCATCCCGGCGTAAACCAGTACGAGGATCGCGACGACTGCGCGTTGCTGATATTTTTCGAGGAAGTTCAGGGCCAAATAGACCAGCGACAGAAACACGAAATTCGAGGCGAAACGATAGGCGTAGCTCAGGAATTTCATGCATTTGTCCCCATACCAACGGTAGGCTCGATAGTCCTGATCGAACGCCAGCCGAAGGACCCGTTGCCGGTTAGACCGAAATCGCCGTCCACCCGCTTCGCATCGCACGCCGACTGCGGGCACGGGGTCTTACGCAACACCGTTGCCGGCGTTGTTGTTGTTGGACGTGCATCCTGGGGCCGGCACGGCATTGCAGAATTTCTGGTGCGCTCGGAGGGACTCGAACCCCCACGATTTTACTCACTGCCACCTCAAGGCAGCGCGTCTACCAATTCCGCCACGAGCGCTTAGGGAAGACCGGCACGGGACACCGGACCGGATCAACGGCGCCGATGTAACAAATCAGGGATGGGGGGACAAGGCCTGCGAGCGTAGTGTTTCGGGGACGGACAAAGGTCGGATTGAAGGCCCGGGTTCAGCGGGTAACCGGCGATTTCGGCAGCATTTGCTTGACTTCGACCGCGATCCGGTTGCGATCGACCAATACCACGCCGCTGGCGATCGGCAGATTGTTGGCAAGGATCTTGACCTCGTCCGCCTCGGTGGCATCCAGTTCGATGATGGCACCCCGGCTCAGGCGCATTACCTGATGAATCGGCATGGTGGTGGTTCCGAGGACCACCATCAGATTGACGCTGACTTTATCGAGGGTTGGCACTGGGGACCCGAACGGACTGACAACTGCAAAATTGCGTGGGTTCAGATCACCACGTTATGGTTAGCCAATGGTTAATAACCGACAAAGCCTTGATTTAACGACCTTCGCGGCCCCGGCCGAGGGAGGTGCGGTAGAGTGGCTGATCACTGACTCACCGGTCTCCTATCTAGAGGCCGTCGCGGCGATGGAGGCCCAAGTCTCCGATATCGCGGCAGGCCGGGCGCCGGAACTGGTCTGGCTGCTGGAGCACCCCCCGCTCTACACTTCCGGCACCAGTGGCAAGGCCAAGGACCTGCTCGATCCCCGCTTTCCGATATTCGACAGCGGGCGCGGCGGGCAGCTCACCTACCATGGTCCGGGCCAGCGCGTGGCCTATGTCATGCTCGACCTCAAACGAAGACGGCCGGATGTGCGGGCCTATGTCGCCGGCCTCGAGCAATGGATCATCCGGACCCTGGCGGCATTCAACGTGCGGGGCGAGCGCCGCGAGGATCGCGTCGGCGTCTGGGTGGCCAGGCCGGACAAGGGCGCAGGCTTTGAGGACAAGATCGCGGCCATCGGCGTGCGGCTGCGGCGCTGGGTCTCGTTCCACGGCATCGCCGTCAATGTGGAGCCCGACCTCAGCCACTTCGAGGCCATCGTGCCCTGCGGCGTCGCCGACCCCCGCTATGGTGTCACCAGCCTCGTCGATCTCGGCCATCCCGTCACGACAGCCGATGTCGACGTCGCGCTCCGGCGAGCCTTCGCGGAGGTGTTCGGTGCCGTGAAGCAGCCCCTGCCCGAGGCGACGATCTGACTTGTGCATGAAAGGAAAGGAAGCGACCGGCTAGAGAGCTAGCTACCAGCCATCAATTGTTCTGGCACGTAACCCAGGCGTTCCTGACCATGCCGACGCTGATCGCGTCGTAAGGCAGTATGAGCAAACCTCACACGCACCTGCGGATCGTAAGGCTAGCATCAGAATCGACAAATACGCTTTCTATTGTTTTGGTTTTTTCGGCGCGCGCTTTTTTGGTCCAGTCCCGGTGGACAACTCGGCATCGCTCTCATGGCAGGGCCAAGCATCTCTGAATGCTTCGATGGCGACGGTGATCCCCGGTTCATTCACTCGATCCGGATTGTTATCAAGATACCGCAGAAGGATCTTGGCACTCTGCAAAATGCTGCCTTGCGCGGGGGGGCATCCACGTACGTCAGCTGGCAGATTTGGTGAAAAGAGCATCGCAGTCTCGATCATTCCCTCACATGCGCCGGCGGACCGAGCTTCGTCCGAATCGCGAAACGAGTTCTGAACAAGTAGCCCGCAGGATCTCTGCGCGTCGGTTCCTTTATCGACGACCGTGGCGCTTCCCCTTCCGATGATGATCGAAAGGACTAGGCCGGCAGCAATGATATAGACCCGCATTGGCGTCCCCGAACCGGCGCAACAGTTCACAGGCACTTGATATGTCGCAATGGAGCGGCCGCCCGCGCCGTTTCAGGCAGCTCGGACGGCTTAGCTCAAAACAAGGGTCTGATCCATCGCCCCCGAATGCGAGCGATACTAACCAGGGCGCAGTTCATGACTTTGTGCCGCTGAGACAGCGCTTTGTCGGCTTGACAAACACGCAGCCTCACGCGCCGCCACGCCCGCGAAGGTCGGCTGCACCCGATCATGATCGCGGGCCAACCACAGGCGGCGATCAGTGCACCGATGGCATAAATCTCGATCCGGCGGGTCCGGCATCGAAATATCAATGGAAAACAGACAAATTCTAGAGAGCGTCAATCACACCCTCCCGCACGAGGAGGAGCTGCATTGCTGAGGCACGCCACGGAGATTCGCACGATTTCCCAGCCTGTTCGTTAATCAGGTGAGGCAGCACACGAATGCAGGTTGAGCCGCGCTTCCTCGAAGGACGCCCCTCGCCTGAAATCGTTGATGACCGCGCACCTATCCAGACGGCCGGGAAAGCGGAATGAACCCAATACTGAGGAGTTTAGCCTCGATCGGGTTCAAGCTGCACCGTTTTTCGTCCACCGTTCAGCTCTCTGAGCTGGTTTACGTATTCTTCAGGCTTTAACAGATGAAACGGAGCCTCCAGGCCCATAAAAGTTGCTATGCGGCCGATAAATGCAGTGCAGTTGGCAGTCGCCGCATTCCATACCGGCGAGGTCTCCTGGAGATGTTTGATATAAGCAAAGACCCTCTTGGCGTCAGCCTCACTCAAATAGACACGATAGCTCGCCGTCAAATATTGCTCGTCAAGATCGCCATAGGTCGCCCCCGTCTCTAGCGGGAACAAATAGGACGTGTCCCAAGATGTACGGCAGCACATCGCCAGCCGGAGCCAAACCCGCGACCTCGACCTCCTTTTCGCTCGTCTTTCCGTACCAGACGAATGCATGACCGTAGGATGCAGCAGTGCGGGCACGAAAATCAACGTAATAGGGACCTCTGGTCGCAGCTCTTGGTTTTACGTCTGATCTGGCCGGCGGGACATTGGGCGTAACAGCGGCCATGCTCCCAGCATGCTTCGCTGCCGATTTAGGGAAAACGTCCTGTTGCTGGTGGTCGGCACTCGCCGTGAGTTGCTGTGCGCTACTGCTCCCGGCCCCCATGCTCACGGAGGCCGCAAGCAGCGCGACCCCAGCAAGACGCCGCAGACCTGGATATTTCCGAGTCATTCCTAGCATCTTCGAATCCTTGTGGACCAAAGACCGGATGCGACAGTTAGTCGACCTACCCCAACCGAACGCCGCCGGCGCACGAATAGATATCAGATCAACCTTTGGTCACCACCGGAGCCGGGGCCGCAACCGGATATTTGCCTATCGGGCTCTTGCCGACGGGATATTTGCCCAAGGGATATTTACCGACCGGTGCAGCCGCCGGCTGAGGCTGGGGCCGTGGGAGGTCGGCAGCAACTGCTGTTCCCACGAAGGCAAGAGAGGCAACGCCGAGGATCACGAATTTCAACATTAATATCTCCCACTGTGAATCGGGGTAGCTTGAAATTCCAATCACCAGATAACCCGACGCCCGCCACGGCAGCAACAAATAGACAAAGGAATTAGCGGTCCCGATAGTCGTTTTTTGTCAAATGTTGCGAAAATGGCACGGAATTTGAGGCGTTTGGATCCCGGTCGCTCTGTGGTCCACAGATCCAGGATCAGCCAGGACCCACTTCAGAGTATCGACGGGAAGACGCGGCGAGTCCTCGCCATATACGCGCGATAGCTGTCGCCAAAGGTCTCTAACATCATTCGCTCTTCTCTCGCGACGCGGCCAAAGTACAAAACTCCGAAACCGGCCAGGCCCGCAAAGCCGGCAATCCAATTCGGGAGCAGCAACGCCTGGGCGATAGCCCACAGCCAAAATGCCGAGTACATTGGGTGTCGAACTCTCCGGTAAATCCCTTCCGTCACGAGTTCATGATTCTCCCTAACATCGAGACTGATCGACCAATTCCGTCCGAGCGCGCGATGCGTCAGGTGAAACATACCCAACGCTGCAATCGCAAAGAAAAGTCCTAGCCAAGCCAACAAGGGATGAAAGCTGTAAGTTGCAAAACGAGGAATCGCTGTCGCTACGTAGACGAGCGGCACGAGTCCAAGTCCTGCAAGAGACACGAGCAGTAGCGCGGTTTCCACGGGGCCGCGAGCGCTCCGTACAATCCTTTCGCGGCGGGAACGCCGCGCGTACTCATAACGTATGAGGTACCAGCCGATCACCAAGGCAACGAAAATGGCTTTTGAAATAGTGGGCGTCATTTGAATTAGGCCGCCGCGCCCGGACTTCCTACCAGTTCGCTTTCCGACAGCGGCGCGCTCGCAATAAGTCCTCCGTCGTCATCGATCATCGACACGGCACCATCCGGGGCGAGCGTCTGGGACTTGGCTGAAATAGGTCCGCATGTGAGCATAAAGTAATCGTACGATGTTCGCCTGTCATTTCCACTGACGAACTGGCAGTGCAAGCGAAAGAAATGGAGGCGGATGCGTCGATAAATGTCGTGGTCAAGCATCCGACTAAGTTTCACGACCCTGACGGTCGCTTCGTTTTCTGTCGACAAGCCCATTTCGGCCATTGGCCGGCATTTGTAAAAGTTCAACGGGTCGATGAGGGCCTGATAGTCGCCCCAGAAGATCGCCGCGCGACTTGGCTACGCGTTCAATAGTAGTGCGAAAGCGTATTGCCTTCGGGTGCAGGCCAACCTTGAGTATCGATGATCCAACGCTCAAGAATGTGACGGGCATTTTGCTCCGACCGAGCGCAGGCTCCAGCTTCAAGGCGCGATCAAGTAAATCAACCGCAAGTACGGCCCCAAGACTGTGCCCTATGACCAAAATTTCGTCTACGGCAAAGTTGCTCGCCGCAGCCACGAGCTCGGTGGCCAACCTGTCTAGCCTTTGCTCGATTTCCGAATTACCGCATCGAATATACTCGCGAGAAAAAATCCAATCGTCGAACAAGTCGCCCAGGTGCAGCCAGCGCCACGGACCCGCCAAAACGGCCGCGAACCCGAAGAGACCGCCACCAGCAGCAATGGGAATTGAGCTGGTGATTTTGAATGCAAGCACGCCAATCAAGAAGGCGGTCGCGATGAGCAGTCCGAACATGACGAATGGATAGAGAAAGAAACCTGCGTAGCGCCAGTTGGCCAGCAAGTAACGCCAAAGAGTGCCGGCCAACACGAAATCCAGAAACGCAAGAATGCCGACGGAAATGCGTGAGCCAATGCTTCGACGTCCGATGGCCTCAATTACGTCGTGCCACCGGACCAGACGGTAGTCAGTTTCGACTAGCCAACCGGGGCCGGTTGTCGTCACATTCCATCGTATCTGATCGGCGGTATCATGCAAACCGTCCACGACCGCTTTCACTGACCAGGTGCGTTGGAACCTGGCAATTTCGCGCACAAAGCGTCGTTGCGCGCTGACGTGCGACGTGATTGGATCATAGCCGCCAATATGGAATACCAGCCGCTTCGCTACAGGCTTTCCAGTCATGGTCTCACCCGCGACTATCAGCGGATTGATCGTATTATTCGCTACCCACGCGTCAATCGACCTGTAATTCAAAGACATAGCGAAGCGTCTGTCGCCAACGGTTGTCAAGAGAGAATCGACAGTTATTCGGGGAAGATGTGTTGACCTGCTTTGCCCTCCCTACCCGAGCCGCACGAACAATAGCGCCGATCGGCGCGGCCTTGCTTGTCGGATTGTGTGGCATTGCTCCCTCTCAAGCACAGGAGGGCAATATGCGCCACAGGTGCTCGCTTCAGCTAGCTACCCAACGACGGAGGGCATCATCATCGATATCGCAAAACAGGAAAGGGGCCGGCTATTCTCTCGTTTTGCGCTGATGCGAAACTCGATCAATGCCGGGGTTGCGTAGAGCGCACTTGTTACGTTTGACGGATTGCACAACACCAACGACGGTTATGATTGCATTAGACGAGCCCTTGCGCGAGCCATCTCAACGAGTGCGCATCGACAGGCGTGCCTCAGCCGAACCGAAAGCTGCGCCTTCGCATGAGTTGGGCACTTGTGGGGACAGCGGCGCCAACCGTGCAGATGCCCGAGAACGCCAACAAGACCAAATCGATGATGACCGCGACAGCCGCTCACAGTGGGTGACAGCAATTCGCGCTGACGCTGTCAGGAGGTGCGCTCATGCTCCATTACATCAGCGAACTTATTGACTTATTGCTTGTGCTCGTCGCCGCGTGGATGGTGCCAGCCGTTATCTTTGTTATCTACGCATATTTCGCAAGTCTTAAGTACCCGGTGAGCGAATCGGTCTTTGGACGTGCGGTCGTTATTTCCTTTTTCATCATAACCATGTCGATTTGGCTCCCGATTGTTGTAGGCGCGCTAGCCCTATCGCTGATCGGTCATTTGTGGTCTCGCTTCAGGACAAAAACCACGCGCCGACAGTGCTAACCTACCTCTGCAGCGCCCCAGGTGGTGCTGATCGGCGAGGGTGATAACGTCCCTCAGGCGCTCCTCGATGCCGCGAACAGCGTCGTCGCGCTCTCGGCGCGGACGCCGCTGGAAACAATCAAATCGCGATGCATGAGTCCGGAAGTGGCTCTATGCGGCTGCTTGTGTATCCCCATATCGGATGTCTGCTCGCGGCGTGCTAGTATCGCTGCTTGCAAGGGCGGGTTCACGGCCGAAGATAGCGGGCACGCGACCTCCGACAGGTACTGCGGCGGGAGGGACGGCCGATCCGAGCGATGACCCTCCATTTCTGTTTCGTCCGCGTGACTTCAGCTGGGTCTGGCTTGGACTATCATGGGCCGAACTGGGCAAGTCTATTCGGTCTTGTTACTTGTTTTCTCTCAAAGGAGCCGCAGCTTGACCTTATTCCGCGTGACCGGCGTTTCGAGACTGGGCTGGACCATCTTGGTCTGCACGCAAGCCTGGCTTTTCCTGGCTGAATCCGCTTGGGCAGATCCATTCAGGGTTGTGGCGATCGGAGCTAGCAACACCTCCGGTTGGATTGTCAGCTCGGAACAGGCCTACCCTCAGGTTTTAGAACAAATGCTCAGAACGGCGGGCTATGAAGTGCAGATAACGAATTCGGGCCGTCCGTTCGACACCACGGCTGGGATGCTCGCACGCCTTGATTCCGCTGTCCCTGACCGGACGGACCTCGTGATTCTTCAACCGGGAGGGAACGACCGGCGTTTTTTCGTGTCCGCGGAACGACGGGCCAACAACATCGCTGAGATAACAGATCATCTGCGGAGCCGTCGCATCGCGGTTATCGTCTTCGATCCCGTTTTTCCGGACGACTACTACAGCTTCGACCGTATCCACTTCACACCCGAAGCGCATGCCAAAATAGCCGCGGAGCTCATGCCCCGGGTCATCACGAAAATTCAAGCGAAACAGACCTCCGCGAAAGGTGGCCGGCCCTTCCCAGGACCGGCTAAATGAGCTCGCTAACGCTTCGTCAAAAAATGAGATTGATCCCGAAAAAAAGCCCCGCACCAAGGCGGGGCTTTTTGTTCATCGCTTGTACGTCACTATCGGTTGAGACCCGAGCCGGGCCCGGTCGGTGTCAATGTCGACCCGCTGGGCGAGCCCGAGGGCGCGAGCGTGTTGCCCGATGGATTCCTGGTAGCATTAGGACCCGTGCTCGTGCCGGTAGCCATACCGGTGGTCGAGCCCGGCGGGTGTGTCATCGAATTGCTGTTCACGGATGAACCGGGGGCACCGCTCGCCGTAGAACCGCCCATACTCGAGGAACCTCCACCGGACATACCACCGCCGCTGCTGCTTTGTGCCAGCGCGAATGTGCTCGAAAGCGCAAGCGCTCCTGCCAACGCGATTGTCATGAGTTTCATGATTGTTTCCCTTGTTGATCACCAGGGGAAAACCAGCACCGGCGGCGGATGTTCCTGCGCCGCGAACACGAAGGCGTCAGAGGAAGGAACCGACTTTTCGCAACCGCGGCATCGTCGATGCGCAAAGCGTGGGAGGCGCTATACACGCTGCAACAGCAGTCCGACGGAAACAGGAAGATCATCGGTTGCGTTCTGTCGAAAGCGGTCGGAGCGTAAGCCTATACGGCGCCTGCGTCCAAGCGCGCTATTTTCCGAGCGTCGGAAGAATGCGCATCTTCCACAGATTCCAGATGCGATCGAGCACGATGAAATTGATCTTGTCGCCTTTCTCGCCCTCGCCCGGTGTCAGATAGTTGACCTCGCCTCCCAGCGCCATGGCCTGCGACTGCAGCTTGGCATTGACGTCGGTATAATAAGCGCGAAACACCGCCATCTTGACGGATGGCCCCACGGTCACATCACCATGGCCGCGCATCAGGACCACCGGCTTGTCACCGAGCGTCTCTGCGAGCGATTTGCCGAGCGCGGGATTGCTGACCAGCATGTCGGTATCGCCAAAATCCTTTCGAATATCCCACACCGGCACCCCGACCGCGAGGAAGGATGGGTTGTGAAACATCGCCCGCAACGGCACTTTCGTTACGGAGAAGGGAATGACGCCGGGAGAATGGGTATGAACCACCGACATGACATCCGGCCGCGCCTTGTAGATTTCGCTGTGAATGAAGCGTTCCAGGAACACAGTACGGCCACGCGCGTCCACGGGATTGCCGTCGAGATCGAACTCCATGATGTCGTCGGCGGTGACCAGCGCCGGGGCCAATGATCGCGACATCAAAAAATGGTTAGGGTTGGTGGGATGACGCGCGCTGACGTGGCCAAAACCGTCGAGCACGCCGAAATCGGCGAGGACGCGGCTGCCGATCACGATATCCTGGAGCAACGCAGCATCGACCCCGGCAACTGGAGTGGCTGCCGTTTGTGCTAAGGTCGGCGCCGGACCTGACAGCAGCGTCAGTACCAACGCTAAGCCGAGCGCGAACCGAATGTGCGCATGTGTTTTGATCGGCCGGCTGGAACAGATCGCCAATAGCGTCCTAAGTGTCGCCGTCATGGTCGCCTCCCCTTGAACCCTGAGTTTATATCGTGGGCAGCACGGAAAACCGTTCGCCGGGATACCGCAAGCCTAATGCATCGACACTCGCCGGTTCTTCTACGACCGCCGCAACGCGCGCCGATGACGGTCCACGCCGGCATGACGCCACGATATCGGCAACGATATCCTGCGGCCCCGAAAACAGCGCCTCGACGCTGCCGTCGGTTCTGTTGCGCACCCATCCCTCAAGCCCGTTCGTCGCCGCCCGATGCTCGACCCAGGCGCGGTAACCGACGCCTTGCACCCTGCCCCGGATTGTTACCCGACAGATCGCGCCGCTCATCTTGTCGCGCCGCTCCTCTAACGTTTCAGCCCGAGAAATTCCGTAATACGCGCTTTCACATCGGCCTCGCGCATGACTTTGTTCGTCCGTTCGGATGACGCCAGCCGTTTGAGATCTTTCGGCGGCAATCCGTCACGTAGCGCCTTAAGCGTTTCGTAGACGGCCTGCGTAGCCGCGCCGATAGGAGCGTGGCCCTGTAGCGCGATCCTGACGCGTTTCTCCGCGAGATAGTCCTGGTCGCTCATCTCCTCGGGCGCGCCGCCGAGCACGATCGGCAGCGTCGTCGCGGCGGCGATCGCCTCCAACTCGCTCCGCGTTTTGATGCCGGTGAAGAACAACGCATCGACGCCGGTGGCCTCATAGGTCCGGGCACGCGCGATCGCGTCGTCGAGCGAGGCGATCGACGCGGCACCGGTGCGTCCCACGATCACCAACGAAGGGTCGCCCCGGCCGTCCAGCGCGGCCTTCATCTTGCCGACGCCTTCCTCCAGCGAGATCAGTTGCGTCTTCGCCTGCCCGTAAGCCTGCGGCAGCAGCGTGTCCTCGATGGTAAGCCCGGCAGCGCCCGACGTTTCCAGCTCCTGCACGGTGCGGCGGACGTTCAGCGCGTTGCCATAGCCGTGGTCGGCATCGACCAGCACCGGCAATGCAGAGGCGCGCGACATCCGGCGCATCTGCTCGGCAAGCTCGGTCAGCGTGATCAGCGCGATATCGGGATCGCCGAGCACCGCGAGCGACGCCACCGATCCGCCGAACATGCCGACTTCGAAGCCGATATCCTCGGCGATGCGGACCGAAATCGCGTCGTAGACCGATCCCGGTCGCACGCATGCCGATCCCGCCAGGATCGAACGCAAGGCTTCGCGGCGCTTTCGGAACGTCATGGGCTAATCCTGAACTCTGGCGGTTGGCTGCCGTCATTGCCTGCGACAAACGCGAAGCGTTTGCGCAAGGGAGCGAAGCGACGAAGCAATCCATCTTCGTGGCGCAATGGATTGCTTCGTGGAGTTTACCATCGGGCGCGCATACGCGCGACCCGGTGGCTCGCAATGACAACTAAGCGAATTCGAGAATCAGCGCGTCTACCGCCAGCGTCGCGCCGGCGGCCGCGTGAATTTTCTTCACGATGCCATCGCGTTCGGCGCGCAGCACGTTCTGCATCTTCATCGCTTCGATCACCGCGAGCGTTTCGCCTGCCTTCACTTCCTGGCCCTCGCCGACCGCGATCGACACCACGAGCCCAGGCATCGGACACAGCAATTTCTTGCCGGTATCGGCCGCCGTCGTCACCGGCATCAGCCGCGCTGCCGTGGCCTCGGCGTCGGTAAAGACCTGGACCGCGACCTCAAACCCCTGATGCGCCAGCCGGAAGCCGTTGGCGATCGGGCGCACCTGCATGGCCACGGGATGGCCGTCCAGGGTGCCCTGCCAGACGGGAGTGCCGGGCCCCCATGACGAGACCAGATGGTGTGGATGGCCCAAGGTACCGTCGGCGCCGACAAAACGCACCGTGATCCCGTCGGCTTCGCGCGTAATGTCGAGCGCAATTTCGTGGCGCTCCAGCCATACCGCGCGGCGGCGTTCGCGCTTCACCGGACGGCCGATCATCTGGCCCGAGATCTGCCGCTTGCGCTCGCCGTGCACATGGTCGATTGCCGCCCCGACTGCCGCCAGCCGCCGCGCGATCTCGCCTTCGGGCGCGCGGACCGCAAATCCCCCGCGAAATTCCTCCGAAATGAAACCGGTGGAAAGATTGCCCTCGCGCCAGCGCGGATGATTCATCAGCGCGGAGAGGAATGGAATGTTATGCCGGATGCCATCGATGTAAAATGAATCGAGCGCGGTTGACTGCGCCTCGATCGCGGCGGCCCGCGACGGCGCATGGGTCACGAGCTTTGCAATCATCGGGTCGTAATAGATCGAGATCTCGCCGCCCTCCTGCACGCCGGTATCATTGCGCACGGTGATGCCGTCGACGCTGCTCTCGACTGGCGGACGGTATTTCACCAGCCGCCCGATCGAGGGCAGGAAGTTGCGGAAGGGGTCTTCCGCATAGACCCGCAACTCCACCGCCCATCCGGTCAGCGTGACGTCCTTCTGCGCCAGCCCGAGCTTCTCGCCGGCCGCGACGCGGATCATCTGCTCGACCAGATCGATGCCGGTGATCAATTCGGTCACGGGGTGTTCGACCTGCAATCGCGTGTTCATTTCCAGGAAATAGAAGCTCTTGTCCTGGCCGGCGACGAATTCGACGGTGCCGGCGGAATCGTAATTCACGGCCTTGGCGAGCGCGACCGCCTGCTCGCCCATCTTGCGCCGTGTGGTCTCATCAAGCAGTGGCGACGGGGCTTCCTCGATCACTTTCTGATTGCGGCGCTGAATCGAACATTCGCGCTCGCCGAGATAGATCACATTGCCGTGCTTGTCGCCGAGCACCTGAATTTCGATGTGGCGGGGATCGACGATGAATTTCTCGATGAACACCCGGTCGTCGCCGAACGACGATTTGGCTTCGGCCTTGGCCAGTGAAAACCCTTCAGCGACTTCGGACCTCGAATGCGCGATCCGCATCCCCTTGCCGCCGCCGCCGGCGGAGGCCTTGATCATCACGGGATAACCGATCTCGTCGGCGATTTTCACCGCGTGTTTTTCGTCCTCGATCACGCCAAGATGACCCGGCACCGTCGAGACCTTGGCCTTGGCGGCGGCCTTCTTGGATTCGATCTTGTCGCCCATCGCGGCGATGGCGCCCGGATTGGGGCCGATGAAGACGATCCCGGCTTCGGCGAGCGCCCGCGGAAAGGCTTCCCGCTCGGACAGAAATCCGTAGCCCGGATGCACCGCCTCGGCGTCGGTCTTGCGGCAGGCCTCGACGATCTTGTCGATCGACAGATAGCTCTCCGCCGCGGCCGGCGGTCCGATCAGGACCGCATGATCGGCCATTTCGACATGAAGCGCGTCACGGTCAGCCTCGGAATAGACGGCGACCGTCTCTATCCCCATACGCCGGGCAGTCTTGATGACCCGGCAAGCGATCTCGCCGCGATTTGCGATCAGAATTCGTTTGAACATGTGCTGGCTTACTTACCGACTTTACTTGCAACCTTCGGGGCGGGATCCGCCCCCGCAATCTGGCACGCGGGGCCGGAGGTAACAATTCCGTCGTATAGCAAAAACAGGGACAGGCAACGGTCTGATAGCGCGTAATTTGCGTTTTTGGGCGATTGCATCCCTGACCAGCTTTGGCATCGGGTGTGCCAACACTCAAGGTACAGCAAACTCATCCCGTGTAGTCGAGCAATCGCCGCGGTGTAGCGCAAACGTGGTGTGCGCCGCCGGCCAGCAACTCCTCTTCCGTGCCAAACCCGTACAGCACGCCCACCGCGGTCATACCATTGTTTCGGGCCCCGATCATATCGTGGCTGCGGTCTCCGATCATCATGGCCTGCGACGGGTCAACGCCCATGGTCTGGAGCGCATGGCCCAGGAGTTCGGTCTTGTCGGTGCGCGTCCCGTCAAATTCAGAACCAAACACCCGCTCAAAATAGTCCCGCAGCCTGAAATGATCGATAATGCGCTCGGCGTACACACCGGGCTTACTCAGTCGCCACGAACATGCGCCGGCCCGATTTGGCGAGCGCAGACAATGTATCCTCGATCCCTGGATAGACTTCATTCTCGAACAAGCCGATATCGCCGAACCGTTCGCGATAAAGCATCAGCGCCGCATCCGCCAGACCGTCGGTTCCAAGCAATTTTTTCAGGCTGGTATGCAGCGGTGGCCCGATGCACCAGGTCAAATCATCTTCGGCTGGAACGGCATGATCAAGCTTGCCGAGAGCGTACTGGATTGAACGCGTAATGCCGGGTTTTGGGTCGGTCAGCGTTCCATCGAGGTCAAAATAGATTGTGTTCATTCCGCACGTCCGTTGAGTTGCTCCCTCATACAGGGTTTTATGGTTGCGAGGGACAGCACGGATCGGGATTATCCCATGCGATCTTGCCACAACGCCGTAAGATCGCTGATCTGACGGGAAGGCCCTTGCAGCACAAGCACGGCTTCGACCCCGGAGGTAACGATGTCCAATACGGAAATGCTCCTTCGCCTGGTCGTTGCGGCGGCGCTGGGAAGCCTTATCGGGTTCGAGCGCGAGCGGCTGCTTTGGGCTGCGGGGATCAGAACGCATATGCTGGTATGCGTCGGATCCTGCCTGATCATGATCGTCTCGCAATACGGTTTTTCAAATATTCTGACCCATCAGAACGTCGTTCTCGATCCCTCGCGAATTGCTGCACAGGTTGTCTCCGGTATCGGATTTCTCGGTGCCGGCGCGATCCTCGCCCGCGGCGAGATCGTCAAGGGCCTGACCACGGCCGCCAGTATCTGGACGGTGGCCGCGGTGGGGCTGGCCGTGGGGGGTGGCCTCTATCTCGCCGCCAGCGCGTCAACCGTGATCATTCTGATTATCCTCGCCGGCATCAAGCCGCTCGAGGAAGCCTACCGCTCGCGAAATCAGAGCTGCCAGCTCAGGATCGAGGTCGACAATGGCAGTCTCACGCCTGAACTGCTGCGGGGTGCGCTCGATCTGCGAACCGGCCAGATCAAGCGTTTCCTGGTGGAAAACCGGAACCCGGAGGGCACCGACGATCTGGTGATTCTCCTCAGCAAGGTCTCCTCGCAGGATATCGCTACCTACCCCGAGAAATTGAAGGAGCTCGATGGCGTCCGCCAAGTCACCATCGTGAGGCGGCCGAACGACGCTAGCGCCAATTCCACATGATTTTGCCCGGCATACCGTGACAACGCACGATCATGCTGTAGGTATTCGTCGGCAATATCTGGTAGGCAATGAACGTGGTCACTGCTTCTCTCCGCACACGAACGGCACCATCGATGCGTTGGTTGATCCCAACCTTGGCGATTTCGTTGGCGATTTTCCCGGTCAGTCCGGGCTGGGCTGCCGGCCCCATCGTCAGGGATGGCGGCACCCTTGAACTCGCCGATGCGATCTACCGGCTCGACGGCATCGACGCGCCGCCATTTGACCAGATCTGCATCGATGATCACGCCGACAGCTGGGCATGCGGCGTCGAAGCGCGCGATCAACTGGTTCGCCTGGTCGGCGGCCGCCGGGTCCATTGTGTAGATCTGGGCAATGACGCCACCACCAGGAAGCGGCACGCCGGCCTTTGTACCGTCGAGGGTGAAACCGTCAGCTTGAACCAGCTGCTTGTTCGCCAGGGCTTCGCCCTGAACCTGGAGCCCTCTGCAAAGGGTCGATTTAAGGAGGACGAAGCCGGCGCCAAAGATAACGGCCGCGGGCTCTGGAAGGGCTGCTTTGTCGCTCCGCAGGAATTCCGGGCTGGACGCAAGGACGGCGCGTTGCTGGGCAGTTCGTGCAGGCCCGACAAGGATCGCGAAATACGTGGGGCGTTATTCCCGGAGGACGCTGCGATGCCGTCGGGTTGCAGCATCAAAGGCAAATTTGCCGTTCGCGCCCGCGTCACGGGCCATGTCGGTATCTACCATTTGCAGGCGTGCCGCTCTTATCCCGCGATCACCAAGCCGGATCGCTGGTTTTGTTCGGAAGACGACGCCCAGGCCGCGGGGTTCCGCAGGGCGTATAATTGCCGGGCGGCCGCTCACCCGCGGATGTAACAATTCTTTCATGTCACAAAACTAAACAGGGGCCACGGCGCTCATACCGACAATCCAATTCTTTGGGGAGATTTCAATGCGCCGTTCGGTCGTCATGCTGTCCGCCGGCCTGATCTTTTCGGCCGGCACGGCATTGGCGCAGAGCAATACGCCGCATAATCTCATCCTGTTCGTGCCGGACGGGCTGCGCGGTCGGATCGTGACACCCGAACGTGCGCCCGCCATGGCCGATCTCCGCGACAAGGGCGTCAATTTCGAGAACGCCCACTCGATGTTTCCGACCTTTACCACCGCCAATGCATCGGCGATGGCGACCGGTCATTACCTCGGCGATACCGGCGATTTCTCGAACACGATCTATACGGGCTATCCGGTCGGGCCTGCGGGCGGGACCGTCACGCCATTCCTCGAGGTCGATCCGGTGATCCTCGACGCCGATCAGCATTTCGGCGGCGATTATCTCAACGAAGAAACCATTTTGAAAATGGCGCGCGCCAAAGGTTTCAGCACAGCGGCGCTCGGCAAGATCGGCCCTACCCTGATTTTCGATCATACCGACAAGATCGGCGCCGATGGCCTGCATTCGATCGTGATCGACGACGCCACCGGCGGCAAGAATGGCGTTCCGCTTTCAGAGGAAATGAAGGCCGCCTTGGCCAAGGCTGGCCTGCCGCTCGCGACGCCCTCGCGCGGCGACAACGGCAAGGCCGGCGACGCCAAGACACCGGGCACCCTCACGCCGAATACCATCCAGCAGGCCTGGTTCGCCGATGTCGCGACCAAGGTAGTGCTGCCGCTGTTCAAGGCGCGCAACAAGCCGTTTGTGCTGGTGTTCTGGTCGCGCGATCCCGACGGCAGCCAACATAACACCGGCGATAGCCTCAACGCCGTCACGCCGGGCATTAACGGCCCGACATCCCTCGCCGGCATCAGAAATGCCGACGACAATCTGGCGCAACTGCGCAAGGCGCTCGACGAACTCGGCCTCGCCGCCACGACCAATATCATCGTCTCCTCTGATCACGGCTTCTCGACGATCTCAAAGGAGAGCAAGACCAGCCCTGCGGCGAAGATCGCCTACGACGACACCCCGACGGATTTTCTGCCGATGGGCTTTCTCGCGCTCGATCTGGCCAAGGCGCTGGACCTGCCGCTATTCGATCCCAACAACAAGAACGCGCGCGTGGCCGAGGGGGCCCACTCCAAGGCCGGCAACGGGCTGCTGGGACAGGATCCCGCGAAGCCCGATCTCGTGGTCGCCACCAATGGCGGATCCGACCTGATTTATTTGCCGAACCGGGACAAGAAATTGGCAGGTCGCACCATCAAGGCGTTGCTGGAGCAGGACTACGTCAGCGGGCTGTTTGTCGATGACAAGCTCGGCAACTTCCCCGGCACGTTGCCGATGTCGCAGATCGGGCTCAAGGGCAAGGCGGTAACGCCCACCCCGTCGATCGTGGTCAATTTCCGCTCCTATGTAGCCGGATGTGACGAGCCGACCAACTGCTCCGTCGAGATCGCCGATACCGTGCTGCGTCAGGGCCAAGGCATGCATGGCAGCTTCGGCCGTGGCGATACCCTGAATTTCACGGCTGCGATCGGACCGGATTTCAAAGCCGGTTACGTCGACCCCCTGCCGGTCAATAATGCCGACGTCGGCCTGACCATTGCCGAACTGATGGGGCTGCATCCGGTCAATGCCGGCGGACTGACCGGCCGGGTGATGTCGGAAGCCTTGCCCAATGGAATAATCCTGAAGGTGGCCAACGGAACCATCGCCTCCAAGCCTGCAGCAAACGGGCTGCGAACGGTCGTGAAGTACCAGCGCGTGCTGTCGCAACGCTATTTCGATGCCGCGGGTTTTCCGGGCCGAACCGTCGGGCTCGATGGGGAAACCGGCAAACAAAAAACGACGGGGCAATAACCCCGTCGTGACAGGCGCTCTACGGTGTTTTCCGGCGCAGTGGGTGGCTCGTTTACATCCCGATGTCGAACACGTTCGGCAGTTTGGTCAGCGGCAGCGCTGCGACGCCGACAATCGTGGCGACCTGCGACATCAGGGTGCGATTGCTGCGGTGCTTGCCGCGCATCTGGCTTGCGATCCACTCCAGCACGTCGGTATCGACGCCAGATGCCCGGGCGGGCGCCCAGCTTTCGATCGCGGTTGCCGGCGACAAGGCGACGGTACGGGAAGGTACCGGCAGGCCGGACACGGAAGCGGCGTGATGGACCACCGCCTTGGCCAACAGGTCGTCGAAACGTCCATTGTCGCTGCGCTCGGTGGCAGCGTCATTGATCTCAAACAGCGCTTCGGCTTCGGCCCGGCTGACCGGCTGATGCTCGACCGCGGTCGCCGTCAGGATGCGGGCGCACCAGGCCGCGTCGTCGGCATCCAGCGCGCGGGAGAAATGAACCCGGCCCTTGGTGGTGGGGCCTTCGCCGGTGATTACGCCGTCGCGGACGACGGTCAGGGCCAGCGCCGCGGTATTCCGGCAGGAGATCTTCGACGGTTCCAGGACGGCAATCGGCTCGGCAACAGTCACGACAGGGGCAGACATCGGTAGTTACTCTTTTCGGTTCAGTTTCTTGTTCTGGGCCAGCATTTGCGTGCAGGCGTAAACGAGCGGTTAACGATTCGAAACTTGGATCGTGAGATTTTTAGATGGTTGCTGATTTGTCGCTGTGACGTCCGGCTCAAGGCGGCGCAACCTCGTTCAGAGCTATGGGCGGCGCAAGTGGCGATATCGGGGCATTCTTGTTTCGCAAAATCGCTGTGACTTTTTCGCCGCACCGGCGCGGATCGAAATAAGATGCTAGGAATTCAAGGCCGAAGGAAAGGATCTACCTTTTTTGCGGCCGCCGTTCACTTATAGGGGTTCGCCCTCTATACTGAGAACAGCAAATTCACCTGTAACTTGAATAAGATGAGGACAACACATGGCTCTCCAGATTGGCGCTGTGGCCCCGGATTTCGAGGCTGAAACCACCGAAGGCAAGATCAAATTCCATGACTGGATCGGTAACAGCTGGGCGCTTTTGTTCTCGCATCCGAAGGATTTCACCCCGGTCTGCACTACCGAGCTCGGCGCTCTCGCGAAATTGAAGCCGGAGTTCGACAAGCGCGGCGTCAAATTGATGGGATTGAGCGTCGACCCCGTCGGCCAGCACGCGAAATGGTCCGAGGACATCCGGGAAACGCAGGGCGCCGCACCGAACTATCCGATGATCGGCGACACCGATTTCAATGTGTCGAAGCTGTACGACATGCTGCCGGCCTCGACCTCCGGCGACGTCGCCAACCGCAGCGCCGCCGACAATCAGACGGTGCGTAATGTCTTCATCATTGGGCCGGACAAGAAGATCAAACTGGTGCTGGTTTATCCGATGTCGACGGGCCGCAATTTCCAGGAAATCCTGCGCGTGATCGATTCCCTGCAACTGACCGCCAAGCACCGCATCTCTACCCCCGCCGACTGGAAGCAGGGCGAGGACGTCATCATCTCCGGCTCGGTCAGCGACGACGAGGCCAAGACCATCTATCCGGCGGGCTGGAAATCGCCAAAGCCGTATATCCGGATCGTGCCCCAGCCCAAGTAACGGAATTCACAGCCAGGCGACGAAGCAAGAATTGCTTCGTCGCTGCCCTCTTCTCCGACGGTCTAAATCCTGTGCCAGCTGGCGCAGGAGTGGCTGGTGACGAAAGCAATCGGGATCAGCGCGGTCAGCGCCGCAGATAGAAAACAACATATCGGTTCGCACGAAACTCCGGCGCGGTTGGCGCGTATCCATCATGTACGCATCAGGCCGGGCAGAATTGCAATATTCCGTCCATATCGGACCGAATGCGCCCCTTGCGAGTTGAGCGCCCGATGCCCGGCAAATCCTCCCTTCCCTGCATCGTCTGGTTTCGCGACGATCTGCGGCTCTCCGATCATCCCGCCTTGCATGCCGCGTCGAAGACGGGCCGGCCGATGATCTGTCTTTACATTTTTGACGAACCATCCGGCGCGCACGATGCGCGGCCGCTCGGCGGCGCGGCGCGTTGGTGGCTGGCGCAATCGCTGCGGGCGCTGCAAAAGCGCCTCAACGCGGTCGGCAGCTCGCTGCTGCTGCGCAAGGGCCCTGCCGCCAAGATCATCCGCGAGCTGACGCGCACGACCGGTGCCGCTACCGTGTTCTGGAACGAGATCGCGCAGGCGCCACAGCAAGCGTTGGCCGATCAGGTGGCCGCGGCGCTGAAGGAGATCGGCGTCGCCACGCACAGCTTGCCCGGAGATCTGCTGGCTGCGACCGCCGACATCCGTAACAAGGACAACCGCGGCCTGCGGGTATTCACGCCGTTCTGGCGGCGGGTACAGGCGCTGGGCGATCCACCGCTACCGCTGCCCGCGCCTGACCGCCTGTGCCCGGGACCTGATCTCGCAGGCGATACGCTTGAAAGCTGGCGCCTCGAGCCCACACAGCCGGACTGGGCCGGCGGGCTGCGCGAGAGCTGGACGACGGGCGAGTTGGCCGGACAACAACGGCTCGATGAATTTCTTGGAGGTGGCGTAGCGGGCTATGCGAGCCAGCGCGACCGCCTCGACCTTGCGGGGACGTCGAGGCTCTCGCCGCATCTGCGCTTTGGCGAAATCAGCCCGCGTCAGGTCTGGCACGCCGCGCAGTTTGCCAGAGCCGAGCGCCCTCACCTCTCAGCCGACCTCGACAAGTTCCTGAGCGAACTTGGCTGGCGCGAATTCTGCCGCCATCTGCTGTTCGACGTACCGGAGCTGGCGAAACGCAACCTGCAACCCGCGTTCGACGCGTTTGCATGGCGGCATGACGATGAGGCGCTTCGGGCCTGGCAACGCGGCCAAACCGGCTACCCCGTCGTCGATGCCGGGATGCGTGAATTGTGGCGCACCGGCGTCATGCACAATCGGGTGCGAATGGTGGCGGCCTCGTTCCTGGTCAAGCATCTCCTGATCGACTGGCGCGAGGGGGAAAAATGGTTTTGGGACACCCTGGTTGACGCCGACCCCGCAAGCAACCCCGCCAACTGGCAATGGGTCGCGGGCTCCGGCGCCGACGCCGCACCTTATTTCCGCGTGTTCAATCCGACCCTCCAGGGCGAGAAGTTCGATCCGGATGGCGTTTATGTCAGGCGCTGGGTGCCAGAACTGGCGACATTGCCGACAGGCCTGATCCACCGGCCATGGAGCGCTACCCCGATCGAGTTGAAAGCTGCCGGCGTGGACCTCGGCAAGACGTATCCGAAGCCGATCATCGATCACAGGACAGGACGCGAGCGCGCGCTCAAGGCCTATGCGAAGGTCCGCGCGGCGTGATCGAGGAGGCCTCTCTTTAACACGTCGACGAATCCCGCTATCGTTATCGCTTCGACAAACCTTGGGGGACGATTATGGACGACGAGAAACCTGCTCTTGAACCGATGACAGATACGATGCCCGGCGCCGAGCCGCCGATGGCAGCCGCCAAACCGCCAGTCAAAAAGAAGAAGGCTGCCAAGAAAGCAGCAAAGAAAGCAGCAAAGAAAGCGGCCAAGAAAGTAGCGCCGAAGAAGGCAGCGAAGAAAGCCAAGAAGGCTTCCAAGAAATCCTCGGCAAAGAAATCAGCCAAGAAGACAGTCAAGAAAGCCGCCAAGAAGACCAGCAAGAAAACGGCCAAGAAGAAAAAGAAGGCCAAAAAGTCGAAGCGCTGACGCGATCGATTTGGCATTTCTTGAGAGGCTCTGCCTTGAGAGGCTCTGCCTTGAGAGCCTCTCCCCTGAAAACCTCTGCCGTGAAAGCCTCCGGGTCAAAGCCGGAGGCTTTTGTTTTTGGCGTTGCCTTGCGATTAAAGCCTTGGGGATCGAAGCCCGGTCGAGCTCACGCGCGCCGGTTGACCAGAAATACCGCGGCGGCACAGGCAATCATGCCGACGATGGCGACCTCGTCCAGCCGCTCGCCAAACAGCACATAGGCCATGGCCGCGGTCACTGCCGGCACCAGATAGAACAGGCTGGCCACCGAAGTGGCCGCCGAACGGCGGATCAACCAGTACAGTAGCCCGATCGATCCGATCGAGAGCACGACCGCCTGCCAGGCTACCGCCAGCACGAACTCGCTGGTCCAGTGCACCACGCGGCTTTCGAACATCCCCGCTGCGGCGGTGAAGAAGATCAGCACCGCGATGTACTGGACGAGATTGCCGGCGCGCCAGTCGATCTTGCCGCAATAGCGCCGCTGGTAGAGGGTGCCCAGGGTGATGCTGATCAGGGACATGCCCGAGGCCAGCCAGCCCCAGCCCGCCTCCCCGCTCATCGGTCGGCCGTGCAGGATCAGCACCACGCCGGCGAGCCCCAGCAATAGCCCGGTCCATTGCAAGGGCGTGACGCGTTCGCCGAGCCAGCGGTTCGCCAGGGTCGATGTCAGGATCGGTTGCAGACCCGGAATGAGCGCCGAGAGCCCGGCGGGGACCGAATGCGCAATCGCGATCGAGGTTCCGCCGAGGTAAAATCCGTGCACCAGAATTCCTGCGACAACGCTGTGGGCGATGCCCGACCGATCCGGCCATGTCGGCCGCGCGACCGCAACGATGATTGCCATCAGCACAACCACCACGGCCATGCGGATGGCGAGATAGGTCAGCGGCTCGGCGTCGCGCAGCACGTATTTGGTGGCGACAAAGCCGGTGCTCCAGAGCACGACAAAAATCGCCGGCGCCGCGCGCGCGGCCAATTTTTCAAAGTCTTTGCTCATTTGCGGCTTTGCTTGCCTGAACATATGCTATCCCGCAATCGTAAATCCGGCGGGACCGCTCGCCGGAAAACGCAGAGCGAAGACTTTCGCCGATCGAAGATTTTGGCTGATCGAACAACTGGCGCTGAGTCCATTCGCAGCGGTGGTAATGTTTTAGGAAGATGCGATGCGCCTGCAATTCCAGACCGTCGATGTATTCACCGGCACGCAATTCGCGGGCAACCCACTGGCCGTTGTCCTGAACGCCGAGGGGTTGTCGACCGGGCAGATGCAGGCCATCGCGGCCGAATTCAATTTGGCGGAGACGACCTTCGTGCGGCCGCCAAAGCAGGTCGCACACACCGCCGAGGTCCGGATCTTCACGCCGCGTTACGAAATGCCGTTTGCCGGTCATCCCAATGTCGGCACCGCGTTCGTGCTGGCTCGTGCAGGCATCTGTCACGGCCGTGCTGTCGATGGCGACCGTGTCGTCTTTGAGGAAAAGGCCGGGCTGGTCCCGATTGAAATCCTCAGAGACGGCGCGAGCGTTGTGGGCGCGCGACTGGCTTCTCCGCAACCGCTCTGGGTCGGCGCCGAGATTGCGGGCGAACTCGTGGCTTTGGCCTGCGGAATTTCGCCGGCTGATATCGAGACCGCCAACCATCGTCCCTGCATCGCGTCGTGCGGCGCCCCATTCATTCTGGCCGAATTGAAGACCCGTGCCGCGCTCGCCGCAGCAACCGCGCGCACCGATGTGTTCCTCAATGAGGTCTCGAAGCAACCGGCGACCAGCATCCTGATCTACACGCAAGCGGACGAAGCCGGCATCGATATCAGGGCGCGCATGTTCGCCCCACATCATGGAATTCCCGAAGACCCCGCAACCGGCAGCGCCAACGTCGCCCTTATCGGACTGCTGGCAAAATTGCGGCCGGAGGCCAACCTGTCGTTGTCGAAGACGATCGCTCAGGGGGTCGAGATGGGACGGCCGAGCATCCTGCACGCCAAGGCAGAAAAGGAGAACGGCGTCGTCACCGCCACCTTTATCGGCGGCCGCTGCGTGCCTGTGATGTCAGGAACGATCGATCTGACATGAATACTGGATCGCCCGGACAAGCCAGGCGACGACAACCCCGGATCAAAACTCTTCCGGACAGGGATCGACAATCTTCCACAATTCTACGCCGTTCGTGATCTTCTTCATCTCGTTGGTCAGGCCGCCATTGCGGCGGATCCAGTCCTTCACCGTATTCGGGTAATAGGACATCATGTCCGACGTTCCCTCCGCGCTCGTGACCTTGACGCCGAAGGTGAAAGCCTTGTCGTAATAGGCCAGATGGAAACCGAGGCTGGCGCGCGGCGTTACGCAAATCTTGTTCATCGGCACGATGCCGAACACCAGCGTGCAGGCGGAGTTGCAGATGCCATCGATGATGACGCGCTCGTGACGGTCGCGAATGCGCTGATACTTCGCCTTGTATTCCTCGACATAGCCGCCGTGATCCCTGGTGATATGCAGATCGGCGCGCGCCGGCGCCGCAGCCAGCACAGATAGCAACAGCAGGGGCAGAAGCGTGATGCGCATGGACAATCGGGAACCGGTAAAGCCTGCCGGGACGCGGGAAAGCCCGGTCCTTAGGCGGATCAGACGGCGCAACTCTGGCCTTACTGTGTTGGAAATTCGTTAAGCATGCCGCCGAGGCCAAAAAACCACGTTGGGTAGCATATTTTCCGCACTTTTGCGGGGTCTTACGCTATCGAACGGGATGCAATTGGCTTAAAAATACGTTCGTTACCCTCCGGAGGCCCCGATGACCAGATTGAAGCTCTTTTCTACCGCAGCCGTTCTGGCCACGCTGGCCCTGCCAAACCAGGTGCAGGCGCGTCGCCACGTTCACACTGCTTATGGCCTCCCCTACACGATCAGCTATCTCCACAATTACGGGCCTGGTCTGCAGCCCGGCACCTTCGCCTATTATGACGGTCCATCCAACAACGCCTGCTACCGTGGCGCCGCGAGCTATCGCGGCCAGGATGGTCGCAGATACCCCTGCTTCTAAGTTGATCCGTCGCGCGATACTCAGGCGCGATGCACCGGACAAGACCACTGGCCCTGCCCGGTCAAGTCTGGTAATCGGCCACGCAGGCGCTCGTAGCTCAGCTGGATAGAGCATCGGATTTCAATTCCGAGGGTCGGGAGTTCGAATCTCTCCGAGCGCGCCAAGCAAAATCAATCAGTTAGGTCTAACACCGCGCTCAATTGCTTCCAGAAAAAAAGCATTTGGGAAGCAACGACGCGGCCTGACCTTCATCGCCTGCCTCGCGACCGATTTGCGGGCTGTCAGGTGCCGGCCGATCAGCTAAATTGTGCCCTTTCCGACTTGCGGTGAACTGGCGCCGCTCGCTAACCCGATTGACCAGCGTCACCACCCTGGAGAGCACTGATGAAATCTGCTTTGCCAATTTCTTTATGGCTCACGCTTGCCCTTTGCAGTTCGGCATTCGCGCAACCGGCCCCCAAAGCTCCAGCAGAGATGATCTCTAATTACCGTCTGCAACATGGCGAAGGACGGGTAACATCGGACGCTACTCTCAACCGTATCGCGCATGAGCAGGCCGCCGCTATGGCCTCAAAGGACGTGATGGACCATGGCGTGCTCGGGCCGTTCTCCTCGCGCGTAGCGCCGTCGAAGGCCGGTCGGAGTGGCGAGAATATAGCATATGGCTACGACAGTTTTTCGAAAACCCTCGATCAATGGATTAATTCGTCGGGCCACCGAGAAAATCTCCTGATGCATGGAGCGACAAAGGTAGGTGTCGCCAGCGCAAAGAGCACGAAGACCGGGCAGACTTACTGGGCGATGGTGATTGCAGGCGATTATGAGCGTCCCCGATCACCCTCATCAAAAACGACCAAGCCTAACCACGACGAGGGGACCTGTCGGATAGAATTTGTTGGTCTGTGCCTCCCAGATGATCTCTCAAAATAAATCTGGCGCCGCTGGTGCCAACCCATATCTCCCATCCCAATGACGTTGGATACACGTCCGCGTTTCCGCGGCGCGACTGGCCTGAGTTATGCGTAATGGCCGAGAGGGCGTGGGGTAGTGCCGGGTACTCGATGCACCGGCCGTCGCGGGTGGTGTAGTAATAACCCACGCGCGTTAGTCACCACGTAGACACCGGATCACCCGGCATTCCCGCACCAATGGTTTTAACGGTTTCCTTCGAGCTCCCCGGTAACCACGCTCTTTTGTCACCGTCGCCAGTGGAGTTGCCTCCGCCGACTTGACGCCAGCGTCGGGGCGTCAGGACCACACAACTTTACCGTCCGCAAGCACCGTGTGGGGCGCCGGCAAGCGCCTTCCCCAACGAGCGGAACCCGGTCGCTGTTGCTCCAAAGCATCAGTTAGATTCAGATTTTCGGAGCCGGCTGAAATTTCTTTGACTGTGCAGCGTGACAGTCGTCCTCTTCGAGTTAGGAAGCGGTCGAGACGGTGGCCAACATTCACGAGCGATAGGTGGGTAGCATGCGTGAAGAATTCGCCTCTTATAGTTTCCTCGCGGTGACCGTTACGGGTCTTGTCCTGCTGTGCTCAGGCTTGGTCGCTATCGCACTTACCTGACAACCCGAGCCAGCATATCCGCGACATGGAGTGTGTGCTCTCGCCGCCACACCTTCTTTGTTCCTTCGATGGAACACCAGTTTTGATTCGCCCCCTTCGCTCACCAATGCAAGTCTCGGTATAACCGGGGCGGACGGGCATTTTCGAAAGCAAGCGATTTTGAGCCCGGGAGGCCGCCGGATATTGCCCGGCGGCCTTTTCACTACCGGCGGCTAGTCGAAATCTCAGTAGCGCGCAACCACCGGCCGGCCCAAGTCAAAGCGATGCCGGCCTTGATCGCTTGGACGTCAGCCACGAGACCAACGTTTTTGAGGATTGCCCCTCTGGACAGCGCGCTCACCCCGGGGGCGCCTCGGCACGTTTTACGGTTGCTCTTGCCTTTTGGCTGCGGAACACTCCAGCCGGATTGAGATTGGGACGAGGGATAAAATCAAAGAGCGAACAATGGAGCCCCCAACAAGGGAAACGAAAACCGCGGAAGAGTTAGCGGGGATGATCCGTGAGGATTTGGGCAAGATGGACGGCTGTCCCAAGCGCGGAGTGACCGTGACTGTTTACGGTTTCAACCCGTGGAATGCGATGCTGGCGTTTGGCGCCGATGCCGGGCCCGTTCCGAATAAAGACGAGCTGGACAGTTTTTTTGAAATCATTGTCGAGCGACTGAAGCGGTTGTACGATGTCGTCGCGTAGCCCGCAGGATGGGTTGAGCGCAACAATATGCAGGCGATGTCTCCGATCGTGTCGGGCATTTTGGCGAGCGGCCAGCCTGTGACAGCGGGTGACGTCGGAGAACTCAAAGGTCGCAGCAATGGACCCGGGGCCTGCTGGCATGTTTAGCCTCCGCTAGTCCAGGAAGACCAATAAGCAGCTTTTATCAGGGCTTCCCGGGTTGGGCGAGCGCAACGCCCTGGGCTTTAACGACCGCCGCCTGGCGGTCGCGCGCGGAGATCAGCTCCTGCTTGAGCTTCAACCGCTCGTCCGGCGTCATGGCAGGCTTTTCCCGCTGCGGCGGCAGATCTTCCACGGGAAGGTAGACGCCTGTTTTCGGAGGCACCGGTACCTCAGCCCGCGCGTCCATCAGTGATGAACCACCAGTGGAAGTCGCACAGCCGCCGAGCGATAGGTCCAACAACAGCAGCGTTCCCGCCGCGAGCGCTTTATAAATGTACGCAACACGCATGCATGATCGTTCAACGAGCATTGCGGGCCAATTATGTTCATCCGCAGTTCCTCGTGCACCGGCGCGACGCGGCGCGCCGGGAGGGTTAATCGAGGCTTACGAAGGGCGGACCTGACGCTGCGGGCAGCAGCAACGCTCCATGGCGCCGATACGAAAGTCTACGGTCGCTTTTTTGTGAAACGACGTTGTCCCTCGAGACCGGGCGACATTTCAACTGCGACGTCCTATCGCGAACTTGCTACCAGCTCGCGCGCAGCGTGGCCGTCCCCGTATAGATTTGCGAATTCGACGCGAACTCGCCGTCGAACTTCGCCAGCAGCGACCAGGTGGCGTTGAGGCGCAATTCGGCCGACGCGGTGATCAGCGCGGAATCGGCCGGCAGCGCCACACCGTTGACGATGAAGCTCGATCCCGGCAACGCCTGGAACACCGCTTGAAGCGCCGGGTTGCTCGCCCAGTCATGCGCCCAGGCAAGGCGCGCACGCAGCATCAGCGGCATGCCGTTGAACAGCTGGAGATTGTCGAAGCGCGCGCCGAGTTCGCTGCGGGTGTCGGTCGCGTTGAGGGAGCTGTAGGCGAGCCCGAAGCCGCCGCCGGTGAGGTCAGTCTCATTGTAGCCCGGGGTGTGCAAGAGTTGCGTCTGCAGTGCCGCATAGGGAGTGATGCCAAGGCTCGCATGGTTGACCGGTAGTGCAAAGCGATAACCGCCTTCGGCCCGCGCCGCGTAGTCCTGACCCTCGAAGCTCGCCCTGAGCTGGTCGCCGAGCGCGACGCGGTTGGTGATGAACCACTGGTTGGCGAAGGTGAGCGCGGCCGACACATAGGCCGGGCCAACGCTGCTCTTGCTGTAGAGGCCGGCCTGGAAGGCGTCGCTGCGGCCGCCGCCGAGGCCGCCCTGCGCCAGGCTCCAATTGGTGCCACCGCCGGCAAGCGCGAAGCCCAATAGCGTGTTCGGCGTGACGCGATAATCCGCGCCCGCGGCAACGCCGTAGTCGCCGGCCGTGACGTTGTTCGATCCCGCCACTGCATTGCCGTTGGCATTGCCGGTGCCGCCGAAGGCCGAACCCCACACGTTCCAACGCTGACCGAAATTCGGCTTCGGCGCCGCCTTGAGCACGGAAGCATAGGCAAGCGCGACATCGGGCGGCAGGCTCGCCTGCTGCTCCGGCGCAAAGCCGATCGCGCTCGCGCCCATGCCGCCGCCACTGCCGCCCCAGGGATCGAGCAGCAGATCGAGGAACTGCGTCGTAAACTGGAATGCGCCCCGCTCCGCCCCGGTCGCGGCTTCGCCCGAGACTTGCGTCAACGCGTTGCCGAGAGCGCCGCCGGTCAACCCGAACAGATTGGCAAAACCCGCTGGCAGCGTCCCACCGTTATTGAAGAAGCTGTTGATCGCATTGGCCGCACTCTGCTGATTGTGGCTCAGGCTGCTGGTGTTGCCGAGCGCTGCGGAGACACTCAGCAACACGTCGGTGGACGTATAGTTCAGCGCACCGGCGAAATTCTGGACGATGACGGCGTCGAACATGGTGAAGCCACCGAACGCCGTGCTGCCAAGGCCGCCGGTCGCATGCAGGACGTCATACTGCCGCTGTAGCGCGAAGGCCGAGGTCCCGGCGGCTAATGACACCCCGGTAGCCACTAATGTGCCGCCGAGCGAGGCCGTGCCGGTCACATTGGCAAATGATGCCGTCATCACATTGAACTGTACAAGATAGGTAGCGCCTGACGACAGCGAGAGATTCCCGTTGACGGTCATCGACGAACCAGGGGCGCCGTTGCCGGGGGCAAAGGAGCCGCCGTTGCCAACTACGAGAATTCCCGGTAGAGCCGTTGCCAGTCAGGGTGCCGCCGCTGACGGTGGTGAGGCCGCCGATCGAGCCGGTATTGTTGGTTATGCCGGCGATGTTGGTAAGGCCTCCGCTGAGTGTTCCGGCATTATTAGCCGTACCGCCATTGGTCAAAAGGCCCGACACGGTCGCGTCGGCGTTATTGTTGAAGGTACCGTTATTCGTAATCGTACCGGTCCAGGTCATAGCGTTGGTGAGGATGCCGGTGTTCGAGGCAACGTTACCGATCCATGTGCCGCTATTGATGATGGTGCCGATGTTGCCAAGGACATTGCCCGTCCAGATGCCACCTGATTGATTGAGGATCGTTCCGTTGTTGGTGATCACGTCGCCGTTCCAGGCGGTATGATTGATACCTTGCGGATTTACGGTGTCGTCCTCGCGATTGTTGACGATGGTACCGGTGTTGGCGGCCACGGCCCCATTCCAGGCGCCGTCAAAGTTGTTGATGAATGCGGCGTTACTTTCGAGGGCGCCGTTCCACGTGCCGAAATTGTTGATCTGCGTATGGGAATTATTGGGGCCGCCGCCATTGGTCACTACGTCGCCGGTCCATGTGGCGCTCAACTCGTTGGAGATGGCGTTGTTGTTGGCGAGGACCCTGCCGTTCCATTGGCCCCCATGGTCGTTGATAATCTGCCCTGTGGTGGTGGTCACGTCACCGTTCCATACGGCATGATTGACGCCTGACGGATTAAGGGTTAAGTCGTTGAGGTTGTTGTAGATCAAGCCTCCATTGGCCAGCACGTCCCCAGTCCAGGTGCCCGAAAAATTGAGGATATTTCCAGCGTTACTCTGAACGGCGCCGTTCCACGCGCCAAAATTGTTGATGCCGGCGCCATTGGCCACCACAGCGCCGCTCCATGTGGAGCTTGCCTCATTGGCGATGGTGCCGTTATTGCCGAGGACCCTGCCATTCCATTGACCGCCGTGGTCGTTGGTGATCTGCCCCGTGGTATTCGTCACGTCGCCGTTCCATACGGCGTGATTGACGCCTGACGGATTGAGGGTCGGGTCGTTGGCGTTGTTGATGATGCCGCCTGCGTTGGCCAGCACGGCCCCGGTCCAGGTACCGGCAACGTTGGTGATTAGTGCAGCGTTATTCTCGACGGCGCCGTTCCACATGCCAAGATTGTTGATCTGCGCGCCATTGGCCACCACGTCGCCTGTCCATGTGGCGCCCGACAGGTTGAAGATGGCGTTGGTGTTGGCAAGGACCCTGCCGCTCCATTGCCCTCCGTTGGCGATCTGGCCGTTGGTATTAGTCACATCGCCGGTCCATGTGGCGCCGGCATTGTTGTTGATGGCGCCGTCATTGGTCAGCACGTTTCCGATCCACATGCCGGGTGTATTATTGTAGATGGTGCTGGTGTTGCTGGTGACGTTCCCGTTGAAGGTTATGCTATTGTCGTAAGGGCTGGTATTGGCCAGATCGCCAGCGTTCGCCGCGTTGACGCCTGCAAGCAACACCGCCGTCGCCACACCGCACAGCAGGCGTAGCCTGCGAGACGTGATCAAATCAGGGCATGCAGAAGCCCTGCGACGGCCGCAGCCGCGCACCCGCTCAAACTCAACCATTTTGGAAAGACCGCCTTGGAAAAGAAACTTTCCTTAAGAGTTACGTAGGCTGATTCGATGGTGGTCAGCGACACCTAAACGGCGTGCAAGTCCGTATGCGCACATCTTTTAGTCTCGCGGCTGTAAATCTAATCGCGTTGCCAATGACCTACCCGGGACGCAGCTACATGCGCTGCTTCCGCGGTCTATCCGGGTGTGGGTCCGCCAGCCGATGCAAAGCGGCGATGGACAAAGCTCTGGCGTTAAGGCCCGGTTCGAACCCGCGCGGCCCGGCTATTCCCCAACAATGCCAGAATATCGATCGATACGAAAATCCCCTCAGCGGGAAGCCGCAGTTCGGGACCAGGCTGAAGATTTAGCTACTGCCGCTTTGTTGAGCGCCTGTTGAAATTGCGAATTCCGGTTTCTGGCAAGTGCATAAGTTGTGCGAGCCGAAATCCGGTCAAACGATCGTGTGACCTCCTCTCACGTTATTTTGCCATCAAATTCAACGATAAGGCCGTCAAGCTGCATAGGATGGAAGCCACGAACGCAGATATAACCAACGTGACCTGAAAACGTGAGTTGGACCCGTCGCAGTGGCGCCGATCGCAATCTGGAGAAACTTCGCGCCTTTGGGTCTCTCGGCCAAATTGGCCGGACTGGCGATCGGCCTCATCGCCCTGCCTTGTTCGGCGCGTGCGAATGATGCTGCGCCCTCCGATCCGGCTGCGCCGGACAAGAGCGGCTATAATCTCTTTAATCCGACCCCCGACGACGAGATGCGAAAATTTGCTCCGGATCGGCCGGGCAAGGGATTTTCGGTCCGCACCATCGATGCCGGCCACGTCGAAGTGGAAATGGACACTTTCAGCGATACCTATTCGAAATACCTCGGGATAGCCACGCGCAGCATTCAAGCCCTCGACCCGGATGTGAGAATAGGCATCACCAACTGGGCGGAGTTTGATGTCCAACTCAATGGATTACAATCTTCGCAATCATTGTACGGCGGATCCGGTGCCATCGCGGCGCAAGGCAGCGGCTTCGGCGACGTCATCCTGCGAACGAAAATAAATCTGTTCGGCAACGATGACGGCCCTATGGGCCTTGCCGTCATTCCCTATGTGAAAGTGCCTTCCTCGACTTCCGTCATCAGTAATGGGGCCGTCGAGGGCGGCTTGATCGTACCGCTCGCCTTGCGCCTGCCCCAGGACTATCTCGTCACCTTGATGACCGAAGTGGATGCCTTGAAGGTTGACCAAAACCACCGGGAGGCGAACTTCGTCAATCTCATCGGCGTTGCCCATCCAATTCCCGGTGTCGAGGGCGCCAATGTCATCGTTGAGCTGTTTTCCTCGGTCGGGGCCGATCGGGCGGCACCACCGATCTACACGTTCGATCTGGGCGCGAACTTCCGGCTGGACAAACATACCATCCTTGATGTCGGTCTCAACCTTGGCCTCAACAACGCCGCGCCGAGGCTGCAGATTTCTACCGGAATATCCGTCCGTTTTTGACGGCGAATGCGCCTCGAAAGCCCTCCCACCCTGATTTCGCCTTGAGCGGCGCTAGTGTGCGCGCATGCTCCAACGATCCATTGCCGAACTCTCACATCGTGCGCCCAGTCATCGTGAAAGCGTCCCTCCTCATCGCCGCATCCTGACACTCCCGGCCGATGCGCGCGGCGGTCACGGATTTGGCGGTCGCGGAGCTGAATTCGCCGGCGGCCATCACCACGGTAACGACAGCCACATCAAGGCCGCGTCGGATGAACGTGAAAAGCTGCTGGACACCAAGCTCAAGAGCATATGCCGCGGCTGTTGAGAAGTCGCGCAACCGCGCAGCGCGAGAGTTCATTCTTCGCCGGTTAGCCGGCTGGCCAGGATCCTATCACCACCAGGCAGTGTTGGTGAAAAAGCCGAAGCGTGGTTGCTGCGCGACCAGCATGGTCGGCCGAACATGGCTCCTCGCGGTCCTGCGTTTGGGGGGCAGCTTCGGTTCCGGCTTTTTGGGCGTCTGCAACTGTGCAAATGCGTCTCGCGAGTGAACCGGCGCGTTAGTATCGGTGACCGTCGTTGCCGGGGCGATAACCTCAGCCGTCCTTACCGGCGCAGGTATGATCGTCGGCCGGCTGGTATCAAACTCCACGCGCTCCGGCCATTTCCGATCGGAGTGAATTCGGATCACGGAAAGATCCGCCACCGCACCGCCTGCCACGGTGCTTGCGTCTCCCGCAGTCGGCAATTTTGGAAAGCAGGCATCGGCGATGAACAGCAGCGCCAGCAGCGCTCCGCCGACAAAAAGGAAATACCGCACAACGAGCATTTCGCCATCGCTCCATCCGCTCCAGCGCGCGGATCAGTCGTTTAACTGGGGATGGACCAATTCGTTCCAAGCCCCGCCGTATCGAAATAACGACGAAGTTACCGTTTCACTGCCGCCCAGAACAAAGGCGCTAGATCCGGTTGGCCGCGACCAGCGTGCATTTTGCTCCGCTGGCATTGACGTTGACGAAGCCAACATGCAGCCGGGCAAGGGTTTTTCGGCTCTTCATATTGACGGTGTCGTAAATCAGCCGGGTGCGGTCGGTTAAATGGCTGCCGTCCCTGCGCGCGAAGGCGCAGGAAATCTCGATATCCCCGACCGCATAATCATTGCGGTTGCGCAGCGTCAAAGTCACCAGGGCGTTCGATCCCAGTCCGCCCCTGCGCCATGACTGTGATGAAATCCTCAGCCCATCGACCGGCGCCGGTTGCTCGGGCACAATCGCCTCGGAAGTTGCGAGGTTGAACGAAGGCTCCCTCGCCGGCGTATTCGCCGCCAGCGAGGCATCTGCCGCAGCTGGAGGCGGCTCCGTTGCAACTGACGCCGCCATAAGCACCGGTGCGCTTTCGGCGGGTTTATGGCCCGGCACCAGCATCCAGGCCGCTAGTCCGCCGAGAAGGACAGCGGACAGCCAGGCAAGGCTGAAATATCTCGTGCGTACGTTGCCGGACCATCCCGGAAAATGACTGCCGGCGGGCGCCGTCTTTCCTGGGGTTGCAATTCCACGCTCTGTGAGTTCACTCAATTCGATCCGATTAAATCCGCTATTCATGGCTATGCCACCGCTTGACGCGAAACGGACCCGCCTTATTGCACCGCACAGCAAAAAAAGCCGCGCGGGCGTTACGCCGCACGGCTCCTGACACGACTGCCGATTACGCGGTTCCGCCGTTGTTCATTCAATCCACAGGGCGGAAAATGGTTGCACCCCGGGCGTAACGATATTGGGCGGCAGCGGCGATTGACGGGCACTAAGTGCCTCACGGCGATAGTCATCTCAGGGGATAGCCATGCCGGAAGGCCGCCGCTAAAATTGACTCGCGCGACAGAAACGTCGCATTCAATCCGAAGCGTTGCGACCGGCGGTGCCGGACTGCCAAAGTGGAGACCAACAAATGCCGACAGTGACCTGGGACCATGTTCATCTGCGCAGTCCCGATCCGGAGGCAATGGCTGCCTGGCTCGAAGATATTCTCGGCGGCGAGATCATCCGCGGCCCCGGGCGCATCGACGTCAAGCTCGGCGGCGCCAATGTGTTCATCGCGCCGGTGAATGCGGGTGACGGCGTCCATACCCCGCCCGTAACGCCCTACCAGGGGCTGGATCATTTCGGCCTGACGGTAAAGGACATCGACGCGGTGGCCGCCGAGATCAAGGCCAAGGGCGTCGAGTTCACCAGGGAGCCGACCACCATCCGGCCGGGTGTGCGTATCTGCTTCATTCGCGGGCCGCAGGGTATCTCGGTCGAACTCCTGGAGCGCGACAAGAAGTATGCCTGAGTGAATTGAGCGGTACGGCGGACAGATAGCGCTGTCCTTCAGGTTGTGAATGACGGGCGCGATTTGCCTGGAGCGCGGTCAACCTGTTACGTTGACGTTGCGTAGCCCGTTTTGGCATAACAGAGGATGACCCCGCTAAAAACGGAGGTCGCAACCGGGGCCTCATGAAGAACGGTCTGTATTCGATCCATGTCAGCTTGCAGGACGGTCGTTCCGGCAAGGGCAGTGGCGTGGTGGTGTTCCGGGATGGCAAAATCCTTGGCGGTGATGCTTATCTGTTTTACACCGGCAGTTACACGACCAAGGGCGATACCTTCAAGGGCGAGGTTCTGGTGCAGCGCCATACCAGCAGCCCTGACGCTAATCCGTTGTTCGGCGGCCCTGGTCCGGTCGGCATCGGCGTTTCCGGCACCTTCACCGACACCGACGGCGTGATGAACGGAACCGCGCTGGTGGGCAAGGCCAGCCAGATTTTCAGGGCCACGCTGCGCCGGCTGGCCGAGACCGAGATCCCTCATCGCGAGGCGACTTCGCGCGTCTCGAACCATGAAGCCGTTACGTTCTCACCCTTCGAGACGCCGCCAGCAGGCCGCGCCTCAGGATGGGGAATATTCCCGAAGAAGTGCCCCTCGCCGCTCCGGCTCCATCATTCCGCGGCCTGCTCCAGCGGCGCAACGCGCGGCAGAACGATCTGGATTCGCGTGCCCGCGCCCGGCGCGGAATCGAGAGCGAGCCGTCCGCCCAGACGGGTAGTCACGATACTGTAGACGATATGCAGACCAAGCCCGGTGCCGCCCTGATCGCGGCGGGTCGTGAAGAACGGATCGAACGCACGGCGCCGGACATCAAGTGACATGCCGCAGCCATCGTCGGCAAAAATAATCTCGACATTGTCCTTGCCGGACTCCCGCACCTTGATATCGACCGAACCAGGCTTGCCATCCGGAAACGCGTGCGCCACCGCGTTGAGGAACAGATTGGTGAGCACCTGCCCATAGGGTCCGGGATAGCTGTTCATGGTCAGATTGGGCTGGCAGTCGACGGTGAGCGTCAGATGATGCTTGCGCAGACCCGGCCGCAGGCTCATCACGACCTGTTCGGTCAGATCTCCGAGGTCGAAGGTCCGCTGGTCGGAATAATTGCGATCGGCGGCGACCTGCTTGAACGAAGCGATCAGTTCGGCCGCGCGATTGAGATTGGCCACCAGCTGCGAGGACGCGTCGCGGCTGTTTTCAAGAAACTCATTGAGGCTCGATCGCCTGAGATTACCGCGCGCCACTTCGCCGGCGAACAACGCCGTCTTGCGCTCCAGCGACGAGGCGACCGTCAGACTGATGCCAACGGGGTTGTTGACCTCGTGAGCGACGCCAGCCACCAGCCGCCCGAGCGCCGCGAGCTTCTCGGCCTCGATCAGTGAGTTCTGGGTTTCCCGCAAATTGCGCAATGCAGCTTCGGCGGCATCTTTCGCCTTGCGCATTTCCTGTTCGCCGCGCTTGCGCTCGCCGATATCGAGCGCGACGGAGACGATACGATCGACATTGCCGTCGGCATCAAGCAACGGCAGCTTGTTCACCAGCCAATGCCGCAGATTGCCTGCGGAATCGAGATACTCCTCCTCGTAGAATCCAAGCTCTCTGCCCCCCGCCAGCACGCGCTTGTCGTTTTCATCGGCCTTTTGCGCGCCATAGCGCGACATCAGATCGCTAGTGGTACGGCCGATCGCGTCCGCCGGCTCGATCCCGAAAATGCCCGCCATGTAGCGATTCATCAGGATATAGCGCAGTTCCTTGTCCTTGACGTTGATCACCGCGGGCACGGTGTCGATCACCTGTTGCAGCAGGCGCCGGCCTTCGGCGATCGCATCCTCGGCACGCTTCTGGTCCGTGATGTCGCGCAAGGTGCCTTCGTAGCGGACGACCTCGCCGGTCTCGTCACGCACCACCGTGGCACTGTCGGAAAGCCAGAGAATCGTCCCCTCGCGCTGTCGCACCTGATATTCGAATTCGCGCACCATGCCGTCGCGCTGCATCAGGAACTGATATTGCTCGCGCGCCGCCGGATGAACGTAGACCGTGTGCGCGATATCGGAGACGCTGCGGATCAGTTCCTCCGGCGAGTCGTATCCCATCATCCGCGCCAGCGCAGGATTGGCGTTGAGAAGCGCGCCGGCCGGCGTTGTCACGTAAATACCATCGACCGAACCTTCGAACAGCTTGCGATAGCTTTCCTCGGCCAGCCGCTGTTCGGCCAAGGCGTGGATCGCGGCCTCGCGCGCGGTGTCGGCATCGACCAGCGAGCGGCGGAACACCTCGGCGGCGCGGGCGATATCACCGATCTCGTTTTTCACATCGGTCGCGGGGATCGACGCCTGCTTGTCGCCTCCGGCGAGCGCACGGATGGCTTTCGCGATCGCCTTCAGCGGGCGGACGGTCCAGCGCACCACGAACAGCGCCGCACCAAGCCCGACAAGAACGCCAATCAAACCGAGAATGATGCTTTGCCACTTATCGTGGGTAAGCGTTTTGGCGAAATCGTTTGCCAGCAGACGCCCCCGATCCGCACTGAGGTCTCGCAACAGATCCGTGACGCGGCTGATCATTTGCCCTTCGGCACCCAGCACTTCCTTATCGAGCTGGGCAATCTGGCCTTCGGTTCCCGAGATTGAAATGATCGCGTCGGCGTAAGCATTGGTCGCGTCGCGAAGCTCGCCATCATCGATCGCAAGCGCCCGCATGCTTCGCGCAGCCCGCTCGGCCGACGCCGGATCATGTGCCAGCAAGGCCGATGCCATCTGATTCTGCGCCTGGAACAAGTTTCGGGCGGTGGCCTGGTCGGACATTCCGGCGATCGCCGACTTCGAATCGTTCGCGGATGGGCGGCAAGTGCTGCGATCAACTCGGCGCGGCGCCCAATCAAGGCGGTAACGCGCTCAATTCCATGGCCGTAATTGGCCAGCCGCTGCGTGACGCCGTCGATCATCTCCTGTTGCTCGGGCGCAAGCTGCAGCCGCGTTTTCTTCAACAGCGCTCCCAACGACGAGGCCGCCTCCGAGACCTGATTGGACGGCGCCGCCGGATCGGTGACGAAATCGCGCGCTGCCAGCCGCAACTCATTGGTGCGGCGGTCGATTTCCTCCGCTACATCGCCAATGCTCTGAAGGTGCTGCAGTTCGGCAAAGGTCGCATCGATGTGGCGGATCGAGACCACGCTGGCGACGCTGGTAATCACGATCATCGCCAGCAGCAGTATGAAGCTGGCAAAGGTGAGCTGTCCGATCGACAGCGAAAACGACCGTATCCGTCGGACGATTGCGGCAAGGGCCATGGGTTGTCGAGACCGGCTCGGGACAGTCTGCTTTTATACGCTGGAATCAGCGCCGAGGGGAACATGCCCGCCTGTCGAATGGCCGGCGGCCCGATCGCCATCCACGGCAAGCGAATCAATCCGCTGGAATGCCGGCGTCCTTGACGATTTTTGCCCAAAGCGCGACGGCGGCCTTGACGATCCCGGCGAACTGCTTGAGCGGCGCGCTCTTCGCCTTGCATCCGGCGAGGTCGAGCTTCTGCTGCGCGTCTGGCGTCGCCAGCGCCACTTCCAGCGCGTTGCTGATGCGATCGGCGATTGGCTGCGGCGTATCGCCGGCCCCCGTCAGCCACGCACCCATGATCGCGCCGACGCGCCGTATCCCGGTGCGAGTTTGCATGGTTGTCCTGCAGCCATCACACCGCGCCGACTTCAAACACCTCGCCGTCATACCCGGCCTCAAGTGGAATACGAAGCTGGCGGCCACCGTTGAGCTTGGTCATGACGGGCATCACGGTCACGACCGGCTTGCCCCGGCTGTCGTCCAGCGCGGCTCTCACGCTTGGCTGCTTGCCGAGCTTGATCAGGTTGCGTGTGGTCGGAAATGGCAGCTTGAACCGCCCGCTCTCGCCGCCGGCCAACGCCTCGCGCGGCGACAGCCAGATCGAATCCGTGGATTCCCGGCCGTCATGGGCGCCGGCTTGCTCTGGCGGTGCTGCGGCAAGGAAGAACCAGGTATCGAACCGCTTCGGCATGCCCTCCGGCGTGATCCAGTGCGCATAGGGCACGAGTTCGTCGAGCGCCAGCCGCAGGCCGTTGTCAGCCAGCACTTTCAAGAACGTCGTCTTGCCGTCGCACAAGGCCGCACGGTGTGCCGCTTCGATTTCGCCGGCACGCTTTGCATCGACAAGGCTGTCCGATCCGCTGACCCGCGCCAGCAGGATGCCGCTTTCCTCGAACGTTTCGCGGATCGCCGCGATCCGGAAACTCAGGGCGGCTGCGTCAAGCCCCTCGCCGCCGGAATACAACGCCGGACGGGCGATGATCTCCTGGTCGCCCTTGTCGACGCTGCCGCCAGGAAACACCAGCGCCCCGGAGTTAAAATCGATCTCATAATGGCGCACCATCATGAAGACCTCGATCTCGCGTGCGGGGCTGTCGCGCAGCAGAAGAATTGTGGACGCGGGACGCGAGGCGACGGCTTCGGCCATGCGGCTATTCCGCAGCGCTGGATTGCGGCTTAAGGTTGGCGCGCCTGTCGACCCGCGCAACGCGCGATAGCAGATAATCCACTTCAGCCCTTGCGATCGGAGTGATGGTCGCACCCGGCTTGCGCTGCGCGCTCGAAGCGATCACGCCGCGCTTTTGCAGGACATATTTCCGCACCGCTAATCCCGCGCCGGGCTGCTGCTCATAGCGGATCAACGGCAGATGGGCGTCGAACAGGTCATGCGCGGCATCACGACGCGCCTCTTTCGACAGCCGCACCACGTCGATCAGCAATTCCGGAAAGGCGTAGCCGGTCATCGCGCCGTCGGCGCCGCGTTCCATCTCGAAATCGAGGAACAGTCCGCCATTGCCGGTGAGGATCGACAGCGGCCGCAGCGAGCCGTCCTTCTGGAAGGCGCGGAGCGCGGAAATTTTTTCAAGTCCGGGCCAGTCTTCGTGCTTGAGCATTACGCAGGACGGATTGTCCATCACGATTTTCCGGATCACCGCGGGCGTGAACACCACCGACAGTGTCAGCGGGTAATCCTGCAGCACCCAGGGAATGTCGTCGCCGATCGCTTCCACCGCCTGCTTGAAATAACCGATGATCTGATCGTCGGTACGCAAATTCGGGGGCGGAGCGATCATCACCCCGGCCGCACCGGCATCCATCGAGGCGCGTGCCAGCGAGCGCATGGTAGCAAATCCGGACGCGGAAACGCCGACGATTATCTGCATATTCTTGGCGCGCTTCACGAACCGTATCGCTACCTGCTCGGCTTCGGCGGCATCGAGCTTCGGCGCCTCGCCGAGAATGCCCAGCACCGTCACGCCATCGCAGCCGACCTCGGCGTAGAAGTCGGTCAGCCGGTCGATGGATTTCTCGTCGATGCGGCCATCGTCATAAACGGCGTCGGCGCAATGGCGAAGGTGCCTGCGGCTTTGTGGGTTAGTTTTGTCATTGGTGCCTCTTGCCTGGGGCCATTCCGGTATGCGCCGTAAGGCGCAGGCCCGGAACGCCTACTCTCGATCGTGGTTATGGATTCCGGGCTCGCGCTTCTCGCATCCCGGAATGACAGATACCGTTAAAACCTTCGCGCGCCCATCTTGATCTCCTCCTCGGAGAAGAAAATCTCCTCCGCGTGTTCAACCACGTCCTGCGCCTTCCAGCCCGTATGCGGCGGTTTCCAGCCCGGCTTTTCCATCATCCGCATCTCGCGCACGCCGCGCGGGCCGGAAACGCCGAGGACCTTGCCGGTCTGATCGCCTGAGAGATCGCTGACCATGTATAGCACGGCCGGCGCGATGCCATCAGGTCCGAGCGCAGCCCCCGGGTTTTCGATGTAGCGCGGCAGATCGGCGGTCATGCGGGTCAGCGCGCCCGGCGCCAGCGTCCAGACGCGAATGTTGTATTTGCGGCCCTCGATCGCCAGCACGTTCGACAGACCCCAGATGCCGCCCTTGGCGGCTCCGTAATTGGACTGACCGAAATTGCCGATCAGGCCCGAGGTCGAGGCGGTGTTGACGATCACGCCGCCGCCATTCTCGCGCATCCACCTGAATACGGGTTGCGTGCAGCAGAAGGTGCCCTTCAGATGCACCTTCAGCACCTTGTCCCAGGCGGCTTCGGTCGCCTTGGCAAAGGTCTGATCGAGCAGGATGCCGGCATTGTTGACCAGAATGTCGGCGCGGCCGAAATGCTTTATGGCGTCGTCGAATACCGACTGGCCGCCGGCCATGGTCGAGATATCGGCGCCATTGGCAACGGCACGGCCACCTTCCGCCTCGATCGCGTTGACCACCTTCTGCGCCATCGAGACATCGGCGCCGCTGCCGTCGCGGGGCCCGCCGAGGTCGTTGACCACCACCGCCGCGCCCTCACGCGCAAACAGTTTGGCATAGGCTTCGCCAAGTCCGCCGCCCGCACCAGTGATCAGCGCCACCTTGCCGTCGAGAAGTCCCATGGTGTTGTCTCCCATCGTCGCTTTGTTTCTTCACCTCGCCCGCGTGCTGCGAGAGGTCGACATTCAAGCAGCTTGAATTTGCGGGCGAGAGGGACTTTCCGCTTGCGAGGTCGTGGGAAGAAATCCCCCTCACGCCAGCACCGTCTTGCCGCTCTTGATCACCGCAACGTTGCGCGCCTTTACTTTGGCCTCGAACGAAATCACGTTGCCGTCCTTCCATAGATCCATCGTCACGGTCTCGCCGGGGTAGACCGGCGAGGAAAATCGCGCGACGTGCTGCCGAAACGCAGCGGGATCGTAGTCGGCGTAGGTTTGCAGGATGCCGCGGCAGGTGATGCCGTAAGTGCACATGCCGTGCAGGATCGGTTTCGGGAAGCCGGCGCGCTTGGCGAACTCGGGATCAGAGTGCAGCGGATTGCGGTCGCCACAAAGCCGGTAGACCAGCGCCTGATCCGGCCTCGTCGAGATGTCGATGGATTTGTCGGGCGCGCGAGTCGGCACCTTGTGCGGTTCGGGCTGGCCTTCCGAAGGTCCACCAAAACCGCCATCGCCGCGCGCAAACCGCGATGCCACCAGCGTCGCAAGCTCCTCGCCCTTGTCGTTGCGCAGCACGGTCTTGTGCCGGATCACCGCGCCCTTGTCCTTTCCCTTGTCGAAGACATCGAGAACGCTGGAGTCCGCCGTGATGTGCGCGGCTGTCGACAACAGCCGGTGAAAGGTGATGTCCCGCTCGCCGTCAACCACCATCACGCGGTTGAGATTTATTTCGCCAGGCCCGGCGCCCCATGCTGCCACCGATGCAAAGGTCGGCACCACCTTCAGCGCCCGCGGTGTGGCCGTGGCCTCGTTGACGAAAGCTAATTCCTTCTCGTCCATGGGGTCCGCGCCCATCCCGATGCCATAGGCGTAGAGCATCACTTCGCGATCGGTATAGGCGTATTTCTGGCCGAAATTCTTCAGCCCCATCAGCTCATCGTATTTGATCGGCATGCGAGGTCTTCCTCCGATTACCCTTGTCTTGTCATGCCCGCGAAGGCGGGCATCCAGTAGCCACGGCGTTTACTGGATCCCCGCCCTCGCGGGGATGACTACCTGTTGTTTGGCGCGCCACGCGGGTTACCTCACGCTATCGTAAAGAACGGCAGCGGCGCGCCGTCTGTCGGCTTGAACACCACCTTGACCCTTTGACCGATCTTCAGGCTCTTCATGTCGCAGTCGACGAAATTGGTCAGCAGCGACGGGCCTTCCTTCAGCGTGACGTAACCGATCGCATAAGGGCCGGTCGCAGATTTGCGCATCAGGCTGAAAGTGTAGATCTCGCCCTCACCCGCGCTTTCCTCCCACACCGTCTTGTCGGAAAAACAAAACGGGCAGATCGAGCGCGGAAAATAATGCGCCTCGCCGCAAGCCGTGCAGCGCTTGATCAGGAACTTGCCCTGCTCTGCCGCTTCCCAGAACGGCGCGGTTTCGGGATTGCCCTGTGGCGCCGGATATTTCTTTGCTTCAGCCATCACACGCGCTCCAGAATGCAGGTCGAGGCAGCGTGACGAACGCCCAGAAGGCCGCCGGTGCCGTGCGCGATCGCGAGATCGCAATTCGGCACCTGCACCTTCGGATGCGCCTGCCCGCGCAACTGCCGCACCGCTTCGATGATTTTTGTCATGCCGCCGCGATTGACCGGATGATTGCTGCAAAGGCCGCCGCCATCGGTGTTGAACGGCAACTTGCCGACGCCGGAAATCAGATTGCCGTCGGCGACGAACTTGCCGCCCTCACCCTTCCTGCAGAAGCCGAGGTCCTCGAGCTGCATCAGCACCGTGATGGTGAAGCTGTCATAGATCGAGGCGTATTTGATATCCTTGGTCGTGACGCCGGCCTCCTCGAACGCGCGAGGCCCAGACCACACGCCGGCCGAATAAGTCAGATCGAGATCCTTGCCGCCGCGCGGTCCCTTCAGCGCTTCACCGTGACCGATCAGGCGCACCAGCGGCTTCTTCAGGCTTTTGGCGATTTCCTGCGTGGTCACGATCAGCGCGCCGCCGCCATCGGTAACGACGCAGCAATCCATCCGGTGCAGCGGATCGGAAATCATCGGCGAGTTCAGCACGTCCTCGACGGTGACGACATCGCGCAGCATCGCATGCTCGTTGTATTGCGCGTGATGCGAGGCCGCGACCTTGATCCAGGCCAGTTGCTCGCTGGTGGTGCCGAACTCATGCATGTGACGCATGGCGCACATGCCGTAAACGTTATGCGTGGTGGCGCCGTACGCGGCCTCGAAATCAGCCTCGGCGCCACTGGCGCGCGGCGGCATCGCGCCGGTGCGCGGCTTGCCCGCCAGCGTAATCAGCGCGATGGAACATTTGCCGGCGGCAATCGCCTCCGCGGCGTGGCCGAGATGGACCAGATAGGAGCAGCCGCCGGTCTCGGTGGAATCGAAATGGCGCACTTTCAGGCCGAGATAATCGACCATCGCCATCACCCCGCCAGGAGCGTCACCGGCACAGAAATAGCCGTCGATATCGGCCCTGGTTAGCCCAGCGTCTTCCAGCGCGCCCTTGGCGACTTCGGCATGAAGCTGTGCGGTAGATTTATCCGGCGCATGCCGGGTCGGATGTTCGTAAATCCCGGCAATGTAGGCCTTGCCCTTGATGGTCAAATCATTCTCCGCTGACGATTTTTTCTCGCAGTTTTTGTGGCCTGTCAGCGTGACCTTGGCAAGCACCGAAATATTCCGTACGGCGAGAAGGAAATGGCGCCTTGCCCTCATCCTGAGGAGCGGCCACTTGGCCGCGTCTCGAAGGATGGAGGTCATGCCTTGAAGGATAGGCGCGGAGCACTCGGGCCTCATGGTTCGAGACGCGCGAAGACGCGCCTCGCCACGAGAATCAGACATGCTTTCGTATTCGCGCGGTGCGGCGTGTCGCCGCCGGATCCGAAGCCAGATCGAGCCGTTCCGCTATCCGTTTTTAGCGTTTCGTTAATATTAGAACGCGAACTACCGACCGATTTAATCCTGTTTAGACAGCTCGGGTTGTTTAATGCGGCAGCACTTTGCCAACGGCTGCGTACAGGTACCTCTGTAGGGAGAACTGGACTCGTCGGATGACCGGACCAACGTCGCTTCTAGCGGAATTGAACGATGCCATGTCCAAAGGGACAGCCGAAAGCTGTTTGTCGGCGTTGTGGCACGCGACCGATGTTCTGATCGGAGGCCGGTATTCCGAAGATCAGATTTGGACGTTCGGCGAAATCATTGGACGGCTCGCGGAAGAAATTGAAATCGCCGCGCGCGTTCGCCTTTCAAACAAGCTCGCTCCCAGCAACAATGCGCCAATCAACGTCATCAAGAAACTTGCTTTTGACGAGTCAATCGACGTCGCGGGTCCCGTCCTGCGCCTGTCCGAGCGGATCGGTGCCAAGACGCTGGTTGAAAACGCAAGATCCCAAAGCCAGCAGCACCTTCTTGCTATCTCAAAACGAAAATCCATTCCTGACGATGTAACCGACGTTTTGGTGACACGCGGCAATACGGAGGTCGTAACGTCAGTTGCTGCAAACGAAGGCGCATGCCTTTCAAGTCGCGGCTTCCTGCACCTTGTCAAGCGTTCCGAGGATGACTCTGTTCTTGCTGTGCATCTTGGTCTGCGGAAAGACATTCCTAGACATCTCTTTCAGCAACTGATTTCGAAGGCATCTGAAGAAGTCCAAACAAAGTTGGCGCGAGAGCGCCCCGAAATGGGCGGCCAGATTCAGATCGTGGTCACCGATGTCGCTGGTACGATCCACGCAAAATTCGGGCCGGCGTCCAAAAGTTATTTCGCTGCAAAGCGGATCGTCGGTAAACTGCATCAGCAAAATGGCCTGAACGAAGAGAAGATTTTTGAATTTGCCTATTCGCTTAAATTCGATGAAACTGCGGTCGCCATGTCGTTATTATGCGCCCTGCCGATCGATGTGGTGGAGCGCGCGTTGGTCGACGAAAACAAGGAAGCAGTCCTGATCCTGGCGAAGGCTCTGGATTTGTCGTGGTCGACGACCATGGCTTTGCTGTTTTTGGGGGCGGCTAACTATCGAATTACCGCTCACGACCTCGACATCATGAAAAATCAATTTGCGCGGCTGAATGTCGAAGCGTCAAAAAATGTATTGAAGGTTTATCGATCCCGCCGGGAAACTTCAGACGGCTCTGGGCGCGGCCGCTTGCCGCAATTGCACGCCCACTAAAATCAAACCGCGCTCCGTTGTCGCCATTTCGGGCGCAACGAGCTGTTTGGTGGCCCGTGCGCTTACTCCCAAAAGGACCCCTGGTCCTGCGGAGATTCGTTAAGCCAAATCAGCGCCTCTCGCGGGCCAAGAAGAATGACGCGCTCCTCCGTGGCGGACCAGGGCTCACCGTCGGAGAGATAGAGAAAGAAAGTGCCGTCGCCATCCCGGAACAATGCTTCCCGGGCCTGGCCGGGTGCGAGGGACTGGACATCGAGAAACGCAACAGCTCGCGTGGAAATCATCTGCATAAAAAATCTCCCGTCATCGGGCAGTGAATAGGCGGCTAGTCTCCTTTGGGATTTTCTGCTTTGGCTTTCGTCTTCCTGGTATCCTTTGCAATGAAACGAACGCCGACTTGCGCCCCGTCGATCCAGACCAGTTCGCACCGGCGAAATGCTAATCCGGTGGAAGACAGCAGCAGGAAAAATTCGCGGGCCTGCAACACGTTGACAGGTCCTTCAACCTCAAGCTTGGCGCCGCTGTCGGACACGTCCAAAAGCAAGCAGCTTCGTTGCCACGTCCCGTCGACACCCATGAGGTTGGCCGGATGGCTGTGTTCAATTTGCACACGGGGCGCTTTTCGATGTTCTCCCCTCATCTAATATCCTCCGCGGTCGCGAAAGCATTCTCGGTCGATCCCGGCTTTGTGGCCGAACTGTTCAAAGGTCCGAAGCGTATCGTCTGTTGGGCAACTGAAAGGCAGAGTTTTTCGAATTTCTCCCTGGCGCATGCACGCTCTTGCTCTGAGAGTTGAGGTACGCTCCGACTGCGGATAATCGACAATGCTGTTTGCCAGTCCAGTCGAGAGGCGCGACAGGCAATGATCAGGCCGTCGCAGCCTTTTTCCTCCATCAATGGTTCGATGGCTTCGATTGGGGCGCCGGAGAGCACACACAGTGAAGCGATGACGTTTGTGGCCTCGCGTCGCAACGCAAAACGATTGACGGCGGAATCATTCAGTTTTCCGGAATTGTTGAGGGCAACAATCCTGGCGTAGGCTTCGGAGTAGACGACCGGTTCCGATGTTTTTCTGGAGACATCAGAGGTGATGTCATCGAGCGCTTGCCGAATATTCTGGCGCAACCGGGGCGGAGCAGACTTGAGGAGTTGAAGCCGGACCGCATCGGTCGCGTTCGAGAGCAGTTCGCGAAGCATCGCGGAAGGTAGGTCCGGCCGAAGTACCAGCAACTCCGCGATATCCTTGTGGGGTCCGGCGGCCGCAACGATGGTTGCATAACCGCTTTCGGAGAATTTTGCGCCGGCGTTCTTCGCGAGCACACGGCAGACATCGGTTCGGCCGCGCTTCAGGAGGACATCGGTAAGCGCTTCACTGAGAGTTCTGCGGCTCGAAATTGCCTGGAGATGTTGCGGGCCGAGCCTGCTCGCGATCTCTGCGAGAGCGGCATCACAAAGCGATTGAGATCTGAGAAGCACCGGCACGGCAACGGCAATGTCGTTGTGGCAGGCGAGATAACGTACCGCCTGCTTGGGCGCCGGGCTTAAATTGGACAGGGTTGAACTGAGTTCAACGAGTGATTGCGCTTCAGTGTGCTTTATCAGCTTGACGAGGACGTCGTCGAAGATGCCGAACTGGGTTTCGTTCAGCCGAGAGGCGCTTGAAATAAGCAAATGTATCAAGCGCCGCAACATGAGAAGCCGGCGTTCAGGTGAGCCGCCGCACACCGCCGCCTCGACGTCGGAAATCAATTCTGCAGACGCGGTGGCAGTCATCGCCGGCACCAATTCCACTTAAATATTCTAAAAATTTCACCGCACGCCTTAAAAACAGAAATTTACACCCGAAAAGTAATCTATTTCTTAAGAATGTATTAAGGTAGCATCGCACCGTGGCCGCGGTTACTGGAACTGATTTGTGGGCGGCCCGAAAGCCGGACGACCGCTGATCGATCGCGATGGCAGTCCCTGCTGTCCGACGGGCGGCTGTTCAAACAGGCCGTCAGCCGCGAATATCCGACGTGCCGATCGCATTCGCGAACCGCTGGCACGAGATGCCGCGTCTTCAGGTCCGGATGAATGAAGCCTATTCCGCCGCGATCTGCCGCGGCGCCGGCGGCGGGTTGACGAGATCGGCGGCCAATTGCGCGTAGCGCGCCTTGGCATCCCTTACCGATTTCTCCTTCACCGGCCCGTAGCCGCGGATACGATCCGGCAGCGACAGCAGTTCGATCGCGGTATCGAGCGTTACAGGAGAGAGCACAGAGAGTACGGTGGCGACGTCTCTTTCATAGCCGGCGATCAGATCCCGTTCCATCCTGCGATCGGCACTGTAGCCGAAGATATCGAACGCGGTGCCACGCAGACCGCGCAGACCAGCGAGCACTTTGAACATCGGCATCATCCACGCGCCGAATGCGCGCTTGCCTGGCCGCCCCAGCGCGTCGGGTTTGCCGGCCAGCATTGGCGGCGCGAGGTTGAAGTTGATCTTGAAGTCGCCGTCGAACTGGTCGCGAAGCTGCTTTTCGAAGCGGCCATCGGTAAAAAGCCGCGCCACCTCGTACTCATCCTTGTAGGCGAGCAGCTTGGCGTAGTTGATCGCAACCGCACGCGGCAATTCGTCACCAAAGCCGGCGTTAAGCGCGGCGTCACGGACCTGCTGGATCAAGGTACGGTAGCGCTCGGCAAGTCCCGCGTTCTGATAGTCGGTCAGCAGCGCGCTGCGATGTGCGATGATCTCATCCAGCGACATCGCCTCCTGGGTTTTCGGTGCTACGCTGGCATCCTGGCCCTTCATCATGGCCGCGAGCCGCGCCGGATCGACCGCCGCCAGACGCCCCAACTGGAATGCCTGGGTATTCATCTTGATGGCAACGCCGTTGATCTCGATCGCCTGTTCGATCGCGGCCGCCGTCAGCGGCAACAATCCCTTCTGATAGGCAAAGCCCATCATCATCATGTTGGTGGCGATGGAGTCGCCCAGCAGGATTTCCGCGGGCCTGATAAAATCGAAGAACGACGGAATCCTTGCGCAGCGCGGTTTCCAGCACGGCGTTGACCTGGCTGCTCCTGAAATTGAAATCGCGGTTCATGATGAAATCCGCGATCGGAATCAGATGCGTATTGATGACGCCATGAGTGCGGCTGGATTCGCACAGCGTGATGGTTTCCTTGGCCGCTGCCACCACTTCGTCGGCGGCGATGACGAGATCGGCAGTGCCGGTCACGATGCGCGAACAGGTGACGTCGGCGGTGTGTTCGGAGAGCCGGACGTGGCTCAGCACCGCACCGCCCTTTTGCGCCAGCCCGGACATGTCCAGAATCATGCTGGCCTTGCCTTCGATATGCGCGGCCATGCCGAGCAGCGCGCCGATGGTGAGCACGCCGGTGCCGCCGACGCCGCCGACCGCAACGTTGTAAGGCCGATCGAGCGTCGGCTTTGAGGCGGGTTCGGGCAGATCGCCGATATTGCCTAAATCAGGCGGCGCACGGCGGCGCAGCTTGCCGCCGTCGACGGTGACGAACGAAGGGCAAAAGCCCTTCAGGCAGGAATAATCCTTATTGCAGGAGGATTGATTGATGGTGCGCTTGCGTCCGAGCTCCGTTTCCAACGGCTCAACCGAGATGCAATTCGACTGCACCGAACAGTCGCCGCAGCCTTCGCAGACCGCGGGATTGATCAGCACGCGGCGCTGCGGATCCTCCATCGTTCCCCGTTTGCGGCGGCGGCGCTTTTCGGCGGCACAGGTCTGCACGAACACGATGGCGGACGCGCCCTTGACCTGGCGTAGCGTCTTCATGACAGCATCGAGTTCGTCGCGATGTGCGGTCTTGGTGCCCGGCGCGATTTCGGAGGCCGGATAGGCGTCGGGATTTTCCGAGACCAGATATATGTCGCGGATGCCTTCGCTATGAAGCTGGAAGGTGATCTGCTGTGGCGAAAGCTCGCCGTCGACATGCTGGCCGCCTGTCATCGCGGTCGCGTCGTTGTACAGGATCTTGTAGGTGATGTTGGCCTTGGAGGCGATCGCCTGGCGGATCGCGAGACTGCCGGAGTGGAAATAAGTGCCGTCGCCGAGATTGGCGAACACGTGTTCTTCATTGGTGAAGGGCGCAACGCCGACCCAAGGCACGCCCTCGCCGCCCATATGGGTGAAGGTTTCGGTGTTGCGGTCCATCCAGAGCGCCATGAAATGGCAGCCGATGCCGGCAAACGCGCGGCTGCCCTCGGGCACCTTGGTCGACGTGTTGTGCGGACAGCCCGAGCAAAAATACGGTGTACGAGTGATAGGCGCCACCGCCTGCATCTGCGTGGCCTGACGGCCGTTGAACCAGTCGGCCTTGGCGCGCAGCATCGCGGCAATTTCGGGATTGAGATTGAGCCGCAACAGCCGCTCGCTCAGCGAGCTTGCCAATGAGGCGACGCTGAGTTCCTCGGCGAAAGGAAGAAAGCGCTTGTCGTGCTCGTCCATCTTGCCGACGATGCGCGGGCGGACATCGTCGCGCCAATTGAACAATTCCTGCTTGACTTGATTTTCGACGATCTCGCGGCGCTCTTCGATGATGAAAATCTCTTCGAGGCCGACGGCGAATTCGCGCACACCTTGCGGCTCCAGCGGCCACGGCATGCCGATCTTGTAAAGTCGAAGGCCGATCTTGGCGGCGATTTCGGGGGTGACGCCCAACTCGCGAAGCGCCTGCCGGATGTCCTCATAGCTCTTGCCCGAGGCCATGATGCCGAACCGCGCGTTCGGCAAATCCATCGTAATGCGATTAACCTTGTTGGCGCGGGCAAAGGCGATCGCGGCGAAACCCTTGTAGTCCTGTAGCCGGCGGTCCTGATCGTAGCGATCGTCGGGCCACCGCAGATTAAGGCCGCCCCGCGGCATCTCGAAATCGGTGGGGATGATGAAGGGCTTCATCTCGTCGGACAGATCGATCTCCGCCGTGGTCTCCACGGTCTCGGTGATCACCTTCATGCCAACCCAGCAGCCCGAATAGCGCGACATCGCGATTCCCAACAGGCCCATCTCGATCATTTCATGGATGCTGGAGGGGTAGAGATAGGGCATCAGCGCCGAGATGAAGGCGTGGTCCGACTGATGCGGCACGGTCGAGGATTTTGCGCCGTGATCATCGCCGGCAAGGCACAGCACGCCGCCGTTCTTGGCCGAGCCCGCGGCATTGCCGTGGCGAAATACGTCGCCGCAGCGGTCGACGCCCGGGCCCTTGCCGTACCAGATGCCGACCACGCCATCGTGCCGCGCGCCGGGAGAAAGATTGAGCTGTTGCGAACCCCAGATCGCGGTGGCGGCGAGGTCCTCATTGACGCCGGGCTGGAATTTGATGTTGTACTGTTCGAGGTGTTTGCGCGCCGCCACCAGCTGCTGGTCATAGCCGCCGAGCGGCGAACCCCGATATCCCGTCACGAAACCCGCAGTATTGAGGCCGGCGGCGCGGTCACGGCGGATCTGGGCCATCGGCAGGCGAACCAACGCCTGAATACCGGTTAGGAAAACGTGGCCGGAGCCCTGGGTATATTTCTGGTCGAGACTGATCGGACCCTGATTGATTCCCATTCCACCCTCTTAAGCCTTTGGTCGCCCCGGCTCTTTTTAGCTAGTTATGCAAACCCATAAGAACCAGTCTATGTCGGTTTTTGCGCCGCGCGCACCACAATTCTCCGAACGCGGGCTTGCTGTCCGAAAATCGCAATTTCGTGGCGGGAATACCCGCCCGCTAATCTGGTTTGTGTCGCCACGACGCGGTATCGCGAAACGACATAACAACCCTATAATGCGCTCGAAGGCGAATTGGCGCTGGGGGACGATCCACCGATGCGGGCAATTCTCACGTCTTTGTTTTTTTGTGTGTTTTTGTGCAGTGCGTCCGTGATTGCGGCGGCAGCAGCTGAGCCGTCGGCCGAGACCATCGCCCACGGCAAGGCGCTCACTGAAGCGGGGGATTGCGCGAGCTGCCACACCGCCGATCCCCAAAAGCCTTTCGCCGGCGGCAAGCGGATCGACACGCCGTTCGGCGCGATCTATTCGCCGAATCTGACGCCGGACAACAATACGGGTCTTGGCTTTTGGAGCGATCAGGATTTTCTGCGTGCCCTGCGCCTTGGCGTGGCGCCCGATGGCTCACATTATTATCCCGCCTTCCCCTATCCGAATTTCACCAAACTGACGCGCGACGACATCCTGGCGATCCGCGCCTATCTCAATACGCTGACGCCGTTTCCGAACAAGACGCCGCCGCCGCAACTGCGCTGGCCGTTGAATTACCGCGTGGTGATGCTTGGCTGGAATTACTTGTTCTTCCGACCCGGCATTTTTGAGCCGGACCAGAACAAGAGCACGGAGTGGAATCGCGGCGGCTATCTCGTGGAAGGCATCGCGCATTGCGGCATGTGCCACACCCCGAAAAATATCTTAGGCGCCGACCGGCGCGGGCAGAAATATCGCGGCGGTTTGGTCGGCGGCTGGTTTGCGCCACGGCTCGACGCTGCCCCGCGCAGCGGGCTGAAATCGTGGAGCGCCGATGACATCGTTGAATATCTGCAGAGCGGCCGCAACGGCCGCAGCCACGCCGACGGCTTGATGGCCGAAGTCGTGGTCAATTCGACATCGCAGATGAGCGACCAGGATGTCCGCGCGATCGCAGTCTACCTGAAGGGTCTGCCCGCAGGTCCGCCCGAGCCCGCGGTGACACCGCCCGCGGCAGCGCAAATGGCGGATGGAGAAAAGCTGTACAAGGGAGCCTGCATCGCCTGCCACGAGGTCGACGGCACCGGCGCGCCGCGCATCTATCCACCATTGCCCGGCAATGCCAATTTGCAGTCGGCCGATCCCGCCAGCACGATTCGCATTATCCTCGACGGCGCGGAAACCCTGACGACGCCGCGCGCGCCCAATAAGGGATCGATGCCGGCCTATGCTGCGAAACTATCGGATCAGGAGATCGCCGATGTCGCGACCTACATCCGCAATTCCTGGGGCAATGCTGCGCCTGCAGTGACGCCGGCGCAGGTCAAGGCCTCGCGGAAGTAGGCACGGTCATTCCAGGATAGTCCGAAGGACCAGACCTCAGATGCGCGATTGCACGTCGGAGTTCGCGCTGACGCGCGCCCCGGAATGACAGTTTATTCTCCCTACCGGCGATCGTCGTTGAACACGAATTTCGGCATTTCCCATTTGTACCGGATGGCGAGCAGCCGAAATGACAGGCCGAGGACGAACGTCAGCGCGGTCCAGCCTGCGTCATTCAGCTTCAGGCCGAACGTGGTGGCATAAAACAGCCCGGTGACGACGGAAACGCTGGCGTAGAGTTCGGAGCGAAATAATAGCGGCACGTCATTGCAGAGGATATCGCGCAAGACGCCTCCCGCGCATCCCGTGATCATCCCCGACACGATCACGATCGGCAGCTCCTCGTTCATTTGCCATGCGACATCGCAGCCGGCCATGGTGAACACCACAAGGCCGATCGCATCGAGCACCAGAAACGCCAGGTTCAGCCGATAGACCACGCGCGCGATCAAAATGGTGGCGAGCGCGGCGCAAGCCGTCAGCGCGAGATAGGACGGGTTGGCCACCCACAGCAGCGGATAGTGCCCGAGCAGGACATCGCGGATCGTGCCGCCTCCGAGCGCGGTGATGCAGCCCAAAAGGCAGACCCCGACCCAGTCCATGCTGCGCCGTCCCGCGGCCAGCGCCGCGGTCATCGCTTGCGCGGCCAGCGCCAACAGCGACAGCACATGCAAAACAGTATCACTTGGAGGCAGGCCCCTCATCGCAACCTCGCGGCACGAATTTTCGCTGGATTTCTCGCAGGAATTCTTCACGGACTTCGAATTTACGGCGCGGGTTCCATTCTGAACAGAATGAAAAAGGCTGCGCGGCCGACTTGTCCCCGCCGCAAAACGGCATGGTTCCCGGAACCTCCTCAGGCGCCGGCGGGTTGTGATGGAGGTAAACGGAGGACCCCGCCATGGCCAACGATCACGTTCCGAACGATCCCTATCGCGCTGGCGACCCCGACGCTCCCTATCGTACCAAACCCCGTTCCGATCCGGCTGACGACCGCGCGGCACGGCTCGACAATGAATTACAGATGGATCCCGAGCTCGCAGAAGGCCCCGCCGGCCGGGGCAGGATTGCGCTCTATGCGGTCGGCATCGCGGTGGTGCTGGGCGCGGTGTTTTATGGCCTGAATAATTCGTCGATCAAGGAGGCGAGTACCACTCCGGCCGCGAACCCGGCGGCGACGGCGCAGAACACCAAACCGGCATCGCCCCCCGCCGCCCCGCCGCGCGCCAACGGCCAGCCCGGCACGACGACCGGCGCCGCTTCTTCGACGCCGAACCCTGCTCCAAATCCGAAGGCCATGGACCCCAAAGCGCCGCCGGTGCCGGCTCCTTCGGGTGGGACCGAGTAACGCCGCATGGGACGGTTGATCGGACCATTAGCGCTGCGGGCTTGTTCTTGCCCGCGGCGCTGTTGGCGCGTCAGCTGAACATCTTGTTCAGATCGCCGCCGGGATAGCCCTGGCCGAGTTCGGTGAAGGTGCCCTGCTCCGCGATCTCGCGCGCCGCGCGCATGAAACCGGCCCACGCGGTGCGCGCCAGCGAGCCACCGACGCTGATCCGCCGCACGCCAAGCTCGGCCGCTTCAGCGACCGAAAGACCGGACGCCCCGATCAGCAGGTTGACCGGCTTGGGATGCACCGCCTTCACGACAGCCGATATCTGCTCCCTGGTCTTGATGCCGGGTGCGTACAGACAATCCGCGCCGGCCTCGGCATAGGCGGTCAGTCTGTCGATCACCATGTTTAGATCGGTTTGCCCGACCAGAAAGCCCTCGCAGCGGCCGGTCAGCAAAACGCCGCTGTGGTCGGCATCGATCGCGGAGCGCGCCGCCTTGATGCGCTCGATGGCAAAGGCGCGTTCGTAAAGCGGCTTGGCGGCGTCGCCGGTGGAATCCTCGATCGACAACCCGGCCACGCCGGTCTGGACACCACGGGCGACATTGGCGGCGACTTTCTCCGGCTTGTGCGCAAAGCCGCCCTCGAAATCGGCATTGACGGGCAGATCGACCGCGCCGCACAGCAATGTGAGATGTTCGCAGACATCCTCGAGCGTGACATGATTGTCGGATTTCCCGATCGACCACGCAAAGCCGGCGCTGGTGGAGGCGACCGCCTTGAAGCCGAGACGCTGCAACGCCTTGGCGCTGCCGACATCCCAGGGGTTGGGCAGCACGAAGCATCCGCCCTCGTGCATCTTGCGGAACGTAACGCGCTTATCTGCTGCTGTGTTCGGCATGATCTTGTCTCCTCCTTGTGAAGAATTCTTCTTGAGGGATTCTTGTGAAGCTTTGTTGTCTTGAAGGCATTTTGTCTTGCAGCCCTGGACGGCGAGAATAGCCACGCATGCCCGGCCGCGCCAGTGCCCGGACCACCCCTAGGCCGTTACCTTGCGCAGAAACGTACGCTCCTCCACCAGGAGGAACTTGTTCTCCTCGGCGAAACTGAAGTTGTCCATGGCTTCCTTGTCGGTGCGAAGCCGCGCGCGATAGCTTTCATAGGCCGCGAGACTTTCGAAGGTAACCAGCGCGGAAGCGATATTGTTGGTGCCCTCATGCGGCATCCAGTAGCCGATGAGATCGCCGCCGCATCTCGGAATGATGCTGAGCCAGCGCCTGGCATATTCCTCGAACATCGCGCGCTTGAACGGATCGAGCTGGTAGTGGATGAAAACGGTGATCGCCACGCGAGCCTCCTTGATCAAGTTTGCGTCAAAGCCTGCTGTCATTGCGAGCGAAGTGAAGCAATCCATACCGCTGAAGAATGGACTGCTTCGTCGTTTCACTCCTCGCAATGACGAGCGGAAAGCGGCTTAGGATCCGAGAATAGCGCCTTGCTCGACGTCAATGCTTCGTTTATCATCGAACTATGAAAGCAGGTCCCGATATCGCCATGGTCGCCTCGCTGGTCGGCGATCCCGCCCGCGCCAACATGCTGACGGCGCTGATGACCGGCCGCGCGCTGACAGCGAGCGAACTCGCGCACCAGGCCGGCATCACGCCGCAGACTGCAAGCTCGCATCTGGCAAAACTGGAGGCCGGCGGCCTGATCGAGCAGGAAAAGCAAGGCCGCCACCGTTATTACCGCCTCACCGATCCCGATGTCGCCGGCGTGCTCGAGGGCCTCGCGGGCCTTGCCGCCCGCGCTGGCCACATGCGCATGCGCACCGGGCCAAAGGATCCGGCGTTGCGCCGGGCGCGGGTTTGCTACGATCATCTGGCCGGCGATCTCGGCGTGCAGATGCTCGACAGCCTGAAGCGGCAAAAACTCGTGCGCCAGCACAAGCACGATATCGAACTGACCGCCGAGGGCCAGCGCTTCATGGCCAGCGCGCTACAGATCTCAGCCGAGACGCTCGCGCATCCGCGCCGTCCGGTATGCAAGGCCTGCCTCGACTGGAGCGAGCGGCGTCATCATCTCGCCGGCACGCTCGGCGCGGCGCTGATGACGCGCTTTACCGAACTGAAATGGGCCGCCCGCGATACCACCCCCGGCAGCCGCGTCGTCAATTTCAGCCGCAATGGCGAGAAGCGGTTCGCAGCGCTGTTCGGGGAGAGCGAATAGCGATGCGTTGGGCTCAGATCACTAACTCGTCGCTTGACCCGGCCATCCATGCCTTTATCCCCGGCTGAAGGAAGACGTGGATGCCCGGGACAAGCCCGGGCGTGATGGAAACTTCCTCTGGAGCTTTCGATGAATCGCGCTTTACTTTGCTTCACCGGCGCCGCCGCCCTCCTCGCGTTGCCATTCATGTCAGCCCACGCCGCAGAGCCTGCACCGCACGAACCCTACGGCATCGGCCTAGAGGGTTTCGCCTATCCCTACCCCGTCAGCATGCTGCCGCTGGTCAATGACGGCGAACAGGTCCGGATGGCCTATATGGATGTCGCACCCGCGCAGCCGAACGGCCGCACGGTAATTCTGCTGCACGGCCGCAATTTCCCATCGAGCTACTGGGCGCCCGTGATCAAGACATTGAACGAGGCCGGCTACCGCGTGGTGGTGCCGGACCAGATCGGCTTCGGCAAATCCTCCAAGCCAACAGGCGAATTGCATTTCGACACGCTGGCGCGCAACACCATCGCGCTGCTCGATCATTTGCAGATCGCCAAATTCGATATCGTCGCGCATTCGATGGGCGGCATGCTCGCGGTGCGCATCACGCGCGCCTATCCTGACCGGGTCTCGCACCTGTTGCTGGCAGCACCGATCGGCCTGGAAGATTACCGGTTTTACGTACCGCCGTCTCCGACCGAAAAAATCCTGGAGAGGGAGGACAAACTGACCGCGGAGGGGTACCGCAAGCAGCTTGAAGTCAACTATTCGCTAAAGCTGCCGCCCGACCAGGTGACGCCGTTCATCGAGTCCCGCATCAATATCAAGGGAGCCGCCGACTATCCGCGCTGGCTGCGCGCCTTCGTCAGTTCAGGGCAGATGATCTACCGCGAGCCGGTGGTGCACGAGATTCCGCTGATCACGCGGCCGACGCTGTTCATCATGGGCGCCGACGATCACAACGCGCCGGGCCGGCCGAACGCGCCGGAGGCGTTGCGGCCGAAGATGGGCCAGAACGCCGAACTCGCCAAGGCGCTGGCGGCCAAAATGCCGGACGCGCATGCCGAAGTGATCCCCAATACCGGCCACCTGGTATTTCTCGAAGCGCCACAAAAATTTGACGAGTTGATGCTCGGCTTCTTGGCGAAGTGAGCCTCGAGCCTGGGCCGAGGTGGGAATCGAATACGCGGTCCCCGCCTCTACAATCAAATCGATGGCCTAACCATCGATGACGGTGTCCGTCACGATGAATGTTCGCTGAACTTGGCTCATCGGCGTTCCCGCCCAACGCTGGACCCATACGCCGTTCGCTCTTGTTATAGCGGAATGATAGACGCCACATAAGCAACACCGGTGGTTATGGGTTCCTGCGTCCGCAGGAACGACGATAGAGGGCGGCACGCGGCGCTAAACCCACCCGCCGCGCGCCATGATGGCGGCGCACAACAGGATGAGAACGATCGCCAGTAGCTCGCTGTAAATCACCATTGTGATCTGCGTCAGCTTCTTCGCACTGACTGTGGGCACCTGCCCCGCCTTCAGCGCCCCGCTCCACGACAGAAACTCGACGGTGGGAATGATCGACAACAGCGCGACGATGATGAAGAGCGAGAACTTGGCCTGGAAAGCGTGACTGTGAAGATAATAATCCGGCCCCTTCTCGAAGAAGGCCACCCGCAACAGCCCGATCACCAGCAGCGCCCCCGCCGCGATGCCGAGCACGAGATCGGTGACCTGAAGTCTCCGCGCCGACGCCAGCGTCAATTCCTGCTTGATCAGCACGAATTCGATCGCGACCGCCGACACCAGGGTGAAGGCGCAGAGGTGATGGAGGAAGGCGAACAGCGTGGACATGGGTCGGGATCTCTTTGCCGGCAAATCTAGGCGATGAGAAGCGGACGCAAAGCTGGAAAATTGCAGGGTGGGTTAGGCGAAGCCTTAACCCACCGCGAAAAGAGATGATCTCTGAAAGGTTATGGCGGGTTACGCTGCGCTAACCCACCCTACGCGCCGGTCAACCTCGTGCTACAACGGCAAATTGTCGTGCTTCTTCATCGGCATCTCGACATGCTTGTCCCGCAGCATCGCCAATGCCCGCGCGATCCGTCGCCGCGTCGAATGCGGCATGATGACGTCGTCGATGTAGCCGCGCTCGGCGGCGATGAAGGGCGATAGAAACCGGTCTTCATATTCCTTGGTACGCGCGGCGATCGCATCGGTGTCGCCGATGTCGCTGCGGAAGATAATCTCGACCGCGCCCTTGGCGCCCATCACGGCGATCTGCGCGGTCGGCCAGGCGTAGTTCATGTCGGCGCCGATTTCCTTCGAGGCCATCACGTCGAACGCGCCGCCATAGGCTTTGCGCGTGATCACGGTCACCAGCGGCACCGTGCATTGCGAATAGGCGAACAGCAGCTTGGCGCCGTGTTTTATCAGACCGCCATACTCCTGCGCGGTGCCCGGCAAAAAGCCCGGAACGTCGACAAACGTGACGATGGGAATATTGAAAGCGTCGCAGAAGCGCACGAACCGCGCGGCCTTGCGTGAAGCGTCGCTGTCGAGCACCCCGGCCAGCACCATCGGCTGGTTGGCAACGAAGCCGACGGTGCGCCCGGCGATGCGGCCAAAACCAGTGACGATGTTCTTGGCGAAGGCCTCGGAAATCTCGAAGAAATCCCCCTCGTCCACGACTTTGAGGATCAGCTCCTTCATGTCGTAGGGCTTGTTCGGATTATCGGGGATCAGCGTATCCAGGGACATGTCGACGCGCTCGATGTCGTCGAAGCTCGGCCATTCCGGCACGCCGTCGGTGTTGTTGGAGGGCAGGAAATCAATCAGCCGGCGCATCTGCAACAGCGTCTCGACGTCGTTCTCGAACGCGCCATCCGCAATCGAGGAGCGCGTGGCGTGCACCGAGGCGCCGCCGAGTTCTTCCGCGGTCACGACCTCGTTGGTGACGGTCTTCACCACGTCAGGGCCGGTGACGAACATGTAGCTGGTGTTCTTCACCATGAAGATGAAGTCGGTCATGGCCGGCGAATAGACGTCCCCGCCGGCGCAGGGGCCCATGATGACGGAGATCTGCGGGATCACGCCTGACGCGACGACGTTGCGGCGGAACACATAGGAATAGCCGGCCAGCGCCGCGACGCCTTCCTGGATGCGCGCGCCGCCGGCATCGTAGAGCCCGATGATCGGCGCCCGCGCCTTCATCGCCATGTCCTGGATTTTGACGATTTTTTGCGCATGGGTCTCGGAAAGCGAGCCGCCGAACACCGTAAAGTCCTTGGCAAACACAAAGGTCTTGCGGCCGTTGACGGTGCCCCAGCCGGTGACGACGCCGTCGCCCGGCACCTTGGTCTTTTCCATGCCGAATTCGACCGAGCGGTGTTCGACGAACATGTCGAATTCCTCGAAACTGCCCTTGTCGAGCAGAAGCTCGATGCGCTCGCGCGCGGTCAGCTTGCCGCGAGCGTGCTGCGCTTCGATGCGCTTCTCGCCGCCGCCGAGCTTGGCGCCGGCGCGGCGTTCCTCAAGGGTGTCCAGGATATCTTTCATGCGTGTGTTCCCAACCGGTTTGAAGGCGTTCTAACACGGCATTTTGCCGCCGGGAAACGCCATTGCCGGCACTTGGCATACTTGTGGCATCCTCGCCCGGCGCAGGATATATCCTCGTCCGCAACGGGGGGACTGGGAGATGGCCGATATCGCGAGCGCAGAAACGGGCACCGTGACCGGAGGGTTGCGAACGCTGCTCCGTCTCGAAGGGCTGACGCTGTTTACGGGCATGACGCTGCTGTACGCGGTCTGGGGCGGATCGTGGTGGATCTATGCGATGCTGTTTCTGGTGCCGGATGCGAGCTTCGCTGCCTATCTCGCCGGTCCCCGGACCGGCGCCATCATCTATAATGCGGCCCACAGTTACATGGCGCCGATGGCCCTGATGACATCAGGATTTGGGATGAACTCGCCGCTGACGCTCTCGATCGCCATGATCTGGCTGGCGCATATCGGCATCGACCGCGCGCTCGGCTATGGCCTGAAATACAGTGCAGGGTTTGGCTTCACCCATCTCGGCCGGATCGGCAAGGACGCCCGGACGACGGCGAACTGATACCCTCCTCGTCACCACTTGTTCTATTCTCGACTCAACCGCGCCCGCAAGGCTATGAGCAATTTTTTGCGGGTGCTGTTCAGGCTGGCGTGGCGGGCTCAGCCCCGACACAGGTGTCATCGCCCGGCATGACCGGGCGATCCAGTATTCGTGACGCCAGCGATGGAAACGAGAAGCCGTGGCGTACTGGGTCCCCGCCTTCGCGGGTACGACAAATCGGGGGAATTACTTCTCGCCGACCTTGAACGGCGGCTCCTTGCCGGGGGGTGTGGTTTCCTCCGCCATCGCCAGCATCATCGCCACCATGACGTAGTTGCCGGCGACGCCAGTCAAGTCGACGATCTGCTGATCGTTGAAGATTTTTTTGGCCCGCGCATAGGTTTCGTCCGAAACCTTTTGCGTGGTGGTGAGTTCGGTGACGAAATCGTAGACCACGGCCTCGTCCTCGGCCATATCAGATGGCCGCTTATTGGCCTTGAGCTCGGCGATGATATTAGTCGAGAGACCCGCCTTTGCCGCCAGTGGCGCGTGCGCGAACCACTCCACCTGTGAGCGCCATTGCCGCCCAATGATCAGGATCGCAAACTCGTTGAGTTTGGTCGGGACTGAAGTCTCCCAGCGCAGATAGTGAAACAGGTCGAACAGCCGCTGACCCAGCACCGGGCTACGCATGATCGGATTATAAGGTCCACCAAGTCCGACGCTCGAGACCTTCATCACCTGCTCACCGAGCGGCTTCTGCGCGTCGCTGAGCTGGTCCATGGTGAGTTGCGGAAAGCGCGGTTCCTTGCTGGTCGCGGCCTGCGGGAACACGGTGGCGGCGAGCCAGCCGCCGGCCGCGGCGACCATCAGCGACGCCATCCAGATGGCAGATTTCATGATTTCCTCCGAGCGTTTCTTGATAACGCGCGGATGCTAGTCCAGCCAGGTTTTCAGCGCCAGCAGGATCGCGGATCAGATCGCGCCGATATCGGCGAGGCACTGCTGCGTCAGCTTCATGCGATCGGGGATATGACTGGGATCGCGGACATCGAAATTGAGCGCGAACACGGTATTGGCGCTGCCCTTCTCGGCCCAGCCCACCATCCAGCTCAGCGATGGCTTGCCGATCTCGGCCCCCAATAGCCCCGACTTGGCGCGGACGATGGAATCGCCCAGCTTGGTGACGGGGAGAATATCCCGCACCATATCCTGGCTGCGCTTCGAGACCGGCAAGGTGCCGCGCCGCAGCCGGTCGACGAAATCGACCTGCTGGACCGGATCGATACGCAGATTGCCGGTGAGCCAGAACTGGTCGATGCCGCCGCCGATATCGCGGTTGCCATATTCGAACAGATCGACATATTTCTGCATCCGCTCCGCGCCGATGCGCCGCGCAATCTCCTGATAGACCGGCACCGCCGATACCGCGATGGCCGAGCGCATGGTGTGGTCTTTATTCCAGGCTTCGATGATTCTGGTGACGCCGTCCCATTTGAAGACGTCCTTGTCGGGATCGCCGACAACACCGGTCTCCAGCGCGATCACCGAATTCGGAGCCTTGAAGGTCGAGGCCGGCAGCTTGGCCTCGCCCGAGCGGTCCTTGTCGCTGGCGATGACCAGATAATCGTCGATCTTGTAGCCGACGAACGTGCCGGCGGTTCCCGCATCGGTAAAATGCCTGGCCAGATCCTCGCGAATCTCGCTGCGCGGGTACACGACATGGGCAAAGGCCTTGGCCGGCAAAAGGCTCGCGCCGGCGAGAGCACCGAGAACATGGCGACGATTGATCATCGTAGATATCCGAGTCTGAGAAAGGCCGCGACGATGCGGATGGCATCATGGTGAAATAATGACGATCAGATGAAAGACAGATTACTGCCGTCGTCCCTGCGAAGCCGCGAACGCAGGGACCCTTAATCACCGGCTTTGGTTTTACGAAGAACGTCGACCACCGTGCCTTTTCGATAGATCGCGCGGTATGGGTCCCTGCGTTCGCATGGCGTGCGCCGGGACGACGATCGGGGAAGGTAAAGACCAGCGGATAGACCGATTTCCTTAAATCGCCCCGCGTTAGCGAATGCGTCCCGACAGCCGGAGCACGAAAATCAGCACTTCCGCCACGGCCTTGTAGAGCTCGGCCGGAATCTCGTCGCCAAGCTCGACGTTGGAGAGCGCGCCCGCCAGCACTTCGTTCTCTTCGATCGGAATATCATGGGCCTTGGCGACCTCGATGATCTTCGCGCCGATGCTGCCCTTGCCCTTGGCGATGACTCGCGGGGCGCCTGTCCGGTCGTAATGCAGCGCGACCGCAAGCTGGCTTCTGCTGTCGGCGCTCATAGCGCGCGATCCAGAAAATGCCCCGCGGGCGCCGAGGCCGACTGCACCGGCGCGCCGTCGCGGACCACAATATCGCCCGGCTTCAACTCGGCACGGCTCAAGGCCTGGCTGAGCTGCGAAACGCCCGCGCGCAATTGCGCGGCGGTCGCGGGCCGCTCCGCCCACATTCGCACCGAAGTCCGCTCTCCCGTGAGCGATACCAGCGCATGAACCGGCCCGGCCGGTTCGACGTCGAGCGAGAACCGCGCCCGCCACACCGGCTTGGGCGACCCGGCCTCGCGGCCGCTGCCGTCCCGCGAAATATCGAACTGCGCCATCGCGGTGCCCTGCGGCGTCGCGAACGGGATTTCGAAATTCCACCGTGGCGTGATCGGATCGATCCGTCCCGTGGCCGGATCGGTTTGGCCCGGCAACGACGCCACCTGCAACAGCGTCTGCCGCGCGATCGCGCCGTCGGTATCGGAAAGTAGATGTTGCAGCGCCGTTTCGACCGATGAGTTTGACACCAGCGTGGCCGGCAACACCGGCTGCGCCGCCGGCAACGCGCCATTGATCGGCGGCGGCGGCAGATTGGTGCGCGCGAATTCAGCGTCATCGATTGCCAGGGTGCGCGCTCCCGTCACCGCCGGGAGCAGCGAGAGCACCTCGCTGTTGTCGAATGCAAACCTGGCGAGATTTCCCGCCGCCAGCGGGCCGGCCTGCACGGCTTCCTGCAACAGATTGAGGGCCGCGCCGCTGGCGGCCGCGCGCGCGGCGACATCGGCCGGCGTCGTCGCAGGCGGGATGATCTGGTTCGGCTCGCCGAGGTCAGCAATGACCTGTTCGATGGTGGATGCACTCGCTTGCGATGAAGTCGCGGTCGCGGTGATCTCAGACGCGAGCAGCGGCGCAAGTTCGGGCGACACGGTCATCGGCGTTTCCGGCCCCACAATAATCGTGACGGGCTGCGACGATGCTTGACCCGACGACTGGGCGCCCTGCTCGATCACCACGGCTCCCGGCGTCGTCCCCGGCTGCGCCGCTTGTGCCGCTGTTGGCGGCGTGTTTTGCGCAGCCGTCGGTGACGCTGTCGCCGGCGCCCCCGGTGTTGCCGATGTACCAGGGGCCGCCGACGTGCCCGGCGTCACCGGCGCGCTGCCAAGCGACGTCGTCAGCACCTGACGCAACACAATGAGCGCCGCCTTGAGATCCGGCGCGGCGGAAGACGATGGCACCGATCCCGACGCCAGCGATGCTTCCAGAAACAGCCCGGAGGTCTGAAACGCCTGCTTGATGTCGTCGCCGGTGAGGCCCTGATTGAGGATGGTCTGCTGCGCCAGCACTTGCACCACGGCCTGCTGGACCTGCGGCGGCAGGCCGGTCAGCCCGGCGGCGACACCGAGATTGGCAAACAACGTCGCGAGAGACGTCTGCTGGGTCGCCGCGGTCTGGGCCGCGGCCGAGACCGCCGAGGTCTCCAGTGCGGTAAGCTGGCTCGCAATGGTCACAGGCGTCGCCGAAACGACGACATTGGCCACCGCACCGGGCGCCAGTGTCACGGTATCGCCTGCTATGCTCGCGGTGCCGGAATTGGCCACACCCTGGCTTGCGGAGGCACCGCCCTGCTGGCTTACCATCGCGAGCCCGATACCATCCTGGGTCTGTGAAACCTGGAGCTGGAGCGTTTGGCCGGCCTGCAGCGGAACCTGCGAGAGGACGTCGAGCGACTGGCCGGCAATCGAGATTTTCACCTGGTCGTTGCCGAGAACCTGCAGCACGGTGGCGCTGATCACGCTGCCCGGCTGCAAGACAATATCCGCCGTCGCGCCCTGCGCGGCGACCAGCGGAATACTCGGCGTAATCACGATCGACATGGTTTGCTTCACCGGGTCAGGCCCGGCCGAAGCTAACCTTGCGCCGTAAACCCGTCGTTAACCGACCACGGAATTCGCGGGGTTCACGGCTTTTAGAATGCCCGCAGCAGCCTCGAAATCGACCAGGCGCGCGGCGCGCCGCGCCGCGACCTCCTCATCGACGCCCCATTTCTCGATGTTCCAGTCCTCATCGACATGAGCGGCGGCCCAGACCTGGTCCTGATTGAGGACGCCATGCAGCAGCGCCAGCGCCAGCAGCGCCGAGCCGGTCAACGTCGTGATCACATGCAGCGCAGCGATCGACCACGGGTCGGACGGGAGCGCCGCCCGCGCCGCTGATATTGCGGAATCGGGCTGGCGGACATGCACGATTCCCTCGGCCAGAATGAAATGGGCGCCTAGTGTATCAGCGGCCCAAAACAGGATCGGGTCCCAATGCGCGGCCTCGCGCGCCACCAGCGCCTCGGGATGGCCGGCGCGGTAGAACAACAGATCGGAGCCCAGATATTTCGCGACGTCCTCGGTGACATCGTCGACCCGGTCCACCACGGCGTCGAGCACACTGTTGGCAAACCGGGTAAATGGCATCGTCAGGGGATCGATGAATTCCGCCTGCGCCTGCCATTCTCCTGACATCGCGTCGGCGATGGCGCGTTTCGGCGCCGTTAGAGCACGACCAGACGGTGTGCGGACCGGCTTGTCATCGAGGGTGACGGCAAATCCGTCGGCCGCTTCCACGACATCCGCTTTGGCATAAAAACGCTTGCGGCGCGGCGTGCGCGTCGTGCGCCGCACCGCTTCCTCCGGATCGAGCGGAGAATGGCCCGCTACCTCATCGAACAATTCACGCATCGGCGTTTTCGGCTTCCATTTCGGCTTGCATGCATCGGCAACATATTTGCGCAGGGTACGATAAGGATAGATGCAAATAAAGCCAGCCAGCGGGGGAACTTCCCTTCATCGATTAGCGCAAGAGCGCGAATATTCCTCGCGGTCACTCGGGCCAAGTCCGGATGCGGCAGCTTCGTCGAGGCATGTCGTGATGCGGTCGCTGAACGATGGACTCGGCGCGGGCGCATAGTCCCTGATCGGCGGCGCATCCATTTGCGGTATCACCGGCGCCTCGATCCTGGGCGGTGGCGGCGGCGCCGGCAGCGGCGGGTTGAACTTCGATCCGCCGGGCGGAATGAGTTGCTGCGCGAAGACAGGGGTGGCGACGACGGGCGCAGCGAGAACCACGCAGACCAGAAGGATCAATAGCCGTTTCATAGGAATTATGTCGTGATCGTCCCCGGCGCTCACAAGGGGCGTTCCCGATCGGATCGAGCCGGTTGGCCTCAAGACGCAGCAGCAGCCTTTTACTATTTCTGATAGATGATCTGGCCGGCCCGAATGGTATAGGCAACCCTGGCGAGGTTGCTGATGTCGGCGACGGGGTCACCGTCAAGAACTGTCAAATCGGCATCAAAGCCCTTTTCGACCTTGCCCTTCTTCGCGGCCTTGAAATACAGCGCCGGATTCGTCGTCAGCGAAGCGAGCACCTGGCGTTCCGAAAGCGTCCGGTGCATGAGTTCGTATTCGAGCGTCGTGTCATAGAGCTGGGTGAAGCCGACATCGGTCCCAAACAGAACGACGCTGCCATTCTCCGAAAATGCCTTGAGTTGGCTGACGCCGGAATCCACCAGCCGCGCCCCCAGAGCGGGCCCGCCCGGAATCTTCGCAAAAAGAGCAAGCGTCGGGGTCAAAGCGGTTCCCTGCGCCTTGAATTGGGCGAGCTGCTCGGCGTTATAGGCTGGCTCGCCGGGAATGATGTGAGCCATCACATCGACTTCGGACACAATCACCGTGTCGAGCCCGGTTCTGTTTTGCGGATGGGCGAACACCGGCTTGCCCTGCGCATGCGCCACTTCAACCGCGGCTCTGGCGATCGCCGGATCCATATTCACCACGGGCTTGTCGCCCATATACGCACCGGTGAACAATTTAATGCCGTCCAGGCCCATTCCCAGATAATCCCGCGCCATCTGCGCGGCTTCGTCCGGCGTGGCAGCTTCGGGAAGTTTCATTTCAGCAGGCAGGTAAACGGGATGGCCGCCTTTGGGGAAAATGCTGCCAGCCAGAAAAATATTGGGGCCTGCGACTTCGCCCGCGGCGATGCGGCGGCGCAAAGCCAGGGTATCGTTCGGGTCGGACCCGAGGTCCCACACGGTGGTGAAACCCCACTTGGTCAGCATCTCCCGCATATGTTCTTCCAGCGGCGCCACCGGTGCGCTGGCGGCGTTTCTCCATACCGGCTGCGTGAAATGAACGTGACTATTCCAGAACCCGGCAACAACGGTCTTGCCGGTGCAATCAATGACGTGCGCATCGGGGGGAATTTGGACTTCGCTACGGTTGCCGATCGCGGTGATGGCGCCACCGGACACCATAACGACCGCATCAGGGAGCGGCGCCGCGTCAGGCGACGCGTAGACGCTGCCTCCCACCAGGGCGAGCGTCTGTGCATTTGCGGCCGCGGTGCAGCAGGTGACCGCGCAGAGAAGGAAAGAGAAGAGCGCGACGCGAAGCCAATTCCCGATCATGCGCGGAGCCTCCGAATTGCACGATGGTGGTCTGGTGCCAGAACACATTGGAGCTAGCGATATCTCACTTAGCGCGCCCTTGATTTGATCGTTGTTGCGCCCCCGGACAAATATCAATCGCGGCGCACGTGGTGCCACAACACCGCTGTCATTCTTCGGGAGCGTTCTCGATCGGATCGAACCGGTCGGCTTCGAGGCCGAGCAGGTTCCATGATTGCAGCATATGCGGCGGCAGCGGCGCGGTGGCGTCGATCACACCGCCGCGAGGATGTGGAATCACGATCCGGCGCGCCAGCAAATGCAGCCGTTTTTGCAGGCCACCCGGCAGTTGCCAGTTTTCCTTGTTGAAATATTTGGGATCGCCGACGATGGCGTGATCGATATGCGCCATGTGCGCGCGCAATTGATGGGTCCGCCCGGTAACCGGCTTGAGCGATACCCATGCGAGTTTCTGCGCCGATGTCTCCACCACGGCATAATAAGTCACGGCGTGGCTGGCGCCCTCGTCGCCATGCGCCGCGACGCGCATGATGGTATCTTCCTCGTTCTCTTCCTTGGCCAGATAAGTCGAGATGCGACCCTGCTTCGGCTTCGGCACGCCCGCCACCAGCGCCCAGTAGATCTTGCGTGCGGAGCGATGACGGAACGAGCCGGTCAGCGCGGTCGCCGCAAAACGCGTTTTGGCCACCAGCAGGCAGCCTGCGGTTTCCTTGTCGAGCCGATGCACCAGCCGGGGTTTCTGCCCCTTTGCGTCGCGCATCACTTCCAGCATCTGATCGACATGCCGCGTGGTGCCGGAACCGCCCTGCACCGCCAGACCGGCCGGCTTGTTCAGCACCATGACGTCGGCGTCCTCATACAGGATCATGTCCTTGAGGGTTTGCAGCGTCTTCGCCGCCGCTTCCGAGAGCTCGCCAACCACCTTGGGCGCGTCGAGCTTGAGCGGCGGAATACGGATGCTTTGGCCTTCTTCAAGGCGATCCTTGCTGTCCGCACGTTTGCCGTTGACGCGCAACTCGCCTTTACGGACGATGCGCTGGATGTGCGAGAACGACAGGCCGGGAAAACGCGCCTCCAGAAAACGGTCGACGCGCATGTTGTTCTCATCCGCGGTCACCACGACGGTCTGAACTTTTGTCGGCAGCGGCGGCGCCTCGGCGACGGCCTTCTCGGGCTCGGCCACGAAAGGCTGTGGCTTGGGGGCGCGAGGCGCGGACGAGGAAAACCGCGCGGGCGGCTTGCCACCGGGACGATACCCCTGCGGCCGCTCCGTCTGCGAGCCGCGATAGGGAGGCGCGCCCTTCGGGCGGTCACCGGACGGACGTTTCGCCAATGGTCTTCTAACGCGACGGCTCATGGTGTCCTTCCACTTCGCACGGGCACACCAAAAATCCAACCCTGCGACCTAATTGTTTGGTTTGGCAACTGAAACAGTAATTCCTGGGCCGATAAAAATCTCAAGGCCGCCGCACTAAGCAGCGCATCTCCCTCATCTTCGGATTTCGGACCTTGCTCCGCCTCGTCACTATTGAATGCGACGAGCGCGGCGTTTAGTTCACGTTGACTTGCAAGCTTGGCACTCTTTCCTTTCGACAAGGGAAAATATCGCGGAAAAATCTCGACTATAACCGAACCAGCTCCCCTCATTTCATCAAAGGGCCAAATAGCTATTCTGCCGCCGCAGTTCTGTCGAAGCGATCGTAGTGCCCGCATGCCTGAAATCGAAGAAGGTCCCACTTGCGCAGGGCCTACAGCATTGAAGATCGATTGTGGTCTGGCGCCGGCCGTCTCCATGGCGACGATATCCGTTACTCTTAAGTGGTTGGCTGAATAGCTGTGTTTTGGCAGCCAAGGACTGTTTACCAAATGACTATGCAAGCAGGCTGGTGGACGAAAAAACGCCCCGCCGTAGAAATTGAAGTCCGAATTCGCACACTCTCTCGGCATATTCCCAATCGAGAACGACGTTTCCAGGAAGCACTAGCGGAGGAAATCCAAAAGCAAAATCAAGACCTATCAACGCTCTCCTGTCTTGGAATTGATTTTCAATCCATCTCATCACTTCGCTGCGGGACCATCTGCCTTTGTGACTTTGGTATTCTAATCTGGGCGCGGCACGGCCGGGATAAGCAATTGCAACCTTTAACCCCTTTTGCCATGGCTTATTATCGCCCGACCAATCGATACCGACGAAACAGTCAAATGCTGCCATCATCGGTCTGATCCAGTACGGCCACTTCTCAGCTTCGCCCAGTAATCCAGCCGCTTGCGGATTTCGCGCTCGAAACCCCGGTCGGGCGGATTATAAAAAGTCTGGCGTCCGAGCGCCTCCGGGAAATAGTCCTGTCCGGAAAAGGCTTCCGGGGTGTCGTGATCGTATTCGTAACCGCCGCCATAGCCTTCCGACTTCATGAGCTTGGTCGGCGAATTCAGGATGTGCTTGGGCGGCAGCAGTGAGCCGCCCTCCTTCGCTACGCGCATCGCCGCGCCGAACGCCTTGTAGGCGGCGTTCGATTTCGGCGCGGTGGCGAGGTAGATCACTGCCTGCGCGATTGCCAGTTCGCCCTCGGGATGGCCGAGGAAATCGTAGGCGTCCTTCGCGGCGTTGCAGATCACCAACGCCTGCGGATCGGCAAGACCAATATCCTCGACCGCCATGCGGACCACGCGCCGCGCCAGAAACAGCGGGTCTTCGCCGGCGTCCATCATGCGCGCGAGATAATACAGTGCCGCATCAGGATCGGAGCCACGCACCGATTTATGCAGCGCCGAGATCAGGTTGTAATGACCGTCGGCCGACTTGTCGTAGATCGGCGCGCGGCGTTGCAAAATTTCCTGCAATTTTTCGGCATTGAATATCTCGCCTTCGCGCGCGGCGCGCCAGACCTCTTCGGCGAGTGTCAGCGCGGCGCGCCCGTCGCCATCGGCCATCCGCACCAGGACGGCGCGCGCCTCATCGTCGAGCGGCAGCTTCCGGCCCTCGATGCTTTCGGCATGGCCAAACAGTCTTTCGATCGCGGCCGGATCGAGCGAGTGAAACACCAGCACGCGCGCCCGCGACAGCAGCGCCGCGTTAAGCTCGAACGAGGGATTTTCAGTGGTGGCGCCGACCAGCACGACGGTACCGTCTTCCATCACGGGCAGAAACGAATCCTGCTGCGCGCGGTTGAACCGATGTACCTCATCCACGAATAGCAGCGTGCCCTTGCCCGTCTCGCGCCGCGCCCGCGCCGCGTCGAACGCCTTCTTCAAATCGGCGACACCGGAAAACACCGCCGAGAGCTGTTCGAAATGCAGTTCGGTGGCGTCCGCCAACAACCGCGCCACCGTCGTCTTGCCGGTGCCCGGCGGTCCCCAGAACACCAGCGAACCCAGCGTGCGCGTCGCCAGCATGCGTGTCAGCGCGCCGTCGGGTCCTAGAATGTGATCCTGACCAACGACATCCGCCAGCGTGCGCGGTCGCAATCTGTCCGGCAGCGGATGCGGCGCATCGCGCTCCATCCCCGCGGCTGCGAAAAGGTTGGTACCCTCGCGTGGTCGCTTCGGGCTCATCCGCCCAGCGTGACGTTGATCTGCTGGCCGCCGCGCACCAGGGTGATGCGCCACAGCCGGACCGCCTCGCGCGTCGCCTTTTCCAGATCGCTGGTCCTGGCGATCTTCTGATTATTGACCGCCAGGATGATGTCGCCCTTCTGGAAGCCAACGTTGGCGGCGGTTCCGCCGTCGGCAATATCGGTCACCACGACACCTTCGGTATCGGCATCCAGATGCAATTCATCGGCGACGGCCGGCGAGATGTTCGCGACCTTGGCGCCCTGGAACGGTGAGCGCGTCGTCAAGACGATTTCGTTGCGGCCGGTGTCCGGCGCCGTCTCCAGCGGGACCGTCAGCTTGATCGCCTTGCCGCCGCGCTGCACGTCGATGTCCGATTTGCCGCCGAGCGGGCGCGTTGCAAAGCGATAATCGAAGGCGTTGGGATCGTCGACCATCTGCCCGTCGATCCCAACGATCAGATCGGACACTTTCAATCCGGCCCGCGCCGCCGGGCTGCCCGGAACAACATTGGCGACCAGTGCACCGGACGGCAGGCGAAGCCCCAATGTCTCGGCAATCTCCGGCGTCACCGCCTGCAGCCGAGCACCAAGCCACGGCCGCCGAACGGCCTTGCCACCGCTCTTGGCCGAGGCCACCACCACGCGCACCATATTGGCGGGAATCGCAAAGCCGATGCCCTGCGAGCCACCGGAGCGCGAGAAGATCGCGGTATTGATGCCCGCGAGCTTACCGGTCATGTCGACCAGCGCGCCGCCCGAATTGCCCGGATTGATCGCCGCGTCGGTCTGGATGAAGAACTGATAGTCGGTGATGCCGACCTGGGTGCGCGCCAGCGCCGAGATGATTCCGTGGGTAACGGTTTGTCCAACGCCGAAGGGATTGCCGATCGCCAGCACGACGTCGCCCACCATCAATTCATCTGAATTGGCAAAATCGAGCGTCGGGAATTTTTCGTGGGCATCTTTCAGCCGCAGCACGGCCAAATCGGTGCGGCTGTCCTTGAGCACGATCTCGGCTTCGAATTCGCGCTTGTCGGAGAGCGAGACCTTGAACTGGTCGGCGCCTTCGACGACGTGGTTATTGGTCACGACCAGGCCGGATGGATCCACCATCACGCCCGATCCCAGCGAGCGCTGCACCTGTTCTTGCTGGCCACCCGGCACGCCGAAGAAACGGCGGAAGATCGGATCGTCGAGCAGCGGATTGCGGTCCTGGACTACCTTGGCGGCGTAGACGGTAACCACCGCCGGTTGCACATGCTGCACGATCGGCGCGTAGGAGAGCCTGAGTTCCGCCGCTGAGGCCGGTACGCGCCGGTCCTGCGCAACAGCCGTGGCCGTCGCAGCCCAAAGAACGAGCAATGCCGTGAAAATGCGAACAACGATCATGAAGAGATTCCCGAGGATGGATGCGGCAAATATAGGCTGCCAGGCCCGCGAATAGAAGTGATTGAAAGCTCCGGAAAACGACCCGACCGTAGGCCTGATTCGGGCCGGCCTTGCGGCGAGCGGCAGGCCTTCCCCGCCATCTTGCAATTCGGCCAATGAACCTGCACCTAGCTGAAGGCCCGGCGATGGCTGCCGGCAACAAGGAGAGCGCCCATGAAGGCCGTCGGGTATACCAAATCGCTTCCGATCGACGCGGCAGATGCACTGATCGATTTCGAGACCGCCAAGCCGCAACCCGCCGGTCGCGACATCCGGGTTGCGGTCAAGGCGATTTCGGCCAATCCGGTCGACTACAAGGTCCGCAAGCGCGCCGCTCCGCCGCAAGGCGAGACCAAGATTCTCGGCTACGACGCCGCCGGCATCGTCGATGCCGTCGGTCCCGATGTCACCCTCTTCAAAGCCGGCGACGAGGTCTATTACGCCGGCTCGATCCAGCGGCAGGGCACGAACGCGGAATTTCACCTGGTGGACGAACGCATTGTCGGCCGCAAGCCGAAGACGCTTTCATTCGCACAGGCGGCAGCCCTCCCCCTCACCTCGATCACCGCCTGGGAACTGTTGTTCGACCGCCTTGGCGCCGTGCCCGGCAAGAGCGTCGATCCGCGCACGCTCCTGATCATCGGCGGCGCCGGCGGCGTCGGCTCGATCCTGACCCAGCTCGCCCGGCGCCTCACCGGCCTGACGGTGGTGGCCACGGCATCTCGGCCGGAATCGCAGAAATGGTGCCTCGATCTCGGCGCACATGCCGTGATTGATCACGCCGGAGCGATGAAAGAACAGATCGACAAATTGAAACTGCCGCCGGTGGCGCTGATCGCCAGCCTGACCAATACCGGCGATCACTACAAGGCGCTGGCCGATATCATCGCGCCGCAGGGGAAATACGGATTGATCGATGATCCCGCGGAATTCAACGTCAGCGTTTTCAAGGGCAAATCGGTTTCGGTCCACTGGGAGTCGATGTTCACCCGCAGCTCGTTCCAGACGCCCGACATGATCGGCCAGCACGCTTTGCTCAACGATGTCGCCGATCTCATCGACAAAGGCGTGCTGCGCACCACGCTCGATCAGACCTTCGGCACCATCAACGCCGCCAACCTGAAGCGCGCCCACGCGCTCCTGGAATCCGGCAAGTCGCGCGGCAAGATCGTGCTGGAGGGATGGTAGGCGTCTGACCGATCACGCGATGGTCTGAACAATTCCGCCCTCGGCGCGGAGCGCCGCGCCATTGGTCGCCGAAGATTGCTTTGAGGCGACGTAGACCACCATGTTGGCGATCTCCTCGACGCTGGCAAAGCGCTGCAACAACGAGGTCGGACGAAACTGCTTGACGAACTGCGACGCCGCCTCTTCCACCGATTGGCCGTTTTGCCGGGCGAGATCCTTGACGAAGGCTTCGACCCCCTCCGACATGGTCGGACCCGGCAGCACCGAATTGACGGTCACTGCGGTGCCGCGGGTCATTTCCGCAAGGCCACGTGACACCGCCAATTGCGCGGTCTTGGTCATGCCGTAATGGATCATCTCCTTCGGAATATTCAGCGCGGATTCCGAGGAGATGAAGACGATGCGGCCCCAGTTGCGCTTGAGCATGCCCGGCAGATAAGCGCGGGAAAGCCGCACGCCCGACATCACATTGACCTCGAAGAAGCGGCTCCAGTCTTCGTCGGGAATATCCAGGAAACCCTTGGGTTCGAAAATCCCGGCATTGTTGATCAGGATGTCCGCATCCGGCAGCGCCGCGATCAGTTTTTGGCAACCGGCTGCCGTCGAGACATCGGCGGCGACGCCGCGCGCCTTCGCGCCCGGCACAGCCTTTGTGATCGTGGCCACCGCGCCATCGACCTTGGCCTGTGTCCTGCCATTGATCACCACGTCAGCGCCCGTGGCAGCGAGACCTTTGGCAATGGCGTGGCCGATGCCCGAGGTCGACCCCGTCACCAGCGCTGTCTTGCCCTTGAGATCGATATTCATGCGACATCTCCATCGTTGATCCCGGCTATATCGGGAGCGGTGCACACCACTGCAATCGCCAATGGCAAATTCCTGCGACGGCTTGTTCGTGGTGGATCACGGCTGCCCAATAAAAAAACGGCGCCCAAAGGCGCCGCTTTTGAAAACATTTTGTGGAATCAGGCCTACGCCGCTTCTGCGGCTTTTTCCTGCTGCGGGCCGGAATCGAGGCCCTTGGCATCGACGTCGCGGTCGACGAATTCGATCACCGCCATCGGCGCGTTATCGCCGTAGCGGAAGCCCGCCTTGATGATGCGGGTATAGCCGCCCTGCCGGTCCTTGTAGCGGACGGCGAGAACATCGAACAGCTTCTTGGTCTGGTCGAGATCACGCAGCTCGGAGATCGCCTGCCGGCGCATCGACAGACCGCCCTTCTTGCCGAGCGTTACCAGCTTCTCGACGATCGGACGAAGCTCCTTGGCCTTCGGCAGCGTGGTGACGATCTGCTCGTGCTTGATCAGCGACGCGCACATATTGGCGAACATCGCGCGCCGATGTTCGGCGGTGCGGTTGAGCTTCCGATGAACCTTGCCGTGACGCATGTTATATTCCTCGATTACTTATTGTGTCGCGACGGCTCGTCGGACAATTTGCTCAGGTGGGCCGCCTGCGTTCGCCCAAAATATAACGGCCGGGTGATCTTGCACGAAGACCCGGCCGCGCTGCTTATCGATCAGTAATGATCTTCGAAACGCTTGGCCAACTCGTCGATATTCTCGGGCGGCCAGCCCGGCACTTCCATGCCGAGATGCAGCCCCATCTGGGCCAGCACTTCCTTGATCTCGTTCAGCGACTTGCGGCCGAAGTTCGGGGTACGGAGCATTTCCGCTTCCGACTTCTGCACGAGGTCGCCGATGTAGACGATGTTGTCGTTCTTCAGGCAGTTGGCCGAACGCACCGACAATTCGAGCTCGTCGACCTTCTTGAGGAAAGCAGGGTTGAAGGCGAGATCGGGGATGATCTCCTGCGCGACTTCCTTGCGCGGCTCTTCGAAGTTGACGAACACGTTGAGCTGGTCCTGCAGGATGCGCGCGGCATAGGCCACCGCGTCATCCGGCGAGATTGCGCCGTTGGTCTCGATGGTCATGGTCAGCTTGTCGTAGTCGAGGATCTGGCCCTCGCGGGTGTTCTCGACCTTGTAGGAGACCTTGCGCACCGGGGAGAACAGGCTGTCGACCGGGATCAGGCCGATCGGCGCGTCCTCAGGACGATTGCGCTCGGCGGCGACGTAGCCTTTGCCGGCCGCGACCGTGAATTCCATGCGGATTTCCGCGCCCTCGTCGAGGGTGCAGATCTGCAGGTCCGGATTGAGCACAGTGACATCGCCGACGGTCTGGATGTCGCCGGCCGTGACGACGCCCGGGCCCTGCTTCTTCACGACCATGCGCTTGGGGCCTTCGCCCTGCATCTTGATCGAGATGTCCTTGATGTTCAGCACGATATCGGTGACGTCCTCGCGAACGCCCGCGATCGAGGAGAACTCATGCAGCACGCCGTCGATGTGCACCGACTGCACTGCGGCGCCCTGCAATGACGACAACAGGATGCGGCGCAGCGCGTTGCCGAGGGTCTGGCCGAAGCCGCGCTCAAGCGGCTCGGCGACCAGGGTTGCAAAACGCGTGGCGTCGGTGCCCGGAGTTACCTGGAGTTTGTTCGGCCGGATAAGTTCTTGCCAATTTTTCTGGATCGTCACTGTTTCACCCATTGGCCAGTCGATCTGCAATCCAGATCACTGGCGTTGGAGACCCGCGGGTCAGTCCGCGGCTTGCAATTTCTCAAAACCATCGCAGGCGGCAGAGCCGCCCACGCACTAAAATCAAACCCGCCGGCGCTTGCGCGGACGGCAGCCATTGTGCGGAATCGTTGTCACGTCGCGGATCGATGTAACGGTGAAACCCGCGGCCTGCAGCGCACGAAGCGCCGATTCACGGCCCGAACCTGGACCGGCCACTTCAACCTCCAGGGTGCGCATGCCGTGTTCCTGCGCCTTCTTGGAGACGTCTTCCGCCGCAACCTGCGCGGCATAGGGAGTCGACTTGCGCGAGCCCTTGAAGCCCATCGTGCCTGCCGACGACCAGGCAATGGTATTGCCCTGCGCGTCGGTGATGGTGATGGTCGTGTTGTTGAACGACGAATTCACGTGCGCCACGCCGGAGGCAATGTTCTTGCGCTCGCGACGGCGTACGCGGGTGGCTTCCTTGCCCATTCCAAAACCTTTCCTAAGATCTCAACGCCGCCGTAATGCCAGCGGCTACACCCCAAAAAAACAAGCAGCGAACCGCGAGTCGCGAATGATTCGCCACTCGCTATTCGCTATTCGCCCTCTTACTTCTTCTTGCCAGCGATCGACTTGGCCGGGCCCTTGCGGGTACGCGCGTTGGTATGGGTGCGCTGTCCGCGCACCGGCAATCCGCGGCGATGGCGCAGGCCGCGATAGCAGCCGAGATCCATCAAACGCTTGATGTTCATGCCGGTCTCACGACGCAGATCACCTTCGACCAGATAGTCGCGGTCGATCACTTCACGAATTTGCAGCACTTCCTGATCGCTCAACTGATTGACGCGACGATCCTCCGGAATCTTGACCTTCTCCATGATCTCGGCCGCGTTCTTCTGGCCGATGCCATGGATGTACTGGAGCGCGATCAGAACGCGCTTGTTGGTCGGAATATTCACGCCGGCAATACGGGCCACGGACTTCTCTCCTATTGCCGATCCCTCGCGGACCGGCCATTTTTCTAGCTATCTCGGGCAGGTGTTCACAAACGCGAACACGACGCCCTTCCCCTAGATTCTCTCGGGGCCCGGCATCGTCTGAAAACTATCCGACTGGATACCGGGGTTATTAAAGGATTTAAACTGGTTTCGTCAACCGTCCCTATGCTTTAGCTCGCTTTTTCGTGACCTTTTTTGCGGTTTTCCCGGCTTTCGCGGCGACGCGGGTCTTGGAACCCGAGGCTACCTTCCGAGGCGGCTTTTTGACCCCCGTTTTGATCCCCCTGGCGACCGCCTTCCCGGCCTTTCCAGCGGTCTTCGCGGCCTTTTTGGGCGCCGATGCTGCGGCGAGCGGATTTGGCCGCTTTCGGCAGCGCCGGCTTAGCGGCCTTTGCGGTCGGCCGGGTAGTCGACTTTGCCCTGCCGGCCTTTTGCGACGCCTTGGCTTCCACGGCGCCGATCGCGGCCAGAATGCGGTTAATCTCCCGTGTGACGTGCTCGATGGTCATCATGCCGTCGACCGTCAGCAGCTTGCGCCGTTCCGAATAGTAGTGAATCAGCGGTTCGGTCAGCGACCGGTAGCTCGCCAACCGCTTGGTCAGTACTTCCGGGGTGTCGTCGATTCGCACTTCCTCGCCGCGCGCCCGCATCTCCGCAACCCGAGTTTCGACCCGTTGAAGCAGCGCGCTTTCGTTGACGCGAAGTTCGATCACGGCATCGAGCTTGATATGCTTCTTCTTCAGCAGTTCATCCAGCGCCTCGGCCTGCGGCACCGTGCGCGGAAAGCCATCGAGGATGAAACCCTTCGCCGCATCCGGTTGGTCGATCCGATCGGAAATGATTCCGATCACGATCTCATCCGGCACCAGGCCGCCGGTGGCCATGATGTCCTTGGCCTTGAGACCCACCGGGGTCTGCGCCGCCACGGCGGCGCGCAGCATTTCACCGGTCGAGAGCTGAACAATGCCATAGCTGGTGGACCAGCCGCTGGGCCTGCGTCCCCTTGCCGGCCCCCGGCGGCCCGAGAAGGATCAATCTCATGAATATGCGCCCCCCGGCTCGGTGCGCGATTGGCCGCGCACCTTAAGGTTCAAATTCAGCAACAGCGCCAACTACAATCAGCGCCATGCGCAGATGGAGGAAGCGACGCAATGCAAAGCTCTGGCGTCAGCGGCGACGCCCCCTCAACTTCGACTTCCTGATCAGCCCCTCATACTGGTGGGCGAGCAGATATCCCTGAACCTGCGCCACCGTATCCATGGTCACGCTGACCACGATCAGAAGCGAGGTGCCGCCAAAGTAAAACGGCACCGAGGCGTAGGAAATCAGAATTTCGGGAATCAGGCAGACGATCGCGAGATAGATCGCGCCCAGCACCGTGATACGCGACAGCACATAGTCGATATATTCGGCGGTGCGCTCGCCCGGCCGAATGCCCGGAATGAAGCCGCCATGCTTCTTGAGATTGTCGGCGGTCTCGGTCGGGTTGAACACGATCGCGGTATAGAAGAACGCGAAGAACACGATCAGCGCCAGGTAGAGAATCAGGAACAGCGGACGGCCGTGGCCGAGCTGGGTGGTGATCCACTGAAACCATTCCGGGCCCTTGCCGGCGTTGAAATTCGCGACCGTGGTCGGCAACAGCAGCAGCGAGGAGGCGAAGATCGGCGGAATCACGCCCGAGGTATTGAGCTTGAGCGGCAGATGCGAGGACTGGCCCTCGAACATCTTGTTGCCGACCTGGCGCTTCGGATACTGGATCAGAAGCCGCCGCTGCGCGCGCTCCATGAACACGATGAAGGCGATCACCGCGACCGCCATGATGATCACCACCAGAATGAGGCCGGTGGACAGCGCGCCCTGGCGGCCGAGTTCCAGCATATTGGCGAGCGCCGAGGGCAGTTCGGCGACGATGCCGGACAGGATGATCAGCGAAATGCCGTTGCCGATGCCGCGCGAGGTGATCTGCTCGCCGAGCCACATCAGGAACATGGTGCCGCCGGTCAGCGTGATCGCGGTCGACAGGCGGAAGAACATGCCGGGATCGCTGACGACATTGCCGGCGCCCTCGAGCCCGACCGCGATGCCGTAGGACTGGAACGCGGCCAGGATCACCGTGAGATAGCGGGTGTACTGGTTCAGCGTCTTGCGGCCGGCCTCGCCTTCCTTCTTCAGCGCTTCGAGCTGCGGCGACACCGTGGTCAGAAGCTGAATGATGATCGAGGCCGAGATATACGGCATGATGTTCAGCGCGAAGATCGCCATGCGGTGAATGCCGCCGCCGGCGAACATGTTGAACATGCCGAGAATGCCGCCGGCCTGCGACTTGAACACCTGTTCCCAGATGTTGGGATCGATGCCGGGCAGCGGGATGTAGGTGCCGAGCCGATAAACCAGCAGCGCACCCAGCGTGAACCAGATGCGCTTCTTCAGTTCGTCGGCTTTGCCGAGCGCCGAGAAATTGAGGTTTGCCGCCAGTTGTTCCGCTGCTGAGACCATGTTTGGCTTTCTCCCGCGCCCCTCGCGCTGTCATGTCCCTCGCGAAGGCGGGACATTCAGCAGACGCCGGACATTATTTGGTGCTCGGCTTCGATAAGTCCATCGTCCCGTCGTGCAGATCGCCCGCTCGAGGCGGGCGATGACGCAGATGTTACGCCGCCTCGCCTTCGTCCTTCTTGGCCGGCGCCAGGATTTTCACCGTGCCGCCCGCCTTCTCGACCGCCGCGATGGCGGATTTCGAGGCGCCGTGAACCTCGATCGTCAGCTTGGCCTTGATTTCACCGCGGCCGAGCAGCCGCACGCCATCCTTCGAACGCCGCAGAACGCGGGCCTTCACCAGCGATTCGGCGTTGATGGTGCCCTTGGCGTCGAGCAGCTTGGCGTCGATCGCCTCCTGAATGCGGTCGAGGTTGATCTCGGCGAATTCGAGCCGGAAGATGTTGTTGAAGCCGCGCTTCGGCAGGCGCCGATGCAGCGGCATCTGGCCGCCTTCGAAGCCCTTGATGCGCACGCCCGAGCGCGCGGTCTGGCCCTTGCCGCCGCGGCCGGCGGTCTTGCCCTTGCCTGAGCCGATGCCACGGCCGACGCGCATGCGCTTCTTGCGCGAGCCGGCATTGTCGGCGATATCGCTGAGCTTCATCGTTCGCTTCCTTTATCCTTGGCGCATGATCGCAACCGAAAACCGGCTCCCGCTTTTCGGGATCATGCTCCCTTATTTCTCGTCGACGACGCGGACGAGATGTTGAACCTTGGCGATCATGCCGCGAACCGCAGGCGTGTCCTGCAGCTCGGTGACCCGGCCGATCTTGTTGAGCTTGAGGCCGATCAGCGTCGCACGCTGCGAGTGGTGGCGGCGGATCGCGCTGCCGGTCTGCTCGACCTTGATCATCTTTGCGGCCTTGGCCATCGTCATAACTCCGAAAAGCGCGAAACGCGCCTGTTGTTTATTCCGCCACCACTTCGGCGTCGCCGCCGACACGGCGCGACTGCAGCGTGGACACCTTGATGTTGCGGCGCGCCGCGACCGAACGCGGCGAATCCTGATGCTTCAGCGCGTCGAACGTCGCGCGAACCATGTTGTAGGGGTTCGACGAGCCGATCGACTTCGCCACCACGTCCTGGATGCCGAGCGTCTCGAACACCGCGCGCATCGGGCCGCCGGCGATGATGCCGGTACCGGCCGGCGCCGCGCGCAGATAGACCCGGCCCGCGCCGTGACGGCCGGCGATATCGTGATGCAGCGTGCGGCCTTCGCGCAAGCGCCACGCGCGTCAGGTTGCGCTTGGCCGATTCGGTCGCCTTGCGGATCGCCTCGGGAACTTCGCGCGCCTTGCCGTGGCCGAATCCGACCCGGCCCTTCTGATCGCCGATCACGACCAGCGCCGCAAAGCCGAAGCGCTTGCCGCCCTTGACGACCTTCGCCACACGATTGATGTGGACGAGCTTGTCGACGAATTCGCTGTCGCGCTCTTCCCGGCCGCCCCTGTGGCCGCCACCGCGTTCGCGTTCACCTGCCATGGTGTTTTCCAATCCTTGCGGAGCTCATCTTCGAAGACTGCGCCCCTGTCCTTGTGTCCGTTCAATTCCAAAACCTTAGAAGCTCAGTCCGCTTTCGCGCGCCGCATCCGCCAGCGCCTTGACGCGGCCGTGATAGAGATAGCCGCCGCGATCGAACACCACTTCCTTGACGCCGTTCTTCACCGCGCGCTCCGCCAGCAGCTTGCCGACCGCCTTGGCCGCATCGATGTTGGCGCCGGTGTTGCCGGCTCTCGCGCATCGACTTCTCCAGCGACGACGCCGACGCCAGCGTCTCGCCCTTCAGGTCGTCGATGACCTGGGCATAGATGTGCTTCGACGAGCGGAACACCGACAGACGCGGACGACCGCTGGCGGTGCGGCGCAACGACAGCCTCACGCGTTGCTTGCGCCGGGCATTCGTAATCTTGAGTCTCGACATGACCGGCTCCGTTACTTCTTCTTGCCTTCCTTGCGGAAGATAAATTCGTCGGAATACTTCACGCCCTTGCCCTTGTAGGGCTCCGGCGGACGGTAGCTGCGGATCTCGGCGGCGACCTGGCCGACGCGCTGGAAATCGTTGCCGGTGATGACGATCTCGGTCGGCTTCGGCACCGTGATCGCGATGCCTTCCGGAATCGCATAGACCACGTCGTGGCTGTAACCGAGCGCGAGCTGCAGGTTCTTGCCCTGCAGCGCGGCGCGATAGCCGACGCCGGTGATCTCGAGCTTCTTCTCGAAACCCTTGGTGACGCCCTCGACCAGGTTCGCGACCTGCGCGCGCGCGGTGCCATACATCGCCTGCGCGCGGTTGGTCTTGACCCGCGGCGCAACCTTGACCGCGCCGTCTTCGAACTTCACTTCGACGTCGTCATGCACGACGAACTGAAGCTGGCCCTTCGGCCCCTTCATCTTGACGGTCTGTCCCTCGACGGTCGCGGTAACGCCCGACGGGACCGTCACAGGCCGTTTGCCGATACGTGACATGACTGATCCCTTCCTCAGAACACCGTGAAGAGAATTTCGCCGCCCACATTCGCGTCACGCGCTTCGTGGTCAGCCATAATTCCCTTCGGCGTCGATAACACCGAAATGCCGAGACCGTTGTTCACGCGCGGCAGGTTCTTCACCGAGGCGTAAACCCGCCGCCCCGGCTTCGAAACCCGCTCGATCTCGCGAATCACCGGCTCGCCGTCGAAATACTTCAACTCGATCTCAAGCTCGCTGCGGCCGCAGGAATGCTCGACGCTGGCATAGCCGCGGATGTAGCCTTCGGACTTGAGCACCTCGAGCACGTTGGCGCGCATCTTCGAGCCCGGGGTCGAAACCTTGGGCTTGGCGCGCATCTGTGCGTTGCGGATGCGGGTGATGAGATCGCTGATCGGATCGTGCGTTGACATGTCCGATCCCCCTTACCAGCTCGACTTCACGAGCCCGGGAACCAGGCCCTTGGAGCCGAGTTCACGCAGCGCGATGCGGCTGAGCTTGTTCTTGCGATAGACCGAGCGCGGACGACCGGTCATTTCGCAGCGGTTGCGAATCCGGGTCGCCGACGAATTGCGCGGCAGCTCGGCGAGCTTCAGCGTCGCCGCGAACCGCTCTTCCATCGGCTTCTTCTTGTCGGCGATGATGGCCTTCAGCTTCGCGCGCTTGGGCGCGGCGTTCTTGGTCATCCGCTTGCGCCGGTTGTTCTTCTCGATCGAACTCTTCTTTGCCATGCTTGGCTCCTGGGTTTCCGCGTTTGAGAGGCTGACTCAGCGTCTCACTGCCGGAACGGGAAATTGAATGCGGTCAACAAGGCTCGCGCTTCGTCGTCGGTGCGCGCCGTGGTGCATACCGTGACGTCCATACCCCACGTTTCCCCCATCTTGTCGAAGTCGATTTCGGGGAAAATGATGTGTTCCTTGATGCCGAGCGAATAGTTGCCGCGGCCGTCGAAGCTCTTCGGGTTGAGGCCGCGGAAGTCTCGCACGCGCGGCAACGCCACGTTGATCAGGCGGTCGATGAACTCATACATCTTGGCCTTGCGCAGCGTGACCTTGCAGCCGATCGGCTGGTTTTCACGCAGCTTGAAGGTCGCGATCGCGACGCGCGAATAGGTCACGATCGGCTTCTGGCCCGCGATCAGCGCCAGATCGGCAGCCGCCAGTTCCGCCTTTTTGCGGTCGTTGACGGCCTCGCCGACGCCCATGTTGAGCACGACCTTGTCCAGCCGCGGCACCTGCATGACGTTGGCATAGCCGAACTGTTCGGTCAGCTTGCCGCGAATGCTCTTGTCGTATTCCGCGCGCAGGCGCGGGGTGTATGCGGTCTCAGCCATCGATCTCTGCTCCCGAGCGTTTGGCGATGCGTACCTTCTTGCCATCCGCCTGAATCTTGAAACCCACGCGGGTCGGCTTGCCGTCCTTGCCGACGAACGCGATGTTGGACAGGTGGATCGGCGACTCCTTCGAGATGATGCCGCCCTCCTGCGCCTGGGTCTGCTTCTGGTGACGCTTCACGAGGTTGACGCCGCGCACCAGCGCCTTGCTCTCGGTCGGGACGCACCTCGAACACCTCGCCGGTGCGGCCCTTGTCGCGGCCGTTCAGCACGATGACCTTGTCACCCTTCCGGATCTTGGCAGCCATCACAGCACCTCCGGCGCGAGCGAAATGATCTTCATGTGGTTCTTGGCGCGCAGCTCGCGCGGCACCGGCCCGAAGATGCGGGTGCCGACCGGCTCCGACTGATTGTTGATCAGCACGGCGGCGTTGCGGTCGAAGCGGATGACGGAGCCGTCGGCGCGGCGGATGTCCTTGCGGACCCGCACCACCACGGCCTTCATCACGTCGCCCTTCTTCACCTTGCCGCGCGGGATCGCTTCCTTGATCGACACGACAATGACGTCGCCCACGGTGGCATAGCGGCGCTTGGAGCCCCCAAGCACCTTGATGCACATGACACGGCGTGCGCCTGAATTATCGGCCACGTCGAGGTTGGTCTGCATCTGAATCATTGATGCACCTCGTCCTCTTTCTGATGCGCAGATTTGCGCCTAAAATTTCCTGAAGTCGTCCGGTTCGGCAGCCGAACCTGACCTCAGGCCGTTTTCTTCTGTTCGCCCCGGACCACGGTCCAGCGCTTCAATTTCGAGATCGGCTTGCTTTCCTCGATCCACACCTGGTCGCCCGGCTTGAACTCGTTGTTCTCGTCGTGCGCATGGTAGTTTTTCGAGCGGCGAATCGTCTTCTTGTAGATCGGATGGGTGAAGCGGCGATCGACGCGCACCACAACCGTCTTGGCTTGCTTGTCGCTGACGACCACGCCCTGAAGCGTACGTTTCGGCATGTCGGCCCCTTACTTCTTCTTCGCGCGCTGCTGCGCGGCGATGGTCTTGATGCGGGCGATGTCGCGGCGGGCTTCACGCAGCCGCGAGGTGTTCTCCAGCTGCCCGGTGGCGCGCTGGAAACGCAGATTGAAGCGCTCCTTCTTCAGATTGAGGACGGCGTCGTCCATCTGATCGGGGCTCATTGCGCGGATATCGGCGGCTTTTCATCTCGGCCATGATCACATTCCTACTCCGCAATGCGCGCGACGAAGCGCGTCTTGATCGGCAACTTGGCGGCGGCGAGCGACAGCGCTTCTTTCGCGGTCTGCACGGTGACGCCGTCGATTTCGAAAATCACGCGGCCGGGCTTCACCCGCGCCACCCACAATTCCGGCGTACCCTTGCCGGAGCCCATGCGGACTTCGGCGGGCTTCTTCGACACCGGCACGTCCGGGAAGATGCGGATCCAGACCCGGCCGGCACGCTTCATGTGACGGGTCAGCGCGCGGCGCGCGGCTTCGATCTGGCGCGCGGTGATGCGCTCGGGCGCCATCGCCTTCAGGCCGAACTGACCGAACGACAACGTCGCGCCCGAAGTCGCAACGCCGTGGATACGGCCCTTATGCGCCTTCCGGAACTTCGTTTTCTTTGGTTGCATCATGGCTTACGCCCTCAAACCTTCTCAAAATCGCTCAAGCAGCGTCGCGACGCGGCCGCGAAGTGTCGCCTTCGGCCATCTTCTTGTCCTGGGCCATCGGGTCGTGCTCAAGGATTTCGCCCTTGAAGATCCAGACCTTGACGCCGCAGGTGCCGAACGTGGTGAACGCGGTCGCCACGCCGTAATCGATATCGGCGCGCAGCGTGTGCAGCGGCACGCGCCCTTCGCGATACCATTCCATGCGCGCGATTTCGGCGCCGCCGAGACGGCCCGAGCAGTTGATACGAATGCCTTCGGCGCCAAGACGCATCGCCGACTGCACCGCGCGCTTCATGGCGCGGCGGAACGCGACGCGGCGCTCGAGCTGCTGCGCGATCAATTCGGCGACCAGCGTCGCGTCGAGCTCCGGCTTGCGGATTTCGACGATGTTGATGACGACGTCGGAGGCGGTGATATCGGCAACGCGCTTGCGCAGCTTGTCGATGTCGGCGCCCTTCTTGCCGATCACGACGCCGGGACGCGCCGAGTGGATCGTCACGCGGCACTTCTTGTGCGGACGCTCGATCACGATCCTGGCGACGGCCGCCTGCTTGAGCTCCTTGTGCAGGATCTCGCGGATTTTGACATCCTCGTGCAGCAGCTTGCCGTATTCGTTCTTGCCGGCGAACCAACGGGAATCCCACGTCCGGTTGATGCCGAGACGCAGCCCGATTGGATTGATCTTCTGACCCATCGTATTCTCCCGCGCCCTTTAAGCGCTCGCCTCGGCCTCGACCTGACGAACAACGATCGTCAGCTGCGAGAACGGTTTAAAGACACGGCCCGAACGGCCACGGCCGCGCGGTGCGAAACGCTTCATCACGATGCCGTTGCCGACATGCGCCTCGGAGACGACCAGATCGTCGACATCGAGATCGTGGTTGTTCTCGGCATTGGCGATCGCCGATTCCAGGCACTTCTTGACGTCGACCGCGATCCGCTTGCGCGAAAACTGCAGATCGGCGAGCGCAGCCGAAGCCTTCCTGCCGCGGATCAGTTGCGCGACAAGATTAAGCTTCTGCGGGCTCACCCGCAGCATGCGGGCGATCGCCTTGGCCTCGTTATCCGGGAGGCTCCGTTCGCGCTTTGGTTTGCTCATCGCTTAGTCCTCAAGCCTTCTTGGCTTTCTTGTCGCCAGAATGGCCATGGAAGGTCCGGGTCGGCGAGAACTCGCCGAACTTGTGGCCCACCATTTCCTCGTTGACCGATACCGGCACATGCTTCTGGCCGTTGTAGACGCCGAACACCAAACCGACGAACTGCGGCAGGATGGTCGAGCGGCGGCTCCAGATCTTGATCACGTCATGACGGCCGGACGCGCGGGCGGCATCTGCCTTCTTGAGCAGAGAGCCTTCGACGAACGGGCCTTTCCAGACTGAACGAACCATGTCCGGCGTTCCTTACTTCTTCCGCTTGTGGCGGCTGATGAGAATGAATCGGTTGGTCGATTTGTTCGAACGCGTCTTCTTGCCCTTGGTCGGCTTGCCCCATGGGGTGACCGGATGACGGCCGCCCGAGGTGCGGCCTTCGCCGCCGCCGTGCGGATGGTCGACCGGGTTCATGGAGACGCCGCGGTTATGCGGCTTGCGGCCGAGCCAGCGGTTGCGACCGGCCTTGCCGATCGAGATGTTCATGTGATCCGGATTGGACACCGCACCGATGGTGCCGGTGCAGCGGCCGTGAACCAGGCGCTGCTCGCCCGAGTTCAGACGAACGATCACGTAGTCATGGTCGCGGCCGACGAGCTGCGCATAGGTGCCGGCGGAACGCGCGAGCTGGCCGCCCTTGCCGATCTTCAATTCCACATTGTGGATGATGGTGCCGATCGGCATGTTGCCGAGCGGCATCACGTTGCCCGGCTTCACGTCGACATAGTTGCCGGCGATCACGATGTCGCCGACGGCGAGACGCTGCGGGGCCAGGATGTAGGATTGGGTGCCGTCGGTATATTTCAGCAGCGCGATAAAGGCGGTGCGGTTCGGATCGTATTCCAGACGCTCGACGGTCGCCGGCATATCGACCTTGGTGCGCTTGAAGTCGACGATGCGATAGGATTGCTTGTGGCCGCCGCCGCGAAAGCGCACGACCATGCGGCCGGTGTTGTTGCGGCCGCCGCTGGATTGCTTGCCTTCGGTCAACGCCTTGACCGGCTTGCCCTTGTAGAGCGCCGAACGGTCGACCATCACCAGCTGGCGCTGGCCCGGTGTCGTCGGGTTGAATTTTTTCAATGCCATCGTCGTATCGCCTTATAGCCCGGTGGTGACGTCGATGCGGTGGCCCTCTTCGAGGGTCACGATCGCACGCTTCACATCCGACTGGGAACCGAACTGGCCGCGGAAGACCTTGGTCTTGCCCTTGCGTACCAGCGTGTTCACGCTCTTCACCTTGACGTCGAACAGCTTCTCGACGGCTTCCTTGATTTGCGGCTTGGTCGCCTTGCTCGCGACCTTGAACACAACCTTGTTGTGCTCGGAGGCCATGGTCGCCTTTTCGGTCACGACCGGAGCAACGATGATGTCGTAGTGGCGCGGATCGATATTCTTCATTTGAAGCGCGCCTCCAACGCATCGAGCGCCGCCTTGGTCAGCACCAGCTTCTGACGACGCAGAATGTCATAGACGTTGATGCCCTGGATCGGCAGCACGTCGATGTTCGGGATATTGCGGGCCGCGGCGGCGAAACCGTTATGGACCTCGGCGCCATCGATGATCAGCGCATTGGTCAGGCCGAGACCCGAGAAATGTCCGACCAGCGCCTTGGTCTTGGCGGCCTCGAGGGTCGCCAATTCAATCACGATCAGGCCGCCGTCCTTGGCCTTGGCCGAGAGCGCATGGCGCAGCGCCAGCGCGCGAACCTTCTTCGGCAACGCAAACGCGTGCGAGCGCACCACCGGACCGAACGCACGGCCGCCGCCGCGGAACTGCGGCACCCGGGCCGAGCCGTGACGCGCGCCGCCGGTGCCCTTCTGCTTGTACATCTTCTTGCCGGTGCGCCAGACATCCGCACGGCCCTGCGTCTTGTGGGTGCCGGCCTGGCGTTTGGCGAGCTGCCAGTTGACGCAGCGCTGGATGATGTCCTTGCGCGGCTCCAGACCGAAAATCTCGTCCGAAAGCTGGACCGAGCCAGCCGCCTTGCCTTCAAGCGTTGTGACTTTCAATTCCATCTCACACGCCCCCCTGCTCGGCGGGCGCTCGGCTGCTGCCTGTTCGCCGCCGCCATCGGCCAGGCGGAACTTGCCCGGCTTCGGCGCGTCTTTCGGCAACGCCTTCTTCACGGCATCGCGCACCGCGATCCATCCGCCCTTGGAGCCGGGAACGGCGCCTTCGACGAGGATCAGGCCGCGCGCAACGTCGGTCTGCACCACGCGCAGATTGAGCGTGGTGATGCGATCGACGCCCATATGACCGGGCATCTTCTTGTTCTTGAAGGTCTTGCCGGGATCCTGACGGCCGCCGGTCGAACCGATCGAACGATGCGATACCGAAACACCGTGGGTGGCGCGAAGACCGCCGAAATTCCAGCGCTTCATGCCGCCGGCAAAGCCCTTGCCGACCGAAGTGCCGGTGACGTCGACGAACTGGCCGACCACGAAATGATCGGCCTGAATTTCGGCGCCGACCGGGATCAGCGCGTCTTCCGACACGCGGAACTCGGTGACCTTGCGCTTGGGCTCGACCTTGGCGACCGCGAACTGGCCGCGCTCTGCCTTCGGCAGATAGACGGTCTTGCGCGTGCCTGAACCGAGCTGCAGCGCGACATAACCGTTCTTCTCGGTCGTGCGGTGACCCAACACCTGGCAATTGCCCAGCTTCAGCACGGTCACAGGGATATGTTCGCCGGTCTCCGTAAAGACCCGCGTCATCCCGACCTTTTGTGCGATCACTCCGGAGCGCATCGGCGTGCTTCCTGTTCTTTCTGTCCGTTAACTTCGGACGGGATCTGAAAACTTAGAGCTTGATTTCGACGTCAACACCGGCGGCCAGATCGAGCTTCATCAAAGCATCGACTGTCTGCGGGGTCGGATCGACAATGTCGAGAAGACGCTTGTGCGTGCGCATCTCGAATTGCTCGCGGCTCTTCTTGTCGACGTGCGGCGAACGGTTGACGGTGAACTTCTCGATGCGGGTCGGCAGCGGAATGGGTCCGCGAACCTGTGCACCGGTCCGTTTCGCCGTGTTCACGATCTCACGCGTCGACGAATCGAGAATTCGATGGTCGAACGCCTTGAGACGGATGCGAATATTCTGGCCGTTCATTGCCGTTGTCTTTCTTTAGTGGGTGGCGAGTAGCGAGTAGCGAATGGAACAAAGTCCTACTCGCCACTCGCCATTCCCTATTCGCTTACTCGATGATGCTTGCGACGACGCCGGCACCGACGGTGCGGCCGCCTTCGCGGATAGCGAAGCGCAGCTTCTCTTCCATCGCGATCGGCACGATCAGGTGCACTTCCATCGCGATGTTGTCGCCCGGCATCACCATTTCGGTGCCTTCGGGCAGATGCACAACACCGGTCACGTCGGTGGTGCGGAAGTAGAACTGCGGCCGATAGTTGGTGAAGAACGGGGTGTGACGACCGCCCTCTTCCTTGGTCAGGATGTAAGCCTCAGCCTTGAACTTGGTGTGCGGCTTGACCGAACCCGGCTTGCACAGCACCTGGCCGCGCTCGACTTCCTCACGCTTGGTGCCACGCAGCAGCGCGCCGATGTTGTCGCCGGCCTGGCCCTGATCGAGCAGCTTGCGGAACATTTCAACGCCGGTGACGATGGTCTTCTGGGTATCGCGCAGACCGACGATTTCGATTTCCTCGCCGACCTTGATGATGCCGCGCTCAACACGTCCGGTGACCACGGTGCCGCGGCCCGAAATCGAGAACACGTCTTCCACCGGCATCAGGAACGGCTGGTCGATCGGACGCTCCGGCTGCGGAATGTAGCTGTCCACTGCCGCCATCAATTCCAGGATCGCGTCATGGCCGAGCTTCTTGTCCTTGTCTTCGAGGGCGGCGAGCGCCGAACCCTTGATGATCGGAATCTTGTCGCCCGGGAAGTCGTACTTCGACAGCAATTCGCGAACTTCGAGCTCAACGAGTTCGAGCAGTTCCGGATCGTCCACCATGTCGCACTTGTTCAGGAACACGACCATCGCGGGAACGCCGACCTGCTTGGCCAGAAGGATGTGTTCGCGGGTCTGCGGCATCGGGCCGTCGGCTGCCGACACCACCAGGATCGCGCCGTCCATCTGCGCCGCACCGGTGATCATGTTCTTCACATAGTCGGCGTGGCCCGGACAATCGACGTGGGCATAATGCCGGTTCTTGGTTTCGTATTCGACGTGGGCGGTCGAGATCGTGATGCCGCGCGCCTTCTCTTCCGGCGCCTTGTCGATCTGGTCATACGCGGTGAACGTCGCACCGCCGGTTTCCGCCAACACCTTGGTGATCGCCGCCGTCAGCGACGTCTTGCCGTGGTCGACGTGACCGATCGTTCCGATGTTGCAATGCGGTTTATTACGTTCAAACTTTGCTTTGGCCATGACTCTCTCCGTTCAGTCGTTAACTGCCGCTAACGACAATCAGGCAAACTTCTTCTGGACTTCCGCCGACACGTTCGCCGGTGCTTCCGCGTAGTGATCGAACTGCATCGTAAAGGTTGCGCGGCCCTGGCTCATGGAGCGCAGGTTATTCACGTAACCGAACATATTCATGAGCGGCACCATCGCATTGATGACGTTCGCATTGCCGCGCATGTCTTGACCCTGGATCTGGCCGCGCCGCGAATTCAGATCGCCGATGACCGAGCCGGTATAGTCTTCCGGCGTCACCACTTCGACCTTCATGATCGGCTCGAGCAGGACCGACTTGCCCTTTTGCAGCGCTTCGCGGAATGCCGCACGCGATGCAATTTCGAAGGCCAGTGCCGACGAGTCGACGTCGTGATATTTGCCGTCGACCAGCTGGACCTTGACGTCGACCACCGGGAAGCCGGCAACGACGCCGGAGCCCATCACGCTGTTGAGGCCCTTTTCAACGCCTGGGATGTATTCCTTCGGAACCGATCCACCGACGATCTTGGACTCGAACACATAACCCGCGCCCGGCTCGTTCGGCTCGACAACAATCGACACCTCGGCGAACTGACCGGTACCGCCGGTCTGCTTCTTGTGGGTGTACTTGACTTCCGCCCGCTTGGTCACCCGCTCACGGAACGCCACCTGCGGCGCGCCGATGTTGGCGTCGACCTTGTAGGTGCGGCGCAGGATGTCGACCTTGATGTCGAGATGGAGTTCGCCCATGCCCTTGAGAATGGTCTGACCGGACTCCTGGTCGGTCGAAACCCGGAATGACGGATCTTCCGCGGCGAGCTTTGCCAGCGCGACGCCGAGCTTTTCCTGGTCGGCCTTCGACTTCGGCTCGATCGCGATTTCGATGACCGGCTCCGGAAATTCCATCTTTTCCAGAATCACCGGCTTGTCGGGATCGCACAGCGTGTCACCAGTGCGGGCTTCCTTGAGGCCTGCAAGGGCAACGATGTCGCCGGCGTAGGCTTCCTTGATGTCTTCGCGGTTGTTGGCATGCATCAGCAGCATGCGGCCGATGCGCTCCTTGCGGTCGCGCGTCGAATTGATCACGCCGGTGCCCGAAAGCAGCGTGCCGGAATAGATGCGGCAGAAGGTAATGGTGCCGACGAACGGATCGTCCATGATCTTGAACGCGAGCAGAGCCAGCGGCTCCTTGTCGTTCGGCAACCGAACGACCTCGTTGCCGTCTTCATCGACGCCCTTGATGGCGGGCACGTCGACCGGCGACGGCAGATAATCTACTACCGCGTCGAGCAGCGGCTGCACGCCCTTGTTCTTGAAAGCCGAACCGCACAGCACCGGGAAGAACGCGCCAGTCAGCACGGCCTTGCGGATCATGCGCTTCAGCGTGGCCTCATCGGGCTCCTTGCCGTCGAGATAAGCAGCGAGAACCTCGTCATCGAGTTCGACGGCGGCTTCCAGCATCTTCTCGCGATATTCCTTGGCCTTCTCGACCATATCTTCGGGAATATCGATATCCTTGAAATTGGCGCCGAGCGCCTCGTCTTCCCAAACCACGCCCTTCATGCGGACGAGATCGATCAGGCCCTTGAAGTTGTTTTCGGAGCCGATCGGAAGCTGAATCGCAATCGGCTTGGCGCCGAGGCGATCGACGATATCGTCGAGGCATTTATAGAAGTCGGCGCCGGTCTTATCCATCTTGTTGGCGAAGACAATGCGCGGCACGCGATACTTATCGCCCTGACGCCAGACGGTTTCGGTCTGCGGCTCAACACCCTGGTTCGAAATCGAGCACGCACACCGCGCCGTCAAGCACGCGCAGCGAACGCTCGACTTCGATGGTGAAGTCGACGTGGCCGGGAGTGTCGATGATGTTCAGACGCTTGCCGTTCCAGAATGCGGTGGTCGCGGCCGACGTGATGGTGATGCCGCGCTCCTGCTCCTGCTCCATCCAGTCCATCGTCGCGGCACCTTCGTGCACTTCGCCGATTTTGTGGCTCTTGCCGGTGTAATACAGGATGCGCTCGGTGGTCGTGGTCTTGCCGGCATCGATATGCGCCATGATACCGAAGTTGCGGTAGTCCTCTATGGCATGAACGCGGGGCATGGGTTGTTCCTTAAAATCCGTTGTTTCGCCGTTACCAGCGATAGTGCGAGAATGCGCGGTTGGCTTCCGCCATCCGGTGCACGTCTTCGCGCTTCTTGACGGCGTTCCCCCTGCCATTCGACGCGTCGAGCAACTCGGCCGAGAGCCGCTCCGTCATCGTCTTTTCATTGCGCTCACGCGCTGCCGTGATGATCCAGCGAATGCCGAGCGCCTGCCGGCGCACCGAGCGAACCTCGACCGGCACCTGATAGGTGGCGCCACCGACGCGGCGCGAACGCACTTCGATCGTCGGCATCACGTTTTCCAAAGCCTGCTCAAAAATCGGCAGCGGGCCCTGCTTGGTCTTGGTCTCGATCAGTTCGAGCGCGCCATAGACGATGCTCTCGGCGGCAGACTTCTTGCCGTCGTACATGACCGAGTTCATGAACTTCGTAATGATGATGTTCCCGAACTTCGGATCCGGGTTCACTTCACGCTTTTCGGCAGAATGGCGACGAGACATCTGATCTGTTCCCGCTTACTTCGGACGCTTCGCGCCGTACTTCGAACGACGCTGCTTACGGTTCTTGACGCCCTGGGTATCGAGGACGCCGCGGAGAATATGGTAGCGCACGCCGGGCAAATCCTTGACGCGGCCGCCGCGGATCATGACCACGGAGTGTTCCTGAAGGTTATGGCCTTCACCGGGAATGTAACCAATGACCTCGAAGCCATTAGTCAGGCGCACCTTGGCGACCTTGCGGAGCGCCGAGTTCGGCTTCTTCGGGGTCGTGGTATAGACGCGCGTGCACACGCCGCGCTTCTGCGGCGACTGCTGCAGAGCCGGAACCTTCTTGCGCGACTTCTGTACCGCGCGTGGACTTGCGATCAGCTGGTTGATCGTCGGCATGTCAGCCTTCACCCTTTAGTTCGCGCGAAACCGGGAAACGGCTTCGCAAAATTCGTTCGGGACTACGGGTCCCACCCGGCCGCTCCTCGCGGAAAGCTCCGCGCAAAGCGAAATCGCGCCAACCGCTCATTGCTGAGCGGAAAGCGCTTCGACGCCACAGAGGACCGCAGTTACGACTGATCAGCGTTCGCTGATTGGTCTGCTACCGAGGTCATGCATCCGATCAATCCCGAGGGAACTTACCCTCGAAAACCAAGACCGTCCTGGCATTGCCTAGCTATAATCGACAGCGTCTGAGCGTCATTCGTCGAGGTTGGTGCCCGTCCCGATTCCAAGAAACATTTTGGAAATCGAACGGGTGATCCGTTCCGACGTAAGCGAAGCTCACCGCCTGTCGTTGAGTGCGCGGGTTCTATCGGCGCTGGAAGGCCAAGTCAAGGCGAAACGACAACTAAAGAAGCGCCTCTGCCACCTGTAGAATCAGTGTTCCGCAGCAACTCGATCAGGCCGTCAAAAGCAAGCTGCGACTGGCCAGATTGTTGCCAAACCGACCCTTTTTACCCGGATAATAATCAAGTTTCTACTCGTCGAGGTAGATGCGGCGGCCGCGTCAAACCTTAAGGCTTATTTTTTGTTTCGCCGGGGACACCGAACCGATACGCGCGAAGGTCTCATCCGTTCGACAGGGTGTATCGGTGACGGCATGTTGCGACGACTTAGCCACCGCCTCGGCGCAGAACTTCGCGCTCAGTCTTCGTCATCACCGTCGTCGCTGTCGCCATCATCCTGATCGACCGCATCATGCGGCTTATGACTCTGATCGTCCCAGAGCTTTCGATAGATACCGTTGGCGGCGAGCAGCTCGGCATGCGAGCCGCGCTCGATCGCCTTGCCGCCTGATATCACGATGATCTCGTCCATATCGACCACTGAAGTCAGGCGGTGGGTCGAGAAGATCATGGTGCGACCGCGGGCCAATTTTAGCAGCGTCTTGTTGATCGCCGCTTCAGTGGTCTGATCGAGCGCCGAGGTCGCCTCATCGAGCAGCAGCACTGACGGGTCGCGGACAATGGCGCGTGCAATCGCGATGCGCTGGCGCTGCCCGCCCGACAGCGTATCGCCGCGCTCGCCGACCGAGGTGTCGTATTTTTGCGGAAGGCTCATGATGTAGCGATGGATTTCTGCCTTGCGCGCGGCCTGCTCGACCTCCTGGTCCGTCGCACCCTCCTTGCCTAGCCGAATGTTTTCCCGGATCGACATGTTGAACAGCATGTTTTCCTGAAACACGACGGCCATGCTCTTGCGCAGGGATTTGCGGGTCACCTTCCGAATATCGACGCCGTCGATCGTCAGGCGCCCTTCGTCCGGAACATAAAGCCGAAGAATCAGATTGAGCAGCGTGCTCTTGCCGGAACCGCTGGGCCCGACGATGGCGATGCTTTTGCCGACATCGAGCTTGAGACTGAGATTGTCGAGAACCGGCGCCTGGCTGCCTTCGTACTGGAATGTCACGTGATCGAAGGTGATGTCGTTGGTGATGCGCGGCAGGTCGGGCGCGCCGGGACGATCAGCGCCACGGGTGGGCTCGTCCAGCAATTCCTGAATGTGACGCACTGCCGCCGCCGACTGAATCGACACCGGGATGAAATGCATCAAGTGAGCGATGTTGTAGGACACTTCCCAGAACGCGCTTTCGAAAGTCACGAAAGTCCCGATCGTGATCTGGCCCTTGGTGGCGAGATAGGCGCCGAGTGCCAGTACCACGAGGTGCAGCAACAACACCGCAATCGTGACGGTGCGTTCGACCATGGTCGACAGAAACGCCGCGGAGGCGATTTTGCGGCGCGCGTCGTCGTTGCGCATCGTGAACCAGCCCAGCGTCCGGCGGTGCAGGCTGAATGCCTTGACCACCGCCTGTGCCGCGACATTTTCCTGCACCAGGCCAAGAAGCGCTGATTCATTGAGCTTTTGCTCGTAATTCGCCTGCACTGCCTTCGGCGTCAGAATCCGCGGACCGATCAGCGTGATCGGGAATACCAGCAGCGACACCGCGGCGAGCTGCCAGTTCAAGAACAGCATCAGAATGATGCCGGCGATCAGTTCCAGGAACGGCAACGCCGCGCTGTTGGCAAAACTCTTGACCGATCCCTCGAATGCCGACAGGTCGATGGAGAAGCGCGAGAGTATTTCGCCGCGCCTGGTGCGCGCGAAATAAGCCGCGGGCAGATTTTGGACATGTTCGAACAAGCGCAAGCGCACGTCTGAAATCAGCGATGCCGCGAGCTTGGCATCCCATCGCTCGTATAAAACCGCAACGATCGAGGTGATGATTCCCGCGACCGCCAGCACCGACAGGATCTCGACCAGCGCTCCGAAGTCTTCTTCGCCGAGGGCATCGTCGATCAGGAACTTGAGGCTCAGCGGCATGATGACGTTGAACAGCGTCTCGACGAACACGCCGAGGCCAACGAACGTCAGTACCTTTTTGTAGTGCTTGAGAAACGGTTTGACGAACGCATAGATCGTCGCCAGCGCGCCGGCGGCTTCCTTGGCCGTAAAGACGACGAGTTCCTCATCATCCTCGTCATCTTCAACATCATGTTCGTCTTCATCGTCATCATCGGCGGGTGACGAAACTGCCGGCTTGCCGCCGCCGGCGCGATTCGCCGTGTGTGCGAGGCGCTTTTCGTCGGGCTCGGGCATAACGAAATCATCCGCGGGAGCGACGGTCGGATCATCCGGTGATGGAGGCTTGAACGCCATGAAACCAACCGATGCTGCACGGCCGGCATGACCGCAAAATCGACCCGGTGGTTCTACGCGTTCGGCAAAGCAACTGCCAACAACTTTCCACGAATCGTGCCGGCGTTCGCGGGCGATGATTTAGATTGATTCAATCGTCGGCCGCGACCTTGTCAAAGAACGAATAGCGCAGACTGTCGGAGTCCGCGTACCACTGACCCGGGCCCTTGTTGGCGGCCAGCGTCACCGCCCACAGCGCATCGGTGCAATCTCGGCGATGCATCGACAAGTCGAACCCGTTACTGAAAAACAGTTCGGACCATTCCCACCAGGTACCGAGTTTCTTGACCCCGCGCAGCAGGTCGTAGCGGTCGATCAGTGCCGGCGCCATATCCGACGTCACCGATCCGAAGATCACGCCGGACTTCACGACGCGGTTTAACTCGCGAACGGCGCGCGGCACCCGTTTTTCTGCGACGTGGCACAGGCTGGTCTCGAACACGAAATCAAATTCGTCGTCCTCGAACGGCATATCGACGATCGATCCGAGCTTGTTGAATTTCTTCAGCGCCTTCGGCGTTTTGGCATGGATCGCGCGGTTGTTCTCAATGCCCCACGCATCGATTCCGCGATCGCGCAACGCGCCCACCAGTTCCCCGCTGGCGGACCCCGCCACCAGCATCTTGTAACTCCTGGCCCGATTCCAGACGATCTTGATCAGGTCGGTCAGATAGGCCGGATCGATAAACCGGTTCCAGACTTCGCTGTAGGGACCGAGCCCGCGATAATTCTCGAAATATTCGCGATCGATCTTGTCGGACACAGGCTTGTCGGAACGAGGCTTGTCGGGAGCCGGATTCGCCCCCTCCCCGCGCGCGCGGCGCAGCCGCATCATCTCGCTGACAATGATGTCGGTCGCGGCGTCGGAGGAATCCAGCAACCCGTTCAGCGTCGAGTTCGAACAGATAATCGCCGACCACGACCAGGCCTGGATGCTGTTTCGGATCGGGCCGGTGATTCGTAATTACATCGCGCGCCGGCATGCCGCCGGGGAGCGCGTTCACTGACGAGAGCCAGCGATGGATCCTGCCCTCGACGAAATGAGCGCGCGCGTCGCCGAGCGAAGCTGGCAGAGACTTCAGCGCGGCGTCGATGAGTTCCTGATCGCTGAGATTGGCGAAAGCCAGCGCGTCGGAGCCGGCGATCAGCCAGTTCAGCACGCCGTAGTTGCCGACATCATGGCGGGCGCCTTCGTTGTAAACGCAGCAGCCGCCGAACGCCTCCGACATGAACCATGCGCCGGGGATCTTGTCGCCCCAGAACGGCGCATCGAACAGGATCGAAACCCGCAGATAATGCGCAGGCCGGTCGAAATAGGCGATGTGCTTGACCATCGATTTGCGCAGTTGCTCGCCTTCCCAGCGCATGGTGGCGAGCCAGGAGTGCGGCAGGCACATCAGCACGAGATCGAAATCACGGGTCTCCGGTCCCTTGCCGTTCATCATGTTGAGTTGATAGCGGCCGGCCGCGGTCTTGCCGACCTTGAGCACCCGGTGATTGAGCTCGATGTCGGCATCGACCTCGGACTGCAGGCACTCGATCAGTTGTTCGTTGCCGTTCTGGATCGAATACAGGCCGATATAGCCGTCGACATCCATCACGAAATTCTTCAGCGCGTTGAGCCCGTTGGTGTTGTGGCTCTCGGTGGCGAGATCGGACCGCGCCATGGTCTTGAAGAAGCGCTTGGCGGTGGGATCGTCGACCTCCCTGTCGAGCAGTTCCTCGCAGGTGATGTAGGCCCAGGGATGCTCGTTATCATGCGCGCCGACACCTTCGTAATATTCGATCGGAGACACCATCTCGGTGCAGCGCTTGCGGAATGCTTCGATGGCATCGGCTGTCTTCGCCCCGTATTTGCGCCGCATGCCCGGGACGTCATTGAGCAGTTCGCCGTCGAATTGGACCTGCTCCGCGTCCATCGGAATGGTCTGCAGGCCGAAATGCTGGATCAACTCGCGCAGCGGATCGGGGCCGGTCATCGAGTAATCGTAAATCTCGGCGACGCCGGCCTCGTACATCGCGGGCGCCGAATCGAATTTGCGCGTGAGAATCTTGCCGCCCACACGGTTGGACGCCTCAAAAATGGTGACACGGCAAAGCTCGCCCAGTTTCTTTTTAAGATACCAGGCACTCATCAGGCCGCCGGGGCCACCGCCAACGATTGCAAGATCCAACATTTATTTCCAGGTGTTTCCGGCGACCCTCCCGCCGTTCGCCCGCCGGCGCGAACGCGCGATCTAAGTCGTTTCAGACGAAGCGCTTTTTTCCCTGAAGGAAAGATGAACGGAGTACGATAACAGACCCCGAATAGCGAAAATATAGCAAAAAGGCCGGCTCGCGCCGGCCTTCTCACTAACATACTGATTTAGCTTCGTTATTCCGCAGGGGGCAGTGCCAGCGGCTCGACTTCAGGGGCCGCAGGTACGATCGTGGCCTGCTTTTCGCGCTCGTCCAAATCAGCTTGTCGCGCTTGACCGCGACTTCGCGGATCTTGGCCATCGAGGCACCCGTGCCCGCCGGAATCAGGCGGCCGACGATGACGTTCTCCTTGAGGCCTTCCAGCGGGTCCACCTTGCCGTTGACGGCGGCTTCGGTGAGCACGCGGGTGGTCTCCTGGAACGAGGCCGCCGAGAAGAATGAGCGGGTCTGCAAGCTCGCCTTGGTGATACCGAGCAGCACCGGCGTTCCCGTGGCGACCTTCTTACCCTCTTCCTTGGCCCTGGCGTTGAGCTGGTCAAACTCGATCTTATCGACCTGTTCGCCCGAGATCATGTCGGTCTCGCCCTGGTCGGTGATCTCCACCTTCTGCAGCATCTGACGGACAATCACTTCGATGTGCTTGTCGTTGATCAGCACGCCCTGCAACCGGTAGACCTCCTGGATTTCGTTGACCAGATAGGCAGCGAGTTCCTCGATACCCTTGATCGCCAGAATGTCGTGCGGCGCCGGATTGCCTTCGACGATGAAATCGCCCTTTTCGACGATATCGCCGTCCTGCAGATGGATGTGCTTGCCCTTCGGGATCAGGTACTCGCGAGTCTCCTCGTTCTTGTCCATCGGCTCGATCGAGATGCGGCGCTTGTTCTTGTAGTCGCGGCCGAACCGGATGGTGCCCGCGATTTCCGCGATGATCGCCGCGTCTTTTGGCTTGCGAGCCTCGAACAGTTCCGCCACCCGCGGCAGACCGCCGGTGATGTCACGCGTCTTGGCGCTTTCGGTGGAGATACGGGCGAGGATGTCGCCGTTCTTTACCTTGGCGCCGACGTCGACCGAGAGGATCGCGTCGACCGAGAGCATATAGCGAGCCTCACCGCCACGCGCGAGCTTGAGGATTTTGCCATCCTTGCCCTTGATGACGATGGCCGGACGCAGATCCCCGCCGCCGCGCGTGGTGCGCCAGTCGATGACGACACGCTTGGCAATACCAGTGGACTCGTCGAGCGTTTCCGAGATCGACTGCCCTTCCACCAGATCCTCGAATCCGATGGTGCCTTCGACTTCGGTGAGGATCGGCCGTGAATACGGATCCCACTCCGCGATGCGCTGGCCGCGCTTGACCATATCGCCTTCATCGACGTGCATGCGCGCGCCGTACTGAATGCGGTGGGTCGCACGCTCGGTGCCGTCGGCATCGCTGATCGCCACCACCATGTTGCGGACCATCGCGACCAGGATACCTTCGCTGTTCTTCGAGATGGCCTTGTTCCTGATCGTCACCTTGCCGTCGAAATTCAACTCGATGAACGACTGCTCGTTGATCTGCGCCGCGCCGCCGATGTGGAACGTACGCATCGTCAACTGAGTACCGGGTTCACCGATCGACTGCGCGGCGATGACGCCGACCGCCTCACCGTGATTGACCGGCGTGCCGCGGGCCAGATCGCGGCCGTAGCACTTTCCGCAGATGCCGTTGACGAGTTCGCAGGTCAGCGCCGAGCGGATCTTCACTTCCTGGATGCCGGCCTGCTGGATGGCGTCGACGTCAGTCTCCTCCATCAGCGTGCCGCGCTTGACCACGACCTTGTTGGTCACGGGATCGCGCAGATCCTCGCCCGCGGTGCGGCCGAGAATACGCGACGCCAGCGAGGCGACCACGGTGCCGGCATCGATGATGGCGCGCATCTTGATGCCGAGCTTGGTGCCGCAATCGTCCTGCGTGATGATGCAGTCCTGCGCCACGTCGACCAGACGGCGCGTCAGGTAACCCGAGTTAGCGGTCTTCAACGCGGTATCCGCGAGACCCTTGCGGGCGCCGTGGGTCGAGTTGAAGTACTCGAGAACCGACAGACCTTCCTTGAAGTTGGAAATGATCGGCGTCTCGATGATCTCACCGGACGGCTTGGCCATCAGGCCGCGCATACCGGCGAGCTGACGCATCTGCGCCGGCGAACCGCGGGCGCCAGAATGCGCCATCATGTAGATCGAGTTGATCTCCGACTCGACGCCCTTGGCGTTCTTCTTGGTCGAGGAGATTTCCTTCATCATCTCCTTGGCGATTTCTTCCGTCGCCTTCGACCAGGCGTCGACCACCTTGTTGTACTTTTCGCCGTGGGTGATCAGACCGTCATTGTACTGCTGCTCGAAATCCTTCGCCAGCGTACGCGTGGTGTCGACGATCTTCCACTTGCCGTGCGGAACGACCATGTCGTCCTTGCCGAACGAGATGCCGGCTTTGAACGCATTGTAGAAGCCGAGCGCCATGATCCGGTCGCAGAAGATCACTGTCTCCTTCTGACCGCAGTGGCGATAAACCTGATCGATCACGCCGGAGATTTCACGCTTGGTCATCAGCTTGTTGATGACGTCGTACGAAATCTTTGGCGACTTCGGCAGCACGTTGCCGAGCATGACACGGCCGGCGGTGGTCTCGATCCAGCGCCTGGAGGTCTTGCCGGTCTCGTCGATGCCTTCCCAGCGATATTTGATCTTGGTGTGAAGGTGGATGACCTTCGAATGCAGGGCGTGCTCGAGCTCGGCCATGTCGCCGAAGATCTTGCCTTCGCCGGCCAGACCCTCACGCATGATCGAAAGGTAATACAGCCCAAGAACGATATCCTGCGACGGCACGATGATCGGCTGACCGTTGGCCGGGTGCAGGATGTTGTTGGTCGACATCATCAGCACGCGCGCTTCGAGCTGCGCTTCCAGCGACAGCGGAACGTGCACGGCCATCTGGTCGCCGTCGAAGTCGGCGTTGAACGCCGCGCAGACGAGCGGATGCAGCTGGATCGCCTTGCCTTCGATCAGCACCGGCTCGAACGCCTGGATGCCGAGGCGATGCAGCGTCGGCGCGCGGTTCAACAGCACGGGATGCTCGCGGATCACCTCGTCCAGGATATCCCAGACCTCGGGACGCTCTTTTTCGACCAGTTTCTTGGCCTGCTTCACCGTGGTGGACAGACCCTTGGCGTCGAGCCGCGAATAGATGAACGGCTTGAACAGTTCGAGTGCCATCTTCTTCGGCAGGCCGCACTGATGCAGCCGCAGTTCGGGACCGACCACGATCACCGAACGGCCGGAATAGTCGACGCGCTTGCCGAGCAGGTTCTGCCGGAAGCGGCCCTGCTTGCCCTTGAGCATATCGGCCAGCGACTTCAGCGGACGCTTGTTGGCGCCGGTGATGACGCGGCCGCGGCGGCCGTTGTCGAACAGAGCGTCGACGGCCTCCTGCAGCATGCGCTTTTCGTTGCGGATGATGATGTCAGGCGCGCGCAGCTCCATCAGCCGCTTCAGGCGGTTGTTGCGGTTGATGACGCGGCGGTAAAGATCGTTGAGATCCGAGGTCGCAAAGCGGCCGCCGTCGAGCGGCACCAGCGGACGCAGGTCCGGCGGAATCACCGGCACCACGGTCAGGATCATCCATTCCGGCTTGTTGCCGGAATAGCGGAATGCCTCGACGATCTTCAGGCGCTTGGCGAGCTTCTTGTGCTTGATATCGGACTCGGTGTCCTCCATCTCGACGCGCAGCGACATAAGACTTCGAGCTCAAGTCCCTTCAGCAATTCGCGGATCGCCTCGGCGCCGATCATGGCGGTGAAGCTGTCCTGGCCATATTCGTCCTGCGCCTTCAGATACTCGTCTTCCGACAGCAACTGACGGTCCTTGAGCGCGGTGAGACCGGGCTCCAGAACGACGTAGTATTCGAAGTACAGAATCCGCCTCGAGATCCTTCAGCGTCATGTCGAGCAGAAGCCCAATCCGCGACGGCAGCGACTTCAGGAACCAGATATGCGCGACCGGGTGCGGCCAGTTCGATATGGCCCATGCGCTCGCGCCGGACCCGCGACAGCGTTACTTCGACCGAGCACTTCTCGCAGATGATGCCCTTGTACTTCATGCGCTTGTACTTACCGCACAGGCACTCGTAATCCTTGATCGGCCCGAAGATGCGGGCGCAGAACAGGCCGTCACGCTCGGGCTTGAAGGTACGGTAATTGATGGTCTCCGGCTTCTTGATTTCGCCGTAGGACCACGACAGAATCTTTTCCGGGGACGCGATTGAAATCCGGATCTGGTCGAAGACCTGAGCCGGCGTCGTCAATTGAAGAAATTCATAACTTCTTAATTCATGGTCTTCTCCTCGCGTGCCGATCGTCACCGGCAGCAAATTCGAAATTCTTTTTTAGCCTCGCGCCCTGCTCAACGTCCGAGCG
>CAWETC010000042.1:0-48257 GCA_963811915.1 uncultured Alphaproteobacteria bacterium
GCCATTGTTGTAGGGAATACATCCACGTGACCCATGCCACCGCCGCCGCATGACGTACACGGTAACCTTCTCCCGCAGTCATGCGTGTCCGATGCAGCAGGTATTGTGCCGTCATCCCCTTTAGGATCACCCCTTGTACCTGCACGTCATCGAGCGCCAAATTCTTTCGAACCTTGATCAGCTTATCGGCGGGGTAGGTGCCTCCTTGCTGTAGGCGCCGAGGGGCGGCAGGCAAGTGCAGCAAGACCCGCTCGCCTAACGACGAAGTCGTGACGCCTGGCACCCACTTCCTCGACCACACCAACCGCCTCGAAGCCGACCACAACCGGCGGCTCGCCAACGAACATAAGGTGCGGATGCTGCTCGATGGTAAGTATCCAGGAAGTTCAACCAACGGCTGTATTGCGAAGTTCGCACTTGGCCGGGCTGGTGTAGTTCCCATACTACTCCCATAGAAAGTTATCCAGGCTCCCACTCTTTCTGATGAATTTATCTCGCTGCCACTTCCTACTCATTATCTCCCTATTGATCATTACTGCCGCAGCGGCCATTTACCCGCGGCGGAAGTTGAGGTCAAGTAACGTCACCGCTATCGATGCTGCAAAATAGCGATGCAGCGGCCGCACCGGGCCATCTCGTCCCGCGCGCCGCTGCACGCCAGCATAAGCCACTAATCGCCGCGGGCCAACTTACTCACGGCCAACTCGGCTCTTGCGTCTCACTTCGCCTCAACACGGCCATCTCGTCGAAATGAAATTCCCCGTCCCGCAGCGTCTACCGCTCAGCTGATGCATCACTGGGTCAGGGAAATCGGACCCGCAGTGGACCCGCGTGATCTTCTCGTGCGGCGTAACATAGCCCGGCGCATGCAGTCCGACAGCAAGATGGCGCGGTCTTAAAGGCAAAACCTCTTGCATTTCCCCGCATAGTCGTTCCAGCCGAAGGGCTTCCTCTCTGAGCTCGGCAAACAGTTCGCCCGCCCTCTGCAGTCGTGCACCATCGCGAATAGGCCGCAACAACTGGTTTGCGCGACGCAGGTTGCCCATTAAAACACGGACCTGAGCTTCTACGGGCTTGTGGGGCGGCGGCAGAAGCGACGCCCATCTCCTCACTGGTCTGCCGTTGAGGTTCCTCGCAGCACTGCGTCTGGCTGCATCCGACCGAAAGTTATGCATTGACTAGCGCGGCTGCTGCTAACGGTGGGCGCGCGCAAACTGCCGCCGGCCACTTCTCCCCGCCGCATACACATTGGGAAGGTTGGTCCGGCCGTTCACGTTGATCTTCAGGCCTCCGACCGTATAGTGCTAATGCACTGGCCGACTCTTACCGGGCGTCTCCATGAAGGTCGGAACGCACTTTGATAAAAAGGTGCCTGTGAGTGAGTTCGGAGGCCCAAATCCGTTGACGTTGTTTCACTGAAGTCTCCGACATAGACCTTCTGGCCTTCGACGATCTCCGTCTGGACCATGCCGGCGAGTTGATCCCAGTTGTGCAGCTCCGAAAGGTACTGTGAGCCTTCGCCGAGATGCTTGGTAGAAATGTTTTCGCCCTTGTCGTCGTTGGTCAGCGTCGAGAGCTTCGGGAGTTGGGTACAGGCTGTCGGTACCCCCTCCTCGGACGGCGGCCAGCGGGTACAAACTGCATGAACTCGATATCGACCAGCGCGGCGCCAGCGTCCACCGCCACGCCCATGGCCGTCGCCGGTCAGCGTTTCGGGGTTGTCCGTGAACCTCGAATAGGCCCTGAAGCCCACCGTATTGCCAAGACGATCGCTCTAGTGTCGAATTCGTCACCGGTTTGCCGTCGAGAACACACAACCATGGGCGGGAAATGAGGTTCCAGGACGAGCACCGCGCTTCCCCTTAGGCGTCGACACCGGGCGGAGCATTAACGGCTCTGCGCAATTGGGCGTACACGAGAACTCCATCATGAGGAGCCCCGTTAAGTCCTCGACGGATGTTGCGTCGGCGTATTCGGTTTCCAATCCGGAGAAGAACATCGTGTCTGCTTTTTTAACTGCGCGTGCGCCCTCAATTCCCGTCTCCACCTTGTCTATAGGATATTCATAGGCCGGTAATCACCTCCGCCATTACTTTCGGGTTCATCGAGGAGAACGTCTCCAAGAGCGCGCTATCGCACAAGCCCTTGCCTGTACCTGCGACATGGCTTCGAAGGCTCCACCACGATCGAAGCCATCGTGCGCTGCAAAGGTGAAGCCGGGTGGAAAAGGTGGTGGTTGGCGGCGGCCATCTCCAAGCAAGATGACGTCACACCCCTCCTCGCTCGTAGTGCTGCTGTTTGGCCTGCAGAGCCCTCGCCTACCACCAATATGTCGGTTACCATCAATTCTGTCATGAGCATCGTCCTTGACTTCCACCCGCAAATTCGCGATCAGGAGGATATCGACCTTCGCAGCGCAGAGAGAACCTGGCATCTCGGAAGGGTGTGTTACGCCGCATGAAGAATCTCGTGGATCACCAGGGAATTGGCGGTCGTCCCGCGCATCGGCATGGTGCGTGGCCCAGCGTGTTCAGCTTAGGGTGAGCCTTTGATATTAGCTTGCCCTCAATCTTCGACATGTCCCGTCAGCTGGGAATTGGCTGCTCGTGCGGATCGAGCGGCGGAGGAAGGCGGATTCCCACCTGTGTTGAGACTGCGGTATCATCGGTTGGTGATTTCGGCTGACGGGACACGAAAATTTCGATGGATTCGGCGCTGGGGCGGTGATGACGACTTTCGCTGAAGTGGTGGAGTCTTGTCGGCGGCTCGTTCGCTTGACACGTCAAGCTACTGTTGGTTAGCGCGCCAACTCGACGGGCTGGAATAAGATTGGCACGCGCCTGCTGGTGCGCACGACCCGCTATCCCACGTTGACCGAGGGCGGACGGGGACCTATCTCACGAACAGGCCAAGCGCACCCGGCGATCGAGGAGGCCGAGATCACGCTCTCGGCCCACCATGCAACCCCCTCAGGCTGCCTCACGGGTCGCTACACGGCCCCGGCGCCTGCTTGGCGCTGCCTCTCCACCTCGCCCCCAGTTCCTGGCGTGGCCCCAAGCTCACCGTTGACCTCCTCGACTGCATCGTCAATCTGGTCGAGGAAGGCATCGACGTTGCGATCCAGCCTTGGAATCCACTCGAAGACTCCACCTCATCAGCCGCAAGCTCGAAGCTTCCTGCTGCTGTTCGCCGCCCCCATACACCTCCAGCGCCGCTGAAACCAATGCAGCCCCAGTGGGACCCTCGAAAACCACGACCGCGCCTCGTCCTCACCCTCCTCGAGCGCGGGAACGGCGCTTTCGGAACCCAAAAAAGTTTCCGACAACCAGCAGTTCCCGTCAGTGGCCGGGTCTCTTGCGGACGAACAACCATGACGCGACTGTAATCGCGGCGGTCGGCGGGGCGGGAACTTGTTCTAGGGCCCTCCTTGGATCCGTGATCAGATCCTCGCGGGCCGCCTGATTCCCCGTGCTGCAACGCTTCGAACTGCCCGCGACCGTGTCATGCCCTGTTCCCGCATCTGTCCTGCGTTCGATGTCCTCCAAGGTCCGCGCTTTCAACCTCATTTCCTCTCGTCGAGCCATGCGTGATCGAACCCCGGTCGCCCCCTACCGACAATAGGACGTGCTCCACCTGCTTATCCGTCCGCGCGGTTGTAGCGTGCCGCGTCTGGTCACCATCAGCTGACGATGTCGTGGTTCCTCAACGGAGCGAACACTTTGCACTGCGCATTCGCACAGAAGGCGAATGGCCGAAGGCTCAGAGAACCTCGGCATTGGTCGCTCAACTGGAACCACCTCTTCGCGCCGATATTGTTGATTTTAGCTCCGCCGTTGATCGCCGTCTGGCTGGCGTGATTGCACCTCGTATTGATTTGCGGAGGAGCGGGACGATGATGGGAATGGACAGCGCGCCGGCGCAGCTATTTACGATTTCCGCCTCGATGACCACGTCCCCAAGATCACCTACTCCGACGTATCGCACCATTCTCCATCTTCGAGAAGGTGCGCACTGGAGCTGAAGCCGTTCTCACAGCAGCATTGGCCGGCCCTCGATCGATCCCGACGATGTGCATGCTGATTGTCGGCTACTGCATGGCATCCGGTCCGAACGGTGCTGTGCGAGGAGATCCTCGATTAACCTGGCCTATCGCTGGTTTTGTGACCTCGGGCTCGACGGCAGGGTGCCGGTTCCGCGAGAAGGTGGAGTGGTCCGGCACCCTGCCGTCGAGCCCGAGGTCACAAAACCAGCGATAGGCCAGGTTGAGATGGATCTCCTCGCACAGCCGCCGTTCGGACCGGATGCCCATGCAGTAGCCGACAATCAGCATCCGCATCATCAGTTCGGGATCGATCGAGGGCCGGCCGATGCTGCTGTAGAACGGCTTCAGCTCCGTGCGCACCTTCTCGAGATCGAGAAATCGGTCGATGCGTCGGAGTAGGTGATCTTCGGGGACGTGGTCATCGAGGCGGAAATCGTAAAATAGCTGCGCCGGCGCCGTCTGCATTCCCATCATCGTCCCGCTCCTCCGCAAATCAATACGAGGATGGAATCACGCCAGCCAACGGCGATCAACGGCGGACTAAATCAACAATATCGGCGCGAAGGGGTCGTTCGTGAGCGACCAATGCCAGAGGTTCTCTGACCTTCGGCCATTCGCCTTCTGTGCGAATGCGCATGCAAAGTGTTCGCTCCGTTGGTCGGGAACCACGACATCGTCAGCTGATGGTGACCGAGCGCGGCACACTACGACGCACAAGACGGATAGCAGGTGGAGGGCGCGTCTCCTATGTCGGTAGGGGGCGACCGAGTTCTGCGATCACGCATCGCTCGACGAGGAAATCGGTGAAAGCGCGGACCTTGGAGGACATCAAACGCAGATGCGGGAACAGGGCATAGACATCGGTCGCGGGCAGTTCGAAGCGTTGCAGCACGGGAATTCAGGCGGCCCGCGAGGATCTGATCGCGGACCATCCAGGAGGGCCCTAGAACGAGTTCCCGCCCCGCCGACCGCCGCGATTACAGTCGCATCATGGTTGTTCGTCCGCAACCGGCCACTGACGGGAACCTTGATATCGCCGGACTCGGTTCGAAAGCGCCATTCCCGGGCGCTGTCGAGGAGGGTGAAGACGACGCAGTCGTGGTTTTCGAGGTCCTGGGGCTGCATTGGTTCGCCGCGGCGCTGGAGGTATGAGGGGGCGGCGCAGACGACGCGGCGGAAGGCTCCGAGCTTGCGGCTGATGAGGGTGGAGTTTTCGAGTGGTCCAGGCTGGATCGCAACGTCGATGCCTTCCTCGACCAGATTGACGATGCGGTCGAGAAGCAGGAGGTCGACGGTGAGCTTGGGGTAGAGCGCCAGGAACTCGGGCAGGATGGGGGCGAGGTGGAGACGGCCGAGCAGCACCGGGGCGCTAACGATGAGGCGGCCTGAGGGGGTTGCATGGTGGGCCGAGAGCGTGATCTCGGCCTCCTCGATCGCCGCCAGGATGCGCTTGGCCTGTTCGTAATAGGTCCGTCCGCCCTCGGTCAACGTCAGATGTCGGGTCGTGCGCACCAGCAGGCGCGTGCCCAGATGTTCCTCCAGCCCGTCGAGTTGGCGGCTAACCGACGGTAGCGACATCTCAAGCGAACGAGCCGCCGCCGACAGACTCCCCACCTCCACCACTTTCACGAAAGTCGTCATCGCCGCCACGCGATCCATGTGACCTGCTCCGTCAGCCGAAATCGCCGACCGATGATACCGCAGTCTCGACGCCGGTGGCCATCCCGCCTTCCTCCGCCGCTCGATCGCAGCGAGCCGGCACGTCCAGCTGACGGGACATGTCGAAGATTGAGGGCAAGCTCATCTCAAAGGCTCACCCTCGGGCGCAGCTGAACACACTGGGCCACGCACCCGTCCGATGCGCGGGACGACCGCCGAATTCCCCTGGTGATCCACGGATTTTTGCATGCGGCGTAACACACCCTTCCGAAATGCCCAGGTTCTCTCTGGGCTGCGAAGGTCGATATCCTACTGATCGCGAATTTGCGGTGAATCAAGGACGATGCTCATGACAGAATTGATGGTAACCGACATATTGGTGGTAGGCGAGGGCTCTGCAGGCCAAACGGCGGCACTTGCTGCGAGCGAGGAGGGGTGTGACGTCATCTTGCTTGGAGATGGCCGCCCGCCAAGCACCGCCGTTTCCACCGGCTTTCTCACCTTTGCAGCGCACGATGGCTTCGATCGTGGTCAACTCTTCGAAGCCATGTCGCAGGTCACAGGCAAGGGCTTGTGCGATAGCGCGCTCTTGAAGCGTCTCCTCGATGAAGCCCCGAAAGTAATGGCGGAGGTGATTACCGCCTATGGGATTCCTGTCGACAAGGTGGAACGGGGACTGAGAGCGCGCCGCGCAGTTAAAAAGAGCGGACGCGATCTTCTCTCCGGATTGGAAACCGAATACGCCAAGCGCGATACCGTCGAGGACTTAACGGGGCTCATGATGGAGTTCTCATCGACACACGGCACCGCGCTCTACGCCCAATTGCGCAGAGCCGTTAATGCTTCGCCCGGTGTCCGACGCCTAAGGGGAAGCGCGCTGGTCCTGGAACCTAGTTCCACCATGGTTGGTGTCCTTATCGACGGCAAACCGGTAACGATCAACGCTCAAGCGATCGTCTTGGCAACCGGTGGGCTTCAGGGCCTATTCGAGTTCACGGACAACCCCGAAACGCTGACCGGCGACGGCCATGGCATGGCGGTGGACGCTGGCGCCGCGCTGGTCGATATCGAGTTCATGCAGTTCTACCCGCTCGCCGTCCGAGAGGAGGGGGTACCGACACTATTCCTCTACCCCGACTTCCCGAAGCTCTCGACGCTGACCAACGACAAGGGCGAAAACGTTCTTACCAAGCATCTCGGCGAAGGCTCACAGTACCTTTCGGAGCTGCACAACTGGGATCAACTCGCCGCAGTGGTCCAGACGGAGATCGTCGAAGGCCAGAAGGTCTATGTTGACTTCAGTGAAACAACGTCAACGGATTGGGCCTCCGACTTACTCACAGGCACCTTTTTATCAAAGTGCGTTCCGACCTTCATGGAGACGCCGGTAAGAGTTGCGCCGTCGTCACACTATACGGTCGGAGGCCTGAAGATCGACGTGAACGGCCGGACCAACCTTCCCAATGTGTATGCGGCGGGAGAAGTGGCCGGCGGCGTGCACGGCGCCAACCGTCACGGCGGCACCGCGCTAGTCGATGCCATAACTTTCGGTCGGATCGCCGGACGGCATGCTGCGAGGAACCTCAACGGCAAAGCCGTGAGGAGATGCACATCGCTTCTGCCGCCGCCCCACAAGCCCGGTAGGAAAGCTCAGGTCGCTTGTTTAATGGGCAACCTGCGTCGCGCAAACCAGTTTGCTCTTGGGCCTATTCGCGATGGTGCACGACTGCAGAGGGCGGGCGAACTGTTTGCCGAGCTCAGAGAGGAAGCCCTCTCCTTCGGCTGGAACGACTATGGGGAAATGCAAGAGGTTCTGCGCTTAGAGCGCGCCATCTTGCTGTCGGACTGCATGCGCCGGGCTATGTTACGCCGCACGGAGTTCGCGCGGGGTCCACTGCCGGTCCGATTTCCCTAACCCCAGTGATGCATGGCTGAAGAAGCAGGTGGTTACGCTGCGGGACGGGGAATTTCATTTCGACGAGATCGCCGTTTAGGCGAAGTAACGCAAGAGCGACTTCGCATGAGTAAGTTGGCCCGCGGCGACGTCACTTATGCTGGCGTGCAGGCGCGCGCGGGAGTTCAAGATAGCCGGTGGGGCCAAGTTCGGTGTGCATCACTATTTCAGCATCGATAGCGGTGACGGTTCTTAACCTGAGTTCGCCGCGGGTGAATTGCTGCGGCAGTAATGATCAATAGGGAGATAATCATGAGAATGGCGGCGATGATTTATAAGAAGGGTGGACCTGATAACTTTGTATGGGAGGAGATCATGGTCGGAACTCCTGGCCCGGGCCAAGTGCGACTTCGCAATACAGCCGTTGGGTTGAACTTCCTGGATACTTACCATCGAGCAGGCATCCCGCACCCTATGTTCGTTGGCGAGCCGCCGGTTGTGGTCGGCTTCGAGGCGGTTGGTGTGGTCGAGGAAGTCGGTCCAGGCGTCAGCGACTTCGTCGTTGGCGAGCGGGTCTGCACTTGCCTGCCGCCCCTCGGCGCCTACAGCCAGGAGCGCATCTACCCGGCCGATAAGTTGATCAAGGTTCCAAAGAATTTGGCGCTCGATGACGTGCAGCTTGCGGGGGTGATCCTAAAGGGGATGACGGCACAATACCTGCTGCATCGGACACACAAGGTGCAACCGGGAGACTACGTGCTGATTCATGCGGCGGCCGGTGGCATGGGTCACATCATGTGTCCCTGGGCGCGCCACCTCGGCGCCATTGTAATCGGTACGGTCAGCACCCACGAAAAAGCCGAGATCGCTCGTGGCCTCGGCTGCCACCACACCGTCAATTATTCTACTGAGGACTTCGTCGCACCAGTTCGTGAAATCACCGGTGGAAAAGGCGTCCACGTGGTCTACGACTCGATCGGAAAAGACACATTGCAGAAGTCGCTCGACTGCCTGCGGCCACTTGGTATGTGCGCAGCCTATGGCCATGCGTCGGGCGTGGCGGACCCGGTCAACGTTGTCGAAGACCTGGGAGTGCGCGGGTCGCTTTTCATCACTCGGCCTGCACTATGGCATTACATGGCGAGTCGAAGTGAAATCGACGCGGGATCGCGGTCGCTGTTCGATGCCGTTGGCATGGGTATAATCGTGAGCCATGTTGTGAAGACCTTTCCGTTGCGGGAAGTCGCCGACGCGCATAAGTTCATGGCTGCCCGTAAGACAACCGGGTCGGTCGTCATGCTGCCGTTCGAGTAAGTCGCGGTAAAAGCCAGTATGGCCGAATATTCCGGGCTTAGGGTCTAGTCGAAGCGGTCGCGGCTAAGAACGACAGGCGAAACCGGTTGATTGCGCCGACGGAGGCCGGGCGAAACTCGCCCAGTCGGTGCCTCTTTGGGAAAAAGCTCAACGCCGTTTCGAGCGCGCGTTGGGCGCGGAGAAGGCGAGAGCGTTACGAGCAACGTTGAACTACATCTCGCCGGAGTTCGCCCTCCGGCTCGATGGTAGGGTCGCGAAGCCTTCGGTAGTTGCTCCGTAGGTCATCTCGCTTCATACGTTACGCCTTGCGCAACGCCGCCGTTACCTTCTGCGCGGCTCGTGAGCTCGACCCACGCCTTGCCTTTTGTCGCCGTGATCGCCGCGGGCGCTGGCGGCGCCGGCGTCCTGTCCTACGGACCTGCTAGTTTAATTCCGCCTTCTCGAAGCGGGCCGTTTTACCAACGACGAGGCCTCTTGCTACAGCGAATAGTGGCGCCGGCGTACGAGCCAAAGCGCTCTAGACCAATGGATGATAGCGACAAAACGAACGTTGAATGGAGAGCTGGCGCTCGCGGCATTACTCATTTGCCAATACGAAAGATCTTTTGACATCGCCGCCTCTTACTTCGCGAGGACCATATGCTCCAAACTCATCAGCCAGACCAGGGTCTGTTCCGATCGATTCTGCCCGAGGACATCAACTGGCAATCGTTTTCGGGTTTTCCGCCTTCTATGCGGCTCGCTGTCGTTGTCGGCCATCCGGCCGAACCTGGCCCCTATGTGATCAGGGTTAAGGCGCCCGGCGGTATGAAACTGATGCCGCACACGCACCCGGAGGACCGCATCTATACAATCATGTCAGGCGTTTTCTACATCGGCCTCGGTGAAAAATTCGACGGTGACAAGGTGAAGGCTTATCCGCCCGGCAGCGTTATCATTCTTCCCGGCAACACACCCCACTTCCACTGGGCGAAATCCGGCGAGTACGTAGTGCAAGTGACAGCGATTGGACCGCTCGGCCTTGAATATCTGGATCCGGCTCACGATCCGCGCCGGCAAGGCAAGCCATAGTACGACCGGGCCACCTTTCCGGGCAGCACGATGCAAGTGACCGATGATCCAGGCGAGACGTCCGTTGCATCGTCGTCCCTGGGGCGGAGGGGCACGTTTGTTGAGCGCGAAGAGTTCGCATCGAACAAAGGAGTACCGTAATGCCCGACAAACCGAACATTTTGCTTGTGCATGGTGCCTGGGGCGACGCTTCACATTGGCGCCATGTCATTCCTCCGCTCCATGAAAAAGGCTACACGGTCTTCGCCGTACAAAACCCCCTAACTTCGCTGTCCGACGATGTCGACCGCACGAGCAAGCTGACTGCGTTGCAGGAGGCCCCTACGCTGTTAGTCGGACATGCCTATGGTTGCGCCGTCGTCACGGAGGCTGGCCACATGCCAAATGTCGTGGGTCTTGTCTATTTGGCGGGACCTGCTCTCGATGAAGGAGAGAGCATCAAGAGTCTTTGGGCGCGGCGAGCGCCACCTGAGGGGGCGGCTAACATCCGCCAAGACAAGTATGGGTTTCTCTGGATCGCCCCTGAGAAATTTCGCGAGACCTTCTGTAACGATCTCGACGAAACGGAGTCGCTGATATGGGCTCTCACGCAGAAGCCAACATCCCCACGTTGCTTCGAGGAAAAATCGGGACCGCCGGCATGGAAGGCGAAGCCCAGTTGGTACCAGATCTCGACCTATGATCGGTTAATTCCTCCGGAGACTGAAAAATTCATGGCGGAGCGAATCAAGGCGAGAAAGACGATCACATTGCCAACCAGCCATGCTTCGGTGGCAACTCGTCCCAATGAGATCGTGAAACTCATCGAGGAAGCGAGTCGTGCCATCATGAAGCTCTGATGGACGCAAATCAGGCCTCGCCACATGGCGCGCGAAATCCGCCGCATCGGTGACGGGAAAGGCTCTCAATTGCGGTCACTTTCTCCAGGAAGAGAGGCCGCAGTAGCTTACAGCAGAACTGGTTCGGTTCTTTGGGTAAACGATATGCCGTCTTTCATCGGACCGGACACCAATCGAACCCCATAACCAAGGAGACTTGCATGACGAAATCCGTGGTAGTGGCGCTCACTTTGAGTGCGTGCGCTTCAATCGTTCTTCCGTCTTCTGCGGCGGCGCAAGTTGCGGAATCAGGATATTCGCTGCCGCTTGGCCTCGCCGTGGAAGCGGCAGCCACGGCAATCGATGCCTGTGAGGCCAAGGGATGGCCGGTCTCGGCGTTTGTGGTGGATACTTCCGGCGTCGTTAAGGTTCATCTCAAGGGCGACCACAGCACCATCCACACCAAGGACTCCGCATTCCGTAAAGCCTATACCGTGGTGACAATGGGGCCGATCTTCGGTTTCGACCGGACGAGCGCCTATGCCGAGACCGTTAGCAAAAATCCGGCCGGCGCCAGTTCTGCGCTTTTCAGCCTTCCCGATATTATAGCCCTTCCTGGCGCGGTCGCGATCAAGCGCGGCAACGAGATCGTAGCAGGGCTCGGCGTCGGCGGAGCACCAGGGGGCGATAGGGACGAGGCCTGTGCGCAGCAAGGCGTGGCCAAAATCGCGGCCCGGGTGAATGGCGAGCGCTAAAATCGCCGCAAGAATCCGGCGCGGCCGGCCAAAACTATCTATCTAGTCGGACCTTTCATCTCATTGCGATCATCCGCAAGGGGTACCCGTTCGGAAGACAACTTACCGGTCAGTTCGCGCCACGCGACCATGGGGTCGATCGCGGATATCACGATTGCGGTTAGCCGCCTCAAGCAGGCCTTCGACGGAGCAGCGGAGGCAACGAAGAACATGTTCCTACTTGAAGCCATCACGCGGCGCGAGGATGCCTGCTCGATCGCCGATCTGAACGAGTGTCCGTTTGGTCGCGCTAGGCACACATCCCGGCACCGCCTCTGGTTCGGCGGTTGCTAACTAGTACCCACTATCCGAAGTAACTGAGTCATATTTGCACTATCGCGCGGCGTGGCCGCGTGATTCGAGATGGCATGATAAGCGATGCCATGAAAGTCCGGCTGCGGCCGGGAGATCGTGCGGTTCTTGAGGCGCGCTTGCGCGCCGGCAGCACCGAACAGCGGCGGCTGTTGCGGATACGGATCGTGTTGGAGGCGGCCGACGGGCACGCGACACGGGAGATCGCCCGCGATCTGGAGACGACGCCGACCACGGTCAGCTTATGGCGTATCCGTTACGCGCGCGAAGGCCTTGATGGGCTGGAGGATCGGCTGCGACCCGGCACCCCGCCGATCTACAACGAGGCGACCGACCAGCGCATTCGCAAGGTTCTCGACCAGCCGCCACCTAAGGGTTTTCCACGCTGGAACGGGCCATTGATCGCGCGGTCGTTGGGCGACGTCGATGTGCAGTATATTTGGCGATCGCTGCGCAAGCAGAAGATCGATCTGGCCGGACGTAAAAGCTGGTGCGAGAGCAACGACCCGGATTTTGCGGCAAAGGCCGCCGATGTGGTCGGCCTCTATCTGGCGCCGCCGAAGAACGCGATTGTCCTGTGCGTCGATGAGAAACCGTCGATCCAGGCACTGGAACGGGCGCAGGGTTACCTGAAACTGCCGAACGGACGCGCCCTGACCGGGCAAAGCCGACTACAAGCGGCATGGCACGACAACCCTGTTTGCCGCTTTTGAGGTTGCCACTGGCAAGGTCCGGGCCGCACACAAGAAACGCCGTCGCCGCAAGGAATTTCTCGACTTCATGGATGACGTCGTCGCCGCCTATCCAAAGGCACGGCTCAAGGTCATCCTCGACAATCTGAATACGCACCAGAAGAACGACGAATGGCTGAAACGCCACCCGCTTGTAACTTTCCACTTTACGCCGACACGCGCCTCGTGGCTCAATCAGGTCGAGGGCTGGTTCTCCATCTTGCAGGGCCAGTCGCTGACCGGCGCATCGTTCACCTCCGTCGAGCAACTCAAGCAGCACATTAATGCTTTTATCAAAGCCTACAACAAAGACGCGGAGCCGTTCGTCTGGACAAAATCCAAAGTCCACCAGCGCCGCGTCAAGGGACGCCGTCTTAGTGACTTATGATTCCGGGTACTAGGTCTGCGATAGCTTCGACAACAACGAATACGCAAGCTGGAGCGAGGAGGGGATGAGGGCCGCAATTCTTGGTATCGCCACGTCGCGTGATCCGGAAACTTCCAGCGAGGTTCGGAAGCTCTTGACCAATACAATGTCAAGACTGTCCGCTGCGCGCATTCCAGTAACTCAGGGACGGATCCCACAACACTTTCGAGCGCGATGCCGCCTAAATTGCACCGTTGGCAGGCAAGGTAAAACTGAATCGGGCTCCGCCCAGGGCAAACTCGTTGTCCGCTCGAATGTGACCCTCATGGGCTTCTATAATGGACCGGCAGATAGGCAAGCCCATGCCCATACCCGTATCTTTTGTTGTGAAGAAACTTTCAAAAAGACGGGGAAGATTCCTTGGATTAATTCCGGGTCCACTATCCTCAACCGCGCAGCACACTGTATCAGGGGCCGACAGCATGGATCGAACAAGGATCTTGCGGCTACCGGATTGCGCCATCGCCTGGACGGCGTTGATTGCGAGATTGACAATCACCTGTTGAAGTTGGATGCGGTCGCCAACAACTTGAGGAAGTTCCGGTGCCAGGTCGAGCGAAACGTAAACGCCCCTCAATTGGAATTCAGGTCGCAGGAAGACCATCGACTCTTCAATAAGATCACCGAGCGATAGCCGCGTTTGTTGGGGCGCCCGCCGGATTGCCATAGCACGGACGTGGTCGATAATTTCGGACGCTCGCCGCGCGTCAGCTACAATGCGCTTTGTGAGTTCCCGGGTTTTCTCAACATCTGGGGTGGGTTGAGCCAGCCAGCGTAGGCTAGTCTGGCCATTCGTCATGATAGCAGCAAGCGGTTGATTGAGCTCGTGCGCGATCGACGCCGACAGCTCTCCCATCGTCATTACGCGCATCATATGAGCCAGCTCCGCCTGCGTGCTGCGCAACTCTTCCTGCGCTCGCTTCCAATCCTGCATGTCTACAACTGTTCCGTGCCATCTTAGAATGTTACCTCGCTCATCGCGCAACGGGAGCGCGCTCGTTACGCACCATCGGTAGGTGCGATCGGCAGCGTGGAACATGCGAACCTCAACTCGATATGGGGCTCCACTTGCGACACAGGACATCCACGCTTGAACCGTCTCATCAACATCATCGGGATGAAGAAGTGCTCTCCAACCACTACCCATGATTTTTTCGGCAGAGAAACCGGTGTAATCGAGCACACGAGTATTGCAGTAATCGACCGCTCCTTCGAGAGTGGCGCTCCAAAGCATCTCCGGAATGGTTTCGGTCAACTGGCGGAGGCTGAGTTCGCTCGCCCGCAGGTTTTGATCTGCCCGTTTTCGCGCCGTAATGTCGCGCAGGTAGCCGGTGAACGACGGCGGCCCGTCTAAGGGAATGCGCGTGATCGCGAGTTCGACTGGGAACTCGCTGCCATCGGCACGCACCGCTGTCATTTCGATGTGCCTTCCGAGAACTTGCGGCTCACCTGTGGTTAGGTAGCGGGCCAACCCCCACCGATGTTTTTCCCGAAGCGAAGGCGGGATGATAACTTCAGCTAGGTGCTTGCCCACGACCTCTTCTCGACGATAGCCAAAGGTGCGGGCCGCAGCCGGATTGAATTCAGTGATGCAGCCTTCATGGTCGATCGTCACAATGCAGTCGAGTGCAGAGTCCACGATCGCCGACTTCCGGACCTCACTTTGCTTTAATTCTTGCTCCGCCCGTTTGCGTTCGACGATTTCCTTCTTCAATTCTTCGTTGGCTCTGGCAAGTTCTTCGGTTCGTTGTGCGACTCGTTGATCGAGGATGTCGGCGATCTGCTTCTGTTCGCTCAGGAGCCGTGCTTCTCGCAGCCCGATCGCCGCTAGATTCGCCGCTAGGCTCAGAACTAGTCTCTCAGTCTGCTCCGGAAAGTCCGCGCGCTGAGACCCTGCGACAATTACCCCAATTTCACCGTGCAGCCCAAGCCGCAAGGGCACCAACGAAATGTCTCCGTCGCCAATATCGCTCCGTACCAGCGGAGCCCATTTTTGCGGGTCCGGTCCCAACCAATGGTTGAGAGAATCGCCGATCTCTTGCGCTTGGGCAGTCAGCTTTCGCGACTGAGCGAACTCGGACCATCTCGACGGGCGCCCCGCGGCCAGCGTCTTTCAATCGCACATAGACGAGATCCAGACGGAGCATGCCCAGAAGCAGGTCGAGCAAGGTACGGACGATCTGAGATGGGTCGCCGCCGCTCCAGACGGCAGGAAGAGCGAAGACGCCGACCAAATCATTAATGCAGCGCTGAAGGCGCTTGATCTCCTCGGCGGGATGTTCGGGTTGCACTTCCAAGTTAGGCTGCTGTCGAGGGCGACGCAGTCTGGCTGGCTCGCCGTTCGCGAAGCTCACGCAGAAATTCCTCCGGCGGCAGAAAGAACGGATTCTGTTGAAGGATGCCGCCGATGATGATCATCGGGTGCGTCCGCATGATGTCAACCACCGTGTCCCCTCCAAATTTCGCAAGATCGTAAACGCAGATCACTGCATCGTCGTGGCGACGCCACACGTGGTTCACGCGGGCTTCGAACTCAACAAGATTGTCGACATTTGATCCGACCCCCAGCTGCCCAATCCATCTGGCAGACAATGCGACTGCGCCGAGATCCTTTCTTGGCGTTGCCGCTGGCTAACTGCTCGAACACCTCCAGCATCCGATCTTGATCGAAATGTCCGTCACAAAGATATGTTTCGGTAGTGGTCCGAAGTTCGAATTGGCCACTCCGCTCGGAGGCCATCGGATCGATCCCGACTGCAGCCAACCACTGCAGATGGTCGTGACGTTGATCCGGGTTAACAATGTGAACCGCCTTGTCGCCGCAGTCGAACCCGTCCTTGATGAAAGGAAGCAGCACGCGATACCTTTCGTCGTCGCTGTTGAAGAATGCACATACATGACGTGCTTCGCCGAGCTCGGCGCCGGCAAACGGAATGGGAGGTGCGGTGGTGGTCATCGTGTGCTCCTCTGAAATGATCTCCCGCAGCGCGGGGCCGCCACATAGCCCCGATCTAGTATGCGGATCGCGCGGTTTGTTCTCTCGCTGCAATCTGGATGATAGGGTCGATCTCGCATGGCATCGCCCAAGGGCACGCTGGCATCGCGCATCGTAACTTGAGGTAGCTTCAGAAGAGTCAGATTCTGTGAGAATACTGCCGATGGGGTGCTGTAAGCGCCCAATGAGGTCGGCAGCAGAAATGGCCACGCTCGTCGACGCTGGCTCATGAAACTTAGCTAATTAGTCCCTCGACCCTTCGAGGGTACCATGTCAGCCCCCGGGCTCTGTCCTCAGGGCCAATCAACTTTTTGCGACTTCGACGGCTGCCTGTTTTCAAGGCACGTGATAGCCGATGGTGAAATAGCTCTTTCCTAGCTCGACGATAGATGCGGAGTACGAAGCCTATTCGCTGTTGCGGGCCGCAGCGGCGGTATCAGCCGGACTGATCAGAATCCAGCACAGTACAGATGCCGCCAGCGCAAACGCGGCCGCGACGAACAGGATGGTCTGGAATCCACCGCCAAAGCTGCGGAAAGAGAGCTCGCGCAGTCCCTCCGGCCCGGGTAGGACATTCGACGCACCGGCAAGGTTGCCCGCGGCAACGTTGCGGACGAATTCCGCTGCGTCGTCCAGCCGTTCGCTGGCCGGGTCGCGAACCACGATCGAGGAAATGCGCGAGACCAGAATCGCGCCGAGCGCCGAGAAGCCGATCACAACGCCACTGAAGCGAATGGTTCCGGACATTCCCGACCCCATTCCAGCCCGCGCCGGTGGTATGACCATGATTCCTACTTTGACGACCTCGCTGTTCAACACCCCACCACCTACGCCGGCGAGTATCATTCCCCCCAGCATATCGACATAGCGGAAGTGCGGAGCCGCGAGTACCATCAGGAACAGACCGCTGCTGAGAATCGCTAGTCCCCCGGTTAGTAGCGTCCGCCCCGTAAATCGATACGAAACGACTATGCGCGGAACCACGATCATCGGAATTGCCAGAGGCAGCATGAACAAGCCCGCGGCCTGCGCGCCGTAGCCGAGACCCCCCTGGAAATAGATCGGAAGGTACGTCAACATCGTCAACAGACAGGCCGCAAACGATAATCCGGCGAGGTTTGCACCGATAAAGGTTCCGTTGCGGAAGAACGACAGATCGAGCATCGGTCGTTCCTGGCGCAGTTCGACGAAGATGAAGATCACGAAGAGGGCCGCCGCTGCCGCAAATTCCGACTGTACTTCCGTGCTCTCCCAACCCCTGTGATTTCCGCGGATGAGCGCAAGCGTAATCAGGAATAGAAAACTGCTGAAGGTCACGAGGCCTGGAACATCGATCCGCGTGGCGTTCGGATCCTTGGATTCGACGACCGAGGACAGGGTCAGCGCGATCGTTGCCACACCGATGAGAGGGTTGACGTAGAACGCCCATTCCCAACCAAAACGCTGGGTGATCAAGCCGCCTGCGACCGGTCCGACCGCAATGGCCATTCCAGTCATGGCCCCCCAGAAGGCGAAGGCGCGCGCGCGGGCCGCTCCCTGGAACCTTTGCGAAAGAATAGCCAGCCCAGAGCTCAACTGGAGGGCCGCCCCGATGCCCTGAAGTGCGCGCGCGACATCAAGCAGAAGGATGTTCCGAGCCGCTCCACAGAAAAACGAAGCCACGCTAAAGATCGTTAGACCCGCGATCAACATGCGCTTACGGCCGTACCGGTCGGCCAGCGAGCCCGCGGGCAGAACCAGAGAGGCGAACGTGAGTGTGTAGGCGCCGATAACCCATTCTATCGTCGTGAAATCGGCATCTAACGAATGAGAGATTGAACGTAGGGAGGCGGCCACAATGTTGGAGTCCAGATTGATCATGAATGACGGTACCGACGCGCATAGCAGCACGCCGACGTTACCCGACCAGGGCTTGTCCAAAGCACCAGGCTTGTCCAAAAGATCAGTCATCACGAACTCCGAATCTGCTCGCACATACAAAGCTTATATGTGCAAGCAGATATCTTGAATTATTCGACGCGAAGAGATCCGTTACTCTGCAGCCAAAGCGCCGGCGGGTGGATGGAGAATGACCGGAGTTCCCTTTGACCCCAAAAATACTGCAAGAAAGCGAAGCGGGGTTTGACCATCGTTTCGCCCGCGGTGCCATTTTGTTTGCGACTGCAGCAAGGCTTCCCCTGTATGGAAGGTCTGCCGCTTGCCATCGATGAACTCAAGCGTTAGGTCACCTTGAAGAACGTAGAGATAGGCCGGAACCGGATGGACCATCCAACGCGAAACCTTGCCGGGAGGAACGGTCAGAATGTCCGACGAAACGACTGGATCCGGCGTGCTCAGATAATGTAGCGGCTCGCCCGCCGTGGTAGTGGTGAGATCTGGCAGGGAAGTGATTGTTTCGGATCCACCTGTCGCTTCCGTTTTTTGCGAGATGGCACTCTGCGCAACTGCAGATGATGTGAGCAGCGCGGCGAGCGCCAAAGAGATGGATACGCGGACGAGAGTTTTCTTTCGCGGATCGTACATGAATGACTCCTTCGATTGATGGATATTCCCTTTTTGTCGAACTTAATCGATGAAATAATTTTACGACGCGGCACACCCGCTTACGATCCAACCATCGGAGAGAGCGGGCCATATCAAGGTATGGTGTCTTTTGCCTCGGTACTGGGCCTTTTAACGGATTGGCCCGCGCTCTCGGCCATCGCAGACCGCGGCGGTGACGCTGATCATGGCTCGACGCAGGTACGACACGTAGATGCCATTAGTTGGCGCGTTGGCGGATTTTGTCACCAGTACGATCGGACTTAAGGTCTTCGATGCTCCACAGTCGGCCGCGCAAAACGCACGGTAACCTCTGTGGTCTGTCTTGGCGAAATCCATCTGAGTGACCGAGGACACGTATCAGAACGGATCGTCACTAAATCGAGGGGATCATCGGAACGCGCTGTCGTTCCTAGTGTTCGTGCCCGACTTGATTAAACTCGCGGCGCCGTCGTACCTATTCTGGCCGTCGCTATTTCATAAGATGGATCGCGGGATGCATCGTGCCGAGCAACCCGACGATTGCGAAGATTGCCAATCCCAAAGCGAACTCGGCAGCACTATTACGCGTGAGTTGGCGAAGCGCTTCGAGCCATGCCTTGTCCTCTATAGGGGGAGAAAGTCGAGGTGTCAGGCAAAACCGGTTAAAGGCGGCGAACATCAACATCAAGCTGAAAACCATGAGTTTGAGCGTCAAGAGTTGTCCATATTTGGTGAGGAGCAGCGCGCGAACTGAACCGACCAGCAGCCATGCATTGACGATGCCAGTCACCAACAGAGTTCCCACGGTAATGATTCCCAACGTCGAAAACCTGAGAACCAAGTTCCCATGTAAGCGACGCCCATTCAATAGTCTGATGACGTCGAGCCGCAGCCAATAGAAGGGTGAGTGGAAAAACGCCTCCGACCCAGGCTGCCGCTGCCATAAGATGCAACACGTCGACTATCAGATGCAGATTCCCCATCTCACCAAGAGTTGCTCCGGCGTGACCGGCCCATGCGATAGCGGCCATGAGCCCGAGCGCGGAGCAAGGTGCAAGCCAGCGAAGCGGCACAACCCGATCAAACGCCAGACAAGCCGCCAAAATGATCGCCAGCGCGAAACGAATTTCCGACACCAGCCCGAATTGGGTCTCACTCAAGACCGTCGACAGCACCTTCCATGTCATGGCTTCACCGAACGGCAGTCCGCTCATCGACACGGCCTCCAACTGAAACCAGATCACGCCCGACATCGCCGCGATTGCCAAGCTGATCCACGCTGTCTGGAGAATTTGCGACCTGACAACCGATGCTGTCGCTTTTGCCGAAATAAATGCCGGCTCCGCCACTACCGTTCGGAAGACCAGCGTTCCGGTCACCAGCGCCGTAGCGGCAAAGTGTATCCCGCGAATGACTACCAACGAAAGTTGCAGGTCAGACACGGCCACTCTCTTGCTTCACTGCCCGACCTGGAACGTGAAATTGCCATCGGTCGTATGCGTGTCCACGGAGACCGCGTGCCAGATGACATGGTATGTTCCAGCCTCGGCAGGGCGCAGCGAGATCGACATCTGGTCGCCGCTGACACGAACCTTTCCACTATCGACGCGCCGACCGGCCGTGTTGGTCACGGTAATGGTGCTGAAGGCAGGCTCCAGCTTCTCGGTGAACCACAACTTCACTTCGCGCGGTGCGGTCGCGACCTTGTTACCGAGGCGGGGCTCGGCATGGTCGAGCATCGCGTGGGCACTGGCCTCGCCGAATACAAGCAGGAGCAGCAGGGGTATCGCTACAACTAAGGCCGGTCGGTGCATGGTCAGTTCCTCGGAAATGGGGTTGCTGGTTTGACAGCGTTGCCGCGCTCGATCCGCGAAACTTGGCGATAACTCTAGGAACGTCAGAGCTTGATCAATTGTGCAGCCACACTCGGGAGATCCGGCCCGAAAGCCGCCGGCGCGGGCCACCCCGGCACGTCTAGCATGGGCGGCGGTGCATTGCCTGGTCTCGCCACAAACGCTGACTGACAGCCGGCGTTCTGCGCCCCAAGGTTATCCCACAGGTGGACTGACACCAAACAAATCGCGGTCGTCGGCACATTCAACTCATCAGCGGCCATATGGTAGACCTGCGTCGCTGGTTTGTATCGACGCACGCGATCGACACTCAACAATTTTTCAAACCAACCGTCGATACCGGCCGCCCTCAATTGCTTGATTTGCGCATCGGGCGGTGAGTTCGTCAGCGTAACCAGCCGGAAACCGACGTCTTTCAGTTGTTTCAGTCCGGCCGGCACGTCGGGATGCGCAGGCATTGTGGCCGACAGCATTCCCAGCTCGTCAATTCGGCCTGCTGAATCGGGACATTGTGGATCGAACCCATCAATTTCAGGACGGCCTGCGACAACGTGAAGAATGGCGTGTAGGGGCCTCCGGCCAGTGTTATCGCTTCCGAGTAGAGGACGAGCTGTCCGTACCACTCGTTCACCAACTTCTTGTCGCCGAACAGCCGATGAAATAACGGCCCCAAGTGTTGGATATCGAGTATCGACTCGTTGACGTCGAATGCGAGTACAGATGGTATCACAGCGCCGCTCTTGGTTTATTGAGCTCGTATGGGCGCAGCAACCCGACAACACCTACCGTCACACCGCCAGCGGCGGCAGTTCCGATCCGGGTAAGGGGTTTGCGGCACGGCACGGAAAGAAAGACGTCGTCGCTCATTAGATCACTCGTTTCCATTTTAAAGCTTGAACATAAATTGACGCGCTCGGTCTGCATGTGATGCTGTTACATAAAACATGGAGCGTCCGGCTCAATCACACTGAGGTAAGGGGCGGATTAAACCTAGGTGGAGGTGGCGGTTCCACCAACAGTGTCCGTGGTCATCGTCTAGTTGTGCCAGATCAGCCCAAAGCGGATTACGATGGTAGAGCGCGATAAGGAAGGTCGACGGTTTTCACGACATCGATCGAGTTGTAATCGGCAAGCGAGAGGGGAGAGACGATGCCCGGCGTAACTCATCACACTTAGTTCAACGCTGCGCCTTGGGCAAGTCTGAGACACGCTTGTTCGGCTCGAACAGACCTTCCAATCGGTTCTGCGGAAGCTCCTTGCAGTTGGGCACGGCAGCGCGGCAGCTCGTGTCGAGTTCAAACCAAAGTATCAGTGGCTCTCAACGAACGTTAGATGGGTTCAACATCAAGACTGCTCTACTTCTTGTACCGTCCTGCGACACGATTTTAAGCCAAAAAATGGGGAAAGCCGACCCGGGACCGAAGACTAAGTTTGAGGAGCGGCTTATCGATTACGATCTGTGCCCTTACTGAGGAGAATTGACAATGCCAACTTATGTTTGTTCGGTGCCGGAAAACTCCGTTGATGATCGTCAGAAGGCGGCGATCGCAGAGGCGATGTCGGAGAATCCATAAGCGAAGAAACAGGCGCTCCGAACTTCTTCTGCCGGGTCGTCATGGAAGAAAAAAAGCCGACTGACCGATTCCTTGGCCCATCACGCGCATCCAGTCAGATCTGGATCAGGGGTGATATTCGTGGCGGACGGACGGAGGCGCAGCGGACCCGAATAATGCTGCGGATGATGGAAGAGGTCAGTCAGGTCACAGGCTGGAAAGGGTCAGGATATTTGGGTGTATCTGTGTAACCTAAGTCCGACTGACATGGTGGAATACGGCCGTGTTCTTCCGAAGCCCGGCGACGAGACCGCTTGGTTTGACCACCTCCCTAAGTCGCTCCAGGATTACATGATTAAGCTCGGCACAACCAGAGAGGCGTTTACACTGTAAGCGCCCGCACGGTGGCAACTCCATAAAGATCTCGTAAAAGTGGCGTCGGCCGTCCGAACGGCCGATGTCACTCGAAATGCGCGGGCGCAGTTGGCGGGCGCCCACCGCCAGCTCAAGCGCAGATCTACACAATCCCTGTTTTCGGTTTCAAATGGTTCACTCCCCTCGCACGGGAAGCGGGGGCCACTTGCCGCGGCCGCAAACTCGCAGATGAGATCAGCCGCGTGCTCTTACGTCACTTTAAACATGGCGCTCATCACGCCAAATCTCTTGCGGAGGTTGTCCGAACCTGCGTACGGAAGGCCTTCCGATGATTGATCACGATCGTCGCTAGGGCTTGAGCACCTCGGCCAATCGAACGAGGTCAGCGAAAGTGCGCGCAGCCATTTTGCGCATCGCAGCGCCGCGATGAAGTTTCACCGTAATCTCTTGTATCCCAAGATCTCCTGCGATCTGCTTGTTCATCTTGCCGGTCACCACCAGCAGCATTACTTCCTGCTCGCGAGGGGTGAGCGCTCCAAAACGTTGCTGTATCTGCGAAACCTTGAACTGAGTGGCCCGCAGCTGTCGATCACGATCGATGGCGCCGACGACGGCGTCAATCATGTCCTGTTCCTCGAAGGGTTTGGGAAGAAAATCCACCGCACCGCGCTTCATTGCGCGTACCGACATGGGAATGTTGCCGTAGCCTGTCATCATCACGACCGGCAACGCCACACCCAGCTCGGTTAAGCGGGCGTAGAAATCCAACCCATTCATGTCCGGCAAGCGAATATCCAATACGATGCATCCTGGTCTGTCTGTGAGTTTTGATGCTAGAAAATCGCGTGCCATGGCGTACGTTCTGGTTTCCAGCTTTACCGAGGCGAGCAGATACTCTAACGCGTCGCGCATTGACGCGTCATCATCTACTACGTGTACGAGCGGCGTTTCGTTCGGCTGGGACTGCATCGCAGAGGCCCCATGAGGTCACACGAGTAAAAGGTATCACAGCAGAAGTCCCTTCAGGATCACACCTAGGTATAAGTGTCTCTCGTGAGTGCCGCGTAGCAAAAGTTCCAGCGCTAGAGAGGTTCCTGCGCTACATTGTGTCAATTGCCGAGATCGCGCCCTTGGCCGCGGCGGCAATGACAGCCGCATAGACACATCGCGATAAGCTTGGGTGACACAAAGAAGACGATTGAAGCCTATGATACCGCACACGGTGTAATCAGCAGCAGTGCAGCTCCGGCCACACGTGGTTGGGACCACGGCGTAAGGATTCCCGACCCAGGCGAATGGGCGTCGTTGACAAAAAAGGCCAGCAAGCCAAACAATTGGTTTTTTTACGCCGACGGTATCGAATACGCCGGATCCCCGCGTCGAGACCATTGAGACGGCAGCATCAAGGTGAACACCCGGACGGCGTTCTCCATGACGTTTGCCACGGTTCTGTTCTCGCGCGCCGAAATGATACGCAGCCGCACCTCCGATGCGGACGACAGGGAGGTGGATCTCGATTTGGATTTCGCGTTCGACATCAACAACCCCTCCTTGGTTCTCGGCCGCAGCCGCGACGATCATCGCCGGCCGGAAGCAATGCACCGCCGCCCGCCGCGTGCTGGTGCATGCGTCGCGCTATGAAGGAAATGAAGCAGGCTTTGGGTGCCGCCTTGGGGCGTCTGGAGGTCGGGCCCGGCACACAGGTAACCGCAGAGATGGGCCCGCTGGTCGACAGGACGTCGCTCGAATAAGTGTCGCAGCGCATCGAGGAAGCGATGGAGGCCGCGGATGAGGTGGTGTTGCGCGGCGCAAGAGCGGGCGCGACTTTCGCCGGCGGGTTCTTCCTGACGCCGACGCTGGTCGCCCATCGCGATACCGCAGCCTTCTTCGTTCAGTAAGAAAATCTTCGGGCCGCTGGTCGTGATCGAGAAGTTCGAAGACGAAAAAGAGGCGGTGGCGCGGGCAAATCACAGCGAGTTTGGATTGTCTGCCAGCGTGCGCCCGTGCGATCCGGGTGGCGCGCGCGCTACGTGACGGCACCGTATGGATCAACGATCACAATCGGCTGTTCGCCGAAGCCGAGACCGGCGGCTATCGCCGCAGCGGCCTCGGCCGTCTGCACGGCTACGATGCGCTCATCGACTTCCTTGAGATCAAGCACATCTTCCAGAATTGCGGCGTCGTCTAGCGATGCGCCGCCGCGGCTCACACCGGTTGGCGCGCGGGCTTCACGACACGCCCGCGCGCCAAACGCGACCTCAACGACGCGGCTAGGAGCGGCCGGGGACCAGCGGCTGCCCTTGGATCTTGAGCTTGGCTTCCATGAAGTCGAGGAACGCGCGCAGCCGCCGCGATTCCGTACGCCTGCCGAGGAAGGTCGCGCTAACCTGCAAGGACGGACTTGCCCAGTCCGTCAGAACGCGCACCAGACGTTTCGCCCTGACGTCGTTCTGGCACATGATGTTGGGCAGGATGCCGAGCCCGACGCCTCCGATCACCAGTTCGCGGGCGACGCCGATGTGATTCACCGTGATCCGCCCGACCACGTCGATTACCTTGACGCCAAGGCCGCTGCGGAAATTCCAGACGCCTTCCGCGCGCTGGTGTTCGGTCACGATGCAGTCGAACTTCTCGAAGTCGTCGACGCTGCGTGGAACGCCTTTCCTGCCGAGGAACGACGGGCTCGCATAGACGCCGCGCGTGATGCTTGCCAGGTGGCGGATGCCACTGTGGGTTTCCGGCAGCGTGCCGAGTTGCACTGCAACGTCGTAGGGCTCCACCGATACGTCGATCCAGCGGCTGTTGGCGTCGATCACCAGGTGGATGTCCGGATAGCTTACGGCGAAAGCGGCGATCGCGCTGCTGAGCCAGCCGGTGCCGAAATCGACCGGCATGCTGACGCGGAGCATGCCGCGCAGCTCGGTCTGCATGCGCGTTGTGCCAAGTCCGGCTTCCTCGATCTCGCCGGCGATGCGTTCGCAATGTTCATAGAGCGCCTGCCCGACGTCGGTGACCGCAAGCTTGCGGCCGCCTTTCTTGAACAGCACCGCGCCGAGCTGATCCTCCAGAAACATCAGCTTGCGGCTGATCGTCGACTTCGGGATTTCAAGCTTCTTGGCGGCGCTGCTGATGCTGCGCGCCTTGACCACTTCGAAGAACAGCAGGAGCGCGTTCAGGTCCAGTTTCCGGGTCACGGCGGCCCTCCTTCAATCCGGGTGCGGCGCACTCGTATTGTCCCATTTATGGAACAGTTGGGGTTTGAAAATGCACTATCGTCCCGAGTTTGACAACATTAGGGTCGCTTTGAACTTGCAGGTCTTCCGGTCTGCGGCATTGGCCGCGCTGCAGAGGATCGAAAGCAAGACGACAACCGTGCCACCAACGGGATCAGGGCGGGAAACATGACGATTGTGACTTGACGCGATTTCCTTGCCGCTTCGGCAGCCGGTTCATTGTCGCTGTCCGCAAGCCTCCAGCGAGCATTCGCGGCTGCGGATTTGTCGGTGCGGTGGGCATCTCTGCAGCCCGGCTTCACGGTTCTTCCGGTTCAGTACATTCTTGCGAACGATCTGGGCCGCAAGCACGGCCTGAATTTGCCGGACCCGGCGCCTTACACGGCGGTGTCGACCTACTACAACGATTTCGTCGCCGGCAACTACGATGTCTGCATCGGCAGCTGGGACACATTTGCCGCGCGCTATCAGGCCGGCGTGCCGATCAAGTACCTTTGTTCGATCACCGATGCCAACATGATTGCGCTGCTGGCTCCGCGGTCCGGCGTCAGCGATGTTGCCGCTCTCAAGGGAAAGACGATCGCGGCGCTGCAATCGACCGGCACCTATCGGATGGTTCGGGCGCTGATCAAGGAAGCGTTCGGCTTCGATATGGAGAAGGACGCGACCATCCAGAACGTCGACAATCCCGCCGCATCGGTGACCCTGTTGATGGCCGATCGCGCTGACGCGGCGCTGTCCTGGGAGCCGAACATCACGACTGGATTGCTGAAGAAGCCCGACCTGCGCGTGATCATGAGAGCAGGCGACGTCTACAAGAAGCTTTCGGGAGGTCTGGAGTTGCCCTATTTCGGCGTCGCGATCCGCAAGGAACTGGCGGATGCCAATCCGGGTGTCGCCGCGAAAGTCGGCAAGGTCTTCGAAGACTGCCTTGCGGGCATCAATGCGGATACGACCAAGACCATCGATCTGTTCGGCAGCAAGACCGGTGTTGCACCCGACACGCTGAAAGAAGCGATGGGTTCGAAGCGCCTCGCCTTCGAGTATCGGTCGATGAGCGTTGACACGTCCCGCGCGTCGGTCGTGCAGGCGAGCGCGTTTCTGGCGCGCAACGGCCTCCTGAACAAGCCGGTCGACGAAAACTTCTTCGCGGTCTGAGAAACGTGGCGGAAGGACCTATGTCGATTGTGGTAAGTGACAACAGATCGCTGAGTGGAGCGACCGAAGTTGCGGGCGGGCTTGCAAAACCCTTGGCGATGGCGTCAGCGAGCAGGAAAAACCTCGAGGCTCGCCGCGACATTTTCGCGACCTGCGTCGTGGTGGTGCTGCTGCTCGCCGCCATGGAGATCACCAGCCGCTTCGTGCCCGATTACATCATGCCGTCGCCGGTGGCGGTGTGGGCCGCGGCACGAGAATTGTTCTTCACCGATCCCTATCACGTCGCGGTCACGCTGGTGCGTCTTGCCGTGGCCGTCACGGTTGCGATGTGTGTCGGCGTCCTCATCGGACTGGCGATGGGCATGTTTCCGCGCGTGCGTCCTTACCTGAAGGCGGTCGTCCTGATCGATACCGGTATCCCCGCGCTGTCATGGATGCTGATCGCGGTGTTCTGGTTCAAGAATCCGGAGTTGCGGATATTCTTCATCCTCCTCGTTATCCTGCTGCCGTTCTATGCACTGAATGTCTACGAAGGCGTCAGGGCGCTGCCGAAAGAGCTTGTCGACATGATGGAGAGTTTCCGTCCGTCGCGCTGGCAGATGCTTCGCTATCTCATTCTGCCGCATATCGTCGCCTACATCTTCCTCACGACGAAATCGGTGATCGGCTACGCGATCCGAATGGTGATTTTTGCGGAGCTCGTCGCGTCGGCCGTCGGCATCGGCGCGCGCATGAACCTCGCGCAATCGACGTTCCGGATCGATCAGGTGCTGGCCTGGACGTTCTTTCTCGTGATCCTGAACTTGCTTCTGCAATCGTTCGTGACTGGGTTGGAAAAAATCTCCCTGAAATGGCGTGCGGAGGCATCGGTCCGATGAGCAACGAAAATCTCATTGAGGTGCGTGACGTCACAAAAACGTTCGGCCCCCATCTTGCGGTCGACAAGCTGTCGCTGAACGTCCGCCGCGGCGAGATCGTCGTGTTGCTGGGGCAGACCGGCGCCGGCAAAAGCACCGTGCTGAACCTGATCATGGGGACCACGGCACCGAGTGCGGGCGAGATCCGTGTCGCCGGCTTCGATCCATATGCCTCGTTCAAGGAGCTCAAGGGGCTACTGTCGGTCAGCTTCCAGACTGACAGGCTGCTGCCCTGGCGTACCGCGGTCGAGAACGTCGAGCTCGGACTGCTCATTCTCGGCAAGTCCCAGGCGCAGGCGCGTGCCCACGCCAAGGAGTGGCTTGCCCGCGTGCGTCTTGTCGGCGTCGACGACAAGTATGTGCATGAATTGTCCGGAGGGATGCGCCAGCGCGTCTCGCTGGCCCGGGCGCTGGCGATCGACCCGCAACTGATCTTTCTCGACGAGTTGTTCAGCCAGCTCGATCACGTCACGTCGCGGGTTCTGCGCAGCGATTTCCTGCAGATCGCGAGGGAATTCAACAAGACCTGTCTGCTGATCACCCACCGCATCGACGATGCGCTCGAGATGGCAGATCGGGCACTTGTACTGAGCCCGCCGGCCAAGATCGCGCTGGAGCTGAAAATCAGCGAGGAGGCGCGTGCCGACCCCAAGCAGATCGCCGCCCTTTACACGCAGATCGCCGCTGCCATGGGCGAACAACCGAACACCGAACACTAGAAGCACCGGAGAAGAGATCGATGGAAAACCAGGACGTCACCCTGCATCGGGAGAAAGGGTGGATCGAACTCACGATCAACCGGCCCGAGAAACTGAATTCGCTGCGCGAGAAGACCGCCGAGGAAATCCTCGCCATCCTCAACGAGGTCGAGCATGACCGCAACGTGCGCGCCGTCATTCTGCTGGGAAGCGAAAAGGCATTCTGCACCGGCATCGATACCAGCGAGTTCAAGATCGAGGAGAACGGCTACTTCGATTTCTATCGCTTCCGCAAGCGCAGCCGGAAGGTGAACCGCTTGTTCCGCGATATCCAGGGGTTCACGAAGCCGCTGATCTCTGCGATCGAGGGCTTTGCACTGGGCGGCGGACTGGAGTTGGCGTTGGTCGGCGACATCATCGTCGCCGGGGCGAATGCCCGGTTCGGATTGCCGGAAATCAAGCTTGGCATGATGCCGGGCGGCGGCGGCACGCAGACGCTGTCGCGCCTGATCGGCAAACCGCTGGCAAAGGAATTGATCTGGACCGGACGTCGGATCACAGCCGCAGAAGCCGAGCGCTACCGTATTCTCAATCACGTCACGGAAGCTGGCAAGGCGCTGGACAAGGCACGCGAGATTGCGAAGAGCATCAGCGAGAACGCGCCTGTTCCGGTCATGATGACGAAATCCGTGATCGACAGGGGCGTCGACATGTCCCTCGCGGACGGCTTCGACGCCGAAGGCGACGCGTCCTTCCTCCTCTACTTCACCAAGGATCGTGACGAAGGGCTGAAGGCCTTTCGTGAAAAGCGATTGCCAGAATTTCGCGGAGAGTAAACATGACAGGAAAACGAGACATTGTAATCGCCGGCTATTCGGAAACCGCGATCGACTTCAAGACCGGCCGAAGCGCCTACGATCTGGGCGGCGAAGCCGTTGCGAGACTGCTCGCGGCGACAGGCATCTCGAAGGATTCGATCGACGGTCTCGCGGTGACGGCGCCGCTTAGCGAATGCCCCAACCCCTTTTTCGCGGTTTACATGACCGAGGCATTGGGCGTGACGCCGACGTGGCTGAACTACGGCGGCACCGGCGGGTGCTCGGCGACGGGCGGCGTGGCTCGCGCCGCGTCCGCAATCCGCGATGGCCATTGCGAAGTCGCGATCGTGCTTTCGGCGGACGCGCCGAGCACAGCGTGGCGCGCCAATTACGGAGCCTATCGCTCGGAATTCCAGGACCCGCCGGGCGTGCAAGGACCGCCGGCGACCTTCGGTCTCCTGATGAGCAGGTACCACCACCAGTTCGGCATCAAGCCGGAGGCGCTCGGAAAAATCGCCATCACCCAGCGCGAGCACGCGTTGCATAACGAGAATGCCTACAAGAAGTTCAAGACCCCGATCACGATGGCGGATTATGAGAAGTCCCGTGTGATCGCGGACCCGCTCCGCCTGCTTGATTGTGTCATGTTCTGCGACGGCGCGAACGCGTTCCTGGTCACGACGGAAGAACGCGCCGGCAAGATGGGAATCACCAAGATGGTGTATCCGACGGCCTATGCGGAAGTGACGAACTTCAACGGGAACCAGTCTCTCGCCGACATCACCGAGACCGGATTCTCCAAGATCGCACCCCGCGTCTACAAGCAGTCGGGGCTCGCGGCGAAGGACATCCGCATGTTCCAGCCCTATGACGATTTCACCATCGCCGTGATGATGAAGTTCGAGGACTTCGGCTTCTGCAAGCGCGGACAGGGAAGCGACTTCACGCTCGACACCGACCTGTCGCACAAAGGAACGCTGCCGCTTAATACCGGTGGTGGTCAGATCTCGGCCGGGCAGCCAGGTCTGGCCAGCGGCGGTCTCAATCTCGCGGAAGCCGTGCGCCAGATGTTCGGCGAAGGCGGCGGACGGCAGGTCTCAAATCCGAAAAACGCGCTGGTCACCGGCATCGGCGTCATTCCTTACGCGCGGAACTGGGGTACCAGCGCCGCCATGATCCTGGAGGCCTGAGATGGCAGAAGCAGCAGCGTCACGTCCGATCCCCAAGCCGTCGGTCTACGTCGATACCAAACCGTTCTGGGATGGTGCGAAGCAGGGCAAGCTGGTCTTGCAGTTCTGTCTGGACACCAAACAGTTCCAGCACTATCCGCGGCCGGTCAGTATTTTCACCGGCAGTCGCAATCTGGAATGGCGCGAGGTGACAGGCAAAGGCACGATCTACGCGTGCACCGTCATTCGGGTCCCTGGACCGGGACTGGAGGGACGTCTGCCACTCTCGGTGGTGACGGTCGAACTGAATGAAGGCGTCCGGATTATCGGCAACGTCCTGAACGTGGATCCCGATACGGTCGCGATCGGTCAGCGCGTGGAAGTTGCCTGGGATCGCCTCGCGGACGACGTCCAGTATCCTGCTTTCAACGTCGTCTGAGGTTTCAAGATGCGTCTGGAAAACATTCTTCGGGCGCAAACCGTGCGCTATCCCGACAAGACCGCGCTGGTTTGCGGGAGTGAGCGGATCGACTATCGGGAGCTCGAGCGACGCGTCCGATGCGTCGCGAGCGGCCTCAAGCAACAGGGAACCAGTCCAGGCGACCGGATTGTGCTGTTTCTCTCGAATGGCACCGAGATCGTTGAATTGTTCTATGCGGCGTTCTCGATCGGAGCCGTCGTGGTGCCGGTGACGACGCGGCTGACGTCCCACGAATTGCAGCACATTTGTGCAGACAGCCAACCTTCCGTGATCGTCTTCGACGGTGCGGGGACAGAAATCTCCGATGTTCTGCAGGCAAACCCCGATGCGCTCTGGATCACCACCGGAAGCAACGTCGCCGGAGCCATCGATTACGCGCAGCTCCGTGAGACGGAGACCGTGGCGTTGCCGCCGCTTCCGATCGACGCAGATGACGCCGTGATCATGTATACCTCCGGCACCACCGGCAAGCCGAAGGGCGCCATCATCACCCACGCCAACGTCGTTGTTCAGCATTGCTTCGTGAATGCGATCGAGTGGGGAATTTCCGCCGCCGATCGCTATCTGGTCACCACGCCGTTGGCGCATCGGACCGGCTTCGCCAGGCTCGCCAACTCCATGACGCTGGGCGGCACGCTCGTGGTCATGAAGAAGTTCGACCCGCGCGAAACCGTCGTGACGATTGCAAAGGAGAGTATCACGGTCGTGGGAATGGTGCCCACGGTATGCCGCATGCTGCTGCCCGAAATCGCCGCCGATCCGTCGCGCTGCGCGTCGTTGCGGCGGATCGTCGTGACCGGCGAAGCCTTTCCGGTCGAGCTCAAGCGCCGGTTTCTCGAGCTTCTTCCCGACGTTCGTCTCGTCTCGTTCTTCGCCATGACCGAGGTGGGCGGGGTGACGTCGCTGTCGCACGAGGAGCAGTTCGATCATGCCGCCTCGATCGGACGGCCGACGCCCGGCGTCGAGGTCAGGCTCGTCGATGACGCCGGCCACGACGTGAAAGCGGGGGAGCCCGGCGAGATGCTGGTCCGTGTCGGACAGCCCGGCCGCTATTCGGTCATGCGCGGCTACTACAACCGGCCCGAGGAAACGAAGAAGGCGATCCGCGACGGCTGGATTCATACCGGCGATGTCGCGAAGGCCGACGACGACGGCTATCTCTATATCGTCGATCGCAAGAAGGACATGGTGCTGAGCGGCGGCTTCAATATCTACACCAAGGAGGTCGAGCAGGCCCTGCTGCAAAACTCCGATGTCGCGGATGCCGCCGTTGTCGGAGTGCCGGACGCGATATTCGGCGAGGCCGTCGCTGCGTTCATCGAACGCGAGGCGGGCTGCGATCCGACGCCGGCCTCGATCGTCGAGCATGTCCGCAATCTGGTCGCCGGCTACAAGAAGCCGAAATACGTTTTCATCGTCGATGCATTGCCGCGCAACTCGCTCGGCAAAGTGCTCAAGCGCGAACTTCGCGACGACGCGGTCGGCCTGATTGATGGCGAGCAGGCGCTCGTTAAGCGGGCGTGACGGCCATGCCAGTGAATTGGAAGAGAGTGGAGTGCGGAAGCGATGTTGCGTTCTGAAACGCCGGAGCAGCGCGAATTCCGTGCCGATGTCCGCGAGTGGATCGCGGGAAACCTGAACCCAGCGCTCCAATTCCTGACCTTCCGTCCGCTGCCGGCGGACGGAATGCCGTGGTATCGCAAGCTTTCGGAACGCGGCTGGATCGCACCGCACTGGCCGGTGGACTTCGGCGGAATGGGCGCGACACCAGTCCAGCAGGTGATCCTATGGGAGGAACTGGCCCATGCTGGCGCGCCGGATATTCCGACCCAGGGTCTCAACCACATCGGTCCGCTGCTGATGAAGCTGGGCAATGCGGAGCAGAGGTCCCGGCACCTCCCGGCCATCATCCATGGCGATGCCATCTGGTGTCAGGGCTATTCGGAGCCCGGCGCCGGATCCGATCTGGCAAGCCTGCGAACCCGCGCCGAGATTTCGGGCGACCATCTCATCATCAATGGCCAGAAGATCTGGACCACCTGGGGACATCATGCGGACTGGATGTTCGCTCTGGTCCGGACCGGGCGCGGCGCCAGCAAGCGCGATGGGATCACCTTTGTCCTGATCGATATGACCACGCCGGGGATTACCTGCCGGCCGATCCGGACGCTCGCCTTCGACGAGGAATTCAGCGAAGTGTTCTTCGAGGACGTCAGGGTGCCGCTGGCAAACGTGGTCGGCGAGATCGGCAGCGGCTGGACTATCGCGACCGCGGTGCTTGATCAGGAGCGTCTGCTGCTCGGCAGTCCTGGCATTGCCCTGCGCGCGCTGGAGCGGCTGCGGCGTCTGGTTCGTTTCGGCAAGGTGCCGCTGGATCGCAGGCTGGTCGATCTGATCGCCCGCGCCGAAATCGAGGTCGATGTTCTCACCGCGTGCTTTCTCAACGTAGCGGAGGGAGAGGCCGGCGGCGACGGCGCGGATGCGTCTTATTTGAAGATACTCGCGACCGAGACCACGCAATTTGTGCTCGACGTTCTGCAGGACGCGGCGGGGCCTTTGGCGGCCATCAGATCCGCGCAGCATGTCGGCAAGGAGCGGCTCGACCTGAACGAGATGTTCCTGCAATCCCGCCGCCTTACGATCTATGGCGGCAGCAGCGAGATCCAGCGCACCATCATCGCCAACCGAACTCTGGGATTGCCCCGGTGACAGACGACAGTGAAACCCTCGGCCTGATCGGCGATGCCGCGCGGTCTTTCGTTCGGCAATGGGGCGGCCCCGCGCGTGTGCGCGGGCGGCTCGACCAATCGCTGGTGTTCGATCGCGAAGAATGGAAGGCGGTGGTCGAGCAGGGATGGCTGGGCCTGATGGTGCCGGAAGAGAAGGGCGGTCTCGGTCTTTCCGCCTCTGCCCTGACTGTTCTGCTTGAACAACTCGGCGACGGTCTGGTTATGTCGCCGGTTCTGCCCGGCATCGCGACCGCCGTGGTGCTGGCCAGTCTCGACACCGCGCCGGCGGATACGCTTCTGTCCGACCTGATGTCAGGCAAGTCGCTCATTCTGACAGCGCTGCCCGGGGATATCGAAGCGCCGACCTTGCTGCCGGACGCTGCGGGTCCATCGCAGCGTGGATGGCTCCATGATGGACACGGCGCGGACGCGATCCTGCTATGGGATGAGGAGACCAAGCAGGTCGGCCTCGTGCACAGGGATAGGGAGGAGCAGGCGACGTTCCGGGCGGCCATCGACGGCGGCTCCGTCGGCATGGTTACGTCGCGCGGGTTCGAAGTTCGAGATCTCGTTGCGTCCGGCCCAGCGGCCTTGCAGGCGATAGCGGATGCGCGCGACATCATCGGGATCGGCTCGGCAGCGATGCTGCTGGGCTGCGCCCGGCGCGCGCTCGATATTAGCCTCGCTTATCTCAAGACCCGGCAGCAATTCGGCGTTCTGATCGGTTCATTCCAGGCCTTGCAGCATCGCGCTGCGTCGCTTCACGTCGCCTTGGTCTCCTCGCAATCGTTCCTGGTCGAGACGTCGGCTTGCGTCGACGGCCCGAACCGCGCGGCGGCATGCGCCGCGGTCCGCGCCAGATCGGCAGACTGCGCGCTGCAGATCGTAAAGGAAGCGGTTCAGTTTCACGGGGCGATCGGCTTCGCTGATGAGCACGACGCCGGCCTGTATTTTAGGCGCGTCGTTGCGCTGGCCTCGTGGCACGGAAACGCGGCGCAATGGCGGGGGGATTATTTCAGCCATATCGCGTCGGCATTCGCGCACACCTACGCATAAGCCGCCCACCCGCGGCAGCCGGCTGTCAATCCGTATCCAAATAACGCAGGCCGAATCTCATGGCGGCCCGCACATCGTTTGTGTGTCAGTTCCCCGGCCTAATCTCCGTGGAATATTGGCTGCGCAATTCCGGCTTTAATACCTTCCCGACCGCGCTTCGGCCCCGCTGTGCGACCTGATCGACGTGCGCGAAGGGCTGGAGGAATGGCGCAACGCCGTCGAGTCGGTGCTCGGCAAGGCGCCGCGCTGGTGTTCGCTGATGGCTTGCAAGCTTTCCGCGCCGGCAGCGTGCCTGTGAGGCATGCGTGGCGGGTAGGGCGGGGCTCGTCTGTCGTGCGCTCGGTCCTGGCCGTCAGGTCTCACGCATCTGCGATCGTAAAACGCTTGCGACCATTTAGTAGTCCGACATACACACGCTGGTCTGAATCGCACGACGGGGGTTTGGACGATGATCGGACAGGAATTAATTGGGTATTGCCGAGTCAGTACGTCTCGGCAGGGCAAGAGCGGGCTCGGGCTTGAAGCGCAGCAGGGAGCCATCGCACGCTTTGCGGAAGCCGAGGGTTACGCCATCGTTCGGCAGGCCGTCGAAATCGAGACCGGCAAGGGGGCGGACGCGCTCGATAGGCGGCCGGTGCTCGCGGAAGCGATAGGCGAGGCGCGCAAGCGGAAATGCAGCATCGTTGTCGCTCGTTTGGATCGACTGAGCCGTGACGTACATTTCATCAGCGGGCTGATGGCGCACCGGGTGCCGTTCATCGTCACCGAGCTAGGGTCGGATGTTGACCCGTTCCTCTTGCACCTTTACGCGGCGCTCGCGGAGAAAGAGGCCAAGCTGATATCCGCCCGCACGAAGGCGGCTCTACAGGCTGCGAAAGCCCGTGGCGTCGTTTTGGGTGGCCCTAAGATCGATGAGGCTCGTATCGCTTCCGCAACGGTGCGCAGGGCCGCAGCAGATCAGCACGCGGCAAACGTGATGCCGATCATCGAAGCTATTCGAAAGGCTGGCGTGGTGAAGCAACGGGACATCGCGGCTGCATTGAACGCGCGCGGCATCGGAACAGCTCGCGGCGGCCGATGGCATCCATCGACAGTGCAGAACATCCTGGCTCGCACTTAAAACGAAACACAGGCTCGGTCCCCTGGGGTAACCCCCCTGTTCGCAGTTTTGGATTCCCATTTGGCTGCCCGAAAAAATTCGAAGCCGATTTTGGATTTTCGTTCTGCACCGGACGCGCGCGATGCGCTGATTCAGCACAACTTATTGCATGCGTACTGTCGGTACGATTAATCGTGGGTGATGACCCATTCGCTTACGATCTCTGTCACCCCGAAGCCAACGCCTTGCGCCGTGTGTGGGAGGCCGCTTCCGCGCGCCCGTCGCCTGGGCCGGAAGCGACGATATTGCAGCAACAAATGTCGGAGCGCAGCGCGGCGTACACGCAATTTCGTGTCAGGTCGCTACCCCAGTAGCCGAACGACACAAAACGGCAAAAGTAATCCAGCAAATACAACAGCCTGTAAGGGCGAAAATGCTGGTCGAGGATCTTCGAAAGTGCCTCTCACGCCGGCGCTTTGGGAAAGGATCGTCGAGATCGAGACAGGCTTGCCCAAACCGCCAGCCGGTCACCTGACCGTTTGCGATCTGCACACCGATGATCGCCGCACTTCCTTCGTGGCTTATTCGGCGCCGTCAGGCAACAGTTCGATCCGCGTCTGCGAGCGGTCGAATTTGAACCAGCGCATGGCGAAGGCGTGGTCCCGCCCGGCCGTGTATTCGGCGACGCTGCCACCGGCACCCAGGAACGCCGCGTTGGTCGTGCCGACATAGGCGTGAACCCCCAGCGGCAAAGAACAGCACATAGATCGCCCCGAGCGCCCCGACTATCGTCAGTGCAAGTGCAAGAATGAAGCGGACAACGCGGCGGTTCCTACCCAGAGGCCGGTCTCAGCCTTCGTCTCTCTTCAGCTTCCGCTTTCCCCAATGATGGTCTTTGCGATCGGGGCTAAACACGCGCTCACAGCCGCTTGTCAATCGTGGTCTCCGGGTGGCGCGAGTTCAGTTTTTTCGGCGCCAGCGCCCGGTCAATCGCCCGCTCGGCTTCTGCCACGGCCTCGGGTTTGGTGGCAGTTCCCCCCCTACGGAAACGCCTGTGTCGAGCGAGACCGACCATTTCCACACGTGCCGTCCAATGCCTTGAACGACGCTATACTCGATGCCGCGATATTTCATGTCGTTAAACACACGTTCGATTTGTGCCCCCTTTGCCTTCGGCCCTCGGTGCGGGCCGCCCTAAATCCGGGCCTTTCAGAGCAGCTATTTGCGCGCGAAATCTCCCCTGTCCGGAAAGTCGGTAGCCGGTTCGGGAATATTGTAGGACTTTGGAAAATTTAATGCGGGTCATACGCCGCCTGCCAGCCCTCAGGATTCGTTTTCCTCGGTGACCGGTCTCCCGGCTCCGAAACGCACCAGCTGCGTCCCTAGAGCCATGGTGGTATCGGGCAATTCATCCCGCTTCAGCTTCCGCGCGCCGTTATCGCGCCGCAACCCGATCTTCCGCCGGTCGCGGATGTGGAAAAGTCGGCCGGCGGGCTGGTCGCTACCAGAGCGGAGATTTTGCCCTTAGGGTCAGGACTTGGGCGACGATTTGCTCGCGCATCTTGGCCCGGATTTTTGCAGTTAGGTCATCGGACTGGCTAACGGTCATCTTTATTCGGAGCAAATGCTGATAAAACCGCTCCTGGAAGCCAGAGCAGCCACCGAATACGGCAACAGCCACCACTTCCGCGCCTTCTTGGGAAGAACCGGCCAGCTTGGCCGTGGCCACCCGAGTGCATACGATCCATTGGTCCATAAGGGCGTTGCCATTGGCAATTTCGCGCTCAAACACAGCAGGATCCATGAAGCCGGCGCCCCAAGCCGGCTGCGTCAGCAAAGTGATTGCCGCGAGTACTTTCCAGATGCGCGGCATGTTCACCGGCTCCCTGAGCGTGAAACTCAGCATTATCCACCGGCCCCGTCGCCATCGAAGCGCAACCGGAGGTCGAAGGCAAGGACGAGCGCGCTAAAGCTGCCGGTGAGGGATTTAAATTCTCACCTCGGTTCGCTCGGCGCGTCCCGCTCATGGCTTTCCGCCGATTGAGCGGCGCATGCGTCTACGCCGTGGCACTTGCGCGAGTAGATCCATGCGCCACCGATAAACCCGCAAATTACGATGATACCGATTAACAGGGCCCAGCGTCATTTCGTCATGCGGATGCTAGAGCGCACGATCTTCGTCCTCCCAATCGCTGCTGTATCCGTCTCTTGGCTCGTCAACGGGCTTTGAAGCAGCAACGGCAGCAGTGAGGTCTTCTTTCGGAACGCCTAGAAGGGAATCCGTTCCTGCGCTGTTGCGCGTCGCCTGTTCTTCCTCAAGGGCTTTCAGCACCTCGAAATAAACGACCACGGCAGTCTGCGGTGGTGCGGACATCTGATCGTATTTCGAAATGAGAGCTGCGGCCAAGTGCGCTGCTATAAGGCGGTTGTCGGTGGTGTCTGACATTATATTTCCTCCAAGTTCATCGCAGTAACCTAACATCTTCGGCTGAAGATTATCTCGCGGTCGCGCGAAAGCGCCCCGAAGGGGATGGATTTTTAATGCAAATCAGGAGGCGGGGAACAGCTTGTCGGTCGCTTTGTCCAAACGCTTGTTCTCGCCGCGCGTATCCAGCAAATGACCAACTAGGTCGCCATTCAACTTGTAAATGTTCGAACCCTTAAGATCGTAAAGCTTTTGACCTTTAAGGCCGAAGACCGCGTCGTCCACGACCACGCCGACATGGACGCCCTTGCTGTTGAATATATTGCCGTTCACGGCCGACCTCCCCTCGAGGCCCCTCAGCAAAGGCTGCGCTTGCTGGCCGGGGATAGCGATACAAATCGCGCGCTCGAACTATTTCCCCCTTCGCCTTCAGCCCGCCAGCACCGCAGCAACATAGCGCGCTGTCAGGACGGCTAAGGCGCCGAAAAGACCGATGCCGACACCCAAAAGCAAGCTGCGGTTTCGCATCATTTCCCCTTCGCCTTCAGTCCATCATTTGAACCGGGTGATTGCTCGCCGTCCAGCCAATCCTGTTCTTCGGCTAAAGCGAGCCATGCGGCTTCCATTCTCTTAAACCGGTTGTATGCCGGTTTGCCCTCCGCAGCCTCTGCCATCTGCGTGCAGTTCTCTGCGTTTTGTCGATAGATGTCCGACTGCTTTGTCATTTCTTCGCCTTCGGTAGATCGACACGGTCCTCGCGAAACTCAGGCGCCCCCTTGGTGAGCCGGCGCCGATCGGTCAGAAAGCGCAACCGGCAGCGGTTGGCCGCCCACGCGAGGCGGTTAAGGCGGTAACGACAAGGGGCGCGGGCTCGGGTCCGCCCTCACACCGCTGGGACCGGTCTCACGCCCGCCGGCTCAACCAGGCGGGCTTTTCTTTTGTCTTTGCCGCGCGCGGCGACCGGTTCGCTCTGTCTTTCAGCCTGATACTTTCGTAGTGCGTCAGATGGCTTCGGTCGGGAAAATCTGGCGGTCCATCGCTGTTCGAACCTTCTTTGAAGGTCCAGAGGGACAATGCTCATAACCAAACTCCGGGTTCTCGCCCCCGGTCTCAAGACCTCAACGCGCGCGGTCGTATAAAGGTCCTCGGACTCGAGGAGGGGCCCAAGACAACAACTCCCGGGCCCCTGACAAAAACCTCAACGGTCCACCTTCAGGATCGCTCGGTCGATGCTCCTGTGAAGGCTAGACCTCTCCCCACTGACCATATTGATCTTGCGCAATGTTCTATCGCCGCGCCGGAGCTCGCCCATACGCTGGCGCCGATCGGTGGCCCCTTCACAGCCCGCAAATCCCGGACTCAACAGCGGCCAGAGAAACGGCCCCAACCGGGGGCGGGCTGGGGCCGTTGTATCCATCGGATATCCCGTGGGGGGACGGAGCATCCGGTCGCCCGAACCAAGTTGCGCCGGACGCATTCGTTCCGCCACGCCCACAATGCCGAGCCCGGCCGTCTCACCCCAAGCCAGGCCCTGCGTCACCGTTGCGCATCCGGGTCTGCCAGTCGGATGGCCTCGTTCACTGCCCTGCGGTCGCGCCGTTGCTCTGGCGGTAGCTGCATCACCGCATCACGGAAGTGGGCGGGTACTGTCAATGTACTATCGGGTGGCTTTTCAACCCATTCCCACCAACGATCGAATGCGTCCTTGATCATTGTAAATCCTCCCGGATGCCCTTAAAAAAGGGATGACCTACTCGTCCCTTCAATTTTCTCTTTCCACTCCGGCGCTTCGTGCTCGGCCTTCGGTAGCTTGGTGATGTAGTTGCCGGCGTCCTCAAGGGTGACGATCTGGCGACCGCAGCTTGCGCCAGCGCGCTGAAGGTCGGGATGGTGCAAAACAGAAACGGCGCTGTTACCAGCGCCGGCTCTGGCTCTGCTGGTGTGGGAAGCCCTAGTTCGCGGCCCGTTACCGAGGCTACGCCGCATCCAAGTGGAGTCAACTGGAACGACAATTAATTTTAGGCCAGCGGCTATCACCCATCGCGACACTCGCAACATCGGCCTTACTGATCGCATCCAGCGCGCGGCCGACGCCTCGCAAAAGCAATCGAGCGACGGCGGATCAATCGCAAGGACGGGGAGACTGCAATGACGAAGCAGTTACCTGCAATCTATTTGGCTAGGCCCGCTTTAACCGGATGGTGAGTTCACCAACGTCCCCAATACGGGGGATCCATATTGTCATCGATCGTGCCGGGGTAATTGTGTCGCCATACGGGCCGCCCCAGCCCGAGTGATACCTCGGATAAATGTCCGTGCGACCGAAATGCAGCGCATCTTGGTACCTTGACCAAACTTCACTGGGTTTCATCCCGCCTCAGCTCGATTTGATCAAGCGGAACGCTTCGTCCAGCAGATGCGGCGTGTGTTTTCCGGGCGAGAATTTGCACGCGCGGTCGAAATAATCCTTGAGCGCGGGCCGGAATGATGGATGCGCCGCGTTGTCGATGATGATTGCGGCGCGCTGTTTCGGTGACAGGCCGCGCAGGTCGGCGAGGCCGTGCTCCGTCACGATGATCTGCACGTCGTGCTCGGTGTGATCGACATGGGTTACCATCGGCACGATGGCTGAAATCGATCCGCCCTTTGCGGTCGAGGGCGTCATGAAGATCGAGAGATAGGCGTTGCGGGCGAAATCGCCGGAGCCGCCGATGCCGTTCATGATGGTGGTGCCGCGAATATGGGTCGAGTTGATGTTGCCGTAGATGTCGGCTTCGATTAGCCCATTCATGGCGATCACGCCGAGCCGCCGGATTACCTCCGGATGGTTGGAGATTTCCTGCGTGCGCAACACGATCTTGTTCTTGAGGCTGTCGATTTCGCGGTTGAACTGCTTTGTCGCGTCTGCACTGAGCGACAGCGCGGTGGCGGAGGCGAGCACCATCCGGTCGGAGCGAATCAGGTTCAGCATGCCGTCCTGCAACACCTCGGTGTAGGCGGTCAGCCGAGCGAATGGACCGTCTTCGAGGCCCGCCATCACAGCATTGGCCACGTTGCCGACCCCGGACTGGATCGGGAGCAATTCCGGCGGCAGCTTGCCGTGGCGAACTTCGTGGCCCAGAAATTCGAGAATATGGCCGGCGATCGCTTTCGATGTCGCATCAGGCGCGGCGAAGGTCGTGTTGCGGTCCGGAGCATTGGTCTCGACCACGGCGATCACCTTCTCCGGGTCGCAGCGAAACGTGGTCTCGCCGATCCTGTCGCCGGATGCGATGATGGGTATAGGCTTCCGGTGCGGCGGCAGCCTGGTGCCGTAGTAGATGTCGTGCATGCCCTGCAGGGACGCATTCATCCCCGAATTGACCTCGAGAATGATGCGGTCGGCCTGATCCAGCCAGGTCTTGTTGTTGCCAATGGAGGCCGAGGGCACCAGACTGCCGTCCGGCAGGATGGCTGTGACCTCGACCAGTGCGACATCCAGATGCCCGAGATCGCTGCCCCACATTATCTAATTGTACTGCCTAAAAACCCCGCAAAATTGCGGGGTGTGCATATCTTGGAATTGCCTCGTTTGGGTACTAGCCCGGCTAGAACGGGGATCTACAAAATGTACGCTCTCAATGGAAAGTTGTTGATACTCATCGCCTGCGCGCTTGCTATGGCGATCGTGCTACATTCGCTCGTGTATCTGAGCATTGATGCTGCGAGCCTCTCAGCGGAAGTGCCAACCAGATAAAGAAAAACCCCGCACAATGGCGGGGCTTCTTTGCATCTGAGCAGATAGAATAGTTGCATATGCTCTTCGAGTTCGTCTGCGATTGCTTCGGCAACAGCGCCGATATTTCGATGGGCCGCTTCAATCCTCGTCACTCTATAAATAGCGCGGAAGTAAAAACCATCTGTGCGGTGCTCGACATCGTAAAGGGCGCTTACAAATAACCGTGAGCGTTACGAGATGCGACAACCGATCTTGGCACAGTTGTCAGAACGGCTTGGAGCAGTGTTACTAGCGAATGGGACGACGGTCACACGATTTCAACAGCGCACAACGATATGACGAAGGTTGAACGGGTGCCTGACAAGTTGGCCGGATGGCATCCGGCGTGCCCTCGAAGAAAGCTGGCGTGGAATTCATGCCGGCCAAGGGTGGCAAGGGCGTTGGCGTGCGGTTGCGGGTTGAAGATTAAACACCGTTGCCTGCAGGTATCGGCTACAATGCAAGAATGCCAACATTCACCGTCGAACAGGTTACCGCCGCCAGAGCTTTTTTAGGCTGGAGTTCAGCGCGAGTTGAGCGTCGCATCCGGCTTGTCGTTCGAAACTGTTCGTGATTTCGAGCGCATTGAAGAGTCGGCTACTTCAAAAAGCGTAGCAGCAATTCGAACGGCATTTCACGATGCGGGTGTAGATTTCCAAAGACACGGCGAAAGGGTCGCTGTGACGATCATTTTGCCTTGGCAGGACGGCTGGAAATGACCCCCGCCCAATCCCAACAGCTAAAGGTTGGCAGTCGCGTTTGTTTTGACGGCGATCGGACGGATTGCGGCACGATCACGGCTGTTTATACGACTTACGTCGTCATAAAATGGGATGACGGCCATCAAAGTTATTCGGGCCACAACGACATGAAGCGAGTTGAATTATTGGGGACAAAGAAATGACCGGCGAACAATCCAAACTCCTGAAAATCGGCGACCGCGTTTGCTGGGGTGCCACGACAACCGATCTTGGCAAGATTATCGGAACGTCTTGGAGCGAAGTGACCATTTGCTGGGACAATGGAGGAGCAGGTTCAGTCTCGCACAACGATATGGCGAAGATTGAACGGGTGCCTGTGAAATTGGCATGATGGCGTCGTCACCCCGGCCGAAGAATTACTGCGCCAAGGTGTCATGAGTGCGCAGGCAACGGCAGGGTGGCGTTGGCGTCCGACCGCGAGAGGCGCGAAGCACTTATCGCTCATTGACCTTTAATTTTAGAAACAGCATCTCCGCTTCTGGCGCGGCTTTCGTCACCCACTCTTGCAGTTTATGGATGTGCCGAAACCCGTCATTCAACTGCGAAGACTTCACAATCGCGGTCATGAGGATGCCCGGCTCAGGATCACGTCCAAACATCCGTTTGAAATCGCGTTCGCTTTTGGTGAAGAATAGGAACGCATCGTCACTGGGAAATCGACGGACGGCGAAGTGCGCGATCAAATTGCGACGCCCGCGCCGTTCGCTGATTTGATTCAGCGCCCTCCTGTTGGGATCAGACCGATCAAGAGAGAGGACGGCCGCATCGGCTTCCGAGATATTTAACTTCCGCATCCTTCCTTTCCAAGGATCACCAAGACTGTCTGCATTCCCCGCTGCTTCGACGATCCGGCGTATGCTCACATCAATGTAGCTAAAGATAACAATAATCTTAGCACCCTATATCATGAGCGATACGGGGGTTGAGAAAAAAGGGGAGTGGTGATGGATAGGGGAGAGCCCATACCGACACCTGCCTACGCGGAGGCGGCCAAGGCTTATAGGATTTGTTCGAGGAGCCCGCTTTGATGTCCAGGTTGCGGCGCAAGATTGCCATTTGGTCCAAGCAAGAGGATGCTCTCTAACTACAGAAGTGACGGAGAGCACCATGAGCAAAGCAGGTCTCGACAGCCACCGCAACCACGACGGCGAAATCAGCCATAAGCACGGGAACACCCTCATCGGCACGTTGCGTAAGATTTACGGACAGAGTTTCGCCGCCGGGCATCCTGAAACCAAGACGCTGAGCGAGGTTCTTCTTCAATTGAACGAAACGTCGTTGAGCCAGCTCCGCCGCGATCATGAAACCGGCCACTTGAAGCACAAGATAGCCAGGGCTTCGAAATAAGGCTCAAACGGCGCTCGTGCGTTACGGTAGGGCCGCCTTGCAGCTCCCGCCGATGTCCGCTATGGAGCGCATTTCAGACTCAAGTCGGACATCGCCGCACGAAAAGTGCCAGGGGCAGTCATACGAGGTCATTGCATGCGTATCGGATGATCGCGTCTGGAACTTGCGCCTTCGGCATTATCGTCATCCTTGCGCAGAGCGAATTCAATCTCGTCGGCAGCCCTCGGTACGGCGTCGCCCTCAAACGCCATCGCCGTCCCTAGCTCGAGCGCGCTTTGCTTGAATTGTTGATCCGTCATCACGAGCTGCATTTTGTTATCGGCATAGTTCCCCTTCATGTCTCGGAGGCTCTTTGCCACGATGCCATGCGGACCGTCCGCACTAAACGCGCGAGAGCCGCCGGGATGTCCCCAGCGGCTCGCGCGTTGCGTAGCGATGTGGTGCGACGCGCAGCGTCGCATGGTGGAACGTTGCGATGCGCCGAGGCGCGCCGCGTTGCCTACCGTGATGTCGATAAGTCCTACGCCTCTCACGTAAGCCGCGCGCCAGTCACCCTGCATTGGTTCAGTCCCCAGTTCTCATCGCGAAGCCTGCTTCTGCCGAAACAACTCGATCATCGCTGCTGTCACGTCGCCCGGATAACAAAGCGGCGCCGCGCCGCCCGGTCGAGAGTATGCACTACGACCGCCGCAAGAGCTGCCGTTTCGCATGGTGTCATCAGGGCATGCGCATGGCCGTCCCCCAGCATGATACTGGTCCCGACTGGCCTGCACGATGATGGCCGCGATTGCGGCCGCCGTCAGTACAGCCTCAACCTTGCGCTTGCTTTCCGGCTTCGGGGTTGTGTCTGGCGAGACGGCTGTGACCGAAGACGGCGTCGTGACGGCGGGCGGTGGTTGAACGGCCGGCACGAAGGCCACCGGCCTGGCCGAGACGGGCGGCACATTTGTGACGGCGACGGGCCGGTAGGTTACCGGCGCGTTCTGGCGGCCCGCCGAATAGGCCACCAACGCCGTGATCCCCAAAAGAAGTAGTACCGCCCGACCCCTCATAGTTTCCATTCAACCGCAAGCCGGGTGCGCGCAAGCTGTGTTAAGGACGTGTTACACGCCAAAAGGCATCGCCCGAGGAGGGCGAATGCCGCTCAACCCCATGTTGCGCGATCCGAATTCTCGATATAGTGCCGCGACGAACGGTGACATTTTCGGAACGGCCATCGAGCAATGCTAAAACCAACGGCATCAAGAACCCTCGCTGCCGTGTGTTACCTGTTTTTGATCGTGCTTATCGTGGGTGGGAAGTCGATCTGGAAACGTCATCTTTGTCCCGGCCTTGCGATTCTCGCAATTCCTTGACCACTACAGCGCGTTGATAACCGCAATCGCGACCGCCGCTATCGGCTACTTCACGTTCACCCTAAAGAAATCCACCGACAATCTGTGGAACGAAAGCAAGAAACAACGGACAGAAGCCAAACTCGCGGTCTGATCGCCAATTCGAGACCACACAGCAATCGATCAAACTCGCGCGAGAGGAATTTATTTCGAGTCATCGACCTCGAATAATATTTGAGCTGCACCCGGTTCCGTTGACGCCCGCTTAAGCTAATCCAGCCTGCTGCTCGAACTCCATAGGGCTCAAATATCCGATCGTCGAGTGCCGGCGTTTCGGATTGTACAACGAGGTTTGAGAACGCCCACAGGACCGTTCTTCGCGAGGTTCTTTATCGGCATCATCCTTGGTTTGGTCGCCGAGTTTGCATTCATGGGGCCGTCGACAAGGGTGGTTTTGTCGTCTTCCGCTGCACGCTGGATGGGTCGCAAGCAGATCGGTGGCTTGAAGTTCCGGCCTGGATGTTCGACCGGACGGCATGCCCTGACGCCGGGCTTTTGGCAGCTCAGCCGTATGTCAGCATCGAGGCACTTGCGGCGCTCTCTGCGCTTCTCGATCTGGCGTTGAAGGATCGAACGCCATCAGCTGCCCTGCTTTCTGGCGCATCCAGAGCCTCTCACGACCAGAATCGGGGAGAGACCCATGTCACGCGAGACGACAAACCCAGGGAAAGGATACCGACACAATCGACAATCGCGGCCGCAGCAGCAGATAGATCTGTTCGGGAGCGGCCTGTCGAACGACGCCATCGGCGCGCCCGCATGGCCGGAGCTGCCGGCGGAAGCGCGGGCAGCGCTCACGAGCCTGATGACGCAGTTGATCCTCGACCATGCTGCGACGACAGCGACGCCGCGCGCGAAGGAGGTCGGTCATGATCTCTGACAAGGTCAGGCCTCATCATCTGGAGCGCAAGGCAATTCTTTACGTGCGTCAATCCTCAGCCCATCAAGTGTTGCACAATCGCGAGAGCAGCGCGTTGCAATACGCCATGCGGGACCGGCTGACGGCGCTCGGTTGGTCAGAGATCGAAGTGATCGATGATGATCTCGGTCGTTCAGCCGCCGGCGGGGTACAACGCGCTGGCTTTGAGCGGATGGTAGCGGAGGTTTGCCTCGGTAAGGTTGGTGCGGTTTGCGCCCGCGAGGTCTCGCGCTTCGCTCGCAACAGCCGGGATTGGCAGCAACTCATCGAGATGTGCCGCGTGGTCGACACCGTTCTGGTCGATCAGGAGACCATCTATGCGCCAAGGCACGGCAACGACCGCCTGCTGCTCGGGCTCAAGGGCAGCCTCAACGAGTACGAGCTGGATCTGTTGCGCCAGCGCTCGCTCTCGGCCCGCTACGAGAAGGCGCGCCGGGGCGAGTTGATTGTAGCGGCGCCCGTCGGCTTCGTGAAGGCCGGTGACCGCTACGAGAAAGATCCGGATCGGCGCGTCCAGGAAGCGATCAAGCTGGTGTTCGACAAGGTCGAGGAACTGGGCAGCCCGACAGGCGCTCTGCTGGCTCCACGAGTACAACCTCGATCTGCCGGTGAAGCAGTCCAACGGCGACACGGCCTGGCGGCGACCGAGTTACTCCGCCATCCACCGGATCATCGAGAACCCGGTCTACGGCGGCGCCTATGCCTATGGTAAGACGGCCGTGGCGGCGGGATACACCGCCGAGGGCGTGAGCGGGAAGATCCGCCGCAAGACGCGGAACGAATGGTTGGCGCTGAAGCCCAACACCCACGAAGGGTACGTGAGCTGGGAGAGGTTCGAGGCGATCCGCGCAATGGTCAGCAGCAACGTTGCCACCGGTCGGCATCATCGTCGGCGTCCTCTTCCTCCTCATCCTCATCCTCGTCTTCTTCGTCTTCATCAGGATCTGGGGCCGCATCAGCATGCAGTGGTCACAAAGGGAACCCCGTCGGTCGACCTAGTGGAAAGTTCCTCGGGAATGTGTGAGGTCATTTTCTTGCTCCTCGGAGATGCCCGATAGCGGCAGAACCAATTGCCTGCCGAGGTCGCCAGCATCTCCGCCACACTACAAGCAGGAGCCGGAAGCAGGATGCCCCAGAAGGCTCAGCGCGGCCTTTCACCGCTGCCTGCTGTTCCCGTCGAGGTGCCGGTGGTTGAGGTCGTCGGCGCGGCAGTGCCAGGAGCGTGGGCGGACGCCCCGGCTTTTCCTGCTCTCCGACATAGCCTAACTCACCGGACTGGCGGGTCTTGGCGCCCTTGTCCGCCTCTTCCTCGTGCGGGTTGGGTGCCGTCTGCTACTGCGCAAGCGCCGGCACGGTGATCATGGTTCCGCTCGCGATAAGCATCGCAACGATTGTGGTTCGCATGGAAGTCCTCCCGACGTCGCTCTTTGTAAGAACGCTCCTCCTCGCGAAGGTTTCCAAATTCATGATCCATAATTTCGAGGCGCAAGGGATGCGGCGCAGCCGCCGCGCAGCTACGTGAAGTTGCGCGTTCAACGCGTAATGGCCTTAACGAATAGAACTAGAGGCGGCCTTACCCCGTTTGCCCCGCGTGAAGCGCGGCCTTCAGGGCTTTCATCTGCTCTATCAATTTCTTGATCCCATCAAGCATGGCCTGATCTGTCATTCTGGATGCCATTCGCTGGTAATGCGCGATCTTGCCGTCTAGTTCGACGCACTTTTCGCACATTGCTTGCCGCGCCCGTTATCAGGCGGGAGCAAAACTTGGCCGCCTGTCTAGATAAAGACGGCCTCGGGCTCTCTGGTTGCAAGAGGGGCCACCTCTTAAAATCAAAAGGGACCGCTGTAAACAAGCAAGGAAAGGGGGCTACCTTCTTCCGGCAGGAACGCAGCGTAACCGCACAAATTGCCCCCGCACGACATAACCCACCCTGT
>CAWETC010000043.1:0-38119 GCA_963811915.1 uncultured Alphaproteobacteria bacterium
TGGCGGCACGCAAGTTCAGCATTTTCTGTTCCTTTTAATCGCACGCCGAGACTTCGCTCGAACAATCGCAACGATAAGTATTTCGATTTAAAGCAGCGAAGAACGTCCGCTAGCGCGTACTAGGACGCTTTAGATCCGCAAGATCTCACTGCAATGCGAAATCAAAAAATAGCTCGGCATCTGCTAACTATTTTTCGAGCACACGTACGCCTGAAGTGGGTTGCTGATAAGTCAGCAGGTCTGCGGCCCTGTTAATTGGAGGAAACGCGCGCTGGTTTGTAAAGTAATTGCTGGCCTTACGCCAAGTATCGCGATTTCGATGTGCATAGAAATTCCGAAGCACCGCAATGTCCGTGAACAAGGTTGTATTTAGCGCTAAGGCGGAGTTGAGTTCAGGCAAATTATTTCCTCCAAGTTGAGGCCAGCACTGCACGCACCTCCCTTGGATTTCTGAACTTATGCTCATCGCGTCGGTCAACAATCGCAGGGCGAACCCTATTTCTGATACTTCACAACGTTTACAATAGATAAGGCTTGTGCACTCAAATGAGCGTCGCTCGGAAATGGTGCCACCGTCGTCGAGGCCCAACGACCCGACAGGCCTCTTGCGCCGAAGTTCGACGATACCAAGAACTCTCTAAACGTAGAAATAATGAGATTGTCCAACTCGATTATAACGTGCGCACCCCAAGCATTGGCGCTACGATCATTCCCTGCCAATAGCTTGGTCTGGCAACCACGGAAAAAAGCTATCCGCCGCATCACCACACGTTGGATCGCGTCAAATCGCTGAGCAGCGCGCATATCTGTCTAGGCGTCGGAGTTTCTCAATGAAGAATCAAAATATAGCATTCGTACAGCTCTTGTGGTGTCCACGTTTGTCTTTGTAGTAGTTTGTACAAAGTCGTGCAGTTGAGGTGATCCCTCGGGATCACCGAGCGCCACTATCAAGTCGTCGCGCGAGACCGGCGATGCGTCTAGCTTAGCTGCCAACTCGGGCATCATCTTCTTAGCTTGATCGAGTAATCCTATTTTATATTTGCGATCAAGCAGTACTGAAACGATGGAGTAAGCCATGTACGCCTTGGTAAGAACCGGTTGATGATACGCATCCAGCGCAAAATATTCGTCGATGCTCGAACCCAGCCTTTCACGGAAAACTGATTTGCGTTCAAAAGTGTTGTTATATTTTTTATATATTGCGTCTAGTTGAGGACGCTTCGTAGTGTGGATGCCATTTTCGACAAGATAGGCCAAATCCGCGACTAGCTTGAAGTCAGCCATCCGGATCAGGTCTCGCTTCGAAAACAATCCAATCTTTAGAAATCGTTCTCGCTTCTCCTTACACAAACTATTCACAAACCATTTAAATGGACCTTGAAATCTTGCGTTGCGCTGCTCTTCCTCGTTCAGCGGCACATTGTTCGCGTTCATTCGGGTGAACGCTTCGCGAACTTCAGACTTTTCCACCCCAGAGAATTGATCTATCGGAAGCGAGTAGCCTAAAAATTTAGATTTATCATCGTCCTGTAAATCGGAATATCGCTTGCCGCGAAATCTTTCGGTATCAATTTTTAACGATAAGCGAAGTTTATTATTGAAGAAATCACGAAGTGCACCACTTCGCTGCTGACCGTCGACTATCTCTTTGATTGTACCCTTAGTCTTTAGATCAATCTTCGCATAAACGAATAGTTTGGGAATAGGAAATTCTAGAAGGATAGATTCAATAAAATACGATTTGGCCACCGACGACCACAGACCGGAGTTGCGCTGATAATCCTCGTTGATGGTAATTTTGTTGGCCCTAAGATCGTTGCAAAAATCTCCCACTGACATCGGCGAAGAATTTGCGAGCATGGTCCGATCCAATCAAAGTGGCAGCCTGAAAAGTAATGCAGTCTCCTGGGCTGTATCCAGTCCTAAACCGTTAGCCCTAGGATTAAGTTGTGCAAAACTCTGCTTAAAGTTGAAGTCAGCACGACTTACAAGATCAAAGCCGGCCGACCTCGCGAAATCGACCGATAGCCGAGGAAGATCGACAAATAGTTCCTTATAGTGGGAGCCTTGCACCACAAGGACCATCCGGGCACCCGGCCGCGCAATCGAACCCAACTTCTCAAATGCGCTAAACATTTTGGATATGTAGGCGCTGAAGAATGCCAGGTAATAGGTGCCTGACGCCTTCGACCCATGCGAAGCGATCCGAGAGAGTAACGACTTTGCATAACTTCCAATTTCACGAGGCATACAATCCGGCCCCCGACCTATCACAGGCGATCCAATCATTGCCCGACGCAATTCATCGAGCGAAAAATCCTCAAGCAGCGAGAGAACAAGTAGTTCGGGCAGAGTAGCCTTCACGTAGTCGATCCGCGCGAGACAGGGCGAGAGTAATAATTATATCAGCGGCTGCGTGCGCCAAATTCGATGCTAGCAGGTCACTTCTGATCAAAGATACTTTGTTTGTACCGCCCTTACCTATCGAAATTTTTGCTCCGAGTTCGGATAATTCAGCATCCACCTGAGTTTGGTTATTGAAGCGATCGCCTGCATCACTTCCGTCAAACTTAATTGCCACCAAGTAGGATTGGTTGCCACGCGATTTCGATCGCGTAATTTTCTCCTAGTTAAACGAAATATTGCGAGCAGAAGAGAAGAGCGCGTCGCGGAGCGGTGCGGCGAACAACAAGCCCGAAGGAGAAATTTCTGGGAGAGCTTGCGACCACTCTCCCCCAACAACTGTCGAGCCTCGTTTATATTTTGTTCTGTCGAGAGCCGAGCCTTGGCAACCACAGCCATGGCAGGATTTATGTCGATCCCAATATAGTTTAATCCTGCCTGGCTTGCGACCGTAGTGGTGGTTCCAGAGCCGTTCCACGGATCAAGTACGACCTGATCAGCCGTTACCTGTAGTGCATCCAGAATCGCGTACGAAGGCCTCCGAAAAGCCCGCGTAGTAAGGAAACAAAGAAAAATGACGTTCAGCAGTCGTCTGTTTCGGTGACGCAAGCGCCGCTCCCCCGAGCGCTAACACTATTAGTTATCCAGGAAGCTCCGCAGCTTCCTGCTCCTGCGACGGATGCTTCAGCTTCCTCAGCGCCTTGGCTTCGATCTGCCGGATGCGCTCTCTGGTCACCGAGAACTGCTGGCCGACTTCTTCCAGGGTGTGGTCGGTGTTCATGCCGATGCCGAAGCGCATGCGGAGCACGCGTTCTTCGCGCGGCGTCAGCGAGGCCAGCACGCGCGTGGTGGTTTCGCGCAGGTTGGACTGGATCGCGGCGTCGATCGGCAGGATCGCGTTCTTGTCCTCGATGAAATCGCCGAGGTGCGAGTCTTCCTCGTCGCCGACAGGAGTTTCCAGCGACAGCGGCTCTTTCGCGATTTTGAGAACCTTGCGGACCTTCTCCAGCGGCATGCCGAGCTTTTCGGCGAGTTCTTCCGGCGTCGGTTCGCGGCCGATCTCGTTGAGCATCTGGCGCGAGGTGCGCACGATCTTGTTGATGGTCTCGATCATGTGCACGGGAATGCGGATGGTGCGGGCCTGGTCGGCGATCGTGCGCGTGATCGCCTGCCGGATCCACCAGGTCGCATAGGTCGAGAACTTGTAGCCGCGGCGGTATTCGAATTTGTCGACCGCCTTCATCAGGCCGATATTGCCTTCCTGGATCAGATCGAGGAATTGCAGGCCGCGGTTGGTGTATTTCTTGGCGATCGAAATCACCAGGCGAAGATTGGCCTCGACCATTTCCTTCTTGGCCTGGCGCGCCTCGCGCTCGCCCTTCTGCACGCCGTGCACGATCTTGCGGAATTCGCCGATCTCAAGCCCGGTCAGCGCCGCCAGCGACTGGATCTCGTGGCGCAGTTCCTTGATGCGGTCCTTTTCGTGATGCACGAAATTCTTCCAGCCCTTGGCGGAGAGTTTCGAGACACGGTTGAGCCAGCGCGGATCGAGCTCCGAGCCCTGGTAGTTGCGCAGGAAATCCTCGCGCGCGACGCCGTGGCTGTCGCCGAGGCGCAGCAGGCGGCCCTCGAACGAGACCAGCTTCTTGTTGATGTCGTAGAGCTGCTCGACCAGTGAATCGATACGGGCCTGGTTGAGCCGCAGCGACTTCACCTCGACGATGATATCGTCCTTCAGCTTCTTGTATTTGCGCTCCTGCGCCGGCGACAGCGTCTCGTTCTGGAGCTGGTTGGAAATGTCCTGCTCCTGCAGACGCCGCAGCTTCTTGTAGTTGTCGGCGATCTTGTCGAAGGTCTCGACCACCTTCGGCTTCAGCTCGGCCTCGATGGCCGCGAGCGACATCTGGTTTTCGAACTCGTCGTCGTCCATGTCGCCGTCGGCCGACAGCTTCGGAGGTGCTTTCGCCCCGGCGGCTGCGGCAGGCGCGGCGCGGAACGGGGTCGGCGCCGGCGGGGCGGCCGGTGGAGCGATATGGGCGGGGCACCAGGTGCGCCGGCGCGGCCTGGGCAGCGGCAGGCATCGCGCCGCCATCGCCGTTGGCGCTGCCATTGGCGGACGCGAGCGGCTGGCCATCGGGACCCAAGGGGGCCGCGAGCATTGCCGGGTTCATGTTGTTCTTGGCGTCGGGGCCGGCGTAGGTGGCTTCGAGATCGATGATGTCGCGAAGGAAGATCTTTCCCTCGTTGAGTTCATCGCGCCAGATGATGATGGCCTGGAACGTCAGCGGGCTTTCGCACAGCCCGGCGATCATCGCCTCGCGGCCGGCCTCGATGCGCTTGGCGATCGCGATTTCGCCCTCGCGCGACAATAGCTCGACGGTGCCCATCTCGCGCAGATACATGCGGACGGGATCGTCGGTGCGCTCGCCGGGTTCGGATTTCTTGACTTCGGTGACAGCCTTCTGCGTGACCTCGACCAGTTCGTTGTCGGTCTCGTCGTCGGCTTCTTCCTTGCTGTCTTCCTCGCTGTCGGAGTCTTCGGCCTCGGAGACATTGATGCCCATGTCGGAGAGCATCGACATGATGTCCTCGATCTGCTCGGGCGAGGTGGTGTCGGAAGGCAGCACTTCGTTGAGCTGATCGAAGGTCACGAAGCCGCGCTTCTTGGCCTGCTTGATCATCTTCTTGACGGCGGCATCGGAAAGGTCGAGCAACGGCGACGGCGCGTCCGGGCGAATCCTTCTCGGGGGCGTCTGCGGCCTTGTCGTCTTTTTCCTTGTCCTTAACCTGCAGCGTCTTTGCCTTGGTGGCCATTCATTGCTCCTAAAACGCGCTCATGCAGGATGCGTCGCCGCGCCCGCCTTTCATCCTGAAGTCACTTATGACGCGGAAAGGGCGGCGCAGACCTGTCGCCACCCCTCCGAATTGCGCTCTCGCCGGTTTCGACACTCTATAGCCCGCGAGGCTCCTTAAGCTTCGGTTAACCCTGTTTTTGCAGCCAAACCATGGATTTGGCGAGTCATTTTGCGGTCCTGGCGCCCGCCGTCCGCATCATTTTTTAATCAGACGCTGCGCTGGAACCGGCCTGAGGATTCGCCAAAACCCTCGATCAGGGCCTCGGTGCCGTCCACTTCCTCCAGCCGCGCCTTGACGTCGCGCAGCCACGCAAGGTTGGCCTCGCTGGCCTCGTCACCCAGTGCCAGCTCGGCATCCTTCAATTCCCTAAGTAAGGAGTGCCATTGGCGATGCAAGGAGACGAGCTGGTGCCAGGTGGAAAGAACGTCGTCCCGCGCCGCGCCGGCTTTCGCGCCCCACACCGCCGAGGTCGTGATCGCGCGATCAACCCTTTGAAGTGCCTGCAAAAATCCGCCCGCGGCCAGGTCAGCGCGCATCTTTTCGCTTTGCTCGGCGGGATCCGGGCTCTGGTGATGGTCGTTGGCGAAGGCGGCAATGATGCCGGCGCGCAGCTTGTGGGCTTCCGGATGGGCCAGTTCCAGCGCCGCCACTTCTTCCAGATGGTCGTGCAGCAGCCAGGGATGATTGACCAGGGATTGCAGGATCAGCGCCTCCCGGCGCGAGATCGCGCTGCGCTGGCCGCGCATGATCGGGCTGGTCGCGAGCTGCGGACTGGCCACCTGATAGGGCCGGCGGTTGATGGTCTGGCTGCCGGCCGGACCTTGCGCTCGGCCGCCAAAAGACCGGATCTTGGTTCGAATCGCCCGGCTGCGCCCGGCGTGAACGAGCCGCGGGGCGCAAAACGGCGGCCTGATTCGCCGCCGGAATTGCCGGCGCCGCCGCGATATTGCCGCGGCCATCGGAAGCCACCGCGCCCGCCTTCCGGCGCGAAGGTCCGTTGCAGCCGCTCGGCCAGATCCTGGCGATAATAGCGCCGCACTACCTCGTCGCGGATGCCGTTGGTAAGTTCGCTGATCCGCGTCTCCAGCGCCGCGCGCCGCTCCGGCGTGGCGTAGCTGCTGCCTTCGATTTCGCGCGACCAGATCACGTCCGCAAGGCCGCGCGCCGCGCCGATCACTTCCTCGATCGCGCCGCGCCCGCCGGAGCGCGCCAGATCGTCAGGGTCCTGGCCTTCCGGCAGCAGCGCGAAACCGCAGACTCTTTCCCGGCAGACAGATGCGGCAGCGCCAGATCGGCGGCGCGCCATGCCGCCTTCTGTCCGGCCTTGTCGCCGTCAAAACAAAGGATCGGCTCGTCCGCCATCTTCCACAGCAGCGCGAGCTGGTTTTCGGTCAGCGCGGTGCCGAGCGGCGCGACGCTGCCGGCAAAACCGGCGCCGACCATGGCGATGACGTCGACATAGCCTTCGACCACCACCAGCGGCGCGCCGTTGTGGGTGGCGAGCCGCGCGGCGGCGAGGTTGTAGAGATTGTCGCCCTTGTGAAACAGCGGGGTTTCCGGCGAGTTCAGGTATTTCGCCGGCGACGTCCTTTTCCAGCGCGCGGCCGCCGAACGCGATCACCCGTCCGCGCAGATCGGCGATCGGAAACATCACCCGGTCGCGAAACCGATCATAGGGCACCGGGATATCGTCGCCGGCGATCAGCAGGCCCGCCTCGACCATGTCCTCGACCGGGATGCCCTGCGCGCCCAGATACTCCTTCAGCGCAAAGCGTTCGCCGGGCGCGTAGCCGAGGCGGAACTGCAATTGCACCGCCGGCGAGATCGCGCGGTCGGCAAGATAGCCGCGCGCCTTGGCGCCGCCGCGCGAGGCCAGCGTGTCGGCGAAGAATTTCGCGGCGAGCTCCATCACGTCGTGCAGCGTCTTGCGGCGCTGCTCGTGCCGCGCGGCATCGGGCGTCACCGCGGGCAGCGGCACGCCGGCCATCGCGGCCAGACGTTCGACCGCCTCGGTGAAGCCGACGCCCTCGGTCTCCATCAGGAACGAGATGATGTCGCCGTGCTTGCCGGAGGAGAAGTCGTGGTAAAAGCCCTTCTGGTCGTTGACCGTGAACGACGGCGACTTCTCCTGCTGGAACGGCGACAGCCCCTTCCACTCCCGCCCCGCCCGCTTCAACTTCACGCGCCGGCCCACGACTTCCGAAACCGGAAGCCGGGCGCGCAGTTCATCGAGAAATTGAGGCGTAAAGCGCATGGGCGATTTTCGGCGCGGTGAGTCGGGTCCAACCGACTCATCGATATAGTGAGAAGCTGCGCTCATAAATTCAAGGCTGATGGCCTTCACCCGCTATACACAGGCCGGCTTCCTTCGGCCTCTGCCCGGCAGCGCGGGCGCGAGATGGGCTGGCACGCCGGCACGACGCCCTAACCTCCAGAAACCGTCCCGAGGCGATCCGCGGCAAATGCGCGACCGGCCAGTTGTAGAGATAGGTCCAGGCCTCGGCCAATCCTCGCTCACGGCGCCGTCGCCAAGCGTCACCGGCAGCATCTGCCGGATATATTCGGTCGGCTCGGCAAATCCCTCGCCGCAGGCCTCGTACATGTCGAACTCGCGCAGCAATTCCTCGGCTGGCGCAGCCGGTAGACTTCGCCGAACACGACCTCACTCGGCATCATCCGACAGCACCAGCCCGGGATAGTGCTTTACCCGATAGAGCCGGCCGCGGCAGCGCGCCTCGCCGATAAAATCCGCGCTGCGCGACAATAGCGTCGCCATCGGATGGTCGAAGCCGCGCATCAGCGTGCCGTAGACGAAGAGACGATCGGAGGTCATGGAGTTTCTATACCGTGATTGCGAGCGAAGCGAAGCAATCCATCGGCGCCGCAAGAAGAATGGATTGCTTCGTCGCTTCGCTACCTCGCGAACGTGCGTTTGTCGCAGGCGACGCGGCTCTAGGCCGCCACCACCTCGTCGCTGACGACGAGGAATTTGACCAGGTCCATCCGGCCGAAACTCGTGGTCAGCGCCACGTCGGCGGCGTCGCGGCCGGTGCCCATCAGGATGCGGCCGATCCGCGGATGATTGTGGCGCGCGTCGAACGTGTACCACTGGCCGGACAGATAGACCTCAAACCAGCCGGAGAAATCCATCGGCGCCGGATCGGGCGGCACGCCGATATCGCCCATATAGCCGGTGCAGTAGCGCGCCGGGATGTTCATGCAGCGGCAGAACGTCAGCGCCAGATGCGCGAAGTCACGGCACACGCCGGCGCGCTGCTCGTAGACGTCATGGGCGGATTTCATGTGATGCGCGTGCTCGTAGCCGAAGGTGAGGTGGTTGTGCACGAACGTGCAGATCGCCTGAACCCGCTCCCAGCCCGGCGGCGTATGGCCGAACAGCGACCAGGCGATATCGGTCAGTTTGTCGGTCTCGCAATAGCGGCTGGGCATCAGATAGCGCAGCACGTCATCGGGCAATTGATCGATCGGCACCTGCTGCGCCGTCGGCATCACCACGTCAGGCAATCCGGAATCGCGCACCAACGCGTGGCCGCGCAGCGTCACGCCGCCGGCAGGCGCCACCAGCCGGCCGCAGACATTGCCAAAGCTGTCGCGGTAGAAGCTGATCGGCACGCTCGGCTCGGCGATAATGCTTTCGGCGCCGACGATATCGGAAAACCGCGAGGGGTGAATGCTGAGCATGATCACCATCGGCGTCGGCTGCGGCGCGGCGTAAGCGATCTCGAAGCCCACCCTGATTTCCATGATTACGCTCTCACTCCTTCGTCGGCCGCCACAACGTCGATGCTGACATCCATGCCGACAAACGCATCGGCGGAACCCAGATAGGTGCCGTGCAGCGGGATCGCCTGGTGCGGATCGCGCGCCACCGCCACGCGCACGAGGTCGCGGGTGCCGACAATGCCGTTGGTGGGATCGAATTCGATCCAGCCGGCGCTCGGCAGATAGACCTGCACCCAGGCGTGGGTCGAGCCGCCGCCGGCATAGCCATGCGCGCGGTCGCCGGGGATGAATATGTATCCCGACACGAAGCGCGCGGCGATGCCGAGCCGCCGCAGCGCCTCGATCATGAACAGCGCATAATCGCGGCAGGTGCCGGACTTCGTCTGCAGCGTATCGAGCGGATGCTGAGTGCCGTGCTCATGCCGCTTGCGATAGGTGAACTGCTGGTGGATGCCTTTAGTCATGTGGCTCAGGACCTTGAAGGTCGGGGTCGGCCCCTCCGCATCGAGAAAGTTCCGCGCCCATGCCGATAGTTCACCATCAGGATCGCCATATTGTGGCGTGATGAATTGAATGAGATCGGGGAACTCCTCCTTGTCGTACAGAAATGGATAGAAATATGCGGGGTCGTCGGCGGTCAGCGCGAACTCCTCGGCCGGATTGTACTCGACGACCGCGGTCGAGCAGAACGACAGGGTTTGCGCGCGTTCGTCGAAAGTCGCAATCGCGACGCTGTTGCCGAATATGTCGTGTATCCAACGTAGCGACGTCGGCTCCGGCACGATGTCCAGGCTGCCCGACAGCACGCGCAGATCGTGGCCGTCGCGGGGGCGCAGCATGATCCGATGTTCGCCGAACGCGACAGGGTGCGTATAGCGATATTCGGTCTTGTGATGGATCGTCAGCACGGGCATCGTCGAGGTAATCATCGTTATTTCTGGCAATCGAATCCATACCAATGGCTGCTTATTTCGAACTCGGTATGCTGCTTTGCTAGGCAACGGTTAGGGAAATGGCTTTGGACGACGCTGGCGGCATCAGATTAATCCTGGAAGCGCAAGAGGTTCCGCCGGTCCACGAAGATAATGCGCTGGGGACCTCGCCTTTCCTGCTGACATCGGATCATTACGGCCGCGCGATCCCGCGCAACCTCGGCGATCTCGGGCTGCCGCCCGGCGAATTGACGCGCCATATCGCCTGGGATCCCGGCATCGCCGGCGTCGCCGATGCGCTCTCGAAGCATCTCGGCGCGCATCTGATCGCGCAGCGCTATTCGCGGCTGGTGATCGACTGCAATCGCCCGCCGGGCGTGGCGAGTTCGATCCCGCGCATCAGCGAAGCGACCGTCATCCCCGGCAACGAAGCCATCACGCGCGAGGCGGCGCAGGCGCGGCGCGCGGCGATCTTCGATCCCTATCATCGGCGCATCGCCGAGGTGATCGAGGCGCGCCTGCGCAATTCGATGCCGACGGTGCTGGTGTCGCTGCATAGCTTCACGCCGGTTTACGCCGGCATCATCCGGCCCTGGCATATCGGCACGCTCTATCATCGCGACACCAGACTGCCGCCGCTGCTGCTGAAATGGTTGCGCGCGGAGCCTGAACTGGTGGTCGGCGACAATGAACCCTATGCGGTCAGCGACGAGACCGACTACACCATCCCGGTGCACGGCGAGGCGCGCGGCTTGATGAACACCGGCATCGAAATCCGCCAGGATCTGCTCGCCGAACCCGCCGGCCAGATCGAATGGGCCGAACGCCTGGCGCGCATCTTCGGCGAGATCGAAGCGACGCTGCGCGCGCAGGAACTGATTTAATTAACGCGCGGCTCTAGGTGACGCGCGCCCGCGTCAGCGCCAGCCAGATGCCGCCGCCGATCATGAAGCCGCCGGAGACGCGCGACAGCAGCCGCGTGCGCCGCGCCGAGAAGAACCGCCGCGCCCGGCCCGCCAGCAGTGCATAGGTCGCGTCGGTCATCGCCGCGGTGACCATAAAGGTGATCCCGAGCAGCGCCACCTGCGAGAGATGGTCCTGGCTCATATCCATGAACTGCGGAATGAACGCGCCGAAAAATACCAGCACCTTGGGATTGCTCAGCGCCACGAAAAACCCTTGCAGGAAAAACCCGCCGCGCGGCGGCGGTGGCGCCTCGGCGCTGACGGCCTCCACCGGCGCGCGGATCAGCTTGATGCCGAGCCAGACCAGGTAGGCCGCGCCGGCGAACCGCACCCAGTCGAACCAATAGCCCATGGTCGCCATCAGCGAGGTCAGCCCGATCGCGACGATGCCGATCACGATCGCGAGGCCGGCCTGCACGCCGGCAATGTTGATCAGCGCCGCGCGGGTGCCATGACGCAGCCCGTTCGCGATCAGCAGCGTGACGATCGGCCCCGGCAACAGCGCCAGCCCGACGCAGGCGGCGACGAAAGCGAGGTAGAGCTGAAGGGACATCGGAGGGACTCGTTGCGGGTGGATCGAACGACCATTTGATTATGTAGCATCATATCAGACGGGAGAGGCCGCCTTCTTCCCTTCTCCCCTTGTGGGAGAAGGTGGCACGGACAAAGTCCGTGCCGGATGAGGGGTTACGGTCTATCGATGGACCGGAACCCCCTCACCCGTCCGCGATGCTTCGCATCGCGTCCACCCTCTCCCACAAGGGGAGAAAGAAGACAGCCTCAACCACCATCAATCGCTGCGGTCATCCAGCGCGCCATGTTGCTGGACCTGAGAAAATCCAGCGCCGCGCGCTGGACGTTGGATGCGGTACCGTGGCCTTGCGCGACTGCAACCAAGAGGTCGCAATGCTTCGACACTGCGATGCCGACGGCGGTATGCCGCGAGCCGTCCTGCATCCGCAGATCGTAGCTGCGCAAGCGGCCGCGCATGTCGGCCACCTCGATCACGTCGCCCGGCGCGAGCGGCGCGAACCGTTCGCTCATCAAATCGAGATCGGCGACGCGATCGACCTCGTCGTCATCGGCGACACCGGTATCGCAATTGCAGAAGCCGATCTTGGGCCGCACATAGACCTCGACCTCATCGCCGCACGTCGCGGTGGCGCAGTGGAAGGCCCGACCGGCGGGCCAGCCATCGCGCGGAAACGGCCAGGCGATTTCGTGCCAGCCCTCGGCATTCGACCGGACATGCTGATAACCGGCGACGCCCGTTGCGGTGCCAACCGCAGCGGCGAACGCGGCTATCAGCAGTCCACGCATTTCACATCACCCCATCATGGCAGGCCGGCTACGGCACGCGCCGGCCCGGTCAATTCCAGGATATGCAGGCCGGTGTTGGCGCGGTCGACGGCATAGATGTAACCGCGGTCATCGGTCTCGACATTGTTGGTCTGGATCGCAACCTTGCAGCGGTCCTTGCCGTCGATCTTGACGCAGCGCTTGTCGGTCGCCGCCGTGATCGAAGGAATGAAATAGCCGACTTCTTTCGGATGGTAGGGATCGCGAATGTCGAGCGCACGCACGCCGGCATTGAAGAAGGCGATGAACGCCATCTTCTTGTAGTAGACCGGCGCCATGCTTTCGTTGGAGGAATGCGAGCCAAACCGTCCGCCCCGTTCGCAGAACGAACCACTGGCTTCCGGCACCGTGTAGCTCGAAATCATCATCGGACGCGTCTCGGTCGTGACGTCGGCGAACCAGACCATCTGCCGCGGCTCGGCGCATTCGTTCACGATCTCCTCGTCGACGATCATCACGATGTCGCGGCTCTGGCCGTCCTTGTCCTTGGCGAATTCGGCGATTGGCATTTTCAGCATCGGAAAGGTGGTGTGGGCGCCGTTGAAGGCGGACATCGGCATCCGGGCGATTTCCGGAAAGCGAAGGTTGTCCGGAGTCGGTTCTTTCGGTCCATGGAGCAGCTTGTCGCGATCGACAATCTGGAGAAAGCCGCCCTTGTCGGTACCGTATCCGAAATAGACGCGGTTACCTTGCGGACCGGTCGAGATCGGGCCGTGCACTTCGGTCGGCACCGCGCCGGTGGCGCCCGGCTCCTGGCCGGGCAGACCGAAATCCCTGATCTTCACGGGATGGGCTGGATCGCTGAGATCGTAAATTTGCGTCATGCGGCGCGTGCGCCAGTCCGGCGCCCCCGACACGAGGTACGCGATGCCGGTGTCACATTCCCACCAATTCTTGTGCGTGTCCTTCAAACCCTCGCCGATGCGGGTGACCAGAACGGGATTGGCGGGATCGGCAACGTTCCAAATCTCATGCCCTTCGCTTCCGACCGCGCGCAGCAGGTAAACCGCGTTGGGATCGCCCTTGGGCAATTGCTTGCCGTCGCAGACGCGAACCATCTGCGCGCCGCCGCTCTCATATTTTCCCTCTTGCCCTGGAATGTGATGCAAATATTTCGGGTGTGCGGGATCGGTGACGTCGACGATCGAGGTGCCGTTCGGCTCGGCCTTGCCGGTCAGGGGATTGACCGGGTCGGGAATCGCGTCGGTGCCACCGTGATGGCCGATATAGGCGATCCAGCGATCGCCCTGATGATGGATGGTCGGCTGATAGGCGCTGCGCGCCTGCAAATCGTTGGTCCCGACCAGTTTCATATTGGACGCTTCGGGCGGAGCGCCGATCACCTGGCTCTGGGCATAGGCGCCGGAGCCGCACGCGATCACAAATACCGACAGAAATATTGAGAAAAATACCGAGAGACAGTTTGCCAGTTTGAGACGACCGGTCATGTTTTTTTCCACCCAAGTTTCAAAACCAATCTTTGTTGGTCGGCAATGACCGTAGCACAGCAACATGACGCACCAAAACACCATCTTGACATGCAACCATTTGGTTGCATATTATCTCCGCCATGGATGAGGTCTTCAAAGCACTGGCCGATGCGTCGAGGCGGTCGCTGCTCGACCGGCTTCACGTGAAGAACGGACAGACCCTGAACGATCTCTGCGACGGTCTCGCCATGACGCGGCAAGCCGTGACCAAGCATCTCGCGATTCTCGAGGCCGCCAACCTCGTCACCACGTTCAAACATGGCCGCGAGAAGCTGCACTACATCAATCCGGTCCCGATCCATCAGATCGGCGAGCGGTGGATCAAGAAATTCGAGCGCGGCAAGCTCACTGCGCTCAGCGAACTGAAACGGCAACTGGAGAAACGTGATGAGTAGACCGGAATTCGTCTACACGACCTACATCGAGACCACGCCCGAGAAGCTGTGGGACGCGCTCACTGATGGCGACTTCACCGAGCGTTACTGGTTCGGCCACCGCGTCGCCTCCGACTGGAAGGTTGGATCACCCTATCGGTTCACCCACCCGGAAAGGCCGTCGCCCAGGGGCACGGTCTTGATATCGAATCCGCCGAGGAAGCTCGCCTATACCTGGGAGGCCTGCTCCGACGATTTGAAGCATGAAGGAATCTCACGCGTGACCTTCGATCTCGAACCGCTCCGCAACGTCGTCAAGTTGACGGTGACCCACGACAACCTCAACGAAGGCGGCAAGACCTTCCTCGGTATTTCGGAAGGCTGGCCGATGGTGATCGCGAGCCTGAAGAGCATCCTGGAAACCGGTCGCCCGCTGCCGGCAGACATAAAGGAACAGACCTGTGCCTAAGCCCGAGTTCGTCTATGTCACCTATATCGAGACCACGCCGGAAAAGCTGTGGGAAGCGCTGACATCGAGCGAGTTCACAAGGCTTTATTGGTGGGACACCAGCGTGGTCTCCGACTGGACGGTCGGCTCGCCGTTTTCACTGGTGCTGAATGGCAAGACAACCGACGTCGGGGAAATTATCGAGTCAGACCGGCCACGGCGGCTGTCCTACACATTCCGCCATATTCTCAACGAAGCGGCGAGGAAGGAGCGGCCATCACGCGTCACCTTCGCGCTTGAACAATATGGCAATCTCGTAAAACTGACGTTGACACACGAGGATTTCGCGGAAGACAGCGTGGTGATCGATGGCATCTCGAAGGGATGGCCCGCCATCATGTCAAGCCTCAAAAGCATGTTGGAATCCGGCACCGCGCTGGTCATCCCGTTCGATGCGCTGTTCATTGCAGACCTTGAAGAGGTTTATCGCGCATGAATATCGAACAATTCAAGCCAACCACCGTCTACACCATCTACATCGCCTCCACGCGGGAGAGAGTGTGGGAAGCGCTGACATCGGCGGAATTCAGCCGGAAATATTTCTTCGGCAATGCCGTCGAGGTCGATTTGCAAGTCGGCGGGGCATACGTCGTCCGTCCGCCCGACGGTTCGGTCCATATCAGCGGCGAGGTGGTCGAATGCGACCCGCCGCGCAAACTCACGGTCACCTTCAATGTCAACTGGCCGGCGCTGGTCGAGAAGCTGGGGTCGACGCTGGTGAGCTACGAGATCGAACCCGCCGGCGATGCCGTGAGGCTCACGATGACCGAGTCCCATGATCGGCCGATCAGCGACGACATCCTCTCCGGCGGTCGTCAAGGCTGGCCCGCGATCCTCTCGAGCCTGAAGAGTTTGCTCGAAACGGGAGAAGCCCTCGTCATGAAGATGGAGCCGCCAAAGCAGATGCTGGAAGCGCTGAAGAAGCTGGGTATAGCGACGCCGTAGACTCGCATTGTCAATACCCTCGGTGTCGTCCCGCCGAACGCCGGGACGACGAGACCAACCGTTGCTCTGCTCGCTCGCCCGCTTGCGGGGAGAGGTCGGAACGAGCCCTACCCCCGCGCCCGCAGCTCCCGTCGCAGCACTTTCCCGGTCGCGGTCATCGGCAAGGTGTCCGTGAACTGCACAAAGCGCGGATATTCGTGCGCGGCGAGTTGCACTTTGACAAAGTCCTGGATCTCGCGCGCCAAGGCGTCGCCGGGCGCAAAGCCCGGCCGCAGCACGATCCAGGCCTTGATCGATTCGGTGCGGATCGGATCGGGAATGCCGACCACCGCCGACATCGCCACCGCCGGATGTTTCATCAGCGTGTGCTCGATTTCGGAAGGCCCGACGCGATAACCGGCGGTGGTGATAACGTCGTCCTCGCGGCTGACATACCAGAAATAGCCGTCCTCATCCTGGACGCCGAGATCGCCGGTCAGCAGGAATTCCCCGGCGTATTTTTTTGCAGTCGCTTCCGGATTTTTCCAGTATTCGAGCATCATACACGGGTTCGGCTGGCGCACGCCGATGACGCCGCGCTGGCCCCGTGGCAATTCACGGCCCTGCTCGTTGACCACGCGCACATCGAAGCCCGGCGTGGCCTTGCCCATCGATCCCGGCCGGATCGGAAACAGTTTGGCGTTGGCACCGACCACGAGATTGCATTCGGTCTGCCCATACACTTCGTGGGCATCGATGCCGAAGGTCGCGCGCACCCATTCGAGCAATTCGCCCCCCAGCGACTCACCGCCGGTGAAGATACTGCGCAGCCGCACACCGGGATGCCGGACGTCGGCCTGCCGCATCAGCTTCAGCGCCGTCGGCGGCAGGAACACATTGCGGACGCCGTGATCGGCCATCATCTGCATCGCGGCCTGCGGCTCGAACTTTCGCGCGCGATGCCCGACGATCGGCACGCCGTGATACCAGCCCGCGAACAACGCGTTGATGAGCCCGCCGATCCAGGCCCAGTCAGCCGGGGTCCACATCAGGTCGCCGGGCTTGGGCAGGAAGTCGTGACACATTTCGACATTCGGCAGATGGCCGAGCACCATGCGATGGGCGTGCAGCGCGCCCTTTGGATTTCCCGTGGTGCCCGAGGTGTAGATGATCATCGCTGGATCTTCGGCCGCGCTATCGACGGTGGTAAATTCCGCCGACGCCGCCTGGAGCGACGACCAGAACGGTTTTGTTCCGGCAGGAGCGCCGTCCCCAATGACATAGATGTTCGCCAGGTCCGGCAGCCGGTCGCGGATTTTCTTAGCTTCTCCCACCCGGTTTCGTCGGTGACGATGGCCCTTGCGCCGGAATTCGACAGGCGAAATTCCAGCGCATCCTCGCCGAACAGTGCGAACAGCGGGATCGACACCATGCCGGAGCGAAACGCCGCCAGATGCGCGATCGGCAATTCCAGCGACTGCGACAGAAACACCGCCACGCGGTCGCCGCGCACAAGTCCGTCGGCCTTCAGCACATTGGCGAAACGGCGGGACATCTCGCTGATGTCGTCAAAGGAAGTGCGCTGCGCCCCGCCGTCCTCATCGACATAGATCAACGCCAGACGGCCGGTGCCGTCGGCATGGCGATCGCAGCACGCGGTCGCGATGTTGAAGCGCGCCGGGATTTCCCAGCGGAAGTCGCGGTAGAGGGTGTCGTAATCGGTGGTTTCGGTGAGCATGCGTAGCCTTCGAGTTCTGCACCACGTTAGCGTCGTCCCCGCGAAAGCGGGGACCCATAAACCACCGAATTTAGTTATGGGCCGGAACGCCTCAACATCCTGAACCAAATCGTACTGTCACGGTGTATGGGTCCCCGCGTTCGCGGGGGACGACGATCAACTTGAGTCGCTTCCGCCTCACCCCGCCAGCGCCGCCTTCACCATGCCGCTGGCCTTGCCGAAATCCATCTGGCCGGCGTATTTCGCTTTCAACGCGCCGATCACCTTGCCCATGTCCTTGATCCCGGCGGCGCCGGTTTCGGCGATCACCGCCGAGATCGCGGCCTTGACGTCGGCTTCCGACATTTGTTTTGGAAGGTAGGCCGAGATGATCGCGATCTCCTCGCGCTCCTGGGCGGCGAGTTCGGCACGGCCGCCCTTGTCATAAAGATCGACCGATTCCTGGCGCTGCTTGATCATTTTCTGGAACACACCGAGCAGGTCGGCGTCGGTCAGGGGCGGTTTTCCTTCACCGCGCGCGGCGATGTCGGCATTCTTGATGGTCGAATTGACCATCCGCAGCGTGGAGAGCTTACGCTCGTCCTTGGCACGCATCGCGTCCTTGACCGCGTTATTGATGTCGTCGCGCAGCATCGTCCTGTCCTCTCGCGGGTCGTGGATTCCCAATGGAAACTTCTGATCTAGGCCGTTCGCAGGGCGGAAACAATATCCGGCGGCTAGATCCGCAGCCATTCGACCAGCGCGGCCGCGGTGGCCTGCGGTTGCTCGACCTGCGGCAGGTGGCCGCAAGAGCTAAGGACCGTGAGTTTCGCGCCATGAATCCCCTCCGCCATCTCCTTCGACAGCGCATTCGGAATCGTATTGTCCTCATCGCCGGTCAGCACCAGCGTCGGGCATTTGATCCATGCCAGTGTCGGGCGCGAATCCGGCCGGCTCATGATGGCGGTCTGCTGACGCATAAAGGCGTCGACGCCGATATCGTCGCCCATGTCGCGGACCAGTTGCTGCAGGAAGGCTTCACCGTGCCGCGATGGGTGCACGAAGCCCGGAAACAATTCATCGAGAATGGCGCGATATTCGCCGCCTTGCGCGCGGGCGATCTGGCCGCGGCGGCGCGCGGTGGCCTCCGGCGTATCCGGCCGCGCCTGGGTGTTGATCAGCGCCAGCTTTGCAACCCGCTCCGGCGCCTGCCGCATGATCTCGAAGGCGATGTAGCCGCCCATCGAATGCCCGGCCAGCGCGAACCGCGGCGGTGCCTCGGCCAGGATCCGGCGCGCGATCGCGCCCATATTGTCGTCGCGAATATGGTTGGCCACCGTCACCGGGCCGAACCGCCACAAGGCGGGAACGACCGGGGCGTAGATTTTGGGCGAGGACACCAGCCCCGGAACGAGCAGAATCGGCATTGTATTGTCCATGCTCGTCAGGCCTCCGGATCGGGAAATTTGATGAAAATCGGCACTTCGCGGTAGCCACCAGATTAAAAGCCCGCCGCCGCCTGTCAAATATGCGCAAACCGCATGTGAATCCGCAACTTCCGGCTTTGACGCCTGACGAAGCGACGACTATGTAATGCGTTCATGACAACATCCGAAAACGCCTCAGCCTGGCCGGATCACAAACCGACCGCGCTCCTCGTGCTTGCCGACGGCACCGTGCTGGAGGGCTTTGGCCTTGGCGCGGAAGGCCATGCGGTCGGCGAAGTCTGCTTCAACACCGCGATGACCGGCTATGAGGAGATTCTCACCGACCCCTCTTATGCCGGGCAGCTCATCACCTTCACCTTCCCGCATATCGGCAATGTCGGCACCAACGACGAAGATATCGAGACCGTGAACATGGCGGCAACGCCGGGCGCGCGCGGCGTAATCCTGCGCGCGGCCATTACCGATCCCTCGAACTACCGCGCCTCGCGGCATCTCGACCAATGGCTGAAGGCGCGCGGCATTATCGGCCTGTCGGGTATCGACACCCGCGCGCTCACGGCGCTGATCCGCAGCAAGGGCATGCCCAATGCCGTGATCGCACACGCCGAAAACGGCCAGTTCGATCTGCACGGGCTGAAGGAAGAAGCCCGCGAATGGCCCGGCCTCGAAGGCATGGACCTGGTGCCGATGGTCACCTCGGGCCAGCGCTTCACCTGGGATGAAACGCCGTGGGCGTGGGAAAAGGGCTTTGGCCGGCAGACCGAGCCCGAGTTCAACGTCGTCGCGATCGACTACGGCATCAAGCGCAACATCCTGCGCCTGCTCTCAGGCGTTGGCTGCAAGATCACGGTGGTGCCGGCCACCACCTCGGCGGAAGACATTCTGGCGCTGAAGCCGGACGGCGTGTTCCTGTCGAACGGCCCCGGCGATCCCGCCGAAACCGGCAAATACGCCGTGCCGGTGATCCAGCAGGTGATCAATTCGGGCACGCCGACTTTCGGCATTTGCCTCGGCCACCAGATGCTGGGGCTGGCGGTCGGCGCCAAGACCAAAAAGATGCATCAGGGCCATCACGGCGCCAATCATCCGGTCAAGGACGAGACCACCGGCAAGGTGGAGATCACCTCGATGAACCACGGTTTCGCGGTGGATCAGGCGACCCTGCCTGAGGGGGCGACCCAGACCCATATCTCGCTGTTCGACGGTTCCAATTGCGGCATCCAGCTCGAGGGCAAGCCGGTATTTTCGGTGCAGTATCACCCGGAAGCCTCCCCGGCCCGCGCGACTCGCATTATCTGTTCAAGCGGTTCGCGGATCTGATGCGGGCGAAGAAGAGCGCTTAATTCTCTCGCCATTGCCGGGCATCAGCCGTCTGCCTGGCGCAGACGGCCATACTTGTCTGCGCTCCGGAAGTGTGATGGATGCCCGGATCAAGTCCGGGCATGACGAGGTGTGACTGTTGGAATGGCTACGCTGACCCTATAGTATGATAACGGTCATCTGAAACAGGATACTCCTCGATGCACGACACCTCGGCCCCCAAGATCGAATACGGCGTGACGCCCACGCACATCATGGCCGCGATGCCCGGCATTGATTTCGTCCGTGCCATCTTCGCGGGCAAACTGCCATCGCCGCCGATCATGCAGACGATCGAGCCTTTTGATTATTCAGCCGAAGCCCGGCGTCATCGCGTTCCAGAGCATTCCCGGCTTCCGGCATTACAATCCGATCGGCTCGGTGCACGGCAGCTATGCCGCGGCGTTGCTGGATTCCGCGATGGGGCTGGCGGTGCACTCGATGCTGCCGGCGGGAACCGGCTACACCACGCTCGAATTCAAGATCAGCTTTATCCGGGGCATGACCGAGGATACCGGCCCGGTTCGATCGGAAGGCCGCACGCTAAGTGTCGGCCGTCGCGCCGCGACCGCCGAGGGCCGCATTACCGACGCCAAGGGCCGCCTTTTGGCGCATGCCACCACGACCTGCCTGGTGTTCGAAATCCCCAAGGAAACCAGGCCGGGAACGTGATCGCTGGACGGCGGTTGAATCAGCGCTTTAGCGCTGGAGAATAGCCATGTCGGTTGTAAGCGACGTCAAACCCCTCACCTTCGTATTCGAGGACGACGGCCTCGTCCCCAACAATCGGATGCCGTTTCTGGTCTATCGGCGGGTGGTCGACGTCGACAACGATCATCCCGAGAAGACCATCGAGGGACTGTTCGGCGCCAATGGCTGGGGCGAGGTGTGGCGCAACGGCGTCTACGATTATCTGCACTACCATGCGACCGTGCACGAAGCCCTTGGCGTCGCCCGTGGCCACGCCCGGGTCCGCTTCGGCGGCGACCGCGGCGAAGCGCTAGAGATTGCGGCGGGCGATGTCGCCATCCTGCCGGCGGGCACTGGGCATCAATGCCTGTCCGCCAGCGCGGATTTTTGCGTCGTCGGCGCCTATCCGCCGGGACCGCCGATGCAGATCACCCGGCCAACGCCGGAGAACCACGCCAAGGCGTTGAAAACGGTTCCGGAAGTAAAGCTACCGCAGACCGATCCGGTGCTGGGAGCCGAGGGGCCGCTGGTAAAATTGTGGAAGCGCGAACCCATAAGTCTGACAAGCGAAAGATGGTCCAGCCAGCTGATCGTTCGGCAATTCAATTGCCATGACACGCCGTATTTATCCGACAGCCAGCCGAACTTGCGGCTGAACGGATAAATACTCAACGGCATCAGGATCTGCCCGCCCTCCGACAATTTGCCGAAGAGATCATCGATCTCGGCTTCGTCGGCGCAATCGATGAACAACGACATCGCCGGCGTGAAGGTAAAGCCGTGCTTGATCGGGCTGTCCACGCACATGAAAGTCTGGCCGGCCACGGTAAAGGCCGCCTGCATCACCGAAGTCCCTCGGCACCCGCTCCTTCCTTGCCGTAGCGACGGATGTGGGTGACGGCGGCATTCGAAACAGCGAGACGTAAAAATTCATCGCCTGCTCGCAGGTGCCTTCGAACATCAGGAAGGTTTTTATTTTCTGGGTCATAGACTCACTCAGAACCGGCTCGCTCGCAATCGCAGGGTTTGGCCAAGGCGTTATTCACCCCAATCCTGTTTCATGCCATGGCAATACTGCGCGATCGGCGAACCGACGCGCTACGCACACGATAATTAAAACGCGTTGATCAGAATGGAGGCTAAACGCCGAGATAGCGCTGCAGCACGTCGGGCTGCGCCTTGATCTCCTGGGCCAGCCCCTCGTGGACGATATGCCCGTTGTTGATGATGTAGACCCGCTGCGCGAGCGCGAGCATCGCCGCCAGATTTTGCTCCACCAGCACGATCGTTTGACCCGCCGCGGCGAGATCCCGGCACGCCGTCATCAAATCGCGGACGATGACAGGGGCGAGCCCTTCGAACGGCTCGTCCAGCAGAAGGATCTTGGGATCCCGCACCAGCGCGCGCGCAATCGCCAGCATCTGCTGCTCGCCCCCGGACAAATCGGTGCCGCGGCTGTTGCGCCGCTCCTTGAGCCGCGGGAACATCGCGAAAATACGATCGAGCGGCCAGCGCGCCGACGCGGTCAGACCGGCAAGAACGAGATTCTCCTCGACATTGAGGCTGCCGAAGATCCGGCGTTCCTCATGCACGAGTTGCATGCCCGCCTGCGCGATGAAATCATTCTTTCGTCCCGCGACATTGGCGCCATCGAGCACCACCGTGCCACCGCGCGGGGTCAGGACACCCATCAGGCTCTTCAAGGTGGTGCTTTTGCCGGCGCCGTTGCGGCCGAGCAATCCCACCACCTCGTTGCGCCCGACCCGCAACGAGACGTCGAACAAGATGTGGGAATCGCCGTAATAGCTGTTCAGGTTCTCGACCTCGAGCATGTTCATGCGGCAAGCACCCCCTGCACGCCGCCGAGATAGGCCTCCTGTACCAGGGGATTATTCTTGATCTCCTCCGGCGTTCCTTCGACCAGCACCCGGCCCTCCTGGAGCACGGTGACACGCTCGGCCAATTCGAACAGCGCATCCATGTCGTGATCGATGACGATCATGGCGCGGCCCCGGCTGATTGATTTGAGCAGCTTGACGGTTTCCACGCGCTCACGCGGACTCATGCCGGCAAGGGGCTCGTCGAGCAGCAACACGCTTGGTGAGGTGGCAAGCGCCAATCCGATTTCAAGCCGCCGCTTTTCGCCATAGGCGAGCTGCGACACCGGCGCATCCAGCCGCGAGGCAAGACCCACCTGATTGAGCGTGCGTTCGACCAGTTCGTTCAATCCCGGGATGTTGTCCAGGCTGCGGAACAGATCGAGCTTGAATTTTCCGCGACGTTCGGCAAGTGCCGCGATAACGATGTTTTCGCGAACCGTCAGGCCGGTGAACAACTGGTTGACCTGGTAGCTCTTGGTCAGGCCGAGCTGGCACACGCTGGTGACGTCCATGCCGGTGATATCACGCCCGTCGAACATGACCTTGCCGGAGCTCGGCCGCATTTCGCAGGTCAGCATCTTGAAGAAGGTCGATTTGCCGGCGCCGTTGGGCCCGATGATGCCGCGCAGTTCGTCGCGATGGACCGAAAAATCGATATCGCTGTTGGCGACGAGGCCGCCAAAGTGCTTGGTCAGACCAGTCGCCTGCAGGATCGGACCGGAATGCCGTTCGTCCGGGCTGTTGTGCGCAGCTTTTGCGGGCTGCGCCGGCTCCGCGGCAATATCGGCTTCCCCAACCTCGTACCCGCCCACAACATCGGCGGCGTCGGCGGTTGTCGCACGCTTGCCGACGATCCAGCCGTAGAGATCGGCGAAACCGCCGACAATGCCGTTTCTCAGGAAGCAGACCAGCAAGACGAAGACGACGCCGAGCACGAGTTTCCAGGCCGCGCCAAGCCCGAGCGCCGCCTGCAGGAAGTCCTGAAGGAACAGCCAGATCGTCGCGCCGACCAGCGGCCCAAACAGCGTGCCCCTGCCGCCGATCGCGGTCTGCATCACGAGTTGACCCGAAGTATCGAAGGTAAAGGCGTCGGGCGGCATGAAGGCCTGCAGGACGCCGAGCAGACCGCCGGCGAAACCGGCATAAGCGGCAGCGATCACGAACGCCGTGAGCTTGTAGCCATGGATATTATGACCGACGGCCGTGGCGCGCAGCGGATTGTCCCGGATCGCGCGCAGGATGGCGCCAACCGGGGAACGCACGATCCGCAGCGCGATCACGATGCCGATGAAATAGCACAGCGCAAGAAACTGGTAGAGCGACCAGCCGGTGGTGAAGTGAATGGCGGTGAAGCCGAGATCGAGGCTCGGTGTCGGTACGCCGGGCAGCCCATTCTCGCCACCGGTCCAGTCCGCCAGCGGATTGAACTCCACGAAGAAGAACACTTCTGCGATCGCCACGGTGATCATCGCGAAGTAGATACCGGTACGGCGCAGCGCGATGAGCCCGACCAGATAACCGGCGGCAGCCGCCGCGATCATGCCGATAATCAACGCAAGGACGACATTTGGAAATCCCGCCTTGGTAAGAAGATAGGCCGCTACGAACCCCCCGGTGCCGTAGAAGGCCGATTGCCCAAACGACAACAGCCCGGTGAAGCCGAACAGGATATCGAAGCCGATACCGAACAAACCCCAGACCAGGATCCGGTTCACGGTATTGGGCGCAAATCCAAGATGAGGCAGAACGAACGGTGCCGCGATCAGGCCGATTGCGGTCAGCGCTTCAGTCAGGAATGGGCGTCGCTTGTGCATCAGAGAACCATTTTCATTCGCGGCCCTGCAGGCCAAGCAGGCCATGTGGCCGCACCACCAGCACCAGCGTCATCACCGCGAACAGCATCACGTAGGCGTAGCCGGGGTTGAACATCGAGGTGACGCTGATGATCTCACCCGCGATCAGGCCACCGAGCACCGCGCCCGGAAACGAGCCGACACCGCCGATCACCACCACCACGAAAGTCTCGACCAGGATATCGTCGCCGACCCCGGGGGTCAGCGAGACGACCGGCGCGTTGACGATACCGGCGAAACCGGCGGCCATCGCGCCGATCCCGAACACGATCATGAAGACGCGGTCGACGTTGATGCCGAGCGAGTCCACCATCACGGAATCCTCGATGCCGGCGCGCACGATCATGCCCAGCCGGGTGCGGTACAGAATGAGGAAGAGCGCGCCCAGCGCGACCGCGACGATGCCGACCACCGCCAGACGGTAGGTCGGGTAATACATAAATCCCAGCGACGTAATGCCTTGAAATAATGGCGGGGGCGGCACCAGTTTCAATTCGCTCGAAAAGAAAAGCCGCACGATCTCGACGAGGCAAATTCCGAGCCCGAAGGTGACGAGCAACTGGTCCTCATGCGGACGATGATAGAAGTGACGGATGATAACGCGCTCCATCACCACGCCCAGGATCATCACGAATATCGAGCCGGCGATCACCGCGACGACATACGAGCCGGTATATTCGTAAGCGACGTAGCCGGCATAGCCGCCCAGCATGAACATCGCGCCGTGTGCCAGATTGAGCACGCCGAGCGTGCCATAAATGATCGTCAGGCCGGAACTGATCAGCGCCAGCAAGGCGCCGAGCGCAAGCCCGTTGAATACCTGCGAAATAAAATTCGGCCAATTGATCATGACAAGGCAATCACCGCGCTCGATACTGGATGACAGAGCGGACCCGCTTACAACTCATTTACACAAAAACAGGCGCCGCAGGCAGTGGAATTCTGCCCGCGGCGCCAAGGTGCCCGCCCTTTTAAGTGTAGTCGCCGAGATTGCAGCCGAACGCATCCGGCTTCTGCATCAAGCCTTCGCCCGGCACGATTTCGACCACGTCGTAATAGTCTTCCTTGTTCTTCATTTCTTTTTCCATCTTGCCCTTGACGATGATGACAGGGCGAACGCACTGATGGTCTTCCTTGCGATAGTACACCTCGCCGACGGTCGACTGAATCTTGCGGCCGGCCTCGTATGACTTGATGACGTCAGGCGGATAGAAGCTGCCGGCGTTCTCGACGGCTTCCGCCCACATCGCGAAACTCATGTAAGAGTTGTTCGCGCCCCACTCCGGTTTGTATCCGTACTTCTTCTCAAACGCCTCGTTGAACATCTTGGCCAGCGGATATTTGTCCTCGATGGTCCACCAGTAATCGGTCGCGGCATAAACGCCTTGCATCAAGCCGCCGGTTTCACGGGCGATGAACGGCACCTGATACGGGACCACTAACTTCATCTTGTCGAGCACACCGAATTGCTTGGCCTGCTGGGTCGAGAGAACGGCGTCGTGCCCCCAATTGACGTTGATCAGCACGTCGGCGCCGGAGTTGGCGACGTTGAGCAGATACGACGAATAGTCGGGTGCGCCGAGCGGCGAGACCTGGTTGGTGGCGGTGGTCCATCCCGCGGCGGCGAGATAATCCTGCACCGATTTCGTGACGGTGTGACCGTAGGTGTAGTCCGGCGTCAGGTAGGCGGCCTTCTTGTTCTTGCCGAACGTCTTGATCAGGATCGGGCTGATCGCGGCGGCGGCCGTCTGGCCGTAGAAGTTCTGACGAAAACCGTAGCGCACACAATCCTTGCCGGTCGTGTCGTTCGATCCGGAGATGCCGCAGACGAACAGAACTTTCTCGCGTTGTGCCAGCTTGTTCAGTGCGACCGCGACCGCGCTCGACGTACCGCCCGTGATCATCATCGCCTTGTTTTCGCTGATGAAGCGTTGTTGCGCCTGCACCGCCTCGTTCGGCTTGGCGGCGGAATCCGCGACGCCATATTTGAGTTCCTTGCCGAGCACACCCTTGGTGGTCTTGGGCGATATCTTCTTGATCAGGTCATGACCGCTGTTGATGTGTTCGATCGCAAGCTCATAGCCCTTGAGTTCGTCTTCGCCTTGCACCGCGTAGGTGCCGGTGCGCGGCACGCTGATCCCGATGAACACCGAGGAGCCGGATACACCGGCCGGATAAGTGCCGATCGCGGGATGTTCTTCGGCGAAGACCGGCCCCACCATGCCCGGCGTCAGGGCGCTACCAACAGCAGCGGCGCCGGCCTGCAACAGGGTGCGGCGAGACAACCTCGCATTGATATCCCGTTCAAAAAAATCGCTCTTCATGGCGAAAAATCCTCCCAATTTTTTACGGCGTACGACCAAAGTCGCCGGCCCGGTCGAACATATCCGCCGGGAAGGCCCGACAGAACGCCATCCCCGGACATGCGTTGCCCAGATTAGAAGTTCCCTTCACATCAATTATGTCAATGTCACTTTCGTCGAAGAAGTCCAACCTTCTGCTGCCATTCGGAAGGCGACATATATTGAACTTTATGATTATGGAGTTCGGCGCGAAATTAACTCGCCGTCGCTTGCCTTCAAGTAGCGTGCGACATCGCTAAAAGAGCACGAGCCGTGAAAACCACGAACGCAAGACGACAGGACACATGGCGACAGCGAGCCGGGACTCTTCCTGCCCGTGATGGCGCCGGCGTCCCAGCGCACGCCACCACTCCCGGCGACGGCCCGGCGGCGGGCACGGGCTTCGGAACGCGGCTCAACAACACTGCCCTGGTCCATAATGTTTCGGCAAAGCTTCCCGCGCGACCCGATCCCCTCAGCGTTCGCGCAGAGAACGTCTTGAAAGAATGGGCGGCCGGGATGACGGGAGAGGATCCGCCCAGAGGCAGGTGGACGCCGCCAAGCGACCTGCTTCGAAAACTTCGCTTTAGCGATCTCGCCACCGCGCGAAACTGTGGCCCACGGACCGTCGACGAAATCATCGGATGGGCCAGATCGCAAGGGGTGGTCGTCCAGCGGCCATTCCACGCCGGCAAATCGTTATCGGCGATGTGGCGCGATATCATCGCCAAAGCTTCGACGGGGGAATCCAGCAGGGCGGAAATCGCCGAAGCGCTGGAACGATCGGCGCGACGGAAGAACACGCGAATTCCCGTCGCCTTTCAAACCATCCTTCTGAAAGCGCTCAACGCAGCCGGCAAATAGCGGTCCGCACGGCTTAACGCCGGCACCGCCATCTTCAGGTCCGTTAGTGGCAGCGTTGGCCGGGAACATCCACCAATGCTATAGCTCGGCCTCACATTTGTGCGGGGTATCGAATGCTGCGATCGAAACGGCGTAAGCCGGGCAAGGCGCCAGCCCGCCCACGCAGCAAGCCGGCCAGCAATCCCGCCCCTCCAGTCGTCGACTACGAAGCGCTTGCCCAATTTCGGTTTCAGCTCCGGCGGTTTCTTTCGTTCAGTGAAGCGGCGGCCCAGAAGGCCGGGTTGACGCCGCAGCAGCATCAAGCCCTTCTCGCCATCAAGGGCTTTTCCCGCACACGACCGATTTCCGTCGGCGATCTGGCGGATTTCATGCTGGTCCGGCACCATACCGCGGTGGAACTGGTCGACCGCATGGTCAAGCTCGGACTGCTCGGAAGAACCATCGACGACGCCGACAGCAGACGCATCCTGGTGGGATTGACGCGCAAGGGCGAGCAGCGGTTGCGAACGCTTTCGCGTATCCACTTCGAAGAACTGCAATCGGCCAGCCTCGGCCTGACCCGGATCTTGCGGTCATTCCGGCAATCTCAAAAGCGTTAGCAACAGCAACGTCGGCAGCCTGCATCCAAACGACTACGCCTCGTTGCTGCCTTCCTGGCGGCTGGCCTCGAACAGGAACCAGGTGCGGCGTTCGGTTTCGTCGATGAAGGTTTCAAGCAACCCGGCGGTGCCGGAATCCTCGTGGTCGTCGCAGAGCTTGTGGGCCTTCCGCATCGCGGCCGCGATATGCTTGTTGTCTTCCATCAACTCGCGCAGCATCTCGCGCGGCGAGACATAGCTCTCATTATTGTCCTTGATGGTCTGCAATTTCCCGATCTGCCCGATCGAGCGCAGCGTGGTGCCGCCGATCTTGCGAACCCGCTCCGCCAGTTGATCGGTGCTCGCGAAGATCACGTCGGACTGCTCGTCGAGCAGCAAATGATAGTCGCGGAAATGCCGGCCGCTGACGTGCCAGTGAAAATTCTTGGTCTTGAGATAAAGCGCGAAGGCGTCGGCCAACAGCGTATTAAGCGACGCAGAAATCTTTTCCGTCGCTTCCGGCGACAGATCGGTCGGGGTATCGAGATCGGGAGACATTTTGTCAGACTTGGTTTTGCTCACGATGCACCTTCCTGTTAGGAAATCAGACATTGACGGCAATGGACATGGGTCGCCGGACCATCTAACGCAACATGCGCGTACCGGTTCCAGTACCGGAACCGGTTTTTAGCGGACCCCTGAAGCCATGGACGATTGGATCGATTACTACGATTCCACCCACACGATTTATGCGAGCCGGCAGCATCGTGATCTGCATTTCCAGCTCATCGCCAAGGACATCATCGGCTACATCTCCTCCCCGGGCGCGGTGGTGCTCGACTATGCCTGCGGCGAGGCGCTGTCCGCGGCCGACGTGGCGGATGCCTGTGGCAAGCTGTATCTGGCGGAGCCCGCACCGGGCGTCCGCGGCCGGCTGATCGCGCGCTTTGCCCCGAACACGAAGATCCGGGTGCGCTCGCTCGACGATTTGCGGAAAATGGAGGAAAAATCGGTCGATCTCGCGATCATGAACTCGGTGGCCCAATACATGACGCCGGCGGAACTCAACTCCGCATTCGCAGTGATCGGACGGCTACTGAAACCCGGCGGCCGCCTGATTGTGGGCGATATCCTGCGTCCTGAGGTCGGCATGGTCAAAGACGTGACGGCTTTGTTGCGCTTTGCGCTGACGCACGGCTTCTTTCGGGACGCGGTGATGGGGCTGGTCTCGACCGCATTGTCGGATTACCGGCAATTGCGCGCGCGTGTCGGCCTCCAGCGCTATAGCGAGGCCGAGATGATCGCGAAACTGGCCGCCAGGCGGATTTACCGCCTCGCGCGCCCCCGGCAATATCGGGCACAATCCGTGGCGGATGACATTTGTCGCACGGCCGGCGTTCTAGCGCGTGATCTTCGCGCAAACGCCTCCGGCGTCTGTCGCGAGCGAAAAACCGGTTTCCACTTTTCCGGATCGTGCCCTGACCTTTGAAATCCGTTAGCGTTAACACACGTCAACCATGGTCCCTCGCCGCGGGATCGGCGATGATCGGATCGGCCCGGTGGCGGAAAGCGTCGACGCGAGAGCAATGCATCGCTCTTTATCCTGGTTCAAATCCAGGCCGGGCCTCCAGCCTTCGCTGGCTCCGCCAGCTTCGGCTCGGCTAGCCAGTTGCCCGCGGTGCCAAAGAGCGAAGCCGGCCTAAAGCTCAAAATACTCCTAAAATGCCGGTTGATGGCTGCTCTAAGACCCTTTCGCGGTTGCGAAATCTGGTCTAAAGACCACCCGCGCGCAAGGGCAACCTGGCGCTCTTGGCTTAAGGGACGCGCGGCTGCGCGCCCTTTTTTGTGCCCGATTTTCCGTCCGTGAGACTTGATGCCCAAAAGAACCGACATTTCCACCATCCTGATCATTGGCGCCGGCCCGATCGTGATCGGCCAAGCCTGCGAGTTCGACTATTCGGGCACCCAGGCGGTCAAGACGCTGAAGGACGAGGGCTACCGCATCGTTCTCGTCAATTCCAATCCGGCCACCATCATGACCGATCCGGAACTGGCGGATGCGACCTATATCGAGCCGATCACGCCGGAAATCGTCGCCAAGATCATCGAGAAGGAACGTCACGTCATACCCGGCGGCTTCGCGCTGCTGCCGACGATGGGCGGGCAGACCGCGCTGAATTGCGCGCTGTCGCTGCGCAAGCAGGGCACGCTGGCCAAGTTCGACATCGAGATGATCGGCGCCACCGCCGACGCCATCGACAAGGCCGAAGATCGCGGCCGTTTCCGCGAAGCCATGACCCGCATCGGGCTGGAAACACCCCGCTCGATCCAGACCAAGAATTTGCCGGATGCGCTGCGCGCGCTCGATGACATCGGCCTGCCCGCCATCATCCGCCCCTCCTTCACCATGGGCGGCACCGGCGGCGGCATCGCCTATACCAAGGCGGAATTCATCGAGATCGTCGAGCGCGGCATCGACGCCTCTCCTACCGACGAAGTGCTGATCGAGGAATCGGTGCTGGGGTGGAAAGAGTTCGAGATGGAGGTGGTGCGCGACAAGAAAGACAATTGCATCATCATCTGCTCGATCGAGAACCTCGATCCGATGGGCGTGCATACCGGCAATTCCATCACGGTGGCGCCGGCGCTGACGCTGACCGACAAGGAATACCAGATCATGCGCGACGCCTCGCTGGCGGTGCTGCGCGAGATCGGCGTCGAGACCGGCGGCTCCAACGTGCAGTTCGGCGTCAATCCGGTCGACGGGCGCATGGTCGTGATCGAGATGAATCCGCGGGTCTCGCGCTCCTCGGCGCTGGCCTCAAAGGCCACCGGTTTTCCCATTGCCAAAGTCGCCGCCAAGCTCGCGGTCGGCTACACGCTCGATGAAATCGCCAACGACATCACCGGCGGCGCGACGCCGGCTTCGTTCGAGCCAACCATCGATTACGTCGTCACCAAGATTCCGCGCTTTGCGTTCGAGAAGTTTCCCGGCGCCTCCGCGACGCTGACCACCTCGATGAAGTCGGTCGGCGAAGTGATGGCGATCGGCCGCACCTTTCAGGAGAGCCTGCAAAAGGCGCTGCGCGGCCTCGAAACCGGCCTCACCGGCCTCGACGAAATCGAGATCGAGGGCCTTGGCCACAATGACGACAAGAACGCGATCCGCGCCGCGCTGGGCACGCCGACACCGAACCGGATTTTGCAGGTCGCGCAAGCGATGCGGCTCGGCTGGAGCGATGAGGAGATCTTCACCTCCTGCAAGATCGATCCGTGGTTCCTGGCCGAAATGCGCGGCATCGTCGAAATGGAGAACAAGATCAGGCATAACGGCCTGCCGGCGAATGCATTCGGGATGCGGACGCTGAAAGCGATGGGCTTCTCCGATGCGCGGCTCGCGGTATTGACGCACGCGACCGAGGCCGACGTGAAGGCGCAGCGCCATGCGCTCGGGGTGCGGCCGGTGTTCAAGCGCATCGATACCTGCGCGGCCGAATTCGCCTCACCCACCGCCTACATGTATTCGACCTATGAATCACCGTTCGCGGGCGCGCTGGCGGACGAGAGCGCGCCGTCGGACAAGAACAAGGTCATCATTCTCGGCGGCGGCCCCAACCGTATCGGCCAGGGCATCGAGTTCGACTATTGCTGCTGCCATGCCTGCTTCGCGCTGCATGACGCCGGTTATGAAACCATCATGATCAACTGCAATCCCGAAACGGTGTCGACCGACTACGACACCGCGGACCGGTTGTACTTCGAGCCGCTGACGGCCGAGGATGTGCTCGAGATTATCGCGACCGAACGGAAGAACGGCAAACTGCACGGCGTGATCGTGCAGTTCGGCGGCCAGACCCCGCTCAAGCTCGCCCATGCGCTGGAAGCGGCTGACGTGCCGATCCTCGGCACCTCACCCGATGCCATTGATCTCGCCGAAGACCGCGACCGTTTCAAGCGCGTGCTCGACAAGCTGCGGCTGAAGCAGCCCAAGAACGGCATCGCCTATTCGGTCGAGCAGGCGCGGCTGGTGGCCGCCGACCTCGGCCTGCCGCTGGTGGTGCGCCCGTCCTATGTGCTCGGCGGCCGCGCGATGCAGATCATCCGCGAGGACACCCAGCTCGGCGACTATTTGCTCGGCACCTTGCCCGAGCTGGTGCCGGGCGACGTCAAGGCGCGCTATCCCAACGACAAGACCGGGCAGATCAATACCGTGCTCGGCACCAATCCGCTGTTGTTCGACCGCTATCTGTCCGACGCCACCGAGATCGATGTCGACTGCCTGTGCGACGGCAAGGACACCTTCGTCGTCGGCATCATGGAGCATATCGAGGAAGCCGGCATTCACTCCGGCGACAGCGCCTGCTCGCTGCCACCGCATTCGCTCGACGCGCAGATGATTGCCGAACTGGAGCGGCAGACCCGCGAACTGGCGCTCGGCCTCGATGTGGTCGGTTTGATGAACGTGCAATACGCCATCAAGGACGGCGACATCTACGTGCTCGAAGTCAATCCGCGGGCATCACGCACGGTGCCGTTCGTCGCCAAGGTGATGGGCATTCCGGTGGCGAAGATTGCCGCACGGCTGATGGCCGGCGAGAAACTCGCGGACTTCAATCTGAAGAAGCGCAAGCTCGATCATGTTGGCGTCAAGGAATTGGTGTTTCCGTTCGCCCGCTTCCCCGGTGTCGACACCGTGCTCGGCCCCGAGATGCGATCGACCGGCGAAGTCATGGGCATCGACCGCTCGTTTGAGGTGGCTTTTGCCAAGAGCCAGCTCGGCGGCGGCACACGTGTGCCGCGCAAGGGCACGGTATTCGTCTCGGTCCGAGAGACCGACAAGAACCGCATCGTCGACGCGGTGCGACTGCTCTACTCGCTCGGATTCAAGGTGATGGCGACGTCCGGCACGCAACGTTTCCTCGCCGATCGGGGGGTACCGACAGAAAAAGTCAACAAAGTGCTGGAAGGACGGCCGCATATTGTCGACGCCATCATGAATGGCGACATTCAGCTGGTTTTCAATACCACCGAAGGCCCGCAGGCGCTGGCCGACAGTCGCTCGTTGCGCCGCGCTGCCCTCTTGCATAAAGTGCCATATTACACCACTCTTTCGGGTGCCGTGGCGGCCGCGCAGGGCATCCGCGCCTATTTGGGCGGGGACCTTGAGGTCCGCACCCTGCAGAGTTATTTTTCCGAAACCTGATCCCTGGGCCGGGCATACTGTCCGGCAATCGATCGGCAATGAAAGCCCTCGTGACCGGAACTCGCCAGTCATGAGGGTATTCTGTTTCGGCGTTTGTGCGTGCCGCGGATTGGACCGCATGAAGTTGAAGGACGAAAAACGATGATGGAAAAGGTTCCGATGACCGCTGGCGGCTATGCCGCCCTTGAGGTCGAGTTGAAGCAGCGCCAATCGGTGGAGCGTCCGCGCATCATCGAGCATATTGCCGAGGCGCGCTCGCATGGCGACCTTTCGGAGAACGCGGAGTATCATGCCGCCAAGGAAGAGCAGTCGCATAATGAAGGCCGTATCGCCGAACTCGAAGACAAGCTGGCGCGGGCCGACATTATCGACATCAGCAAGCTCTCCGGCGACACCGTCATGTTCGGCGCCACTGTGACGCTGGTCGATGAGGACACCGAGAAGAAAACGGTGTGGCAGATCGTCGGCGAACCGGAAGCCGACGCCAAGAAAGGCCGCATCTCGATCACCTCGCCGCTGGCGCGCGCGCTGATCGGCAAGAAAAAAGGCACGTCCGTGGAAGTCATGGCTCCCGGCGGGGCCAAGGCCTACGAGATCACCAAGGTCGAGTGGCGCTGATCCCGGCATAAAGGCGGCCGGAATGACCAGCCGTTGCGTCGACAAGCTGCATCAGGAAGCCGCGCCGGTTGCGCGGCTTTTTGCTGCGCCGCGAACACGCGCCCGGTTTTCGAGGACATGTAACGTTTTTCCACTTGCCTGGGGATGCAACGGCCGAGACTGTATTTTCGCTCGGCCAATCGCGGTCGACGCATTACAGATGGCATGAGAGCCCGGTTTGCGAGCCCGACCGGGTTTGAGAGTGACCGGCAATGAATCGTTGGACGCGTCGGCTGCCAGGTATCGAGACCCTCCGCCGATACGAAGCGGGATGGCTTCGGCACGATATCTTCGCTGGAATCGTCCTGGCGACCATGCTGGTGCCGGTTGGCATTGCCTACGCGGAGGCATCGGGCTTACCCGGCATCTACGGTCTATACGCAACAATCACACCGCTCCTTGCCTACGCGTTGTTTGGCCCAAGCCGCATCCTGGTCCTGGGACCAGACTCGGCTCTAGCCGCCATCATCCTTGGCGTTGTCGTTCCGCTGTCAGGTGGCGATCCCCAGCGTGCCATAAGCCTGGCCGGTATGATGGCAATCGTTTCCGGGACGTTATGCATTCTGGCAGGCATCGCGCGCTTGGGCTTTGTAACCGAGCTTCTCTCCAAGCCGATACGCTATGGCTATATGAACGGAATTGCGACAACCGTACTGATCGGCCAACTGCCAAAGCTGTTCGGCTTCTCGATCGAGAGCGAAGGACCATTGCGGAGCTTGTGGGCGATCACGGGTGCAATCCTTGAAGGAAAGACAAACTGGATTGCCTTTGGGATCGGGCTCGGCACGTTGATGGTGATTCTACTACTTGAGAGCAACAAGCGGCTGCCAGGCATTCTGATCGCCGTCGTCGGGGCGACGGCAATCGTTGCAGCGCTGGATCTTGGAGCCCGTTACGGCGTGAAGGTCCTGGGACCTCTTCCCCGGGGCCTGCCGGGTTTCGCCGTGCCGGGGATTGGCTATGGCGATGTATTCCCGGTGCTGATCGGCGGTTGCGCAATCGCGCTGGTATCATTCGCTGACACCAGCGTGCTTTCGCGGGCCTATGCTGCACGATTGGGCGTTCAGGTCGATCCCAACCAGGAGATGGCGGGGCTCGGCGCCGCCAATCTGGCGGCCGGCTTTTTTCAAGGTTTTCCGATCAGCAGTTCCGGTTCGCGTACGCCTGTTGCAGAAGCAGCCGGCGCCCGCACCCAGCTAACCAGTATCATTGGCGCGCTTGCCATCGCTTTCCTTCTGCTGGTGGCGCCAAACCTCCTTCAACATATGCCCACCGCCGCATTGGCAGCCGTCGTCATCGCCGCCGCGATCGGCTTGATCGAGGTCACCGACCTCAAACGGATTTACCGCATTCAGCAGTGGGAGTTCTGGCTATCGATCGCCTGCTTTATCGGCGTGGCAGTGCTCGGGGTGATTCCGGGAATAGGTCTGGCAATCGCCATCGCTATCGCCGAGTTTCTATGGGATGGGTGGCGCCCGCACTCCGCCGTATTGGGCCGCGCTCGCGGCGTCAAAGGCTATCACGACATCACGAGATATCCGGCTGCACGCCAGATTCCCGGGCTGGTCCTGTTTCGGTGGGATGCACCGCTGTTCTTCGCCAACGCGGAATTCTTCAAGGAACGCGTTTTGGACGCCGTGGCGAAATCGACAACGCCCGTACGCTGGCTGGTCGTTGCAGCGGAGCCGGTCACCAGCGTGGACGTCACCGCTGGCGATACACTCGCCGAATTGGACGAGGCTCTGCATGCACAGGGTATCGAGCTTTGTTTTGCAGAGCTCAAGGATCCCGTAAAGGACAAGCTGAAGAAATTCGGGTTGCTGGCGCAGCTTGGCGAGAATAGCTTTTTCCCGACCATCGGCGCAGCCGTTTCCAGCTACCTGGAAATCAATGATGTAGTATGGGAGGACTGGGAGGACCAAGCCGACTTTTAAGGGAACTGCCGTGCCGAGCCAACTGCACCAACCAAACTCAATTCAACCAAATTTCAATTTATGTCTACGCGCTCTTTGTTTTTCGTTGCACGACAGCGTAGCGTGCGCTTTCGAGGATGCAGGAACTCAACGCATCAAACAGGGGGTATGACGTGGACCAGACCTTTGCCAGATTTCAGCCGATCGCTCTCAGCCTGTTTCGTTTCATTACCGGCTTGCTGCTGTTTCAATATGGCGTCGCCAAAATCCTGAAATTTCCGGCCGGGACACAGTTCGATAAAGTCGAACTGTTCTCGCTGATCGGCACGGCGGGCATGATCGAACTGGTGTTAGGCGGGTTGCTGATGATCGGCCTGTTCTCGCGCCTGGCCGCCTTCGTCCTGTCGGGCGAAATGGCGTTTGCCTATTTCATCGCACATTTGCCGCGCGGTTTTTATCCGCTGATCAACAACGGCACCGCGGCGATCCTTTTGCTTCGCCTGCCTCTATCTGGCGACGTCAAGCGGCGGTCCATACAGCGTCGATGCGATGATCGGGCAGAAAGAGTTGACAGCGTCGCTCGTCATTGCAAGCCAACGGGTCGGCGCAACGCGCCGCCCGATGAGGGGCGGCGAAGCAATCCATTCTTGCTTTGCGGCTCGATGGATTGCTTCGTCGCTACGCCCTCGCAGGCAATGACGGCGCGTTGCGATAAAGCCCTAGCCCGCTACTTTCACTTCCAGCGGCACCGCGGCCTCGTATTTGGAATTGTGCAGCACCAGTGATGTCCTGACATTGCGCACATGCGGCGCCGCGGTCAGATGGGTGACGAAATCCTGGAAGGTTGCCATGTCGGGCGCCACGCATTTCAAGATGAAATCCACCTCGCCCAACAGCATCCAGCATTCGCGCACCAGCGGCTCGCCGCGCACGAAATCCTCGAAAGCGCGCAGGTCCGCATCGGCCTGGCTGGATAGATGCACGGCGGCGAACACGGTGACGTCGAAGCCCAGCCGCCGCGGATCCAGTAATCCGCGGTAACCCTGGATATAACCGGCTTCTTCCAGCGTCCGGACCCGGCGCGGCAGGGCGGAGGGGAAATACCGACGCGTTTGGCCAGTTCCACATTGGTGATTCGGCCATCGGCCTGGATTTCGCCGAGAATTTTAAGGTCGATCTGGTCGAAGAATCTCTTCGACACGCGGGTCCAGGTCCTGGGCTGAGAAGGCTGGCGGGAATTAACAGCAATACTCTTAGCCCAGCCAAGGCGATGTACGCAATTTTATTGCGCGTGCGATGCGTCAATTTTCCAACTCACGGGAAATTTTGCCGATTTGGATTGCAATTCTTGCGGGACGCCAGATCCTTAGACTTGGAATTGACACTTTCGGCGCCATCGCGATGCCATTCCGGGCGCCCTCCGCTCAGACCTTGATCAAATTCCCTTAAGAAGAGGGATATCTCCATGCCTGCCCCCATTCATGCGAAGGTTGTCATCATCGGTTCCGGGCCGGCTGGTTACACCGCCGCGATCTATGCCGCCCGCGCCATGCTGGAACCCGTACTGATCCAGGGCATCCAGCCCGGCGGCCAGCTCACCATCACTACCGACGTCGAGAACTATCCAGGCTTCGCCGATGTCATCCAGGGCCCCTGGCTGATGGAGCAGATGGAAAAGCAGGCCACCCATGTCGGCACCAAGATCGTCGTCGACCTCGTCACCAAGCTCGATCTTTCGCAGCGGCCGTTCCAGCTAAGCTGGGGGGGCAGCAACATGTATCTCGCCGAAACGGTCATTCTTCGCCACCGGCGCGCAGGCGCGCTGGCTCGGCACGCCGTCGGAGGAAAAATTCAAGGGCTTCGGCGTGTCGGCCTGCGCTACCTGCGACGGGTTCTTGTTATCGCGGCAAGGAAGTCATGGTGGTCGGCGGCGGCAACACCGCGGTCGAGGAAGCGCTCTTTCTCACCAACTTCGCCTCGAAGGTCACCATCGTGCATCGTCCGCGATCACTTCCGCGCCGAGCGGATCCTGCAGGAGCGCGCCTGTCAAGCATTCCAAG
>CAWETC010000044.1:0-154340 GCA_963811915.1 uncultured Alphaproteobacteria bacterium
ATCCGGTTGAGAATTGTTTTGCATTCCTCCGCGAGGTTTACGTCCTCGATGGCCCCTCGCATGGCAAGAATGCGCAACAGTGTTAAGCGGTTAGCGAAGCTTATGTTTGAAGTGAGAACCATGCCACGATCTGGGTTGATTTTGTAAAGTCCCAGGATCGCTATTTCCATCTGAGTATCGATTGCCGACCAGTTGACAATGATAGCGCCAATGATGCCGAAGATGAGCGTCACTAACGAGGGAGGGTGATCTGACAGGTTCCACGAACGACGATCCTCTCGAATTGGCAAAACAGCTCATGGCCGCGCTTGTGCAGCAGCCGCCAAAAACTCACGACGAAATGAAGTTGGGAAAGCCTAGGGGCAAAAAGGCCGCGAGAGTCTTAAGAAGCGGGCACGTAAATCACAGGCAAAATTGGGAGGGGGGAGATGGGGTCAGTTGGATGGAGTGTGCTTGGCTTGGTATTCGCGCTAGTCGGGGTTTTGATGCTTTTCCGATATGGAATGCCATTCCGCGTTCGGACTGAGGGTGTGACATATCTCATCACTGAAGGCGTCGATGAGGCTGAAAAGGCCGTTGACCGGCGTTACACTATGCTGGGGTATGTCGGCCTGTTGCTCGTTATCGTCGGAACGCTTTTTCAGATGTACGGTTCGTTCTTCTCGGGAGTTGTTTCTGAAAATAGCTGAGCGCGTTGCTCGAATAGTGAGTTGCGCAGTCATCTCCCTTGAGGGCCTTTAAAGGTAATATCAAGTACCTTCACAATAACGGTCGCTGAGCTGGCTATGCGAGAATTATGCATCACTGCTAGCTTGACCGTTCCCCTAATGTTCTTGCCATCCCCACGGGGATTATCACCTTGACAAAGCAGCCCCAAGATATAGGGATCGGACCCGTCCCGCAGGTTTCCGGGGCTGGCGCGCCCAATTAGAATACTGAAATCACCCCTGACATGATCCGTGCTGGTCAGGATGCGTATTGGGGTTGTGACAGGGAGACCGATACTACGCGACAAATAGTTCTGTCGGTTTATCGCGCAATGCTTGAAGCTGGCGCTCAAGACCATCCTGAAGAGTGCGAGCCCGCTTAATAAGGCCCTCTATTTCTCCAGAAATCTTACGAAGGTAGGGCATATCAACGAGAAGCACCTCTGGTTTCAGCCTCTCCGACCATGTCGTGGTGATTTGTCATGTGGAATTTTTCGCCAGCTACCGCGCGTGAGCTGAACGGCCCAATGCCCGTGACTGTCTGCGTATGACCAAAGTCCGTGGGCAAAGAGATCGCGAGTTTTTGAGTTCTTCTGCAGCCGATTTGAGGTTGGTTAGTTCCTCTTCATCAACAGGAATATCGTAAATATAGGCCAATTCGCTTATAATTTCGATACGTTCGGCACCGCGCGCTTCACGGATGACCGTGCGACCTTCGGCGGCGCTGAGTTCAAAATCATGAATATAATGTATTGAAGGTAACTCTCGAAATGAGCCCATTTAACAACGATACGACCGATTTCCCTGGTGTGAGATGCGGGGAGATCGTGCCTCATTATGTGTTGAGTGGGCGACAAGTTAACTAAACTGGGTTCATCCACCATGGCAAAATCCGATCCAAAAAAAGAGTTGGAACTGCACCCCGACGCATGGCAGCGCTTTGAGCGCGCCGCTGAGGTGGTTGTGAAAGCCCCGCCACAACATCGGGTGAAACCGCGCCCCGCGAAAGCGAAAGCGCGGCCAAAGAAATCAACTAAGGCCCCAAAATAGATCCTAATGAATTCTATTTGGCGCTTGGCGCATGCGCCGCGCTATCAGATCCATTCTCTGATCGTGACGTTGCGGCATCAGCCAAGGCGTATGCTGAAATAATCAGGTCTATTGTCAAAAGGGATCTGTCGGACGGTACTGTTGCCGCTTTATCATCCGATCTTCAAATCCAGAAATAAAATCCAACTTCTTTTCTGGCGCAGCATACTTTCAAGTATGGCTTTCAGCGTGGCAAGATCTCATCGCTATTGTCTGACATTATTTATTCCTCGCCCCCTTAGTTACTTTCTTTTTCCAGCGCAGAAAGCGGCGCGCCTTAGAACGGAATGTCTTTTTGGTTAGGCCGCCGATAGGTCAGGCGCTTGCCAGCGATGCCGTTCGCGGCGATTTCAGCGCGGCAAAGTCGTCAACGCCAAGCGCGACGCGGTTGGAATAGCGGAAATCAAACTCGGCGAGATAGCGATGCAGATGCTTCTCGCCGCAATGCTGATAGATGCCCTTCATGCCGCGCTTGAAGATCGAATAATAGCCTTCAACCGTGTTGGTCGTGATGACATGATCTTCGGCATAGCGCACGTATTCCTTCTCGCTATGGTTAACCGCGTCGTGGCTGGCAAATGCCTCGCCGATCTCGGTATTGTACAGGCGCTTCATCGGTCATGAGACGGGCTTCGCGTGCATATTCGCGCGCACGATCGGGCACGATGTCGGCAATCGACGTGCCGTCAACATGGAAGCTGCGGGCTGTGCCGCCGCGCTCTACCAGCGTCAGAACGGCGTTCTTGTGAGCCGAGCCACCCTTCGGCGCTTTGGCTGGCCTTCCTTGCGCGACCGATAATAGGTTTCGTCCACTTCGACGGTCTCGCCAGTGCCGCCCATAGGCGGGCAAAGCCGCCATCGCGCATAGCTTCGCGCAAACGGTGCATCATGAACCATGCGATCTTGTACGAAATGCCAAGCGAGCGATGCATTTGATGGGCCGAAAGCCCTTCTTGGAAGCGGTAAGCAGGAACAGCGCGGCCAGCCATTTGGTCAGCGGGATTTTGCAGCGCTCGAAGACGGTTTTGACCGTGACCGTGAATTGCTCGCGGCAATCGTTGCACTGATACAGGCCGGGACGGTGGGCCTTCCCCTCTAGGCGGTCACGTCGTCGCCGGTAACGCCGCAATGCGGGCACACCGGGCCATTCGGCCAGACCCGGGCCTCAAGCCATTCGCGGGCTTTGGTTTCGTCGGTGAAAATTGGGTTTTGAAGGTTCGCGGTCATGGGGCAATCCCCTATGTGTCCATCAATATACCTATGGTTATACTGGTTTGTCAAGTATATAATCCCCTTCTTGTCCCCGCCTTCCGCTACCCTCCGTTGCGGCAGAGGGGCAGCATGGTCCAACGCGTTTCCACGGTAGCCTTCGAGGGGATCGAGGCCCGCGCGGTCGACGTGCAGGTGCAGGTCGCGCCGGGGTTGCCGGCGTTTGCGATTGTCGGCCTGCCGGACAAGGCGGTGTCTGAGGCGCGCGAGCGGGTGCGCTCGGCACTGATCGCCTCGGGGCTGGCGCTGCCGGCCCGCCGCATCACCGTCAATCTCGCGCCCGCCGATCTTCCGAAGGAAGGCAGCCATTATGATCTGCCGATCGCGCTCGGGCTGATGGCGGCGATCGGGGCTATTCCGCCGGATGCGCTTGTCCGGCTTTACGGTGCTCGGCGAACTCGGCCTCGACGGATCGATCGCGCCGGTGGCCGGCGCCTTGCCGGCCGCGATCGGCGCCAATGCGCGCGACGAAGGCCTGATCTGCCCGGCGGCCTGCGGCGCGGAAGCGGCCTGGGCCAGCCCGGACATCCAGATCATCGCCGCAAATTCGCTGATCCAGATCGCCAACCATTTCAAGGGCACGCAGGTGCTGTCGCGGCCCTCGCCGAAAGTGCATGAGCGCGAAGCCGCGATGCTCGACCTGCGCGACATCAAGGGACAGGAAAGCGCCAAGCGCGCGCTCGAGATCGCCGCGGCCGGCGGGCATCATCTGTTGATGATCGGCTCGCCCGGCGCCGGCAAATCGATGCTGGCGGCGCGGCTGCCCTCGATCCTGCCGCCGCTGTCGCCGTCTGAACTTTTGGAAGTCTCGATGATCGCCTCGGTCGCCGGCGAGATCCAGGGCGGCGCGCTGACGGCGCAGCGGCCGTTTCGCAGTCCGCATCATTCCGCCAGCATGGCGGCGCTGACCGGCGGCGGCATGCGCGCAAAGCCCGGCGAAATCTCGCTGGCGCATCAGGGCGTGCTGTTTCTCGATGAATTTCCGGAATTCGATCCGCGCGTTTTGGACTCGCTGCGCCAGCCGCTGGAAAACGGCGAGATCGCGGTGTCGCGCGCCAATCATCGCGTCACCTATCCGGCGCGCTTCATGCTGGTCGCGGCGATGAATCCCTGCCGCTGCGGCCATGCCTACGAGCCCGGATTTTCCTGCAAGCGCGGACGCGTTGACCGCTGCACCAGCGATTACCAGACGCGCATTTCGGGCCCGCTGATGGATCGCATCGATTTGCGCATCGAAGTGCCGGCAGTGAGCGCCGCCGACCTGATCCTGCCGCCGCCGGCCGAAGGCTCGAAGGAAGTCGCCGCAAGGGTCGCCGCCGCGCGCGACATCCAGACCGCGCGCTACATCGCGGCGGGCCTGCCGCATATCCGCACCAACGCCGAAGCCCCGGCGTCGGTGCTCGAGACTGTCGCGCAGCCCGATGCGCAGGGCTTAAAGTTGCTGCGCGACGCGTCCGAAACCATGCGCCTGTCGGCGCGCGGCTATCATCGCGTACTGCGCGTCGCACGCACGCTGGCCGATCTCGATGGCGCCGAGAAAATCGGCCGGCTGCATCTGGCCGAAGCGCTGTCGTATCGCGCGCTGGCCGACGATTTGCGGCGTGCGGCGTAATTTCAAAGCGCTAACGCGTCAGAGTGATTTGGGTGGTCTGGTCCAGTCCCCACGCAAAACATTTTCCATTTCGCGCTTTACCCAAATCAGTCGCATATCTCGTGCCGTCCCGCCTCGCTGAGGGGCGTTTCGCGATCGTCACGGACGTTGAGCGCGGGATGCGGTGGACGCTTTGTGCTGTAAGACGAACAGCGCAACAGCGGACGGCGAAGTCGTGTGGTCCTGACGCCTCGACGCCGGCGTCAAGTTTGCAGAGGCAACTCCGCAGGCGACGGTGACAAAAAAGCCCGATCACCGGGGAGATCACGAAGGAAACCGTTAAAACCATTGCGCGGGGAATGCCGGGTGTTTCCGGTGTGACCGTGGTGACTAACGCGCGTGCTTTCTACTCTACCACGCGCGGCTGCGGGCGCACCAGGCGCCCGGCATTCCCTGCGCCCTCTATCTTTTGGGGCGAAACTGCACGCACAACTCGGGCGCTGAGCGTCGCGGGAATTCACTTGTGATACCCGGACTTGATCCGGGCCTCCATCATTCTTCGAAATAAATTTTTCAAAAGTGATGGATCACCGGGTCAAGCCTAGTGATGACGATCTCTAATCCGTTTTCGTCTGGCTGCTGGAAAATCGAGATGACAATCGCCCTCACCATACCCGTCATTCCGGGGCAGCCCACAGGGCTGAGCCCGAAATCCATAACCACGATAGGGAGTACGGATTCCCCGATGCGCAATCGCGCATCGTGGCTCGCGCTCCGCGCGCCCCGGAATGACGGGTGGTCAGATTCCCCACGTACTTCCCGCTATTGCCGAGCGCCGACGCTAGCGGCGCGATCCGCTCTCCCCACCCCGCGTCAACCCGGCGGTAACGAGTTTTGTTTACGCTCTGCCAACCATAAGCCCGGCGTCATCGGGGCTTGGGAACAGCGAGTAGCGTTTGATGTTGCGTTTCAGGATTCTGGCCTCTTCCATTCCGTTGATCGTCGCCGCCGTGTTCGCCCGTGGCGGCTTGCTGCCCGGCACGCATCCCTGCATCGCCGTCGCCGACACATCGGTGCAGATCGCGTCGATGCCCTGGCATGCCGATCTTCATGTTGCTTTCACCGATGATCCCGCGGCCGCGACGGTGCGCGTGCAGATCTCGGAGAACCCCGAGGCCGCTGATTTCGCCGTGGTCGATGATGTCGACAGCGCCGAATCCAGCGCCTGCGAGGCCAATCCCGCAACGCGACTGGTGGCGATCTCGGCCGATCCCGCCGGCGGCGCGCCGGTCATCTATCTCTCGCATGACGGCCCAGCCGACTACCGGATTTTCGTGCGTTCGAAGACCTTCAGCGTGCGGGACGCGGCCGCGCTCGTCGTCGGCGCCGGCGTCGGGCATCATCAGATGGACGCCGCGTCGCTCTGAACCGGGCGTTAGCGTTTCATTAACCCTGTTCTCACCCGACAGCGCCATGCCACCGGTTCTCAAGTACTTCGCAAGGTCGCCACGGCATCGTCGTCGCCAGGTGAACGACGCGAATCGGGGCAGCCGCAAAGGCCTGATCGCGCGCGGCGATCGCGGCGCAAACCCAGGACAGTCGTCGATGGTGGGACCGGTTATCCGGATCAAGTTACGCATCCGCCGCTTCACACGGCGTCATTCGTGGATCATGGCGGCGATCCGCTCGTTCATGATCTTTTCCGCTGCCTTCGGCGGCGCGTATGGCTTCATCGCCGGAAGCCGCTCCGAACAATCCGGCTACAACCCCAACGCCTTTGCGATCGGCGCGAGCTTCCTGTTCGCGATCGCCTGCGTCGGGCTGGCGGCGCTGAGCATGCGGCTGCGGTTCATGCGCAGGAAACTCCGCAAGATCGCGATGCATAATGAAGCGCTGGCGGATCGCAATTGGGAACTGAAGGAAGCCGAGGAACGCGCCCGCAGCCTGTTCGAATCGCAGGGCGACCTGATCGTGCTGCGCGACGCCGATGGCCGCATCACCTTCGTCAACGACGCTTATTGCGAACTCGCGCGGCAGCCGCGCAGCGCGCTGATCGGCAGCCCCTTTAAGCTGGAGGTTCTCGAGCAGGGCGACACCGCGCTGGAGTCGAACGGCACGCGGATTCATGACCAGCAGATCGCCACCGCGCTCGGCCCGCGATGGATCGCCTGGCGCGAGGGCCTGGTTCGCACCGATGCGGGCAGCCCAGCGGAGCTGCAATGCGTCGGCCGCGACGTCACCGACCGCACCGAGACCGAACGCGCGCTCAGCGAGGCCCGCGATCATGCCGATGCCGCCAACCGCGCCAAATCCCGCTTCCTGGCGATGGCCAGCCATGAAATCCGCACGCCGCTGAACGGCATCATCGGCATGAGCGGGTTGCTGCTGGATACGCCGCTCACTCCCGAACAGATGACCTATGCGAAAGCGGTGAAAACTTCCGGCGACGCGTTGCTGGCGCTGATCGAAGAGCTGCTGGATTACTCCAAGATCGAAGCCGGCAAGATCGACCTCGAACGTCGTCCCTTTGCGCTGACAGCGTTGGTCGAGGATATCACCGAACTGCTGGCGCCCCGCGCGCAGGCGAGAAAACTCGAAATCGCCTCCTATGTCGACGAACGGCTGCCGGCCGAAGTGATCGGCGACGCCGCGCGGTTGCGCCAGGTGTTGCTCAATCTCGCCGGCAACGCCATCAAGTTCACCGCGACCGGCGGCGTCGCATTGATCGTCGAGCCCGGCATCTGGCCCAATGAAATAAGCTTCCTGGTGCGCGACACCGGCATCGGCATTGCGCCGGAAGCGCAGCAGCGGATCTTCCGCGAGTTCGAACAGGCCGACGAGCGCGTCGCCCGCAGCTATGGCGGCACCGGCCTCGGCTTGAGCATCTCGGAGCGCATCGTCAAGCGCATGGGCGGTCGCATCACGCTGGAAAGCCAGCCAAACGTCGGCTCGACCTTCGAAGTATCAATTCCGTTAGCGCCCCCCCACGATAAAGGCGTCGAGCAGCAGGCGTTTACAGCGCCGGATCTGGCGGGACAGTCGATCATGCTGGTGTCGCCGCAGAGCATCGAGGCTTCGCTGGTCGCCCGCCGGCTGCAGCGCTGGGGCGGTCAGACCTGCGTGGCTTCCGATATCGACGTTGCTCTGGCTTTATTGCCCGAACGCCCATGGCATACGGTTCTGCTCGATCGCGCACTCGGCGCCGAACCGGTCGCGTTGCTGGGTGAGGCGGCGCGCGCTCACGCAATGCAGCGCATCATCATGTTCACGCCAGCCACGCGGCATGAGCTTCAATTGTCCTCCGTGTCGGCCTTTACGGGTTACCTGGTCAAGCCGTTGCGCGCGGCGTCGCTTGCGGCGCGCCTGACGATGACGTCGAATCTTGTCGCGGCGAATCTTGTCGCGCCAAGCCTTGTTGCATCAAGCCTTGTTGCATCAAGCCCTGTTGCATCAGGTCTTGTCGCACCAGGCTTGGCCGGCGAGGCGCTACCTGGGGCGCCCGATCGACCCGGGGCACCTTTGGTCGCGGCCGCGCGCGGCCTCTCGGTGCTGGTGGCCGAAGACAACGAGATCAACGCACTGTTGATGCGTTCGCTGTTGACCCGGCTTGGCCACCATCCCGTCATCACCACCAATGGCGAAGAGGCGCTGGAATCGTGGCTCGCGGCGAAATCCGCGGATACGCCCTACGATCTGGTGCTGATGGACATCCAGATGCCCGGACTGGACGGCATTGAAACCACCAAACGCATCCGCGCCCGTGAAGCCGGACAGCCTGGCCGCCAGACGCCGATCCTCGCTTTGACCGCGAACACGCTGGTGGCAGATCGTTACGCCTGCTTCGAGGCCGGCATGGACGGCTTTCTGATCAAGCCGCTCGATCGCGACAAGCTGACCGATGCGCTGGCGGGCCTGGCCGCCTCGCGGCATCTCGCCGCCTGATCCTGCCCGAGCGGCGATACCCTTGACGCATCCGGCGATTCCACCGAGCATGCGCGAAGCATCGCGTTCGCATCGGCGAAAGTGCATGCGAGGCCGAGAGAAAGTGGCCCAACACAAACGTCCGAGACAAACATGTCCGGGGAGGACTTCGATGACCAACAGACTTTTGCGGATATCCTTGGCGTGTCTTGTCGCTTGCGCCGTTACGGGTGCACCCGCGCAAGCGAAGGAGCCGAAACTGGAATTGACCGACACCATGATCCCGTCAGGAGACGCGGGAATCCAGTTGTTCGTGCGCAACAAGCATCTCGCCGGCAAGGAATCATCTCCAGACAAGATCCTGCTGTTCGTCCATGGCGCGACCTATCCGGCCGAGACCGCGTTCGATCTGCCGATCGAAGGCGTCTCGATGATGGATCTGATCGCGTCGCGTGGCTATGACGTCTATCTGGTCGATGTCAGGGGCTATGGCCACTCGACCCGGCCTGCCGAAATGAGCCAGCCGCCGGAAGCGAACAGGCCGATCGTCTCAACCAAAGTCGCGGCGCACGATCTCGGTGTAGCGGTCGATTACATCCTGAAAAAGCGCAAGGTCTCGAAGATCGACGTCATGGGCTGGTCGTGGGGCACCTCGATCGCCGGCCTCTACACCAGCGAGCACAACGACAAAGTCAACCGGCTCGTGCTCTACGCGCCGCAATGGATTCGTAACGAACCGCCGGCGGCGGTGGCCGCCAATGCGCCGCCGCTCGGCGCTTATCGGCTGGTGTCGAAAGCCTCGGCCAAGGCACGCTGGCTCAAGGGCGTCGCCGAGGACAAGCAGGCGGATTTGATTCCGCCCGGCGTGTTCGATGCCTGGGCCAACGCCACCTGGGCGACCGACCCCGAGGCCTCAAAACTGAATCCACCGATGCTGCGCGCGCCGAACGGTGTGATGGAGGACGGCATGAATTATTGGGGCGCCGGCAAGGCGCTGTACGATCCCGGCAAGATCACGGTGCCGACCCTGTTGCTGCACGCTGAATGGGACGCCGATCTGCCGAGCTATCAGGCGCAGGGCTATTTCGCGCAGTTGAAGAACACGCCGTACAAGCGGCTGATCGAACTCAGCGAGGGCACGCATACGGTGATGATGGAAAAGAACCGCATGCAGTTCTTCCACGAGTTGATGGGGTTCCTGGATGAGCAAAAACCGCTGGCGCTGAAATAGACCGCGGCGGCGGAGCGACGCTAGGGTCTTATCGGTTCTGATTGAATCAGAACCGAAGCTCCAGTCTTTTGTTTTGACGGGTTTTCTTCACGCGAACCGGCGTCCACTTCGCTCGAAAACGGCCCTACAACCGTCGCAGCGCCACGGTTTCAACGACATGGTCCGCGCCCTTTTTCAGGATCAGCTTGGCGCGCGGCCGCGTCGGCAAGATATTGTCCTCGAGATTGGCGAGGTTGGTGCGTTCCCAGATCGCCAGCGCGGTCGCCGTGGCTTCCTCGTCGGAGAGCAGTGCGTAGCGGTTGAAATAGGATCGCGGGTCGTGAAACGCGGTATCGCGCAGCGTCAGGAAGCGCCGGACATACCAGTCGCGCAGCACCGATTCCTCGGCGTCGATATAGACCGAGAAATCGAAGAAGTCCGAAACCATCGGAACGGCCTTGCCGTCGCGCGGAAGCCGGCCGGTCTGCAAGACATTCACTCCTTCGACGATCAGGATGTCCGGCCTGTCGATCTCAATCCATTCATTCGGAATGATGTCATAGGTCAAATGCGAATAGACCGGCGCACGCACCGGCCGCCGTCCCGCCTTGATGTCGCTCAGGAACGCCAGCAGCGTCGGCAGGTCATAGCTCTCCGGAAAGCCCTTCTTCTGCATCAGGCCTTGCCGCTCGAGCACCGCATTGGGATACAGAAATCCGTCGGTCGTCACCAGATCGACCTTCGGCCGCGGCGACCATCGCGCCAGCAGCGCCTGCAGCACGCGCGCGGTGGTGGATTTGCCTACCGCCACCGATCCGGCGACGCCGACGATGTAGGGCATCTTGCGGTCTTCGATGCCGAGAAAGCGCCGTTGCGCAATATACAGCCGCTGCATGGCATCGACATAGATCGACAACAATCGCGACAGCGGCAGGTAAATCTCCTCGACCTCCCTCAGATCGAGCCGGTCATGCATCGAGCGCAGCTTCGCTACCTCCTCGGCATCCAGCGTCATCGGCGCGTCGTCGCGCAACCGGGCCCACTGTTCCCGGGAGAACACCCGATAGGGGTTATACTGCTGGTCCGTTGCCCGCATATCCATGAGCGCCGCCCTCTAATCGCGCTTGCGCGCGGCCTTCTCTTCAAGCCCCGACATTGCCGTGCGCTGCGCAAGGGCGGCCTCGACATCGTCAAGCTTCACGCCGCGCGATTTCAAAAGCACCAGGAAGTGAAACAGCAGGTCCGCGCTTTCGGCGATCAGATGGTCGTGATTGTTCTCAACCGCGGCGATCACGGTTTCAACCGCTTCCTCGCCGAATTTCTTGGCGCAATGCTCTGCACCCTTGTCTAGAAGCTTGCGGGTATAGGACCCCTCGCCTCCCGATGCCGCGCGGGCATCGATGGTGGTGGCCAGATCATGGATCGTGAAACGCGACATCGCCTGAACTCAATACACGGGCCCAAAAGGAAGGGCGCATACCCGTTGGGTATGTAGCACTTCTGTCACAAGGAGTCGTCAGGGATCGAGCCGCATCGGCAGCCCGGCGCGGACCATGTGATCCTTGGCTTCACGTATGGTAAATTCGCCAAAATGGAAGATCGAGGCCGCCAAGACTGCGGTGGCGTGCCCTTCCCGGATACCATTCACCAGATGGTCGAGATTACCGACGCCGCCGGAGGCGATCACCGGAACGGCGACGCTGTCCGCGACGGCCTGTGTGAGCGGAATATCGAAACCCTGCCGGGTGCCGTCCCGGTCCATCGAGGTCAGCAGGATTTCACCGGCGCCGAGCGAGACTACCTCCTGGGCATATTCGATGGCATCGATCCCGGTCGAATTGCGCCCGCCATGGGTGAAGATTTCCCAGCGCTCCGATCCGCCGCCGCGCTTGACCCGCTTGGCGTCGATCGCCACCACGATGCACTGATCGCCGAATTTCTCGGCGGCTTCCTTGACGAATTCGCGGCGGCTGACGGCGGCGCTGTTGATCGAGACCTTGTCGGCGCCGGATCGCAGCAGGGTCTTGATATCGTCCACTGTGCGCACGCCACCGCCCACCGTCAGCGGCATGAAGCAGGCTTCCGCCGTGCGCCGGACCACATCCAGCATGATGCCGCGATTTTCATGGGTCGCCGTGATGTCGAGAAAGCAGAGTTCGTCGGCGCCGGCGGCGTCATAGGCGATCGCCGCTTCGACGGGATCGCCGGCGTCGCGCAAATCAACAAAATTGACGCCCTTCACCACCCGGCCGTCCTTGACGTCGAGGCAGGGAATCACGCGCACCTTGAACATCAGAGATCTCCTACGCCGCTGCGCGCGCGTTACGGATCAGCGCCAGCGCATCCGCAGGATCGAGGCGGCCGTCGTACAATGCGCGGCCCGCGATCGCGCCGGCGAGTTTTTTGGCGCGCGGCTGCAGCAAGGCCTTCACATCGTCGATCGAAGCAAACCCGCCGGAAGCGATAACTGGAATCGATATCCTCTCGGCCAGCGCAATGGTGGCGTCGAGATTGAGACCCTTCAAGAGACCGTCCCGTGCAATATCGGTAAAGATGATCGCGGCGACGCCGGCATCCTCGAAACGCTGCGCGATTTCGAGCGCGGTGACCTGCGAGGTCTCGGCCCAGCCTTCGACCGCGACCTTGCCGTCGCGCGCGTCGAGGCCCACCGCGACGCGGCCGGGGAATTTTTTCGCAGCACCTTTGACCAGTTCGGGATCGCGCACCGCTGCGGTGCCGATGATCACCCGCGCAACGCCTTTCGCGAGCCAGGCTTCGACCGTTTTCAGATCGCGAATACCGCCGCCGAGCTGTACCGGCATGGTGACCGCTTTCAGCATCGCCTCGACCGCCTGCGCGTTCATCGGCTGGCCGGCAAAGGCGCCGTCGAGATCGACGACATGGAGATATTCGAATCCCTGCGCGGCAAAGCTGCGCGCCTGCGCCGCGGGATCGAGGTTAAATACGGTCGCGCGCGCCATGTCGCCCTGTTCAAGACGCACGCACTGGCCGTTCTTCAGATCGATGGCAGGAAAAAGAATCACGGCTTCCATTTCAAAAAGTTCGAAATCAAGGCCAGCCCGAAACGCTGGCTCTTCTCCGGGTGGAATTGCGTGCCGATGGCGGTATCTTTGCCGACAATCGCCGTGACCGGGCCGCCGTAATCGGCACGCGCCAGCACGTCCGCCTCGTTGCTCGCATTGAGGTGGTAAGAGTGGACGAAATAAGCGTGGCGCCCCTTCGGACCGAGCGGCAGCCGCTCCAGCACCGGATGTTCCCGGATCATATCGAGCGTATTCCAGCCCATATGCGGGATCTTCAAATTCTCCTCGCGTGGCACAATTTTTTCGACATCGCCGGCAATCCAGCCGAACCCGTCGGTGGTGACATGCTCCTTGCCACGGGTCGCCATCAATTGCATGCCGACGCAAATGCCGAAGAACGGCCGCGCCTTGTTGCGCACCGCTTCGGTCATCGCCTCGATCATGCCGTCAAGTGCGTCGAGACCCCGGCGGCAATCGGCGAAGGCGCCCACGCCGGGCAGTACAATGCGATCGGCGCGAAACACCGTTTCGGGGTCGCGGGTCACAACGATCTTTTCAGGCTGCTCCATGCTCCGGCTGGCCCGCTCGAATGCCTTGGCGGCCGAATGCAGATTGCCGGAGCCGTAGTCGATGATGGCAACGCTCACCGCGGCGCTCCCGGCTCCGGAAACAATCCGATGATCTCGCTCTGCGGCGTCGGCGGCGGCCGCGAGAATGCCTGGCCGGGAATATCCCGCGTCGGCGGCGGGCCGCCACGATCAACCGCCGACTGATCATTGCCGGGCACGCGCTGTTTGGCGGTCCAGCGATCGAAAAACCGTCGCTCGGCGGCCTCCTCGTCGTCGGCTACCACGATATCGAGCTGACGCCAGCTGCGCCGCGAGAGGGTCCACCGGCGCAGGCTGGCGGCCTCGAATCCCATCAGCAGCGCCAGCAACGCATCCACCAGAAAGACCGCTGTTCCGGAAACGCCGAGGCGCACCATTCCGACATCGATGGCAGTCAGCAGGACGATCCAGCCGATCAGCGCCAGCCACAGCCGATGCCAGACGAGCCATACCACGCCCAGGAGCGCGGCCCAGACATGAAAGCCATCGCGAACGAACGCAAAGCGATCGGTCGCGCGAACGTCCGCGCTATTACCCGTGGGAGCGTGAACTGTGTAAACCGGCATCGTACCTCTCCGCCGATGAAACCAAAATCAGCCGCCGAGCTGACCCTTGGTGGACGGCACTTCGCCCGCGGCACGCGGATCAATCGCGACCGCCGCACGCAGTGCCCTCGCCAGACCCTTGAAGCAGGATTCGGCGATATGGTGGCTATTCTCGCCATATAGGGTCTCGACGTGCAAAGTCACGCCGGCATTGATGGCGAACGCGTTGAACCATTCGCGAACCAGCTCGGTGTCGAATTGGCCTATTTTGTCGCGCGGAAACTCGACCTTGAACACCAGCACCGGCCGGCCGGAAATGTCGATCACGACGCGCGACAGGGTCTCGTCCATCGGCATATGGATACTGGCGTAGCGGGTGATCCCGGCCATGGTCCCGAGCGCCTGCTTCACCGCCTGCCCGAGCGCGATCCCGACGTCCTCTGTGGTGTGATGGTGGTCGATATGAAGATCACCGACCGCCTTCACGGTCAGGTCGATGCGCGAATGCCGGGCCAGCAAATCGAGCATATGATCGAAGAAGCCGATTCCGGTCGCGATATTGGACACGCCTGAGCCGTCGAGGTTTACCGTGACCTCGATGTCCGTCTCTTTGGTCTTGCGCTTGATGGTCGCGCTACGCATGAAAAGTGCTTCCCTTCGACGGCCCTAGGCCGAAACGCGACCTTTTAACAGGCTGATGCCACCTTCGCTACTGCGGGATAGGCCGGCAGGCACTGAACTTCGGCCTATGGTGACCGGAATTGGCGGCGGGCCGCTATTTCACGCGTTTTCTCGACACAAATGGGAGCCCACCCCGGATCAAGTCCAGGGACAAGCTTTCGCTCGAAAACGCCATCGACCGTGCCGATTGCAACCTCGCGTCTAAATCCCTAAATCCCTGCCAACGCGAGGTACTCCATGCAGGAATTACAGTCCCAGTCGCCGGTGTGGCACGGCACGACCATTTTGACAGTCCGCAAGGGCGGAAAGGTGGTGATCGGCGGCGACGGACAGGTGTCGATCGGCCAGACCGTCATCAAATCGAACGCCAAAAAGGTCCGCAAACTCGGCAAGGGCGACGTCATCGGCGGCTTCGCCGGTGCCACTGCCGACGCGTTTACGCTGTTCGAGCGGCTGGAAAGCAAGCTTGAGCAATATCCGGGGCAGTTGACCCGGGCCGCGGTTGAACTTGCCAAGGATTGGCGTACCGACCGCTATCTGCGGCGGCTGGAGGCGATGATGATCGTCGCCGACAAGGACGTGTCGCTGGTCCTGACCGGCACCGGCGACGTGCTGGAGCCGGAAGCCGGGGTGATGGCGATCGGATCCGGCGGCAACTACGCCCTGGCGGCGGCACGCGCCCTGGTGGATACCGACAAGGACGCCGAGACCATCGTGCGCCGGGCGCTCGATATCGCCGCCGACATTTGCGTCTACACCAACCGCAATGTGACCATCGAGACGCTGCAAGGTGGCTGATCGATGGCGCCGGGTTACGTCTTCCGCCCCATGTCTGTCAGTGACCTCCCGACAATCCGCAGCTGGCTCGAAACGCCCGAGGTGATACGCTGGTGGGGAGCGCCCGACGAACAATATGCGCTGGTGAGCGGCGATCTCGATCACCCGGATATGGATCAGTTCATTGTCGCGCTGGATGATTGTCCGTTCGGCTACATCCAGTGCTACGCGCTCAGCAGCTGGAACCAGGGATTCGGATCGCATCCACCTGGGACGCGCGGCATCGACCAGTTCATCGGCGTCTCGGACATGATCGGGCGAGGTCATGGCTCCGCCTTCATCCGGCAATTCGTCGACGGCGCGCTGGCATCGGGCACGCCGCGCGTGGTCACGGACCCTGATCCGGATAACGGCCGGGCCATCCGCGCCTGTGCCATGGCCGGCTTTCGCAGCGAGCGCCTTGTTGATACGCCGGATGGCCAGTCCCTGATAATGGTCCGCGATCCCTGACACTTGAACGCAACGCTGCTGCCGCACCCGGACTGCGGCTTGTTCTCGCAACATTTTAAACTTACCTAGGGCCCATGACCGACTTTTCCCCCCGTGAAATCGTCTCCGAACTCGACCGCTTTATCGTCGGCCAGACCGATGCCAAGCGTGCGGTCTCCATTGCGCTGCGCAACCGCTGGCGGCGGCTGCAGCTCACCGGCTCGTTGCGCGAGGAAGTGCTGCCGAAAAATATCCTGATGATCGGGCCGACCGGCGTCGGCAAGACCGAGATTGCGCGGCGGCTGGCGAAACTCGCGGGCGCGCCTTTCATCAAGGTCGAAGCCACGAAATTCACCGAGGTCGGCTATGTCGGCCGCGACGTCGAGCAGATCATCCGCGATCTCGTCGAGGTTGCTATCGCGCAAACCCGGGAGCGCAAGCGCAAGGACGTGCAGGCCCGTGCGCAGCTCGCCGCCGAGGAGCGCGTGCTCGATGCACTGGTCGGTGCCAATTCCAGCGCCGCCACGCGGAATTCGTTTCGCAAGAAATTGCGCGCCGGCGAGCTCAACGACAAGGAAATCGAGATCGAGACGCAGTCTTCGGGCGGCGGAATGCCGATGTTTGAAATTCCGGGGATGCCGGGGGCGCAGATGGGTGCGATCTCGATCGGCGATATCTTTGGCAAGATGGGGAGCCGAACCAAGACCCGCCGCCTCACCGTCGAGGATTCCCACGAAACCCTCGTCAACGAGGAATCCGACAAACTGCTGGATAACGATCAGCTGGTGCAGGAAGCCATCCATGCGGTCGAAAATAACGGCATCGTGTTTTTGGACGAGATCGACAAGATCTGCGTGCGCGATGGCCGCAGCGGCGGCGATGTCTCACGCGAGGGCGTGCAGCGAGACTTGCTGCCACTGATCGAAGGCACCACCGTCTCGACCAAGCACGGCGCGGTCAAGACCGACCACATCCTGTTCATCGCCTCCGGCGCGTTTCATATCGCCAAGCCGTCCGACCTGCTGCCCGAACTGCAGGGCCGCCTGCCGATTCGCGTCGAGCTGGAAGCACTGACCCGCAACGACATGCGCCGTATCCTGACCGAGCCTGAAGCGTCGCTGATCAAGCAATATATTGCGTTGATGCAAACCGAAGGCGTCACGCTTGATATTACCGATGGCGCCATCGACGCCCTCGCCGACGTCGCGGTCGCCGTCAACTCGACGGTGGAGAATATCGGCGCGCAGGCGGCTGCAAACCGTAATGGAACGCGTGCTCGACGAGATTTCGTTCGCGGCGCCCGACCGCAACGGCGAGACCATCCAGATCGATGCCGATTACGTGCAGAAGCACGTCGGCGACCTCGCCAAGAACGCGGATTTGAGCCGGTTCATCTTGTAGTTTCGTCCGTCTCTCTCAGGTCGTCGTCCCTGCGAACGCAGAGACCCATAACCGCCGATGTTTGTCGTTCAGGGAAGGCGTTTACAACATTGCCCAACCGAATAGCCGCGGAGTTTGGGTCGAGGCTCGCGCCTCGCTTGGGCCGGAACGGCATCGAGAATAATTGCGCGCCATGCATCTGCCATGTGATAGTTCCCGCCTGATTTGCTGTTTCAGGTGCTGAATGAATCTGCGTGTGCGGGAAAATCCCTGGCGCCTGATGCTCGCCGTCAATGTCGCCGTCGTCATCGGGGTTTTTCTCTACAAGATCACCCGCGAACCCTACGTTCCGTATGTCCATTTGCTGGTGGACTATCATTTCGGCTTCACCAAGCGCGCACTGATCGGCGCGATCGTGGGACTGTTTTTCTCCAAGGTGCCAGTCTGGCTGGTGTTCGCGCTCGGCGGCGTGGCCTGGCTGATCACGCTTGGTCTTTTCATCAAGTTGTTCCAGCGCACCTTCGGCTTCGACGATCAGCACATGCCGCTTTTCGTATTCATGGCGGGCTCGCCGTTTTTTCTGAAGAATTTCATGCACACGCTTGGCCATTTCGATATTTACGGCTGCGCGCTGGCGATCTGTCTGCTGCTGGTGCCGGCGCGCTCCCTTGCTTTCGTGATATCAGCGGCGCTGGGGTCGATGATCCTCATCCTGATCCACCACATTCACCTTCTGATGTATGTGCCGACCATCGCAGTCATCGTGGGGCTGCGCTATTATCTCGTGCAGCGCCTGACCGCGTTGAATGTGTTGGCGGGAATTGTAGCTATCGCAGCCATCGGCCTTCTTTTTTTCGCCGCGCAATTCTATGGAACGATGGCAATACCGCGGGACGCGTTTATCCATTATCTGCAAGGCAGGATGGCCGATCCCACGCGAACCAATCTCTTGAGCTTCGCCTATATCTGGTACCAGCCGCTGCTGAAGGAAATCTCGGATACCTGGGAGCGCATGCCATCAAATATCCTGGGCGCGCCGGTATTCGCCTTGTTGATCTGGCTGCATACCCCGCTGTGGCAATATTTTGCTGAGCTGATCCGTTCGCTCGCGGATGATTTGCATCGACGCATCGTCATTGCTGCCATTGTCGCGGTGAGCTTTGGCTATCTTATCATGTTCGCGATCGTGTTCGACTATTCGCGCTGGATATCGAACTGGGCGGTTTGCATGTTCCTTATCCTGCATGCGGTTAAAACGCTGCCCACCTCAAAGGCTGTTCCATCCATCGCAACGGATGATCGCAAGACCAGCCTTCTCGGCTGGATCGTGACCCTTGTTCCCCGCGTCGGGATCGTGCGGCCATTCTAAAAATTTCAGAATCTCGATCGCCTGATCCGAACGTAAAGCGCGCCCTCGCCGCCATGGCCGATATGCGCTTCTTCAAAGCCGACCACCAGCGTGCGGAATTCAGGCAGGTTCAGCCATAGCGGCACCTGGCGGCGCAGCACCCCCCGCTCGGATTCCGCGCCAATGGTGCCGCCCTTGCCGGTGATGACGAGCACGAAGGTCAGGCCGTCGCTATGGGCGCGCTGCAAAAAACCCGATAGCGCACGGTGCGCTCGCGTCTGCGTCATTCCGTGCAGGTCAAGTCGGGCTTCGATTTCTTTTCGGCCGCGCGACAAATGCGAGCGCTCGCGGCGCCCCAGCGGCGCCAGTGGCGGCGCGGGCGGCGGCATCGCTGGTTTCGGTGTCCGCGGAATTTTAACGGATGGAACGGATGGAGGTGATTTGGGCGAAGCCTCGGGCTTTGCCGCCACGGGTGCTTCCAAATCCGGCGAACCAGCCTGGGGCTTTGCGGCGCGATGTCTTTTACCCAGCGGCCTGGTTTGCCTGGCGACGCTCTCCCACAACGCGCGCTCTTCCTCGCTCAGGCTGCGCTTGCGGCGCGGCGGCGGCAGCAAATCCGGGATCAACGGCGGACGTTTCATCGGCGACGGCGATAATAATAATAATGAAAATGACGGTGTCGGCGTCCCTCGCCTGTTGGCTGGATCATGTGACGCGCCTCCGGCAACGGCACGATTTTGGCGGCTGCAGTTTGCGCGGCGGCTGGCGAAGGCTGCGGTGGCACGGCAACGGAACCGTCCGACGGCTTCGCACCGGTCTTCTGGTCTTTGGGCTGATCCTTCGACGGATCGACTTGCGGAAACAGCTTTGCGATCTTCTCTGACGGCCGCGGATCCGGCAGCGGCATCTTGCTGCCCCGAGCCGAAGGATCGAGACTCTTCGGCACCAGGATAACGAAGCGCATATTGTGCCGGAAGCGGCCGGACACCCGCCCGGCATCGGGACCCGCGCCGTAGTAGATGTCGGCGCGCGCAGGTCCGGTGATCGCCGAGCCCGTGTCCTGCGCCACCATCAGCCGGCGAAACGGCGTCTTTGATTGCTCCGATTCGATCGGCAACTCGCCTTCGATAAAAAACGGGGTGCCGTAGACATGCAATGCCTTGTCGACCGCAATCGACCGGCCCGGGGTCAGCGGCACGCCCTGCGCGCCGACCGCTTCATCCTTGTCGGAGAGATTCACTTCCCGAAAGAACACGTAGGACCGGTTCGCGCGCCGAACTTCCTTGGCGCCATCGGGATTTTGATCCATCCATGCCCTGATCCGCTGCATCGACATCTGCTCTTTCGGGATGATGCCGCGATCGATCAGGATGCGGCCGACCGCCGTATAGGGATAGCCATTATGCGCATCATAATTGATGCGGATGGTCGAGCCGTCCTGAAGGTGGACCCGCGCCGAACCCTGGATCTGCGCGAACAGGAGATCGGTCTGATTTTTCAGCCAACAGATTTCAAGGCCGCGGCCGGCGATTGCGCCGTCTTCGATCTCGCCCCGATCGTAATAGGGCACGAGCTTGCGGCGACCAATCTTGCGGAACACCTGCCCCTTATTAGGCAACCCGACCGCGTCCTGCTTGAAGCCGCGGACGAACAAATTCGACGGGCGGCGATAGACGGGTACGTTATAGACGTCGGTCTGGGTCCGGGATCCGTCGATCACCGGCTCGTAGTAGCCGGTGACGAAGCCCTCGTTTTCCCCGAGCCGCGAAATTCGCAATGGGAGAAAATGTTGCTCGAAGAATGCCCGCGCCTTGGCGCCATCGGTGATATCGAGAGCTTTGGCTGCGCGGCAGGGCTCGCGCAGCGACGTGCCCAACGCCTTGGGATCGGCGGGCGGACTTTGTTGCTCGGCGATGGACCGGCAACTGGTACGAAAAGCCTTGTAGGCCGAGAGCTGGTCGTCCTCATTCCAGCCCGCGATAGCGGACCACGCGACCGGTGCATATTGGCTGCCGCTGATCTCAAGCGGCCACTCAAGGCGTGGATAGGGGATGGGACGTGCGTGCAGAAGATGATCAGGACGCGGATGATGCGCTCGACGCGCGGCATAGACAGCGAATGGAGCCAGCGCGGCGGCGATCAGACAAAACGCGGCGGCGTATCGTCTAATTCCACCCGCGTTAGTGAGCGCTTCCGGTGCCAACCAGCTTCCAGTTCGGATCGCGTGATGTCGTGTCGCGGGCGAATGTCCAAACATCGGTGATATCGGCGACCTTGTCCGGATTGCCGTCGACAATGGTGCCGGCCTTGTCTCGGGTGACCGAGATCATCTGCGAGACAAAACGGACGGTCAGTTGCGCGGAGCGATCGCGGGCTTCCGCGCCGACGAGTTCGGCCTTGTCGATCGAAACAAAGCGCGTCTCGGTCTTTTGCTCCTGCTTCTCACGATCCTTGATCGCGGCATCGAAGCTCTCATAGACCTCTGACGACAACAGATCCTTCAGCGAACGGCGATCACCGTTGGCGAACGCCAGCACGATCATCTCATAGGCGCTGCGCGCGCCACTGATGAAATGGCGGGGATCGAACGAGGAATCCTGAGCTACGATGGCGTCGAGCCCCTGAGCGAGCGGGGTGCCCGGCTCGGCCAAACCTTTCCAGCGATCGGTCGGCGGCGTCACATCGGCCGTCGGCGCCAGCGGCGCCTGGTCAATGATCGAGCCCGGCATCGGAACGGCATTGTTGTCCTGCGCGCCCTGCACCACGTTGCGTGCCGCGCGATCATAGGGCGGCCGCTCGTTCCCGGTGCGTTGTCCAAGGACATTACGCAGGCGCAGGAAGATGAAGACGGCCAGCGCCAGGAAGATGATGGTGTAAATATCCACGTCGTATTCGCTTTCTGGTCTGCGCCGGCACCAGGTCCGGCGGTAGAACGTTCCCTCAGGGAACGGCAGATATTACATCATGGATGGGTCTACAGCATGTAGGCATGAAACTTGGCCTGGCCAGTGGCGCGACCATGGCATGAAAAGCCATACCAATTAAAATGGGCCAAGCCGATGCTACTTACCCGGTAGTCATAGCCTACTTGTAGCGCGTTTTCGCACCCAGGGGAAACCCCCGATAGTTCCCGGAAAGCACGCATATTCAACAATTTAGAGTGTACTCTCCACCGCAAGCCCGTCGACCTTCTCCGAACCGGCAGCGCTGACCGATCCCGGGCGGCCAAGTCCCGGCCGGCCAAGCGGGATCGTCGTCCTTGTGGAACGAGGCGAGGCTATGATAGCCACTCGCCCCAACACGGTATGTACCCCACGGGCAAGCAATTCTATGCAATTCAGCTCCGCTCGCTTGAAAAGTTCCAGGAGAGACTTTCATGACCAACGGTAACGGCGCGCCTCCCGAGGTGTCCCCTCCTCCGCAGCTGAACGTGCTGGCGCAATATACCAAGGACCTCTCGTTCGAGAACCCGAACGCGCCGGCCTCGCTTGCGCCGCAACAGCAGCAGCCGGCGATTAATATTCAAATCAACGTCAGCGCCAACAATCTCTCCGAAAACGAGTTCGAAGTGACGCTTTCGGTTGAAGGCAAGGCGGAAAACGCCGGCAAGGTCATGTTCAGCTTCGATCTCGCCTATGCCGGCGTGTTCCGAATCGTGAACGTGCCCCAGGAAAATCTGCATCCGCTGGTCATGATCGAATGCCCGCGGCTCCTGTTCCCGTTCGCCCGCGAGATCATTGCGACGTCAGTGCGCGATGGCGGGTTTCCTCCGCTGATGCTGGATCCCGTGGATTTCGTCGGTTTGTACCGCCAAAATCTGGAACGGCAATCCGCCCAGGCCGCGCAGGTCAAACCGAGCTAGATTTGATCTTGGTTTGACGCGTTTTCTTGACGCGAAGCCCCTGCCGCAACGTTTCGCGAAAACGCCAAACGCCCAGGAAATCGTTCCAGATCGGCTTGTCGCCAAGCGTTGCGACAAAGGCCCGATGCGCCACGCGATCGGCCTCGGTGATCCGGGGCAGCAGAGGTTCCAGCCGCTGCCGCCGCGGCATTTCACCGCTTCCGCTGACGCGCGTCTCGCGGGTTTCCGCGGCCAGAATCAATTGCGACTGCCGGGCCCCGATTAGATCGATGTAGACTTCGGCCAACAGCTCGGCATCAAGCAGCGCGCCGTGCTTGGTGCGGCGGGAATTGTCGATCGCATAGCGCGAGCAGAGATCGTCGAGGCGATTCGACACGCCCGGATGCTTGCGTCGCGCCAGCAGCAGCGTGTCGACCAGCCGATCGCGTGAAATGGCCGGGCGCTTGATTCGGTCGAGCTCGGCGTTGATGAAGCTGATATCGAACGAAGCGTTATGGATCACCAGCGGCGCATCAGCGATGAACTCAAGGAATTCCTCGACCACCTCGGTGAATAGCGGCTTGGTGGCGAGGAATTCGCTGGAAAGGCCGTGCACGGCGAAGGCTTCGGCCGGCATGTCGCGCTCGGGATTGATATGCCGATGAAAGGTCTGGCCGGTCGGCATGCGGTTGAATATCTCAACACAGCCGATTTCGACCAGCCGGTCACCGCGTAGCGGATCAAGGCCGGTGGTTTCGGTATCGAGAACGATTTCACGCATTAAATCTTGACTGCTATTTTAGATATTTCAGACCGCTGAGATCGACGAATCAGGATCGTCGCTGCGGCATCCTACCAGCCTCAACCAGAATGTCCCTGATTCGCGCGCGCACAGGGTCGAGGCCATGCGAGGTATCCACCACGAAATCTGCGCGTTTGCGCTTTTCAGCGTCGGGCAGTTGCCGCGCCAGAATGGCGTCTAGCTTCTCGCCGGTCATGTTGTCGCGCACCAGGATTCGCTGGCGTTGAATTTCCGGCGTCGTCGTGACCACGACGACCGCATCGACGCGTTTTTCTCCACCGGTTTCGAACAAGAGCGGTACATCCACTACGGCCACCGGCGCGCCGGATTGCTCGGCGTCGTCGAGGAACTTTTGACGCGACGCGCCCAGCATCGGATGAACGATCTGCTCAAGCCGTCTCATGGCGGAGGGATCATGCACCACTTGCGCCGAGAGCCTGTTGCGATCGACCTTGCCGTCGGCGGTCGTGCCCGGAAACGCCGCTTCGATCGCCGGTACCGCCTCGCCTTCATACAAGTGATGAACAGCTGCATCAGCATCGTAGACGGGAACGCCGGCTTCCGCGAATAATTTTGCGGTGGTCGATTTGCCCATCCCGATCGAGCCGGTCAGCCCAAGAATTATCATTGGAGGATTATCATTGCAGGATGATCATCGTCCTATCGCCAAATGCTGCCCTGTCATATCTACCTTGTCAGGAGCAGCTTTACACACTTAGCAGCCCTTCGCTGCGTAAAAATGCGAGCAATGGCAGGAGCGGCAGGCCAAGGATGGTGAAATGATCGCCCTCGATGCGCTCGAACAAATGAACGCCCAGGCCTTCGAGCTGGTAGGCGCCGACACTTGACCTCACCGCCTCGCCCGCTTCGGCCAGATAGGCATCGATTTCAGCCTCGCCCAAGTTTCGCATGGTCATGCGCGCGCTGGTCACATCGTCAAATAATATCTTGCCGTCACACGCGACCGCAACGGCGGAATGCAGTTCATGCGAGCTGCCGGCGAGCGCGCGCAACTGTTCTGCGGCTTGCGCCCGGCCAGTCGGCTTGCTGAAAAGCCGTGATCCCAGCGCCAGGATCTGATCCGCGCCGACGACAAACCGGCCTGACATGCGCGCCGATACCGCAAGGGATTTCTCACGCGCGAGATGTTTGGCGATATCGCCCGGCGCCGTCAGATGCGAAGCCTGCTGCACCGCTCGCTCGTCTATTTCGGCCGGGACGGCTTCGAAAGTGATCCCGGCATTGGCCAACAGCGTTTGCCGGGCGCGGCTTTGCGAGGCCAATATCAACGGATATTTTCCGCGCCACAGCATCATTCGGCAAGCCGTTGACGTTGCCGGTCCGACAGCAATTTCATGATGGCGGCTGCCGTTTCCTCGATCGACCGCCGCGTTACGTCGAGCTGTGCCCAATTGAATTTGGCGCTCAATCGCCGCGCGAACGCGACCTCGTCCGTGACGGCCTGACGATCGATATACGTATCGTTGTCCCGATCACCCATGCTCAATAACCGGTTTTGTCGGACCTGGATCAACCGTTCGGGCGCAGCGTGGAGGCTGACAACCAACGGCTTTTTCATCGTCTCAAGTTGATGCGGGATCGCGATGCCCGGCACCAGCGGAACATTCGCGGTGCGGATGCCGCGGTTGGCGAGATAGATCGAGGTCGGGGTTTTCGACGTCCGGGACACCCCGACCAGAACGACATCGGCCTCTTCCAGTCCTTCGACGTGCTGACCGTCATCGTGGATCATCGTATAATTCAGCGCGTCGATCCGCTTGAAATACTCCGCGTTCAGGGTGTGCTGGGCACCCACTCGCCCCGTGGTTGGGGCTCCAAGATAGGCCTGAAACAGTTGCATGACCGGGCCGATGATCGAAAGACTGGGTATATTGATCTGCTGGCACTTGGCTTCCAGCCGGCCAACCAGATCCCTCTCCAGCAAAGTGAAGAGCACAATTCCCGGTGCTTCCTCGATCTCGCTCAATACGCGATCAAGCTGCTTCTGGCTGCGCACCAGCGGATAGACATGTTCGACCGGCGTCACGTTGGCATATTGCGCGGCCACGGCGCGCGCCACCGTGATCAGCGTCTCACCGGTCGAATCGGAGACGAGGTGGAGATGAAAATAATTGCCGGTCGTGGGCACCTGAACCCCTGTGTAACCTGTAAATCGCTGTGGAGCTTATCCGCGAGAATCGTGCCGGGTCGACCCGTCCGGGATAACCCGACTTTTTCTACACAGGGCTCGAAGCCGGGATAAGTCGTTTCCATGTGGCAATGATAGTGAGGTTATGTGGATTTGTCTCTGCATAAGCTGACGAGAAAACGGCGCAAGCGCTTGATGCAAGTAGCGTTATTTATTCGGGCAGTTCTTCCACGCGATTTGTTGATGGATGTGAACAAGCCCTCGGAAATTGCCGAACAGTTTTGTGTGGTCGCAATTCACCGCTACTTAGACTCAAACCTAAGATTTTAAAATTATTAGTTTAGAAAAGTCCTGCTTGCGGATATGTCTCGGCCAAGCGAAGACACGGACGTCGCGGCAACGCCGAGCATGGTTTGATCGTTCCAGCGGTTGCGAACAGCATGCATACCTTGCGCTAGCGAGTGAGACACGATGTACGAATGGATCAAGGCGCTGCATGTGATCGCGGTCATCTCCTGGATGGCGGGCATGCTCTATCTGCCGCGGCTGTTTGTTTATCACTGCGAGGCGGAAGCTGGATCGAAGCAATCCGAGACGTTCAAGGTGATGGAGCGGCGGTTGCTCAAGGCCATCATCAATCCAGCCATGATCGTAACCTGGCTGGTTGGGCTTTATTTGGCCTGGGCCGGTCACTGGTTTTCGGCACCCTGGCTGCACGGCAAACTATTGCTGGTGATATTGCTGTCAGGCGTCCACGGCTTTTTTTCTCGCTGCGTCAAGGATTTCGCCGCCGATCGCAATACCCGCAGCCAAAAATTTTACCGTATTATCAATGAGGTACCTACTATTTTGATGATAGGGATCGTGATTCTGGTAGTCGTCAAGCCGTTTTGACGGGCATCATCTTCGATAGTTCAACTTCTATGCTCCTTGCGGAAAGCCGGCTGGTTTTCTATATTGATCAAATCCCACCCCAAGCAGGCGGATGTGGTTGCGGTCCGGTCTCCTCGTTGAGCCTCCCGCCGCATCAGGTTTGAAGCCTCACCGGCACTTTCCTTGCTCAGACCTGCGGACCATCTTTTTTTGCGTCCGCATTTTCGTAAAGCCACCTCGCACCCTCTCCCTTGTTACTCCACAGGACCATCCCAATGCGGGAAATGAAACTTCAAGACCTTAAAGCCCAGACGCCAGCCGAGCTTGTCTCGTTTGCCGAGGAAAAAGGGGTCGAAAACGCCAGCACGATGCGCAAGCAGGAGCTGATGTTCGCTATTCTCAAACAACTCGCGATTCAGGAAACCGATATTATCGGCGAAGGCGTCGTCGAGGTCCTCTCCGATGGCTTCGGCTTCTTGCGTTCGCCGGACGCTAATTATCTGCCGGGGCCGGACGATATTTATGTCTCGCCGTCGCAGATCCGGCGTTTCGGGCTTCGTACCGGCGACACCATCGAAGGCCATATTCGGAGCCCGAAAGAGGGCGAGCGCTATTTTGCGCTGCTGAAGGTCAATACGCTGAATTTCGAAGACCCGGAAAAATCCAAGCACAAGGTCAATTTTGACAATTTGACACCGCTGTTTCCCGATCAGCGTTTCCGGCTCGAGCTCGAGGACCCCACCAGAAAGGACCTTTCTGCAAGGGTTATCGACATCGTGGCCCCGATCGGCAAAGGCCAGCGCGCCCTGATCGTGGCGCCGCCCCGTACCGGTAAAACCGTGCTGATGCAGAACATCGCGCACTCGATCACGGCCAATCATCCGGAATGCTATCTGATCGTGCTTTTGATCGATGAGCGCCCGGAGGAAGTCACGGACATGCAGCGCTCGGTGAAGGGCGAGGTTGTTTCGTCGACCTTCGACGAGCCCGCGGTGCGCCACGTTCAGGTCGCCGAGATGGTGATTGAGAAGGCCAAGCGGCTGGTCGAACATGGCCGCGACGTGGTGATCCTGCTGGACTCGATCACGCGCCTGGGCCGTGCCTACAACACCGTGGTGCCGTCTTCCGGCAAGGTGCTGACCGGCGGTGTCGACGCAAACGCGTTGCAGCGACCGAAGCGTTTCTTCGGTGCCGCGCGCAACATCGAGGAGGGCGGCTCGCTCACCATTATCGCGACCGCGCTGGTCGATACCGGCAGCCGCATGGACGAAGTGATTTTCGAGGAATTCAAAGGCACCGGCAATTCCGAACTGATTCTCGACCGCAAGGTCTCGGACAAGCGCACCTTCCCGGCGATCGATATCTCGCGGTCCGGCACGCGCAAGGAAGAGCTGATCACCGATCCGCAACTGCTCAAGAAAATGTACGTGCTGCGCCGGATCCTCAATCCGATGGGAACAATGGACGCGATCGACTTCCTGCTCGACAAGCTGCGCAACACCAAGAACAACTCGGAATTCTTCGAATTCGATGAATACCTGAGCTATTTCAATGGTTTTGGAGGTGGGCGTCCTGCCGTGAGCAGGGCGCCCATTTTCATATCCAGGCGAAGATGCCGATTCGCACTTTGCTGCAGCAAGGCGGAATATGCCGGAGTTCACTGCCGTCGCTCGGCATGCTCCGTAAATATCTGGAATATTAAGCATGAAAGCCGTTAAGCCGCGGATAGAAATCAGATCATGCTGCAGCATTTATGCTGCATGTCGATCGCAGCATGGATTGTGCGGTTCGACCTCTATTCTGGAAGTCGACGGATCGAAAGAACGGAAATTGCATTGCGTTTTCAATGGCCCGGGGACAAATAGGCGATGCATCCGCGGGAACAAACCATCTTCGCGCTGTCGTCAGGCCGGCCGCCGAGCGCCATTGCCGTGGTGCGGGTTTCCGGGCCACAGGCCAGCGTCGCGCTGAGTTCGCTGGCGGCCAAGCTGCTCGCACCAAGGATGGCGACGCGGGTGCTATTGCGCGATGCGAGTCGACGGCCGATCGACGATGCGGTGGTGCTGTGGTTTCCAGGACCGGCGAGCGCGACCGGCGAGGATGTCGCGGAGTTTCACGTGCATGGCAGCCGCGCCGTGCTGGGCGCATTGTTCGCGGCGCTTTCAGCTTTTGAAAATATTCGTGCCGCCGAGCCGGGCGAGTTTACGCGTCGCGCCTTCGAAAACGGCAAGCTCGATCTCACCGAAGCCGAGGCGCTCGACGATCTGATTCACGCCGACACAGATCGGCAACGCCGCCAGGCGCTGCGCCAGATGAAGGGCCTGCTCGGAGACCGCGCGCGGGATTGGCGCGCGCAGATTATTGAGGCTTCGGCGTTGATCGAAGCTGGTATCGACTTTTCCGACGAGGGTGAGTGCCCGGGGAATTGATTGAACCCGCGCTTGAAAGGATCAAGGCCCTATACCGCGAAATTACGGAAGTGCTTGCGGCGCAGCGACATAGTGAGCGCATGCGCGAAGGACTGGTGGTCGCGATCGCGGGACCGCCGAACGTCGGAAAGTCCACGCTGATGAATCAACTGGCGCGTCGCGAGGTTGCGATCGTCTCGCCGCATGCCGGCACCACCCGGGACGTGATCGAGATTCAACTCGATCTCGATGGCTATCCGGTGACGGTGATCGACACAGCCGGGATTCGCGAGACCGAAGATCCCGTCGAGCAGGAGGGGGTGCGGCGGGCGCGGACGCGCGCAGGGGAGGCGGACCTCGTGTTGTGGATGATCGATGCGCAGCACAAAGAAGCCCGACAGGAAGCAAGTGCGTCGGCATGGATTGTGCGCAACAAGATCGATCTCGATGCGAGTGCGCCGGGCTCGCAGCAGTTGGCTGCTGTCGGGAGAATGGCGGGAGGTCCGATCGAGTTCGCCATTTCAGCAACACAGGGAGACGGGGTTCAGGATCTGATCACAGCGCTGGTGGCGTTCGCGCATGATTTTTTCGGCGCCGAAGAAGGTGGCCTGATCGGCCGGGCTCGGCAACGGAAGTTGCTGCAGGAGGCTGCAACGATGCTGCGTCGCAGCATAGACGTTATTGGAGGCGGGGAGGAGCTTGCCGCGGAGGAATTACGGAGCGCGGCGGTCGCCTTGGGTCGGCTGCTTGGGCGGGTCGACGTAGAAGACGTGCTGGACGTAATCTTTCGGGAGTTCTGTATCGGTAAGTAATATTGTTACATTCAATTCTTATATTCATTCCTTGAAACGTTTTGTTTCACGTGAAACAATTTCTCGTTGCCCTGAACGCGAGCGTTTCACGTGAAACAACGCCGCACTTGAACTTATTACTTCCAGGTTGACGGGCTGCGTTATAGAACGCAGGCCATGACTGCAAGCCAGAACTCATTCGATGTGGTTGTGATCGGCGGAGGCCACGCCGGCTGCGAGGCCGCCAGTGCGGCCGCGCGTCTGGGTGCGAGGACAGTCCTGGTGACCCATCGTTTCGCGACCATCGGCGCGATGTCCTGCAATCCCGCAATCGGCGGCTTGGGCAAGGGTCACCTGGTCCGCGAGGTTGATGCGCTGGATGGCTTAATGGGCCGGGTCGCCGATGCCGGCGGCATCCAGTTTCGGATGCTCAATCGACGCAAGGGGCCGGCCGTACGCGGGCCGCGCGCCCAGGCAGATCGCAAGCGCTATGCTGCGGCCATGCAGGCGGTCATTGCTGCGACGGCCAATCTCAATGTCGTCGAAGGCGAGGCGGACGAATTAATTCTCGCGAACGGCCGCGTCGCGGGCATTCGCCTTGCTGACGGCCGCGAGCTTTCCACGGGCGCAGTTGTCGTCACCACCGGTACGTTTTTGCGCGGCCTGATCCATCTCGGCGAGAAGAACTGGCCCGCGGGCCGGGTCGATGAGGCGCCGGCGATGGGCCTCTCGAAATCGTTCGAGCGCGCCGGCTTCACGCTGGGCCGTTTGAAGACTGGGACCCCGCCGCGCCTCGATGGCACGACCATCGACTGGTCGGCCGTAGAGATGCAGCCAGGCGACGATCCGCCGGAGCCATTTTCAGTCATGACGGACCGTATCACGACGCCGCAGATCCAGTGCGGCATCACCCGGACGACGCCGGTGACCCACGAAGTGATCCGATCCAACGTTCATCGGTCGCCGATGTATTCGGGCCAGATCAAAAGCAGCGGGCCGCGCTATTGCCCCTCGATCGAGGACAAGATCGTCCGCTTCGGCGACCGCGATGGGCACCAGATCTTCCTGGAGCCGGAAGGTCTCGACGACTCCACTGTCTATCCCAACGGCATCTCCACCTCGTTGCCGGAAGAGGTTCAGTTGACGATCCTGGGGACCATTCCAGGCCTTGAGCGGGTGCGGATGGTCCGACCGGGCTATGCGATCGAATATGATCACGTCGACCCACGTGAACTAGATCCGACCTTGCAGGCGAGGCGGCTGCCGGGGTTGTTCCTGGCCGGGCAGATCAACGGCACCACGGGCTATGAAGAAGCCGCTGCACAGGGTCTTGTAGCGGGTCTCAATGCCGGCTTGGCCGCCAGCGGGGCCGTGCCTATCGTGTTCGACCGGGCTGATGGGTATCTCGGCGTGATGATCGATGATCTCGTCACGCGCGGCATTACCGAGCCGTATCGGATGTTTACCTCACGCGCCGAGTACCGTCTGACGCTGCGCGCGGATAATGCGGATCAGCGGCTGACCGACAAGGGAATTGCGCTGGGCTGTGTCGGTCAGGCACGGTCGTTGCGTCACGGCGCCAAGATGGCGGCCCTCCATGCAGCGAAATCCCTGGCTAAGTCGCTCGCGATCACCCCGAACGAGGCGACGAAGCATGGGTTGGCTCTCAATAAAGATGGACAGCGCCGCTCAGCTTTTGAGCTATTGGCCTATCCGGAGATTGGCTGGACGGAGGTTCGCGGAATCTGGCCGGAACTGTCGGCCATTGACCCATCGATCGCGGTTCATCTCGAGATCGACGCCAAATACGATGTCTATCTCAAACGCCAGACTGCTGACGTCGAGTCGTTCCGTCGTGACGAGGGGCTGATCCTCAGCGAGGTCGACTATAGCCAGGTGCCGGGGCTTTCTAACGAGGCTCGCTCGAAACTGGAAGCCGCCCGGCCTCGAACCGTGGGGCAGGCGGGGCGGCTAGACGGCCTGACTCCGGCCGCGCTGGGAATTCTGGCTGCCTATTTGCGACGGGAAGCTCGCCGGAAGACCTCGTCAACAGCGGCGTAGCGTGTTTCACGTGAAACAGCCCGGCGAAGCAAATGCGCTAATGCACAAATTTGCTAATGCTATTCTGCGACATTCGACAGCATCATCATTTGGTCGGGGTGTAGCGAAGCCAAACGACCAAGCAATCCGCGCTATCAGCATGGATCCTCCCACCAATTTTATAATCCGCGTGTACAATGAATACGCAACTCAATGACGGCTAGGAACGTCAGCAACCAGCCATCGAGCGAATGCCTATAGCGACCGGCCAAACGCGATCTGCAGGTCTCGGCCCAGACAAGGCCGCAGCTCTTGCCTTGACGCCCGTTTCACGTGAAACGGAAAGGCGGTTGGATCGCTATGTCGAATTGCTGCTGGAATGGCAGGTGAAAACCAACCTCGTTGCACCATCGACGCTTCCGCATCTATGGACCCGGCATATCTCGGACTCGCTGCAACTCTTGACGTTGGCTCGCTCGGCAAACGCCTGGGCCGACCTCGGCAGTGGCGGCGGCTTTCCCGGTGTGGTGTTGGCCTGCGCATTGGCGGAAACTGCGGGTTCCCGGGTTCATCTGGTCGAGCGCAACGCCAAGAAGGCCGCCTTTCTCCGCGAGGCGTTGCGGGTCACCAACGCGCCCGGCACAATTCATCTGGCTGATATCGGGGATAGTGTGGATAGAATCGTGGGCAACGTCGATTGCGTCACCGCCCGCGCCCTGGCTCCGCTACATCAACTCATCGGCTTCGCGGAACCGCTGGTGAAACAGGGGGCGAAAGCGCTGTTTCTCAAGGGTCAAGATGTAGAGGCTGAATTGACCGAAGCCACTAAATATTGGAATATCAAACCGCATCTTCACTCCAGCCGCACCGGCGGACATGGCTGGATCGTCGAACTCGATCGTATCGAGCGGCGCAACCCGTCCGCAGCACACCATGGCACCCGCGCATGACCGTAATTGATCAAATATATCAAGAGGATAGAGCATCGGTTCCGGCAGGCCATCCGCGCATTCTGGCGCTGGCCAACCAGAAAGGCGGTGTCGGCAAGACCACGACCGCGATCAATCTTGGTACCGCTTTGGCCGCGATCGGCGAACGCGTACTAATCGTCGATCTTGATCCGCAGGGTAACGCCTCGACCGGGCTCGGCATCGATCGACGCAGCCGCAACTGCTCGACCTACGACGTGCTGATTGGCGAGGTGCCGTTGCGCGATGCGGTGGTGCCAACCGCGGTGCCGCGGCTGCATATCGCGGCCTCGACGATGGATCTCTCGGGCCTCGAACTCGAACTTGGATCGACGCGTGATCGCGCGTTTCGGCTGCGGGATGCCATTGCGGCACTGAACACAGATGCCAAGCCGGACTCCGATTACACCTATGTGCTGATCGATTGTCCGCCGTCGCTCAATCTTCTCACCGTCAATGCAATGGCAGCGTCGGATGCGATCCTGGTGCCGCTGCAATGTGAATTCTTCGCGCTGGAAGGATTGTCACAGCTGCTGCAGACGGTGGAGCAGGTGCGCTCCACGCTCAATCCCGGTTTGTCGATCCATGGCATCGTGCTGACCATGTTCAACTCGCGCAACAATTTGTCGAACCAGGTTGTCGCCGACGTCCGGCAGTTCATGGGCAGCAAAGTCTACAACACCATGATCCCGCGCAATGTGCGCATCTCCGAAGCGCCGTCCTATGGCAAGCCTGTCCTGGTCTACGATCTCAAATGCGCCGGCAGCGATGCCTATCTCAAGCTTGCGACCGAAGTGATCCAACGCGAGCGCGAGCTGCTCGCGCATTAGTAGCGTCATTCCGGACAATCCGCATCGGCGGACTGATCCGGAATCCAAGATGGTGAAACGAAACTCTCTCGGCCTGTTACTTCGAGATTCCGGGTTCGTCCGCTTCGCGAGCGCCCTGGAATGACAGTGTGGGAGTTTCAGAGTGAAGTGAAACAGGAGCGCTCAAGTTGAATCCAAGGGAGCTGGCGATGGCCGACGAAGCGCGTTCGCGACTGGGCCGCGGTCTTGCAAGTCTGATCGGAGATGTCGGCGGCGAGGCCGCGCATCTGGAGCGGCCGCGCGCGCAGCGCAAGGTCCCGATCGAATTCATCAAACCCAATCCGCGCAATCCGCGCCGCGCATTTTCCGATGGCGAACTTGGCGAGCTCGCCAATTCAATCAAGCAGCACGGTGTGATCCAGCCAATCGTGGTGCGACCGGTCAAGGGCGCGCAGGATCGTTTCGAGATCATCGCCGGCGAGCGTCGCTGGCGCGCTTCGCAGATCGCCGGCCTGCACGAGGTGCCGGTCGTGCCGGTCGACGTCAGCGATTCCGACGCGCTGGAGATCGCGATCATCGAAAACGTGCAGCGCGAAAACCTCAATGCGATGGAAGAAGCGCAGGGCTATCACGCGCTGGCCAACGAGTTCAAACGCAGCCAGGAAGACATTGCCAAGATTGTCGGCAAGAGCCGCAGCCACGTCGCCAACATGATGCGGCTGACAAAATTGCCGGCCGAGGTGCAGGCCTATATCGCATCGGGTCAGTTGTCGGCCGGCCACGCGCGGGCGCTGATCGGCGTGCCGGATCCGTCGGCTGCCGCCAAACGCATCGTCGAGGAAGGTCTTAATGTGCGCCAGGCCGAAGCGCTGGCGCATGTCGAGGGCGTGCCCGTTCGCAAGCCGCAGCGGGCACGTGGCGGCAAGGAGAAAGACCCCGATACGGCGGCGCTGGAAAAGCGGGTCAGCGACGCGCTTGGATTAGCTGTCAGCGTGGATCATCGCGATCCCGGCGGCACCGTGCACATCCGCTACCGTGACCTCGATCAGCTCGATGAGATCGTGAACAAATTGGAATCAAGGGGCTAGGGGGCGCGCGGAGCAATCATAGCCCGGATTTCGCTGCGCCGATCCGGGCCGCCGGTTTTCCCTCATCCCCTGCGCTTGGCGTTCACCGCGATCGAGAGCAGCGTGCGCTGCGCGATTACGGCCGCCAGCGACGCCTGTTTGCGCATCTCCAGAGCCGCGGTTGCGAGTTGCTCTATGATCGACAATAGCCGCGCCGCATTGAAGTTACGCAGCGCGGTCTCGACATTTGCTTTTCTTGAGAAATGCAGCCGTGGGAATCCGCTGTCGAGCAGGGTCGAGACCGGCGTGCCATCGGCCACCGCGAGAGCGGATTTATGCAACCATGCGGCCTGGCGCTGCGCGGCGGAAATGATCATGCCGGGATAGGTGCCGGCCACCATCGCCTTGGCGAATTCGGTTTCGACCGCAGCGGCGTTTCCGGCGAAGGCGCCGTCGACGATCGGATCAATCTTGAGCTCGGAGGCATCGGCTACGACCGACATTACGTCATCGAGCGTGACTTCGCTCTTGCCATGGGCATAGAGCGCGAGCTTGCGCAATTCGTTGCGCGAAGCCTGGCGGTCGCCCCCGAGCAAAGCCATCAGCGACGCGCGGGCGTCAGGCGCGATCCGCAGACTGGAAATCCGTAATTCATCGTCGATCAGTTTCGCAAGGTCGCGCTCGACGTCGGGATAGCAGGCGATCGCGACCGCCGTTTTGGCGCGCTCGCAGGATTTGCGTAGCGGCGATTCAGGCCGCAACTCGCCGGCCTCGATCACGATGCGGCAATCCTTCAACGGCTGCTCCGCCAGCGTGTCGACGCCGCTGGCGAAACTGCGCGAGCCGGCGCGAACCCTGATCGCGCGGCGGCCGCCGAATAGCGGTATCGTCATCGCTTCATCGACCAGCCGCGACGGCTCGGCTGAAAGCTCATCACCGTCCAGCCGTACCAGCGAAAATGGATCGTTGGGGTCGTCGACCGCAGACGCCAATAGCGCATTGGCGCGTTCGCGCACCAGTCCTGCATCCGGACCGTACAGCAGGATAATGGGGCGCCCGGGATCGGGCCGGGCGAGAAAGGCGTCGATTTCTTTTCCGCGCAACGCGACCACGATCAGACCTTTACTTCGTCATTCCGGGACGCCGCATCCACGCGTCGGCCTGGAGTTCTCGATCGAGTGATATTATCCAGATTCCGGGTTCGCACCTCCGAAATGATCGGGGAACTCAAGAGCCGGCGGAGAAAAACGACGCCAACCGGATCTGGATGCGCTCGGCGACCTCCTGACACGCGCGATCCTCGGCGTCGCGGTAGGCGCGGGCGCGGGCGAAACGCTGGTAGCTGCCGGGGATATCATAGGAGACGCGCGAGAAGGTCGTGCCGGTCATGACGGACTTGTTGGTGGCGATCTCGATCAGATTGAACTGCGCATCGATGCCAACGTCCTCGTTGGTCGGCAGAGCGGTGGCCGGATCGATGATCAGCGATGTCCGACTGGTTGTGAATCTGATCACCAGCCGATGGGTGGGCGCCGTTCCGGTGGCCGTGCCATAAAGCTTGAATGCCAGCGCGTTCCGAATTTCGACCCCAAGCCGGGCTTCGCGTGAGGCATTGGGCTTGTCGACAGGCGGTAGTTCTACCCCCAGCAATTTCTCACGCAGGCCAGGCGTGCCGTCGGTATGTTCGGCATACATCGGCTGAAAGCAGCCCGCCGTCAGCGCCGCCAGGACAGCCACAGCCAGAAGCCGAGCGGCGATGCGGGTCCTAGCCAACGACATTCACAATCCTCATGGGAACAACGATCACCTTCCGGACGGCATTGCCGCCCAAGGCTTGCTTTACCGCATCGAGGGCCAAAACGGCAGCCTCAATTTCCGGATTCTGGGCATTGCGGGCCACCGTGACCTCACCACGTTTCTTGCCGTTGACCTGAACCACCAGGGTCACCGTATCTTCGACCAGCAAATCGCGTTCGATTTGCGGCCAATTCGCCTCCGAAACCAGCCCCTGCTGCCCCAGCACACCCCAGCATTCCTCGGCCAGATGCGGCATCATCGGCGCGAACAGTTGCACAAGAATGACCGCGGCCTCACGAACCGCCCAGACAAGATCCGCAGATGGCTGCGCTGGACGCGCCAGCACCTCGCCGAGCGCATTGGCGAATTCCCGGATATAGGCGAGGCAGACGTTGAAGTGCAGCTTTTCGATGCCGGTGGAGACCTTGTCCAGCGCGCCATGGGCCGCCTTGCGCAGCGCCAGGGCGTCGGTGCCGAATGAAGCCGGCCTTTCTCCGGCCGTCCCGCTGGTCATCTCGGCCAACTCGTTGACCAGCCGCCACAGCCGCTGCACGAAACGCGACGCACCCTGTACGCGTTCGTCGCTCCAGATGACGTCGCGGTCCGGCGGTGAATCTGACAGCATGAACCAGCGCGCCACGTCGGCGCCATAGGTCGCGATGATGTCGTCGGGATCGACCGTGTTGCGCTTCGACTTCGACATTTTCTCGATCGAGCCGATGGTGATTTCCTCGCCCGAGGTGAGCAGGCTGGCGCGGCGGCCATCGGCGCCGGTCTCGATCTTGACCTCGGCCGGCGTGACGTAGCCGCCATCGGCTTTCTGATAGGTCTCGTGCACCACCATGCCCTGCGTGAACATGCCGGCGAACGGTTCATCCATGCCGATATGGCCGGTGGCCTTCATGGCGCGGATGAAGAAGCGGCTGTACAAGAGATGCAGGATCGCGTGCTCGACGCCGCCGATATATTGATCGACCGGCATCAGACGATCGACGACCTTACGCGTGGTCGGCGCGTTCTCGTTCCAGGGATCGGTGAAGCGCGCGAAATACCACGATAAATCGACAAACGTGTCCATGGTGTCGGTTTCGCGCACCGCCTTGCCGCCGCATTGCGGACAGTTGACGTGCTTCCAGGTCGGATGATGGTCGAGCGCGTTGCCGGGCTTGTCGAAGGTCACGTCGTCCGGAAGCACCACCGGCAGGTCCTTGTCCGGCACCGGCACGACATCGCAGGTCGGGCAGTGGATCACCGGTATGGGGCAGCCCCAATAGCGCTGACGCGAGATGCCCCAGTCGCGCAGGCGAAAATTCACCTGCCGTTCGCCGACCGGCATGTTGCCACGGACTTCACTTTCAAGCCGCCTGGCCACCTCATCTTTCGCCTGCTCGATGGTCATGCCGTCGAGGAAGCGCGAATTGATCATGCGGCCGTCGCCGTCATAGGCGGTGTCGGTGATGACAAAGGTTGCCGGGTCCTGGCCCTCCGGGCAAACTACCGGCGTATTGCCGAGCCCGTATTTATTGACGAAATCGAGGTCGCGCTGGTCATGCGCGGGGCAGCCGAAGATCGCGCCGGTGCCGTATTCCATCAGCACGAAATTGGCGACGTAAACCGGCAGCTTCCAGTTCGGATCGAGCGGATGGATCGCCTTGATGCCGGTATTGAAGCCGAGCTTCTCGGCGGTATCGATAATTTCCTGCGCAGTGCCGTGACGTTTTGCCTCCGCGATGAATTCCGCCAGCTTCGGGTTCCCAGCCGCCGCGGCCTGCGCCATCGGATGGTCCGGCGCGATCGCCATGAACTTCGCGCCGAACAACGTGTCGGGCCGCGTCGTGAAGATCTTCAATTCGGTCTCGCCAGACGGCGTGGTCGCGCCATCGAGCGCGAAGCGCACCAGCAAGCCTTCCGAGCGGCCGATCCAGTTGCGCTGCATCAGCCGCACTTTGTCGGGCCAGCGATCCAGCGTATCGAGCGCGTCGAGCAGTTCCTGTGAGTATTTCGTAATCTTGAAGACCCACTGATTCATCTCGCGCTGCTCGACCACCGCGCCCGAGCGCCAGCCACGGCCGTCGATCACCTGCTCATTGGCGAGCACGGTCATGTCGACCGGATCCCAGTTGATCTTCCGCTTCTCGCGTTCGGCCAATCCGGCGCGCAGAAAATCGTTGAACATCTTCTGCTGGTGTTTGTAGTAGCTGGGATCGCAGGTCGCGAATTCCCTGGACCAGTCGAGCGACAGCCCGATCGACCGCAACTGCTTCTTCATCGCGGCGATGTTGTCGTAGGTCCATGCCTTCGGCGCCACCTTGCGCTCGATCGCGGCATTTTCCGCCGGCAACCCGAACGCGTCCCAGCCCATGGGGTGCAGCACGTTAAATCCCCTGGCGCGCATGAAGCGCGCCAGCACGTCGCCGAGCGTGTAGTTGCGGACATGCCCGATATGGATGCGCCCGGACGGGTAGGGGAACATCTCCAGCACGTAATATTTCGGCCGTGGGTCATCGTTCCTGGCGGCGAAAATCGCCTTGTCGTCCCACTGGCGCTGCCAGCGCGGCTCGGAATCTCGGGCGTTGTAGCGTTCGGAGGTCATGGAATCGTAAGGGCTTTTCGTGGATTGGGGCCGGTCAAAAGGACGGCGGACTAGGCCACAAAAGCGGCTTTGGGGTCAACGGGGCGGGGGCCCGGCCGGCCATTTGGCCTCGGCGTCCCACCGCAGCCCGGGGAACGAACTAGCTCGCCAGTGCCATCGGGCTGCTACCGTCGGTGGTCCGCACAAAGCCGTGCTCGACCACCGTGTTGCGGCCGCGGTGCTTGGCGGCATAGAGGGCGGCGTCGGCGGCTTCGATCAGGTCGCCGGGCCGCTGCTCGGGGGTAGGCCGGGTGCAGGCGACGCCGACGCTGGCTGTGACGATTTTGTAGCCGGAAGTGACATGGGGCATGGCGGGATCCTGGATCGCCGCGCGCACCATTTCGCCGATCTCCAGCGCCCTGGGCGCATCGGTGTTCGGCAGCAGCAGGCAGAATTCCTCGCCGCCGTAGCGCCCCGCAAAACCCATGGTTTCGGCGGCAATGGCGGACAGGGTTTCGCCAATTCTGGAGAGGCAGGCGTCGCCTTCCGGATGGCCATAGGTGTCGTTGAACAACTTGAAGTGATCGACGTCGATCATCATCAGCGACAATCCGCTGTGGTATTGCTGGCCTTTCATCCATTCGAAGTCGATCCTGCTCTGGATGCCGCGTCGGTTCGCGAGGCCGGACAGCATGTCGATCGAGGCCATGACGGTCAGCCGGTCGTTGCTGGCGATCAGTTCGCGCTCGCGTTCGGTGAGCTGGGCCGCCATGGCATTGAAGGCGCGGGCCAGCGGAATGAATTCGGCCGGCAGCCGACCTTGCGCGGTACGAACGGCCCATTCGCCTTGGCCGAATCGCCTGGTCATGGCCGTTATGGTCTCGATGGGCTTGATGATAAGCTTTTCCGCCGCAATCAATGCGCCAAGCAGTACGAACAGGCAGACCAGCAGCAGTTGCAGATAGGCCGTAAGAATCTCGCGGTCGATGGCGGCCGACACCTTGGCGTCATCGATGCCGATGATGAGTCGCGATTGCGTGCCGGCAATGCGGGAAAAGTTCACGGCACGCTTCGAGCCATCGGGGGCGACGAACGAAAGCGACCCGTCGTCCAGGTTCGAACCAAGCGTCGCCTCGGCGATTGGCGCCAACATCGGAACCGTATTCAGCGCGCGGCCGATCGTGCTGGCCTGATCCTCGGGCGCCGCCAGCACGATACCCGCGCCGTCAACCAGAGCCGCCGAAATCCCCGGCCGGCCGCCGAGCTTGTTCATGAAATTCGATATCCAGTCGAGATCGACGCCGGCAACAACAACGACATCCGACGCCTTATCGATGGCCGATACTGGATAGGCCGCCATCATGATAGGTTTCTGGTCGGAGTTGGCGAACAGGAAGTCGCTGACGACAAAGACGTGAGTTTCCTGCGCTCGCTTCAGAAAGGCGCGGTTGCTGAGGTCAAGTCCGATCAGGGCGGCGGTCGTCGAACATTGCACCCGGCCATCGCCGCCGACGATCATCAGCCTGCAGAATCCAGGGCGGATTGGACGGCAGCCCGGCGCGCAGGATGTCGCAGCTGCGGCCAGTGACACCCACCGATGCGCGAATATAGGCTGTCGACTTCAGCACCGTCTCTACCGATGAGATGACGCCCTTGAGGGCGCTGGCGCTCTGCTGCGACAGATTGGTCAATTCGACCGATGCGGCTGCGACCTGCCTGGCGCGCTCGTTCTCGAGCGAACGGGCACGCACCAGCATCAACGGAGCCACCAGGATCAACGCCAGCAGGACGAGCCGTGCGCGGATTCCGAGAAGCTTCTTGAGTTTCACTCTTTGGCGGCTGAAACTAACCCGTGGCATTCCTGTACCCCAACCCCACGTGCAAGGTAGACGAAGGGGTTCAAGAAGCCTTACTTGAAGTCGGTAAAATTCGACGCACCTCGTAAATTTACGACCGGTAGATGACACATGACGCTCGAAGACCGTTCACCGATAACCACGCATTTACCAACCGGGCTTGCCACGGTGGAGCAAGACATCGCGCGGGCGTGCAAGGAAGCACGACGGGATCGCGCGTCGGTGACGCTGGTTGCGGTGTCGAAGACATTCGATGCCGACGCGATCGTGCCGGTGATTCGCGCCGGACAACGCGTATTCGGCGAAAATCGCGTGCAGGAGGCCAAAGCAAAATGGCCAGCGTTAATGTCGGCTTACCCCGAAATCGCTTTGCACCTGATCGGGCCGCTGCAATCCAACAAGGCGAAAGAAGCCGTGGCGCTGTTCGACGCGATACATTCGGTCGACCGCCCGAGCGTTTGCGAAGCTTTAGCCAAGGAAATCGTTTCTCAAAACCGGCGACCAAAATTGTTCGTCCAGCTCAACACCGGTGAAGAACCGCAAAAGGGCGGCGTTGCGCCCGCCGAGGCGGACGCTTTCATCGCGAGCTGCCGGGAAAAATATGGCCTGCCCATCTCCGGATTGATGTGCATTCCGCCGGTCGACGATGCGCCGGCGCCGCATTTCGCTCTGACCGCGAAGATCGCTGCGCGCAATGGCCTTGCGAATTTATCGATGGGCATGAGCGCGGACTTTGCGATTGCGATTGCGTTCGGTGCAACTCATGTGCGCGTCGGCTCGGCGATTTTCGGCGCACGCTGAGCCGTTTTGGCCGGCGACGAAGTGAATGATTGCCTCCTTTAGCCGATCACAATCCTGGTTTGCGGTCCCAGCCGGCGCAACAGCCGCAGCATCGCCGATTTCGTCATCGAAACGCAGCCGGCGGTCGGCCCGAAATTCTCGCGGGCTAAGTGCAAAAACACCGCACTGCCGAGGCCAGCGATGCGCGGAGAAGTGTTGTGATCGATCTCGATGATGAAATCATAGAGGTGGTCGTCGCGCTTAAGCCGATCGCCGCCGTGACCAGAGTCCAACTGTAGCGGCTGGTTGTAGTGGCGGCTGCTGGGATCTTCGCACCAGGCATCCTCGGGCCGGATGGCGCGGCTGGGAAGGAAAGTGCGCGGTCTGGGGTAGCGGTCGGCGCGCCACCACAATTGCCGCGGCCGGAAGATCCCTTTCGGGGTCCCGCCGTCACCCTCGCGCTTGTTGGCAATGATGCCGCCGCGGCCAAGGGCGACAGGGATCGGCTGCCCTGCGGCGATTAGCCAGCCCCGGCGGGGATTGCCGGCGGCGGCGCGAATCCAGAGCGTGGATAGTGGCCGATCGCGTCGATTTATTTGATAAGTTCTTGAAATACCGCCATTTTCCATGCGTTCTCGGCGCGCCTCCCAAAAGCCGCCCCGCGAATATTCTATTTCGCGGGATTACAGGACATTCATCTAATTGCCTGCGAATTCTGGAGTAGACTGCCTTTTGGCTTGAGAATCTGTAACGGTTCCCTACCTCAAGACCAATAAGACCTGACGAACCCTGACCTTACCGAACAAGACTTGGGCTTAAGCTGCTTTCGCCTGCGCCGACGCCCCCCAGAGGATGATACCCATGGCCAATGCCCGCAAGATCCTGATCGTGGATGACGACACCGATCTGCGCGATACTTTGGTGGAGCAATTATCGCTACACGATGAATTCGAAGCCTCCGCCGTCGACACCGGCGCCAAAGGCGCAACCGCCGCGAAGGCCGATGCCCCTGATCTCGTGCTGATGGATGTGGGGTTACCAGATACCGATGGCCGTGAAGTCGTGCGCAGCCTGCGCAAGGGTGGCTTCAAGGCTCCCATCATCATGCTCACCGGCCACGATACTGATTCGGACACCATCCTGGGGCTTGAGTCGGGCGCCAACGACTATGTCGCCAAGCCGTTCCGCTTCGCGGTGCTGCTGGCGCGGATTCGGGCGCAGCTTCGCCAGCACGAAGCCAGCGAAGATGCGGTTTTCTCGGTAGGCCCTTACAGCTTCCGTCCCGGCTCCAAGATGCTGACCGGCGCCAATGCCAGGAAAGTGCGTCTGACGGAGAAGGAAACCGCGATCCTGCGGTTCCTGTATCGGGCCGGCCAGTTGCCGGTATCGCGCGAGACCCTGTTGCAGGAAGTCTGGGGTTACAATTCGGGCGTTACCACTCACACCCTGGAAACCCATATCTACCGGCTGCGTCAGAAGATCGAGAAGGACGCTGCCAACCCCGAGATATTGGTGACGGAGGCCGGTGGCTACAAGCTGGTGCCGTGATACGATTCGGGCAACGATTCGCTGTCGCGCAACCGGTTGTCCATGTCGATCGAAGACGATGTTGCCCTGCTTGAGCGCGTCCCGACATTGCGCCTGTTGGGGACGACGGCACTGCGCATGCTGGCGATCGGCTCCGAACAGCGCGATATCGCGCGTGGCGATCTGCTCTTCAGTGCGGGCGAGAACGCCGATGCCGGATTTATCGTGCAGCGCGGCGCCTTCCGCATCAACGATGGTGGCGGCGCCGAGATCGTCGCGGGGCCGGGCGCATTGATCGGCGAGCTCGCGCTGGTGGTCGCGATGCAGCGACCCTCCACCGCGCTCGCCATCGAACATTCCTCGGTGATTCGGGTCGCGCGCAGTCTGTTTCAGCGCGTGCTGGAAAGCGATCCCGTTGCGGCGCGCCGCCTCCGCGACGAGTTTGCCAGTCGCACCAGCCAGATCGCCAGCGATATCCTGATGGCGGGGGCGAAGCTCAGCATCTAGCCGGCACGTCTGTCATTTCGGCGCGTGCTGATAATTTCTGGATTTCGCGGTGTGCAATTGCACGGCTGATGTTCGCTCGTTTCGCCCGCGCCACGGAATGACGGCGTAAACCAGCTCATACCTCCAGCGTCACCGTCACCGGAACGTGGTCTGATGGACGCTCCCAGCCGCGCGCATCGCGGGTGATTTTGAAATCGCTGATGCCGTCTTTGAGCGCGCGCGAAACCCAGATGTGGTCCAGCCTTCGGCCGCGATCGGCCAACGTCCAGTCGGCGGCGCGGTAGCTCCACCACGTATATACTTTTTCCGACAACGGGATGCGTTCACGCGCGACATCGATCCACTCGCCATGGGTCTGTGCCGCCAAAAGTTTTTCGCATTCGATCGGGGTATGCGACACGACTTTCAATAATTGCCTGTGCGACCAGACATCATTCTCATGCGGCGCCACATTGAGATCGCCGACCAGGATATGGCGATCGTCGCCACGCGGATGCAGCGGCTCGCACGCCTTCATCTCATCGAGGAAGCGGAGCTTGTGTTCGAACTTCGGATTGAGCGTGGGATCCGGAATATCCCCGCCGGCCGGGACGTAGAAATTATGCAGCACCAGCGGCTTTGACAGTTGTGCCTTGTCGCCGAACCCAACCGAGATGTGGCGCGAGTCGATCTTGTCGCAGAAGGTGCGGATGTCGGTCGTCTCGAACGGCAATTTCGAGATCACGGCGACGCCGTGATAGCCCTTTTGTCCGTTCAGCGCGACGTGCTCATAGCCCAGACGCTTGAAGCGCTTGAGCGGAAAGGCATCATCGATGCATTTGGTTTCCTGCAGGCACAGGATATCCGGCCTCACCGATTTGAGGAATTTCGCGACGATGTCGATGCGCAGCCGCACCGAATTGATATTCCAGGTCGTCAGGGAAAGGCGCATGGGGACCGGCAGGGCAAAAGCATATGCCGCGCCTCATACTGAGGAGCGGTCGCTGGGTGCGCTCCTCAGCATGAGCACTAGAGCAGAGTGTCAGACAGGCAGCAAGCTTCAGCCCGGCGGGAATGTATGGTCGGAGAAGTCGATCTTGAACAGGCTGGGATCGACCTTTTTGGACGTATCCAGATTGTAGATCGCAACGGTGGTGTCATAGCCTTGCGGGTCGGTCACCGTCCACTGCTTAAGCTGGCCGTCCTTGGCGCCGACCATCAGCATCAGGCGGCTGGTGCCGATCAGCAACTGCTTCTCTTCGATGGTGATGCTGATGAAAACATCATCGGCCGTCACGCTGACGACGTTGGTGTCCCTCAAAAGGTCGATACGATCCGACAACAGATACCGCAGCGGCGTTTGTGACAGCGGGTAGATGTCCTGGGTCGCCAGATTGCGGTCGCGCACCGCAACCATCGATCCGTCGGCGATGATCGCGATCGGGCTCGGCGCGTCATATTCGAAACGCACCTTGCCGGGCTTCTGGATATAGAAATCGCCCTTGGTCTTGCTGCCGTCGGGCCCGACCTGAACGAAATTTCCAGCCAGCGTTTGCAGCGACGACAGATAAGAACTCACCTTGGCGGCCTGTGCCTTTTGATTGGCATCGAAGGACGCGAAAAGACTGGCCGGAACGTTGCGGCGCGGATCTGGGATCACGGGATTGGGCACCGCCGTGGTGCCGGTCGTCATCGGCCCCCTCTGTGCGTCGTACGCGTCGCGGGCCTTGGGCGCCGGCTTGGGAACAGGAACGGTCTGCGCAGGAGATGGCGTGACCATCACACCGACGGATGTCGCGATCAGCAACGCCATTGCGCCGCGTGGGATGCCGATGGGGAAATGTTCTGCCATTCGATGTTTCTGAATTCTAGTCAACGCATCGTCCTGCCTGGCTGTTCGCCCTTTTATCGTGCTTTCCGTAAAAGGAGACGAAAAAATGGCATCAACTCGTACAATTCCGCGCCATCACCGGCTCGACGTTAGTTCTCAAAAGCGGCTTTCTTCTTCTTCGACCAGAATTTCGCGCTTTCCGGCGTGATTGGCCTGGCCGACGATGCCTTCAAGTTCCATCCGCTCCATCAGTGACGCGGCGCGATTATATCCGATCTGCAGCCGGCGCTGAATGTAGCTGGTCGAGGCCTTGCGGTCGCGCTTGACGATCGCCACTGCCTGCGCGAACAGGTCGCCTGCGCCGTCGCCGCCCATACCGGTGGAATCGAATACCGCTCCGTCTTCGTCGGTCGGCTCCTCCGCCGTGACCGCTTCCAGGTATTCCGGCTGACCCTGCGACTTGAGATGACGCACCACCTTCTCGACCTCTTCATCGGAGACGAAAGGTCCGTGTACGCGGCTGATGCGTCCGCCACCGGCCATATAGAGCATGTCGCCCTGTCCGAGCAGTTGCTCGGCGCCCATCTCGCCGAGGATGGTACGGCTGTCGATTTTCGAGGTGACCTGAAACGAGATACGGGTCGGGAAGTTCGCCTTGATGGTGCCGGTGATGACGTCGACCGACGGCCGCTGGGTGGCGAGAATCACATGCAGTCCGGCGGCGCGCGCCATTTGCGCGAGCCGCTGCACCGCGCCTTCGATGTCCTTGCCGGCGACCATCATCAGGTCGGCCATTTCGTCGACGATGATGACGATATAGGGCAGCGGCTCGAGATCGAGCTTTTCGGCCTCATAGATCGCCTTGCCGGTTTCCTTGTCGAAGCCGGTATGCACCGTGCGCGTCAGTTCCTCGCCCTTGGACTTCGCTTCCAGAAGGCGCGCATTGTAGCCGTCGATGTTGCGCACACCGAGCTTGGACATTTTCTTGTAGCGCTCCTCCATCTCGCGCACCGCCCACTTCAGCGCGACCACCGCCTTCTTCGGGTCGGTCACGACAGGGGTCAGCAAATGCGGAATGCCGTCATAAACGGAGAGCTCGAGCATCTTGGGATCGACCATGATCAGGCGGCACTGATCCGGCCGCAGCCGATAAACCAGGCTGAGGATCATGGTGTTGATGGCGACCGATTTGCCGGAGCCGGTGGTGCCGGCGATGAGCATGTGCGGCGTTCGCGCGAGGTCGATGATGATGGATTCGCCGCCGATGTTCTTGCCGAGGCACAGCGGCAATTTCGCAACCAACTCGTTACCGTCCTTGACCGACAGCAATTCGCGCAAATAAACCTTTTCACGATGCGCGTTGGGCAGCTCGATGCCGATGGCATTGCGTCCGGCGACCACGGCCACGCGGGCTGATAACGCGCTCATCGAGCGTGCGATGTCGTCGGCCAGCCCGATCACACGCGACGATTTTATGCCGGGCGCGGGTTCGAGTTCGTACAATGTCACCACCGGCCCGGGATTGGCTTTGACGATTTCACCACGGACGCCGAAGTCCTGAAGAACGCCTTCCAGCGCGCGCGAATTGGCATCCAGCTCGGACTTGCTGAGCGGCTGGCGGTCTGCCGCCCTGGGGGCCGTCAACATGGACACGGCGGGCAGTTCGAACCTGTCGGATGATTTGCGCTGGGGTGAGCGCGGCGCGGCCTTCTTGCGCGGCGCGCGCGCGGCCGGAACCTGCTCGTCTTCTTCTTCCTCTTCCTCGAAATCTTCTTCGGCCTGCGGTGCGAGGGACGGAGCCGCACGGCCGCCGAGATTTGGTTCCTGACGTTCGAAAGAGGACACGCGCGACGCCGGCGAACTCGCGACCAGCCTGCCGTAAGCCAAAGACAACAACCAGCCGAGCCGCGCCTTTGCGCTCATGACGGCGTGAAATACCCATCCCAGCGAGACCGAGCCGCGGTCATCCTCTTCCTCGAACGGCGCGTCGTCCTCGAACGACGTCAGTTCCTCTTCCTGTGGGCGTGAACCTATACCGCTGGCTACGAGGAAGGTTGCGACCATCGCCGTGCCCAAGATGATTCCGAGTACCAGGCAATAAACAAACCCGGGAGGGCCGAACACGACAGCGGGCGCGCGCACCAGGGCGTCGCCGACGACGCCGCCAAGGCCAGTCGGAAGCGGCCATGCGCCGCCATGTGGCCAGCAGCTTGCAAAGCCGGCGGATATCACCGTGCATAATATCCAGCATGTGATCCGCAACGCTTCGCGGTCGAAGGTACGATGGGTCAGCATGCGCCAACCCCATACCGCGACCGGCAGGATCAGCATGATCGAGCCAAGGCCGAGAATTTGCATCAGGAGATCGGCGCCGATCGCGCCGGAATAGCCGGCGATATTGCGGATCGCGCGCGATGTCGCGTGGCTGAGGCTCGGATCCTGCACCGACCACGTCATCAGCGCTGCCGCTACGCCGCCGGACAGCGCCAGCAATCCCAGACCGGCGAGTTCGCGCAGCCGTCGCGCCAGCAACTCGCGAATGGCCGCCGGCAACTGGCCGACCAAGGGAATGACACGTTCGATCGCTGGCATGCTCATGGGGCCCTGCGACTAATCCAGAATTTCGACCAGCCGGTGCAATGCCTCGGCTGTTGTTTCACGGTTCTGTACCAGCGCCAGACGAATGTAGCCGGCGCCGGGGTTGCTGCCGTCGGGTTGCTGCCGCGCCAGGTAACTTCCAGGCACCACGCGCACGCCGCCGTCCCTGTAGAGTTTGACCGTCGCCGCTTCGTCGCCGCCATGCGCCGACACGTCGAGCCACACGCAGAAACCGCCGGCCGGACGATGATAACCATAACGATTGCCGAGAATCTGATCGGCGAGATCGAATTTGAGACGGTAGAGCCTTCGGTTTTCCTCGACATGCGCCTCGTCGCTGTAGGCGGCGACGGCGACATGCTGCAGTGGCACCGGCACCTGGGGCGCAGCGACATTGCGCAACTCGTGATACATTGCGAGAAATTTCCTGTCGCCGGTGGCAAAGCCGACCCGCATCCCCGGCAGGTTGGAGCGTTTCGAGAGCGACTGAAACGCGACGACATTGGCGAAATCAGGTCCGGCGCATTCCAGCATGCTGCCTGGCGCCTGTTGCGTATAGATTTCCGAATAGCATTCGTCGCTCAGGATCATGAAGCCGAAGCGATCGGCGAGTTTTTTCAGGCGCCCGAAATATTCCCGTGAGGCCACGGCGCCTTGCGGATTCGCCGGCGATGCAATGTAGATCGCGACGGTTCTGGCCAGCGTCGCGTCGTCGAGGGCATCGAGGTCGGGCAAGAACCCATTGGCCAATGTGGTCGGCAGATAAATCGGCTCGCAGCCGGCGGCGCGGGCGCCGGCGCCGTAGGCCGGGTAAAATGGATTGGGCATCATGATCGCCGCTCTGCCCTTGCGCTCCCCGACATGGCGGACCGCGGTGAGCGCTGCGAAAAACAAGCCCTCGCGGCTGCCGTTCAGCACCAGAAGCTCGGTTTCAGGGTCGATTGCCCGTGGCAGGTCATATCGGCTGGAAAGCCAGTTCGCCGCCGCCCGCCGGAACGGCTCGATCCCCTTGGCGATGGGGTAGCGGCCGAAATCGGCAATGTGCCGGGCCAGCACCGGGCCGACGAATTCCGGGACCGGGTGCTGCGGCTCGCCCAATGACAGCGTTATCAATGGCTTGGCGGGTTGATACGGGGCCAGCAATTCGGTGAGCCGGGCGAATGGCGAACGTTCGCTTTCCGGACTTCCGGCGCCCTGCGGCGCACGAGATGCAGCGGTCATGGCCATACGGATCGTGTCAGCACTCTTGAGGCCGCCGATCGTATTGGGGACCGGCCGGAAATGGATCAAACCACCATAGATACGGCGAGGTTAAGACGCGATTAACCATCGGCCGGCGGCGTTATCCAGACCCACAATTCCGAGAAAAAGCGAGCAAAAGAAAGGGGCTCCAACTTGCGCTGGAGCCCCTCAACGGTCGGGGCATTGCCGGGTAATGGGCCCGAACCGTAGTTCTGGGCGCGACCTCTGGAGATCGCGCCCCGGGAGAACTCACATATTGTAGGCGCGTTCGGTGTGCTCGGTGATGTCGAGGCCCTCACGTTCGGTCTCGACATTGGCACGCAGGCCGACGATCACATCGACGACCTTGTAGAGGATCGCCGAACCGATGCCGGACCACACCAGCGTGGTGCAGACGCCCCAGCACTGCGAGACCATCTGCGCCGCGAAGTCGTAATCGGCGATCTTGCCGGTGGTGTAGTCCATGATGCCGGTGCCGCCGAGCGCCGGATTGACCAGGATGCCGGTGCCGAGCGCGCCGACGATTCCGCCGACGCAGTGGACGCCGAACACGTCGAGCGAGTCGTCGTAGCCGAGCGCGTTCTTGACCACGGTGACGAAGAACAGGCAGACCACACCGACGACCAGACCGAGCACGATTGCCCCCATCGGGCCGGAATAGCCAGCCGCGGGCGTGACTGCTACCAGTCCGGCCACCGCACCAGAAATCGCGCCGAGCACCGAGGGATGGCCCTTGATGATCCACTCCGCGAACATCCACGACAACGCCGCCGCCGCGGTCGCGACGAAGGAGTTGGTCATGGCGAGCGCGGCGCCGCCACTGGCTTCGAGATTCGATCCGGCATTGAATCCGAACCAGCCCACCCAGAGCAGCGAAGCGCCGATCATGGACATGGTCAGCGAATGCGGGGCCATCAGGTCCTTGCCGTAGCCGACACGCTTGCCGATCAGCAGCGCGCCAACGAGGCCTGCGATGCCGGCGTTGATGTGCACCACGGTGCCGCCGGCGAAGTCGATAGCGCCTTTCTTGAACACCCAGCCGGCGTCGGCGTTGACTTCAGCGAGCTTTGCTTCGGCGGCGGCCTTCGCCGCTGCATCCGATCCAGCCGCCGCAATCGCCTTGACCGCATCCGAGATCGCATCCGGTCCGGCCCAATACCAAACCATATGCGCGATCGGAAAATAGATCAGCGTCACCCAGAGCGGGATGAACAGCGCCACGGCCGAGAATTTCATGCGTTCGGCGAAAGCGCCGACGATAAGCGCGGGAGTGATGGCCGCGAAGGTCATCTGGAAGCAGACATACACCAGCTCGGAGATATTGGCGTCGACGCTGAACGTTGCCGCCTTGGAGTCCGGCGTCACGCCCATCAGGAAGGCCTTCGAGAAGCCGCCGATGAAGTCGGAGCCGCCGGTGAAGGCGAGGCTGTAGCCGTAAAGTGCCCAGAGGATGGTGACGATGCATACGGTGTAGAAGACCTGCATCAACACCGAGAGCATGTTCTTGGAGCGCACGAGACCGCCATAGAACAACGCCAGGCCGGGAATCGTCATCAACAGCACCAGCACTGTCGATGTCAGCATCCAGGCATTGTCGCCCTTGTTGACAGTTGGTTCGGCATAGGCAGCGGTCGCTGTGAACAGACCGACCGCGAGGGCCGCCAATCCCGCGCTATAGGGACGCTTGAACGTCATTTGGTTTTACTCCTGATTGGATAAGGGTGAGCGCGAAATCAGAGGGCCGCGGCATCGGCCTCGCCGGTGCGGATGCGAACCGCATGGTCGAGGTTGATGACGAAGATCTTGCCGTCGCCGATTTGTCCGGTTTTTGCCGCTGACGTGATTGCGTCGATGGTTTTGTCGACCTGATCGGTGGCGACAGCGACTTCAATCTTGATCTTGGGCAGGAAGCTCACCGCATATTCAGCGCCGCGATAGATTTCCGTGTGGCCCTTCTGCCGGCCATATCCCTTGACTTCCGTCACCGTGAGACCGTGAACGCCGATGGCGGTCAGGGCATCACGGACTTCTTCCAGTTTGAATGGCTTGATGATCGCCATAACAATTTTCATGGGTCGTATCCCCGCTTGGGCCCGATCCCGACTTGACCGGGCGTTCTCGACTGAGGTTCACCACGGAGAAGTTCACTACGCGGGCACAGCCGGAACCGGTAGAATCAAATGCCGTGCCAGATCGGGTGCGCGGCCTAACGGACTATGAACGCGGACCTTTTGGGGGTTTGCACAATCCATGCGGTGGTGCGCTATTCGGTCGCGCCTAAATCTTGAGCATATCTGCCCATAACGCAGCCAAAACAGAGTCCCGACATAATCTTGCTCAGGACAAGGGCAGGGGCACGGTACCCGGCTACTGCAAGGCCTCGCCGTGCTGCGAAATATCAAGGCCTTCCAGCTCCTGCTGCAGGGATACGCGCAGAGGCACGAAGGCGCTGACCAGCTTAAGCAGCACGTAGGTAACCCCCGCCGACCAGGACAGGGTGACGGCCACGCCGTAGAGTTGGATCAGCAACAGATACGGATTTCCCTCGATCAGCCCGGAGGTCCCCCCGATCGAGGCCGTCGCGAATACCCCTGCCAGCAGGACGCCGGTCATGCCGCCGACGCCGTGGACGCCGAACACGTCGAGCGAATCATCATAATTGAAACGGCGCTTGAGCCAGGTGCAGGCCCAGAAACACACCAGGCCGGCGATCACGCCGATCACGATGCCGTGCCACGGCGCGACGAATCCGGAGGCCGGCGTAATGGTCCCCAATCCCGCCACCGCGCCCGAGATCATGCCGAGCACCGAAGGCTTGCGCTGGATCGACCATTCCACCGCACCCCAGGTCAGTGCGCCGGCACAGGCGGCGAGATGGGTCGCGGTGATCGCCATCACCGCGCGCGAGTCCGCGGCGAGCGCCGATCCGCCGTTGAAGCCGAACCACCCGACCCACAAAAGCCCGGTGCCCATCACGGCAAGCGACAAATCGAACGGCGACAGATTTTCGGTGCCGTAGCCGTGACGCCGGCCCAGCACCCTTGCCGCAACCAGGCCGCCGGTGCCGGCGCTGAGGTGCACCACAAGGCCGCCGGCAAAATCAAGCACGCCCGCGGTGCCAAGGAATCCGCCGCCCCAGATCCAATGCGCCAGCGGCACGTAGACGAAGATGAACCAGCCAACGGAGAACACCAGGTAGGCCGAAAATCGCATGCGGTCAGCCACGGAGCCTGCCACCAGCGCCACGGTAATGATCGCGAACGTCATCTGGTAAAGCATGAACAGGCTTTCCGGAATCGTCTTCGCTGCGGGGTTGACGCTGTCCATGGTCATCCCGGCGAGAAACCAGCGGTCCAATGTGCCAAGCCATGGGCCGTCGCCGACGAATACCAGCGAATAGCCGAACGCCACCCAGAGGATGGATATGGTGGCAACGGCCGCGAGGCTTTGCGCCATCGTCGCCAGCACGTTCTTTTTCCGCACCATGCCGGAATAGAACAGCGCCAGACCCGGTATCGTCATCATCAGCACCAGCGCGGTGGCGACGATCATCCATGCGGTGTCGGCTGCGCTGATATCGGATGCCGCGGCAAAGGCCGGCGTCGCAAACCACAAGGTCATTACAAGACTAATCGGCGCAGCCAGCTTCGCTGCGCGGCACGAAAGTGCCCCCATTTGGCATTCCCCAACCAGATATGATTTTATTCGCAGGCCCTGCGCCGTTGCCGGCTGCGACGGAAGTTGTGAGACTTGGCTTTTAGTTCAGGAGCGCTTTCTTCGCGCACCGGTATCTATTCCGCTCGAAAACGTTAGAGCGCGTCGCTGTCGGTTTCGCCGGTCCGGATCCGCAACGCGTGATCAATCGGTGTCACGAATATCTTGCCGTCACCGATCTGTCCGGTCCGTGCGCTGGCGCTAATGACCTGGACCGCCTTGTCGGCAAGATTAGATGCGACCGCGATTTCGATGCGCAGCTTCGGCAGGAAATTCACCACATACTCCGCGCCGCGATAGATTTCAGTGTGGCCCTTTTGACGTCCGTAACCTTTGACCTCGGTCACGGTCATACCGCTGACCCCGATCGCGGTGAGCGCCTGGCGCACTTCGTCAAGCTTGAATGGTTTGATAATGGCGACAACGAGCTTCATGTTCAGGCCTTCATTTCAGATTCCGAAAGGTCAGTCACGCCCTCAATTTGAGGTCCCGGGCCAAGTCTGGCATCTTTCCGCGCCGATGGCACAAAAAGTTGTGGGCTTGACCGAACAATTGCGGCGGCGAGCTTCCGCTCGGGCAGCCTCCTGTACAGGCGAAGGGATCGTGCGCCAAGATGCGATCTCATCGCCAGCGGTTTTGCCAGCCCGTTTGCACGGATACTCCAATTTCGTCGTTTGACGGGTTTTCTTGGCGCGAACCGGTATCTGGTCCAGAGCTGGCTCGTTCGAAAACGCCGGGAGGGGCCGGCAACAAGGGCCTTATTCAGCGGCCCAGCACCAAATCTCGCCTTCGGGGCCGGCTGGCCACCGTGGCGCGATCACTTGCGCTCGCGCAGCGAGCCTTCCTGGGCGACCGAGGCCACCAGCGTGCCGTCCTGCTTGAAGATCATGCCTCGGGTGAGGCCGCGGCCGCCTTGCGCGCTCGGTGAGTCCTGGGCATAAAGCAGCCATTCGTCGGCGCGAAATGGCCGGTGAAACCACATCGCGTGATCGAGGCTCGCCGGCATCATGCGCTTGTCGAACAGCGTCCGGCCGTAACGCGCCATCGCCGCATCGAGCAGCGAGAAATCCGACGCATAGGCCAGCGCGCACATGTGCAGCGCTGGATCGTCAGGCAGTTTCGCCGCGGTGCGGATCCAGACATGGATCCGGCCATCCTCGATCTTCTGGCCGAAATAGCGGCCGAGTTCGACCGGCCGCAGTTCGATCGGACGATCGGATTCATAATAGCGGCGGACAAACTCCGGCATGTCGCGGAACATCGGCTGTTTTGCCATTTCCTCGGCGGTCAGTTTTTCCGGCGGTGGCACGTCGGGCATCTTGTCCTGATGGTCGAACGCGCCGTGCTCCTCGACATGAAATGACACCATGATCGAGAAAATCGCGTTGCCGTGCTGAATCGCGGTGACCCGTCGGGTCGAATAGCTCTTCCCGTCGCGCAGCCGTTCGACCTCGTAGATGATCGGAATTTGCGGATCGCCGGGCAGAATGAAATAGCAATGCAGCGAATGCGGCAGGCGGCCCTCGACAGTGCGGCATGCCGCCACCATCGCCTGCCCAATCACCTGGCCGCCGAACACCCGCTGCCAGCTCGTCTTCGGGCTGTTGCCGCGAAACATGTTCACCTCGATCGGTTCCAGATCGAGAATGGAAATCAGGTCGATCAGTCCTTTGGACATGGAAACGCTTTCGGTTCGAACTTTTGCGTTATTCCGGGGCGTGAGCGAAGCGAACGAACCCGGAATCCGAGGATTCCCCGATGTGCGATAGCACATCTGAGGTTCGCGCGAAGACGCGTGAACCTGGAATGACGGTTTGAGGGTCAAAGGCCCTTGTTTCGTTTATCTGTTTCGCCCAGCTATACTCCAGTGGCAAGAGCGTGAGTAAACGGGTCCAATATGTCGGCACAGCGAAGCATTGTCATCGGCGGGGGCGCCTTTGCCGGATTGGCGCTCGCGTTGGCGTTGCGGCAGGGCCTTGGCGCCGATGTTCCCCTCATTGTGGCCGATCCGGCGCTGGGGCTGCGGCCAAGCCGCGATCCGCGCGCGACTGCCATCGTCGCCGCTTGCCGCCGGCTGTTCGATGCCATCGGGGTGTGGGATCAGGTCGCCGCCGAGGCGCAGCCGATCCTTGACATGGTCGTCACCGACTCGAAGCTCGAAGACGCGACCCGTCCGGTGTTCCTGACTTTCGCAGGGCATGTCGAGCCGGGCGAACCGTTCGCGCATATGATCGAGAACCGGCATCTGATCGATGTATTGGTCCAGCATGCCGAGGCCGAGGGCATCGACTTGCGGGCCACGGCGGTGACGGATTTTGCCTCACGTCCGGATGGCATCGATGTGACGCTGGCCGATGGCAGCGTGATCGAGGCGAGCCTGCTGGTGGCGGCCGATGGCGCGCGCTCGAAATTGCGCGAACGGGCCGGGATCGCCACCCACGGCTGGGACTATGATCAATCCGGTATCGTGGTCACGGTCGGCCACGAACGTGAGCATCACGGCCGCGCCGAAGAACATTTTCTTCCCTCCGGGCCATTTGCAATTTTACCGCTCCATGGAAAACGCTCATCGCTGGTATGGACCGAGAAGCGCGCCGAGGCGGCGCGCATCGTCGGGTTGGGCGAGGATGAATTTCACAGCGAACTCGAACAGCGCTTTGGCCTGCATCTCGGTGAGATCAAGGCGCTGGACCAGCCGCGCGCGTTTCCACTGGGCTATTTTGTGGCGCGCTCCTTCATCGGCGAACGGCTGGCGCTGGTTGGTGACGCCGCGCATGCGATTTACCCGATCGCCGGGCAGGGGCTCAATTTGGGCCTCAAAGATGTCGCAGCCCTTGCGGAGGTGATCGTCGACGCGGCGCGGCTCGGCATCGATCTCGGCCAGGCCGACGTGCTCGATCGCTATCAGCGCTGGCGGCGTTTCGACACCATGGCGATGGGGGTCGCGACCAACTCGCTCAATCTGCTGTTCTCGAATCAATCGACGCTTTTGCGCACCGTGCGCGATATCGGACTTGGGCTGGTCGATCGTGCGCCGCCGTTGAAAAATCTGTTCATCCGCCAGGCCGCGGGGTTATCGGGCGAAGTGCCGCGGTTGCTGAAGGGCGAGGCGCTGTAGGCGCGCTCCTGCCATGATATCCCCGACAATGAGATGACCCGCCGGATGATCAGCGCGCGTCTTTTGTCAGAATGAAATTCGCGACCGAATTGACCATGACGGAATTGAGCGCCCGTTCCGGCTGATTGTATGCCGCCAGATTGTCCTCTTCGTCGGTGACGTCGACCAGAACGTGGTTCATGTCCGGAAGCCACAGTGTTTTCGCCAGCGGAGACGCGGCGGAAAGGGCTATGAAATCAAGCCGTGCCACCTGCAGGTCGTGGCCGCCGCCGATGATCAAGGTCGGCCTTTCGATCAGCTTCAGGGGATCGATCGGGTCTTCGGTAAACGCCGAAGCGATGCCGGGCTGCATCGACGGCGCGATTGCCAGCCCCTGCGGCGGCGGATCGACGATCTGTCCGGCCATGATGGCATCGATCGCCTTCAAATCGGCTCAAGCCGGTCGGGGCTCAGTTTTATTTTCGAGCTGCGCCTTGACGAGGTCGCCCTGCCGGCGGGCCGCGGTAACCAGCAAGACCAGGCGATCGATGGGGACGCGCCGCGCCGTCAGGATGGCGACCAGACCGCCCTCGCTGTGTCCGGCGACGCTCACTTGCGAGAATTTTCCGCTGCTGCGCAGATAATTCACCAGCGCAACTGCGTCCTCGACAAAGTCCTTGAAACGGAAATCTTCCGGCCGTCCGAATTCCGGTTTCCAACCGCCAGCGCCGCGCTTGTCATAGCGAAGCGTCGCTATTTTACGCGCGACCAGTTGCTCCGAGAGCTTCTTCAGCGTTGCCGGTTTGACTTGCGGTCCGTTGCCGTCATGGTCGGTCGATCCGGATCCCGCGATCAGAAGGACGACGGGTGGCCGTTCGACATCCGGTGGCGTCGTCAGCACGGCGTCGATGGCGCCGACGCGAATTTTGGCTTCTTCGGCGCCGGCGCTCGCCGTCGCACCGCAGAGGCCGAGAACGGCAAGCGTAACGATGGCGGTCCAGGCGCGCATGCGCTACTCGATCTTCCGCGCCTCTTCCGGCAGCATGATCGGAATGCCGTCGCGGATCGGATAAGCGAGTTTTGCCTTGCGCGAGATCAATTCCTGCCGACCTGAGTTCAACTCGAGCGGTCCCTTGGTCAGCGGGCAGACCAGAATCTCCAGCAATTTGGGATCGACGGTGCCTTCAAGGCGTTCGGGCTGGGATGTCATGCGCTGGTCTCCGGCTCAGGATTTCGACCCTGTAGCATATTCGTCTGAAACAATACGGAATTGGGCCTGCGGGCAGGTTGATCGGGGCCACGCGCCTATCCGCGATAACGCCGGGTATGGAAACCCGATTCCGCGCCGTAAGCCAACGTTAAAGTATGAAGTTAAAATGCATTTCTGCATTCGGGATAGCTGCTGCAGGGGGATCCGCTGCGGGATTTTTTCAGCGGCTTTGACGGCCGTTTACGGCCATTTTTGGCAAGTCGCAGCAACTCGGTAAAAAGAGTTCAAAAAGAACCGATAGATTGCGAGAGTTCCCGCTAGGCAGATTCCAATAATTTCTCTGTACACCGGCTGGCGTACCGAAACAGCCACGACCGGAACGGCGAAGGAACGACATGTTGATGAATTGACGAAAGAGCGAACGTCGCCTGTGCAGAAGCTTCGCCAAGATCCAGTTCGGTACCGGTTCGCTGCCGCGCGATTGTACGATCACGGACGTGTCCGATGGCGGGGTGAAGGTCATCGCCGAGTATCTCGACGTTCCCTCCGAGTTCACCATCATCATGTCATCGGCGAGCCGTCCGCGCCAATGTAAGCTGGCATGGCGGATCGGTTATGAATTCGGTGCTCAGTTCATCGATTGAGTTGAAGGGCAAAAGCCGGCTCCGGCCGCCGGTTTAACCCGAAATTAGGATTAACCTGTGAGCATTTTTTGGGGCCGGTCGCCGGCTGCAGGTCAAGTAAATGCTCCGGCAATCAGTTCAGCAACATCGCTTCGCGAGATTTCTTGCGTCGACGGCTTCGTCGGCGATTTTGGTGCTGGGGCTTTGCAGCTGCCAGACCGACGGCATGTCGGATATTACGGGCTCGCTGGGCGAGAAGACCGAAAGAACCAGTGCCGCCGAACCCCAGCACGGGATCGAATTCTATCGGGATCGCTATCGCTCCGATCCCAAGGACGCCGACGCAGCGTTACAATACGGAAAGGCGCTCCGGGCCGCGGGCCGGAAGTCCCAGGCCGTTGCGGTGCTCGAACAGGCCACGATTGCTCACCCCGACGATAAGGCCCTTCTGGCCGGCTATGGGCGCGCGCTGGCGGATAATGGCGATTTCCAGCAGGCATTCGATACCCTCAGCCGCGCCCATACCCCCGATAATCCGGATTGGCGAATCCTTTCGGCTCAAGGGGCCGTGCTCGATCAACTCGGCCAGGCTGAGGAAGCACGGCAGTACTATGCGAGCGCGCTGAGAATCGTGCCTGACGAACCTTCAGTCCTGTCCAATCTTGGACTGTCGTATCTCCTGGCAAAAGACCTGCCCAAGGCGGAGGAGACGCTACGGCGCGCATCCAGCCGCCCGGATGCGGATCCGCGGGTACGGCTGAATCTCGCCTTGGTGGTTGGCCTGCGGGGCCGTGTTGCCGAAGCCGAAACCATCGTCAGGGCAGATCGGCCGGCCGCGGAAGCCGCGGCGGATGTCGCTTATCTGAGGCGCATGTTGTCTCTTAAAGCGAATGCGCGGGCGGAAGCGGACAACATCCCGCCGAAAGCCGCCGCGCGGCCCGAGTGAAGGCGCCTGTGCCGCGTCAGCCGTTGTTGCGGCTCACGGAACGCCGAGAGGATGAATCGACCGGGTTGAAATTTCTCATCCATCTTTTTGTTTGAGCCTGATCTCCGGGGCAAACGCTTCGCGTTTATCCCGAGGGAAAACCGGTTCCCACTTTTCCCGATCATGCTCGAGGCACGCCAGGCAGAGATTCTTCGTCGGTCCAACGGATCACGGTTTCGGGTTGAGTTCAAATCGGCTACGCCGTGGTGAAGGGCGTTGTCGAGATCGGTGAAAGTCTGATCAGGTCCCCCCAAAGACGATCTCGATGTCGTTCAACTCCGGTGCGCTATTTGGGCAACCATTCGATGTTCAGGATCGATTGGGGCATTGCCGGTGACTCCTTGAGCCAAAGTCAATGCGACACAGCGGGTTGATGCGCTTTGAATGTACGGAGCTGGTCGCCTAGCGCTTGCTGGAATGCGTCGCGGTTTTCGCAGCGATGCTGGTAGGCGGTGAGGGTCGGGAAGCCCGCGAGCAAGTCGGTGCTTCGAAGAATCTGAGAACCGTGGTCATCAGAAGATCCCCCGCGGTGAATTCACCCTCCAGATAGGGCCGATCTCCTAGCCAAGCGGCGAGGTCAACCAGGCGGCTCTTCGCCGCGCCGACCACGGCCTGGCGAATAGCGTTGGTGTCGTCGACACCCATCATCTGAAGTTGATTGAGAAACAGGATTGGTGGCTCGACGGTATTCAGCGCCGCAAACATCCAGGTTTTCGCTCGACTTCGAGCTTCCGGTTCGCCAGGCAGCAGCGCGGCACACGATTCCGATATATGGAGCACAATGGAGCCGCTTTCGAAGAGTGTGACGTCCTCATCCCGATAGGCGGGAACCTGCCCAAAAGGCTGCAGACGCCGATGGTCCGCGGACGATTGATCTTGCGGCCCGATCAGATGCTCATTGTAGTCACGTCCTGCCTCGCGCAAGGCCCACCGGACCCTGAGATCTCGTACCAACCCCTGCGCAAACGGCGGAACCCAGGCAAAAGCGCTGACTTCGGGCTTCATTTTTGGCTGTTCCTTTCGAGATGGCGCTCCAGTTTGTCGAGCGCACTGGCCCAACCATGTTCGTGCTGCCGCCGATTTCCTACTGTTCCCAGCCCTTCCTGTCGCAGGGTGAACTCGGTGGTTCCATCGACCTCATTAAAGCCCAGGGTGACGCGGCTTTGCTTGGAAGGGTCACCGTCCCAGCCCCAGGTGAAGCGGAGCGCGCGTGGCCGATCGATAACCTCGAATCTGCCCGATACCGGAATGATCGACTCCGTCCGGCGCGCACATATCGATACGCATATTGCCCGCCGACATGAGGTTCGAGCAGCGTCACCCTGCAGTTCATCCCTTCCGGGCCAATCCAGGCCTGCCACCGCTCACGTGTCAGCCACGCGTCGAAGACGTCCTCTGCCGTTGCGTCGAATGTCCGTTTGATCAGGAGCGTCGTTGCGTCGTCCGAAATCATGGTTGCGCCTTCTTCGAGTCCTTGAGGTGCTGATCGAGCCGATCGAGGCTTGCTCCCCAGAAGCGGCGGCTGAAGTCGAGCCAATCCATTGCCCGGGCCAGCGTCTCGGGCCGAAGTCGGCATACGCGCTGTTTGCCCCTTCGCTCGTTCGTAATCAGCTCAGCCTCTTCGAGCACCTTCAGGTGCCGGGAGATAGCTGGCGCTGACACAGCGAACGGTCGGCTCAGCACGCCGACCGTCGCTTCCCCCTGAGCGAGGCGAACGAGGATCGCGCGTCTGGTCGCGTCCGCGAGCGCGTCGAATATAGGTTCCACTGCATCCATTAACTTAAATGTTAATTCATTAATTTGTTAAGTCAAGTGCGATTACGATTTGGAACAGATTCCGGGCCCCCTTTGGAGGTCATCCCAAAATCTTCCCGAGCATTCTAAGCCGAAAGCGTCGTGGTATCAGAAAGTTGCGCCAACGACCGTTTGCGCGCGGTCGGATTTCCCAATGCAATTCGCTTTGCGTAGGATTTTGGGAAACCTATGCGATGACCCCAACCCCGCAGCGTCAAAAGAATGGCTCGCACCCGGTCCGCCCCGGTCGACGCAATCACCATCGGAAATCGTTGGCTACGTAGCGCAAGCCTGCTTAGCTACGACTTGTTCGCCCGCAACTTCCTGATGATCGGCGACAGCAGCGAACCTCGCGGCTTTTTGGTATCGCCGCGCCCCGTCAACTGTTGCGCGATCTGGACGAACATCTTGCTGGCGCGATGACTGGAGGAGATTTCCGCGATCATCTGGCCGTTGTTGGCCGCGGTGCCGAACGTTCGCGGGTCGAACGGAATGGACGCTATCGGCTGGTTCTCGATGGCCTTGGCGAATTCGCCCGGCGTGATTTCCGGGCGCTTGGGCATGCCGACCTGACTGAGACAATACATCGGTGTGCGGTCATTCGGCCGCGCCGCCTTCAGCATATTCAGCATGTTCTTGGTGTTGCGCAGGTTTGCGAGGTCCGGTTCGGCAACGATCAGAATATCGTCCGCGCCGATCAGCGCGCGCCTGGTCCACCCCGACCATTGATGGGGGATGTCCAGCACAATGCACGGCGTCGACATCCGTAACGTATCGAAGATCGCATCGAAGGCCTGCTCGCCGAAGTCATAGACCCGATCGAGCGTCGCCGGCGCCGCCAGCAGGCTGAGGTGGTCGGTGCATTTCGCCAGCAAGCGCTCGATGAATGCGGTATCGGGCCGATCGGCCGAGAACACCGCGTTTGCAATTCCCTGCAGGGGATCCTTGTTGAAATCGAGCCCGGCGGTGCCGAAGGCGAGGTCGAGATCGATGACGACGGAATCCAGCGCGAGATCGCGCGCGATCGCCCAGGCGACGTTATGCGCGACGGTGGATGCGCCGACGCCGCCCTTTGCACCGACGACGGCGATCATGCGGCCGACGGCGACAGCCTCCGCTGCCGAGAACAAGCCGCATATTGAGCGGACCACATCGAGGGTATCGACCGGTCCTACCACGTAATCGCTGACGCCGCGGCGCACCAGTTCGCGATAGGGCGCAACGTCATTTTCATTGCCGATCACGACGACGCGCGTTCCGGCATCACACACGGTTGCGAGTTGGTCGAGACCGGCCAGGATATCGTTGTCGCCTTCGGTCTCGATAATAATCACGTTCGGAGTCGGGGACCGTACGATAGGTTTCGATGGCGGCGGCCATTCCACCCATCCTGATCGTGAGGTGCGCCTTGCCGAGGCGTCGATCTACGCCGGCCGATTCGACCGCCGCGGAGGTCTCCGCCGTCTCACAGAAGGCTTGTATCGACACGCGCGGTGCCGGTGCGATGTAATCATGCGACGAAGACGAAACGTCCGGCTGTTCTTTGGAAGTTTGATGCGTTTTGCTGCTCATTTTCCTGCATCGCTGAGTTTGGCCTTTTCCGATTCCGGATATTCGGTCGCGGTGGTGACGCCTTTGCGATATTTATCAAAGCCCTCCGTGCGCCGCATGGTATAGGCGGGAGTTTCGCGACGCGGCTGAATAAGGTCCGACGGATTGTCGATCATCGCCGCCATATTGCGCTGATAGGCACAGCCGAAATTGTAGTAGGACTTGTTGTCGAAATAGCCCTTGTCCTTGATCGACGGGCCGAGATCATCGGGCCACAGCCCGCACGGCCCGGCCACCGCAGTGATTTTTGGATAACTGAGTCGGATCGTTGCGAGCGTTCGGGGATCGTCGGGATGGTAGTGACGCACGACAATTCCGTGCGAGGGTACGCCGCTTGCCGTCAGCAGCGCCTGAATTTCCCGGAACGAACTCGCCGCGGCCCGGGCGTTCGGTGTATCGACCGGCACGTCGGCTACGATCGCACCGGTTCCTTCGCTAACCCAGACCCGGGCTAATCCGATCACGTCGGCGCGTTGTGTCGCGGACAAGTCCCCGCGCGCATGACCGACGAAGATGACGACGGATCGGTCGGCCTCCTGAATCGCGATCGGATGACGCAGGCGGTAATCCTCGGGAATGCGCGCCGTCACGATTTCTTCGTTACTTTCCGTGCACGCCCCGAGCGTGCCTGAAAGGCCGATAAGCACTCCCAGCAGGCACAGTGTTCGCTTGCGATCGACCGATGTTCTATTGGTAATCATTCTACCCTCGTCCGCCGTTTCAGTCGATGATGAAGCCAAAGTTGCCCTGGTAACTTCCAACCGGTTCGGCGTGGCCGGGGATGCCGTAGATCCGGCTGATCTGGGCGAACAGCGCGGATTGGGCATCCGTCGCCGGTGCGAACCCGTCGTCGGGACGCGACAGCTCTTTCTGCGCAACCGCCCGAACCACATAGGGCGTCACGATGACCATCAACTCGGTCTGGTTATTGATGAAGTCCTGGCTCCGGAAGAGCTGGCCGAAAAGCGGCAATTGATCGACGCCGGGCAGTCCGTTGATGGCCTGCTTGGTCTGCTGCTGAATGAGACCTGCCATCGCCATCGAACCGCCGGACGGAATTTCCAGCGTGGTTTCCGCGCGGCGGGTTTTGATCGAGGGAATCGTGGTTCCTCCGGCCCCGCCGGTCAGAGCATTTTCAGCCGAGACTTCCGAAACTTCCGTCATCACTCGCAGGCTGATCCGTCCCTCGGTCAGCACCACCGGCGTGAAATTGAGCGAGATGCCGAATTTCTTGAAACTGACTGTCTGGACGCAATTTCCGATAGCGCCCCCCGTCGTCGTTTGACAGGTGACGCCGGTCGGAATTGGAAACTCGCCGCCTGAAATAAATGTCGCCGACTTGCCGGAGATGGCCGTCAGATTGGGCTCCGCCAGCGTCCGCACCACACCGGCGCTCTCCATCGCGCGCAGGGTCGCGGTCACCGAAGGTACGCCAGCCTTGGTCAAGGCCGACGTGGTTACGCCGTTGCCCGCGACAAGCGGCGCATTGTTTGCGGTGAACGGGTTGCTGTTGTTGAAATTGACCACCGCAGTGCCGACATTCATGGTGGCACTGAGATCGACGCCGAGTTGTTTGATGATGCTCCGCTGTACTTCGGCGACGGTGACCTTCAACATCACCTGGTCGCGGCTGCGGACCACGATCGAGTTGACGACCTTGTCGGCGCCGCCCACCAGACGCGCGGCGACATCGCCGGCCTGTTGAGCCTCGATCGGACTGGCTACCGAACCCGTCAGCATGACGCTGTCGCCGATGCCTTCGGCCTGGATTCCCGCCGCGGGCAGCATTTGCTTCAACGCCGCGCGCACACCATTAAGATCGCGCTTGACGGCGATGTCATAGGCGGCGATTTGCTGGCCTTCGGTATCGAAGAACACGACGTTGGTTTGGCCAACCGCCTCACCGATAATATAAGCGCGTTGCGGCGAGTGGACGACGGCGTTCGCAATCTTCGGATCGGCGACCAGCACATCCTTGGAGTCACGGGGCAAATCGATGACCACCGATTTGCCGACTCCAAGGGCGAGAAAGCGGACCTTCGTTTGCGTGTGGCTTGAAATCGGCTCCGTGGTCGCACCGTCACTTGCAGCAGCCGGGGTCAGGGCCGCGGCGAGCGTCAACGCGGCGCTTGAAAACGACAGTACGAGGATCAGAAACGTCCGCACTAACAGCCGATTTGCCCTGCATTCCATATCGAGTGTCCTTCTGGTCACTTCTGTGTCGGGCGTTAGACGCCGTCGCAGACCGCATTGTTGTTGTCCGTCGGGAGGGGCGTGGTGTCGGACTCACTCGTGCGATAGGCGGCGGTGCCACCGGCGCCAGGAGTGATGGTCGGGACGACAAGGCGTTCGATACTCATACGCTCGATCTACATTTACGCAGGATTACTGAACTCTGTTTCGGTCGCAGCCTCTCGGTCTCAGGCATGACTAAGCGGTAAAGGTGTAAGCGAACTTGAAAGCCACGAGCCTTTGCGGAAAGGGATTGGGGGATTTGTCCTCATGGTGAACGGAGGGTTATCGAAACGCGGCGTGGACGTCGGCGACTGACAACGTCCGCTCGATGAGCCGCGACGTGAGCAATGCTCCGCCTGAGCCGCCAAGCCTCGAGAGGATCAAGGTTCGTCTCGTCATATGGGTCGAGCGACAGCGCTTCCGCGTCGGCGAATGACTAATTCGCCAGACGACCGAGGCCGCGGAGCCGGTGCGTTGCGGTGGGCCTGCTTTAGCGCGTGGCGATCCGCAGCAATTCGTCGAGCACCGCCGCCTGTCGCGCGCGCGGCAGCGGTTGATCCGACAATGCAAACCCGACAAACGCCCAGTAGAGAATTTGCGCTCGCGCACGGGCTGTGCCGGGGGAAAATCCGGATGCTCCTAGAAGGTTTTCGACATAGCTCAACCGACGCCGGTCGATGGCCTGCACCGCATTTTGCGCCGCCGGGTCGTGTGCGGCCCAGGTGCGAACCGCCTTTTCAAGCGCCAGTCCTCCACCGAATGCCTGGCGCAACAGCAGCGCTACTGGATTTTCGCTGCTCGACGCGGCCTCGACATTGGCAATAATCCGCTCGGCGGCCACCTCGCGCCAATGCGTGAGGATCGCAGCGTGGAATGCATCGACGTCGGCGAAGTGCCAGTAAAAGCTGCCGCGCGATACCCCCATCGCCTTGGCCAGCGGCTCGGCCTTCAGCGCCGTAAATCCGCGCGCGGCCAGGGCCTTGAGGCCCTGATCAAGCCAGTCTTTAGCGGAAAGTTGATCGGTCATGTTTCTCCCTGCGGCAACCCACCATACACTACTGTATTGACAGGCGCCAACAAGATCGCTCATATCTGCTCCATACAGTTATGTATGGAGGACCGATCCAATGCGCGATCTGTTGTTGCAGTGTTCGGGGCTCGCCGCGATCGCGGTGGCCATCATCCATGGCGTTCTCGGCGAAACCAAAGTATTTGCCCGCGCGACGATCGAGCCGCAGCGGCTGCGCAACCTGATCCGGCTATGCTGGCAGGTCGGCACCGTCGGCTGGATTTGCGGCGGCGTGCTCTTGATCGCCGCCTCGTCGATGACGTCGACGCCGGCGCGGCACTGGATCGTCGTGACGATGGTCGCGATGTACGCTTTTGGGGTGATCGGCAATGCCTGGATCTTCCGGGGCCGGCATTTTGGCTGGATGGCCCTGAGTGCGGTGATCGCGCTGGCGGTGGCCGGGTATTAGGGCATTTTCTGATTTCGCTCGAATCATGCGACGCTTCGGGGCGTCATGGTTCGAGACGCGCGCTGGCATCCAGAGATTATTGCAATCCCGTGTCGCCGCTGCTGGTGCGCTTCTTGGCGAGGTCCATCTCGGTGACGGCGATCAGAATTTCGGCACGCGTTTTCAGATCGGGCGCCTCGAGCATCGCCTGCTTTTCCGGCGGCCCATAGGGCGACATCATCGCCAGGGCGTTGACCAGCGCCTCGTTGGGCGCGCTCTCGACGCCTTCCCAGTCGACCTTGAGATTGTTGGCCTTCAGGAAATCCGTCAGCACCTCAAGCAGCGCTTCGCGGTCGACAGCCTCTTCGCCCTTGCGCGCGGTAAAATCGTCGATGTAGGGGAAATAATCCACCTTGCATTGCCGGTATGGGGTCAGCACGGTGACTTCCTCGATCACCTTGAAGCGCGAGATGCCGGTGAGTTCGAGGATGTAGCGGCCATCGCCGGCCTCGGCGAGCTGGGTGATGCGCCCGACGCAGCCGACGCGGAACAACACCGGTTTGGCCTCATCCGGCGAGTGCGAAACGTCCGGCTGGATCATGCCGATCAGCCGATGGCCGTCGCGCAACGCATCGTCCACCATCGCCAGATAGCGCGGCTCGAAGATGTTGAGCGGCATCTGGCCGCGCGGCAGCAACAGCGCACCGGGCAGCGGAAATACCGGAATCAGTTCGGGAAGGTCGCCGGGTCCGCGATATTCGGCATTGATCGGCATCGGCGGTCCCGGTGTTGGCGAGAATGACTACGAGAACAGGATCGTCGACAACCGCTTCCGCCCTTCGACCGTGGCCTCATCCGTCGGGCCCCACGCCTCGAAGAACTGCACCAGTTGTTTCCGTGCCCCATCCTCGTTCCATTTGCGGTCGCGCTTGACGATTTCAAGCAGCTGATGCGTTGCCTCAGCCCGCTTGTCACTGGCGTTCAGCGCGGTCGCCAGATCGAAGCGTGCCTGATGATCGAGCGGGTTTGCGGCGACTTTCTGTTCCAGTTCGGTCACCGGGCCGAGCGCCTTGGCCTGTTCGGCAAGATCGATCGACGCCTGCACGGCCTTGACCGCCGCATCACCACGCTTCGATTCCGGCACCATGGCCAGCGTCTGCTTGGCCTGCTCAATGGCGCCGGTCGCCATGTAACATTTTGCCAGTCCCGCGAGGGCCGCGATATTGGTGGCGTCCGCCGCCAGCACTTCGGCATAGATCGAGGCCGCGGTGGCGGAATCGCCCTCGGCCAGGACGGCTTCGGCCTCCTTGAGGATTTCGGCGATATTCGGCTCACCCGGCATGCCCGCGGTCAGCTTGTTGATAAAGGCGGTGACCTGGCTTTCCGGCACCGCGCCCATGAAGCCATCGGCGGGCTGGCCGTTGACGAAGGCGATCACGGCTGGAATCGACTGGATCCCCATCTGGCCGGGGATGGCCGGGTGTTCGTCGATATTCATCTTGACCAGCTTGACCTTGCCGTTGGCGGCACGGACCGCTTTTTCGATCATCGGCGTGAGCTGACGACAGGGGCCGCACCACGGCGCCCAGAAGTCGATCAACACCGGCTGGCGCTTCGACTCCTCGATGACGTCCTTCACGAACGTCTGGGTGGTGGTCTCCTTGATCAGATCGGCCGCTGCCTGCGGCGCCGCTCCGCTACCCTGCTCTAATATCGTCACGGGAATCCTCGCCTGATGTCTCGGGATGCTCTAGCACTTTTCCAGCCCTAATTGGCGCTTGAAAGCCCAATTTGCAATCGGGGGAACCCGCTTTGCCCGGTTTCGAGCCGATTTGGCCGAAGACCAGCCGTTTTAGCTATAATCCCGCCGATTTTGGGGTTCGCACGGGCTGTTGCATTCGGGGGCGGCATTTGGCATAGCTCTGCCCGTTGTCGGTGATCGATCGCCGCCAATCTCTCGGATGCGGGTGTAGCTCAGTGGTAGAGCACGACCTTGCCAAGGTCGGGGTCGAGGGTTCGAATCCCTTCGCCCGCTCCAGAATTCTTGAAATGGCAAAATGTGACGAAGGCCCGCTGTGTCAGCGGGCTTTTCGTTTTACGGCCCGCACAGCGCGGATTTTGCCATCCCTCGCAAAATACCTTTGATTTTTTCCATTGCACGGAATGCATCGCGCGAAAAACGATGCCATCGAAAGCGATGGACGCGGGCGCCACGTTCTGTAGAGCACGCACTTCTCTCTTTCGGCGGATGTGATACCATTTTCCAGTCTATTCCATCTCACAATAGCTAAAACTAATGTTCGCCTTCGGAGGCGCGCAAAACGGATAACAAACGCAGCCGCATGGCTGCATAGGGAGTGATGCGATGAAATCGGCTTTCAATCGATCTATTCTTGCACTCGCAGCAATTTCCATTGTCGTGGGTGCTGGTCAGGCCAGCGCGCAAAGCAAGCTCAAAAGCTATCAGTCCGGCAACAAGGAATTCTGGACCCATCCGCCGGATGACTGGTTCCTCGGTGACGAGACCGAAGCTCAAAAGGGTCTGGCGCCGCCGTCAGGACCGCCGACCGGTTCCTCGGATGCGGAACTTGCCGCCCTGATGAAGAAGATCAAGTTGCCGGAGGGCTTCAAGATCGAAGTTTACGCGTCGGGCGTGCTGGCTGCGCGGCAGATGGCCTGGGGCGACAAGGGGACGCTCTTTGTCGGCTCATTCGGTCTCGGCAACGTCTATGCCATCACCGACAAGAACGGCAAGAAAGAGGTCAAGACCATCCTCAAAGGGCTGAACATGCCCACCGGCCTCGCCTATCGCGATGGTGCGCTCTACGTCATCGCCGTCAACAAGCTGATCAAATACGACAATGCCGAAGCCAATCTCGACAAGCTTGGCGAGGGCCAGGTGGTTTATGACGACATGCCGTCCTATGCGGCGCATGGCTGGAAGTATCTTGCCGCCGACAAGGACGGCTGGTTCTACATCCCGTTCGGACCTCCCTTCAACATCGGGATTCCGCCGACCAGCGTCTCGCAGATCCGCCGCGTCGATCCCAAGACCGGCAACGCCGAACTGGTTGGTCTCGGTGTACGCAACAGCGTCGGCGGCGATGTCGATCCGCGCACCGGCAAATACTGGTTCACCGAAAACGCGCGTGACTGGTTGAGCGACGATACACCGAGCGACAAGCTCAACATGATCTCGAGGCTCGGCGAGCATTTCGGTTATCCCTATTGCCACCAGGGCGATATTCCGGATCCGAAGTTTGCGATGGGTCACAAATGTTCGGAATTCACTCCGCCGGTACTCAATCTCGGCGCTCATGTGGCTCCGCTCGGCATGAAGTTCTATACCGGCAACCAGTTTCCTGCCGTCGTACAAGAACAGCATCCTGATTGCCGAACACGGTTCGTGGAACCGGCATAAGTACCAGGGTGCACGGATCGTGCGCGTCACCGCTGATCCGGACGGCAAGAACGCCAAGCAGGAAGTGTTCGCATCCGGCTGGATCGAAGGCGACCAGGGCTATCTCGGCCGGCCGGACGATATCATCCTGGATAAGGACGGTTCGATCCTGGTTTCCGACGACTGGGCTGGCGCGATCTATCGCATCAGCTACAAGAAGTAAGATCTGAACATCAGAGGCTGCGGTTGCTCGGGAATGGGCGACCGCAGCCTTTTTATTCCGCAAACGAGCGATGGAACGCGCGCGGCGGGCCCGGACTTGATCCGGGCATTCATCAAAAGCGGGCGTCCAAAGGGAAGAGTTCTTGCAAGGCAATGAATTGCCGGGAACACAATAAGTATGCGCAAGTCTGCGCGAGGCAGACGACGGGCCCGAAAATGATGGAGAGAGGTCGCGATGCGGATCAGTTTAACCTGGATGCTAACGGTTGCGGCTTTCGTCTGCGGATCACCGGCTCACGCCGCCGATCCCGCGGCGGTCAAGGAAAAGGCCGAACTGTGTGCCGGCTGTCACGGTGAAAACGGAATTTCGCAAACTGAAAATATTCCCTCGCTGGCGGGCCAGCCCGATCAGTTCATTCAATGGCAACTGGTTTTCTTCCGCAGCGGCGCGCGCAAGAACGAGCAGATGCAGCCGATCGTCGAGCAAATCGACAATGAGGATATCCGCAATCTCGGCGGCTATTTCGCGTCGCTGGCGCCGCCCACGGCGTCAAAACCCGACGATAATCCCGATTTGTCGCAGAAGGGTGCGCAGGCCGCCGTGGGGCGGCGCTGTGCCTCATGCCACACCGACACATTCGCGGGCACCAAGGCCGTCGCCCGCATCGCCGGTCAACGCGAGGAATATCTGGTGAAAGCGCTGCATGACTATAAGTCAGGCGCACGATCCGGCGGCGCCGGGGCCGCGATGGCGGATGTTGCCTATCCCCTCAGCGAAGAAGAAATCACCGCGCTCGCGCATTATCTCGCGCATCTCTAGATCTCAGTGCGAAGGATAATCCATTCGGTCTGTCAGACAACTTCGCACGACGTTCAATTCCGCAGCACGCTCAGGCCTTCGGTAAACAGCCTGATCCCGATTTCGTAGCTCTGGTCGTGTTCCAGAGGCTCCAGAAACGACGCGCCCATTTCGTGCAGAACGAAGCCGCGCACAAAACTTCTCAGGATCCGAAGCGCGTGGAGGGCCTGCTCGCCCGTGACGCCGAGTTGTGTGAAGATTGCAAACATGACCTCGCCCAATTCCCTCTGCGCAGCCCGCCATTCCGGGCTGTCGATTTCAGGATTTCGGAATGTGGCGGCCGACATGCCCGGACGGTCCAGTGCATAACGGCGCATGCTCATCATTGCCGCGCGCAAGGCATCGGCGCCGCTCCTGCCGGCAATGTTGTGCTGGATGAGCTGCCGCAGTTCTCGAAAGCCCTTGACGGCCAGGAAGCGGCGCATTTCCGGAATCGTGGAAATCTTTTCCGCAAGATGGTGTTCCATCTCCGCGGTCAGGTCAGCGGCGATTTTCTTGTCCCAACCGGTTGTCGGGAGTTCCAGAATATCTGCGGGCTTCAAGGCTCGAGTTCCCGTCGTGAGGGAAATCGAATCCGCGATACGCCATGATGCCTGGCGCCGCGACGCGCCAGTTCCAGGCTCCGCTGCGCAGAACCTGATACGCCGCTACGTGTGCGTCCAGTCAATTTTGGTCGATCTTCAAACGAAATCGCAGGTATCGGCCTACATCCGCTGCTTCTCATAGGCCTTGAGGTGGGTGTAGGCGACGCGCAGCTTTGGCACCGGCACCTTCGCGGCATCGCCGCGCGCGATCAAATCGCCGATCACGTGATCGGCTTCGACCCGCGCGCCGGCCTTGATGTCGCGGAACATCGACGCGGTCAGTTGCGAGCCTTCCGCCGTGAGCATGCCGCGGCTGCGCTCCAAAAATGCCGCGCGGGGCGCATAGCCCGAGGCGGTCGCGATCGCGCTGCATTCATCGAGCATACCGAGGATAAAGTCCCGGCCGCCGGGCGAGGCCAGGATAATACCCACGGGAGCCCGCATCAAACTGGTCGAGGCCGCGAGCGAGGCGAGAAACACCCATTTCTCCCACATCTCCTGAACGACGTGCGCGCTGGCCACCGCGCCGAAATTGCCGCTCGCCATCACGTCGGCGATGGCACCGACGCGATCCGACATCCTGCCGTCGCGTTCGCCAAAATTGAGCGACTGCATTGGCGCGAGTTGAACGACCTCGCGATGTGCGTTGAGCGTGACCGCGATGGCACAGAGACCGCCAAGCACGTGCTCGCGGCCAAATTTCTCATCGAGCACATCGAGATGCAGCATGCCGTTGAGCAGCGGAATAATCGCGGTCTGCGCGCCGACCGCGGGCGCGAATGAGCGGATCGCATCGTCAAGATCGAAGGCCTTGCAGCTCAGGAGAACGGCGTCGAACTTGTCGCTGAGCTTGTCGGCCTGCACGGTCGGCGGATTTTTCAGCGTCAGGTCGCCATTGGGGCTTTTGATCACGAGGCCGGCATCGGCGAGCTCGGCGGCGCGTCGTGGACGGACGAGAAAGGTCACGTCACGGCCGGCCGCGAGCATCCTGCCGCCGAAATATCCGCCGATGGCGCCGGCGCCGACCACGAGAATACGCATCGTTGAGTTCCTTTTGTTGTTGTTTTTGGAGGCCGAATGGCAAACAGGGAATTGCAAGTTGGGGGAACCTACACTCGCTACTCCCCATTCGCTATTCGCTGCTTAAGTCCTACCACTTTTCCCCGAACGGGCGGATTTCAAGCTCGAAAGTCCAGGCGCTGCGGGGCTGTTGGTAAAGCTGCCAGTACGCGGCGGCAACCGATGCCGGCGGCATCAGCAAATCCGGATTATCCAGCGCTTCCTTGCCCCAGAGCTGTTCCCGGCGCTCGCGCACCCAAGCGGTATCGACGCCGGAATCGATGATCAGATGCGCGACGTGGATGTTTTTCGGGCCGAGTTCGCGCGCCATCGATTGCGCTACGGCGCGCAGTCCGAATTTGGCGCTGGCGAAGGCGGCAAAACCGCTGCCGCCGCGCAAGGAGGCGGTGGCGCCAGTGAAGAAGATATTGCCGCTGCCGCGCGGCACCATCAGCCGGGCCGAATTCGCGTCCGGCCAAAAAGCCGGCCCAGCAAGCCATTTCCCACACCTTGCGGAACACCCGGTCGGTGGTTTCGAGAATCGGAAAATTGACGTTGGCTCCGACGTTGAAGATACACACGTCCAGTGGCGCATGCTTGTCGGCGTCATCGAGGAACGCCGCGACCTCGTCCTCCTTCCGCGCATCGAGCGTGCGGGCCACGATCGACCCGCCCGATGTCTCGATCTCCCTGACCAGCGGCTCGAGTTTGGCGCCGTCGCGCCGCCCGGCGAAGACGGTGAACCCCTCGGCGGCGAATTTCTTGGCGATCTCGGCGCCTATATAATCGCCGGCGCCGATCACCGCGGCCGTAGCATTTCGTTTCTGCATATTAGGGCTCTCCTTTCCTCATCCTGAAGAGCGCGAAACGCGTCTCGAAACATGAAGCAAAAAAACCGTCTGATGGTTCGAGACGCCGCGCTGATGCGCGGCTCCTCACCATGAGGGTTGGGTCACTATTTTCACGAGATCATTTCCTCAACCTCGCGCAACTGCTCCTTGCCGAAAAACATTTCCTGGCCGACAAAGAATGTCGGCGAGCCGAAGGCACCGCGCTCCACGGCCGATTGGGTGTTCTCGATCAGTTTTGCTTTCACGTCGGCCTCCTGCGCACGGGCCAGCAGCTTTGTCCCGTCGAGGCCGGAGGCGTTGAGCGCCTTGACTGCCACTTCAGGGTCGTCCATTTTCTTCGGCTCTTCCCACATGTGATGGAATGCGGCGGCGACGTATTTCTCGAATACGCCTTCGAACTGCGCGGCGACGGCGGCGCGCATCAGATTGAGCGTGTTGATCGGAAAGAACGGATTCCAGATGTAGGGCTTGACGTGAAAGCGCTTGACGAAGCGTTCGGTCTCGATCGCGTGAAATTCGCGCTTGTTCTTGATGCCGGCCAGCGTTTCGGCCGGCGATTTATTATTGGTGGCCTTGAAGATGCCGCCGAGCAGAACCGGAATATATTCGAACTTCACACCGGTCCGCTGTTCGATCGCCGGAATGGCTTCGTGGCTGAGAAAAGCATTGGGGCTGCCAAAATCGAACAGGAATTGCGGGGCGGTCGGGGTCACGGCAATCTCCCTGAGAATGGTTTCTTATATGATCTCTATCATTTCAATCAGCCTAGCGGTTCATATCCGAGGGATCAACTGGCCCGATCCTGCGGCTCACGTTGAAACGCTCTTTCGGCGAGTATGTGGGTGTGGTCACGCACATCAGCGGGCCAGGCGGCGATCAATTTTTCGAAACGGGCCGGGTCATTCGCGAACAGCGCGCGGATGGCGTCTTCGTAATGGGGCTTGTCGCCGGCCATCGCCGACATGAAACGATAGGCCGCTTCCTGCGCCCGGCGCACGCGATCGCCGTCCTCGCCGGTCCGCCGCGCGGCATCGACCAGTTTGCGCAAGGCGACCGATGCGCCGCCGGGTTGCTGTGCCAGCCAGTCCCAATGCCGCGGCAGCAGCGTGACCTCGCGCGCGACCACGCCCAGCTTCGGACGGCCCGGGCCGCGCGGTGCGGACGGCCCGGCGTCCACTGCAGCGCCGGCGGCTTCCGGCAGCCGCGCCTGGACATCGGTGACGCTGCCGCGAAAATCGATCTCGATCGGGCCGCTAGTCACGCCGTCGAACACCAGGATCGCGGCGTCCTTGCGCCGATCGAGGAGTTCCTTGGCCGCACGCGCGACGCTCGCGCAGATCGCCGGCTGCGATGCAGCGTTCGCCTTCAAAAGCGATGTAAGCGGTGTTCGGCCCCGGATTCACGGCAAGTCCTCCATTTGCAATGCATAGATATTACCCGGGTAAATTGCTCCCGTCAATAATATCCGGGTAATATAAGCCCGTGCCGGACGTCTCGACTTTCCTCTTTCCTGCTGGCACGACCATGCGCCGCAGGCATCATGCGGAAGGAGGGAATCAGCATGCTTACGGTCCATCATCTCAACAATTCCCGCTCCCAGCGCGTGCTGTGGTTGCTGGAGGAACTTGAGCTACCCTACGAGATCATCCGCTATCAGCGTCAGCCCGACATGCGTGCGCCGGCGGAGCTGCGTGCGGTTCATCCGCTCGGAAAATCACCTGTCATCACCGACAACGGCAACACCATCGCGGAATCAGGCGCGATCATCGAATACATCACCGAGGTCTATGGCGACGGCCATCTGATCCCACGGCCCAGAACGCCGGACCGGCTGCGCTACACTTATTGGCTGCATTACGCGGAAGGCTCCGCGATGCCGCCGCTATTGCTGAAGCTGCTGTTCACGCTGATGCCGAAGCGGGCGCCGGCACTGCTGCGCCCGGTCGTGCGCAAGGTCGCCAATCAGGCGCTGACCGCGCTGGTCAACCCGATGCTCAAGCAACACATGGCCTTCTGGGAAGCTGAACTGGGAAAGAGCGAATGGTTCGCCGGCGACGCGTTCACCGCTGCCGACATCCAGATGAGCTTTCCGCTGGAAGCCGCCGCTGCGCGCGGTGGGCTGGATCAAGGGCACCCCAAGGCCATGGCGTTTCTGGAGCGAATCCACGCCCGGCCGGCCTATCAACGCGCGCTGGAAAAGGGCGGGCCGTATTCCGTCGGGCGCTGAAGTTAACGTGCCTTCTGAGCCTCGCCCATGGAAGGCAGCGCCATCACGGTGACACCGGGCGGCGGCACGTCGTCGTCGGGGACAAAGAAGTCCGACATCAACGGCACTGACGGATCGACGCGGTAAGGTTCAAAATCTCGCACGCCACTGGCGTAGAGCAACTTATCGTCGATGCAGAAATGTCCGGTAAATTCGCGCGACGGCTTTGTAAAGATGACGTAAGCCGCATCGGCCATGATCTCGGGCGTGCGGCTGGCGCGCATCATGGCGTCGCCGCCCAAGAGATTGCCGACCGCCGCGGTCGCGATGGTGGTGCGCGGCCACAACGCGTTGACGGCGACACCGGCGGATTTCAACTCGGCGGACAGGCCGAGCACGCACAGGCTCATGCCGAACTTTGCCAAAGTGTAGGCGGTCGAATGCTCGAACCATTTCGCCTTGATGTCGAGCGGCGGCGACAGCATCAGGATATGTGGATTATCGGCTTTCTTCAGATGCGGGATACAGTATTTCGACACCATGAAGGTGCCACGGGTGTTGATACCCATCATCAGGTCGAACCGCTTCATGTCGGTGGCTTGCGAATTGGTCAGGCTGATGGCGCTGGCATTATTGACGCAGATATCGATCCCGCCGAATTCCGCGACGGTCTTGTCGATCGCCGCGATCACATGGGATTCTTCGCGGATGTCGCAGAGTATCGGCAACGCCTTGCCGCCGGCGGCGCGGATCTCGTCGGCCGCAGTATAGATCGTGCCCTTGAGTTTCGGGTGTGGCTCGGCGGTTTTTGCGGCGATCGCGACATTGGCGCCGTCGCGCGCGGCGCGCAGCGCGATCGCAAGTCCGATGCCACGGCTGCCGCCGGATACGAACAGCGTCTTGCCTTTGAGGGATGTCATCGAGCGAACTCCAGTTGTGGAACCGCGGTAACGTTAGTCCCTTCCCCACAAGGAGAGGGAAAGATCCGGCAGGCCTCACGCACCCGCATGCAGGACGCGACCACGCGTTTCGGGCAGCGCAAAGGCGGCGATGAAGAACACCGCGTAAGCCGCCACTGCGAAAATCGCGATGGCATTGCCAAGCGATGTCTTGGTCGAGAGCGCGCCGACCAGATACGGAAACAGCGCGCCGATACCGCGGCCGAAATTATAGCAGAAGCCCTGGCCCGATCCGCGCAGCCGGGTCGGATAGAGTTCAGTGAGAAACGCGCCGACGCCGGAGAAATAACCGGACGCGAAAAAGCCGAGCGGGAAGCCGAGCAGCCACAGCACCTCGTTGGTCAGCGGCAATTGGGTGTAAAGCAGGATCACGGCGATCGCGCCGATCGAGAAGATCAGGAACAGATTGCGCCGGCCGATGCGGTCGGCAAGCCAGGCGCCCACGAGATAGCCTACAAACGAGCCGATGATCAGCGCCGAAAGATAGCCAGTGGAACTGACAATCGAGAGCTTGCGCTCGGTGGTGAGAAAGCGGGGCACCCAGAAGGTGATGGCGTAATAGCCGCCCTGGCATCCCGTTGCCATCAGCGACGCCAGTATCGTGGTCTTGAGCGTGGGGCCTGCGAAAATTTCCCACAGCGAGGGCTGGTCGCCGGACGCTGCCTGTTTGGCGCGGGTGGCGGCGGCGATCTCCGGCTCCTCCACGTAGCGGCGCAGGAAGAACACCAGCAGGGCCGGCAGCGCGCCGATCGCGAACATCCAGCGCCAGGCGATGTCAGGCGGCAGATACCAGAACAGGATGGCCTGCGACAATACCGCCAGGCCCCAGCCGACCGCCCAGCCTGATTGCACCGAACCGACCGCGCGGCCGCGATATTGCGGGCGTATCGCTTCGCCCATCAGCACCGCGCCCGCGGCCCATTCGCCGCCGAAACCGAGACCGAGTACCGCTCGGGCAATCAACAGCTGATCGAAATTCTGCACCACGGCGCAGACCAGCGAAAAAACCGAAAACCACAGGATCGTCAGCTGCAAGGTTTTGACCCGGCCGAGGCGGTCCGCCAGATACCCCCCGAGCCAGCCGCCGATGGCGGACGACAGCAGTGTCACCGTGCCCGCAAGCCCCGCAGTCCCCGGATCGACCTTCCACAACACGATGATGGTGCCGATCACCAGCGGATAGACCATGAAATCCATGCCGTCGAGCGCCCAGCCGGCCGCGCACGCCCAGAACGTCCGCCGTTCCGGCAGGTTCATGTCGCGATAGAACGCGAGAAGGCTGGTGTCTTCGATGGCAGCGACTTCAATCGCTCCCGATGGCTCAACGGTGCTGCTCATAACAAACGTTTTCCCCGAAATTTCCTGACCGGTGTTTGCCCTGTTCCCACGACGGCCGGCTTGCGTGGGCAAATCCTACGCTGATCGCGGACATAGGCAAATCCGCAATCGGCGGTCTTGATGGACTTACTGTCCCGCCGCTCCCGCACCACGGCTGCGTGGATCGGGCGCGCCCAGCAATCCCTTGTCGGTCACCGCGATCGAATTGGCCGAGGTCCGCGCCAATGGTTCGACCACGCGATGGCCCTTGGCCCGCAGCGCCGCCAGCGTCTCGTCGGCAAAGCCGTGCTCGACCCGCACCTCATCCGGCAGCCATTGATGGTGCACGCGCGGCGCGTCCACCGCGGCCGCGACATCCATTTTGTAATCGAGCACATTGACGATCACCTGCATGACCGCGGAAATGATGCGGCTGCCGCCGGGCGAACCTGTGACCAGAACCGGTTTGCCGTCCTTCAGCACGATGGTCGGCGACATTGAGGACAATGGCCGCTTGCCGGGACCGGGCAGGTTGGCCTCGAATCCGACCAGGCCAAAGGCGTTGGACGCGCCGGGCGCCGCGGTGAAATCGTCGAGTTCGTTATTAAGCAGCACGCCGGTGCCTTCTGCGACCAGCCCAAGGCCATAGTTGAAATTCAGCGTATAGGTGTTACTGACCGCGTTCCCAAAGCGGTCCACTACCGAAAAATGCGTGGTGTTGCTGCCTTCGCGTGGCGTCGTCGAAGCCGACAAGATGTCGGTCCACGGCGTGGCGTGGTCGAGATCGATGCTGGCGCGTTGTTTGGCTGCGTATTCCTTGGAGGTCAGGGCCGCAACCGGCACGCTGACGAAAGCGGGATCGCCGAGATAACGGGCGCGATCGGCATAGGCGCGCTTCATCGCCTCGATCATGACATGCAGCGAGGGCGCAGAACCCTGCTTCATCTCACCCATCGGAAAACCTTCCAGGATATTGAGGATTTCCAGGAGCACGACGCCGCCGGACGATGGCAGCGGCATCGAGACGATGTCAAAACCGCGATAGCTGCCGCGCAACGGCGCGCGGATCGCGGCAGAATAGGATTTCAGATCGTCCAGCGTCATGATGCCGCCAGCATCATCAATCGCCTTCACCAGTTTTGCCGCGACCGGGCCCTGGTAAAACCCACGCGGTCCCTGTTCCGCAATCGCCGACAGCGTCTTCGCCAGATCGGCCTGAACCAGCACGTCGCCATCGCGCAAGGGTGCGCCGTCCTTGCCGGAAAATATTTTGATCGCCGACGGCCAGTGCGCCAGCCGCTCGCGCTCCTCCGGCATCGTGTCGGTTACATCGTCGGTGACGACAAACCCGTCGCGGGCAAGCGCGATCGCCGGTTTCAGCAATTCCGCGAGTGTGAATTTGCCTGAGCCATATTTTTCCAGCGCCAGCGCCAATCCTGCGACGGTGCCGGGAACGCCGATGCCGAGCGCGGAGTCGCGCGACTTGGCGATATCGGGTTTGCCGTCGGGCCCGAGAAAGATTGTGGGGGTGGTGGCGGCCGGCGCAGTCTCGCGATAGTCGATGGTGATGTCCTCGCCGCGTTCCTTCGAGTGAATCACCATAAACCCGCCGCCGCCGATGTTTCCCGCGCGCGGATAGGTCACGGCCATGGCAAACCCGGTGGCCACCGCCGCGTCGACCGCGTTGCCGCCGCGGCTGAGCACGTCGGCGCCGATTCGTGCCGCGATTTTCTCCTGCGCCACCACCATGCCGTGTTCGGCGACGACGGGATGAATCGTATCGGCGGCGGGAGGCGTATAAAATCCGCGGGACGCATCCTGCGCGTTCGCAGGTGCCGCGCATGCGACCGCAAGCAGGATGGCTATAACTGTCCTGCGCATTCCTGTTGTCATCAATGTCATTGAAAATCCGCTGCGGGTTGAAGCTGGTTCAAGGTCGGAAAATCGTAAGGCCGTTGCCGTCGGCAATGCTATATGCGTTCCAATACCCAGGGCAAAACGCCTCCTTGTGATTGGCAGGACATTTCGAACATGGCGATCGTCGCTTCGGGCCCGCGCATCACTGCCATGCAACAGGTTTATCCGCCGCGCTCCGCCGTTATCAGCTGGATTTTCTTCGATTGGGCCGCGCAGCCCTATTTCACACTGATCACCACCTTTGTGTTCGCGCCCTATTTCGCGACCCATGTGGCGTCCGATCCCGCCAGCGGACAATCTTTATGGGGCTTTGCCACCGCGGCTGCGGGGTTGGTGATCGCGCTGTTGTCGCCGGTGCTGGGCGCCATCGCCGACGCCAGCGGCCGCCGCAAGCCGTGGATCGCCGCGTTCGGCGCGCTGCTGGTGATCGGATCGTGCCTGATGTGGATCGGCAGGCCTGGCGACGTCAGCGTCATTCCGCCGTTGCTTCTCGCCTACGCCATTGCGACCGTCGGCGCTGAATTTGCCACCGTCTTCAACAATGCGATGATGCCGACGCTGGTGCCGCCGGACAAGATCGGGCGATTATCAGGGACCGGATGGGCCACTGGCTATATCGGCGGCATTCTCAGCCTCATCCTGGTGCTCGGATTTCTGGCCGCCAGTCCCGAGACCGGGCGCACGCTGTTCGGGTTCAAGCCGCTGTTCGGTCTCGATCCGGTCAGCCATCAGGGCGATCGCATCAGCGGTCCGCTGACCGGCATCTGGTTCATCATCTTCGTGCTGCCGATGTTCCTGCTGACCCCGGATTATCCCGCCAGGCGCCCGGTGCACGAAGCCGTGCGCGAGGGATTGATCGAGCTGAAGGAAACGCTGCGCGAATTGCCACAGCGGAAATCGATGGCGGCGTTTCTGCTCGCCAACATGATCTATACCGACGGCCTCGTGTCGCTGTTCGCGTTCGGCGGCATCTATGCTGCCGGGACGTTCGGCTGGAATACGATTCAGATCGGCACCTTCGGGATCATTTTGGCGATCGCCGGCACGCTTGGCGCGTGGCTGGGCGGCAAGCTCGATGACAGGCTGGGACCGAAGCGGGTTATCGCCGGCAGCATGACGCTGCTGTTGGTGGCGATCATCGCCATCCTGCTGGTGGACAGGGATTCGATTTTTTTCATCAAGGTCGCAGCCCCGCTGCCCGGTGGCGCGCTGTTTTCCGGTGCCGCCGAGCGCGCCTATCTGGTGCTGGGATGTCTGATCGGCGCGGCCGGTGGTCCGCTGCAGGCGGCATCGCGCACGCTTTTGATACACATGGCGCCGAAGGATCGGATCGCGCAATATTTCGGGCTGTTCGCGTTGACCGGAAAAGTCACGTCCTTTGTCGGACCGCTGCTGATCGGCGTCGTTACCGCGGTGACCGAGAGCCAGAAGGCCGGCATGGCGACGCTGGTGCTGTTTTTTGTGGCGGGACTGGCGCTGCTCGGACGGGTGCGAGAGTCGTAAGTTTGCCGATTTCTTTCAACATGTCGTCCCGGCCAAGCGAAGCGCGAGCCGGGATCCGTAACCACCGCCCTCGGTTATTGCGAAAGGTATTAACTGTCACCGGCTGAAATCGAGAGGCCGCGGAGCATGGGTCCCGGCGTTCGCCGCGACGACGCGATGAAAAAACGTCCTAATGCCTGAAATGCCGCACGCCGGTGAACACCATGGCGATGCCGTGTTCGTCGGCGGCCTTGATCACCTCGTCGTCGCGCACTGAACCGCCGGGTTAAATCACCGCGGTAGCGCCGGCTTCGATGGTGACCAGCAATCCATCGGCGAAGGGGAAGAACGCATCGGACGCGACCACCGAGCCTTTGGTCATGGGTACCGCAAGCTTCAATTCGGTCGCGGCATCCTGCGCCTTGCGCGCGGCGATGCGCGCGGAATCCACCCGGCTCATCTGTCCGGCGCCGACGCCGACGGTCGCGAGATCCTTGGCGTAGACGATGGTGTTGGATTTGACATGCTTGGCGACGCGGAACGCGAATTTAAGATCGCGCAGTTCGGTGTCGGACGGCGCGCGCTTGGTCACGACCTTCAGCGCCATGTCGTCAACCACGGCATTGTCACGGCTCTGCACCAGCAAGCCGCCCGCCACGGTTTTCGCCGTCAACCCCGTGGCGCGCGGATCGGGCAGCGCGCCCGCCAGCAACAGCCGCAGATTCCGCCTTGCTGCGACAATGGCGATGGCTTCTTCGGTGGCGTTCGGCGCGATAATCACCTCGGTGAAGATTTCGGTGATCGCGCGGGCGGCGTCCGCATCCAATGTCCGGTTAAGTGCGACAATGCCGCCAAAGGCCGAGGTCGAATCACAGGCCAGCGCCTTGCGATAGGCGCTGACGAGATCAGTTCCTTCAGCCACGCCGCAAGGATTGGCATGCTTGACGATGACGCAGGCGGCGGTACGCGCCGCGTGGAATTCGGCCAGGCACTCATAGGCTGCATCGGTGTCGTTGATATTGTTGTAGGACAGCTCCTTGCCCTGAAGTTGCCGCGCGGTGGCGACGCCCGGGCGTTTGTCGGGCGTGCGATAGAACGCCGCCGTCTGATGCGGGTTCTCGCCGTAGCGCAACGCCTGAATCAGCCGTCCGCCAAAGGCGCGGAAATCCGGTGTCTCGGTCTTGAGTTCGTCCGCGAACCAGTTCGAAATCGCGGCGTCATAGGCGGCGGTGCGGGCATAGGCCTTGGCGGCCAGACGTCGCCGCAGCGTCAGCGTGGTGGCGCCCTGATGGGTCGCGAGTTCGTCGAGCACGGCCTGATAATCCCCGGCTTCAACAACAACAGCGACGTCATCGTGGTTCTTGGCCGCGGCGCGGATCATCGCGGGACCGCCAATGTCGATATTCTCAATGCACTCCTCGAAGCCGGCGCCCTTGTCGACGGTCGCCTCGAACGGATACAGATTGACCACCAACAGATCGATCGGCGCGATGGCGTGGCTTTTCATCGCCTGTGCATGTTCGGCATTGTCGCGGATCGCCAGCAGGCCGCCATGCACCTTGGGATGCAGGGTCTTGACCCGCCCATCCATCATTTCCGGAAATCCGGTCAGTTCCGAAACATCCCTGACTTTCAATCCCGCGGCGGCAATCGCCTTGGCGGTGCCGCCAGTGGAAACGAGATCGACGCCGTGGCCGGCCAACGCACGGGCAAATTCGATCAGTCCGGATTTATCGGAAACGGACAACAGAGCGCGGGTTACGCGGCGCGGATGATCGGTCATATCACAGTCCTAAATGACAAGGCCGCCAGCTAGCACGGTTTTGGCAGCGACGAAACCGGCACCGCAACGGGCGATACATTGGCCACACATATCACAACGGCAGTTCCGGCTCGCGGCGCGCATTACGCTTTGCTGTCGTGGCCGAGGCTGACGCCGTCGAACGGACAAAACTCCAGCGGACCGAGGACGCCTGCCGCGAGTTCTGGCGGATTACGATCTGGGCGGTGCGGCGCGGCCCATCGTTGCCGGCCAGGAATACGCTGTCTTCGAGTTCGACCTTGTCGTCGAGCGACTCGAAGGTCCAGACGTCGCGGTTGGGCAGCACCAGCATGACGCCGCGCGCGTCGCTGAGGCGGCTTGCCTTTACCGACGGATGCAAATGAAACCGCAACGCATAATCGGTCGCGGAACCCTTGATCCGTCCGCCCGGCGCCGGCGACAAGGTGTCCTCGCCGTCGAGCCTCGCGCCGTCATGCGCCAGCATCAGCACCCGGCGATGCATCACGCCGAACCGATGAAGATAGCCGTCATGCGAGGAGGTCAGCAACTCGCCATTGCCGACCACTTCGCGATAGCTCTCCACATCGGCGGGGCCGCCAACGATCGGCGCGCCCTGCAGTAGCCGTTTCACCGCCGACAGCTCGACGAACTGGCAGGACGAGGTCTCATGATAGGTCAGCGTCGAATGCGCCGGCGTACCGCGCGCAAAGCTGCGCCAGTTGTCGCGGCCGGTGGCGGGCATCCCGCAATTGATGACGATCCGGCTCGGCCCCGACGATAATTCAAACGAGAGGCAGCCGGCATGGGCTTCATGGCTGAGGTTCGGCGGCGGCGGCGGACCGGTGTCCATGATGATCGTGGTGGCGCCGGCGTCGAGCCGCTGGAAGCCGCTGTGCGGCATGTGTGCCATCGGTGTGCCGTGGGCGTCGTCATAAGCGAGCAGGGTCGCCAGCAGGTCGGATGGCGCGCTGCTCATGCCGTTGAACAGCGCGAAGCTGCCATCGCCGTGGCGGAAGAAACGCAGCATCGGCATCATGCGGTCGATCGCATTCAACAGCGCCGGCGGCGGCGCAATGTTGCGAGCGGCGAAGGTTTGTCGCAGCGGCAGCAGGTCGATCAACAGCTCGATCAGCGCGCCGGGATTGCGCGAGATATGTCCGCCGTCGGGTAGAATTTGCCGTTGCAATTCGTCGGACAGCTTGCGTGCGGCGGTGCGGATGTACCGAGCCTGGTTGGCTAGGCAGAGCGAGGCGTAGCACAGCGCAATCAGCACCTGGAGCCGCGGTACCCCGTCGGGAATATCGAGCATGGTGTAGCGCAGATAGCGGATTTCGCGGGTCAGCCCGCGCAGATAGCGCCGATAGAATTTGCCGTCGGTATCGCCGAGCACCAGCGGAGCCTGCGACAGCAGCGAGATCACGCGGCGCGCCAGCACGTCGGCGCGGCGGCCGACCGGCCGCTTGTATCCCGGATTTGAAATCCAGTCGTCGATCAGCGAGCGCGCATTGGCGCGGGTCAGCGCGGTATCGGCCGCGCGCAAATGCCGCAGCCATCCAAAGCCGAGAAGCGCAACCTCCCAATCCTCCGACGGCGGCTCGAGATCGAAGATCGAGCGCCCGTGGCAGGTCACGATCTTGCCGGCGAAAACGAAGCGGCCGGCATAGATTTCGGCGGCGCGGGTGGCGTCGGCGGTACGCAGATCATGCGGGGCGATGACCAGGCGGTCGGTTCGGCCCGGCCACAGCCGAGACAGCACCACCGAGCCGCCGCTTGCACGCGACATCGCGTTCCGTGCGAAACGGCTCATGATCAGCGTCGAGATTCGTCTGCGGTGAGCGACCGACACGCCTTACCTTGATTGGGAGGATTCTCTCGCGAATCCTTTTAATCCGGAAACGTCGCCGTGACACCATCTTGAAACGGCGCGAATCAGCGCGTCGGTGTGGAAATGCAGTGCAAAATCAGGATTTAACCAGTCGCGCGGCGTAAAAGCCGTCGAGGCCGCCCAGCCGGGGATCCTCGTGCGGCAGATGACAGGGCAGGGTCCGCAAATCGCCTTCCGCGGTCAGGATTTCGGTGAGGCCGGCGACCTCGGCGGCCCCGATCGAAACGCGCCGCATCGCGGGTTCAGTGGCAAGAAGCGCCGATATGGCCTGCTCGCCTTCCTCCGGTTCCAGCGAGCAGGTGCAATAGACCAGCATTCCGCCCGGCTTCAGCACCGCCACCGCCTTTTGCAGCAATCGCTTCTGCTGCGCCGCCAGGGCGGCGATATCGGCCTCCTGCCGGAGCCAGCCGACATCGGGATGGCGCCGGATGGTGCCGGTCGACGTGCAGGGCGCATCGATCAAGATGCCGTCGAAATCTGCGCTGCCGTTCCGGTCGAGCCAGTCGGCAGCGTCCGCCACCACCGTCTCCGCTCCCAGCACCAGTCGCGCCAGATTGTCGCGCAGCCGGGCCATGCGGCTGGGCGAACGGTCGATCGCGGTGACGCGCGCGCCGGCCTGCACAAGCTGCGCGGTCTTGCCGCCGGGCGCGGCGCAGAGATCAACAATGGTCTTGCCACCGACGTCGCCGAACAGGCGTGCTGGCAACGCGGCGGCGGCGTCCTGTACCCACCAATGGCCCTCCGTGAAGCCTGGCAGCATCGTCACTGACCCTTGCAACAAGGTACGTACCGAGCCCGTCGGCAGGATTTCGCCATGCAGGCGTGTGGCCCACTGTTCGGCGTCGGACTTCACGGTCAGATCGAGCGATGGTTCGTGGCCGATCGCAACCGCGATGTCGCGCGCAACGACCTCTCCGTAATGGGCGACCCAACGCGCCAGCATCCACGGCGGCACATCGAGCGTCTGGGACTTCACCTCCTCGATCAGCGGGTGTCCTTCTCGCGCGCAGCGGCGCAGCACCGCATTGACGAGGCCGGCATATTTCGCGGCCCGCCGATCCGACTGCACCAGCCGTACCGACAGGTCGACCGCGGCATGGTCGGGCACATCCATCCACAGGATCTGTGCGGCGCCGATCAAGAGGGCACTTTGCGCGCGCGGCGCGTCGGTCGGGATACCGCGATCAAGCAGCCGCGACAGCACATGGCCCAGCGTACCCAATCGCCGCAAAATCGTCGCCACAAGGCGACGCATCAAGGCGCGGTCGCGATCGGAAAGGTTTTTCAATCCGGGATGGGCGGCGGCGCCATCGAGTTGCTCGTCGAGCGTTCGGTGCTTGTGCAGTACGCCGTCAAGAATATCCGCTGCGATCCGCCGCGCCGCTAGACCAGGCACTTCGGATGGCAAAGCAAATCGTTGTGGGGGCATGGAGCGGAAACATCTCGCAGTATCGGACAGCTACGCGCATTTCGCGCTTTGCCGTCAAAGGGGAGAGTACCTTTGGCAGTGGAATATGCCAAATGTAAGAATCGCCTTTATGACTTCACAGTTCGGGTGTGATGCTGTTGGCTGAAACCTTGAACCGAGCGGGCCAGTCCTGCGGCTGGAATTTGCGATGACGAACGATCCTTCAGGGCGCGAGATGACCACCACCGGGCCAGAACGCAAACCGCTGTCGCCCGAGGCCAAGCGTGCACTCGCCGAAGCGGAAGCGCGACGGCAGGCAGCCGCGACCGATGCCAAGCACTTACCCAAGGAATTTCAGGGACCAAAGGGCCCGGAACCGACCCGGTATGGCGACTGGGAAAACAACGGCATCGCCTCGGATTTTTGAACCGTCCCTGGCGCGATTTTTCAACGGAAAGCCGCGCGATGACGCGGCTTTTAGATTCTGCAAAGTTTCCGATCAGCGCGTGACTACCACCGTGGTGCCAACGGAAACCCGCTCGTAGAGATCGGTGATATCAGGGTTCAACATGCGGATGCAGCCGTAGGATACGAATCCGCCGACCGACCCGGGCACGTTGGTGCCGTGGATCGCATATTCTCCGCCGGCCAGTGTCATCGCGGCAACGCCCATCGGATTGCGTGGCGAACCGCCGGGAATGACGTCCGGGATCGACGGCTTGTCGCGCTTTACTTCCGCGGGCGGCGACCAGGCCGGATTGCGGTATTTGCCGTCGATCCTGGTGGTGCCGGCCCATTGCTTGCCCGATTTGCCCACGCCGACGGGATAACGCATGGCGTGGCCCTCATCGAGAATGAGATAGAGGTGGCGTTCATTGGTCCTGACCACGATTGTTCCTGGCGAATATTCGCCCCGCACTCCGACCATTTCCGGCCGCGCCTGCGCGCCCGTCGTTGCCAACGTCCCCGCCGCGATGGTGGCCGCGAGCGCCACCGCAATCCTCAACGACATTGCTCTCTCCAATTTTGCTTCCGCCGTCCCTTCCGGGACCGTCAAATCTTGATGCAAAACCCGAAAATAACGGCCTTGCCCATGTATTTTTAACCACGAGCGTTAAGCAAACGCTGTCCGCGCGGGGTGCTGGGCTCATTCCGCGGCAGCAGCAAAGAAAATGTTGCAAACAAAGTAAATGACTTGAAAACAACACTCGTCAGAAACCGGCCGCAGGCGCGGCCTGCTCCTGACGATTGCGTGAAGCGGGCGAGGTTTAACGAACGAGCGGCGCTTACGCCGGGGCGTCCTTTTATTTTATTCTGGCGATGTGCGACGAGGTCGTCGACCACGGCCGGATCGGCCAGCGTCGAGGTGTCGCCGAGGCTTCCCGGTTCGTCCTCGGCGATCTTGCGCAGGATGCGGCGCATGATCTTGCCGGAGCGGGTTTTCGGCAGGCCCGGCGCAAACTGAATGAGATCGGGAGAAGCGATCGGCCCGATGTCCTTGCGCACCCAGGCGACCAGTTCCTTGCGCAGAGCCTCACTCGGCTCCGTGCCGGACATCAAGGTCACATAAGCATAGATGCCCTGGCCCTTGATGTCGTGCGGATAACCGACGACGGCGGCTTCCGACACTGCTTCATGCGCCACCAGCGAACTTTCGACTTCGGCGGTACCCATGCGGTGGCCGGATACGTTGATCACGTCGTCGACGCGGCCGGTGATCCAGTAGTAGCCGTCGGCATCCCGGCGGCAGCCGTCGCCGGTGAAATATTTGCCTTTGTAGGTCGAGAAATAGGTCTGCTCGAAGCGGGCGTGATCGCCATAGACCGTGCGCATCTGTCCGGGCCAGGATTTGGCGATACAGAGATTGCCCTGGGCTTCCCCCTCCAGCACCTTGCCGTCGGCGTCGACGATTTCAGGCACCACGCCGAAAAATGGATTCGTCGCCGAACCCGGCTTGAGTTTGGTGGCGCCGGGCAATGGCGTGATCAGAATGCCGCCGGTCTCTGTTTGCCACCAAGTGTCGACGATCGGGCAGCGCTCGTCGCCGACCACCCGGTGATACCATTCCCACGCTTCCGGGTTGATCGGCTCGCCGACGCTGCCGAGCAGACGAAGACTCTTGCGTGAGGTCTTCTTGACCGGTTCATCGCCGCCCTGCATCAACGCCCGGATCGCGGTCGGCGCGGTGTAAAAAATATTGACCTTGTGCTTGTCGATCACGTTCCAGAACCGCGAATTATCGGGATAATTCGGTACCCCCTCGAACATCAGCGTGGTCGCACCGTTCGCCAGTGGCCCGTAGAGAATGTAGCTGTGGCCGGTGACCCAGCCGACATCGGCGGTGCACCAGTAGACATCGCCGTCGTGATAGTCGAACACGTAGTGGTGCGTCATCGAGGCGAACACCAGATAGCCGCCCGAGGTGTGCAGCACGCCCTTGGGCTGGCCGGTCGAGCCCGACGTATAGAGGATGAACAGCGGATCCTCGGCGTGCATGTGTTCGAGCGGGCATTCGGTCGTCACCATCTTGGCGGCTTCGTGGTACCAGAAGTCGCGCGACGGGTTCATGTCGACTGCGCCGCCGGTGCGTTTCACCACGATCACCCAATCGACGCCGCCGCTCTTGGCGATCGCGGCATCGACATTGGCTTTCAGTGGCACCTTCTTGCCGCCGCGAAGTCCCTCGTCGGCGGTGATCACGACCCTGGACTGGCAGTCGGTGATGCGCTGCGCGAGGCTGTCAGGAGAAAAGCCGGCGAATACCACCGAATGAATGGCGCCGATCCGCGCGCAGGCCAGCATGGCGTAGGCGGCTTCCGGGATCATCGGCAGGTAGATCGTGACGCGGTCGCCCTTCTTGACGTTGCGGGTTCGCAGGATGTTGGCGAACTTGCAGACCTCATCGTGCAACTGGCGGTAGGTGATGTGCTTCGATTCCGAGGGATTGTCGCCCTCCCAGATGATCGCGGTCTGGTCGCCGCGCTTGTCGAGATGGCGGTCGATGCAATTCCAGGCGACGTTGAGGACGCCGTCCTCAAACCATTTGATCGAGATGTTGCCGGGCGCGAAGGAGGCGTTCTCGACCTTCGTAAAGGGCTTGATCCAGCCGATACGCTTGGCCTGTTCGCTCCAGAAGCCCTTGGGATCACTGATCGAGCGCGCGTACATTTCGCGGTATTTGGCTTCGTCGACGAAGGCGCGCTTGGCCCATTCCGTGGACACATCGTAAATCTTCTCGGACATCGTCCCCTCCACTTGCAAGCGGTCTAGCCGTCCGGCGCTCGCAGGCCGTCTTGATTGTTGATGCGATTATGCGTCGCCGGGCGATGGGCGGACAAGGCGCAAACGTCTGCGACCTTGGTCGGTTAAACTTGAGTTGGCTCAATCTGTGGTCCGGAAAGCGATCACTTTCGCGTTTTAACGGAGGCCGAAATCAAGGTTATCGGGCGAATGGCTGCTATTACCGGTATTTTATTACCTCATGTCACTGATTCGAAACTCGTAAAGGCCCGGGTTACCCCCTAAATCGCGTCTCCGGGGCCGCCGGCCCCGACCGGAACCAAGCCACAATAAGCGGCATTACCGGACAGCAGATGGAGCAAGGCGTCTACCGGCCATGATAGATCAGCAGAGTTTCGAGGCTACGCGGCCCGTTTCCGCCGATCCTGCCGTGGCCTTGGCGGAAGCGCTTGGGCAATTGCCCAAAGCCCCTCTCGTAAAGGCACCCCTCGCAGCGCATAGCATCGCTGCTAAAACATCCGTGGAGGCGCTGGCGCGCGAGTTGGGTCTTACCCTCGGCGACCAGAATGAATTGACCATCCGCCGCATCAAGCGCGGCAAGAGCTATTCCTTCGTCCGTGCCAACGGCACCCCGATCCGTCATGTCGGTACGATCCGGCGCCTGAATTCGATGGCGGTGCCCCCGGCGTACCAGCGGGTGCGCTATTCGCCCGATCCGACCTCGCATCTGCAGGCTGTCGGCATCGATGCCGCCGGTCGCCTGCAATACCGCTACCACGCCGATTGGGAGAAGGTCCGCGAGCACCGCAAGGCGCACCGCCTGGCGCGGCTGGTGGCGGCGCTGCCGAAGATCCGGCGCAACGTCTCGATGCATCTGTCGGGCGATCAGCCGACGCGTGAGTTCGCGCTGTCGGCGGTGATCGAACTGATTGCGCGCACCGCGATCCGTCCAGGTAACGAATCCTATGCCCGTCTCAACGGCACCCGCGGCGCCACCACGCTGCTGAAGTCCAATGTGGTGCTGGAAGACGATTGCGTGGTGCTGACCTTCAAGGCCAAGGGCGGCAAGGCCGTCCGAAAGGAATGCGACGCGGCCAAGCTGGTGCGCGCGATCGGCATCCTGCGCGGCGTGCCGGGCAAGCGCATGTTCCAGTATCGCGATAATTCCGGCACCGTGCGCGCCGTCTCCACCACCACCGTCAACGCGTTCCTGCGCGAGATCGCCGGCATCAAGATTTCACTGAAGGATTTTCGTACCCTGATGGCCTCCGCCGTGGTGCTGGAATCGCTGTCTCGGATTTCGCCGGCCGCCAGCGCGCGTGGCCGCAAGAAACAGGTGCTGGAAGCCGTGCGTGCCGCCGCCGACGAGTTGTCGAACACGCCGGCGATCTGCCGCAAGAGCTACGTCCACGATACCATCGTCACCGCGTTCGAGGACGGCATCCTGGAGCGCTTCGCCGCGACGATGAAGGGCTACCGCTCGCAGTCGAAGCGCGAGCAATTGCTGGCGCAAGTCGTGAGCGCGGCGGCCGCGTAGCTGCTGGCGAGTTTACTGATCCGCATTTCAAAGAGCTGGAACGCACGGCGCCGGACCGTCTCTGCGAGCGAAGCGGAGCAATCCATCGCGCAACAAGAAAGCGTGGATCAATCGTCGCTTCGCTCCTTGCAATGACGTGAGACACACCTCCGCCATCTCGCGGCGCGAAGCGCCGGAGTTGTGCGAGAGTTTTTGCCCTCGCAAAACAGAGAGGGCGCAAGGAATGCCGGATGCCCGTCGCACCCGCAGATGGAGTAACGGGCACGCCGGGGGCTTTCCAACCAAACCGCGCTAGCTACGGCGCAATGGTTTTAATGGCTTACGCCCAGCTTCGGGGCGTCAGGACCACACGACTTCGCCGTCCGCAGTTGGCGCCCTCGTCAGAAGCGCTGCGGCGCCGACCGCATCCCGTACCAACGTCCGTGACGATCGCGATACGCCCCTCTGATCGGGACGGGATGGCGGATTTTGGTTTTGATTTGGGGGTGAGATCGACGGCGCCGATTGCGACAGATTGGCACGACGGGCAAGCAGTCGTTTGCCTCGCCCAATAACTTATGATTTGCGTCGACAGTTGTGCCTTCGCATGCCTTCCTAACGTGCTATTGTCATCGTAACAGCCATAGGTGTGCCATGACAGGTATTGCAGAATGGCTAGCATCGATCGGTTTGGGAGAGTACGCCAAGCGCTTTGGCGAGAACGCCATCGACCTCTCGGTGGTCCGTGATCTCACTGAGCAGGATCTCAAGGACCTCGGCGTCCTGCTTGGACATCGCCGCAAGATGCTGCGCGCGATCGCCGCGCTCAAGGGGGATGTTCCAGGAGTACCGCAAACCAGCGCCAAGCCAGCGCCGCGGGACGCCGCCGAGCGGCGCCAACTCACGGTCATGTTTTGCGATCTGGTGGGCTCTTCGGCACTTTCGGTCCGGCTCGACCCAGAAGACTTGCGGGCGGTAATGGGCGCCTACCACGGTTGCATCGCAGAGATTATCGCCCGGAACGAGGGCGTCATCGCGCGCTACATGGGCGATGGAGTGCTCGCCTATTTCGGCTATCCCCAGGCGCACGAGGATGATGCTGAGCAAGCGATCCGAGCAGGGCTGGCGCTGGTCGATGCCGTTGCTAACCTGAAGACAAATATCGGCACCGGGCTACAGGTTCGCGTTGGCATCGCTACCGGTATGGTGGTCGTTGGCGATTTGACCGGCGAAGGCGCTGCCATGGAGCGGGCGGTGATTGGTGAGACACCGAACCTCGCTGCGCGTCTGCAGACGTTCGCCAAGCCCGGGACTGTCCTGATCTCGGAGAGTACACACCACCTCACCGAGGGGCATTTCGAATACCGCAGTCTCGGCGCTGTCGCACTTAAAGGATGGGCGGACCCAATACCAGCCTGGCAGGTGCTGGGCGCAACCGGAGTGGAGAGCCGCTTCGAGGCGCAGCACAAGACGCGATTGACACCGCTCATCGGGCGCGACGAGGAGATCGAACTGCTGTTGCGGCGCTGGCGGCATTCCGGCCACGAAGGCTGCGCGGTAGTGCTGACCGGAGAGCCGGGTATCGGTAAGTCACACATTGCACTGGCGCTTGACGAGCGGCTCCAGGCCGAACCCCACATCACGGTCCGCCACTTCTGCTCGGCGCACCACACCAACAGCGCGCTGTATCCATTTATCCGCCAACTTGAACGGGCTGCCCGGTTCGAGCGCAAGGATTTGCCGGCGGAGAAGTTCGCCAAGCTTGAGGCGTTGCTCGTGCGGTCCGGTGCCGAGCCCGACCGTGTCGTGCCGCCTCTGGCCAGCCTTCTCTCGCTGCCGACCAGTGAACGCTACCGGGTACCCGAACTCAGTCCACAGAAGCGCAAGGAAATGACGCTGGCGGCGCTTTTGACTCAGCTTGAGGCGCTCTCGGTGCAGCAGCCGGTGTTCATTATATTTGAGGATGCGCATTGGGCGGACCCGACCTCGCTGGAGTTGCTCACCATCACGCTGGAACAGGTGCCGCGGCATCGGGTGCTGTTGCTCATCACCGCAAGACCGGAGTTCGCGCCGCCCTGGCCTGGTCATGCGCATGTGACGACCGTCTCGCTGACGCGGCTGAACCGACTTAACGGGGCGGCGTTGATCGAGCGCGTCACGGCCGGCAAGACGCTCCCGGAGGAGGTAGTGGACCAGATCCTCGCCCGCACCGATGGCGTGCCCCTGTTCGTCGAGGAACTGACCAAGACCGTGCTCGAAACCGGGTTGTTACAGGAGCGGGGTGATCAATACGTCCTCAACCGGCCGCTGCCCTCGATGGCAATTCCCACGACATTGCACGCATCGCTGATGGCGAGGCTCGACCGATTGGCGCCGGTGAGGGAGGTGGCGCAGATCGGCGCCGTGGTCGGTCGCGAGTTCTCCCACGAATTGCTGAGCACCGTATCCGGATTGTCTGCAGAGAGGCTTGAGGAGGCGCTTGCCCAGTTGGTTCAGTCGGAGTTGATTTTTTGCCGGGGCGAGGTACCCCAGGCGATATATACGTTCAAGCATGTGCTTGTGCGGGACGCCGCCTACTCAGGGCTCCTGAAGAGCCGACGTGCAGCGCTGCATGCCACGATCGCGGACGCGTTCGAGCAACGGTTCCCGGAAATCGTAGAGGCTCAGCCCGAGACTCTCGCACATCATCTCACCGAAGCCGGACTGTTCGAAAAGGCGGTAGGATATTGGCTGCAGGCCGGCAAGAAGGCCGCCATGCGCTCCGCCAACCTCGAGGCCATCGCGCATTTGCAAAGGGGTGTCGAGGCATCGGGCCATTTACCCGACGGCGCAGCAAAGGACAGGGTGGAACTTGACTTTCAAGTCGCTCTGGGGCCCTGCCTGATCGCTACCCAGGGGCCGGCCTCAAACAAGGCGATGGCGACCTTCACCCGCGCGCGCGAGCTGTGCGAGCGCCTTGGAGATCCGCCCGAACAACTGCAGGTTATGTTCTGGCTGACCACCGCTAGCGTCATTCGAGGTGAGTTGCCGCTGGCTCAGGAAACGATCGCGGCCCTGCTTCATCTCGCGGAAGCACGCGGCGATCGACCCGCGCTGCTCAACGCGATGCGCGGGCAGGCCATGATTTGCCTGTTCATGGGACATCTCGCCGGCGCCCGCGAAGCGATCGAACGCGCCTTCGACGCGTTCGAGGCAAGTAGCGAGGAAGAAAGATTGTCGGCACGTGCGGCCGGCCAGGATGCCGGGGTAGCAGACCTGGCCCTGATGTCGTGGGCTCTTTGGCTGCTCGGCGCCGCGGATACGGCAATCATGCGAATGGACGCGGCCATTCACCGCGCCGACGCCATCAGTCATCCGCATTCGCAGGCATATGCTGGCTACTATGGATCCATTCTCCACGCCCTTCGCGGCGAGTTCTCGACAGCGCAAGGGCATGCCGAACGCTGTCTCACCCTGTCGGAGGAACACGGCTTCCGGCAATGGCGCGGCTTGGCGCGCGCGATTCGTGGCATATGCGTAGCCCTGATTAGTCCTTCATCCAGCGTGCCCGAGGAAATTCGGGTTGCATTGGACGAATATCGTGGCGCAGGCTACCAGCTTGGCATCACCGCGCTCTACGTGCTCCTGTGTCCGGCTCTGTTGTGCGGCGACGATTGCGAGGCTGCGCTGGAACTGATCGAGCAGGGCCTCGCTACAACCACCCGCAATAGCGAACGAATTTTCGAGGCCGAATTGTATCGACTGAAGGCGCGCGCCCTGCTGGTCCGGGGAGGACCAGTCGTCAGGGCCGAGGCGCAGTCACTGCTCGACCGGGCATTGACCATCGCAAGAAGCCAGCATGCCAAGGCGCTTGAACTCCGAGCCGCAATGGATCGTGCCGCGCTGTGGATCGATCAGGACAGACGAGAGGAAGCGCGCGATTCTCTGGCGCCGATCTACGCCTCGTTCACCGAGGGCTTCGACACACAAGATCTGAAGCAGGCAAAGGCTTTGCTAGACCAGTTGCGGCGACCTGCCCAGACCGCAGATACCGGGCCTCTGGCTCAATAAGTCGGGGACAGGGCTGCTTTACCTTGGCTTTGTGCAGCCGCTCGCCTTCGACATTCGCGATACTTTTCTTGCACCTTTTCCCATCCGTCCTTGTCTTCCTCCCGCGGATTCTCGTTTATGAAAAGTGGCTTATTGGGGTGCGACTTATCTTTTTCTTTTTCGTAGCGCTGGAATGCTTGTTCCGCTGCGGCTTTCCCCAGCGCTCGCCCGTTATCAAGATTGCTGTGATTCCATTTGAAATTGATATGCCCGGGCACGTGAATCTCGACGAGGATGCCGTTCCACTGTTTCTCCTCTTCTCCGTTTTTTCCGTTCTTTCCGTTCTTTCCGCTCTTTCCGTTCTTTCGGGTTTCAAGTCGGTCATATTTGACGTGATATTTGAACAGCTTGACGTCATCTTCGCCAACAGTTGCCGCAAACAATTGGCAGAGATTTGCCAAGGCATCATGAAGGTTTTCCGGTTTGCGGATTTGCTTCGAATCGACAATCCGGCTCACCCATATTTCATCCAGCTTATCGTTTGGCGGATTATGGTGCTCTTCCAGCAAGCTCTCGAAGTTCACCGTATCGACCAAAGCCCCTTCGCAATATGTAACCTTGTCGATCTCCACGGTTCCCTCGACGAAAGGAAGGGCCGAGCACGCACATAAAGTACGCGCGTCGATACATCCTTTGTACTCGTACTTTGGGTTTGTTTTTTTCATTGGCTGATTGGAAAAAAACGCGAGCTTCTGCTGGTCGAGGTTCCACGCGTTGTGAAAGATGTGCGGCTTTTCGCTCTTTGTCAGCTCCTCGAATTTTATGCCCTTCATGAACTCGCTATTGGGATAGTTGATCCTGGACAGGCCATTGATGTTGGACAGATACATCATGGATGTGAGGTAACGGACGAAAGGATTGGGCGCCATCGCCTGGTTGAGGATCCATCTATTGAGGTCCCCTTCGTCCAGTTTTGTGAACTTCTTGTTTTGATTCTTGTCGGGCAGCTGATCGAACAGGATTTTCATGGAGTCCTGGAAGACATCCATCATTCTGTACGGGTCCCACATAAAGTCTTTATAGTTGTCGCGGTCGGTAATGAAGTTGTTCAGGGCCTGTAAGTTGCTGCGCCAATCCGGTCCGAAGACGGTATTTATCGGAAAGCGCTCATAGCCTTCGTCGTCCCGAAAAACGCCATTCTTGAAAAATTGGTACGTCTGTTCGGCTCTGTCTTCGTTTTTATCGAATTGATTGTAGACGATACCGACCCACGCGCCGATGCAGGACAGTGACCACACCTTAAATTCTATATCGTGAGCGGCAAGAGCTTCCAGAACCCCGATGTGCAATCCTGCTGCCGGTCCGCCGCCGCCTAGCGTAATCGCTCTCTTCACCATTGGTTCCTCCTCTAATTTGCTGTGTGGCTCGCGTATGCTCCGATCAATTTCTGAATTGCGTGAAGACAAGAAGAGTAGGCGTTTTTGGGATCATTTGAAAGCGTTCGCAGAATCTCGACCGCGGAGATCTGAAGGGAAGGTCGGCTTTCAGGAACCCATGCCAAGCATATCACGCGATTTTCTCGTCCATTTGTGAACGAGTTCACGTTAGATGTTTATCGCCAGTGAAAATATCGGATGGCTGTAGTCCTATTGTAACTTCAGTCGATGTCACCTCGCGTCGTTTCGCCGCGATACGGAATTTGTTCGCTATCGGGGCATGGCGGACACCGAGTGAGCCGCACTGATCAATGTCGATTTAGGAGTACGCCTTAATAGACATGCGGGTGCTGGCGCAGGTCGGCACGGCGTCGGCAGCGTGACAGGACCCGCTCGTCATTGCCTGCGACAAACGCGAAGCGTTTGCGCAAGGAGTGACAGCGATGAGGCAATCCGTTCGTTGGCTGGCGTCAAGCTGGATTGCTTCGCAAAGCCCATCGTCGGGTGCCTTCGCGCGACCAGCTCGGGATGTCGGTGATTTCGAGTGAGATCAATGACGCCGACCGCGGCAGATTGCCACGACGGGCAAGCGACTGCCCTCACTTTACGTCCGCTAAGGCCTAACAGACATCGCCGGACTTGCTGCCGGCTCGATCGCGAATAACCAGGTCTCCGGACCGTGGATGGATGCCATTTGATCCTCGGCGCAACATCCAGATCATAGCTATGCGGCGGTCACCGTCTCCCACCGCGCGTGGGCGTATGGGGCGCCTCGCCCTTGTTTGTCGCAGTCCAGCGTACCGGCCGCAAAATAGGATTCGAGTTCGGTCAGCGCGAGACTTTCCCATTCCCTGGCGTTGTCCAAGAGAGAGTAGCTTTGAAGGGGACGGAAGGCCGCGGTTTGACGGTACAAAGAAGCTATCGCGCGATACCTGCGCACGTTTTCCAAGACGACTTCCCTGCTCGTATGCATGAGCACCCTCCCTGTCTTTCCCCTTGCTCATTCCGACCTTGGGCGACAACAATTTTCAATTTCGTTAGCGGGCTCGGCAGAACGCCCGAATGGTTTCCGAACTCTTGATCGCCTTCGCAACGGAGTCCCTGACCACCGTTGATCCAGGTAGGGTTCGCCCTCGGCATTTTGGAAGTTGCCGGTCTAACCGACGATGTCGGTTCCTCAGACAAAGCCCTGCAGGCGACTATCCCGCCATGACGAAAAGATGAGGAACCCGATCAGGCTCCGCCCATCTTGCAGACGATCTTCCATTCCTCGGATGTCACCGGCTGCACCGACAGCCGCGAATATTTCACCAGCGCCATGTCGGTCAGGCGCTTGTCGGCCTTGATCGCGGCCATCGTGACGGGCGTCTTCAAGGGCTTGTCGGCCTTGATATCGACGCAGACGAATTTGCCGGTTTTGTCGGTGGGATCGGGATAGGCTTCCTTGATGATCTCGGCGATGCCGACGATCTCCTTGCCCTCGTTGGAATGATAGAAAAAGGCGAGGTCGCCTTTCTTCATCTTCACGAGGTTCTGCCGCGCGGTGAAATTGCGCACGCCGGTCCAGGCCTCGCCCTTGGCGCCTTTGGCGACCTGCTGATCCCACGACCAGGTGGACGGTTCGGATTTCACCAGCCAATAGTTCATATCGCCCCTTCTCTTGCTTCTGACGCCTTCAATACCAAGACGGAGATATAAGCGACGTCAAGGGCGAAGCCGCACCTCGCACCCGAAACGGGGAAATCTTGATGTTAGTGAACCGTCGAAAGTTCGTGACCCTGGCCGCGGCCGGCGCGGTCACCGCGACCGCAATCGCGCCGAACGCCAAGGGCCCGTCAACAAAACTCAAGGCGGTCGCCTTCGACGGGTTTCCGATCATCGACCGCGTCCTGTTTTCGCCAGAGCTGAAGAAATTTTCCCGGGCAAGGGGGCGGAGCTGAGCAATGCCTGGCGCATCCGGCAATTCGAATACACCTGGCTACGCACCCTCGGCGACCACTATGCGGATTTCTCGGCGGGTAACGGAGCAGTCGCTGGTGTTTGCGGAGTTGAGCGTGGCGCCGGACGGCATCGGTTCGGGTTTGGGTGATCTGGTGAAATTTGTGCTCGCATAAGATTTGCGAAGCTCTTGCTCATCCCTCGGCCTTGAACGGCCGCGTCAGCAGACTTTCGATTGCGTCGTCGATGGTGGTCGCGCCGTTCAGGATCGCGGCGACCGCATTTGAAACGGGCATGTCGACGTCTTGCGCCGCCGCCAGTTCGATCAGAACCGGCGCGGTGAACTCGCCCTCGGCGAGCTTGTCGTGGGGCCGCGCTTCGTCGCGGCCGAGTGCGATGCCGAGGGCGAAATTGCGCGATTGCGGGCTTGAGCAGGTCAGGATCAGGTCGCCCAGGCCTGATAGTCCCGCCATGGTTTCGCTGCGCGCGCCGCAGGCGCGCCCGAGCCGCACCAGTTCGCTGAAGCCGCGCGTAGTCAGCGCCGCCTGCGCCGAGGCGCCGAGACGCCTGCCGGCCGCGATTCCCGCGGCGATCGCCAGCACGTTTTTCGCGGCGCCGCCGATCTCGACGCCGCGCACATCGCAGGTATGATAGGGCCGGAAATTCGAGGATCCCAGCGCCTGCACCAGCGCAGCGGCGAGCTCGCTCGTCTTTCGCGGCCAACGTGACCGCGGTAGGCAGGCCGCGTGCGACGTCTTCGGCGAAACTCGGTCCCGACAGGATGGCCGGCCGCGCATCGGGAACGGCTTCCGCAATCACCTCGGTCATGAATTTGTGGGTGCCGCGCTCGATGCCCTTGGCGCAGGCGATGACGGGTGTTGCCTTGGCGAGATGAGACGCCAGCGCGGTAACCGCCGCACGTAAATTCTGCGCCGGGGTGGCGATCAGGATGATGTCCGACCGCGCGGCCAGTCCGATGTCGTCCGTGATCGTGATGCTCGGGTCCAGCGTCATGCCGGATAATTTCGGATTAATGCGGGTTTTCGCGATCTCGGCCGCGGCGGCCGGGCTGCGCGCGCACAGCACGACATCGCGTGCGGCCCGCGCGGCGAGCGCCGCCAGCGCCGTTCCCCATGCGCCGGCACCGATTACGGATACTTTTTGGAAGGCCGTCATTGCGCGTTCATCTTAATTAATGTTTAATTGAATCGGTCTGTTAGCGGGTTCCCTTACCTCTCCCTTGTGGGAGGGAAGTCGGATCGCATCCCAGATGCGATCCTGGTGAGGGGTTACGATCTATCGATGGACCTGAACCCCTTACCCCAACCCTCTCCCACAACGGGAGAGGGAGCGCACTTCCGTTGCTATTGCAGATCAATCTAATCTCATCATGTGTCAAAATCCCGCGCGCGTGTTGGCAAATCCGGCCGGCGCCGTGGCGTTCTCGTCGAGCAGCCAGCGAGCCCGCGGCGGCGTGTCCATGGTGTCGCGGAGTCCGATCGCGAGCCGCTCCGCGCCGGCCCATGCGATCATCGCGCCATTGTCAGTGCAGAGCGCGGGCGGCGGAATAATCAGCGTGGTCTGGGCTTTGTCGGCGACATCCTGCAACGCGCCGCGGATCGCCTGATTGGCGGCGACGCCGCCGGCTGCGACCAGCGCGCGCGGCGGACCGAATTGTTCGTGAAACAATCGCAAGCCGACGCGCAATCGATCCGCCGTCAATTCCAGCACCGCCGCCTGAAAGCTGGCGCAGAGATCGCTGATGTCCTGCGGCTCCAGCGGATTGATTCGGTTGGCTTCGTTGCGCACCGCGGTCTTCAGTCCCGACAGCGAGAAATTGGCGTCGCTGCGTCCGAGCATCGGGCGCGGCAAGGCAAAGCGCCTGGGATCACCGCCGCTGGCGGCGCGTTCGACTTCCGGTCCGCCGGGATAGGGCAGGCCGAGCATTTTTGCCACCTTGTCGAAGGCTTCGCCCATGGCGTCATCGACCGTGGTGCCGAGGCGCACATATTTACCGACGCCGGTCACCGCGACGATCTGGGTGTGGCCGCCGGAGGCGAGAAACAGGCAATAGGGAAAGGCCAGCGCACAAGTCAGCCGCGGGGTCAGCGCATGCGCCTCAAGATGGTTCACCGCGATCAGCGGCGTGTTGTGCACCATCGCGATGGCCTTCGCGGTGGTGAGGCCTACGATCACCCCACCGATCAGGCCGGGGCCGGCGGCCGCGCCGACCGCCGAAAGCTCCGCAAAGCCTATGCCCGCGTCCTTCATCGCGCGGTCGACGATGCCGTCGAGCAGATCGACATGGGCGCGTGCGGCGATCTCCGGCACCACGCCGCCGAACGCGGCGTGCTCCTGCGTTTGCGAGCGCACGATATTGGACAGGATTCGGCCGGTGCCGTCGCTCTGGCGCTCGACCACGGCGGCGGCGGTTTCATCGCAGGTGGTCTCGATGCCAAGAACCAGCGTCGGTCCCAGAGTTGGCATGTCGTTACCCAATTTGAGGCCTTGCGTTATCGGCGAAACCGGCGTTTTTCCTTCTCCGGCCAGAGCCTTTTCAAGCGAAGTGGCTACCGGTTCGCGTGAAGAAAAAGGCGTTAAAAATGATTTAGAGCCAGATCGGCTCTGATTAAGCCAGAGCCAATCTGGCTCTAGCATTATGAGGTCTCGAAGTGCAATCGCCCGTTGATGCGAAACCCCTGTCGGCGGCGGCATAAAGCATGGCCATTCTCGTCACGCGCCCGCATCCGGACGATGAATTTACCGCTGCAAGCCTGCGCGCCCGGGGATTTGAGGTTCTGCTGGCGCCGATGCTGCGGTTCGAACCGGTGGCGTTCGACGACGAGGATCTGCGGTACGGCGCGGTGATCGTTACCAGCGCCAATGCCTTGCGCGGAATCGAAAATCAGCTCAAGGGCAACAAATTGCTGAAGCTGCCGCTGTTCGCGGTCGGCGAACACACTGCCGCCGCGGCCCGCAGCGCCGGGTTCGAGACCGTGATCTCGGCCAAAGGGGACGCTGCGAGCCTGCGCGATCTCGTGCTCGCCAGCATCAAGTCGAAAGTGCTGAAGAAGGCGAGCCCGCTATTGTATCTGGCGGGAGCCGATCTCGCCCGCGATCTTGCCGGCGAACTCGGCGAGCGTGGTTTTACCGTTGTCACCCAGACGACATACAGGATGGTTCCGTTGTCCGGCCTGCCGCGCGAAACCTGCGACGCCTTCGCCACCAATGGGGTCGAGGCGGTGCTGCACTATTCAAGGCGCAGCGCGCGCGCGTTCCTGGAAGCGGTCCGCGCCGCCGGTGTCGAAATATCGGCGCTGGCGATCCCGCAATGTTGTATCTCAGCCGCGGTGGCTTCCATCGTCCGCGACGCCGGCGCCACCCAGGTGATGGTGGCGGCATCGCCGGATGAAAATGCCTTATTTGAGCTGCTGAGCCGTGCTTTGCGCTCCTGATCGCGCTACAACGCGTTTTCCAGCGGATGAACGTCGATCCAGGAAAAAACGTCAAATCAAAAGATTACCGCGTTTTCGAACGAAGTGGATATCGGTTCGCACAGCAATCAAGGTTACGCAGATTGCGCAAACTCATCTACGGCAGAAAACGCATCAGGATTCAGAGACCAGAGCCTCGGTTCTGACTCGATCAGGGCCGATGGCTGCGGGGCTTGGTTTTAGCCGAACCAAACTCTACGAGAGCGGGCTGATTCTGATAGAGTCTGCCGAAGTGAAAGAGGAACCGCGGAATGGACGAAGACAGGCCCGAAGATACCCCACTATCGCCGGATTCGGGCCGCGCCAAGCGCGCCCCGCCGACCATCGACCTCGAAGCGTCGGAAGTGTCGGGCGGAAAAGGCACAAGTGAAGATACGCGTGCAGGCGCCAGCGCGGCCCCCCAACCGAAGCCATCATCTCCTTCGTCTTCGGCGGCGATTTCGGCGATGGTCACCTCAGCGGTTACCGGCGCCGTAACCGCCGCGCTGGTGATCGCAGCCGCCTGGTATGTGGGATGGCCCGGAGAGACGGCTTCACAGACGGCCGCTCCGCCGGCCAACGCGGCCGCGATCGACGCATTGACGTCGCGCGTTGCCGATATCGAATCCAGATCGGCCAGGCCTGCCTCCACTATGCCGGACCCCGCGGCCACCGCTCGGGTTGAAGCGCTGGAGAAATCGATGGCATCGCTGCGCGCCGAGATCGCCGGCGCCCGTGCGCAGTCGGAGAAACTGGCTGCCGAGGTCAATGCGGTAAAATCGGCGCCGCGCGAAGCGGCCGCGCCGCCGGATCTCAGCGCAATCAACGAGCGCCTCAGCCAGATCGAACGCGCCACCCGGGCCGAGAGCGCCGAGATTGCCCAACAGAGCAACAAGCCGGCGGACGATGCGGCGCTTCGCCGCGTCGTGGTCGCTTCGATGCTCGACATTTCGGTCCGGCAGGGAGAGCCTTTCGTCGCCGCGCTCACGGCGGCAAGAGCGCTCGCCACCGACGCGGAGGCGCTCAAGCCGCTCGATGATTTCGCGGCGTCTGGCGTGCCGAGCGCGGCCGTTCTCAGCCGCGAATTGCTGACGCTGGTGCCGAAACTGTCGCCGCCGGTGCCAGCGACCGGCACCACCGGCTCCGGGATTGTCGATCGCTTACAGGCCGGGGCGGCGAAGCTGGTCCGTATCGAGCGAACGGATGCTGTCGGCAACGACCGCAGCGCGATCATCGCGCAAGTCACGGCTGCGGCGCTGCACAATGATTCCGCAGATGCAAGGCGCGAGCTGAATACATTGCCACCGGCCGATCGTGCGGCGGCTCAATCATGGCTGGACAAGGCCGATGAACGCGATGCGGCACTCGCCGCCTCCCGTCAATTTGCGGCCGACGCCATGGCGGCGCTCGCCAAACCGTCGCTATAGGATTTCGATGTACCGGATTATTCTGTTTCTGGTGTTGATTGCGTTCGCCGCTGCAGGCGCGGCCTGGGTGGCGGATCAGGGCGGCGACGTCGCGCTGTCGTGGGGCGGCTGGCGGGTTGTGACCACGTTGCCGGTATTCGCGCTGGCGCTCGGCGTGACCGTCGTTGCGGCGATGCTGGCGTGGTCGATCCTGCGTGGGCTCTGGCGCATGCCGGAGCGTATCCGGCGCAGCCGCCGCGAGCGGCGTCACGCGCGCGGCCGTCATGCCATCACGCAAGGGTTGCTCGCGATCGGGCATGGTGATTCCTCGGCCGCGCGCCGGCATGCCGATGTCGCGCGACGCCATGCCGCGGATGATCCGCTGGCGCTGCTGCTGAACGCACAATCAGCCCAGCTCGACGGTGACCGCGAAGGCGCCAGGGCGGCGTTCCACGCCATGGCTGAGCGCGGCGATACCAGGTTGTTGGGCCTGCGCGGCCTGTTCATCGAAGCCCAGCGCGCCGACGATCCGCTCGCTGCGGTCGGGGTCGCGGAGGAAGCGCTGAAGCTTTCGCCATCCTCGACCTGGGCCTCCCATGCGGTGCTCGGATTTCGCTGCGCCAAGGGCGACTGGAACGGCGCGCTGGCGATCCTCGAGAATAATCTTGCCTCGGGCCTGATCGACAAGCCGGCCTACCGGCGCCAGCGCGGCGTGCTGCTGACGGCGCGCGCGCTGGAGCTTGAAAATGTCGACCGCGACCTGTCGCGCGACAGCGTGATGGAGGCGATAAAGCTGGCGCCGACGCTGGTGCCGGCCGCGGTGCTCGCCAGCAAATATCAGAGCGAGGCCCATCAGATCCGCCGCTCGATGCGAATTGTAGAGACCGCGTGGCTGGCGCACCCGCATCCCGATCTGGCCGATGCCTATGCGCACGTGAAGCTCGGCAATTCGGCACGGCAGCGGCTGGTGCGGGTCGAGACGCTGGCGGCGAAAGCGCCCGGCCATATCGAGGGCGCGCTCGCAGTGGCGCGCGCTGCCATCGATGCCACGGAATTTGCGCGGGCGCGCGAGGCGCTGGCGCCGTTCATCGCCGCGCCGACACAGCGGGTGGCGATGCTGATGGCGGAAATCGAGCGTACCGAACATGGCGACAGCGGCCGGGCGCGGGCCTGGACGCTGCGCGCGGTACGCGCGCTGCACGATCCGGTGTGGACCGCGGACGGCTATGTCAGCGAGCGCTGGCGGCCGGTATCGCCGGTATCCGGCCGGCTCGATGCGTTTCAGTGGCAGATGCCGCTGGCGGCGTTGCCCTCGGACAAAAACGCTGCGATCGAATCCTCGCCCTTTGAGGAGGCGATGCTCGCCGCCGCGCCGCGCCGCGTCGAGCCTCCGCGGGAGGTCCTCGAGGAGGCTCCGGCTGCCGGACCGTCGCCGGCCGCCACAGCGGAGCAGGACAATTCGCCGATCAATCCTCCGGTTAATTCTCTCGCCAAACCCGCGAGCGAGCCGGCGCCCGCGCCGCCGCCAGCCGAACCCGTTCCCGCCGTCACGCCGCCGCTGTTCCGCGCCCGGCAGGATATCCCAAAAGCCGCCCCTTCCAGTATTCCCGCGGTGATTCCTATCGTGCGGGCGCCCGACGATCCCGGGATCGATGACGAGCCCGTCCGCGACGAATTCACCGAACAGCTAAATCCGCCAGCGGGCCAGGCCGGCGGCTGGCGCGGCTTCCTGTCCCGGTGGGGGAATTAAAGCGTTTTCGAGCGAAAGCCTGCCCCGGACTTGATCCGGGGTCGGGTACCGGTTCGCGAAAGGAAAACGCGCCAAAAAAGAACTCTTGTGCCCTCGGACGGACGCGTTTTTCTTGCAAAATCAGGCGTTGCCCGATATCAGGTGCACGCGTTTTCAGGCAGTTTCTGAACGCGCCGTCATGGTCCGCCGCAATAGCTCAGTTGGTAGAGCACGTCATTCGTAATGACGGGGTCACAGGTTCGAAGTCCTGTTTGCGGCACCAGTTTTTTTCAATCCAGAGCCGGATCGACCGGCGCTGCTATGTTGCAGCCGATCCGCTACTGCGAAACCGTCTGAACCACGCTGCTCACCGGCCGCAGGCTGGTCGCGGGCAGCTTCATGTCCTTGAGCAGCGCCTCGTCGTATTCGGGCAAGGTCTGGAACGGGGTCTTGGCTTTCATCAGCACGACCTTGTAGCCGCCCGCCTTGAGCCGACGCAGCAGCGTCGGCAGGGCTTCGGCGGTGTGTTTCTGGAAATCGTGCATCAGGATGATGCCCTTGCCGAGCTTGTCGATCTTGGTCATGACGGTGTTAATGATCTGGTCCGCGTTCTTGGCCTTGAAATCGAAGGAATCGGCGTCGCAGGAGAACATTGCGACGTTGCGCGTGCCGAGATAGGCCATCGCCGCCGGACCATGTTGCAGTTCGGGGAAACGGAAGAACGGCGCCGGCGCCGCGCCCAGCGCGAGCTTGACGGCGCTGTAGCCTTTTTCGATCTCGTCCTTGGCCTGCTGCTCGGTGATCTTCTTGCTGTTCAGGTTGGCGTGCGACCAGGTGTGGGCGCCAATGGTGTGGCCGGCCGCGGCCACCTGTCGCAGGATCTCGGGATGATAGGTGGCATGCTTGCCGATCGGAAAGAACACCGCCTTGGTGCATTCGTCGGCGAGCGCCTTGAGCACGGCCGGCGTATTGACCGGCCACGGGCCGTCATCGAACGTCAGCACGATTTCCTTGTCGGCGAGGAAGTCGAGCTGCTTGAAATGCTCGAAGCCGAAGCCTGGTCCGCCCGTGGTGTCGATTTCCACCACGCGGCTGACGCCAAGCGCGTCGGGATTGGCACAGGTGGCCTTTGCCGTCTGCGGCGCGACGACGGGCTTTTCCGGAAGCGTGCCGGTGACGTCGACATCGTCACGCGGCGCGCTGGCCTTGGCGGGTGCGGCCGGCGGAAGCTGCGGGGTCTGCACGGCGGCGACGACCTGGGGGGCGAGCCCACCGCGCGGGTGCGCTGCCAACAACCATACGCCGGTGATGACGACCGCCGCCACGACACTCGCCAACATCAGACCTGCCGCATTTCGCATGGTTACGCTTCCTTAAATACGCACAATAAAATTGGAGCCAGATTATTTATGAGAAATAGTTATTAACGCCCCACCAACGCGGCGTTGTCCGCAGCGCTAATTTGCGCCGTCCGTCGCGCGGTTCCCGAAGGGAACTTTGGGCTGATCGATGTCACAGTCTGTCGGCGGCTGCCGGGACATTCGGCCAGACCGGTCTGGTGCTGGCGTTCGCTCTTTCGCTGCCGGCATTGCCGTCAACCGAAGCGTTGCCTTCAGCGCCGAGATACAGCGGATGCACCAGCGATGCGTTCCGCCTGTGCAGTTCCGAAATCCCCAATATTCCGAAAATTACCGCCTGCATGGTGAAGCATCGGGCGGATCCTGAGCGCCGGGTGCAGATCCGTGATGGACCGGGATCCGGCCCCGAAGTCCAGCAAGGTCGCGGCTGAGTACGCCGTAATCGACGTAGCCATCCAGCCGCCACCTCGTCGACGCGGATTGGCGCGCCCAGGCCGCATTGACATCAACCTCGCGGCGGAATCTGATCGCTCGCATAGTTGAGGTAAGGCGTAATCAGATGACCAGAATTCTTTTCATTACTTCGTTTGTCTTGATGGCTTCCGCGGCGTCGGCCCAGCCGGGGCATGAGGCCTGCGCGCGGGATGTGTCGCGCCATTGCCGGGCCGTGATCAACGACGGCGACGATGCTGTTCTGGCCTGTCTCAAGCAACATCGCGGCCGGCTCAGCAAGGCCTGCGATAAAGTGCTGACCGAGAACGGGCAGTAATTACCACTGTCATTGCGGGATGGTCCGGAGAACCAGACCTCGGATGCGCAATTGCACATCGGGCAGCCTTGAGATTCCGGCTTCGCGCTATGCGCGCCCCGGAATAACGAGGGTGATAGGCTACGTGCTGCTGCTTCCCGCTGCGGCGGAGGCGACCGGCAATACTTCGTTGGCGGCGCGGTCCGGCGTTTCCTCTTTCCAGCGCACCGATCCGAACGGCCGCTCCAGCATGCGGCGGACGCGCACTGGATCGGGGCCGAAATGGAAAGCGATCGCCTGCTGATGCAGCGTGCGTTCGGATTGCGTCGAGCGATTGCGCTGGCGCAGATAATCCAGCCAGGTCGGGCAATGATAGCGCTCGGTCCATAATTCGGGATCGGCGATGTCGCGCGCGATCGACCAGCCATAGGCGCCGTTGCGCTGCCGGCTGAGCTGCACTTCCTGCATCACGCCGTGAAAGGCGCGGGCATCATCCTGTGCGACGCGATATTCGATCTCGACCACCAGCGGCCCGCTGCGCGCCGTCAGCGACAACTGCACCTCGGGATCGGCCAGCACTTCCGCGTCCTCGTTGCGCGCGCCGACCCGCGGCATATGCAGCCACAGTCCGAGCAGCGGCGAAGCAAACATCAGGGCGCCGGAAACCAGGAGCGCGGTTTCCACGCCGACCGCGTCGGTGAGACGTCCCCAGCCCCAGCTTCCGATCGCGATGCCGCCGGCGATCGATGCCTGGTATGCCGCCAGCGAGCGACCGGCGACCCAGCGCGGCGCCGAGAGCTGCACGCCGATGTTGAACAATGCGACCGCGAGCATCCATACCGCACCGGCAACCACCAGCGCCGCCGCGGTCAAAACCGGCTCGCGGCTCAGCGCGACTGCCGCAATGGCACCTCCCATCGACAGTGCGCAGGCGCGGATCGCGGCTTCTCCGCTCAAGCGCTTGCGCAATTCGGCGATGTTGAGCGCGCCGATCACCGCGCCCATGCCGAAGGCGCCGAGCATGATGCCGTAGGTCTGTGCGCCGCCATGCAGGAGGTCGCGTGCCACCAACGGCATCAGCGCCGAGACCGAACCGCCCAGAACGCCCATCACCAATGTGCGCGCCAGCACGATGCGGATCGAGGGCGAGTTGGCGATGTAGCGCACGCCCGAGACGATGGCGCGGCTGAGACGCTCGCGCGGCAGGCGCGATGGCTCGCTGGTGCGGCGCCAGAGAAACAGCACGACCAGCAGGGGAATATAAAGCAACGCGTTGGCGGCGAAGGCCGCGACCGCGCCGGCGGTCGCGACCACGATGCCGCCGATGGCCGGGCCAAAACTGCGGGCGATGTTGTAGCTGATGCCGTTCAGCGCCACCGCCGACGGCAGTGTTTCCGTCGGCACCTGCTCGCTGACCGAGGATTGCCATGCGGGGCCGAACAGCGCCATGCCGCTGCCGACGACGAAACAAAACGCCAGCAGGGTCTGTGGCGTGATGAGGCCCAGCCACGCCAGCACCGACAGCGCTGTTGCGCCGGACAGCGCGATCGACAGCGAGACCAGCGCCACGACGCGCCGGTCATACATGTCGGCGATGGCGCCGGCCGGCATCGAGATCAGCATCACGGGCAGCATCAGCGCGGTCTGCACCAGTGCGACCTGATCGGCCGACGATGTCATCTGGGTCATGGCCCAGGCCGCGCCAACTCCCTGGATCAGGAGGCCGAGATTCGAGAGCAGGCTGGCCAGCCAGATCCGGCGGAACGCGGAATGCCGCAGAGGAGCCGTGAGGCCATCGGCGGACAACATCGAGCGGTTTGGCGGTTCGGTCATTCCCGTTCCGTTGGTGCCGGCGGCGGCCGGCCCGTGATTCCCTGCCATCTGCAGTGATGCCCGCGAATGTCCCGGACTGTCCAGTGGCCAGGCTGTGGCCATAAACACTTGAAACGGCGTGTGGCCACAAAATCGGCCGATCGCGGCCCATTTTGCGGCGGATGGTCTCACCCAGCATGCCGCGCGCTTCATGGCGCCCGGATTCGGGACCTGATAACATGGCCAGACGCCGATCCCGTCACAGCCTTTTACGAGGACGCCCGTGAGCATAGCCGAAGCCTGGGACATGCCGCAGACGCGTCAGCCGCTGGTGCCTCCAAGCCCGCCACGCGCCTCCGAAACCATGACCGCCCTGAAGCGGATGGCGTTGATGCGCGAAAGCATGATCGCAACCTGGGGACAGTCCGCCTACGAAGAGGATGTTATCCAGGGCCGCTTTCTGGGGCGCAGCAGCTTCATCATCAACACGCCGGATGCGATCCGGCATGTGCTGGTCGACAATTACGAGAACTACACGCGAACGCCGGCCGGCATCCGGGTGTTGCGTCCGGTGCTCGGCGAGGGCCTGCTGATTGCCGAGGGCCGCGCCTGGAAACATCAGCGTCGGACGCTGGCGCCGGCTTTCACACCGCGCGCGGTGGCACCGATGATTCCGCACATGATCGCGGCGACGGATGAAACGATTGCCAATCTGGCGGCGCTGAGCAGCGGTCCGGTCGATCTGCGCGAGGCGTTGCAGCGAATGACACTCGAGATCGCCGGGCGCACCATGTTCTCGTTCGAGATGGGCCGTCACGGCGCGACGTTGCGTGATTTCGTGATGGAATATGGCGCGCGGCTGGCGCGCCCGCATTTTCTCGATCTGCTGTTGCCGCTGAGTTGGCCAAGCCCGCAGGATTTTTCGCGCGCCCGATTCCGCAAGCGATGGACGCGGTTCATCGGCGCCTTGATGGCGGAGCGCCGTGCCGCCGGCAAGAAGGAGGGCGCACCGGCGCGCGATCTGTTCGATCTGATGGACGCCGCACGCGATCCGGAAACCGACGAAGCCTTCAGCGACGCGCAACTCGGCGACCAGGTCGCGACGATGATTCTCGCCGGCCACGAGACCACCGCCACCGCGTTGTTCTGGTCGCTATATCTGCTGGCCCTCGATGGCGAGGCCCAGGATCAATTGGCCGCCGAGGTGCAGGGTGCCGCTGCAAACGGCACGCTCGATATCGAACGATTGAAATTCACCCGCGCGGTGGTCGATGAGACCATGCGGCTCTATCCGCCGGCGTTCCTGATCGCGCGCGCGGCCTATGCCGCGGATACAGTTGCCGGGCTCCCGGTCAGGAAGGGCGATGTGATCCTGATCGCGCCATGGCTTTTGCATCGCCACGAAAAACTTTGGCGCCAGCCGAACGCCTTCATCCCCGCGCGCTTCATGCCGGGGACGCCCGCGCCCGATCGCTTCGCCTATCTGCCGTTCGGCGTCGGCGCGCGGGTCTGCATCGGCGCGCATTTTGCGCTGGTGGAGGCCACGCTGGCGCTCGCCAAGATGATCGCGGCCTTCCGCGTCGAACTTATCGACAAGGAGCCGGTGATGCCGCTCGGTGTGGTGACGACGCAGCCGGATCGCTCGCCGATGTTTCGGATCACGCGCCGCTAGCCGGAGCGTTTTCGAGCGAAGTGGACGCCGGCTTTGGATGGAGAAACGCATAGAAACAAAAAACCAGTTAGTGTGCAAAGGTGGCATCACTAATGACCAAGAGTTCCGATGGATCGGCAGTGAGAGCAATGGGTCAGCAGGAGAGACACTCTCTGAACCTTATTGGCTTTGCGTTACCTGTTGCCGCTGTGTGGATGGGCCTGGCCTTCTGCGTGGCGCTCGGTCTGGCGGCTCTGACGCTTGCAGCACTGGGACCGGGAGAGCACGGCACCGTCGCGGCACTCAAGGTAACCGCGCGGTTCTCGTTCCTGTTGTTTTGGCTGGCTTATGCCGCCGGCGCGATGACGACTTTATTCGGACCGGCCTTCGAGCCGCTTAAACGGCGCGGGCGTGAATTTGGCCTCGCCTTTGCTTCAGCGCACCTGGTGCACCTCGGGCTTGTTGCGTGGCTCACTTACATTGGTCACGCGCCAGTTCGCGGGGTATTTGTCTTTTTTGGATTAGCCGTCCTGTGGACCTACCTTCTCGCGTTGTTCTCGATCCCTCGTCTGCAAAAAGCGCTGGGGTCAAAGGGCTGGTGGTTCTTACGCGTGGTCGGGCTCAATTACATAGCCTATGCTTTCGCGGCGGATTTTTTGGGATATCCGCAATTTGGAAGCTTCAAGTACTTGGCAGGATACTTGCCTTTTGCCGCTCTTTCCGTCGTCGGACCATTGTTATGTCTTGCCGCATTCGTGCGACGCGCTGGATGGTTGCGGAAAACTTCTTTAAGACAAGCCGGCTGATCGTGGTGCGCTACTCACTTGGGATCATTCGAGACGCGTTCGTCCTTCGTCGCTATCGGGAGCGTGGCCGACCCTGAGCCAGCCGCGCCAAACAACCGCGATTTATGAGTGCGCGTCCCGGAACCCGGATTCTGATTCAATCCGAACCAGGCAAGCTCCGCCCCTTGCGTGGACGCCCCGGCGGTCTCATGTAAAGATACGGTATGAGCGATATCCAGGCCCAATTCTCCGTACTGAAGCAGACGGCCGATCCAGCGGTGGCCGATGCCATTGTGCGGCTGATCGAGACCGGCGAGGATCACGAGCTCAACCGGATCAATCTTCTGGATTTTTCCAAACGTATGGGCCTCGACGAGGAGCGGGTGATTTCCGGCTTTCTCCATGCCTCGCGGCTCGGACTGTTCGATCTCACCTGGAATGTGTTGTGCCCCGGCTGCGGCGGCGTGCTCGATGCCCACAGCACGCTGAAATCGCTGCGTCATGACGACTATCATTGCGGGCTGTGCGCCTGCGGGTACGAGGCCTCGGTCGACGAGCAGGTCGAGGTCGCATTCACGGTCAGCTCACGGGTCCGCCGCATTGCGGCGCACGACCCCAACACGCTGCCGATCTGGGAATATTACAAACAGATGTTCTGGAGTTCCGGTGTCGATTTCAACCAGGAGTTGTTCACGTCGCTCTCCGAGGATGTGGTGCTGGAGGCGATCGAGTTGCCTGCCGGCGAGAAGGCGGTGTTATCGCTGCAATTGCCGCCGCAATTCATCATCGTGTTCGAGCCGGTGACGCACGCGGCACAGTTCATCGACGTTCAGGGCGAGCCGACCAAAGAGCGCCAGCAATTGGCGCTGATGTACAACAGGATCCAGGCGCCAGTCGGAACCATGACGCTGCGTCCGGGACCGCTGCGGCTGTCGCTCGACAATCAAGCCGGTGTGCGGGTACTGCCATCGGTGTTTATCGCAGCCGACGCGCTCCATCACTTGATCGGCAAGCGCAAGCCATTCCTCACCGCCAAGCGGATGCTGACGAACCAGACTTTCCGCGATGTCTACAAGGCCGACAATCTCAACATCGACCAGCGGCTCAAGATCACCTCGCTGACGTTTTTGTTCACCGACCTCAAGGGCTCCACCGCGCTTTATGAGCGGGTCGGCGATCTCGCCGCCTTCGATCTGGTGCGTGCGCATTTCCACGCCTTGCTGGAAATCATTTCTTCCGAGAAAGGCGCCGTCGTGAAAACGATCGGCGATGCCGTGATGGCGACCTTCGTGCGACCCGAACATGCGCTGGCTGCGGGGCTGCGGATGCGGTCCGCGATGGACGCGCTCAATGCCGAACGCGGCAGGGATGATCTCGTGGTCAAGATCGGCATCCATGAGGGACCATGCCTCGCCGTCATGCTCAATGAGCGGCAGGATTATTTCGGCCAGACCGTCAATATCGCGGCCCGGGTGCAGGGTCTTGCGACCTCGCAGGCGATTCATATCACCGGGCCGGTGATCGACGCGCCCGCCGTGACTGATATCCTCGACAAGGCGGCGATTGCGCCGATTCAAAAACAGGCGGCGCTGCGGGGCATCGCCGATAAGATCGTCGTTTACGAAATCCCCTGAGCGAGATCCCCTCAGATTGCCGATTTGTAATGCGTCGGCGCAGCCGACGCGGATTGCGCGCATCGAATTTCCAGCCCATATACTGGCGGATAGCCGTCAATGGTGCGGCCAAGCGGTGTCTCACGATTGCGGTAGGAACGGATGCTCGACGGACTACGCCAATTCATTGCCGACGTTGTTTCTCCCAACGGACAGCAGCATCGCGCATTTGACGATACCGGGTATCGTCTGGCGGCGACGGCGTTGCTGGTTCACGTCATCTCGATCGACGGTGAACCCTCCGAAGCGGAAAAGCGCAAACTTCATAGCCTGATCGAAAGCCGCTTCGGGCTTGATCCGGGTACCGCCGATCGATTGATCGCGTCCGCGACGCTGGTCGAGGGCGAGGCGGTCGATCTCTATCATTTCACCAGCGTCATCATGCGCTCGGTGGATGAAGCCGGCCGGCTCCGCATCGTCGAAATGATGTGGGAACTGGTTTACGCCGATGGCGAGGTCAGCGAGTTCGAGGACAATGTGGTCTGGCGCGCCGCCGACCTGCTCGGCGTGTCGTCGCGTGACCGGATCGATCTCAAGCATCGTGTTGCCGCTGCACAATCCACGCCGGTGAAACGCAACTGAGATGTCGCCGACGCGGTAACCGGACACGCCGCGGTGCAGCGCGTTTCGGCCCCGCGGTGGACGCAATTTTCCAGACATGACGAAACTTTAATTTAGGCGTTCCGCGGCATGGTGGGCGCACGTTTACTCCCTAAATTCCCTGCTCGATTCCGCGCTCCGCGCCGAAATGCTTGCAGGCGGCTTGCATCCCGCCTAAACGCCTGTGCTGTCGTTGTGGGCCCATCGTGCCATTTATTTACGAGCATTGAATCGTGATTGAGCGTGTGACGCTGATTACCGGAGCCTCGGCTGGAATAGGTGCCGAACTGGCGCGCGTTTTTGCGTCCCATGGCCATCGCCTCGCGCTGGTGGCGCGCCGCGCGGATCGCCTGGCAGTACTGGCTGCCGAAATCGGTGGCTCCGGCGGTGCCGCGCCGATTGTGATTTCGTGCGATCTCGAACAACCCGATGCCTGCGATAAGATCGCCACGGCGCTGGCGGACGCAGGGGTCGAGGTCGAGTTTGTCGTCAACAATGCCGGGTTCGGTATGTTCGGCACGGCGGTCGGACTGGACCGCGCCGCGCAGCTCGGCATGATCGCCGTCAATATCCGTGCGCTGACCGATCTGTCGCTGCGATTTTCCGACCATCTGATCCGGCATCGCGGCGGTATCCTCAATCTGAGCTCCATCGCCGGCTTCCTGCCGGGGCCCGGCATGGCCGTATATTACGCCTCCAAGGCCTATGTACTGTCCTTCACCGAAGCGTTGCGCGGCGAGCTCGGGCCACGCGGCGTGCGTGTGACCGCGCTGTGTCCCGGCCCGGTGCCCTCGGAATTCCAGACGCGGGCCGGGTTCTCCCCGGGACTTGATTCCGCGGTTCTGAATGTGTCGGCGTCGGATGTCGCGCGGGCCGGATATCAGGGGTTGATGGCCAATAAGCGGGCCGTGCTGCCCGGCCTCGGCATCAAGATCGTGCCGGTTCTGCTGCGGCTGTTTCCGCGCGGGTTCATTCTGGCCGCGGTCGCGCGTTTTCAACTGCGCAAGCGTGGATAGGGTGCACCACGGCTTATTCTGGCCCGTGATTTGCTTATCGAGAGCCGTGAACTCATACGAAATTAACCATTGCTTAGCTAAGATTCCGGCTTGATTGCCGCGAAAAGAAAAGTCGATGTCGTTTCAGTCGATCAAGATCAACGCCGGAACCGTGCGGTACTTGCCGGCCAGCTTGCGACCTGCCGCCGCCGAATCGCTGCTGCCGGTGCTGATCGTCCTGCATCAGGAGACCTCGACGCCCGGCCGTGTCGGCAATGCATTGCAGGCGCTTGGATACGCCCTGGACATCCGGCGTCCGCGCTTTGGCGATGCGCTTCCTGAAACACTCGATGGTCACGCCGGCGCGGTTATTTTCGGCGGTCCGATGAGCGCCAACGATTCGGATGATTTCATTCGCCGCGAGATCGACTGGATCGCCGTCCCGCTAGGGGAGCAGCGGCCGTTTCTGGGAATTTGTCTGGGCGCGCAGATGCTCGCCAAGCAGCTCGGCGCCCGGGTCGCGCCGCATCCGCAAGGCCGCGCAGAGATCGGTTACTATCCGATTCGCCCCACGCCTGCGGGGCTCAGGCTCTGCCGGCATTGGCCGGATCATGTCTATCACTGGCACCGTGAAGGATTTGAACTTCCGTGCGGCGCCGAATTGCTCGCGGAAGGAGGCGACTTCCCGATGCAGGCGTTCCAATTGGGCCATGCGTTCGGTTTCCAGTTTCATCCCGATGTGACCTACGCGATGATGCATCGCTGGACCACGCGCGGCGATGAGCGGCTCGCATTGCCGGGAGCCTGCCCGCGCCATGAGCATTTTGCCGGCCGCGCGATCCACGATGTCGCCGAGCGCGCCTGGCTGAAGCAATTCCTCGATGGATGGCTGACCCGCATACCGTCGTCGGTGATGTCGGAAGCCGCGGAATAGTCGCGCGGTCCCCGCCGCGTTCCAAAGACCTTTTCAAATTGCGAATGTGATAGGGTCGGGCAACAAGCCCGCATTGCTGCATGGAGGAGGGCGACATGACCGGCGATGAATTCGCAGCGCTGCTGGATGACTTGACGCGATCGGCGGAATCCGGCGACGGCGCGCGCTTTGCCCGGCATTTTACCGAAGATGCCATCTATTACGACTATATCTACGGCGCCCATCGTGGCCGGGCCGACATCGCGCATATGATGCAGGATCTGTTTCACCGCGACGCCGCCGATTATCGATGGGAAATGTTCGATCCGGTGTTCGACGGCAAAAAGGGCTATGCGTGGTCGCTGTCGAATTTCACTTCGAAAATCCCGCAATTCGCCGGCCGGCAGGTCGTGATCGACGGCATCAGCCGGTTCGTCGTGCGGGATGGCCTGATCGCCGAATATCGTGAGTTCGTCAACGGCGGCGTGGCAATGGTTCAGCTCGGTGTTGAGCCTGACCGCATGGCGAAAGTGTTCAGGCGCTGGAGCGGTTGGCTGACCGAGCAGCCGGAAACGCAGGATTATCTATCGCGGCCCAAAGGCTCACGGGCGAAGGGGTCGCGGGTGAAGAGAAGCGGCTGAACTGTCTGACACAGCCCCTCGTCGCCATTCGGGCTATGCCGGGCACACTCCACCTTCGGCCAAACGCGGCTGCGTCACGCATAGCCGGAAGGGCGAAGCATGGTGGAGCCAGGCGGGATCGAACCGCCGACCTCGTCATTGCGAACGACGCGCTCTCCCAGCTGAGCTATGGCCCCTTTGTGGCCGCCTCGAAGTCAAGAGAGCGGCCCGCAATCGGTGTCATTTACAATCCGCGCCAAGGCCAAGTCAAGAACGGCGAAATTACTGATTTTCCGGACCATTTGCCGGCAAGTTCCCTTGTTTGGCAGGAGGGGAACCGATATTTAGCTGGAAGTCGAATCCGCGACCGAACCCGCGAGTAAGCCCTGCCATGCGTGCCGTTCTCGAAATCATTCTGCTGATACTGGACTTGTACGTATGGTTGCTGATTGCGTCAGCTATTCTATCCTGGCTGGTCGCCTTCAATGTCGTGAACACGCGCAATCAGCTCGTGGCGGCGATAGCAGAATTCCTCTACCGGATCACGGAACCGCTGTTGGCGCCGATCCGCTCGGTCATGCCTAATCTGGGTGGGCTCGATATCTCGCCGATCATCCTGATCCTGATCATCTACCTCATACAGAAACTTATCGTCTATAACGTGATGCCCCTCGTCATCGGGTATTGATGGATCCTTGGCGCTATTCCACGGCAGGCATCAGCGTCGCGCTGCGGGTAACCCCGCGCGGTGGCCGTGACGATATCGACGGTATTGAAACGCTTGCTAACGGTCGCAGCGTGGTCAAGGTCCGGGTGCGTGCCATCGCCGACGGCGGCGAAGCTAATCGTGCGGTGACCGAACTGGTCGCGAAAGCGCTCGGCGTTACCAGGGCCAAGGTGCGGATTTTGTCCGGCACGACATCGCGCCTCAAGCAGATCGCCGTCGACGGTGATCCCGCTAAACTCGGCGCGGCACTGCGCGAACTGACCGCGTTGAAAAAGGATTGAAATGACGGCCCGGATCATCGATGGAAAACTCATTGCCGCCGAGCTTCGCGCCCGCGTCGCCGACGAAGTGGCGCGGGTGCAGCGGGATAACGGGATCTCGCCCGGGCTCGCGGTGGTGCTGGTCGGCAGCGATCCCGCCAGCCAGGTCTATGTCCGCAGCAAGCACAAGCAGACCCAGGCAGCGGGCATGGCGTCGTTCGAGCATGTATTGCCCGGTGACGTCGCGCAAACCGAATTGCTGGCGCTGATCGCGCGGCTCAATCGCGATCCGGCCGTGCACGGCATTCTGGTGCAGCTGCCGTTGCCCAAATCAATCGATACCGAAACCGTGATCAACGCGATCGATCCGGCCAAGGATGTCGACGGGCTGCATCCGAACAATGCCGGGCGTCTCGCCGGCGGGTTTGCCGCGCTATCGCCGTGCACGCCGCTCGGCTGCATCATCCTGACCAAGAGCGTGCACGCCTCGCTCGAGGGCATGAATGCCATTGTCATCGGCCGTTCAAATCTGGTCGGGCGTCCGCTGGTGCAATTGCTGCTGAATGAAAACGCGACAGTGACGATCGCGCATTCGCGCTCGCGCGAGCTGAAGCAATTATGCGCCCGCGCCGATCTGGTTTACGCCGCCGTCGGCAAGCCCGAAATGGTGCGCGGCGACTGGATCAAGCCCGACGCCACGGTGATCGATGTCGGCATCAACCGGCTGCCGGATGTGGATGGCAAGACCCGTCTGGTCGGCGACGTCGCCTTTGCCGAAGCGTTGCAGATCGCCGGCGCGATCACGCCAGTTCCCGGCGGGGTCGGTCAGATGACCGTGGCGTGCCTGCTGGTCAACACGCTGCGCGCGGCATGCGCGATTCACGGGCTGCCGAAGCCGGCGGTGTAACTTTTTTCCGTCTCCCGCTTGCGAGGGTGCCTGAGCGAAGCGAAGGCGGGTGGCGGAAGCTTCCGTGCTCAATCAGCGCCCGCGCCGTACGCTTGCTGATTTTCAGAAATCGCTAGTTGTTCAAGAGCCCCATCCCGGCCCGCACGCGGGAGAGGGAGAAGAAAGTGCGCCGCTCCGTGCCTACTTCCCCTTCGCCCGCGCGATGCCTTCCATGATCAGCCTTTGCGCATCCTCGGCGCCGCCCCAGCGCAGCACCTTGACCCATTTCCCGGGTTCGAGATCCTTGTAGTGCTCGAAGAAGTGCTGGATCTGTTGCAGCGTGATGTCGGGCAGGTCGCTGTAGTTTCGCACCTTGTCGTAACGCTGGGTCAGCTTCGAGGATGGCACCGCGATGATCTTCTCGTCGCCGCCGGCTTCGTCTTCCATCAACAGCACGCCGACCGGCCGCACGCTCATGACCGCGCCAGGCACGATCGCGCGGGTGTTGGCGACCAGCACGTCGCAGGGATCGCCGTCGTTTGACAGCGTATGCGGAATGAAACCGTAATTCCCGGGATAGCGCATCGCGGTATAGAGAAACCGGTCGACGACCAGCGTGCCGGCATCCTTGTCCATCTCATATTTGATCGGCTCACCCCCGACAGGCACTTCGATGATGACGTTGACGTCATGCGGCGGATTGATCCCGATCGAGATGGCGTCAATGCGCATAGATGGCTCCGCGGTTACGAGATTGGCGTAATCGTCATACCCGCGCTTGACCCGCGTATCCATCGCATTTTCATAGATGATGGATAGCCGGGCCATAGGCGAGCGCAGGCGACGCCGTCCTTTAGACGGCTATGGCGAGCGCAAACGGCGCCGTCCTTCGGACGTCTGAGCCCGAGAATGACAGCCAAGCTCAATTGGTCCAGGCGAACGCGACCTTGTCGAGCGACTTCGGCCCGAACTTCTCCGAGGAGCGCGCCACCATGCGGCCGCCCAGCGCGCGGTAGAATTCCGTCGCGAGTTCGTTATCGGAGAGCGCCCATACCACCATGCTTTTCAGGCCGCTCTGCACCAGGTCGCGCTTGGCCGCGGCAAACAGCCGGCGGCCGAAGCCGAGGCCCTGAAATTCCGGCCGCAGATAAAGCTCGTAGATCTCGCCTTCGAAGTGCAGGCTGCGCGCGCGGTTGCGCCCGTAATTGGCATAGCCTGCAACCTTGTCGCCGAACACCAGGACGCTGACGCGGCTGCCCTTGCGGATCGCGCTGTCCCACCATTGCGGGCCGCGGCGGTTGATCAGCTTCTCCAGCTCAGCGCCGGGAATGATACCCTGATAGGCCGAACGCCAGGCTTCGTCATGGGTGGACGCCACCGCGGCTGCATCCGCAGCTTTGGCCGGCCGAACCTCGATCAGGGTTGTGCTCATGGATCTAATCAAAGCAAGTCAGCGCGCCGGCTTCAAGGTCCATCCTTAATTATCGGTTAACCTGTGGATTTTTTGCATCAGTTTTGCCGTAAGCCTGTACCGAAAAAGGACAGGCAGGCGCCTTGGGCGACAGTTTGTTGATATCCGAGCCGGCATAGCGGTCCGGATCGGATGTTTTGCCGAGGTGGCTGTCACGAAAAAATGCTCAGAATTTGATTCGCCGTGCGTATGCTGCTGACGAAACCGAATCCCGTCCCATCGTCGCGTCAGGCCCATCCATGCCGTCATTCAAGGTGTTTTTCGCTCTGGTTGTGCTCGGCGCAATTTGGACGCAGAGCGCGGCGGCGCAAGTCAGGCTCGGCGCGCAAGGTGCGGAGGGCGAGCCTGGTCGTGAGCAGCAGTGGCTGGTGCCCTCGCCGGATCCGGACACTGCGGCGCATGCCGTCTTGTTTCGGCCGCCCGGCGATGGACCGTTTCGGCTGGCGGTAATTGCGCATGCCTCGGTGCAGAACGTGCTGCGTCGCGCTCAAATGCCGCAGCCCGAATACCGCGCGCTGGCGGCGTGGCTGATCGCGCGCGGCTTTGCGGTGCTGGTGCCGGAACGCCCGGGCCATGGCGCGACCGGCGGAAAATATCTCGAGGACCAGGGCGGCTGCGACGAGGCCGACTATTCGCGTTCAGGCCACGCCACCGCCGACGAGATCGCGGCGGCGCTGAATTATCTGCGCGGGCAATCCTTCATCCGGCCGGATGGCGCGGTCGTGCTCGGGCACTCGGCCGGCGGCTGGGGCGCGCTGGCGCTGGCGGGCGCGGACATGCCCGGCGTCTCCGCCATCATTGCCTTCGCGCCCGGCCGTGGCGGCCATGCCAACGACTTTCCCAATCAGGTCTGCGCCCCGCATACGCTGATTTCATCAGCGGCCGAATTCGGCCACGGCGCGCGCATGCCGGTGACATGGCTGGTGGCGGCGAATGACAGTTATTTTGCGCCTGACCTGTCGCGGAAACTGGCCGACGCCTTCCGCGCCAGCGGCGCCAGAGTGGACTTTCACGTGCTGGCGGCGTCCGGCAGCGAGGGGCACTGGCTGCCGGAATCCGAGGCGGGTGTCAAAATCGCCGGACCGGAACTGGACCGCGCGCTGAAAGCGAGCGACGCCGGCGCGGCGAAAAAGCGATGACGGTCGCGGTGACCCCGTGGCCCGACGACGATGTGATTCTCTATGACGGCGTCTGCGTGTTCTGCTCGCGCTGGATCCGCTTCATCGCCGCGCGCGACAAGGCCAGGCGATTTCGCTTCACTGCGATTCAATCCAGCTACGGCACGCGGCTGGCGCAGGCCTTCGGCATCGACCCCGATGATCCCGACACCAATGCCGTGATCCATGGCGGCGTCGCGTACTTCAAGTCCGACGCGGCGCTCACCGTGCTGTCGAATTTGCCGGGATGGGGATGGGTGCGCGGGCTGCGGTCATTCCCGAAACCGCTTCGTGATGCGATCTACGATCTCGTCGCGCGGAACCGATATCGGATATTCGGGAAGTATGAGGAATGCTTTGTGCCGGATGCGGAGATGAGGGAGAGGGTAAGAGAATAGGGGGTTAGACCGAATTATTTTTCCTCTACGACGCTTGTCTCAAATCTGGTCCCTTAACGTCATCGAGACAGCAATCAAACTGGAGCGACAACTGATGCTGACAACTCTGTGGGCCGCCAACGCCGACGAAATCGACGATCTCATCATTTGGCTGGACAATCATCCTGACGAAGTGGACCCGTTGTCCCGTGATGCCGTCGCGCAGTGGTTAGTGGAATTCTTGCGAAACGCGGAAGCGTTCCCGTCCTCCGCCGCCGTTCCGGATGGGGCGGTAGATGTGCTTGACGCGCTGATCGAGGACTGGACCGAAGTGTTGACCGCCCGCGACGAGGGGTTTCTCACAGAATTAAAAAAAGCTTCACAATGACGCATCTTAGGGAGGTCGCTTAATAGACAGCACCACTAGTCGACAAGCCGTCAAGTTGTCCGTATGGGCGCCATCAACGCGACGTCGCTATATCGGCGGTAGCAGCACGTCCGGCATTTCCTGTGCTATCCGTATGCCGGCCTGAACAGTGCGGTCACGTTCGACAAAACCGGGAAATCGAGGAAGCCGCGATGGCAAGTATTTCAACCACGATTATCCGCCTTCATGGTGCCGCGCGGGCGTTCTAGAAGAAAATTCGAATGATAACGGCAGGTGTGTCAAGTGAACCCGGACTGTTCATCCGCTAACAACTATTTAGGTTCATCCGTAGTCGCGATATCCAAATTTAGCAGGCGCTCTGAATGACCAAGGCAGTTTTCACGACCAATGTCACTCCGAGTTACGACGATCTCTCCGAAGTGCGGTATCACTTCCCCACTACTTATCTTAACTATGTCCGGCGTGCTGTCGGCGATTATGTTGTGTATTACGAACCGCGACGATCAAGCACAGTTTCGGGGGCGGCTTGGCCAACTATCGAGGCAAGACGAGCGAATGGTCCAGCTGTGGACTTAGTTGAAAGACGCTGAAAATGAAAGCGGCTCAAGACGAACGAGCTTTTCAATAGGAGGCGCAAGTTCGAACATTTTTGGTTTCTTTGAGAAATCGTAAAGTCGGCAGATTCGAAATTCCTTTGGCCTTTCGTTAGAAAAAGAAAGCTCGTTTCTTGTTAGATAAAAGGGGGTTGTCTGGAGACCATTAGTCGTCTTCACCTCTATCAGCCGTTCCGAGCCCGTGTGGTCATACGAGCGAATGTCATATCCAGCACCGTCGCCGTCTTCTTGCGAAACCCATCTAACCTTACGTGCAAGGTCCGAGCGCCCTTGTCCGGTCAGGTGTTGGCGTTCAGAAACGAAGATCAATTCCTCGCCTGCTTTGCCTAGAGATCTATTTCGAAAATCGCGTTCAACAGGATCAAATTTTCGAACTAGCCGCGCCAGTTCTTTGTCTTTGTGTTCGACGGGTTGAAGTACAGGCGGCGGTTCAATGAACAGGCTTGGTACTTCACTTAAGCCCTTGACTGTTAGCGCCGGTTTCAAAAGTTCTGGATTGTGTGTGAGATAGCGATCAATCGCGTCGATAATTGACTTTTGAAAATTCGGAAGCGGTTTGTAGCCGGTGATCGTTGGGATCGCTAGCTCGCCAAGAACCGCAGAAATGTTTTGATGCTTGCGCTCAACCGAACCTTCAGTCCTTCCTATCAGTGCGACCAGCGAGCGACGGTGAGCGGATTTATTATATTCTAGGCCACTCAATTCCGAACCGAGCATCGCGAAATAGTCGGCAATGATGAAGTCAAGTTCACCGTCGCTCCAATCCAACCCGAAACGATCTTCTTGGGCCATTTGTTCTCATTGGCGAAGATGACAGTGTTGCAATCTTACTCGGGGAGGACGCCGAAAGCTTCTTTTGGATCAAAATCGTACTTGTTTCTGAACCACAACACAAACTCAAAGGGAGATTCTTTTTCTTCCCAATGAGACCTTAGGCCATCATCATCGAAGCCAGAATCGTGATCGAATAGACATCAAGCATTCGTCGGTCCACGGCGTCGCGCCAATCGGTAAAACTGATCTCAACCCACGCCCAATCGCCTTTGAGTTTTTTCATTCGGAGCCCTCGCCAATTCGAAAGGAGCAAATAGCGAAGAATATATTAGGTTGCCCGTTTGAGCCGGGCAAGAATCGCGGAGGAGAATCCCAATCTAGTTGCTGCCCGCCCCAAGCGCTTCCCCCGCCGCCCTCTCTCCGCTGTCCCTCGCGCCATGCGCAGTCGAGAAAAAGTTCGGCGAAGTCGCTTCGCCGGCAAAGAACAGACGGCCATCGATCGGTGCGGCGAGCACCGCGCGGTCGCCGGCGTGGCCGGGCAGCGCGTGCGAATAGGAGCCGCGGGCAAGGGGGTCATGCGCCCAGCGCGATTCCGACAGCGGCTTCAGCTTGCAGCGGTAGTCCGAACCGAGCAGGGCCACGATCTCGTCGATCGCCTGCGCCGCCAGCGCGCCGTGACCGGCGTCTTCCAGTTCCCGGGCAAAGCGTCCGCCGAAAAAGCCCTCGATGCAGGCTTGCCCGAACGGACGCAGATGGTAGCTGCCCATCGCGGTGCGCATCGTGGCGCCGCGCAGATTGCCGTCTTTCGGCAACGTGTCGGGCTGATCCAGCGCCAGCATCACCTTGTCGGCCAGCCCAAGCGGCAGGCCGCGCGCGGCGTCCACTTTGGCCGGCAGGGCCGGATGAAAACGAAGCGCCTCGTCGGCGATCAGGTTGGTCGGCACGGTGATGATCACTTTGTCCGCCGTCAACGTGCCCTGCGAAGTCTCGATCCGCACTCGCGTGCTGGAATGATCGATCAGCGTGACGTTGCAATTCAGCACCAGCGGAAGTGCTTCGCCATAGGCCGCCATCAGCGCGCCATAGCCACGCCGCACCCGCCAGTTGATGTTGGTGTCTTCATAGGCTTCCAGGTCGAGCAGCGAGACCTGGTCGAGCTCGCAGCCATTGATGTAGGTCGAAATCGCATCGATCATCGGATTCCAGCGATTGCCGGGCTCGAGACAAAGATTGGCTGGACTGTCGTGGCCGTCGGCGCGCTCCGCGGCCTCCTCGACGCGCTCGTAGAATTCGTCGATCGCGCGAATGAAATCGTCGCGATCCGCTTGCGGAAAGGCGTTGCCATAGGCGCGTTCACGCCAGGGCGGGAGCGCCCTGTTGACCTCGAAGTCGAGGCGCTCGGCAATCTCGACGAACGAATTTCTGTCGGCCGAATGCAGCCAGCCGCAACCGAGGTCGAAGGCGATGCCCGGTGCCGCCATGATGGTGTGGCCGCGTCCGCCGACCCGGTCGCGCGCTTCCAGCACAAGGGTGGAGAGGCCGGAGCGCTTCAGCGCGTGGGCCGCGCCGAGGCCGGCGGCGCCGGCGCCGATGATCGCGACATCGACTGTAGAGGGAAGGGACATGGGTCAGCGAGCGAATGGTGAGTGGCGAATAACGAATAGATAAGACGCCCGCATCTATTCGCTACTCCCCATTCGCTATTCGCCAGCTTGCTTAGGCCACCGCTTCCTTGGACTTTTCCGCGCGCTTGCGCTCGTTGGCGTCGAGGTGGCGCTTGCGCAGGCGGATCGACTTCGGCGTGATCTCGACCAGTTCATCGTCCTCGATATAGGCCAGCGCCTTTTCCAGGGTCATGCGGATCGGCGGCGTCAGCCGCACCGCTTCATCCTTCGAGGTGGTGCGGATGTTGGTGAGCTGCTTGCCCTTGAGGATGTTGATCTCGAGGTCGTTGTCGCGGGTATGCTCGCCGACGATCATGCCTTTGTAGACCTTCCAGCCGGGCTCGATCATCATCGGACCACGATCTTCCAGCTTGAACATCGCGTAAGCAACCGCCTCGCCCTGATCGTTGGAGATCAGCACGCCGTTGCGGCGGCCCTGGATGTCGCCCTTGTAGGGCAGGTAATTGTGGAACAGGCGGTTCATGATCGCCGTGCCCTTGGTGTCGGTCATCAACTCGCCCTGATAGCCGATCAGGCCGCGGGTCGGCGCGTAGAACACCAGCCGCAGACGATTGCCGCCGGACGGACGCATCTCGATCATCTCGGCCTTGCGCTCGCTCATTTTCTGCACGACCACGCCGGAGAATTCCTCGTCGACGTCGACGACGACTTCTTCGACCGGCTCCAGCAACTGACCGTTCTCATCCTTGGTCAAAACGACGCGCGGGCGCGACACCGACAGCTCAAAACCTTCGCGACGCATGGTCTCGATCAGGATCGCGAGCTGCAATTCGCCGCGCCCCGACACTTCCATCGAATCCCTGTCGGCGGCTTCGACCACGCGCAGCGCGACATTGCCTTCGGCTTCGCGCAGCAGGCGATCGCGGATCAGGCGGCTGGTGACCTTGTCACCTTCGGTACCGGCGAGCGGTGAGTTGTTGACGATGAACGACATCGACACCGTGGGCGGATCGATCGGCTGGGCCTGGATCGGCACGTCAACGCTGGGATCGCAGAAGGTGTCGGCCACGGTGCCCTTGGGCAGGCCCGCGATGGCGACGATATCGCCGGCTTCGGCCAATTCGACCGGCTGGCGCTCGAGACCACGGAAGGCGAGGATCTTGGTGATGCGGCCGGTTTCGACCACCTTGCCGTCGCGCGACAGCACCTTCACCGACTGGTTCGGCTTGACCGAACCCGAGGCGATGCGGCCGGTGATGATGCGGCCGAGATAGGGATTGGCCTCGAGAATGGTGCCGAGCAGGCGGAACGGGCCTTCCTCGACCACGGGTGGCGCCACATGCTTGATGACGAGATCGAACAGCGGCTTCATGCCGACGTCGTGAGAGGCGTCCGGCGTCGTTCCCATCCAGCCGTTCTTGCCCGACCCGTACAGGATCGGAAAGTCCAGCTGGTCATCGGTCGCATCGAGCGCGGCGAACAGGTCGAACACCTCGTTCACGACTTCGGTGACGCGGGCATCCGGCCGGTCGACCTTGTTGATGGCGACGATCGGTTTCAGGCCCAGCTTGAGAGCCTTGCCGACCACGAATTTGGTCTGCGGCATCGGACCTTCGGCGGCGTCGACCAGAACGATCACGCCGTCCACCATCGACAGGATACGCTCGACCTCACCGCCGAAATCGGCGTGGCCCGGCGTGTCGACGATGTTGATCTGGGTGTCTTCCCAATGCACCGATGTGCACTTGGCGAGAATGGTGATGCCGCGCTCGCGCTCCAGGTCGTTGGAATCCATGGCGCGCTCGACCTGTCGCTGGTTGTCGCGATAAGTGCCGGATTGCTGAAGCAATTTGTCGACGAGGGTGGTCTTGCCATGGTCGACGTGGGCGATGATGGCGATGTTGCGAAGGTTCATAGCTGTTCTTCTGGCTCGGACAATGCTGGAGCGCGATCTCACCGGAAAACCGGGACCCACTTTTCCGGATCACGCTCAAAAACCTGGAGTTCGAAGGGCGCAAGGCGCCCAAAAAGGAAACCCGGCCAAAAGGACCGGGCATACCTTACTCGTTGCGGCGCAATATAGTCAGAAATCGCCGAAAAACAATGCGTTGTTTGCCGTTTGGTTAGCTGATTTTCGCGCCAGACCGACGGAACGTCAGCGGCTATGGTCTGCATCCGCCGGATATACCCCGCGCAGCACTTCCTCGAAGTGGTTTTTGACAGATTCATTACAAAGACAGGCCCGCATTTGCAGCGCCTCGCGGTTGCGGATCAGGATCGAGCCGCGGCGCGTCTCCAGCACCCCTTCCGCCTTGAAGGTCTGGATCACCCGGCTGGTATAGCTGCGGCCGACCCCGAGCAGGGTCGCCAACTGCTCATGGGTCAGCGGCACGGTGTTGTCGCCGTCGGTGCGCTCCATCGCCGAAATGATCCACTTCGCGGTGCGCTGTTCGATGGAATGGATCGCATTGCAGGCCGTTGACTGGAACATCTGGGCCAGCATGCAGTCGGCATAGCGCGCGAAAACGTTGCGCAGCGTGGCCGATTCGGTTTTCGCCGCTTCCAGTTTCTTGACATGCAGCCGCACGAACGGACCGCCGAATTTGACCAGGATGCGGGTATAAGCCGGCAAATAGCCGTGACTGACGATGCCGCCGACGGCGCCCTCGCGGCCGACCAGAATGGTCTCGACGTCGCGGCCGTCCTCGTTGGAGACCAGATAAGACGCCAGACTCGGTCCGCAGGGAAAATGGACGATTTCGACATCGTCGCCGGGATTATATAGTAGGTCGCCGGCGACAGCTTCTTCGGGGGCGAGGTGCGGCGCAATCAGCGCGAAGTCCCTGGCGCTGAGCCGCCGCAGCAGGTTGTTGAACGGGCGATCAAGACCGTTCGAAGCAGTTCCGCCTCGCGTTACCATCCCGATATGCCCTCATAGTCTCGGTTCCCCACAATAACCGACCGTGCCGGCGAGTTATGTGCACAAGTGCACAGACGGGAGACCGTGGCAGTTTCATAATTGGAACCCAGTGGGATTCAAGCGCCAGCGACAGGCGCGGTTCCAAGCCATATTCCGGAATCACGTATCAGCACCTAGCCATTGAGATGATGGACGCTACCTCCCCCAACCGGCCGCCGGGATTGCCCAGTGATGTTCTGATTGTTGAGGACGATCCGATCATCGCGCTCGATTTCGAGGACACGATTTTGGGTCTCGGGGTGACGCAGGTGCGCACCGCGGGAAACGTCGCCAAAGCGCTCAATATGATTGCCGATCGCGAGCCGGATTTTGCCCTGCTCGATGTCAGCCTGATTCGTGAAAAGAGTTTCGCAGTCGCCGAACGGCTGGCGGCGCTGCAGATCCCGTTTGCCTTCGTCACCGGATATGGCGCCGATGTCAGGCTTCCGGCAGCGTTCGCACACATGCCGAGACTGCCAAAGCCCTGTCCGATGGACGCGCTGGAAGCCGTGTTGAAACATTGCTCGGGCGAGGATGCCTAGTCCGTAGAGAGCGTGTGCAGGCTCCGGTTCCAGGGACAGCGCGCTATCCCGGCTTCGGGTCCAGCGTGGTCGACCACAGCGCCGTATCGGCGCGATCGCGCAACGTCACCCTCATCTGGCCTGACGCGCCTTCGATCTGGACGTGACCGAAAAACTGCATGCCGGCGGATGGCGGTGCATTCTGCTGGTCCGGAGCGGGCGCCCTGAAGAACTTCACTTCAGGTCCAAAGGTATTGTCGAGATCGCATGGCCCGAACGTTCCCGCGTTCAACGGCCCGGAAACGAATTCCCAGAACGGCTCGAATTCCTGAAATTGCGCCTTGTCGGGATTGTAATAATGCGCCGCCGTGTAGTGCACATCCGCCGTCAGCCACACTGTGTTGGCGATGCCGGCGGTCTTCATGAAGCGCAACAGGTCGGCGATTTCGAGTTCGCGGCCGCGGGGCGGGCCATCGCCCTGCGCAAATGCTTCCGATCCCTTTTTGTTGGCGGCGTCATCATAGACGATCAGGCTGAGCGGCATGTCGGACGCGATCACCTTCCAGGTGGCGCGCGAATTCAACAGCGCGCGCTTCAGCCATGCGAGTTGATCGGGCCCGATGAAGTAGCTGTCGGGCCCGTAAGTGGTTTGCAGATTCGGACCGTTGGGGCCGCGATAGCTGCGCTCGTCCAGCATGAAGACGTCGAGATGCGGTCCGTAGTTGAGCGTGCGATAGACCCGGCCCGGTTCAACAATGCTTTCGCGCATCGGATACATTTCGTGGAACGCGCGACCGGCGCGGGCGGCGAGCAGGGCAACGTTGCGCTCCTTGTAGGCGGCGGGCAGCTGTTTTGACGCCGACCAGTTGTTGGTGACTTCATGGTCGTCCCACTGCACGAAGATCGGCACCTCGGCGTTGAAGGCGCGCACATTATCGTCGAGGAAATTGTACTTATGCGCTGCGCGGAATTCGTCGAGCGTCTCGGCGACCTTGGTCTTCTCCGGGATCATGACGTTCTTCCAGATCTTGCCGTCAGGCAATTTCACCTCGGCAGAAAAAACGCTGTCGGCATAGATGGTGTCGCCGGAATGGATCAGGAAATCCGGCCTGTGCTTGCGCATGGTGGCGAAGGTGCGCATGCCGCCGTCATCGGGATTGATACCCCAGCCCTGTCCCGCGACATCGCCGCCCCAGACGAAACTGACATCGCGCCGGTCAGCCGGGGCGGTGCGGAAGCGGCCGATGACTGGTTCGCTGGCAATGTCGGTATGCGACAGGTCACGGAATTCGACGCGGTAGAAAATATCCTGCCCGGCGGGCAGATTCTCCAGCAGCATCTTTGCGGTGAAGTCGCTCTCGGGGAGTGCCGCGATCGGCGGCAATGCCCGCGCATTGCGAAACGATTCCGTGGTGGCGACCTCGACCAGCATCTGCGAGGGCCGGTCCGCGCGCGCCCACACCACGCCGCCGTCGGCGCCGACATCGCCGGACTGCACGCCGTGGATAACCTGCGGGCGATCGGCTGCGCGGCTGAGATAGGGCATGGCGATGGTGCCAAGCAGGCCGGCGCCTGTCGCCGCCGCGCTGGAAAGAAACCGTCGGCGGGAAAGGCCGCCGGAAATCCGGCGAGGAATCTTGATTGTCATGCGGGCCTCTTCGGTCGATCGTCAGAATGCGCCAGATCTTGGTACGCCAAGCGCACCAAGTCTTGATCCACCAAGTCTCGCAGACAGAGCTAGGACGATAATGTGACGGTTCGATTGCACCGTGGCGATGGCCTGCGGAAGAGCGCTGTCTACAGGGTTCCGGTCGCGCGGAATTGGGCGCTCGCCCTTTGAAGGTTTTGCGGCAGGCTCATCAGCAACGCCTTGCGGTCGGCCACGGCATTGTGGAACTGCTCCAGAGCAATATTGAAGGCGGTCAACGCCCCCACTTCGAAGGCGCCATGCTCGAAGGAACGCAGCGTATCGCGCAATATATTATCCGCCTCGGCCTGCATCTGATCGAGTTCTTCGGTAGAATCGCAATGGCGCGCGATCGCAATCATGTCGAGCAGCCGTTCACGCAGCGATGAGTTGGTGCTGCGCTCATCCTTTTTCAGATAGCCCGCGAACCACGCGCCAGCAGAGCCAGTCGCCGACAGCAACATCAGACCCCACCAGATGTAATCGCTGTAGCGGTCGAGAAAGGTTTTTTCCTCGCCATCGACAAAGGCCGCGGCGCCCGGATGCACCGGGATCGCGGCATCCTTGTCGGTATCCGGGGTTTCGATCTTCGCGGCCAGCGGGAATTCGGACATCACCGACTGCCGGATCGCAAACAATTGCCGGGTGAAGGCGGCAATCGTGGTGTCCGAGATATCCTTGCGCGCCACGATGTGGTGCGAGAAGCCGATGGTCTTTATCTCGTCGTCCGGCCGGTCGGGAGAGCCGCCGAAGGCGCCAGCGGGAATTTCGGACGCTTCGTATACCGGATGGTTCTGTGCGATCGCCTCGGCCAAATCGATGGCGAGGAAGGTCGGCGTTCCGCCATCATGCGCCGAGGCCGCGATCGCCTCCGCGGTAATCTTGCTGTTGATCGGTCCGGCGGCGAGATAGGCATCCGCCTTCTGGCTGCGGATAGCGTCCACAGCCTCACTGGCAGGAAACTGAACGATCTCGACCTTGCCTGGATCCACGCCATATTGTTGCAGGATCACCTTGAGCAAATTGACATTGGCCGGGGTACGGCCGATCACGCCGAGGCGATTTCCGGCAAGCTGCGCAATCTTGGTGATCTTCGGGCCGGCCTTCTTGCCTTTGCCCTTGGCGGGAGGAGGCACCCACAGCACCGCCACGTTCTTGCGCAACGTCGCCACCGCCTGCGCATTTTTGGGTACATCGAGATCGCCGCGGATGATGGCGAGATCGGTCTTGGCGTCGGCGAGCAACTGCGCGCTCGCGTCAGGGCCGTCGGTCTGTATCGGGCGCAAACGGATGTGACTGTGAGTTTGGCTAAAGGCCTGCGTCAGCGCCTGGACGACCCGGACGTCATCGCTATTGGCCGGACCGACCGCGACCCGCAGCATCACCGGCCGCATCGCGAAGTAGTAGCCACCCGCAAGCACTCCGACGATCGGCAAGAACCCCGGCCAGCGTGATGAACATGGCCCGGCGCTGCGCCGATCGCGGCGAAGGCGTTTGAGAGGGCTCGGCGAGGTCAGGGCCGTCAGTCATCGATCTGGCAAACAATCGTTTGAGGTCCAATGTCGTCTTGCCGCGGCAATTAAGCCGTTATTGTAGCAAATTTCCCGCCGCCGTGGGGTTACATCGGCGTCATGGTTAGCAGGGGTGCCCTTGGGAGGCATCTTGGACCGGCTTTGCCGCCCTATTGTGACATAGATTAAGACTTGGCATTGAGACTTGGATCCGGCGGTTAGGTTCAGTGTTGGGGCAAGATACGGGCGAAAAAGGAGATCACCATGGCGGAGCGGCTGTCGGCAGAAGCGCGAAAATCGGCCTTGAAGGGGTTGCCTGGCTGGACCGATACAGCAGGTCGCGAGGCGATCACCCGGACTTTCACCTTCAAGGATTTTAATGAGGCTTTCGGGTTCATGTCGCGCGCCGCCTTGGTCGCTGAAAAGAACGACCATCATCCGGAATGGCGCAATGTTTACAAGACGGTGGAGGTGGTATTGGCGACCCATGACGCCGGCGGCGTCACCGCACTGGACATCGAGCTGGCCAAGGCAATGAACGCCGTCGCGGCGCAACTCGGCGTGGCCTGACCCGGTTCAGCGCTATGGAGCATGGTTCAACCGCGTCGAATCATGCGCGCTGTCCATTTTCTTGTTTGAACATGATCTCCGCGCAAACGCCTCTGGCGTATGTCGCGAGGGAAAACCGGTTCCCACTTTTCCGGATCATGCGCTAAATCTTGCGGTGCCAGCGCCACGTCCCCAACTTCAGGGCATTCGTCGCGGCGGACGGCCGCGCGGGCAGAGGGCCCAAGTGATGGCAACCGAACATACGATGGGTTTCGAGCCGGCCGACGAGCTGGCGAAAGACCGCGAGAGCGTGCGCCGCCGCTTCTGGATCAAGCTGAAGCGGGTCGCGGCCAGGTTGCCTTTCGCCGAGGATTTGCTGAGCGCCTATTATTGCGCGTTCGACAAAGAGACCCCGCGCCATGTCCAGGCGGCGCTGCTCGGCGCCATCGCCTATTTCATCCTCCCGTTCGATTTCATCCCGGACATGCTGCCGGTGCTCGGCTTCACCGATGATGCCGCAGTACTCGCCACCGCGATCCGGATGGTTGCGACCCACATCAAGCCGGAACATCGCGATGCCGCCCGAGCCGCCCTGAAGCGCGGGATCGAGGCGGCCGATTAAGTGCCTGCCGTGTTGCTTGTGTGATCGCCCATCAGCATCACGGATGCAGGATCACCTTGCCCATCGCCTTGCGGCCCGCGAGCACCTTCAGCGCATCGGCGGTTTGCGCCAGCGGGAAGGTGCGGTCGACATGCGACGATATCTTGCCTTCCGCGGTCCACTTCACCAGCTTTTCCAGATTGGCGCGGTTCTTTTCCGGATTAATGCGCGCCCAGGCGCCCCAGAATACGCCGCGAATATCGCAGCCTTTCAGCAGCGCCAGATTGAGCGGCATTTTCGGAATGTCGCCGGCGGCGAATCCGATCACCAGGAAACGGCCTTCCCAGGCGATCGAGCGCAGTGCCGCCTCGGCATAGCTGCCGCCGACCGGATCGAAAATAATATCGGCGCCCTTGCCGCCGGTGAGCCGTCGCAAGCCTTCCTTGAGATCTTCCTTGGCGTAATTCAGGCCCAGTTCAGCGCCGTGCGCTTTGGCGAATTCAAGCTTTTCGTCAGATGAGGCGCAGGCAATCACCTTCAGGCCCATGAGCTTGCCGAGTTCGCAGGCCGCCAGGCCGGTGCCGCCGGCAGCGCCGAGAACCGCCAGGGTCTCGCCGGCTTTCGGGCTGGCGCGGTCTTCCAGCGCATGCAGCGCGGTACCGTAGATGATGATGATTCCGGCGGCGCGATCAAAATCCAGATTGTCCGGAATTTTCACAATGGAACTTGCCGGCAGCGCGATTTTCTCACGTGCGCCGTTATGGCCGCATGAGGCGACCACGCGGTCGCCGACTTTCAGGTCGTTGACCCCTTCGCCTACGCTTTCAATCACGCCGGCAACTTCCGCCGCCGGCGAAAACGGAAACGGCGGCTTGATCTGGTATTTGCCCTGGATCATCAGCAGGTCGAAGAAATTCAAAGCCGCGGATTTGATCGCGATCACGGCCTCGTTGGGACCGGCCACGGGGTCGGGAACATCGGCCAATACGAGATCGTCGGGTCCGCAATACTGCGAGCAGAGAATGGCTTTCATGGAGACACCTGAGTTGGGGGCGCTGAAGCACTTTTGTTAGCTTCATGCCGGATTTGAAGTCGGGCTACAATCTGAATCCGGTGTTGCGCGCATGGCCGCGCTGTCAGGATGAGGGTTCGAAAGGTTTTCTGATGTTTGAAAAAGGCCTGCTGGGGGGAAAGCGGATATTGGTCACCGGCGGCGGTTCCGGGCTCGGGGCTGCGATGGGATGCCGTTTCCTTGAACTTGGCGCTGATCTCGTGATTTGCGGCCGGCGGCTTGAATTGCTGGAGGCGACGGCGGCCCGGATGCGGGGCGATCCCGGCGGCAAGGTCGCTGCGATCAGATGCGACATTCGCGACGGCGCCGATGTCGAGGCCATGATGGATGCGATCTGGCGCGAGGCACCGCTCGATGTTCTCGTCAACAATGCCGCCGCGACCTTCATCGCACAGACCGAGCGGCTGTCGTTTCGCGCCGCGGACGCAGTGCTGGCGCCCACACTGCATGGCGCAATGTATTGCACGCTCGCCGCGGGCAAGCGCTGGATCGAAGCCGGGCACAAGGGCGTCGTACTGAGCATCCTGTCGACCTCGACCATCACCGGCCGCGCGTTCACCGTGCCTTCAGCGATGGCGAAATCAGCCGTTCTTGCCATGACCAGAAGCCTGGCGGTGGAGTGGGGCCCCAAGGGGATCCGCACCGTGGCGATTGCACCCGGCTCATTCCCGACCGCGGGTGCGTCGGGTCAGCTTCGGCCGCACGGACGCGACGAAAACTGGGCCTCGAGAAATCCGCTCGGCCGCGTCGGCGAACATCACGAACTTGCTGATTTAGCGAGTTTCCTGATTTCCGATGCCGCGGGGTACATCAATGGCGAGATGGTGGTGCAGGATGGCGGCGCGCATTTGCGCAGCTCCGGCGCCGAGGATCTGCTGCAATGGACCGATGCGCAGTGGGAGAAACAGCGAGCCGTGCGACCGAAGGGGGGAACGTGAATGCGCACCCGCGGCGCGCGAGCCATCGCCGTTCCGTTCAGGGATTTGTTGACTGCCTTCCCAAAAAGGCATTTCCCGGCTATCCATCGGTGACGTGACGAAGCATATCGGGCCATCTTCCAGTCACAATAATGGGGGAACGAGACTTGGTGATGTCCGTGCGGCGAATGCTGATAGCGCTGGTGGCGAGCGTGCTGGTGTACGGGGGCGTGGGCCTTGCGCAGGCGCAGGGCACGTCGTCGAAAGGCACAGCCAAGCCGGCTGCGGCGGCAAAGGGTGAGGCGGCGGCTGCCGGAGGCACAGAGCCGACACTGATCGGCCAGTTCGGCACCTGGGGCGCCTACACCGCGGCGCCGAACGGCAAGAAAGTTTGCTTCGCGCTGGCAAAACCCTCGTCATCGAAAACCAATCCGCCGAATCGCCCGCGCGACCCGGCCTATGCCTTTGTCTCGACGCGTCCGGCCGAAAAGGTCACCAACGAAGTCTCGATCATGATCGGCTACACGCTGAAGCCGGGTTCGGAATCGACGCTCGAGGTCGGCGGGGCATCCTACGCGATGTACACCCAGGGCGACGGCCTCTGGATCAAGAACGCCGCCGAGGAAGAGCGGATGGTCGATGCCATGCGCAAGTCCGCCGACGTCATCGTCAAGGGCGTGTCGGCAAAGGGCACCGAGACCACGGACACCTTCTCGCTGAAGGGCCTTTCCCAGGCGCTCGACCGGCTGGCGCAGGATTGCAGGCGGTAAGGGGTTTCTCACGTGAAACAGCATTGTTTGAGGGACGTAGAAAGCCTATCTGAAGGCGTTCTCTCCTTATGGTGAGGAAGCGCACTTGCGCCGTCTCGAACCATGAGGCCATACACTCGTCCTTCGAGACGCGGCGAAGGCGCCGCTCCTCAGGACGAGGGAGCAAATCTCTAGACCATGATCCAATGATCGGCACTTCAATCGAAGCCAGCTCCGGTGTCAACGCGCCCTTGGAAAAGGTCGCGCTGGAAACCTATGTGCCGCCGGCAAAGCCGTCGCTGGTCGGGCTGTCGCGCGCCGAGATCGCCGACCAGCTTGGTGCCATCGGTGTGGCGCCGGCGCAGCGCAAGATGCGTGTGCAGCAATTGTGGCACTGGATCTATGTGCGCGGCGCGCAAGAGTTTGCGCAGATGACCAGCATTTCCAAGGAAATGCGTAGCGAACTCGAGAAGCATTTTACAGTCGCGCGGCCCGAAGTGGTCGCGGAGCAGATTTCCAATGACGGTACCCGTAAATGGCTGCTGCGGTTGCCGAGCGGCGATTCCGTCGAGAAGGCGCATGAGGTCGAGTGCGTCTATATTCCGGAAACCGACCGCGGCACGCTATGCGTTTCCTCGCAGGTCGGCTGCACGCTAAATTGCTCGTTCTGCCACACCGGCACGCAACGGCTGGTGCGCAATCTCACCGCGGGCGAAATCGTCGGACAGATCATGGTGGCGCGCGATCGCCTCAATGATTGGGCCGACCGCGAAACCCCGACCGGCAACCGCCTCGTCACCAATGTGGTGATGATGGGTATGGGCGAGCCATTATATAATTTCGATGCGGTGCGCGATGCGCTGCTGATCGTCGCCGACAATGAGGGCATCGGCATTTCCCGCCGCCGCATCACGCTGTCGACCTCAGGTGTGGTGCCGAACATCATCCGCACCGGCGACGAAATCGGCGTCATGCTGGCGATCTCGCTGCATGCGGTGCGCGACGAATTGCGCAACGAACTGGTGCCGCTGAACCGCAAATATCCGATCGCCGAATTGCTGCAGGCGTGCCGCGACTATCCGGGCTCCTCTAATGCGCGGCGCATCACCTTCGAATATGTGATGCTCAAGGGCGTCAATGATTCGCTCGAAGACGCCAAGCTGCTGGTCAAGCTACTGAAGGGCATTCCAGCCAAGATCAATCTCATTCCGTTCAATCCGTGGCCGGGCACGCGCTACGAGTGTTCGGACTGGGATCAGATCGAAAAGTTCTCGGAATATATTTTCAACGCCGGCTATTCGTCGCCAGTGCGCACGCCGCGTGGCCGCGATATCCTGGCCGCCTGCGGCCAGTTGAAATCGGAGACCGAGAAATTGTCGGCGCGCGAGCGGCAGGCGCTACGCGCCATGGCGATGACGGATTGATGTGGTTGCTTATGGTGGGAAGGCGCGAGAGCGCCGTCTCGAACCATGGGCTGTCACCCATCCTTCGAGCGCGGCGAAGGCGGCGCTCTTCAGGATGAGGGCAGAGCGGCAATGCGCCTTGGGGATAACGTGCGTAAGATGAGTAGGGTTTTATGGCGCTGATCGGCCGTCTCTTCGTGATTCTGTTCGGCTTCCTCGCCGCCTGTCTGGCGGCGGGGATGATTGTAGTCGGCGCGGTGCTGTTTCCGGAGTTCAGCGATCTTGGCGCCGGCCCGGTCGATCAAGGCAGCCTGAATATCCTGCTCGGCTTCGGCTTCATTTTCGTCAGCGGGTTCGCGCTGTTGCCGGCGATGATCGTGGTCGCGATCACCGAGGCATTTTATGTCCGGGGCGCGCTGACCTATGCGGTCGGCGGCGGTGTCGTGGGTCTGGCCTGCTATCTCGGCCTGGTCCCGTTCGATACCGAGACGCTTCGCTTTGAGGGTATTGTGCGGCGTCATCTCGAAATCATGACCGGCGCGGGAATCGTCGCCGGTGTGATTTACTGGATGATCGCGGGCCGCAACGCCGGCGAATGGCGCGAACCGCGGCGGCCGTTCCGGCAACCGCCGCCGTTGCCGTCGCACTCACCCTCGCCGCCGGATCTGCCGCCGTCACCCTGAGCCTTGGCCAGGAATTCGCACCCAAGAGGGCGACCTTTTCATCGTGACCACCCTCGGCTAAACCCCGCGCCATGAACCGGACTGGACTTTTCATCGCGCTGGCCCTGGCGCTCATTATCGGATTGCTGTTCGGGATTTATCCCGAACTTGATTTGAAGCTTGCCGGCCTGTTTTACGATCCGACGACCAAGTCCTTTCCGCTCAAGCTCGACACGCTGGCCGTAGTCGCGCGCGATGCCACGATGTGGATCGCGTGGGGCCTTGCGCTGCCGGCCATCGTCGCCTTGGTCGTGAAGCTGGCGCGGCCGGACCGGCCGTTGTTGATGTCAGGGCGTGCGATGGTCTTTCTGCTGACCACGCTCATCCTTTCCGCGGGCGTTCTCACCAATCTCACTTTCAAGAGCTATTGGGGCCGGCCGCGTCCGGTGACGGTCACGCAATTCAATGGATCGGCGCCGTTTGTGGCGTGGTGGGATCCGCGCGGAAGCTGCGGGCGCAACTGTTCGTTCTTCTCCGGCGAAGGCGCCACCGCGTTCTGGACCTATGCGCCCGCGGCGCTGACGCCGCCGCCGTGGCGGCCGCTGGCCTATGCCGCCGCGACCCTGTTTGGCGTCACCACCAGCGTGCTCCGGATGGCGTTCGGTGGGCACTTCTTTACCGACGTCGCGGCTGCGGCGTTGGTGACATTTCTGGTGATCTGGCTGGCGCACGGCTATATCTATCGCTGGCCGTCGACCCGGTTGACGGATGAGGGCGTCGATGCTGCGCTGACCCGGCTGGGCATGCGTTTCCGTAAGTCTAAGTGATCCTGTTCCGGTCGTCCGGCCGCCTTCCGCCATTAAACGCGTGCCGATCGGCGCGAAATTTGATATTCGCGCAGCCAATTCGCAAGAAACCTCAGCAATTACGACCGATTGGAAACTTGATGAGTACGATCTTGAAAGGCCTGCCCAAGGGCGAAAAAGTCGGCATTGCTTTTTCGGGCGGTCTCGACACCAGCGCGGCGCTGCTGTGGATGAAACAGAAAGGCGCCCGCGTCTTCGCCTATACCGCCAATCTTGGCCAACCCGACGAGGCCGACTACGACGAGATCCCGCGCAAGGCCCTGGGCTTCGGCTCCGAGAAAGCCCGGCTCGTGGATTGCCGCACGCAATTGGTCCACGAAGGTATCGCCGCGATCCAGTCCGGTGCGTTCCACATCTCTACCGGCGGCGTGACCTACTTCAACACCACGCCCCTCGGTCGCGCTGTGACGGGCACGATGCTGGTTGCGGCCATGAAGGAGGACGGCGTCAATATCTGGGGTGATGGTTCCACGTTCAAAGGCAACGATATCGAGCGGTTCTACCGCTACGGCCTGCTGACCAATCCGAGCCTCAAGATCTACAAGCCCTGGCTCGACCAGCAGTTCATCGACGAACTGGGCGGCCGTTCGGAAATGTCGGCGTTCCTGACCGCCAATGGCTTCGACTACAAGATGAGCGCCGAGAAGGCGTATTCGACCGACAGCAATATCCTCGGCGCAACCCACGAGGCCAAGGATCTTGAGAGCCTGGATAGTGGCATCAAAATCGTCAATCCCATCATGGGAGTGCCGTTTTGGCGCGACGACTGTGCTGTCAGGGCCGAAACGGTCACCGTGCGTTTTGCGGAGGGGCAGCCGGTCGCACTGAACGGCCAGACGTTCGCCGATCCGGTTGCGCTGTTTCTCGAGGCCAACGCCATCGGTGGCCGGCATGGCCTTGGCATGAGCGACCAGATCGAGAACCGGATCATCGAGGCAAAAAGCCGCGGCATTTACGAAGCTCCCGGCATGGCGCTGTTGCATATCGCCTACGAGCGCCTGATCACCGGCATCCACAACGAAGACACCATTGAGCAATACCGGATCAGCGGCATGCGCCTTGGCCGGTTGCTCTATCAGGGGCGGTGGTTCGATTCTCAAGCCCTCATGCTGCGCGAAACCGCCCAGCGTTGGGTGGCTCGCGCCATCACCGGCGAGGTCACGCTCGAGCTGCGACGGGGCAACGACTACTCCATCCTGAATACCGAGAGCCCCAATCTGACCTATCAGCCGGAGCGGCTGAGCATGGAGAAGGTGGAGGATGCGGCGTTCTCGCCAGCGGACCGTATCGGCCAGCTGACCATGCGCAATCTCGACATCACCGATACCCGCGCCAAGCTCAATCTTTACGCGGAGACAGGCCTGCTATCGATTGGGGACAGTTCCCATATCTTCAAACTCGAGACGGACAAGGACTGAGAAACGGCGGCGGTGCGTTCAAGGCGCGGTTGACTGCAATAGGCGGATGGCGCCGGCATCGGGCAGACTGTGACACTTTCGTCGTCGCTGCGAACGCAGGGATTCATAACCACCGGCGTGCGGGTTACGGGAGGTGTTTGCCACAGTCCCCGCGCTCGCGGGGACGACGCGTGGAAATAAATGAAATGCGTCCAAACAAAAAATGGCCGGGGTTTCTCCCGGCCATTTTCATGTTGCGAAGACTTCGCCTTACCGCGGCGGCACGGTGCCCGGGGGAGGTGGCGGCAGCGAGGCCGTGCCGCCGTTGAGCAGTGGCGTGATGCGGCGGACGGTGACACGCCGGTTGATGCGGCTCGGTCCGTCGGTCTGCTCTTTCAGATATTGCGAGCCGTAGCCTTGCGAGGTCAGGTTTTCCGCGGGCACCCCGAATTGCTGCGTCAGCAACTCGGCCGCGGATTCGGCGCGCCGATCCGATAGCGAAAGATTGTCGACGCTGTTGCCGACCGCATCGGTGTGACCCTCGATCAGGAACACCTCGCGCGGGTTGCGCGTGATCGCCCGATTAAGTCCATCCGCGATCACCTGCAGCCTCGTGGCCTGATCGGGTGGAATCTCCCACGATCCGGTCTCGAAGTTGATGGTGTTGAGATCGATGCTCGGCATCAACATGCGCACCGACGGACTGAAGCGGATCTCGTCGAGCGAATAACGCCGATCGATCCGGTCCACCGGTGGGGCTTCCATGGTGTCGTAGATCAGGTCCGGCGGCGCGGCATCGGCATCGACGATGTAGCGATCATAGGGAATCCGGATCACTGGCGGCGGCAGGTCGACATAGAAGCCGCCCATCGCGTTGGGGTCGCGGTAGCTGTTGTCAATGATGACGAGTTCGCGGCCCTCCCGATCCCGGCGAATCCGCCGCAGCAACTGGCCGTCGCGGTCAACGATAGTGATGATCTGCGAGCCGTCGGGACGAAACACGACGGTACGGGTTTCGGCACCGACCTGCCGGGTCTGGATGTCACGCGCGCCGAAGCGGAATCGGTCTTCTTCGTTGTGACGGATGAAAGACTGACCAGAGGGATCGACCACGATGACCCGGCCCGGTTCGGTGAAGACCTTGCGGCCGCCCTGATCGCTTTCCTGCCGCGCGCCACGGAAATCCTCCATGCGGCGTGGCCCCGCCGGGGCCGCGCCCGGAGCAATCGGGGTCAGCGCCGCGGCGGGCGCAGGCGCGGCCGGAAGCGGCGCGGTCACCGTGGGTGGCGCACGGCGCGCGAACGGTGCGCCTGCAGGCGGCTGCCCGACTGCGGCAGGAGCCGCGCCCGGTGCTGCCGGAGCCGCGGCGTTCGGTTGCGGGCCTCGTTGTGGAGGTGTGCCTGGCGCAATCTGCGTCTGCGGCGTGACCGCTGGGGGAGTCTGTGGTCGGGGACCTGCCGGAGGCGTTGCCGGCGCAGGTGCCGCTCCGCCGGCAGGGGGCTGCGGTGTTGTCGCTGGTCTTTCCCTCTCTCGCTCTCTCTCGCGCTCCTGAGGCTGCGCCGTTGGCGCTGGCGCGCTTTTCTGCTGAGGCTGTACGGCCGGCCTTCCGGCCGGCGGAGTCGGAGGTTTCGGCGCCGCCGGGGGTGGCGCTGCAGCGGGGGGAGCCGGAGGTGTGGGATGCGCCGGTGCTGCCGGAGGAGGCGTCGGTCGTGGTGGAGGCGTGGGTCGCGGTGGAGGTGCCGCTACAGGCGGCGGCGGGGCCGGGCGATGTGGCGGGGCGGCTGCAGGCGGCGCAGGATGTGGAGGTGCTCCAGCCGGAGGTGCCGGGCGACCGGGCGGCGGAGCTCCCTTCGGCGGTGCTCCCTTCGGCGGCTGCTTGGGTTTCCCGTCGGGACCAAGCTCTTCCTTGGCCTGTGCCACAACCAATGGCGCGGTTTGCGCGTGCGACGGCGTGCTTGCAAATTGCATCGCCGTCAGAGCGGTGGTGGCAAGCAGCAACAAACGAAGTCTTGTCATGATGGTCTGGGTCCCCCGGAAAAGTCTTGGCAGGAAGGTCTTCCTTGGCAGGAAGGTCGTGGCAGGAAGATCTTGGCAGGAAGGTCTTGGCAACAAAGCTTGTCATCAAGGTCTGACGATCAACGAACAAGCGTTAGGCGGGATTGTGGCGGGCTTCAAAGGCGGGTTTATATTTATTTCTGACAACACAAAGCCCCATTGCGGCTTCGTTCATTACGCATTCAGGGGGTCATTTAAAAGCGTATGTTCGTATCGTACCTGCGGCATATCCGCGTTGCCCGAATCAGGCAGATCCAGCGAATTGGCATACCAACATCGTACATATCAGATCTTACATGTCAGTCGCAGGTGAGGGTGTAGTCGGTCCCTCCGGTCCGCGCACGGGCAATTCGTCAGGTGTGCGGCCCGGCAATTCCTCTGGACTCGGCGGCTCGCCGGGATCCTGCATCGGTGGCGGCACCTCGGGCTGCGGGTTTCCGGGCGGGCTTTCCCGCGGCGGCTCCGACGGTTGTCCTGGCTTGATCGGTGGATCCTCTTGCGGATCAATCGGCATCTGCATTTACATCGCCACTTTACGATTGTCGCCGACGTCGGGACGCGAACCGGTCACGACGGCCGCGGCCATCTTCACGTAGCTGATGACCGGGCCCGGCAAATCCCAGAATTCAGCGTCATCGGGCGTGATTTTCAACACGCGAATATTCGGATCCTCGGCGCTATTCCACCACGCCTTGGCCGGCGTTGAAAACAGCTGCTTGATCTTGGCGCGATCGTTGGAAACAACCGCGGTGCCCGTAACCGAAACATATTTCTGGTCGCTGGCATTGGCGAACGCCAGGTTGACGCCGGGATTGCGCGCGATTTCCTCGTCCTTGTGGCGGCGCGCGTCGGTCAGGAAATAGATCGCGTTTTCCTCACGCTCGACATAGGCGCTCATGGGTCGCGCGCGAAGTTTGTCGCCATCATGGGTGACCAGCATCGCAAAGCCGATCTTCTTCATCAGGTCCCAGGCTCGGTCTGTATCGCGTTGTGTGTTGTCGGTGGCCATGGTTCGCTCCATTGCTGCTTGGAGCGATAACGGCGACGCGATGGTGATGTTCCGGTCGATAGGTCTGCAACCTATCGGGAACCCAGCACCAGCAGAGTGTTGCTGCGGGTCTTGCCGGTCTCGGCGTAGCCGCGGGCGCGCATATCGGCGATGCAGTCAGCCAGCCACTCGTCGCGCGACAGATGCTCGATCACGACCGCGTGCGGCCACAGCGATGGCGGCGCGTCCCTGAAGAAACCGGTCAGGACACGGTCCTCATAGCCCTCGACGTCGATCTTGAGCGCATCGACATGGCTGACGCCGGCGTCGCCGAGAATGCGCTCCAGCCGCAACGATGCCACCTTGATGGCGTTACCCTGCCGTTCACCTGACACGATGTGACTGGCGCCGAGATTGTCGCCATCGGTCTCGATCATCAGTTCACCATCGGAAGGCCCGGCAGCGGCGGCCACCAGCGCAACCCAGGCGAAGCCGGACGCGGCGCGATTGAACGCAAGCCGCGCATGGGTGACGGGATGGGGCTCGATCGCGATCACGACGCCGCCAGCGCCGACATGACGGGCCAGCACCATGGCATAGGTGCCGACATTGGCGCCGACGTCAACGAACACCCCGCCGGGCGGCGTGTGCGCCCGCAGAAAATCGAGCTCTTCAAGATTGTAGTCGGGATTGAACAGCGCGCCGCGCTCGGTGGCGCTGGCCTGATGATAGAATCGAAACGACGCGCCCTGATACGGGACATCGACCGGGCCCGCGCGCAACAGGTTGATCAGCCGCGACAACATCGGGCGGAATGCGCCGCGTTTCAGCCGTGTGCGTTGCGCCAGCGAGATGATGGCGGCTTGCGCACGGGTCGGCGCGAATGCGCCAAAGGCCGGCGGCACCGGATCATTGGCGGCGACGCCCGGAGGCAGTCTCGAAGTCGTCAAAAGATCCTCGTATGGGCTTGGGGAAAGCGGCGGCATGCATAGCTGACTTTGCGGGCAACTCCAACGACGGACTCGCCTGCGACGGCCCCGGCTGCGTGGCGCTCCGGCAAAAAAGCCCGAAAATGAGGCCGAAAGTGCCGAAGACCAAGTCACCACGCCGACCCTTACGCCGTTTCCGCGGCTCTGTTCGCAACGATTTTGAGGTACCGACGCAATGGCCGACCGCATCCTCGTTTTCTACGGCTCCTATCGTTTCGACCGGATGGGAATTCGTCTGGCCCATTATGTCGTTTCCGAACTTTCCGGGCGCGGTGCCGACGTTGAGCTCATCGACGCCAAGTCGGTCGGTCTGCCGATACTGGAGCGGATGTACAAGGAATATCCTCGTGGCACGGCTCCCGCCCCGTTGGAACAGCTTGCCGGCAAGATCCGCGGCGCCGATGGATTTGTCTTCATCACCGGTGAATATAATTGGGGGGTCCAGCCGGGACTGAAGAACCTCACCGATCACTTTCTCGAGGAATGGTTCTGGCGTCCGGCCGCCATCGCCAGCTATTCGGCGGGACGGCTCTCAGGCGCGCGGGCAGCGACCGCCTGGCACGGTACGCTTTCGGAGATGGGCATGGTCGTCATATCGAGTACCCTCGCCGTCGGTGGCATTGCACGGGCGCTGGCGGCCGATGGCACGCCGACATCAGAGGGTCGAAAACATCTCGAAGCAGAGTTTCCACGCTTCGCGGACGATCTGGCATGGTGGGTCGAAGCCGCTCGGCTGCAGCGATCGCGCAAGGCACCTCCATACTGACGGCTCGGCACGCGGATTTACAGAAGGGATGCGAAATGAAGGGATCAGATCTTCTCGTTGCGGCGCTGGAGAATGAGGGTGTTGATCGAATCTTCGGGGTACCCGGCGAGGAGAACCTCGCCGTCATTGAAAGTCTTCGCCGGTCTTCGATCGAGCTGGTGGTCACCCGTCATGAGCAGCCCGCGGCCTTTCTGGCCGCCACCTACGGGCGGCTCACCGGCAAGCCCGGGGTCGCGCTCAGCACGCTTGGTCCCGGCGCGCTTAACTTCGTCACTGCGGCCGCCTATGGATTTCTTGGCGCCATGCCGATGGTGCTGATCACCGGTCAGAAGGCGATCCGGCAGAGCCGGCAGGCCCATTTTCAGATTGTCGATGTCGTCGCGGCGATGCGGCCCCTGACGAAGCAGTCACAGCAGATTGTGAGTGCATCGAGTATTCCGACCCTGGTCCGCAACGCATTCCGGATCGCTGTCGAAGAACGCCCCGGCCCGGTGCATCTCGAGTTGCCGGAAGACGTCGCGGCCGAGGAAGCGGGCGACGTCGCGTTGGTGCCGGTCCATGAAGCGGCGCTTCCGGTGCCGCCGCCGGAAGCGATCAAGCGCGCCGCCGAATTGATCCTGGCCGCGCGGTTTCCGCTGTTGATGTTCGGGGCCGGCGCAAGCCGGCCGCAATTGGCGCCGGGACTGTCGGAGTTCGTTCGTCGCGTCCGCATTCCCTTCTTCAACACCCAAATGGGCAAGGGTTCGGTCGGCGGCGCATCGGAGTTCTATCTCGGTACCGCGGCTTTAAGCGAACGCGATTATGTTCATCAAGCGATCGATCGCGCCGACCTCATCGTGACGATCGGGCACGACACCGTCGAGAAGCCACCGTTCCTGATGACGCGCGATCGGCATCAGGTGATCCACGTCGGGTTCGCCTCGGCGACCGTCGAAGAGGTGTATTTTCCCCAGACCGAAGTCATCGGTGATGTCGCCAGAGGGCTCGAACTGCTCGCGGGCCAGTTGGAGGGCCGGCTGAAAATGAATCCGGACTGGGTTGCCTTGCGCAAGAACATCCTGGACCACATCACCGATCGGGCGGAGGAGGATCGTTTCCCGTTGACGCCGCAACGCATTGTGCACGACGTCCGGCAGGTCATGCCGCCCGATGAAATCGTTGCGCTCGACAATGGCATGTACAAGATCTGGTTCGCGCGCAATTACCGCACCGACGTCGCCAACACGCTTCTGCTGGACAACGCGCTGGCCACGATGGGCGCCGGGTTGCCTTCCGGCATGATGGCGGCGCTGCTCCATCCCAAGCGCCGCGTGCTGGTGGTGGCAGGCGACGGCGGCTTCATGATGAACAGCCAGGAGCTCGAGACGGCGCGACGGATGAAACTCAATCTCGTGGTGCTGATCATCGAGGACGAGGCTTACGGCATGATCCGGTGGAAGCAGGCTGTCGATGGATTCGCGGATTGGGGCCTGACTTTCGGCAATCCTGATTTCGTCGCTTACGCGGCATCCTATGGCGCTCACGGTCGGCGGATCGCGGCTGCGTCGGAGTTGATTCCGGCGCTGGAGCAGGCGTTTTCCGCCGGCGGATTGCACCTGATCGCGGTGCCGATCGACTACAGCGAGAATAAACGGGTTCTCGTCGACGAGCTCAGGTCCATGCAGGACAGCCCGGGCGGGTTCTGAGCGCGGCCGCGTTGCAAGGCGTCGTGCAGGGATGCGTTGTGTAGGGCGGTGGCGCCGGCGTCAGATCTGACGCTCGACCATCTTCAGCTTGAGCTCGGCGATTGCCTCGGAAGGATTGAGGCTCTTCGGGCAAGCCTTGGCGCAGTTCATGATGGTGTGGCAGCGGTAGAGCCGGAACGGATCCTCGAGATTGTCGAGCCGCTCGCCGGTGGCCTCGTCGCGCAAATCCTTCACCCATCGGGTCGCCTGCAGCAACGCGGCTGGTCCCAGGAAGCGCTCGCTGTTCCACCAATAGCTCGGGCAGGAGGTCGAACAGCAGGCGCAGAGAATGCATTCATAGAGTCCGTCGAGCTTTTCGCGGTCCTCGTGGCTCTGCTTCCATTCCTTCTGGGGCGTCGGCGTGGTGGTTTTCAGCCAGGGTTCGATCGAGGCGTATTGCGCATAGAAATTGGTCAGGTCAGGCACCAGGTCTTTCACCACGGGCTGATGCGGCAGCGGATTGATCTTGACGGCACCGTCCTTCACGTCGTGCATCGACTTGGTGCAGGCCAGCGTGTTCTGGCCGTCGATGTTCATGGCGCAGGAGCCGCAGACGCCTTCGCGGCAGGAGCGGCGAAAGGTCAGCGTGGGGTCGATGTGATTTTTGATCCAGATCAGGCCATCGAGCACCATCGGGCCGCAATCGTTGGTGTCGATGTAGTACGTATCGACGCTGGGATTTTTGCCGTCGTCCGGATTCCAGCGATAGACTTTGAATTCGCGCGTTTCGGTGGCAGCAGGCGGCTTCGGCCAGGCCTTGCCGCCGCTGATCTTCGAATTTTTTGGAAGTGCGAATTCAGCCATTGAGCTTGCCTCTGCGGTTCAATTCGTCATTGCCAGCTTCACCCGGCAATCCATCTTCTTCGGAGAAGGGTGGATGCGCAAGTCAAGCCCGCGCATGACAAGCTAGCCTCAATACACCCGCGCCTTCGGCGGGATGTACTGCACGTCATTGGTCATGGTGTAATCGTGCACCGGGCGATAATCGATCGACGTCTTGCCGCCATCGTCGATCCACGCCAGCGTGTGCTTCATCCAGTTCTTGTCGTCGCGCGTCGGAAAATCCTCGCGGGCATGCGCGCCGCGGCTCTCGGAGCGGTTCGCCGCCGAGTCCATCGTCACCACCGCCTGCACGATCAGATTGTCGAATTCGAGCGTTTCGATCAGATCAGAGTTCCAGATCAGCGAGCGGTCGCTGACCGAAATGTCGCCGATGCCGCCATGCACCTTGTGAATCAGGTTCTGGCCTTCATCGAGAATCTCGCCGGTGCGGAACACCGCGCAGTTGTTCTGCATCACATGCTGCATGCTGTCGCGCAGCTTCGCGGTCGGCGTGCCGCCAGAGGCGTAGCGATAACGATCGAGCCGTCCGAGCGCCTTGTCGGCGGAGCCGGCCGGCAGTTCCGGCTGCTTGCCGTTCGGCGTCAGCTTTTCGGCACAGCGCAGCGCCGCGGCACGGCCGAACACCACGAGATCGATCAGAGAATTGGAGCCGAGGCGGTTGGCGCCATGCACCGAAACGCACGCGGCTTCGCCCAGCGCCATCAGGCCGGGCACCGTCGCGTTGTCGTCGCCGTTTCGCTTGGTCAGCACTTCGGCATGAAAATTGGTGGGAATGCCGCCCATATTGTAGTGAACCGTCGGCAGGATCGGGATCGGCTCCCGGGTCACGTCAACATTGGCAAAGATCTTGGCCGATTCGGAGATGCCGGGCAGGCGTTCGTGCAGCACCTTGGGATCGAGATGATCGAGGTGCAGGAAGATGTGATCTTTCTTCTTGCCGACGCCGCGGCCTTCGCGGATTTCGATGGTCATGGCGCGCGAGACCACGTCGCGGGAGGCGAGGTCCTTGGCGGAGGGCGCGTAGCGCTCCATGAAGCGCTCACCCTCCGAATTGACAAGATAGCCGCCCTCGCCGCGCGCGCCTTCGGTGACGAGGCATCCCGAACCATAGATACCGGTGGGATGGAACTGGACAAACTCCATGTCCTGCAGCGGCAGCCCGGCGCGCAGCGCCATGGCGCCGCCGTCACCGGTACAGGTATGGGCCGAGGTGCAGGAGGCGTAGGCCCGGCCGTAGCCGCCGGTCGCGAGGATCGTGGTTTGGGCGCGGAAGCGATGCAGCGTGCCGTCGTCGAGTTTCAGCGCGATCACGCCACGACAAACACCTTGATCGTCCATGATCAGGTCGATGGCGAAAAATTCGATGTAGAATTCCGCGGAGTGGCGCAGCGCCTGGCCGTACATGGTGTGCAGCATGGCGTGGCCGGTACGGTCGGCGGCGGCGCAGGTGCGCTGCGCCTGGCCCTTGCCGTAGTCCAGCGTCATGCCGCCGAACGGCCGCTGATAGATCTTGCCGTCTTCGGTGCGCGAGAACGGCACGCCCCAATGCTCGAGTTCGTAGACCGCCTCGGGCGCGTTGCGCACCATGTATTCGATGGCGTCCTGGTCGCCGAGCCAGTCCGACCCCTTGACGGTGTCGTACATGTGCCAGCGCCAGTCGTCGGGATGCATGTTGCCGAGCGAGGCGGAAATGCCGCCCTGGGCCGCAACGGTGTGCGAGCGGGTCGGAAACACCTTGGTGATGCAGGCGGTACGCAGTCCGGCTTCGCTGCAGCCGACCACTGCGCGCAGGCCGGCGCCGCCGGCGCCGACGACGACGACGTCATAGGTGTGGTCTTCAATCGGATAGGCATGGCCGTTGGTGGCGGGACCGCCACTGCCGTTTGCAGCCTTGCCATTGCCATCAGCGGCCATGCGCTAAACTCCAGATGACAGTTTGAGAATGGCGTAGATCGAAGCCAACGCCACCGCGACCGAGAAGAAATTGTTGGCCATGATGGCGGCGAGCTTGACCTTCTCGCCATGCACGTAGTCTTCGATTACCACCTGCATGCCGATCTTCATGTGCCAGGCGCTGGCGATGATGAACAGCAGCAGGATGATCGCCACCGGCGGCGAGCCGAGAATCTGCGCCGCGCCAGCCTGGTTACGGCCGAGCAGCATCATCAGGACGATGATAACAGGCAGGATCAGCAGCACCATCGCGACCGCGGTGAGGCGTTGACGCCAGAAGTCGGAGGTGCCCGAATGCGAGGCGCCAAGATTGCGGACGCGCGAGAGCGGGGTGCGCATCGATTTCGCGGCTTGGCTATTGGGTTCAGTCATCGACCGCCTCCGATCGCGTAGGCGACGACCCAAAGCAACACCGTCGCCGCGATGCCGGCGATCAGCGCAGCCCAGGTCAGGCCCTCGCGCTCGCTGGCCTTGAAGCCGTAGCCAAGATCCCAGACAAAATGCCGAAGGCCGCTGAACAGATGGTGCAGCAGCGCCCACGTATAGCCGAATACGATCAGCCGGCCGAGGAAGCTCGAGGTAAAGGCCTGCACATTGGCATAGGCGGTTGGCCCCGAGGCCGCTGATATCAGCCACCAGGCCAGCAGCAAGGTACCAAAATACAGCGCTAGGCCGGTGGCGCGGTGGACGATGGACAGCGCCATCGTCAGGGTCCAGCGATAGGTCTGCAAGTGTGGTGAAAGCGGTCGTTCGATCCTGGCGGTCATCGGCGGCTTTGACGGTTGGCGGGCCTTCGCAGGGGCCCTTCGGGGATCGCGATAGACGAATTCTATTTACGAACTCGAAACAGCGAGCGCAACGGCGAAATCATCATTTGCGAACGCAGGTTCATAGTTTCAGATGAGCCTTGCATTGGCGGGTATTGACAGTGCTGCCCGACGCTGATGGCTGACTCCGATGAAGCCCAATTCATGGCCAGTCTGTTGACGGTCAAACAGAGGCTTGAAGAAGGCGGGGGACGATGGTTGCAGGGTTAAACGTCTCCGAGCTGCTTGAACTCGCGTTCCTGCTGGTGGCGATGGGGGCGCTGTCGGGGTTTCTCGCCGGCGTGTTCGGGATCGGCGGTGGCGCTATTCTGGTGCCGGTATTTTACGAATGTTTTCGGCTCGCCAGCGTGCCGCTCGAAGTGCGAATGCCGCTGTGCGTCGGCACCTCGCTCGCCATCATCATCCCAACCTCGATCCGGTCCTTTCGTGCCCATTACGCCCGTGGCGCGGTGGATACGAAAATCCTGCGCCAATGGTGGCTGCCGGTGCTGATCGGCGTCGTCGCCGGCAGCGTGATCGCGCGCTACGCGCCGGAACGACTGTTCAAGATCGTGTTCGTGATGGTGGCATGGTCGGCCGCGGCGCGCCTGGTGCTGGGGCGCGAGACCTGGAAGTTCGGCGACGACTTCCCCAAGGGACCGCTGATGCGTATCTACGGCCTCGGTATCGGGATTCTTTCAACGCTGATGGGCGTTGGCGGCGGATTATTCTCCAATCTGCTGATGACGTTCTACGGTCGGCCGATTCATCAGGGAATTGCGACCTCGTCGGCGCTGGCGGTGCTGATCTCGATCCCGGGCACACTCGGTTATGTCTATGCCGGCTGGCCCGCGGCGGCGCAATATCCCGGGGTCGCGGCGTTGCAATTGCCGTTTGCGATCGGTTACGTGTCGCTGATCGGCGCCGTGCTCGTGATGCCAACCAGCCTGCTGACCGCGCCGCTCGGGGTGAGAGCGGCGCATGCGATGTCCAAGCGCACGCTGGAATTGGCGTTCGGCAGCTATCTCTTCATTGTCGGCGGCCGGTTTGTGATCAGCTTTTTATGAGAGGCAGAATTCATCCTGAGAGTCCGACCCAAAAAGCATTCAGCATTTTCAGGTTCGTTCTAATCGCCTGAAAACGATTCGCTTTTTCGTTATAGCCGGGTCTAGCCGTCCTAAAGACGGCGTTGCTTCCGCTTCCGGCTATCCACGTCTTTCTTGATTTAAGTGCAGTAAGACGTGGATGCCCGGTACAGGGCCGGGCATGACGAGCTTAGACCGTAAAGAGCGCGCGAAGACGCACTGCTCGCATCACTTCGCGTAAATTTTTGCATAGGTGTCGCGCAGAATATTCTTCTGCACCTTGCCCATCGCATTGCGTGGCAGTTCGTCGACCATGAACACCCGCTTCGGCATCTTGAATTTCGCCAGCCGTCCGTCGAGTGCCTTCAGCACCGAGGTTTCATCGACCTCGGCGCCCTTGTCGCAGACCACGACGGCGGTGACGCCCTCGCCGAAATCGGCATGCGGCACGCCGATCACGGCGGATTCGATCACGCCGGGCATGGCGTCGATCTCGCTTTCGATTTCCTTCGGATACACGTTGAAGCCGCCGGAGATCACAAGATCCTTGCCGCGGCCGAGAATGTGCACATAGCCTTTGGCGTCGATCTTGCCGAGATCGCCGGTGATGAAAAAGCCGTCGTCGCGGAATTCGGCCTTGGTCTTTTCCGGCATCCGCCAATAGCCCTTGAAGACGTTGGAGCCCTTGACCTCGATCATCCCGACGGTGTCGCGCGCCAGCTCCTGGCCGGTTTCAGGATCGGTGACGCGCACGAAGACGCCGGGCAGCGGCAGGCCGACCGCGCCGGCGACGCGATCGCCGTCATACGGATTGGACGTGTTCATGTTGGTCTCGGTCATGCCGTAGCGTTCGAGCACGGCATGACCGGTGCGCGCGGCCCATTCGCGGTGAGTGTCGGCCAGTAGCGGCGCCGAGCCGGAAATAAACAGGCGCATGTGCTTGGTGGCTTCATGGGTCAGCGACGGGCTTTGCAGCAGCCTGGTGTAGAAGGTCGGCACCCCCATCAGCACGGTGGCACGCGCCATCAGCTTGATGATCAGTTCGGGATCGAACTTGGGCAGGAAGATCATCGAGGCACGGGCGAACAGCGTGACGTTGCTGGCCACGAACAGGCCGTGGGTATGATAGATCGGCAGCGCGTGAATCAGCACGTCCTTGTCGGTGAAGCGCCAGTAGTCGACCAGGCTCAGCGAATTCGACGCGAGATTGTCGTGCGTCAGCATCGCGCCCTTGGAGCGCCCGGTGGTGCCCGACGTATAGAGAATAGCAGCGAGGTCATCGTCCGCGCGCGCCACGGTTGCGAATTCGGGCCTCGCTTTGGCTGCCGCATCGGTCAGCGATCCCTTGCCGTCGGCGCCCAGCGTTTCGACCTTGGCACCCACTTTCGCCGCGATCGCACCGATGCCTTGCGCCTTCGAGGGATCGCATACCACCAGCGCAGGCTCGGCGTCGGTGATGAAATATTCCAGCTCGTTCAGCGTATAGGCGGTGTTGAGTGGCAGATAGACCGCGCCGGCCCGTACGGTGGCGAGGTACAGCACCAGACCCGGCACCGATTTTTCGGTTTGGGCGGCGACGCGATCGCCGGGCTTGACGCCGCTATTCACCAACACATTCGCCATCTGGCCGGCGCGGGCCACCAACGCGCCGTAGCTGATGTGCTGCCCGTCGATGGTTTCGATCGCGAGCCGGTTGAGGTCGTCGACGCCGTCGAACAGGCGGGAAAACAGGTTGGCGTTCACAATGGTCTTGTCGGTCGCGTTCATGCATCATTCCGGTGGGCGGGTGCGGCCCTGTAGGCCATATAATCGAGGGGTTTCAATAGCAAAGAGGCCCTTCACAAAGCAACGGAGACAGTTTGCATGTCAAATAACGGGAAACGCGTGGCCTGGGTCACCGGTGGCGGCAGCGGCATTGGCGAGGCCGGCGCGGAAGCGCTCGCCGCCGATGGCTGGACCGTGGTGGTTTCGGGGCGCCGCAAGGAGGCCCTGGACGCCGTGGTCGCGAAGATTACCCGCGGCGGCACGGCCGAGGCGATCGCGCTCGACGTCAGCCACGCCGCCGACGTCAACAAGGCCGCGGAGCAGATTCTCGCAACACATGGCCGGATCGATCTTCTGGTCAATAGCGCCGGAATCAACGTGCAGAAACGCAGCTGGGCCGATATGGAACTGGAAGGCTGGGACCGGCTGGTCGAGATCAATCTCAACGGCGTGTTGTATTGCATGCGGGCGGTGCTGCCGGCGATGCGGGCGCAGAAGGACGGCTGCATCATCAACGTCGCATCGTGGGCCGGCCGGCACGTGTCGAAAATGCCCGGCCCGGCCTACACCACCACCAAGCACGCGGTGCTGGCGCTGACTCATTCGTTCAACATGGATGAATGCGTCAATGGCTTGCGGGCGTGCTGCCTGTCGCCCGGTGAGGTCGCTACGCCAATCCTGAAAATGCGGCCGGTAGTTCCGTCGGAACAGGAGCAGGCCAAGATGCTGCAACCCGAAGATATGCGGCCGCACCATCGCCTTCGTTGCCAGCATGCCGCCGCGCGTCTGCATGAACGAGATCCTGATCAGCCCGACCTGGAACCGCGGGCTTTATTCAGACGCCTGCCAGCCGGGAGCTAGGGCTTCCGACGATCGCGTCCCCGCGCAACGACACGCGTCGTTAGCGCATAGAGCGTCACACACGGCCATTACCGGAAGAAAAGTTTCAAACCCCTGAAAATTTATTCCCTGAAACCGGCCTGAAACCTCCCGTAACTCGGGCCAACGGCGACGCAGTCGGCCCAATCAATCGGCCGCGTCGCTGTTGAGCCCTCATCGCCGGCGGAAATCCGCCGGCCACTCACTCAACCGGGAGACGTCTCCATGTCCAAGCGTATCGCATTTTTGTCCGCCGTCGCCTTCAGCGTGCTGGCCCTGACCGCCGCCGTTGTTGTGCCGGTCAGCGCGCGACAAGAGAAGACCGTGATGGTCGGCGGCGCCGCGATGTTCCCCTCCAAGAACATCATCCAGAATGCCGTCAACTCCAAGGACCACACCACCCTGGTCGCCGCGGTGAAGGCCGCCGGCCTCGTCGACACCCTGGAAGGCAAGGGCCCGTTCACGGTTTTCGCGCCGACCAATGCCGCGTTCGGCAAGCTGCCGGCCGGCACCGTCGATACCCTGGTGAAGCCCGAGAACAAGGCGACGCTGACCAAGATCCTGACCTATCACGTAGTGCCGGGCAGGCTCGAGGCCTCCGACCTGACCGACGGCAAGAAGCTCAAAACCGTCCAGGGTGAAGAACTGACCGTGAAGGCCGGGGCAAGGTGATGATCATCGACGCCAAGGGCGGTTCTTCGACCGTCACGATCCCGAACGTCAATCAGTCGAACGGCGTGATCCATGTGGTCGATCCGTCCTGATGCCGTCGTAACGATCGCGTCTCCTGATCTCAGTCCCCACTGGGATGTGTGCGGCGAGCCGGGGCACCCGGCTAGCTTTTTTGTGACGCCTAACGGCTCGACTTAAATCGAACTGAAAGACGTCATAGTAACGAAGTGCCGATTTCCGACGTATATGGCGTATAGAGGCTATCCACTTTCAAAGATGGAACCGCCATGTCCAGCTAACCGTCGGCGACGAGCATGCCGTGCCTGCCACAGGGAAAGTCATTCAGCCGGCGTGGGTCCAATCGTGCACTGGAACAATGCGGTGGCGATCGTCCTGATCATCATGTCGGGATGCAGATCTGAGACGCCTCGGGGCTGTTCATTTTCACCTTTTCACACTCGATTACGCTGGGCGGCTGCCTCGGCGGTGCCCTGCTCTGGTATTTCGCGGCGATGTGGCTGCTGATGGTCAATGGCCGGGTCTATCTGACGCTGGGTCTTGCGACCGGGCGCTTCTCCAAAAAGCTGCTGCCGATCTCGCCGACCGGCGTGATCGCCGATACCAAGGCCGCGCTGACCGGCAAACTGTCGCATGACGATCTCACCAAATACAATCAAGTATAGAGCTGCTCGATACCGGCATCATCGTTGTCGGCGTTCTCATCGTGCTGTCGGGTTTGTCGATCTGGAAGCCGGTGCATCAATAACTACGCGTATTCGGCGGCTATTACGTCGCGCTTTACGTCCATTTCGTCTGCATGGCGGCGATCGTGGCCTTCCGGGTGATCCATGTCGCCCTGGCGGTGCTGGTGCCCAAAGTCTGGCGCCATGATCATCGGCCGTTAAGGGGGATGATCCGGAAAAGAGGTAACCGGTTTTCCGAAAAGATCATGCTCCAACATATAAAG